>CAWCZZ010000012.1:0-232110 GCA_963800195.1 uncultured Acidobacteriota bacterium
GTGCGGCAGTGGCTGAAGGACCTAGGCATAAAGCTGGTGCATATCGATCCGTACTACAACCACACTGCCGCGTGGCTTGGAGGCAAGTGGCTTGCGCCGCGCCCAGGAAGCGACAGCGCAATGGTGCTGGCGATCGCCTATGTGTGGATCACGGAAGGGCTGTACGACAAGGAGTATGTCGCCAAGCGAACCCAGGGCTTTGAAAAGTGGCGCGACTACATTCTCGGCGAAGAAGACGGCATAGCGAAAACACCTGAATGGCAGGAAAACGAGACAGGCATTCAGGCAAAGGACGTTCGAGCCCTGGCGCGCGAGTGGGGAAGCAAGAAGACCTACCTGGCTGCCGGAGGGGTCAACGGCTTCGGAGCGGCCGGCAGAACTGCGACAGGTACGGACTGGGCGCGCGGCATGGTCTGCCTGATGGGAATGCAAGGGCTCGGCAAGCCGGGCGTGAATATTGGATGCCTGCAGCAAGGCGCGCCGGTCGATACGCGCTTCTTCTTCCCCGGCTACTCAGAAGGCGGATTTTCCGGAGATCTCCAAGGCACAGCCATGGCCATGAACCTTTTCCAGAAGATGCCGCAACTGCCGACCATGAACACCGTGCAGCAGTCGATACCACGGCTGAAGATTCCGGAAGCCATCATGGAGGGCAAGTGCGAGGGCTATCCGACCGATCCGACGCACCATTGAAGGACAGTTCTTCAAATTCAAGTATCCGTCGCCCGGTCACTCACCGGTGAAGCTGTATTACAAATACGGTGGCTCGCACTTCGGTACCATGACGGATACCAGCCGTTACGTCAACATGTACCGGACGGACAAATTGGAATGCGTAATCAACCAGTCGATCTGGTTCGAGGGCGAAGCGAAGTTCGCCGACGTAATCTTGCCGGCCTGCACAAACTTCGAGCGCTGGGACATCAGCGAGTTCGCGAATTGCGGCGGCTACATCCATCACGCGTTTACACAGTGCAACCACCGCGTCGCCGTGCTTCAGCATAAGTGCATTGAGCCGCTGGGCGAGTCGAAGTCGGATTTTCAGATCTTCCTCGATATCGCCAAGCGTCTCGGTGTGGGAGCAGGTTTCTCGGAAGGCTCAACGGAACTCGATTGGTGCAAGCGCTACTTTGAAGCCACCGACCTGCTGGACGCACATCTCGTGGAAGAAGTTCCTGAAGAAAGGCTACTTCGTTGTGCCGTCGCCGTCGGAGGCGTTGCGCGATCCGGTGTCGTACCGGTGGTTTGCCGAGGGGCGGCAGAAAGATACTCCGGAACTGACGCCCTTGCCGGCCGACTATTCCGGCGGCTTCCGCAAAGGACTGCAGACTCAATCCGGCAAGCTGGAGTTCGAATCGTCCAGTCTGAAGCGGTTTGATCCGGATGACCCGGAGCGCGCGCCGATTCTGAAGTACGTTCCCGCCTGGGAAGGACCTCACGCCACGGACTTTACGCGAAATATCCGCTGCATTTAGTCTCGCCGCATCCCCGCTTCACGTTCCACACCCAGAGCGACGGCAAAGACAGCACGATCAACGACGTCAAAGACCATCGAGTGCTGGTTGACGGCTACTACTACTGGATCGTGCGAATCAACCGACGTGACGCAACTGCAGCGCGGCATTCGCGAGAAGCAGCTTGTGAAGGTCTTCAATGACCGCGGTGCCGTGATCTGCGCCGCGCAACTGACCGAGCGCGTACCGCCTGGAATGGTGCACTCCTACGAGTCATCGGCGGTTTACGACCCTATCGGCGAGCCCGGTAAGTCACCCGACCGCGGTGGATGCATCAACATCCTCACGCCCGAGCCGGATGATGATCAAAAAGTCACATAGCATGGCCGCATGCTCCTGTCTTGTTGAGGTCGAGACTGTGGAACGGCTGAGGGAGGTAGCGCAGTGAAAAAATGGCACATGATCATTGATGTATCCAAGTGCGAAGACTGCAATAACTGCTCGCTCGCCTGCAAAGACGAACATGTAGACAACGAGTGGCCTGGATATTCGTTTCCCCAGCCGCTCCACGGCCAGCGTTGGATGAACGTCGAGCGCAAGGAGCGCGGGCAGTATCCGCTTGTCGATGTCGCCTATCGTCCGACGACCTGCATGCAATGCGCCGACGCGCCGTGTATGAGTGCATTGGACGGTACCGTCACAAGACGGGACGACGGTATTGTTCTCATCGATCCGGTGAACGCAAAAGGACAGCGCCAGCTCCTAAAGGCGTGTCCCTATGGCCTGATCTGGTGGAACGAGGAACGCCAGGTGCCGCAAAAATGCACATTCTGTGCGCACCTGCTGGATAAGGGTTGGAAGCAGACGCGCTGCGTTCAAGCGTGCCCCACGGGCGCATTGCAGGTGAAGTGCGTCGAAGACTCCGAGATGGCACGCATCGTGGCGCTCAGAGAAGTTGGAGTGCTTGCATCCGGAGTACAAGACCCGTCCACAGGTTTACTACGCGAATCTGAACCGCTTCGACAAATGCTTTATTGCCGGCAGCATCGCCATCGAAAATAATGGCACGGTCGATTGCGCAATCGGCGCGACAATAGTCCTGCTTCAGGGCGGGCAGAGGATCGCGCAGACAATCACGGACGCCTTCGGAGATTTCAGGTTTGACGGGCTTGAGCCAGGCAGTACCGGTTACAGCATTGATGTTCAACTCAATGGCTTCGGCAATAGAGAGTTGCCGGTGCCCCAACTGGACGGCAGCTTGAACCTGGGTACCTTTCTTCTGAATGTCCCGGTTCTTGCAAGTTAGAAGGAGAAGGATGAAATTCGATAAACCTGACTTCATAAATCCATGGAAGCTTGCACTCGAAGAACATTTTGCCATCCCTGAGACGGTCGGTGACTCGGAGAAGTACGGAGAAAAAGACACTTGGGGCGCGATAAAGCAGAACCTCCTCGATATCCAGAATCAGCGCATCGAGAGCATGGACAAGACAGGAATCGAACTCAGCATCCTGTCGCTGAACTCCCCGGCGATCCAGGCGATCCGCGATACAAAGAGGGCCGTCGAAGTGGCGCGGATTGCCAATGACAACGTGGCGGAGAGCATTTCACATCATCCCGACCGCTTCAGGTCCTTTGCTGCCTTGCCCATGCAGGATCCCGAAGCCGCCTGCAAGGAACTTATCCGCTGCGTGAAAGATCTTGGTCTGGTCGGCGCACTGATCAACGGCTTTTCGCAGATTGGCGAGGAGGATACGTCCGTCTATTTAGACGCACCGCGCTATCGTCCATTCTGGGCTGAAGTTGAGAAGCTGAATGTCCCCGTGTACTTGCATCCGCGCGAGATTCTCCCTAGTCAGCAAAAGTCGTACGAGGGGCATCCCTGGCTGCTGGGCGCCGCTTGGGCCTTCGGCGCGGAAACGGCTCTTCATGCCCTGCGTTTGATGTGCAGCGGCTTGTTTGACGAACATCCGAATCTGAAGATCATCCTTGGCCACCTTGGCGAGAGCCTGCCGTTCTCAATCTGGCGCGCCGAGCACCGCATTACCATCAATCCACGCGGCATTCCCGCGAAGAAAAAGATCTCGCAGTATTTCTACCAGAACTTCTGGGTCACTACGGCCGGCAACTACCGCACCCAGGCGCTTATCAACACCATTCTGGAGATGGGCTCGGACCGCATCCTCTACTCCACCGATTATCCATTCGAAAGCATGGTCGAAACCGAGGAGTGGTTCAGTTCCGTGGATATCGCGTTGAATGATCAAGTGAAGATTGGACGCACCAATACCCTGAAACTGTTCCATCTGGAAGACAAGATGGCGAAGGCGTCGCCGGCAAAAGCAGGTCACTAGCGGAGTTTGCTTTTGGGTTTTGAACTGCGCTCTCAAACTAGCTGTTGGAGCGCTGGTGGGGAAGTCAGTACAATGAGGAAAGCCGAAGCCTGAAGGCTTCGGCTTTTCTATAAACCAAGAGAGTGGAATCGTTATGAGCGACCCAGTTCGTCCGCAGCGCCTTGTTGTTGGTATCAGCGGTGCCAGCGGTGCCATCATCGGCATCGAGCTGCTGAAGACAATGAAGCATCAATTTCCTTTGTGGGAGACGCATCTTGTAATCTCCGCGGGGGCGTGCCGGACAATCGAACAGGAAACGACGTATTCGGTTGATGAGGTGGAGTCTCTGGCGACAAAATGTCATTCTCTAGAGAATGTAGGCGCCAGCATCGCGAGCGGCACGTTCAAGACGGCGGGCATGGTGGTGGTGCCCTGCAGCATGAAGACGGTGGCGGGAATCGCTCTCGGCATGTCGACCAATCTTCTGCTGCGCGCGGCCGATGTGATCATCAAGGAGCGGCGCAAACTGGTGCTTGTCGCGCGGGAGTCACCACTGAGCCCGATTCACCTTCAAAACATGGCCACGCTTGCCAGCGTGGGAGCCATTGTCATGCCACCTGTTTTGACCTTCTACAACAAACCCCGGTCGATCGAAGACATGACGCGTCATATCGTTGGCAAGATTCTCGATGTCTTCGATTTGGAAATCGGCGGGTTTCAGCGTTGGGCTCCAAAAGAGGATGGAGCTAAATAGCTTATTGGATACTTGGGACCCGCGCTCAGCGGATCATGATCCAAATCGCGACGAAGTGGCAAGCGGTCCCAGCGAGCACCCAGAGATGCCAGATGAAATGCATGTACTTGCGCTTGGAGGCGAAGAAGGGAATACCCGCCGTATAGCAAAGGCCGCCCGCGACCGCCAGCCCAAAGACCGGATGCGAGAGCAGCAGGTACATGGATTTGATGGCGAAGACGCAGAGCCATCCCATCGCCAGATACATCGCAGTAGAGACCGCGTTCCATCTGCCGGCAAAAAATGATTTAACAATGACGCCGACGAGGGCGCAGCTCCAGACGATCCCGAACAGAGTCCATCCCAGAGCTCCGCGCAGCCCAAGCAGCGTGAAGGGCGTGTAAGTTCCGGCGATGAGCACGTAGATCGAGCCGTGGTCCAGGGAAAGCAAGACTCGGTACGCGCGGGTGCGGCTGAGCGAGTGGTAGAGCGTCGAACTGAGATAGAGCAGGATCGCGGAGGCGCCAAACATGGCACAACAGATGATGTGCCGTGCATCTCCAACTCCGGCGGCGCGGGCGGTCAGCAGAACCAATCCACCAATGGCCAGGGTCGCGCCAATGCCGTGGGAGACGCTGTTGGCAATCTCTTCGCCGATGCTCTGGTCCGTCGCCTGCATACCTTTCCCTACTCCGCAATCCTACTCCGGACGGCGGAGAGCTTTTCTCCAGGCGGGCGAGGATGACAAAGAAATTACATGAGCAGGGAATGGTCGTCTTCGGCGATCAAGAAATCGATAGGTAAACAAAACAGGACCGGCGCACCTGGTCCTGTTGTTCATTGAGAAGCGAACTCCCATCGATTCAGCAGCAGTTCCCCGTACGCTTACTTTGAGTCCGGCTGAGCCGTCTGGAACGACTCAGGGTTGCGGCTGCGAGCCGTTTTGGCTCTTGCCCGTGTTCCCGCCCATGCTGGAGGGCAGCGGGTTGGCTTCGCCCGGCATATCGTGTTTCGCATTGGAAGCCGTTAGCACTTCAATTCGGTCGATCGAGGCGATTCCCGTCACAGTCGCTTTTCCACCGGCATAAATTTCAAGCTCTCGGCTGTCGCCCTCAAGCCTGTACGCCTGGTTCCCGACCAGCAATGCGAATCTTGACCCGCGCTGCACGCAGTCCAAAGTGCAGGTTTGCTGCGTCTGGTTCCTCTGGCATGTGTAGAGTTGCGTGATTCGTCCCTCGCAGGTCACCGTTCCCGTCAGGTTCTGCGGCGCTGGAGCCTGAGACTGCGCAGCCTGCGCCATTGCGCACACCGAAGCCAACATTACAATCGCCACGACAAACGTTAGGTGCTTTACTGCTTTGCTCGTCATATCGACATCCTTTCGTTCACGCTTTATGCGGTGCGTGCGGCCCTCAATAGATCGTTATCACTTCGGGTCACGTGATCCGAGCGGACTTGCTCCTGCCCGGGTCTTCCGTACTGCCACCGGCGGCCCGCGATAGCAGCATCTTGCTTCTACTGACGTTGGATTCCAGGTGATCTAAACCACAACTAAAAGGTTCGTAAAGACTTTCTAAACGACCTCATGAGGGTCAAAGAGCAAGAAGAAACGGACGCCCGAGAGCGTCCGTTGGGTGTTGATGGCAAGTCCGGTTAGCTACTTCTTGAGCGCAGCCTGGTAACGCTTGTTGACCTCGGCCCAGTTGACTACGTTCCACCAGGCCTTCAGATACTCGGCGCGGCGGTTCTGATATTTGAGATAGTAGGCGTGCTCCCACACGTCATTGCCGAGGATGGGGGAAAGGCCCTGCGAGATGGGACTGTCCTGATTGGCGGTGGAGAGCACTTGAAGACCGCCGGAGCCGAGCGCGAGCCAGGTCCAGCCGCTGCCGAACTGCTTGACACCGGCATCGTTGAGCTTCTCCTGAAACTGGGCGAAGTCGCCAAACGTCTTGGTGATCGCGTCGGCAATCGGACCGGTGGGCGCGCCCCCGGCGTTGGGGCCCATGATGGTCCAGAACATCGTGTGGTTCACATGTCCGCCCGCGTTGTTGCGGAGCGCTCCGCGCACCGCTTCGGGCACCGCAGCCAGGTTGGCAAGAATCTCTTCCGCGGACTTTCCTTTCAGCTCAGGCGCCTTCTCAATCGCGGCATTGGAGTTGTCCACATAGGCCTGGTGGTGCTTGTCGTGATGCAGGTGCATAGTCTGCGCGTCGATATAAGGCTCAAGCGCCTCGTACGCGTATGTGAGAGCAGGAACTTCGAACGCCATCTTGCATGATCCTCCATGCTGATGGATGAGCGAAGCAGGGCGCGGGTTTCAAAATGTACTTACCTTTCGGTGCATCAAGCGTGGGCAGGAACCACAACGGAACTGAGCCGAGTTGCCGCTTCGGCGGCGAACGACGCGGCGCGGGCCGCTCTCTCCGGACGCGGAGCAAGGAGCAGGTTTCAAGCTTTCAGGGTCTCAGAAGTTGAGCAGTCGTGTGCTCGCCACGGCGGATGTACGGGAACTATCGCTTGATGAACCACATGATCCAACCAGCCACGAAGACCCCGCCGATAAACCAGGCAAAGCAGTAGAAGCCATAGCGGATCATCTGCCGGGTGTTGTTGCGTTGGGTGATTCCGAAGACGACCGAAGCGCAGAGCGAGAAGATGAGCGCCGCCGTAAAGTGAGAAAAATTGAACGTCATTGTTTCTTCCCGATTGCGATATGGTGAGCGTCAATCGCCGCGATCACGTTAAGCAGGCCGGCGCAGACCAGAAACTTGGTTCCATAGTCGGCGGTGGCGCGGAAAATAGCGCCCTGGCCCCAGTCAACACCGCGGGCGACAAAGTAAAGCAAGCCGTTGCCGAAGTCGCCGACAAAGCCGAGCATATTGAGCAGGTCTCCCGTATTAAAGCCGTATACCTTGCCCTGCATGCCGAGCCCGCAGAAGAACATCATACTGACGCTAAGGAATATGAGTACGCCGCGCACCCAGCGCCTCTGGATGAAGTGTCCGAGGCCGGGAATCAGCCAGCCCGCCAGCGGTGCAACCACTTGCATCATGCCCGCTTGTGCTTCAGTTGCGTTGTTGGTTGTCTTTTCGTTGGCCATTTAGAGAATCACTAACTCTTCCTGCTGCCGTCCGGTCACTTGTGCCCGGCCATTGTGGACGAGAACATCGACTTCGCTGCGCACACCAAACTCCGGCAGATAAATCCCCGGCTCTACTGAGAATAGCGTATTCGTCAAAATCTGTCGGGTATCTTTTGTTTCCAGATTGTCCATATTGGCGCCATTGCCGTGGACGTTGGTTCCGATCGAGTGCCCGGTGCGATGAACGAACCACTCGCCATATCCAGCTTTGTCGATGACACTGCGTGTGGCCTCATCGACCTCCCAACCTTCGAGGCGGCGCGAGGCGGCAAATGCGTCGATCACTTTTTGCGATCCCGCCTTGCGTGCGTCACGCACAATGCGGAAGACCTCCTGATGTTTGGCCGAGGGCTCGCCCAGCACGCCGGTCCATGTGATGTCATAGTAGACCGCGCCGGGCGTGTCCTTTTTGGCCCACATGTCGAGCAGCACAAGGTCGCCGGGATGGATCGGCCTGTGGCTCTCCGCGGTGGGCTCGTAATGCGGGTTGCCGGCGTTCTCATTGGCTCCGACAATGGGAAGATCATCGGTGACCAGGTGCTCGCGGCCGAAGGCTTCGCCGAGCCACTGGCGCACCCCCCACTCGTCCCAGCCGCCGTTGCGGACGCGATCTCCGATCTCCTTGAAGGCGGCGGCCATGATTTCGTCCATGGCATCGCGCGCGGCAAAGTGAGTGGCGATCTGGGCCTCGCTGAGCGTGGCTTCAAAGCGGGAGACCAGATCGGCAGAGCTTGCGACCTTAACGCCGAAACTGCGTATCAGTTCAAGCATTCCGCCATCCACCAGCGAGACGTACATGATGTCATTGTTGGGCGAGTACTGCATGGCAACGCGCCGGTAGGGCTTGAGCATAGCGGCGAGCTTCTCATGCAGCTCACGCCAGCCGCCGTAATGCTGCTGCAGACCGGGGAGGGTGGCGAGGTGCTTCGGCTCGACCCGATGATTCAGCTTGACCGGCTCACCCACGGCGGGAATGAGGTAGAACCAGCGGCGCGTCACGTGCAGTTCGGGCAGGCCGAGTATGGAGTAGGCAATTTCGTCGCGATGATGGTGGTCGTAGAACAGCCACGCATCGAAATCCTGCTCACGCAAAGCTTGCTGGATCGCTTGCAGTTCCATAAGCAGATATTGTAACGCGCATGAGACTGCTACAACCGCGCGCGTTCGGCTCGACCGAAATACATACGGTGCGACAGAATCTTTCAAGAGCCGCGTCAACCCGATTGCGTTACTTAGGTTTCGTTCCAAGCAAAAAATATAGTTCCGCAACTTAGAACAAGAACCTAGGTTAGTAGCATCATGAAACGCACATTGTTACTTTCGATCGCTACTCTGGCCTTCAGCGGGCTGCTTGCCGCTCCGGGCTTTGCCCAGAACCCCAACACCCAAGGCGCTGGCCCTGGTAAGGACGACCCGAACCATCCGCGCGTCAATCAAGTGAACAGCCGCGAGCAGAACCAGCAGAATCGCATAGCCAATGGCATGAAGAGCGGCGCCGTCACGCCGAAAGAGGGCGCCAAGCTGGAAAAGCAACAGCAGCACATCGTCAACCAGGAAAAGAAAGACATGGCCAAGGACAACGGCCATCTGACCAAAGCCAATCAGGCCCAGCTCAACAAGGAACAGAACAAGGCAAGCGGAAACATCTATGACAAGAAGCACAACGACGCCACTAATTAGCTGGACATAGTCAAGAAGGAAAACGCAGCAAAACGCTGATACAAAAGGCCCGCCGAAGCAAATCGGCGGGCCTTTGCGCAAGTCGACTACATAATCGCGGTGGGTGGTGCGGGTTCGTCGGGACGACCGGCGTTGCGCAAGGGAACCTGGACCATCAGTACGAACAGAAAGGCCAGTGCGATCAATCCGCTGAGAATGTGGGGATGCTCAAAAACGGTGGGAAGGTCCCAGCTAATCCTGCCGCTTGCCTTGAGTCCTTTGATGGCCGCGACGCATAGTCCGCAGAGAGCTTCTCCGGCGATCAGGCCGCTGGCGGTGAGGACGCCTGCGTTATCGATGCGTGCCTTTTGCGCGTCGTTGAAGACGCCTTTATCGCGGGCCATGTCCGTGACCCAGCGAATCATGCCGCCGATGAAGATGGCGAAAGTGGTCTCCAGCGGCAGGTACATGCCGACGGAGAAGAGCATCGGGCTTTTGACCTCGACCATGATGAGGGCAAATCCCATCAGAATGCCGACGATAACCAGCGGCCAGGCCATGTTTCCGCCGACGATGCCTTGGGCGAGCGAAGCCATCAGTCCGGCCTGCGGGGCCGGAAGCTCCTTGCTGCCGAAGTGGTAGGCCTGGTCGAGAATCATCAGCACCGGGAAGAGGGCCAGCGAGCTGACGAGGATTCCCATAAGGTCGCCAATCTGCATCTTCGAAGGCGTGCCGCCGAGGATGTGTCCGACCTTGAGATCCTGCAGCATTTCACCGGCCACCGCCGAGGAGACGCAGATGACGGCGGCGACTCCGAGGACAGCGATGACTCCGGCCGAGCCTTTGACGCCCAAGGCAATCATGAGCAGGGCGGCGATAACCAGGGTGCAGAGGGTCAGTCCGCTCACCGGGTTATTGGAGGAGCCGATCATGCCGACCAGGTTTCCGGAGACAGCGGCGAAGAAGAAGCCAAGAAGGATCATGATAATCGCTGCTACCACAGCCCCCACGATGACCTTGGTGAAGAAGAAGTAGAGCGCGATCATGGCGCAGAAAACGATGGCAAGGCCGACAAAGACGACCTTGGCGCTGAGATCTTTTTCATAACGCAGCGATGACTGCTTCTGCTGGCCGGTCTTCTTCAGATCGCTGATGGCGCGCTGGATTCCCGTGCCGAGCGACTTACGCATGCGGAAGAGAGTGTAGGACGCGCCGACGAGCATGCCGCCGACCGCAATAGGACGGACGATCGAGAACCATACTCCGTTCGATATGGCAGCCCAGTCAACTGTAGTTCCCGCAGCGGCGGCGTTCGCTGCGATCTGCGGCCCGAGGAAGTAGGTGAGCAGCGGAACCATGAGACCCCAGGCCAGCAAGCCTCCCGCAAAGTTCAGGGCAGCCAGCCGCGGTCCAATGATGTAGCCGACGCCCAGATAGGCGGGACTGACGGCAGGTGCGCTGAAGGTGGTTGCGCCGCCGGTGGCAACGATGGGACCGGTCTTGCCGCGCCCGAGCTTCAACCCGAACGAGAGCGCGGGGATATTGACCAGAACTTCCTTGCTGGCATCGAAGATGCTGATCGCTCCGGCGAAAAAGACAGCAGCTCCAACCCCCATGTTGGCGAACAGAATTTTGGCAGCGCGCGAGCCCTGCTGGCCGGCCTTGTGAATCTCAGAGGCGGCCACCGACTCGGGGAAGGGAAGCTCGGGATCTTCCACCATCAGGCGGCGGAGCAAAGTCACAAAAAGAATGCCGAGCGTTCCGCCCACCATCATCAACGCCACACCCTGCCAGTAGTTGGCCGCACCCAGCGAAGGCCACATGCCGCTGATGACAAATGCCGGAATGGTGAAAGTGGCGCCGGCCGCGACCGATTCACCAATCGACCCGATGGTTCGCGCCATGTTTTCTTCCAGCAGACTACCCTTCACCAGTTTGAGCAGCGCCATGCCGATAACGGCCGCCGGATACGTGGCGGCGATGGTCATGCCGGCGCGCAGGCCCAGGTACATGTTGGCCGCGCCAAGTATCACCGTCATGATCAGTCCCAGCAATACGGCCCGCAACGTGAACTCGCGCATCTGGCGGTCAGCGGGTACATACGGACGGAAGGGTTGTGAGCTCATTCAAGGTCCTCAATCACGACCAACTACGTGAGTTGCAGATTGGCGCAAGGTAGCACGCGCCCGGCTTGCAATACAAGCGCAAGCACAACCCGAGCACCATCATAAATACATGGGGCTGCCGCAGGCGAATTAACGACGCAGAATGTTGCGAGCAAAAAACGCCGCTGCGCAGGGCAGCGGCGTTTCATTATCCATGTAGGTTTACAAACGCCAGATCAGCAGTTCGCGTTCGTAAACCATCTCGGGAGGAAGATGATCGTGCAAACTGATGAATAGTTCCTCGTGACCGATTACCTCTTGCTTCCAGGCTTCAGGATCGACTTTTTGTAACTTGTCGAAAATCTCCTTCGAGAATTCGAAGCCCTTCCACTCGATGTCCTCATAGCGGGGAACCCAGCCGATCGCTGTTTCCTTGCCTAGCGATCTGCCGTGTACGCGGTCGATGATCCACTTGAGAACTCGCATATTCTCGCTGTAGCCTGGCCACAGGAAGCTGCCGTCTTCGCCCTTGCGGAACCAGTTCACGTGGAAGATGCGTGGCGTTACGCTGAGATTCCGGCCCATCTGGATCCAGTGACGGAAGTAGTCGCCCATGTGATAGCCGCAGAAGGGCAGCATCGCCATCGGATCGCGCCGAACTTTGCCGATCGTTCCGGCCGCTGCGGCCGTCATCTCAGAGCCCATCGTCGCGCCGGTATAAACGCCGCCGCTCCAGTTGAACGCCTGGTAAACCAGGGGCATCGTCGTGGCACGGCGTCCGCCGAAGATGAAGGCGCTGATCGGCACTCCCTCGGGATTTTCCCAATCGGGATCGATGGTCGGGCATTGCTATCGCCGGTGCCGTAAAGCGCGCATTCGGGTGCGCCGCCTTGGCGCCGGTTTCCTTGCCAATCTGCGGCGTCCAGCGCTTGCCCTGCCAGTCCGTGCACTCCGCGGGAGGCTCGTCGGTCATGCCTTCCCACCACACTCCACCCTCGGGAGTCAGCGCAACGTTGGTGAAGATGGTGTTCTTGGCCAGCGCGGCCATCGCGTTCGGATTGGTCTTCATCGACGTTCCGGGGGCAACGCCGAAGAAGCCGGCTTCCGGATTGATGGCGCGCAAGCTGGCCGGTTGCGTCTGGTTTGATCCAGGCAATGTCGTCGCCCACCGTGCTCACCTTCCAGCCGTCAAATCCATCCGGAGGGATCAGCATGGCAAAGTTGGTTTTGCCGCACGCACTGGGGAAGGCAGCAGCCACGTAGGTCTTTTCGCCTTCCGGACTCTCCGCGCCGACGATCAGCATGTGCTCGGCCATCCAGCCTTCGTCGTACGCCATGGTTGAAGCGATGCGCAGGGCAAAGCACTTCTTGCCCAGCAACGCGTTGCCGCCGTAGCCGGAACCGAAGGACCAGATCTCGCGGGTTTCGGGGAAGTGGACGATGTACTTTTCCTTGTTGCAAGGCCAGGGGACATCCTTTTCCCCGGCTGCCAGCGGCTTGCCCACGCTGTGCACGCAAGGCACCACGCGCTTTTCGTCCTTGTCGATCTCGGTGAACACGGGCAGCACCGATCCGCGTCATGATCCGCATATTGACCACGACGTAAGGGGAGTCCGTCAGTTCCACGCCGAGCTGCGACATCGGCGAGCCTACCGGCCCCATGCTGAAGGGCAACACGTACATCGTGCGGCCCTGCATGCAACCGTCGTAGAGCCCCTTCAGCTTCTTGCGCATGGAAAACGGATCTTCCCAGTTATTGGTCGGTCCGGCGTCTTCCTTGGCCTGGGAACAGATGAACGTGCGATCTTCTACGCGTGCAACGTCGCCGGCATCGGACTTGGCGTAATAGCAACCAGGCCAGAGCTTCTCGTTCAGTTTGGTGAATGTCCCATTTTCCACCAGCTCGGCGCAGAGTTGATCGTATTCCTCTTGTGATCCATCAACCCAGTGGATAGCGGCTGGTTTGGTCAGCGCCGCAATTTTCTCAACCCACTTCAGCAGGTTCTTGTTTTTGCTTAGGAGGGCATGTTTAGTCTCGTTTATTAGCTGCTTGCTCATAAACTCCTTGTTTGGGACGTCAATCTGCCGACGCTTCCAGGTTAGTTGACCAGGTTAGCTGACTAAGATACACAAAATCCCGACAACCGGTAGGTGAGGGGATTCCCATACGATGGGTGGCTGCGCCGCCACATCGGCGCCAGCGAAAACTTCAATAAGCCACTCCACAAGCACTAACTGGCGATAACGCCAGCTTCTTTAAGAACCTCCTCCAAATGCTGGAGGGTTTCGGCGACGGAAAGCGTATAGAGGTCACGCCCGCTCTCTTCGCCATCTTCCAAAATACTGCGCAGGTAGTGGCCTGCGATCTCGACCGCCAAAGGATCGGTGATCACGTTTCCCGTCTGCCGCTGGTGCTCCGCCCAGGCGGGAAGCGCCAGAGCGATCCAGACCGGGCGTCCGTTGACGAGGAACTTGATGTCGACCGCATCGGCGTGGCGGGTTGCAATCGCCAGCATGATGCACTGATAGACACAGCGAACCGGGCTCCCGGTCCAACGTTCGACGGTGTTGAAGTCTTCGTACATATGTATAGAACTCTAATCTGTTGGAGAAAAGCTCGCAACAGCCCGCAGCAATTTAGAACCCGATAGCGTACCTCAAAACCCGGAGCATGGCATGGCGAATTTTTAGCGAAACCCGAGAAAAACAGAGTCTCTGGAGGGCCTTAGCGCCATCCGATACAATCAAAACGTGACCAAGCAGAAGGAGACCTCTACCAGCGGCGCGACCGCTTCGACCTTGAAGAAACAGCGCGCCAAGCGCGACCGCCTAAGCTCCAGCCCGCGCCCGCTGAAGGCACCCACGCTCAAGATACTCACCTCTGAAAAGCTTGCCCAGATTGGCTGGCTGCTGCACGGCTTCAGCACCCGGCAAGGCGGGGTCAGCCAAGCCTATGGTGGGCAGCAACTGAATCTCGGATTTACCGCCGAAGACCAGGCCAAAAATGTGGAACGCAACTGCGTGCGGCTGCTGCGCAAGCTGAAAGCGCAAGACGAAGCCGGCAAGCCATGGCCGCTGCTGCTGCTCGACCAGGTGCACTCGGCGGTGATCCACCGGGTGTATGGGCAGCGCGGGCCGGATTGGGCGCCGCTGCGCAAGGGCAAGGTCGTGGAGATCGCCGGCGACGGCATGATCACCAACACCGCAGGAGTACTGCTGGGGGTGAAGGTCGCCGATTGTTTTCCGGTGATTTTGGCCGACCGCAGGCGCAAAGCCGTGGGCATCTTCCACGCGGGATGGCGGGGCACGGCGCAGCGCATCGTGGAGAAGGGAGTCGGCGAGATGAGGCGCCAGTTGGGTTGCCATCTGGAGAATCTCATGGCCGTCATCGGACCGGGTATTGGCCCATGCTGCTACGAGATAGGCGAAGAAGTGGAGCACGAATTCGACTCCCAGTTTGCCTACTCCAAAGAGCTGTTTGAAGATGTCTTCGATAGCTGGAGCCTGAAGACCAAGTACCCAATGCTCTTTCTCAACCAACGCGCTCCGGGCCACGGCGAACCGGCAATGTCCCGGCACCTGGATCTGGTCAAAGCCAACTGGTGCCAGCTGCTGGACGCCGGAGTTCCTGCCGAAAACATCCAGTCCCTGAACCAGTGCACGGCCTGCCACACCGAGCTGTTTTTTTCCTACCGTAAAGAGCGCGTCACCGGACGCATGCTGGCGGTGGTAGGGATCAGGCCGGGCTTCTAGTAAGTCGACACTGCAAATGCTATGTGCGGTGGCCGGGAAATTGGTGCAAAATATTGTGCAGAGTCACTGCGGATCGAAGCGTTCGGCTGACAACCGAGTGCGATCTTGAATCCTGGCTGGAGGTAATTGGGAATCATGCAACTGGTCGTCCTTACGGGATTTCTAGGTTCGGGAAAAACCACCGCGCTGTTGTCGTTTGCGCGCGAGCTCAGCAGCGCCGGTGCAAAGGTCGCCATCATCGTCAATGAAATCGGCGACATCGGAATCGACAACCTTTTGCTCAAGCAGCTCGGCGCAAACATGTGGGAGCTGTTGGGCGGGTGCATCTGTTGCACATTGGTTGCCGACTTGGGAACGACGCTCTCCAAGATATCGGCCGACTACGCACCCGACTACGTTTTCCTCGAGCCCTCGGGAGCCAGCAATCCTGGCCGAATTCCCGACGCGCTGAAATACAGCAAAGATCTTCAACTCTCGCGCATCAACTGGCTGGCCATCGTGGACCCCCTGCGCCTTGACGAACTTGTGACGGTTCTCGAACCGCTGATGGAGTCCCACCTTCGCGTCGCCGACATCGCCGTCATTACCAAAAAAGATGAGGCCACGCCGGAACAGATCGAGGCGGCGCGCAAGTGGATCGCCGGCCTTCGTCCGGAGATCCCCTGCATCGCCGTCGACATGAAGAGCGAGACTGGCCGGGCCTCATTGAGGGAGCTGCTTCCATGTCTCAGTTGACCCTTGATCCATTTGCCGCAAAAATCTATTGGCATCACTACGGCCACGACCCGGACGAAATCTGGCCTCAACTAACTCGCACGTTTGTTGAGAGCATCGCCAGGAATGTGCAGTCGCACAAGGCGGTTATTGGCCACATCAAGGGATTCGCCTGCTCGGGTGACCACGCCCTGCGCGTCAACTGCGTCTCCGCCGCGCTGCCCGCCGATGTCGAAGGAAATCTTCCTCCCGGCACGCCGGAGATGATGCTGGACTTGGTTGTACTCGCCTACGGTCTCGCCTGGGACGACGCGAAATCAGCCGTGGAATCAGCAATCGAGCAAGCAGGGCAGGCATACAAATGCCACGGACGGCTGCAAGCATCACGGCGCGCCCATTCCCACACCCACGATCACAAGTAAATAAATGGCCGGGCTATACTGCACAAGGAATCTACGCGTAAATCCCTCGCGTCCGGATCGTTGATGCCACGCGATCGATGGCCAGCATATAGGCCGCGATGCGATTGTTGACCCCGTGCGCCTCCGCATAGCGGAGCACCGCGGCGAAAGAGTCGATCATGATATGCCCCAGCTCCTCGTTGACCCGCTCCTCCTTCCAGAAATATCCCTGGCGGTCCTGAACCCACTCGAAGTAGGAAGTGGTGACGCCGCCGGCGTTGGCCAGAATATCAGGAATGATAAAGACTCCCTTGTCCTGCAGAATGTCATCGGCGGCCGCAGTCGTGGGGCCGTTGGCACCTTCGGCGATGATCCTGGCTTTGATTCTGGCGGCATTGTGGGTGGTGATCACGTTCTCCGTAGCCGCCGGAACCAGCACTTCACAGTCGGAGATCATCAGTTCTTGCGAATCGGCGCTCTCTGCTCCGGGGAATCCCTCGATGGTACCGTTAGCGGCCTTGTACTCGAACAGCCGTTTGATGTCGATCCCGCTGCCGTTGTGAAGACCGCAGTTCCATTCGGCGATGCCGACAATTTTAAAGCCCTGTTCGTGCAGTAGCAGTGCGGTAAACGAGCCAACGTTGCCGAATCCCTGCACCACCACGCGCGTATTCGCCGGCACCATGCCGAGCCGCTTCGCCGCCTCGCACACCACCAGCATCACACCGCGACCGGTCGCCTCACGTCGTCCTCGCGAACCGCCGATTTCGATCGGTTTGCCCGTGACCACGGCGGTCACCGTCTGGCGCATGTGCATGGAATAGGTATCCATCATCCACGCCATGGTCTGCTCGTTGGTGTTGACGTCGGGCGCCGGAACGTCTTTTTCCGGGCCGATCACCTCGATTAGCTCAGCGGTAAAGCGTCGCGTCATGCGCTCGAGTTCGCCGCGCGACATCGTCTTCGGATCACAGATAATTCCGCCCTTCGCTCCGCCAAACGGGATGTCAACAACGGCGCACTTCCAGGTCATCCACGCCGCCAGCGCCCTGACTTCATCAAGGTTGACCTCTGGGGCGTAGCGGATTCCACCCTTGGCTGGCCCGCGCGCAATGGAGTGCTGCACCCGATAGCCGGTGAAAAGCTCGATGCGCCCATCATCCATTTGCACCGGAATGTGTACGGTGATCTCGCGCGTAGGCTGGCTGAGAATCTTCCAAAGCCCTGGATCGAGGTTGAGCTTTCGCGCCGCTAATTCGAAGCGAGCCTCCTGCGCCTCCCAAGGATTGGTTTCCATGTGCGGATCCATCGCTGTCGACATAAGATCTCCGATTCCCTTCCCGCGGTTTTCCGCTGCAAACCCGGTAGTATATGCACCCCTTTGCGAAACAGGCAAGCAGGCGCACCCGCAGAGGTTAATGGCGCACTCCGAAATGACGGAAACGTTTTATTGGAAGATGTAAAAAGAGTTCCTGACTCCAGATGTAAGTCAGGAACTCTTCACAGAAGATACTGCAGCCTCAAACAACTATTTGCTGGGTGCGGGTGCAGCGCCATCATCCCCCGGAGGAGGTGCCGGCGGTTGTCCAGGGGCGCCATCGCGCGGGCGGTCGCGATCACGCTCGCGGCGCTCGGAGTTCTGGCGCGGCCCATCCTCGGGCGGAGAAAAGCGTCTCCTCAGAGGATGCATCGAGCGCAGCTTCTTCCACTGCTCCGGTGTCAGCACGCGGCGCACGGCAAAGGCCATCTCGGCGAAGTCCTTCTCCTCCGTAGCCCGCGCAGCGGTGATGCGATCGATAGCGCTCAGCACGGCCTTCTCGTCCGGATTCTCAGCTGCGAGCAGGGGCTCCAGCTTAACCTCTTCCTTCTCCAGGTTGGCGTGGTCATCAATGAGCTTCAGGCGGCTGTCGAGAAAAATCTTTTCGATCTTCTGCACCTGGGTGTCGTTGAGCCCGAGCGTCTTGGCAACTTCGGAATTTTTCCACCAGCGTCCCATGGGCATCAGCATATGCCGTCCCGGCGGTCCGAAATCGCGCTGGGATCCGCCGAATCCTGGACCGTCGTGCATCGCCGGAGGATCCGCCGGGGGCTGTGCCAATGCGATCCCGCACAAAAATAGAGTTGCAATCAAAAGCTTACGGAACATTGGTTTCTCTCCTTAACTGTTTACCGGAATGTTTGCCGGAAGTGGCCGCGACCGACGAAGCAGCCGCGATCTTGTTGCGCGCTACGGTAATCGTGCTCACTGGGGCCAGTGCCAGCGGCACCTCGCGGCTCAGATCGTTATTGACGGCTTCGAGCAGTTCGTCATCGCTTAACTGGGTGGCTGGCTGCGAATCCACGTCACGCTGCGGACTTACAGGAACGCTGGCGATCGGCCGAACCGTTTCCTGAGAGCGGCGCGGCCTCACCAGCCAAGCCGTCTGCGCGATCAGCAGCAGCGCCAGCACTCCCGCTCCGGCCCAGCGCAGCCGGTGCAGCACCAAAGCCCTTCGCGGAGAGAACTTTCCGCCCATTTGCGTGTTCTGCGCAAAAGACGCCTGCCGGCGCACCGCAATGGCGTAGCGCGAAATGCCATCGCGAACTCCGAGCGCCTCCGCCTTGCATTGCGGGCAGCTCTCAAGATGCGAAAGCGTCTCCTGGTTTGCTTCTCCCGCCAGCCAGCCCGCCAATTGTTCGTCCGTCAGATGTTTCATGGTTCATTCCTTTGCAGCCTTAACGCGCTGACTGCGCGCGACAGATGCGATTTCACGGTTCCGACCTCTACGCTCATCACGGCCGCGATCTCTTCAATCGATAGCTCCTCCATGTAGCGCAGATGGAAGGCGGTTTGCTGCTGTGGAGAAAGTCTCTTGACCGCCTTCAAGGTCTGTTGCAACTGCTCGCGGGCAAGCAGAGCCCGGTCGGCGCGAGGCGTATCATCGATGGCCATCTCCACAGCCAGCTCCGCCTCCCCGGCACTTCCCGAGAGCAGCCTTCGCCAGAAACCCTGGCGGCGGTTGCGCTGGTAATCACGCGCAAGGTTCACCGCGATCCGCACCAGCCATGTGCTCACGCTGGCTTCTCCGCGGAATTCAGCTCGCCCGCGATAGGCCTTCAGAAAGCAATCCTGGGTCAATGTTGCCGCCGCTTCGTCGTCGCGCAGCTCGCACCACAGGATGCGGTAGATCCTGGCCTGGTGCTTGCGCACGATCTCGTCGAATTCGGCAGCGCTCCAACCCGCGTCACTCATTACCGATGCTGTCAGGGTCTCTTCCATCGCCGCTCATACCATTGGACGAAGCTGATCGCCCTGGGTTTACGGCGGTCTTATTCCGATTAGACGAACTCTGCTGCTACTGTACTCCGGAACCGACGAACCAGTACGATCGCGCCCCAACCGATCCAACCTGAAAACGGAGCGGAAATGGAAAGTTGGCAGTGGGTAAGTTTCCGGATTGCCCTTCAGTCGGGAAGATTCCGCGACGTGGCTGAGGTGTGTCCTACGGTCCACGGCGTTAAAAGCTTGCGGCCCGGTGAAAGCTCTGGTGAAAACCTCCACAGTACCGATACGTCTGAGGGATTTACGGAAGTGAGCATTATTGCTCAGACGAGTGCGCCGTTGGAGTACTAGCGTCGAGGTATTCTTCAAGCGAATCGCCGATGAGTCCAGAGATCACTTGCCGCTCCGCAGGAAGGAGCCGTGGTGAACAGGCGTGCCTCAATCCGGATTTTATCGTTCTTTCTAGTTGCTGGGTGCGGCGCCTTTTGCCAGAATCCTCCTTCGACTGACTTGCTTCAGGGATTGCAGTTTGACGGCTCAAACTCGCCCGAAATGCAGCGCCTGGAGACGCGTACGTGGAAGTCACTCCCGGACGCTCCGTCGCCCATACAGCCGCCAGTGCAAGCAGAAGGATTTCACACGTTCGGCAATGACAAAGCGGGAGCACTGCCTGGATTCTGCTTGAGCAACTGCGGATACAGGTACTTCCCAAGAAAGGCGCCAGACTTTCAGACACCACTTGATAAGGAGCTGTCAAACGAAACAGAGCGCGGATACGTCACACCGGTACCGCGTCGTGCACTCTCGGCCAGCGGCAGTTTTATAGACCCCGCCTCTTCAGCAGCTTCTGGTTCAGCAACTCCAAGCAATTTTGCTGTGCCTGACGGTGCAGGAAAGGGGAAGCTGAACAATTCGGATTTCCTCGGAGTACTGACTTCGGTCGCTACTCGCGCTGCGTTCCGTGTTGGACGCGCTCCACTTCTGCGACTTTCAAAAAGTTTGGTTCGGCCACCAGCGACGAGGGGATCAACGTCTTCCACGCGCTTGGGTCTGACATCTGGCAAAAAGTGAAGGGCCTCACACCGAAGTTCGTGTCCAGGACCGAAGAGCACATCGCCCACGACCAGACCCCACTACCGACCAGGGGACAGCACCTGCGCGGAGCCAGCGGAATCAAGTGAGGCGGCCGGATAATGCTGCCATGATGCTGCACGAGATTACTTCCTGTTTGTCGCTCTGACCCAATACCGGACGGTTACTCTCCACTCCCTCGATGCGAATTGATATATACTGAAGCGTAGCTGTAGAACAAAACAGAAATCTGCAGCCCCCGTTGGTCCAAAGGAGGCCAGTCTTCAGCAGTAGCTGGAAGAGCATGCCGAAAGCGAGGCCGCAAGCTCCGCGAATTGTTGGAGATGCGGTGAAAAGCCTTCTTGCGGCATTATTTCCCTCCGACTGTCGAATCTGCCAATCCTCACTCTTCTCAGTTTCACGCCTCCCAGTTTGCTCCCCCTGCCTGGAATCCATTGAACCCATTCTGCTGGCGCGCTGCAATATCTGCGGCGATATGCTGGCGCGCGCTGAAGCCGCATTTGGCGATGCGTGCTGCGAGGAATGCTCGCTCCAGAGCCCATCCTTTGCGCGCGCGGTGAATTATGGGGCCTACACAGGGGTATTAAGGCAACTGATTCATCTGCTCAAGTATGAGCGCGTGCGTGCCGCCGCCAACCTGCTTGGACAGTTTACGGCCGAAGCTTGCCTGCAACTCGAGGGCGACATCGACGTGGCGGAGTTGCTGATGGTCCCGGTTCCAGTGCACAAGTTGCGAATGCGCTCCCGCGGATTCAATCAGGCGGAGTTAATCGCTCGCGCCGCGCACCGGGGAATCGAAGAGTCGATCGGACGGCGCGTGACGCTGGACGTGACCGCCTTGCTGCGTGTGCGCTTCGCCGAATCGCAGGTGGCGATGGATGCGGAAACGCGGCGCCAGCAGATTCGCGGAGCGTTCAAAGTAACGGCACGCGAGCGCGTCAAGGGACGCGAAATTCTGCTGGTCGACGATGTGCTTACCACCGGGGCTACCGCGTCAGAATGTGCCCGCGAATTGCGGCAGGCCGGTGCCTCGCGGGTGTGGGTTGCAACTCCTGCTCGCGCCCTGGGACGGACTGCGTTGGAGCAGATCGAAGGGTACGGCACAGGCGCGTTCAATGGTGCAGCGCTTTCGTTATCTGGTAGTTCGCTAGTTTTGTCCGATCCAATTTCGCCGGGCACGGCGCAGGGAAGCCTCCTCCAGCGCCGCAGAATCCCATCGAACCATGGAGCGCAACGAGTTGGCTGGGACGCATTGCGAACCCGCCTGCCCTGAGGATTACGCCAATGGAGAGTCACAGAGCATTCCGTTCGCATAACGATCACTCCGAGCGCGGTTACTCGGCAATGCACGCTCCTGTTCTCGTTCTCAATGCCTCCTACGAACCCATTAATATCTGCGCGGCCCGGCGTGCCATCGTCCTGGTTCTCAAAGGCGTGGCTGCCACCGAGGAAATCAATGGGCACTTCCTGCACTCGTCGCGGGTCGCCATCAGGGTTCCATCGGTGATCCGGCTGTTGGAATATCGCCGCATTCCGCACCAGACGCGTGCGCTTTCCCGCAAAAACATTCTGCTGCGCGATCGCAATACATGCCAGTACTGCGGCGTGGTTTTGCCGGCTGGCGAGTTGACGCTTGATCACGTGATGCCGCGCTCCCGCGGCGGACTCTCCACCTGGGAAAACCTGGTAGCTTGCTGCCACGAATGCAATCGCAGAAAAGGGAATGCGTTGCCGCATCAGTGCGGTATGCGCCCCATCAAAGAACCGCGCCCATTTTCCCTGCACACCAGCCGACACCTCATGCGGATGATGGGACGCAGCGACGCTAAATGGCGTAAGTATCTCTATTATTGATGCGCTGACGCGCACTAAGCTTTTTTGAGGCTGCAACTCCACGCTGCTGTATGCTTAGTTAGTTAACAGACAGACCATTTCCCTATTATTTTCTTCAATTTAACCTTAGTACCCCAAAACTGACCCAGAGCCGGGCATCTAATCACCCATACGCGTCTGAATCTGCGTCGGCTCCTGCCATGCGCAGTGCAATTCGGAGTTCGAATGCCTGAAAACGTGATCGATCAAATTTCCGACGAGATTCGGAGCCGTGGATCAGACTTGTATCCGGAACGTGGCGAAGTTCGCATGGTCCGCGTTGTCGGCCATACCCCGAAGACAGATCATTACATCTACGATCTTGTGGTTGAACTCGCGGAAGGCTCCGAGCGGCTGGCCGTAAAGCTATACCGGACGAACAAACACGGACAGGCAGTCGCATGCCGTATGGCAGCATTGGAGAACCAGCATCTGCGTTCGATATGGAGCGTAGCGAAGGCAAAGAATCATTCCGGCATTCCCCGTCCGCTCGGAGACTTCAGCGAGTTGGGGGCCGTGGTGTGCGAAAAGCTGGCAGGCATTCCGCTGCAGTCGATCATCATGAAGGCGGCGCTGCTGCCGGGCTACGCGGGCCTGGGCCTGCTGCAGGGAGCGGCCACAGCGAGTGGGGCGTGGCTGCGCGCATTCCAGAGAATCACCGCGCAACCGCCGAAGCCTCTGGATGGAGATGCACTACAGCTTGAACTGGAACAGCTCTGTCACAGTTGCAAAAGTGAAGGACTCGACGATGCTTCGGTGCACAAGATTCTCTCCGGGACGCGCGTAATTCTTGAGCGCGCGCGCAAACCTTTGACCAACTCGGCGGTGTTAAGTGATTTCACTCCGCTGAACGTAGTTGTGCTGGAGCAGGGAGTTGGCTTCAGCGATTTCGCGCGAATGGAGGAGAGCGGCAGCACCTACACGGACCCCGCAACATTTCTCGCCTCCGTAGAGGCGCTGGAAAAATATCCGTTCTGCAACCGCATCATCACCACCGAAGTGCAGGAAAATTTCCTCGATGCGTACCAGGCCACCGAGCAGGAGCGCGAGATACTGCGGGTCTTTAAGATGAAGGTGCTGCTCTCGATGTTTGCCGCCGGACGCACGGTCAAAGAGAGCGCCGTTCGCAAAAAAGTGATGTGGGCGAATGTGATGAAGAAGTTTATCCAGGCGGCTGCCGACCGTTCACTGAGGGCCGCGTAGAGCCTCTCCTCCACAATCAATGCCAGCGCGGCAAAACATCGTGCCCAAACTATTTCCGCCCTTCCTGCTGGGTGTCGTTCTGCCCATCGTTATTCTGCCCATCGTTGGCGCGCTTGATCTCCTGTCCCTGGAAGATGATCTTGGTCTTTGAGCCGAAGCGGCGATAGTTTTCATACTTCACTACCTGTCGTATGTGGACATCGCCCATGGTGAAGTGCAGGTTGTCGTCCACCTTGGTATAGGTCGGAAACCAATACTTTCCGTCGATCTGCTCGCGCCAGGTAGTGAAGCGCGGAAAGAGGTTTTCATCGCCTCTCTTGGCTTTGCCGAGGTCGGGCACGTTCTTGCCGTAGGTTTTAACGATCTGGAAATCATGGTCGTCCACCCATATGCGGCCGTCAAAATAGCGCTGCCCCTTTTCGATCTTTTTCGGGCCAATGTCGAAGACGTAACAGTTCAGCTCATCCTCCTGCTGCTGTCCCAGGTACTTGACGTTGTATAAGGGCAGGTCATCGATGGTCATGGTGAAGGGCATGCGCTTTTCGATATCGTCGATGTCCTCCTTCGTCATCTGGATGCGGGTGAGCGTATTTTGCGGAGCAAACTTAATCTCTTCCACGCGCTTTCCGCTGTCGTCAAAAACCACATCGAAGACCTGCATGATATTCACCGTCGACGCTGTTGCCCTCAACGGTTTGAATCCTCACGCTCTGCGTCCAGGTGTAATGCTCGCGCGCCAGCTTGAACTCCTTCTCCTTGGAGGCATAGCGGTGAATCAGTTCATCGACGGTGATGCCTTTGGGAGGTATGTTCTTAAGCACGCCCTCGCCCTCCTGGGCAACCGCAGGCAGAGACAAACAGGCACAGCACAAGTGCGCTCAACAAACGGATCAAAGAAGTTCGCGTCATAATCTCCGGATCACCCCCGCCGGCTTGACTTTCATCGGCCGGCATCAATGCATTCGCCACGGCCTGGCGCAGTGCATGGTGGAAACACCACGCGCCCGCCGCAGCCTTCCATTGTGCCATTGAGATGCAGAATACAAGGCTGAGTTATGCAAATTGGTAAAGATTTAGAATCTGGAATTCCCGCAAATAGACGTTCTCCCGCCTTTGGCCCGCTCGCAGCCCGCCATGGCGGGGAACAACTCTGGAGCAACGCAACCCGGCGCTCTGCATTACAATCCTTGTCGGGCCATGAGCATTGCATCGAAACTGGCGGAAGTTCGTGAACGAATAGCCCTGGCGGCGCAACGGGCGGGGCGCAGCCCCGGCGAAATCGCGCTGATGGCGGTCTCAAAGACTCATCCCGCCGCGGCCATTGTAGAGGCGATTGCCGCCGGGCAAAAGCTCTTCGGCGAAAACCGCGTGCAGGAGTTCGCAGCCAAGCGCGACGACGTACTGGCGCACTCAGCCGGTGGCACATTTCACCTCATCGGCCACCTGCAATCGAACAAAGCCGCCCGCGCCGCAGAGCTCTTTGACGCCATCGACAGCCTTGATTCGCTGCGTCTGGCCGAGCGGCTGAACGAGGCTGCGGCCCGGCTCAATCGCAAGCTCGACGTGCTGATCGAAATCAACGTTGGCGGCGAAGCGGCAAAATCCGGCTTCGATCCCGACTCAGCGGAGTTGCAGAAGTTGCTCGATGCCCAGGCAAGGCTCACCAACCTGGTAATTCGCGGATGCATGACCGTGCCGCCCTTTACCGAAGATCCGGAGCGCGCCCGCGGCTGCTTCCGCCAGCTTCGCGAGCTGCGCGACCGTCTAAGCGCGCGCAGTGGATTGGCGCTGCCGGAGCTTTCGATGGGAATGTCTCACGATTTCGAAGTCGCAATCGAAGAGGGCTCGACCTGCGTTCGCGTTGGAACGGCCATCTTCGGCGAGCGATCTTATCCCGAGCAGTACGAGGAGCCTGAACCATGAAATGGCTGGATGCACTCTTTGCCTGGGCGCTGGTCCTACTCGGTTCAGCGCACCTTCTGGCGGCTTGGATTCCGAAGCTGGGTTTGCTGCGCGCACCATGGGCCGGAGGTGCGGCCGTCGCCATCGTTACCATGGGGCTGATGAATGCCGTGCGCTCGCAGCGCAAAAGCGACCGCTTGCTGCGCTGGTGCACCGCCCTGGCCACAGCCCTGACCGCAGGACTCTGCCTGAAGGTGCTCTACCAGTTTTCCGGCAACGTGCTGCACCAGCCGGCGGCGCTCGCCACCGGCCTGCTTGCGGTGGTCGAACTCTTCTTCTCCCTGGCGGGATAGCCCGTGGCGTTCACCGTTCGCGACACCGCCCAGGGAGCGCAGTTCGCGCTGCGCGTGCAGCCGCGCGCCAGCCGCAACGCCGTCGTCGGCGTAATCGGCGATGCCGTCAAACTGGCCATCACCGCGCCTCCCGTCGATGGCAAAGCCAATCAGGCGGTCATCGACTACCTCGCCAAACTCTTCTCCGTTCCCAAGTCAGCCATCACAATTCTCTCCGGCGAAACCGGCCGCAACAAACTGATCGCAGTTCGCGGCCTCAGCGCTGAGCAGGTGCGCAAGGCGCTGGGCGAGTGAGCAAACGTCTCCAGTCTTGGATAGAGAGCCAGATGGCCTGTCATCGTCCGGTATCAATGGTTACGCTACGCCGCCTTCTGTGCCAGCGGAAGCTTCGCCGCTTCCCACGCCGCCAGTCCGCCTGCCAGCTCAATCAGGTTTGTGATGCCGTACTGGTGCAGAATGCTCACCGCAATCGATGATCGGTATCCGCCCGCACAGTGGATCGCGATACGACGGTCGCGCTGGCACCTCGCCTATGCGCTCCTGGAGATGATTCAGCGGCATATACGCTGCCCTCATGTGTTTCGATCCGCATACTCCGCGTGTTCCGACATCGAGCAGCATCGGAGGTTCCTTGCCCGCTAACTCTTCCGCCAACATCGGAGCCGTCACGCGTTCCGTAGGCCACAGCAGGTCCTCGCGATCTCTAGCGCTTCATGCCGTCTCTCAGATAGCCCTTCACGTGATCGAAGCCGATCCTGCGCCAGCCGAATCGCCGCTTCCTGCTCGCGTCCTGGTTCGGCGATAATTACGATCGGGCTTTAGCGATCGAGCACCGTGCCCGCCCACGTTGCATACTGTCCGCCCAAGTCCCAACATTCACGCTGCCCGCCATGATGTACCTTCGCATACTCGGCAGCGATCACGCACATCAAGAAAGTGCGCACCCGGCGTCGCCCATCTCCAGCACTTCTTCCAACTCGACCGGTCGCAGCACCTGCTCGAGGTTTGCTCCAGCGTTGCCCGCTCGCGCGCGTTCAGAATAGCATCGTAGGTGAAATACGGCGGGGCATCGGGCTGGTCTGCCGTCACCAGCTGCATAAATTCCTCGCGCGACATCGGTTGCAGTGCGTAATTCGTAACTGCAGCTGGACGCCCAGAGTCGAAACCGTGTCGGACGAGAGATTCTTGCCACACAACGACCCTGACCCGTGCGCCGGATACAAGCGTCTCCTCCGGCAGCGGCATCAGCTTGTTGCGCAGCGAGTCATACAGATGGCCGCCGAGATCGCTGCGCGTTCCAGCCCAGCGACGCGCGCAGGTCGGGCCTGCCCACATCGCCGATGAACAGCGTGTCTCCAGTCAGCACCGCAACTGGCTTCGCCGCGTCCTTTTGCCAGATCGAAAACCAGGATGGAGATCGACTCAATCGTGTGCCCCGGAGTTTCCATCACCTGAATGCGCAGCCCCGGAAACTGCAGCGTGTCGCCGTCGTGCATTGGCACGAATTGTACTCCGCCTCGCGCTCGCGCGCCAAGCGTGAATCGTCGCGCCGCACCGAGTCGCGCAACTCCAGATGCCCGGCCACAAAGTCGAGCATGAAAGTGAGTGAGAAAGAGGTGCCGGATCTCCAGCCCGAACTTCTGCATCGTCCAGTACTGCTGCACGTCGCGCTGAGCGATCAACGATGATAGCCGAGGCACTTGCCTCATCTCCCACAGGTAGGAGCATGCGCAAGGCAACCAAGATAATACTGTTTCAGAAACATGAGCCCTCCACAGCACCAGGGTGGGTGGCTCAATAGTTCTGCAGATCAAGAAAGAACTCGCTTCCTGAGCAGGCCGCGGGGACGTAGTGACACTCTTCGCAGGATGTGTGCTCCGCAAATCCCTGTAAGATGATCCTTCACGCAACTCTCCTCGCAGGAGTGCAGATGCTGAATCTTTATGCCGTGGTGCTCACGTTGATTGTGGCCGCGCTGCTGGCGGTCAGCCTGGCGCAGATACGCAAGGTGCACACCAAGGCCGACTACCTTGTCGCCGGGCGCGCACTGCCTGCCTACGTGCTGGTCTTTACCCTGCTCTCTTCCTGGATCGGCGCTGGCTCGCTCTTTGCCGGAGCCGAAAACGCCTTCCACAACGGCTTTGCCGCGCTCTGGGGGCCGGCCGGCGGTTGGGCGGGACTGCTCATCATCTACTTTGTTGCCCCGCGCGCCCGCAAGTTCGCGCAGTTCACCATTCCCGATCTGCTCGAAGCCCGCTACAACACAGCAGCACGCGTCCTCGGAACAATTGCGATTCTCTTCGCCTACACGGCCATCACCAGCTACCAGTTCCGCGCCGGCGGAGACATCCTGCACCTGATCTTTCCCGCCGTCGCCAAGATGCAGGGCACGGTCATCATCGCAGCGTTCGTAATTGTCTTTACCGCGCTCGCGGGAATGGCCTCGGTGGCCTACATGGATGTGGTGATCGGAATCCTGATCTCGGTCATCGGCTTCATCGCGCTGCCGGTGCTGTTCAGCCGCGTCGGCGGATGGGCCGGACTGCACGCGGCGCTGCCCGCCACGCACTTCACCCTCTTCGGAGAATGGGGACTGGTGCCGGGCGCCTGCGGACGCGCTCGCAAGGAAGCCTTGACCAAGGCGCTGGAATATTTCTTCCCAACCTTCCTGCTGATGATCGGCAACCAGTCGATGTACCAGAAGTTTTTCTCCGCCAAAAGCGAAAAGGACGCAAGCATCGCGGTAGTGGGTTGGGTCTTCGGCACCGTGGTGCTGGAGACGCTGATTGTCACGCTGGCCGTGCTGGGGTCGGCGACTCTTTGCGCTCTCGCTGGCGACCACGCAGGATTTTGCGCCGCGCGAAATCATTCCTTTCACGGCGCGCCACTTTCTCCCGCCCTTCGTGGGAGCGCTGCTGATGGGAGCAGTCTTCGCCAAGGTGATTTCGACGGCGAACAACTACCTGTTCTCGCCCGCCACAAACCTGATCAATGACGTGTACACGCGCTTCATCCGTCCGGATGCGAGCCAGAAGAACGTGCTGCTGGTCTCGCGCTTCCTCGTCGTGGGGCTGGGGATCTGGGCGCTGGTGCAGGGCATCAAGCTGACCTCGGTGCTGGCCAAGGCGATGTACGCCTACACCATTTACTCGGCGGCGATCACCCCGGTGGTGATGGCTGCATTCTTCTGGCGGCGCGCCACCCGCCAGGGCGCGGTGGCCTGCCTGCTCTCCGGCACGGTGATTACCGTGGCGTGGGACTCGGTGAAGACGTATCTGCCGAAAGTGATCGGCGAGCGCGATGCGATCTTTCCGGCATTGATTGTGAGCGTGCTCGCGCTAGTGGTGGTGAGCCTGGCAACTCCAAAGCCAAGTCCGGAGCAGGTGGCGCAGTTCTACGAATAGGAATACCCAGCGGATTTTGTAAAGCATTGGCGGGCGAGGCAATCGTTTGTACCACTGGCCTTGCTCCGCACTCCTGTGCTTCAATACTTCGCATGCCCAAGCCCGTTGGCTACATTGCGGATCATCTTCGCCACGTCCTGATCAATGGAGCGAGCGCTCCCCACACCGAAGAGGTGCAGCGCTTTTTCAAAGATGAGATTCAGTCGCGCGGCTGGTACACCAATGAGCTGCGCAAACTGGCGCGGCGCTTTACCCGCGTAATTCGCGGCGAAGAGGGCCTCGACTACCTGGTGGGCGTCGCCGACAATCTGTTTCACGGAAGCGTCCTCGAAGAAAAAATCCTGGCCGTACTGCTGCTGGAGCCTTGCGTAGGCGATCTCACTTCCGCGCATTTCAAACTCTTCGAGCAATGGCTTGACCGGGTCAGCACCTGGGCCGACCACGATGCACTGGTGCAATATCTCCTCGGACCCATGATCGTCGCCGACCCGCGCAGGCTGCGGCGCGTCTTGGTGTGGTCGCGCTCGCCCGAGCGCTGGCGGCGGCGAGCTTCGGCTGTGGCGTTGTTGCGCGGAACCAATCAGGGACTGTTCTGGGACGAGGTTCAGCTGATTACTGCCGCGCTGCTGGAGGACCCGGACGACATGGTGCAGAAAGGGTTGGCCTGGCTGCTGCGCGAGACAGCACGTTTCGATGGTGCGCGCACGCTTCCTTTTTTGATGTCGATTCGCGAGCGGGCTCCTCGACTGGTGCTGCGCACGGCCTGCGAGCGTCTTTCGGCGGCGGATCGCAGCCGCGTCCTCGCGCGTTGATGAGAACGCGCAAGCCGGCGCATTACCGCGGCGCACAGTGAATCTGCCGGAGGTCCAGCTTTGCTTCTTCACTTCCCTTTGCCGCAGCCAAGCGAAGCAATATCTGCGCCTGATCGCAACTCCGAACCACGCCGTTGCCTTGCTCATACATCTTCGCCAGCGCAATCGGAGCTTCTGAATTCCCCTTGCCGACGGCTCTCCACAACCACATGGCGCGCTCTTCCGCATTGCTTGATCTCTCCGCATGGTTCATCTCGTCGATCCCGAGAGCTGCGGCTCGCGAAACGCTGTGCTCAGCTTGGACGCTACCTGACGGAGAGGGCTTGAGGTGCTGGTCGGCCGTCGCCGGTGATTGATTTTCGGCAAATGTGCTCGCCCGGGTGCCCATCGCGTGCGGCGCCGTTGCGCCGGCTGCTGATTTTTTGGGTGTGTCGGGATGGGCAGAGTTCGGAGGATTTCCTGTCGCTTGCACGGTCGGCGTGTGATTCGCGTTGCGGCTGGTTTCAACCGGGCTGGGTTCAATCGACTGCGGCGCGCCCGGTTTGGCCGCTGCAGCAGGCGTGCCTAGGTCGGTTCTTGTGCTGTTGGTGGCGAACGCAGGAGGTTTCGGAACTCCTATCTTGTGCAGCTCTACCTTCAAAGAGCCAACCAGCGCCGAAGCACGGCCCCATTGACGCAGGCCAATATCGCGGATCGAGCGCCACTCCAGCGCCGCGGCGATCACCGCTACTCCCAAAACGCAAAGCGCGATGTTACGCCAAAGATGGGACGGCGCTTCGATCTCTTCGCCGTAATATTCCGGGGCATTGTCATCGGAAAGGCCGAGGAACGAGGGACCGCTGACGCCGGTATTTGTGTTCTCATACACGATGCGGAGTTGACCTGGCAGTTGGACCGTCTTGCGGCCATTCTGATCTTCGCCGTGTGCCTCGGCCTCATGCGTCGGATGATCGGTGCGATCCGCGGCGAGTGGAGAAATCTGCGGATTGAGATAGATGTCGGCAGGGAGACTGCGCGAGTTCTGTGCGGCTTCGGGCGTTTTGTTTTGTTCTTCTCGCGAAAACTCCTTGGGCGAATCGGTCGCCACTCGCTCCAGTTGTTTCCCACATTGCCCACAATAACGGTTGGTCGCGGGATTCAGTGCTCCGCATTTGTTACATCTCAAATCCATCACAACTCCACCGCTTACCCTCTTTTTACTTGATTGGATGCAGGCGGGGCGGTAGCAGTGTCGGAGTCAACTGGGCAGAGTCGGAAAATGCGCCAGAATAGACAGAAGCTTTGTACCTGAAAGCTGGGACAGCTACATCACTTCCGCAGCCTTCTGTTCCTTCTGGGTCTTGGCCAACCAAACGACGCCGCGCCAGCCAAGCAGGGCAATGAGAATAACAAGGTAAAGCAGAGGCTCCCGTTTGTCGCGCTTCACCAGCCAGTAGAAGTGGATGGCCCCGGCAGCCGCTGCACAATAAACGGCGCGATGGAGTCGAATCCAGTTCTTTCCGAGCAGGCGGATCGACTTTTGCGTGGAGGTGAGTGCCAGGGGAAACAACAGCAACCAGGAAAGTGTTCCCATCGTGATGAAGGGGCGCTTCGCCACGTCATGAGCCATGGCGTTGATTTTGAAATTCTGGTCGAGCCAGAGATAGGTGAGCAGGTGCAGGCAGCCGTAGAAAAACGCGAAGAGTCCAACCAGGCGGCGATACTGAATCAGCCACAGTATCCCGGTCATGCGCCGCAACGGAGTGATGGCCAGACCACAGAGCAGCAGGACCAGCGTGGTCAGTCCGGTGCGGTGAGTGATGCGCTCAACGGGATTGGCGCCCAGGGTTCCTGTAAATGCGCCAAAAATCAGCAATGCCAACGGTATCAAACAAGCGATCCAGACAACCGGTTTGAGCAGGCGGTTTCGTCTCATCGCTACCATTGTATCGTTTGCTTGTGCTTGTTCGTTTGCGTGATTGACAGTGCGACACTGCAGGATGACTTCGCCGCCGCTGTCTGTAAGGCAAACGCCTCCATGCTATCCGCTTTACTCTCAGCTTTGTAGCTGGCTTTTCCACAGTGCACCTATTTTAGGGAATTGACCCAATCGATGAGGCGTTCTACTCTCGCTTCCACCAGCCGACACTCTGGCGCAAAAGCCAGGGCCGGGAGAGTTCCTCGCCGATCTACTCCCCATTTTGTGATTAGAAAGTGGGAAATGCTTTTATCGCTGTGGCTTAGCCGGGAGTGCTGACGGAAGGCCGTTCAGCGATCCAGAATAATTCACTTCTGGGGTTAGTGTGAGCGCGAAATTTGGAATAAAATACAATATGTTGCGGTAGTCTCTTGACAGATACAACATAAAGAGCTACTTTCACATCCCAGCGTTATTGTCGATCTTCCGGGCGCGCTGCCTTTGAGGTCGATTTGAGGAGTGGGCTTTCAGCCGGTTCTGCCCCCGCCTCGCAAGAACGCAGAATAAAAAGGTTCCCGCCATTGCGAATGACGGGAGCTGGAAGTTCGATCTCTCAGAGTTTGTTCCGAAGCGTTTTTGCACGCAGTTGCAAGATCGCCTACTTCGGACTTAAGGACCGCCGGGCGCGGTTTAGGGTGGGTCGCCAAGCATTTCGCGATCCGCCCTAGTGCATTTGTTCCTATCTGCCCGGCACTGCAACAAAGCCAGGTGAGACGTTTCTCATCGCGGCTGGCACCACCAAAGTTTGAAGGAGTCATTACGATGGCCGAAGTTACCGAAAAGATCACCGCCTCCAAGTCAGATACTGCGTCCCCCAGCGACGCTGCCGGTGCGCGCCTGGTTGAGAAAAAGCGTCAGGCTCCCGGTCTGGCTTTCACCCGCCACTTCACCCAGCCCGGCGTCTCTCCTTATGAAAAGCTGACTTGGGAGCGCCGCACTGCGGCGATTATCGACAGCAATGGCAACGTGATCTTCGAGCAGAAAGACGTCGAGGTTCCCAAGGGCTGGTCGATGACGGCGACCAACATCGTTGCCAGCAAGTATCTGCACGGACAGCTTGGCACGCCGCAGCGTGAAACCGGGGTGCGTCAACTGGTCTCGCGGGTTGCGGAAACGATTCGTGACTGGGGCTTGAGGGACGGCTACTTCCGCAGCGGCCAGGACGCGGAGATCTTCCACGATGAACTGGTGCACCTGCTGCTGAATCAGTATGCGGCGTTTAATTCGCCGGTTTGGTTCAACGTCGGCTGCGACCGCAGCGAGCCAAACTCTGACGCCAAGAACTGGCACTGGCACCCGGAGTCCAAGCGCGTCGAATACGGTGTGACCGGATACCGCTATCCGCAGTGCTCGGCCTGCTTCATCAATAGCGTGCAGGATTCGCTGGAATCTATTCTGACTCTCGCCAAGACCGAGGGCATGCTGTTCAAGTGGGGCTCGGGTACGGGCACCAATCTGTCTCCGCTGCGCGGGTCGATGGAGATTCTCTCCGGCGGTGGGCAGGCCAGCGGCCCGTTGAGTTTCATGAAGGGCTTTGACGCCTTCGCCGGCGTGATCAAGTCGGGCGGCAAAACCCGGCGCGCGGCCAAGATGGTGATTCTTAATATCGACCACCCGGACATCGTGCAGTTCATCGAATGCAAGCAGAAGGAGGAGGCGAAGGCCTTTGCTCTGGCAACCGTAGGATACGACGCCAGCGGCCCGGATTCGGAAGCCTACAGCTCCATCTTCTTCCAGAACGCCAATAACGCCATTCGCGTCACTGACGAGTTTATGCAGGCGGTGGTGGAGGACAAGGATTTCAGCACACGCAGTGTGCGCGAGCGAAAACCGGTGCAGAGCTTCAAGGCGCGCGAGTTGTTGAACAAGATTGCCAAGGCGACCTGGGAATGCGGCGACCCGGGGATGCAGTACGACACCACGATCAACCGTTGGCATACGTCGAAGAATTCAGCGCGGATCAACGCCTCGAACCCGTGTTCGGAGTACATGTTCCTGGACGATTCGGCGTGCAATCTGGCTTCGCTGAACCTGATGAAGTTTGCCCCGACCGGCACATTCGATGTGGAGTCATATAAGCGCGCGGTGGAGATTCTGATTACGGCGCAGGAGATTCTCATCGATCATTCGGGATATCCGACGGATGCGATTGCCCGCAACTCGCACGACTACCGGCCGCTGGGTCTGGGTTACGCCAACCTGGGCGCGCTGCTGATGGCGACCGGGCTGCCCTATGACTCCAATGCAGGCCGCGATTACGCTGCCTGCCTCACGGCAATCATGTGCGGCCAGGCCTATCTGCAGTCCTCGCGCATTGCCGAACTGTGCCCGTCGCTGGCTTCGGCGACCGAGTTGACAGCAGCCGTGGAACATACTGATGGCGCCTGCCCGGGCTACTTCATCAATCGCGAGCCATTCCTGGACGTGATTCGCATGCATCGCGCATCGGTGGCCAGGATCAGCCGAGCCAACGTACCGGCGTCGCTGTTGGAAGCCTCGCAGAAGTGCTGGGACGAAGCGTTGACCCATGGCGAGGCCTTCGGATACCGCAATGCGCAGGTTACCGTGCTGGCTCCGACGGGCACCATCGGCTTCATGATGGATTGCGATACTACGGGAATCGAGCCGGACCTCGCACTGGTGAAGTTCAAGAAGCTGGTTGGCGGCGGCATGATGAAGATCGTCAACAACACGGTTCCTGAAGCATTGTTCAAGCTTGGCTATACGCCGGAGCAGGCCGACGCGATCGTCAGCTACATCGATAAGGAGGGCACGATTGAAGACGCTCCGCAACTCGATCCCGAGCATCTGGCGGTCTTCGATTGCGCTTTCAAACCGGCCAAGGGCACGCGCACCATACATCCGATGGGGCACCTGAAGATGATGGCGGCGGTGCAGCCGTTCATCTCCGGCGCCATCAGCAAAACCATCAACATGCCAAATGAAACCACCATCGACGAGATTGCCGGGGTTTACCTCGAAGCCTGGAAACTCGGCGTCAAGGCGGTGGCCATCTATCGCGACGGCTCTAAGATGGTGCAGATTCTTTCCACCAAGAAGGACGAGGCGAACAAGGCTCCGGTGGTGGTTGCCGAAGAGCCCGAGGATCTGGAAGGACCGCCGCGCGCACGCCGTCACAAGCTGCCGGACGAGCGCTTCTCGGTCACGCACAAGTTCAAGGTGGCATCGCACGAGGGCTACCTGACAGTGGGCCTCTACAGGAACGGCACCCCCGGCGAATTGTTCATCACCATGGCCAAGGAAGGTTCGACGGTCAGCGGATTGATGGACAGCTTTGCCTGCGCGGTTTCCATCGCGCTGCAACATGGGGTTCCTCTGCCCCTGCTGATCAACAAGTTTGCGCATACCCGCTTTGAACCGAGCGGCTGGACGCAGAACCCTGAGATCGGCTACGCCAACTCGATCATGGACTATATCTTCCGCTGGCTGGATCTGCGTTTCCGCATGGGGGAGCAGCAGAGCCTTTTCGACGATCTGCGTCCGCGCTCGCAAGCGCATCCCGCCGTCCCGCCGGCTGCGGCATCCATCGCAGCGGTGAGCGCGCAGCCTTCGCTTTACGAGAAGGCTGAAGCACCGCGCAGCAAGACCGGACACGCCTCGGATGCTTTGAGCGAACTGGTCAACATGGGCGATGCGCCGAGCTGCCATGTCTGCGGCGCCATCATGACCCGCAACGGTTCTTGTTTCCGCTGCCAGTCCTGCGGTTCTACCAGTGGCTGCAGCTAGCGATTGTGTATACTTCACAGGCAGTTGTAGTAAGTGAGCAGTGTGCTGTGCACATTGAATTTCTGCCGCACTCCATCGCTCACATGGGACAGATACGACACAGAGAGCCTACCGGAGCCGGGCCTGCTCTACTTGCCCAAACCTTACGTCGTCCCGGCGGGCGGTTTAATGAAATGTACGGATGGGACAGCTATTTCATTGTGCGCGGACTCATCGAGGACGGAGAGCTCAATCTCGCCCGAGGCATGGTTGAGAATTTCTTCTTCGAGATAGAAAACTACGGCGCGGTCCTCAACGCTAACCGGACCTATTACCTCACCCGTTCGCAACCGCCATTCCTCAGCTCCATGATTCTCGCCGTACACCATGCCAACGTCGCCTCGCGTCGGGATGATAGTGCATGGCTGGAGCGCGCATATGAGTACGCCCAACGCGACTACAAGCTCTGGATGACTGCCCCAAGCTTGACTCTGCGACCGGGCTGTCCCGCTACTACGATTTTGGAAGCGGGCCAGTACAGGAGATCGGCGACCATAGCGACTACTACATCAGAGTTGCCGACTGGCTCGTAAAACATCCTGATGTTCCGAACGGCTACATGACCGAAATCGCGGCCAAGGGCATCGGAGCTGCGCTTCACGTACAGCTCTGCGGCGATCAGCCGTGTGAAAAGAGCAAGACCGTCTGGTTCACGCCGGAGTTCTACAAGGGTGATCGGGCCATGCGTGAGTCGGGGTTTGATGTTACTTTCCGCTTTGGCCCATTCGGCGGCAGCACGCAGGACTACGCGCCCGTCTGCCTCAACAGTCTTCTTTACAAGGTTGAGCGAGATCTCTCCGAACTCGCCACCGACCTCCGGAGACCAATTGAATCTCGTCACTGGAAGCAACTGGCCGCGCATCGCAAGCAGCTTATGAATCGTTATCTGTGGGATTCCACGAACGGATTATTTGAGGACTACAACCTTCGACTTCACCGGCGCTCGAGTTATCTTTACGCTTCCATCTTTTATCCGCTCTGGACGGGGCTCGCCACGTGATTCCATTAACCGGGTCTAAACACACCACCGTTCAGGCGGCGTGAGGACCCGGATCGCTAATTCAAGCACTACTGGAGAGACTATGAACGAGGATATTCTAGCCATTCGGCAGTTGGTGGAGAACTGGGCAATCTGGCGCGACGCTGGCGATTGGGAACGCTTCCGTACGGTCTGGCATGACGATGGCCGCATGATGGCAACCTGGACTCAGGGAACCTGTGACGAATTCATCAAAGCCAGCATCGATGGCTGGAATCGTGGCGTCAGCATTTTGCACTTCCTCGGCGGATGTTCGGTGGAAGTGGCAGGCAACCGCGCCGTATCGCAGACGAAAATGACGATCTCTCAGCGCGATAAGGTTGACGGTGTCGAGTGCGACGTAGTTTGCACCGGACGATTTGCCGATTTCTGGGAAAAGCGCAATGGACGCTGGGGACTGGTGTTGCGTCAGCCAATTTATGAAAAAGACCGCATCGACCCTCTGGATCCCTCGGTGACCCCGAAGTTAGACCAGCAGTTGCTCGGACAGTTCCCGATAGGCTATCGGCACCTGGCCTACCTGCAGAGCAAAATCGGCTATCCGGTAAAGAAAAACATGCCGGGCTTGAAGGGACCTGAAGTGGAAGCTCTGTACGCGAAAATGAAAGAGTGGCTGAAGGGCGGATCCCTCTAAGCTGGCAACCACGAGAATAATTACAGTGGCCCTCCCCGTCGGGGAGGGCCACTGTGCTTCACCACAATTCGCTTACAGTTTCGTCACTATTTTGCATTGCAGAGTGCTGCCACCCCGCGCCGCATCTTTGCCGCCTTAACAGTATTCGACATGAGCAATGCGATGGTGAGTGGGCCAACGCCGCCGGGAACGGGTGTGATCGCGCCCGCCACTTCAGCCACCTTAGGATGCACATCTCCAACCAGGGTCGATCCCTTTTCGGCAAACTGCTTTTCGCGCGCCGCATCACCGGCGAACAACTTTTCAAACGTGCTCCGGTCGTCGATGCGATTGATCCCCACGTCGATGACGGTTGCGCCTGGGCGCACCATATCGGGTGTGATCATCGCCGGTCTGCCGATTGCCGCAATCAAAATGTCTGCCCTCCGGCAAACCCCTGGCAAGTCCCGGGTTCGCGAATGGCAGATCATCACGCTTGCGTTAGCATTGGTCAGCAGCATAGCGACCGGCTTGCCGACGATGTCGCTCCGACCCACCACAACTGCCTCCATGCCTTCAACCGGAATATTGCTGCGCCGCAGAATCTCCATGCATCCTGACGGAGTGCACGGCACCAGGCCGGGGCGCATGGTTGACAGCAGGCCGACATTCATCGGATGAAATCCATCGACATCTTTTGCCGGATCGACGGCGAGCAGAATCTTCTTCGTATCCACTTGCTTCGGCAGCGGCAACTGCACCAAAATTCCGTCGATGTCATCGCGATGGTTCAGGTCGTTGACAATCTGCAGCAGGGCTTCCGTCGTAATGTCAGCCGGTGGGGTGATCATTTCGCTGTAGAGCCCTACCTGCGCGCACGTGCGTACCTTGTTGCGCACGTAGACTTCGGATGCGGGGTCATGGCCAACGAGCACGGCAGCCAACCCAGGACGCAAACCCTCCGCGCGCAATTTTTCAACTTCTGCGGTCAGCTCAGCCTTGATTTCCGCACTGATGCGAACCCCATCCAAAATCTTCGCAGCCATAAAATACCTTTCTGATTTAGTAATCCAGTTATTTTAGCGATTCAAGAAACTCAATCCGCGCTTTGTGTGCTCGCACACCCGAGCACACATCAGCACCGCGATTAGCTGGAGCGCTTTCAGCCATTGTGCATTGAACATCTGCAATTCTGTTAAACAGTAGCAGGCGTTTTTGCGGCTGGTTTCTCGGGCGGTTTAGTTCCGATCTTTCCTGCACGGAAAGCACGGTTGTATTTCGCGCAGAAACGATCAAAGCCCAGCACTGCATTGCTCGCGTACAAAGTTTCCATCAACCCACGGTCGGTCGAATCGATGATCGCCGAGTCAAGTCCGGCAGCCAGCGCGAGCGTCAAAAACGCGCGGTTGATCAATGTGCGTCCCGGCAGTCCGAACGAGACATTGCTGAGGCCGGCGGTGAGATGGGCCTTCGGGTATTCCGCTAGAATCGCGCGCATGGTTTCGATCGTGACCTTGCAGGCGTCCGTGGCTGTGGCAACCGACATCGCCAGAGGATCGACGTACATGTTCTCGTCGGGCACCCCTGCTTTTCGCGTCTCGTCAAACAGCCGGCGAACTACCACCATGCGTCCTTCGCAGGTGGTCTGAATCACGTTGCTGTCCATCGCCAGGGCGAGTACTTTCAAGCCGTGCTTGGCAACCACCGGCAGCACGTTCGCCAACCGCTGCGGCTCTCCGCTTATCGAATTGATCATTGGGGGCTGCTTGGTGACACTCAAGCCTGCCAGCAGCGCCGCCGAGTTCGGACTATCCAGGCAGAGCGGCGTGTCCACCGTCTCCTGAATAATATTGACCAGCCAGATCATGTCATCTGGCTCGCGGTCTGTGGCCGTACCGGCGTTAACGTCGAGATAGTCCGCACCGGCCTCGACCTGGCTCAGCGCTAGAGCTTGAATAAAGTTGACATCGCGCCCTAATACAGCCTTGTTGACTAGTTTGCGAGTTCCATTAATTTTTTCAGCAATAATCAGCATATTGAATCGGCCTTTCGCCTCGACGCACCCATCAGTAAATTTAAGTTCACCGCATCATAACTAAAATCAAATTTCTAACCAACACTGCCTTGTCTATCGCCGGAGTGCCAGAACTGGTTTCGGATCTACGAAGTTCTTCTCAAGACCCGTTTGTTTCTCATCGCACCCGAATGCCCATGACATCAATTGCGTCAGGTAGAGCACAGGAATGTCAAAATCAAGATGCATTTGGCCCTGACGCGCATCCAGATTGACATGACACAAGGGGCACACCGTGACCACAAGGTCTGCTCCGCAATCGTGGGCGTTCTGCAGGATCTTACCGGTCATCTCCAGCGCCAGAGCTGTCTGCGTCAGTCCGAGCGAGCCGCCACAACAATCCGTCTTGTAGGACCACTCAATCGGCTCGGCCCCCAGCGAGCGCAATACACGCTCCATCTGCACAGGATACTCGGGGTGTTCCGCCTCGGTCACTTGAGGCGGCCGCGTCATCAGGCAGCCGTAATAACAGGCGACCTTCAATCCGGTTAGCGGCTTTTGTGTGCTGGCAGCGATCTTCTCCGGCCCCGCCCGTTCAATCAGAGTTTCGACAATCGTCTTGACCTTCACGCTGCCGCGGTAACTGTAACCAGTTTCGGTCTCTACCTCTCGGGCAACCTCGGGGTCTTGAACTGCATGGGCGCCGCTCTTCAATCGGGCAAAGCAGGCACTGCAAGGCGCGGTCACCGAGTCGAGCCCCATCTGTTCAACGATAGCCAGGTTCTGGATCGGCAATACCGTCGCAAGCTTGTGGTCAGAAGAGTGTGCCGGACTGGAGCCGCAACATACCCACCCAGGCGGTTCGATGAGCTTTAACCCTAAGCTGCCGGCGACGGCGCGAATGCTGCCGTCATATTCCCGGGCAGTCGAGTGCAGCGAACAGCCGGGATAGTAGGCCACGGTGCCTTCCGCCGCTTCGACGGGCTCAACCTTCTTGGGCAAGCGGGTCACAGTCGGAAGAAAATTAAGCTTGCCGCGCTTGACCATGCCTATGCCCATCGCCATGCTGTCGAATGGTTTGCCGCTCAGCACGTTCATGCTGGCCATCAGTCCCAGTTCGTACAGACGGCCGAACATGTCAATGTTTTTCAGGAACAGCTTGTTGAACAGGTCCACGCTCGGCACACCGGGAGCGATCCCACGCGCCTTGGCCTCCATCTTCAGCTTGTCCATGATTCCGGCGACATCAATGCCCTGCGGACAGCGGGTGCTGCAGGTCTGGCAAGAGGCGCACAGCCAGATGGTCTTCGACTCCAGAACGGACTGGTCACCCAACTGCACGGCCCGGATGATCTGGTTGGGCATCCTGTCCATGTGCTCAACCGCCGGACAGCCACTGCTGCATTTGCCGCATTGATAGCACAAAAAGGCGTTCTGCCCGATGTCGCTCGCAATCAAGCGGGCCAGTGCTTCCGACTCCACCGGTTGAAGCTCTGGAGTTAGCGGGTTTGTCTTGTTGTCTTCCATCTCTGCCTCTGCAACGCCTGTTCTGCTATTCACTTGCTAATCTCTCGCTCTCGAACGCCACTCACAACGCCACGCACAACTCGGAAGCCACCGGCCTGGGAAGCAGTCCCGCTCCCTCGGTTACCGGTTTGAGCGCGGCTTCCCACTCCACTGCCATGATGTGCACGCCCGCAATCCCCGGTATCTGGCGGATCTCCTTGATCTGCTCGATACAAAGTTCTATGCCGCGCTGCTTCCAGGCTGCGCTGCGTGCCGCTTTGTCTTCCTTCGGGATGCTTGCGACCGCCTTTTCCATCTCGCTGATGTAGTAGTTGTCCACCATCATGCCCGGCACTTTGTCGCGCATGTACTTGGCCATGCCGCTGCTCTTGAGCGGCCCCACCCCGGCCAGGATGGCGACCTTCTCATGCAGTCCCATTTCGACTACGCGTTCCATGAACTTCTTAAAACGGGGAAGATCGTAAATAAGCTGGGTCTGAATGAAATTGCAGCCCGCCGCCACTTTCTTTGCCAACCGCTGCGGACGGAATTCAAACGGATCGCCAAACGGATTGGCCGCGGCTCCCACCCAGAACGGAGGACCGCCTCCATCGATGTCTTCGCCGCACTGGAAAACACCGTCGCTGCGCATGCGGGCCACCATCTGGACCAGTTGGATGCTGTCCAAATCGAATACATTCTTGGCCGTGGGATGATTGCCGAAGCTCTGGTGATCTCCCGACAGGCACAGCACGTTGCGGATTCCCAGCGCTGCGGCTCCCAGCAAATCGCTTTGCATGCCCAGCCGGTTGCGGTCGCGGCAGGTGATCTGAACGATCGGTTCCAATCCGAGTTCGACCAACACACGCCCCGCGGCAATGCTGGACATACGAACGATGGCGGTCTGGTTGTCGGTGATGTTGACGGCGTCCACCACCCCGCGCAGCATGGCGGCCTTGTGCTCCACCTCGCTCCGGCTCCAGCCCTTCGGAGGGCCCAGTTCGCCGGTTACCACGAACTCGCGTGCCCGAATTAAACGCTCCAGATTGCTACAGACTTCCTGACTCTCGGTTTTCATCTTCATATGCTCACGTTGGGCGAGTTAGAGCTTGCCTACCACTGCTCTTCAGTCCTGATACTCTTTGGGAAGTTGCAGGTCGTCGCGCACAATCCGGCGCGGCCCGCCATCCCGGCTGCTACTCCAGTCCTTGGGCGGCTGCACGGCAATCAATTGCTCCTGCAATCCCAGGTTGTTCATGCGATCCCAGATCTTTTGCCAGGCGCAGGAGACGCCGTCGTTAATTTCGCAATGTCCGTCCTGCGAACCACCGCAAGGCCCATTGAGAAGCTGCTTGGAGCAGCGGGTAATTGGGCAAATGCCGCCCGTCTTGTCGAGAACGCAGTTCCCGCAAGCCTGGCAGCGCTCCTCCCACTCTCCGGCTTGAGTAGGCATGCCCATAAACTTGGTATTCAGCCCCGGGATCACTCGCTTGCCGGGGAAACGTTCCGCCAACGCCTGCACGCCTACACCGCAACCCAATGACAGGATGACGTCGTACTTATCGAGTTCGGGCAGCAGCGGGTCAATGTATTCCCACTCGCACTGGCGCTGCACCACCACCTCATCGATCGCCTTGGCCTTGCCGTCGAGCTGCGTACTCATGCGCAGCGCAGATCCCAGCACGGCTACTTCCTTGGTGCCCCCGGCAAAGCAGACCGTCACGCATGTTCCGCAGCCGACAATGAGAATTCGCTCAGCATCGCCTACCATCGATTTGATTTCAGCCAGCGGTTTCTGTTCCGCGACGATCATATAAGTTCCCTTCTGCGCCTTTGCTTCTGACAATCTCTAAACATCTACCACCGAAACCCGGAAAAACCAACTTAGGTATGGTGCTGGCAGACCTGGGATTCTTCGGGAGGCGCCGCCGCATTCTCCAACTCTAAGTTCCGCATCCCAGCTTTCAAATGTTCTTCTCTGTAGCCTCGCGGCTCCACGCTTCCTGGCCGGCGCAACCGCGACGGTCCCAGCTTCCGGATTCGTTCCGCCATTTCGACTGAATACTCCACAAACTTGCCGCCCATGGCTGACGAAAGATTGAACATCTCAAGCCGCTCCGGCTCCAGGCCCACGTCTTTGAGCAATCTCTTCACGTACTCCACCCGCTTGCGGGCGCGCAGGTTCCCTTGCAGGAAGTGGCAATCGCCCGGCATACATCCCAGCGTCATCACTCCATCGGCGCCCTCTTCAATCGCGTGGAGCACCTCTACCATGTCCAGTCGCCCCGTGCACGGCACCTGCACAATCCTGAGCTCAGGCGGCATCTGGAGTCGCATCGAGCCAGCCAGGTCCGCTGCCTTGTATGCGCAATACTTGCAACAGAAAGCCACGATCTTCAGCTCCGATGCCATATCCATGCCTTCCATCTCCTACTCGATTACGAAATGCGCTTGCTAAGTTCTCCGCCCCACATCTTGATCAATGCTAATTGCTGAACAGCGCCTCGACTTTGGCTTCCACTTCCGCATGGCGGTAATGCATCAATTCAATGGCACGCGCCGGACATTCGCTGGCGCATATCCCGCATCCCTGGCACTGCGCCGGTTCAATGCGCGCTGCGCCGGCAATCTTCCCGATGCCGGTCAGGTCAATCATGATCTGCGGTACGTGATACGGGCAGCTACGGACGCAAGTCAGGCAGCCCACACATGCCTCCGCATTCACCTGCGAGATGACTCCACCGACCTCCAGAGAATCCTGGGTCAGAATGGTGGCGGCACGTGCTGCAGCAGCCTGCGCCTGGACAATCGTTTCGTCCAGAAGTTTCGGGAAATGAGCCGCCCCGGCCATGTAGAGTCCTTCGGTCGGGAAGTCCACGGGACGCAATTTGACGTGCGCCTCCATGAACCAGCCATCCAGATCCATGGCCACCTTCAAACGGTTCGCCAGCTCCGCCGCGCCGTCCGACTGCACTAATGGCGTGCTCAGAACCAGGCAGTCAGGGTGCAACCGCATCTCACGGCCCAGCTCAGGCTCCCAGATGACCACTTCCAGCGGCTTTGCGTTCTCGCCGGCCAGAACCTGCGGCTTGTGCTGTGCGTCATAGCGGATGAAAATCACTCCCAGGCGGCGCGCCTCGGTATAAAGCCGTTCCTTAAAGCCATAGGCGCGAATGTCTTGAAACAGAATCGTGATCTTCGCCGAGGGCTGAAGCTGCTTGAGCCTGAGCGCATTCTTCAGGGCGACCGTGCAGCAGGTGCGCGTGCAGTTGTTCTCTCCCGGCCCAATGCATTGAATCATGACGACCGATTTCGGCTTGGCCACGCCCGTGGAGCCATCGGCCAGGATTCCCTCGAACTCCTGCTGCGTCACAATGCGCGAATCGGTACCATACCCGTACTCGGAACCGCGATACTCTTTGGCTCCCACCGCCACGATGGTAGCCCCATGCTCAATGTTTACTTCGCCCGAAGGAGCACGCAATCGGGATTTGTAGTTACCCTTGAACCCTAATGTCTCCTCCAACTCCGTTTGCAAACGCACATTGATGCGCGGGTTCGACTCTACGCTTCCGATCAACTCCCGCAGATAAGCCTGAGGATCGTGCCACTCCAGCTTGGCCGAGCTGCAATCAACCAGAGAATGCACGTTGCGCATATTGCCGCCCAGCTCCGCGCTTCTCTCGATCAGCTCGACGCCCACCTCCTGGCCAGCCAACGCAAGCGCAGCCTGCATGCCTGCCACGCCGCCGCCGATGACCATGGCTCGCTTTGAAACCGGTACGGAGATCTGATGCAACGATGTCAGTTGCACGGCGCGGGCCACCGCCATCCGGACCAGCTCCTTGGCCTTCTCGGTTGCGACTTCGCGAGTGTTGGAGTGAATCCACGAGCACTGGTTGCGAATGTTTGCCATCTCAAACAGGTACGGGTTCAGGCCCGCCTGCCGAATGCTGTCCTGGAAGAGCGGTTCGTGCGTAAGCGGCGTGCAAGAAGCCACCACAACACGGTTCAATCCCAGCTCTTTGGTTCGCTCCGTGATTCGCTTAATCGAATCCTGCGAGCAGGTGTAGAGATTATTCTCCGAGTGCACTACATGCGGCAGGGTTAATGCGTATTCGGCAACTTCGGGCACATCCAGGAATCCGCCAATATTTGAGCCGCAGGAGCAGACAAACACTCCCACCCTTGGCGTCTCCTTAGATGTATTCCGCTCCGGCGGATATTCCGCGGGAGTAACCAGCATGCCGCGCGCGGAGGTTAACAGGTTCTCCGCCATTGCCGCCGCACCGCTGGCTTCTACCACCGTCTCGGGGATGTCTTTCGGTTCACGGAAAGGGCCTGCGGCAAATATGCCCGCTCGGCTGGTTTGCAGTGGCTGGAAGGTTTCCGTATGGCAGAATCCGTACTCGTCCAACTCGATCTGCAGGCGCCGTCCAAGCTCGCGAACCGAGGGAGACATTTCCATCCCGACCGACAACACCACCAGATCGAACGGCTCCTCGTTGACCAGAGGTTGTCCCGCTGCTGCTGATTCCTGCCTGTCGCGCGGCACGTGCCGCACCATCAGATCGCCGTTCTTCGGGTCTTCCTTGATCGACGATACGCGGCAGCGCAGGTAGCGCACGCCATAGCGCTCCTGAGCGCGGCGATAATAGGCGCTGTATCCCTTGCTGAAGGCGCGCGTGTCCATGAAGAAGACGGTCGCTTCCACCTGCGAATCGTGTTCCCGGGCCATGATCGCTTCCTTGGCGGCGTACATGCAACACACCGAGGAGCAGTAATCATGCGACTGATCGCGCGAGCCAACACACTGCAGGAAAGCGATCTTGCGCGCCGGCTTTCCATCCGACGGCCGTACCACGTGTCCCATGGTTGGTCCCGGAGGCGCTCAGCAGGCGCTCGAACTGTAGCGATGTAACTACGTTCGGGTAGCGGCCCCAGCCAAACTCCTCTGACAGCTCCGCGTTATATGCCTGGAATCCGGGAGCCAGACACCAGCGCTCCCACCTGCACATCTTTTGTGTAGGAAACCTCGTCGTGGTTAATCGCTCCGGCCTTGCATTCATACGAGCAGCTAAGACATTCCGAGCAGATTCCGCAGGAGAGGCAGCGACTCGCCTCGGCCTTGGCCTCTTCTTCGGTATAAGCCTTCTCCACCTCGGCAAAGCTGTTGTGCCGCGCCTCAAGCGAAAGTTCTGGCACAGCAACGCGCGGCGTATGCTTGATCTCGCCGCTCTGCATGCGCTCCTGGATTTCAGCCGCATCCATCACCACAACCGGCTGTTCGGACTTGGCCGCGGGCTTGAGTTCTTCGCCGCGTAGATATTGATGGATCGAGAGCGCGCTCTTGTGTCCCTGCGCCACCGCATCGATCACGAACGAAGTGCCGGATACCGCATCTCCTGCGGCAAACACGCCAGCCCGGCTGGCCGCGAAGGTATCCGGATCGACGCTAACCGTTCTTCGCCGGGTAACATCAACGCCGCTGTCTTTGAGTAAAGCCGTCTCGGGCCGCTGCCCAACCGAAAAGATAATGATGTCGCAGGGAACGATGTGCTCGGAGTTCGGCTTGGTCTCCAGCTTCAGCCCCTCTGGGGTGAACTCCATAGAAGTCACGTCCAGCGTTTCCAGTCCGCCAACCCTGCCCTGGCCGTCGTCGACAATCCGCGCAAACGAGTGCGCCGGATGCAAGATAACGCCCTCGGCCTCCGTGGCCTCGACTTCCCAGCTATGAGCGGGCATCTTGTCGCGTGCTTCCAGGCACGCCATGTGCACTTCGGAGGCGCCCAGGCGAACTGCAGTGCGCGCCACGTCCACCGCGACATTGCCTCCACCCAGAACCATGACTCGCTTGCCGGAAATATCCGGTGCCTTGTCCAGACGCACATCGCGCAGGAAGGCGGTGTTCATCATCACACCTTGCAGATCGGCGCCGGGCACCGGCAGTTTCACACCCTCATGGGCTCCCACCGCAACCAGCACGGCGCGATAGCCCTTTGTGAACAGATCTTCCAGCTTGTCAACCCGCGTGTTGACCTGTAACTCCACGCCAAGGTCCAGGATGTCCTGCACCTCGCGCTCGATGGTTGAGCCCGGCAGACGAAACTCTGGAATGCCGACCCGCAGCATACCGCCGGCGACCGGAAGAGCCTCGAAGACCGTGACCGGATAACCCTGCTTGCAGAGGTCTTGCGCTGCCGTCAGGCCGCAAGGCCCCGAGCCAATGATGGCGATTCTCTCTGAATAGTTTTGGGGAACCGGCGACGGCGCAACACGTGGAACCCCGTGCGACCAGTCGCTCACAAATCTCTTCAGGGCGTGAATATTGAGCGCTTCGTCCACCTGTCCGCGATTGCAAGCTGTTTCGCAGCGGTGATTGCAGATGCGTCCGCAGATGCCGGGGAAGGGATTGTCTTCTTTAATGACTCGCAGAGCGTCCTGATAACGCCCTTCGCGGATCAGCGCGATGTAACCCTGTGCGCGCTGTCCTGCAGGACACGCATCGCGGCATGGCGCGATGCCTCGCTTTTCAATCGCGAAAGCATTCGGGGTCGCCTGCGGATAAAGTTTGTACGCCGCACGCCGTTGCGAGAGGCCCTCATTAAACTTGTCCGGCAATACCACCGGACAAACTTTGGCGCAGTCGCCGCAACTGGTGCACTTGGCCGGGTCGATATGGCGCGCACGATGAGCCACGGTGGCCGTAAAATTCCCGGCACTCCCCTTCAGTTCCAATATCTCGGTGTTGGTCAGGATTTCGATGTTGCGGTGACGGCCGACTTCGACCAGCTTGGGCGAGATGGTGCACATCGCGCAATCATTGGTTGGGAAGGTCTTGTCCAACTGGGCCATGTGGCCGCCGATGGCCGATTCTTTTTCCACCAGATAGACTTTGTACCCAGCCTCGGCCAGATCCAACGAGGCCTGCATCCCCGCGATCCCGCCGCCTGCTACCAGCACCGCGCCGGTCATGTTCTGGGGCTTGGATGATTCGATGATCGGAAGTTGGGCGGATGTGGGTATCGAAGAATCCTTGGCCTGGCATTGTGGGCAGCCAACGGATGACGATCCGCAGGAATTGAGCTCGCTTGCGTCCATTCTTCCCCTCTGTGCCAATCAAAGTATCATAGTATGATAAAGCTGTCGAGTCTAAATTGATACTTAAGGTTATAATAATATAATATTAGCAATGATCATCGCGCACCTGGGTCGATTCAGCTATAATGGATGAAGTAGGGATCGAATGCTCAAGATATTGCAGCAACCGCCAGCCGACTCTTACCAATCTCCGGCCACAGGCTTGAGCAAAACCAGACAACTGATCATTCGTTCGGTCCACGCTGGAATCACGGCGCTTCGTCCGATTCTGAAGGTGGTTGGCGAGAAGCGGCTTGAAAAGCCCCTGGCTTGGCTTGAACGCCAGGTAAAAGGCGCGCTCTTCGATTGCCAGATGTGCGGCAACTGCCTCCTTGACGTCACCGCGATGCGCTGCCCCACCCGATGCCTCAAGGGGCTCCGCAATGGTCCCTGCGGCGGAGTCCGGCCCGATGGCTCCTGTGAAGTCGATTCCGCCGTACCCTGCGCATGGGAAGACATTATTCAGCACAATGGCGGATTGCTGCCCGACCGCCAGCCTGCGCGAGAACATCAGCTTGCCGGACGCTCCACATGGATCGCTGAAGCGCTCGACCGAAAGCCAGCCGCTTCGCCTCTGCCACCCAAGCGAGAGCTTCCCGCCGGACGCTTTGAGCGTGCGCTCACCAGTGGCGAATTTGTGGTCACTGCCGAGATTGCGCCCGGAACAGCGGCCAACGCATCGGGAGTTTTAGCCCAGGCCAAACTGATCGCGCCGTGGGTGAATGCCATCAACGTGACAGATGGCGCGGGCGCGCATACCGCTCTTTCCAGCATGGCCGCCTGCGCGCTGCTTGTCCGCAACGGCTACACGGCCGTGCTGCAAATGACCTGCCGTGATCGCAACCGGATTGCCTTGCAGAGCGATCTGCTCAGTGCGACGGCCCTGGGCATTGAGAACGTTCTCTGCCTCACCGGTGACGGGGTGGGCACTGGCGATCATCCAGGCGCCAAGCCGGTTTTCGATCTCGATTCCATATCATTGCTGGCCACCGCCCGCACCCTGCGTGATGGAGGAACATTCCTCTCCGGTCGAGCTTTGACCGCGCCTCCTGAGTACTTCCTCGGCGCTGTCGAAAATCCTTTTGCTCCGCCCCAGGCGGCCAGGGTTCAACGCGTTCAGCGCAAGATCGATGCAGGCGCGCAATTTCTGATGACACAAATGATTTACGATGTCGCGGCCTTCGAACTGTTCATGGCTGAACTACGCAGGCTAGGATTGCATCGCCGGGTTCACATCATCGCCGGGGTAGGGCTTCCGACTTCCCCCAAAGCTGTGCGCTGGATTGCCCAGCACGTTCCGGGAGTGCGCATTCCACAGCACGTGATCGAACTGTTGGAAAGCTCCGCCGATCCCGTTCAGGCCGGTGCCTCCCTCACCGTTGACAACATTCGCCGGTTACGCGCCATCGAGGGTCTCGCGGGAGTACACCTGTTGTTCCATCCGCAGCGGCTCAACCTGATGGGCGACATCATTGCCCAGGCCGGACTCCCTCCACGAAGCCATTCGCCATCCCACGCCAGCTAGGACTCCCTTGGCTTCAGCGGGCCAGGGAAGACGAACTAAGTAATAAAAGGCCATAGACAGAAAAAATTAATCATCGTATTATATGTTCGTTGCAAATTCCGCCGCAGCAACAGAGTTTCTGTCACCGGCACATACAACGAGGATCTTTCATGCCCCAAACAGGCGTAGCACAGGTAAAACTTTCAGCCACTCCAGCAGTGCAACCGGCCAAACCGGCAGTTCCAAGTGACATCGAAATCGCCCAGGCGGCAATTCCCATCCCCATTGCCCAGATCGCAGCCGATGCCGGTATCCTCAGCCATGAACTAGAGCTTTACGGGAACGTGAAGGCCAAGGTTCGTCTCTCGATTCTGGACCGCTTGAAGCGCAAGCCCGGCGGCAAGTATGTCGTCGTCACGGCCATTACCCCCACGCCGCTCGGCGAGGGCAAAACAACCACCACGGTTGGTTTGAGCCAGGCGCTCGGAGCTCATCTGGACAAGCGGGTATTCACCTGCGTGCGGCAGCCCAGCCAGGGCCCGACCTTCGGAATCAAGGGTGGCGCGGCCGGCGGCGGCTACAGCCAGATCATCCCGATGGAGGACTTCAATCTCCACCTCACCGGTGACATTCACGCCATCACGGCCGCCAACAACCTTCTTGCCGCGGCGATCGACGCCCGCATGCTTCACGAGAAGGCGACGCCCTCCGACGAGACCCTCTTTGATCGTCTCTGTCCGGTCGCCAAGAACGGCACCCGCCGTTTTAGTCCGATCATGTTCCGGCGTCTGCGCAAGCTTGGCATCGAAAAGACCAATCCCGACGAGCTGACTGCGGAAGAGCGCTCGGCGTTTGTGCGCCTCGATATCGATCCCGACACCATCACTTGGCGTCGCGTTACGGACACCAATGACCGCATGCTTCGCGGTATTACCGTCGGCCAGGGGACGGAAGAGAAGGGTAACGAACGCTTCACCGGCTTCGACATCGCGGTTGCCAGCGAAATCATGGCGATTCTCGCGCTCACCACCAGCCTTGCCGATATGCGCGAGCGCCTCGGACGGATGGTGATTGGCACCAGCCGCAAAGGCGAGCCTATTACCGCAGACGATCTCGGTTGTGGCGGCGCTCTCACAGTTCTGATGAAGGATGCCATCATGCCCAACCTCATGCAGACGCTTGAGGGCACCCCGGCATTTGTGCATGCAGGTCCTTTTGCCAACATCGCGCACGGCAACTCTTCCATCATCGCGGACCAGATCGCACTCAAGCTGGTTGGTAAAGATGGTTATGTGCTCACAGAAGCGGGCTTCGGTGCTGACATCGGCTTTGAAAAATTCGCCAACATCAAGTGCCGCGAAAGCGGCTTCGCGCCCAACTGCGTGGTTCTTGTAGCCACCATCCGCGCCCTCAAGATGCACGGCGGAGGCCCCAAGGTCGTAGCCGGAAAGCCGCTGCCGCACGCCTACACTGACGAAAACCTCGAATTGCTTGAAGCGGGCTGCTCAAACCTGGCGAAGCACATTGAGAACGTGCGCAAGTTCGGTGTTCCCGTGGTTGTCGCTGTCAATCGTTTTGCCACTGATACCGACGCCGAGGTTGCGCTGGTACGCAAGCTCTCCATGGCTGCAGGTGCCGAGGATGCCGTCTCCACCGACCATTGGGCCGAAGGTGGCGCTGGTTCCGTCGCATTGGGCGAGGCGGTCATCGCAGCTTGTGCCAAGCCGAGCAGCTTCCAGCTCCTCTATCCGAGCGAAGCTTCGATCAAAGAGAAGATCGAATGCATCGTCAAGGAAATATATGGCGGCGCAGGAGTCGAGTATTCACCCGAAGCCGAAAAGAAGATTGAACTCTACACCCAACAGGGCTTCAGCAACCTTCCGATCTGCATGGCAAAGACTCATCTTAGCCTCAGCCATGACCCGAACCTGAAGGGCGCTCCAACCGGATTTACCGTACCCATCCGCGATGTACGCGCCAGCGTTGGGGCCGGCTTTGTCTATCCGTTGGTCGGGGCGATGAGCACCATGCCTGGACTGGGGACACGGCCGGGTTACTACGAGATCGACATCGACACCAAAACTGGACAGGTGATCGGTCTCTCCTAAGGACCCGGATTTCGATCTTTCGTTTCTGCGAAAGAGCTACAGGCCGGGCTCACCACTCTGCGGCAAGTTGTTTGCCTCACGAGTAGCGTGAGCCCGTCTTTCATGGAGATGTCTGCAATGTTTGAGATTGATGTAGAAGAGAGCTTCGCCGCCGGACACGCGCTGCGTGGCTACATTGGAAAGTGCGAGAACCTTCACGGGCACAATTACCGGGTGCGCCTCACAGTTGCAGGTGACGGACTGAATTCCATCGGCCTGCTCTGCGATTTCAAGGATGTGAAGAGTCTATTGAATGAAGTGATCGGCCGCCTGGATCACCAATACCTGAATGACGTGGAGCCCTTCAAAGAGGAGTTGAACCCATCTGCCGAGAATCTCGCCCGCTATCTCTTCAGAGAGACCAACTCGTTGGTATCAGATTCAACCGAGGGCCGGGCCTGCGTAAAGCGCGTGAAAGTCTGGGAGACCGAACGAAACGCCGTGACCTATATCGAGTAGTCCGCTTGCACCGCTTCATGGATAGAAGCCGTGCGGTACTTTTGCCTGCGCTCTTACTCTGACTCTGCCCGTATCTTTTCTTCCACTTCCAGCATTGCCACGCCCACCGCTTTTTCAGCCGCACTGCTGGCGGCGACGGGGTCTTTGCGATGCAGCGCCCGGAAGAGCTCCCGCTGCGCCTTCAGGCTAAGTGCGATGCTGGTGGCAGAACGGAACATATACAGCAGCGTGGTTTTGAAGGGTTCCCTGATAATGTCGTTCAGATTGACCAGCAGAGGGTTGTGACTGGCGGCGATCACGGCATGAAAGAACTGCATGTCGTACTCGACCACGGACTGAAGAGGTGCATCGTGACGCAATGCCTCACGAATCATCAGACAGCGTGCAATTTCGTCGAGTTCTTCGGTAGAGGCCCGCACTGCGGCAAATCCCGCTGCCGTAGGTTCAATCGCCAATCGAACTTCACAGAGGTCGCGCAGGAAGCGCGCATCCGGAGTCAGTTCGGCCTGCCAAGCCAGAATGTCCGGATCGAGCAATTTCCAAGCTGAACGTAAGCGGGCTCTCGTTCCCGCTCTCTGGCGCACTTCCACCAGGCCCTTATCCGCAAGCACCTTCATGGATTCGCGCACCACGGTTCGGCTTATGCCAAGTTGTGCGCTAAGTTCGCCTTCGCTAGGAAATGCGAGCTGCTCGTTACGCCGCTCTGCCTCGATGATCCTTAAGGCAAGCTCACGCGTAATTGTCCCATGTAGCTTAAGTCGAGGCGGTTTCGTTGGCACGATAGTGAACATCGTAATAACCCATATTATCACATCACAAAAAGATTAAGTTCTTTGGAATCTGTCTCCATGAACCCGCCGCACTGCCGGTTATACTGAGAGTTCATAAATCGGCGTAGCTGATCTTCACCTTCCTAAGAATCCGGGCTCAATTGCAAATTGCTCCGGGGGAGCCTTCCATGACCTGCTTTCTTGACCATCTTCGTAACGGCAAAATCCTGATCTGCGATGGCGCCATGGGAACACAGCTGATCGAACGTGGTCTCGCGGCCGGCGAGTGTCCTGAATCCTGGTGCCTGAGCCATCCCGACGTAGTCCGCGATATTGCTGCTTCCTATGCTTCCGCTGGTGCCGACCTTGTCGAGACCAATTCATTTGGCGGGAATGCGCACAAACTGGGCGCCTTCGGCCTCGCCGACAAACTCACGGAGCTCAACCATGCGGCTGCCGCGCTAGCCAAACAGGGCGTCGGCGCAAACGGATATGTTCTCGCCTCGGTCGGCCCCACGGGTATATTCGTGCGCGGAGAGGGCGGCCGCACCGCCGCAATCGACCTCTATGATTCCTTCGCCCCGCAGGCAGTCGCCCTCTCCGCAGGGGGCGCGGACGCCATTTGCATCGAGACCATGTGGTCCGTGCAGGAGGCCGCGCAGGCCATCCGCGCGGTCAAGCAGAATACCGCGCTGCCGGTGATTTGCACCTTCACTTTCAACGCCGGGGCTAAGGGCTATCGAACCTCGGTTGGGATCACGCCGGAGCAAGCCACGCTGGCTGCCCTCGATGCCGGAGCCGATGCCGTCGGTGCCAATTGCGGCAACGGCATCGACCAGATGATCGAGATCGCCAAGCTGATTCGGAGCGCGTCAGCAACTGTGCCGATTCTCATCCAGGCTAATGCAGGGTTGCCGGTTTTTGCGGATGGCAGAACCGTCTATCAGGAAACGCCCGAGCACATGGCCTCACGCGTTCCCGAACTGATCGCCGCCGGGGCAACGATTATCGGTGGATGTTGCGGCACCACTCCGGCACACGTCGCGGCGATTGCCTCAGCCGTCAGCGGGATGAGAATTTCGCAATAGCAAAAGTTAGCTGGGCGGGGGTTCGAGCGGTAGAAAAACGGAGAAACAGGTCCCTGAACGCCCCGCTCTCACCGAGCTGTGTATCCTCAACGTTCCGCCGTGATTCTGGACTATGCTTCGCGAAACCCAAAGCCCGATCCCGGTCCCCAGTTCGCCTTTTGTGGTGTAGAAAGCCTGAAAGAGTTGCGCGCAGTGGTCACGCGGGATCCCAGGACCATCGTCGATCACGCTTACCCGCACGCCTTGCGCACCGGTATCCCAGCGCCGGGCCCGGCGTACGCTCACCGCGAACCGATCTCCGGTGGTTGCCAGGGCATCCATCGCGTTGACAATCAGATTGGAAAAAACCTGCCGCAGTTCCGTTGGTGAGCCAATCACCGTTCCCTCGTAGCGGTATTTCCGTATCACCTCGACGCCAAGCGTAATCGTCTTGCGCTGGTAAAGTGTCAGCACATTTTCAATCAGCTTGGTAATCTGCACCGGCTCGCGCTGGCCGGCGGCGCCGCGCTGCATTCCCAAGGTAAGTTTGGTGATCTCGGCTACCCGCTTGAGCTCCTCGTGTGCCACGTCGATGTACTTGCGAACTTCGGTATCGAGATCAGTTCGGGTGCGCAGCAAATAAAAAATGTTTCCCATCGACTCAAGAGGATTGTTGATTTCGTGCGCCACGGTTGCCACCATGCGGCCAGCCAGCGCCAGCTTTTCCGCTTTGCGCAACGCCTCTTCTGCGTTCTTCTGCTCGGTGATGTCTCGTGCAATCGTGGATGCGCCCAACAGCTGCCCTTGCCCATCGCGAATCGGTGAGATGGTCAGGGCCACGTCAAGCTTGCGCCCGTTCTTGGCCACCCGCGCCGTCTCAAAGTGCAAGATTCGTTCGCCGTGCTGGAGTCGGCTCAGGATATGGGTTACCTCGTCAGGCCGATCCGGCGGAAGAAGTTTGGCAATCGGTTGCCCGATCATCTCTTCCCTCGAATAGCCGTACATCAGTTCCGCGGCGTGGTTCCAACTTGTAATGGTGCCGTCCAGCGTCTTGCTCAGAATGGCGTCGGTAGAATCTTCAATGATGGCCGCCAGCAACGCCTGGATGGGCAGAGCGGCCGATGTCGCCGGTTGTGCCACGGAGGCCGCTTTTGGCCGAGGCGCTTTTTGGGAGAGGATCTGGTCGAGCGCTGTGATCAGTGCTTCCGGTCCTTCACCCTTGCCAACGATGTGGTCGGCGTATCCAAGTGCTTCGTTGGCATTCGTTGTACCTGAAAATGAGACGATCGGAACGTAGGGTTTCAATCGCTTCATCGAGATTGCCACGCCCGCAGCGCTCGCTCTTCCAAGCAGGTGGTCGGTTACAACCACATCCACATCGTGCAAGCGGAAAAGGTCCATGCCTTCGTCGCCGTTTGTAGCCGTTAGTGCCTTGAAGCCTACGCTTTCCAGCACGAGTTTGCGCAGATGCAAACCCGCCGGTTCGTCGTCGATCAGCAGTATGGTGCGATTCGCGTGCTCAGACGATGCCATCCATTCCCTTCGCAGAGACGCGTCGTATTAGAACAATACGGTTTCCGTGTCTGGTTAATATGATGCAAATTACAGCTTCAGAGCTGCACTTTTCTGGATGGGTTGCTCTGCGATCACGCTGCTCTCGACAAGTGCGCGCCGGCATTCGAGGCGGCAGGCAGAAATATCGAAAACACGCTGCCACTTCGCCCCGTTCTGGTGCTGCTCCGCACCCGCAGCCAACCCCCATGTCTCTGCACCACGTCCTTGGCTACGGAGAGGCCCAACCCGCTCCCCCCGGTTCCCTTCGTCGTGAAGAATGGTTCAAATATCTCACGCAAGTCATCCGCCGCAATGCCGCAGCCATTGTCCGCAAATGTCACGCGCAATCCGTGTCTCCGCTGCCCCGACCATTCTTGTGAGTCAGACGCTCTGGCCAGCAGACGCCCACCCGCAGGCATCGCGAAGGCAGCATTCAGCACCAGGTTCGAGAACACTTGGCGCAACGGTCCGGAGTAAACCGGAACTTCTCCATGAGCGCGGTAACGGGTCTTCACCGAGATACCGCTCGACTCGAAGCGCGGTCGGTAAACGTCAAGCACCGAGTTCATCAACGTCGGCACGTCCGTCTCCTTCAGAACTGCGGAATCTCGGAGGCTCGCCATGGCGTCACGGGCTATCTGGGAAACCCGCTGCACCTCTTCTTCGGCGAGGGTCAGGTATCCAAGCCCCTTCCCTGTGAGCTTAGCCTCTTCTTTCGCCAGGTAAAGCAGGTTAAGCACGGAGGTTAGTGGGTTGCTGATCTCGTGGGCGAGAGATGCTGCCAGCTGGCGCTCTGCCATGGTCGAAGTACGGCGTTTGGACGATTGAATTTGCACGCGCACCTGTTGCGCAGGAGAGAACGGTCCTTCTGTGCGATACCAGACGGTTCGATACCGGACATCTGAATTTGGTTGCCCACGGAGGAAATGATGAGAATTGACCCCTGAAATAAATGAGAGTTGATACTCACAATTGTGCCGCTTTGATCTGCTTTACGGCGACCGGCTTGCGGCGCAGCGCTGAAGCCGAGAAGATGCTTTGCCGGGCAGGTTAGTTGTGATACGGACTAATCTTTCGGTGCCAGCGGCTTCAGGTTCTCGAGCATGGTTGGAATGAGTTCGGAGACGGTAGGGTGGATGTGCATGGCGCGCTCAATGACCGTATAGGGAGCCTTGGCATACATCACATCCAGAACGCTGTGAACAACTTCATCGCCGCCGGTGCCTAGAATGGAGACGCCCAGGATCTTCTTCGTCTCCGCGTCGACCAGAATCTTCATGAAGCCGAGTGTTTCTCCCTTCTCCAACGCGCGTCCGACACTGCTCATCGGCATCATCCCAATAAGTGCCTTTTTGCCTGAGTTCCTTACCTGTGTTTCGCTCATTCCCACGTGTCCCAATGGAGGATCGATATAAAGGGCGTAGGCAGGAATGCGATCGCTGACTCGGCGGTGATCGTTATCCAAAAGATTCGCGGCGACGATCTCAAAGTCGTTATAGGACGTGTGGGTAAACCCACCCTTTCCGTTGCAGTCACCTAATGCCCAGATGCCGGGCACGTTGGTGCGCAGCTCATCATCGACCACGATGTATCCCCGATCGTCATGGGCAATGCCCGCTTTTTCCAGCCCAAGATCGTCGGTATTCGGCCGACGGCCAACCGCGAGGAGTACATGCGTTCCGATCTCTTGCGGTGAGCCTGTCCTCACAATCGACGTTTACTCCGATTCCATCTTCCCGCTTCGAGAATCCGATACATTTGGCATTCAGACGAACATTGATTTCTTCACGCTGAACAATGTCGAGGATCGCCGCGGATACGTCCTCATCCTCGCGCAGGAGCAGGCGAGGAGCCATCTCGACGACGGTCACCTTGCTGCCGAAGCGGCGAAACATCTGTGCGAACTCGAGGCCGATGTAGCTGCCTCCAATGATGACAAGATGCGGAGGCAGGTAATCGAGCTCCAATATCGAGGAATTTGTAAGATAGCTGATCTGATCAACGCCTGGCATTGGCGGAATCACGGCTCGCGCGCCCACGTTGATGAAGATCTTGTCAGCCGTAAGCACTTCGTTGCCGACGCTCACCTCGTGCGCGGATTCGAAGCGCCCCTGGCCAGTGTAAACAACACAGTTCTTGTGATTACGAAGCCGGTCTTCCGCGCCCTTGCGATCAGACAGCCGGATCTCGTTCATGCGCGCGTGTACTCGCTTCATATCGACAGAGACCTCACCCGGCAGGCGGACTCCATACTCCGGGCCACGGCTTGCGAGGTGCGCCGCGTAGGCGCTGGCGACCATGGTTTTGGTAGGAATGCATCCAGCGTTGACGCAGGTTCCACCAAAGAATTTGCGCTCGATGATCGCGACCTTCGCTCCCGCATCCGCCAGTCGAGTCGCCAGGAATGGACCTGACTGGCCGGTACCGATGACGATCGCATCGTATTTTCTCATGCGTCGGCGAGCAGACTCTTTCAGGAACGTGCCTTCCTGTAGTTCCGTGAATGCCTGCCGCAACTGCTCCTGCGTGTTCATCACGATCGGACCATACCAGGCGACGGGCTCCTCAATGGGGCGTCCTGAGACGAGCAGGAATCGGATTCCATCATCGCCGGCCTGCACCGTGACTTCATCGCCGCGGTCAAAGAGGAGCAGCGAGCGGTTATCCGCCTCAACGGGAGGAGCCGTGTCTAACCACTTGATCGCTTCGGTCGGCACGGCGAGCGGTCCCGACGCATTGCAGAATTTTCCGCTGCCGGAAAAAACATAAGCGAAGACATGGCGAGACGTTTCCACCGGCAGCGTCTTTCTTTTGCCCGGAGAAACCGACACATCAAGATAGATCGGATCGGCAGCAACTCCGACAACCGGGCCTTTCTTTCCCCAGAAACTTCCGCAGACGACTCGGACATGGGTGCCGTCGTCATCGGTGATTTCAGGTATCTCGGCGGCCTTCACTTCCTGGTAGCGTGGCGCGGTCATCTTGAGCGATGACGGAAGATTGCCCCATAGCTGAAATCCGTGCATCCGCCCTGCGTGATCGCCCTTCGGCATCTCCTGGTGAATGATGCCGCTGCCAGCAGTCATCCACTGCACATCGCCTGACGAAATGATGCCGCTGTTCCCGATGCTGTCGCCATGCTCGACGGTTCCGGCAAGCACGTAAGTGATGGTCTCGATTCCGCGGTGAGGATGCCAGGGGAAGCCAGCAAGATAGTCCTCTGGCACATCATTGCGGAAATCGTCAAGCAGGAGGAACGGATCGAACTCTTTTGTATTTCCGAAGCCGAATGCGCGGCGAAGGTGCACGCCCGCGCCTTCGAGCGTCGGTTTAGATTCGATCATCTGCCTGACGGGCCGAATCGACATATGTGCGTTGCCTCCAGTCACACCTCTTCGGCGTAGCGCCCAAAGGTCGGATGCGGCTGCGGGACGATTTTCTGGCCGACTTGCGGTAATGTTTTGCTGCTCACACCTCCTCGCCTGTGTCAGCTCAGGCTGCCTTGCTTCCAGCCCCTTTCCCGAGGAAGTTCAGCAGTTCAGAGTTCACTTCCTCCGCGTGGGTCCAGGTTATGCAGTGCGGCCCCTCTTTCATGATCACGAAACGTGCTCCCGCGATTAACTTGGCGGTGCGCTCTCCCGATGCGGTAATCGGCAAAATCCGGTCTGAATCGCCGTGCATGCACCAGCGTGGGCACGTCGACGCGCTTGAGGTCCTCGCGGAAATCCTCATGCCACGTCGGCACACAAGCAAGACTCGCCGTGGCTGATGCGCCGGCCGCAATGTTCCAACTGGCCTGGACGGTCTGTTCGCTGACGCGCTTGCCCAGCAAAACGTCCGTATTATAGAAATTCTTGAAGAACTCGGTGAAGAACGCGTAACGGTCGGCCGCGACGGCCTTCTGTATGCCCTCGAAAACAGCGCCCTCCACACCCTCGGGGTTGTCGGGCGTCTTCAGCAGGTACGGTGGAACGGAGGAGATAAATACCGCCTTGCTCACGCTCTTCGACCCGTATTTCCCCATGTAGCGCGCCACTTCGCCTCCACCCATGGAGAAACCCACCAGCGCGAAACGTCGCAGTTTGAGATGGGTCACGAGCTTCTCCAGATCTGCGGCAAAGGTGTCGTAGTGATAGCCGGTGGTTGGCTGGCTGGATTTGCCGAAGCCTCGGCGGTCATAGGTGATTACGCGGTGGCCGCTAGCCAGAAGCCCGGGTATCTGCTTCTCCCAGGAACTGCCGCTCAGCGGATATCCATGGATCAGGATCACCGGATCGCCTGAGCCGTGATCTTCATAGTAGAGCTCGATGTCACCTGAGTTCTCTTTACCAACATTGACGTATGGCATCTCTTTTTCTCCTTTTCTGCAATCGAGGGATCGCTTTCCTTGTGGCACCCGATGATTCGAGTGTGGTGAATGGATTAACGGCGAATGTTCGTGTCTCTTAGTTCATCTTCCAGTACTAATCCGAACATTCCTGTCGAAGAGGCAACTGTCTGCGTGGATGAGGGCCTGTGGGCGGAGTTTTCTGTCAGGTCGGGTGGTGTGAAAAAGATGTTTGTCTCTGCGGCGGGATTGAAACTCGGAATTAGAGTACGCGCAACTTGTCAGCCAGGATGGGTCATCTACGCCTCATATCGAAAAGAGGGAGAGATGAAAATCGGAATCGCCGGTGTGGGTGCCGTTGGTTCAGCGTGTCTGCTGTCGCTGGTGACGCGCGGCTCTGCGCGCGAGATCGTGCTCGTGAACACGACATCGCAAGCGGGCAGCAGAGGCTGTGTTCGGCAGCGAGCCTATTCAACCGTCACGGACTTGGCGAGGTTACGCGGTTGATCGACGTCGCAGCCGCGCCGCACTGCGATATGGTAGGCGAGCAGTTGCAGCGGCACGATCTCCAGAATCGGCAGCAGTAGCTCCGGCGCATGCGGAATGAAAATTACGTGGTCGGCGGCTTCGCGAATATCCTCATCGCCCTCCGACGCAACGGCAATCACGCGGCCCGAGCGGGCTTTTACTTCCTTCAGATTGGAAATCGTCTTCTCATAGCGCAGCACCGAGCCGGGATCGTTCTTGTCCTGGGTGGCAATGATCACCACCGGCAGATCCTCGTCGATCAGCGCATTAGGACCGTGCTTCATTTCGCCGGCGGCGTAGCCTTCGGCGTGAATGTAGGAAATTTCCTTCAGTTTCAGCGCGCCTTCAAGCGCGATGGGGAAGTGGATGCCGCGTCCCAGGAAGAGGAAATCCTGCACCCGCTGATAGGTGCGCGCCAGCTCCTCAATCTCTTCCTCGCGGGAGAGCACGGCTTCCAGTCGCCCCGGCAACAGCGAGAGTCCCTGCGCTAGTTTGATCGCCTCCGCTTCGTTGATGGTGCCGCGCACCTGCCCCAGGCGCAGCGCAAAAAGGAACAACGCGGTCAATTGCGCAGTAAACGCCTTCGTCGAGGCCACTCCAATCTCCGGCCCCGCGTGGGTGTAGATGGTGCCATCGGCCTCGCGCGCGATCATCGCGCCAACCACGTTGCAGATGGCAATTGTCTTGGCGCCGCGAGACTTCGATTCACGCTGCGCGGCGATGGTGTCGGCGGTTTCACCCGACTGGGTGATGACCATCGTCATCTCATTCTTTTCGATCAGCGGATTGCGGTAGCGGAACTCACTCGCATAATCCACTTCCACGGGAACCCGCGCCAGCCGCTCGATCATATACTTGCCGGCTAGTCCGGCGTGCCAACTGGTGCCGCAGGCGGCGATGTTCAACTTGCGCAGATTGCGGAACTCCTCGTCGGAAACATCCATCTGCTCAAGGAAAACCTTGCCTGTATCAAAGGAAACGCGACCCATCGCGGTGTCGCGTACGGCGCGCGGCTGCTCATAAATTTCCTTGAGCATAAAGTGCTTAAAGCCGCCCTTTTCCGCCATGATCGGGTCCCACGTAATGTGTTGAACTTCGCGCTGTACGGGCTTTCCGTCGAAGTCGCTGAGGCTCACACCTTCGGGCGTAAGCACCGCCAGGTCGCCATCCCCCAGAAAGAACAGATCGCGCGTGTGATAGAGAATTGCGGGCACATCGCTGGCCACAAAATACTCGTCTTTGCCCAGCCCGATCACTGCGGGCGGACCATTGCGTGCGGCGATGATCTTGTTTGGTTCGGAACTGCATATCACGGAGAGCGCAAAGACTCCGGTCAACCGCTTCACCGTCATCCGCACCGCCTCTTCCAGAGAGATCTTCTTGTCCGGGTTTTCCAGAATGAAGAATTTCTCGATCAGGTGCGCAATGACTTCCGTATCCGTCTCGGTCTTGTACGTGTGGCCCTCTTCGCGAAGTTGTTTCTTAAGGGCGAGATAGTTCTCCACGATGCCGTTATGGACAACGACGATCGTGCCGCTGCAATCGCGATGCGGGTGCGCGTTTTCCTCGCTCGGGCGTCCGTGCGTAGCCCAGCGGGTGTGTCCGATGCCGTAAGTGCCATCGATGTGATTGTGGCGGATCACCTCTTCGAGGTTGCGAAGTTTGCCCTCCGCCCGCCGGACCTGCAGACCGTTTTCTCCGCCCGCCACGGCGATTCCCGCCGAGTCATAGCCGCGATATTCCAGACGGCGCAGGCCATCAATAATTACCGGGACAACTTGTTTCTTACCGACGTAGCCAACAATTCCGCACATGGGAGACCCCTTGCAGCAAACACAACATCAATGGATGAATCCCGCCGCAGCGGGAAACTTTGCGAAACCGCCGGGGCTAATCTTCGATGGAGTAATGAAACTCCTCGATCACCGGATTGGTGAGCACTTCGCTTGCCATGCGCTCCACTTCGGCGCGCGCCGCATCGCGGTTCAGGCTGCCATCCAGCGAAAGCTCAAAATACTTGCCCTGGCGAACATCGGACACGCCCTTGTACCCCATCTTGGTCAATGCACCCTGGATGGTTTTGCCCTGCGGATCAAGGACACTCTTCTTCATCGAGACGTAAACGTAGGCTTTCATCGGTACCTCAATTATACAGTGCAGCCCTACAGCATTTGCCGGCCCAAGCGCTAATCCGCACGCCGGAACGGGGTCAAAAAAACAGCGTCAAAAAACAAAGCTACAAACCAAACAGATCGCGCAGCCGCCTCGTCTGTGCCCGGCTCACCGGAATCTCCGTCTGCTTCCTGTCGTCCATCCGTATCTGGTAGCTGCTCTTGAACCACGGCACCACTTCCTTGATCCGGTTGATGTTGACCAGGTAAGAGCGGTGCGCGCGCCAGAACAGGTTACCGTCCAGCGAGGTCAGCAGTTCTTCCAGGGTGCGGCAGTTGGACTGGCCTTCCATGTTCTGCGCCACTACGGTAATCACCCCATCCTCGATGGAGGCGAAACAGATTTCCTTCTGATCCACCAGGAACAAACGGCTGTTGGCCTTCAGCAGAACTTTCGTCGTCTGCGGCTTCTGCTGCTCCAGCAACTTCACCAGAGTGTCCAGCTTCTCCCCCGGAGCCTCGTCGGATTCCTGCGCTTTCCGAGCCTTTTCAATCGCCTGGAAGATGCGCTTCTTGTCGAACGGTTTCAGGATGTAATCCAGCGCGCTGACCTCGAAGGCCTTCACTGCATACTGATCAAAGGCGGTTGAAAAGATGATATTGGGCACTGGAATCTTCTTCTCCAGCAGCTTCTTGATCACTCCAAAGCCGTCCAGCCCCGGCATCTGCACATCGAGAAACACCAGGTCCGGAGAGGTTTCCTTAATCAGGTTCACCGCTTCCACGCCATTCTTGCCGTGGCCAATCACGTCGAGGTCTTCCATATCCCTTAAAAGGTAGGAGAGTTCATCGCGAGCAAGCTGTTCATCGTCCACGATGATCACGGATAGCGGCATTCAGTGCTCCTCAATTAATAAAGACGAGTATAGAACGGCAAAGGTTGCTGACAAAGCGCGCCAAGTCATCTTATATGCCATTTTGCAACGGGGGCTAAGCCTCCGTGCCGTACACTGGAAGGGTATGAGTGAAGTGATCTACGGCATCCATGCCATCGGCGAAGCCCTCAAGCGCGGAGGCCGCCGCTTTGACTACGTCGCCGTCTCGCGCGACCGCACCGACAACCGTCTGCAGAAGATCCTCGACGACTGCCGCGCCCAGGGAATCAGCGTGCGCTTCGTCCCCCGCGAAGATATCGACCGCGAAACCCGCACCAACACCCACCAGGGCATCATGGCCATCACCTCGCGCAAGGAATACACCGGCGTCGAGGAACTGCTTGAGAATAAGAATGGAGAATACACCTTCCTGCTGGTGCTTGACGGAGTGGAGGACCCCCACAATCTGGGTGCGTTGATCCGTTCCGCCGACGGTGCCGGGGTGGACGGCGTGGTGATTCCGGAGCGCCGCGCCGCCGGCATCACCGGTACCGTGGTCAAGGCCTCGGCCGGAGCCAGCGAGCATCTCCCCGTGGCGCGCGTCGTCAACATCGCACGCACCCTCGACGAGCTGAAACAGGCGAACGTGTGGGTCGTCGGCCTCGATGAACGCGGCGGCGGCAGCTACGACGAAGTGGATTACAACATGAATTGCGCCATCGTCCTTGGTGCCGAAGGCAAGGGACTGCACGACCTGGTGCGCCGCAAATGCGACATGCTCGTCTCCATTCCAATGATGGGCGCGATCTCCTCGCTGAACGTCTCCGTCGCCGGCGGCATCGTGATGTATGAAGTGCAGCGCCAGCGCCGGCAGGCGCAGAAGCCCGCCGCCAAAAGTCCCGCCAAGAAAAAGAAGAAAGAGGAATAGGGTTGCGGATGGGGTTGCGAATAATGTCGCGCCGTTTTGCGCTCGCCGTTCTCTGCGTTCGCGCTCTGTGCTTCGCGCTCGCCGCCTCGCCGGCCCTGGCCCTGGACCGCAATGCCTTCATCTTCACCCGCTACGACCTGCAAGCCACCATTGATCCCCACCAGCATGGCCTCGCCGTTGAAGGCACGGTGGAGTTGCGCAACGCCTCCAAGCTGCCGCAGCGCGAACTCTCACTGCAAATTTCCAGCTCGCTGCGCTGGCTCTCCGTGCTGGCAAACGGAGCCCCCGTGGAGTGGCTCGAGCAGAGCTACACCAGTGACATCGACCACACCGGACTGCTCAACGAAGCCATCGTCAAACTCGATTCGCCCATCGCTCCGGGTGCAAGCCTGCGCCTCAACCTGCGTTACTCAGGCACCGTGCCAAAGGACACAACTCGCCTTGAGCGAATCGGAACCCCCGCCGCTATTGCCCGCCGCAGCGACTGGGACGAGATCAGCGAAACTTTCACCGCTCTGCGCGGTGTCGGCTTTGTCGTCTGGTATCCGGTCGCAATGGACGCCGCAAATCTCAGCCAGGGCAACGATCTGTTTGAGACCATGCGTGACTGGCATGACCGCGAAGCGTCGTCGGTGCTGCGCCTCCAACTCTCACGGGTGGCTCCCCCGGAAGGTGACGAGTCAAAATACATCTTCGTCACCAACGGCTCCGGCGACTCTCCAGCACAAGCTGCCGCAGCTCCTGCCATCACCCAGGAATTTCGCGGAGTAGACCCGGTCATCGTGATGATCGCCGATCCGGCCCAAACCATCGACCGCCCTCTGGTCGCCGCCTACTACACGGCCGCCCATACGAATTTCGCACGCGATTACATGGCTGCCGCTGAGGCCGTAATTCCGCCGCTTGAAGACTGGTTTGGCACGCCCGCGCAAAAAGTAGTTCTGGTGGAACTCACCGATCCAGACGCCTTGCCTTACGACGCCGGGCCATACTACTTTGTGCCCATGCGCAACGTGCCGCGCGCCGCCGCTGAAGTCGCGCTGGCGCGTCCGGCGGTTCATGCCATGCTGCAGTCGCCGCGCCCCTGGATTCGCGAGGGCCTCGCCGCCTTCGCCCAGGCCTTGATTCGCGAGCGCCAATCCGGACGCCGCGCCGCCCTGGCCTACCTCGGCCAGTTCAACGCCACGCTGGCCGTTGCCGAAGCGCAATCCCACGCCTCTCTTCCTCCCCCCGAGGACAACTCCGCGCCATCCCCCTCCATCGCACCGCAACCGCTCGTCACCACTGCGGACGAGGTCTTCTTTCGCACCAAGGCCGCCTACGTCTGGTGGATGCTGCGCGACATCGTCGGCGACCACGCGCTGCAATCGGCCTTGGCCAGCTATCGCGCCGCCGATGACCGCGACACCGCCTACATGCAGCGGCTGATCGAAAAGCACCAGTCGCCCAAGCGCGACCTCGAACCATTCTTCGATGACTGGGTTTACCGCGACCGCACTTTGCCGCAGTTAAAGGTTGACTCCGCCTATGTGCGTCAGACGCTCGGCGAGCAGACGGTCACCGCCATCACCGTTGAAAATCTCGGCGAGGCCTGGTGCGAGCTTCCCATCGCCGTGCGCTCGGCCAACGGTGAAAACACGGTGCGCCTCGTAGTGCCGGGCAAAGCCAAGGCTACCGTGCGCGTGCCCCTCGGCGACGCTCCCGTCAACGCCGAGGTAAACGATGGCAGCGTTCCTGAGGCCGAACCCCGCGACCATCTCATCCCGGTTACCTCCGCCCCTTCGCCCGAGCACTGACCTTTAGCTCTTGCAACATTCTTCGCCGCGAGCCTAAGGTATGGGGTCATTGAAAAAGCTTCATTGAAAAGCTTCGTTTAAGAAACCTTCGTCATCAGCAAGAGGAGAAGCGTGAGCTATATTCAATTTCTCGGCGCTGCCGGCACCGTCACCGGCTCCAAACATCTCATCAACACAACGCAACAGAATTCAACGCAACCATCCGCCGACGGAGGCTTCCAACTGCTGGTCGATTGCGGCCTCTTCCAGGGACAGAAGGAATGGCGGCTCAAGAACTGGGCGGATCTCCCCGTTAGCTGCCACTGAGATTCGCGCCGTCATCCTCACCCACGCCCACCTGGACCACTGCGGATGGATTCCCCGCCTCTGCCGCGAGGGCTTCACCGGCACGATCTACGCCACTCCGCCCACCGTGGATCTGTGCGGCATCATCCTCCCTGACTCCGGCTACCTGCAGGAAGAAGACGCGGCCTTTCACAACAAGCAGAAAAGTTCCAAGCACACCCCCGCTCTCCCCCTCTACACCCTGGAAGAGGCCAAGCAGTGCCTCTCGCAATTCCGCGCCGTGCCCTTCGGCGAGACCGTGCAATTGGCCGACGGCGTAAGCTTCCGCTTCGTGCGCTCGGCCCACATCCTCGGCGCGGCCATGGCCGAAATCACTCTCGCCGCCAACGGCACGCGCCGCACCCTGCTCTTCACCGGAGACATCGGCCGCGTGCGTAACAATGCCATCGCTCCCGGCAAGGTGGTGCACTCCGGCCCCACCGAGGGCGAGTCGCCCGATGTGCTGGTCATGGAGTCCACCTACGGAAACCGCCATCATCCCCATGACGACGTGATGCCCGAACTCGCCTCGCTGATCAGCGCCGCCGTCAAGCGCGGCGGCAGCATCGTTGTCCCCGCCTTCGCCGTCGAGCGCACTCAGAAGTTTCTCTTCCTGCTCAAGCAGTTGATGGAGCAGAACCAGATCCCGCGCATCCCGGTCTATGCCGACTCCCCCATGGGAATCCACGCCGTGCAGATCTTCCTCAAACACAGCGAAGAATTCAGCGGCCGAAACCAAGGCGCTGATTGCGCGCTACGGCTCTCCCTTGCAGTGGCCGGGCTTTCACTTTGCCGCCACCGCCGAGGAATCCAAGAGCATCAACAGCAGCCGCTATCCCTCCATCATCGTCTCCTCCAACGGAATGTGCGAGGGCGGCCGCATCCAGCATCACCTCATCCAGCGTCTGCCGGACCCGCGCAACATGGTACTCTTCGTCGGCTACCAGGCCGTAGGCACCCGCGGCCGCCAGATCAAGGAAGGCGCGCACGAGGTCAAAATCTTCGGCCAGATCGTTCCGGTGCGTGCCCAGGTCGCCGTCCTCGAGCAGTTCAGCGACCACGCCGACGTTGACGAACTGCTGGAGTGGCTGCACACCTTCAGCAAGGTTCCGCGCAGCACCCACATCGTCCACGGCGAGCCTGATTCCGCCGAAGCCCTTCGCCAGGCCATCGCCACTCAGCTAGGCTGGACCGTGGACACCGCGCGCTACTTGCAAAAAGACGAGATCCAGTAAAGTGATGAATACAGCGGACGGGTGGCCCAGAGTTGGCGCACTTCCAACTCTGGGGTTTTGAGGGCTAGCGCGCAACGTGTTGTCTGCTGTTGCTGTTAAAAAATAACATGGAGGGACAGATGAAACTCGCTTTCCTCGCTACGGCGGTTCTGGTATTCACCTTGACGGCTGCGGCACAAACCAACCTCTCTGTCGCTCCACACACCAATCCACCAGCCACGCCGCCGGCCGTCACCGCTCCTGGCTTCTCGCTTCCGGGCGGCTTTAAGCCACCAGCAGGACTCTTCAACCAGTTCTGGAACGATCCGGCCTGCGCTGCCGAATTGCACCTCACTGACTCGCAGCGCAAGCAATTGCAAGATGCTGCGCTGACCCAGCAATTGTCGCTCATCGATGGTGGCGCCGATGCCCTGAAAGCCTTTGCCCGCTTAACCGCCCTCATGGAAGCCGATCAACTCGACGACGCGGCCTATGAGCAGCAACTGAATAATCTCGCGCTCGCCTCCGGAAAACTAGTTCGGGGTATCGGCGAAATAGCCGTCTCTCCGCGCCGCGTCCTCACCTTGGAGCAATGGCGAAAATTGCAGACCTTGCAACAAGCCAAGCGCGCCGCAGCCCAGTCTGCTCCTCCACCACGCCAGCCGCCGACCCACACCCCAGCTGCAGGCGATAGACCATGCAGTACCCCACCCCAGCAATGAGACGATCCCACGATACCGGCACAATCCTAAGAGCTGTTTCCGATGTTGAGCGCATCCATTCAACTTGGGTTCAGTGTGAACTTGCGCGCGACACCGCTGGCGTTCTGGCTCTATGTTCAGATGAAGTCGAATTCCGGCCTCCGGATGCTCCGCCCGTGATTGGCCGCGTAGCAGTATCCGCTTACCTGATGCAAGGAAACACCCGGATTCACGAAATCGAGATCTCCGACCGCCGGATTCGAGTCTCAAACGAAATCGCCTATTTGACCGCAAACTATTCCACGACGTTTTCCTCGCTGGAGGATGCAACCCCGAAAACTACTGCCGGCAGTCATCTTTGGATTCTGCAAAGACAGCGTGGCACATGGCTTGTGATTCTAGTGACGTGGTCTGTCTGGAAACGCGCAGGAGACAGATCGTAAAAATGGCTCGCTCCCTAAGCTGCCTTGCCTGCAAAATCCTCGCCATAGCCGGGACCAGGCGGGATCTCAACTTTTGGTCGGACAGGAGGGCCACCTTTCGCTGCTGTGCGTCGGTTCGCTGCAATTCTGGCGGTCAGCAGAAGAGAGGACAAACTGATTAGTACCACAGCGATTGCCTGCCAACCGCTTACAACCGAGTTGTTGCCCATAATCGTAAGTGCTAAAAAAACGCACAGCAGGTGTACACAAAACACCGGAAGCGAGGCTTGCCCAAGCATCACCAAAGGCCCGATCGCCAACGGCTTCAGGACGGATCGAAAGCGGATCGCCAAGGTGGCAACCGCCGCGAAATCAATGATCCGGCCGAATCCGAAATCCCACTTGTTTAACAAGAACCCAAACTTCCGGACATCCAGAATGTCCGCCATCTCCGCATAGCGCATTACCAGGAAGCAAGCCGCTATAATCGCCGCCGCTACAGCCATTCGTTGCGCCCAGGCTTCCAGATGTAAATCGCCTTTTGCCCAGCGAACGCCCAACCACAGCCCGACCAGCCACCACAATTGCCATGCCCAAAGATCAAACGCCCCCATCTGATTCAGTGAAATGTGCACATCGAAAACGCGGGTCATCAGGTGATACACGAAAGCGCGAAATCCGAATTGTGCAAGCAACCAGAGCGCGCAGCTTCCAGCGAAGATGTACGTCCAGCCCCATCGCGACGCCAGGATCAGCACACCCGGAGTGAGCACAAGAAAGATAATGTAGAGCGGCAGAATGTCCAGCAGCGGCGGCCTGTAGATCATGAGCGCAGCGTCAATGAAAGCATGGGTTCGGCCCGCCGCAAAATAGAAATCGAGCAGGTTGTGCACCGCGGGCCGGTTGCCGTGCGCGGCAATCGGCGCTTCGATTACAAACGCAAAACCGAGGAGTAACAGTTGATAGCAGTACAGCCGTCCCGCTCGCATCAACAGCTTGCGGCACATCGCGCGGTAACCTTCGCGCTCGGCAATCTGAAAGTAGATGCGGCCTGTAAACAGTGCGGAAAGGAAGATGAACCCCTCCGTGGCCGCGAAATATCCAAACGGCTGATTAACATATTTGCTGAGAACCGTCGGCAGGTGGGTGAATGTAATCCACACCAGCATCAGGCCGCGAAGTGCGTCGAGTTCTTCTATTCGTTTCTTCATCGGCACCGCTACACTCAACGGGAGTATTTTCCGTATCACTCATAGACGCGAAATCAGAGTGCAGGGTGCAGGCCAGTCTAAAAACGCTGAGAGCATTTTTCCGGCAGCTTTGAACTTTAACGATTCTTTACACGGGCAGCTATCGCCAGCCAACTATTGCTCGATTCACTTTGCCGCAAACTTGGCGAAATCCGGACAGAACTTCTTCAAGCCATCAGAATCCAGGTAGGCCTTGGCGGTTGTCGATTGCTTCAAATAGGCATCCCAGAACGCAAGCGTTTCCAGCTTCGTGCAATCGAACACTTCATTCTGAACACCTCCACGCCGCGAGGAATGTGCGAACCCCATATGTTTCCCACCAGCCAGTTCCACCTCGTATTTATTCCCGGGGGGAGCCATCTGGTAAGCTTCGCTCCGCCAGTCAGCCGCTTCGCCCCACGCTCCATAATCGAGCGATCCATACATGAGGAGCATCGGCAGACGAAGCTTATCCCACGAACCAGCCGAGAGTCCCATGTGTCCTTCGCCTTGCGGCGACAATAGCAAGACGGCCTTAACTCGATCGTCTCTAAAACTCTGCGGCCCATCTCTGCCCGGAATCGTAATCGTTGTGCCCCCAATCAGCTCAGCCGTATAAGCGCCGAAAGAGTGTCCGCCTACCCCGATGTGCCGGCGATCGAGTCTTCCGCTCAACTGGGGCACAAGGTTTTCAATCTCCGAAAGCGAGTCGATGATGAATGAGATGTCCTTAGGGCGATTTTCCCAGCCGTGGGGGTCGTCGATCGCATCCAGCAGCGTGCCGCTGAATCGACTGTCGGCTATCGAATCGCCATGTGAGGGATGAATGCTGACGTACCCGAAGCTCGCCCAGTAACGCCCAAGCTCCGCATAACAATCCTTCGATGCGAGTGCACCATGGGAAAAGAGGATGACCGGAAATGGCCCCGCAGCATCCGGGTAATAGATTTGCAGCGGCAGGTCTTTGTTCCGTGCAGCATCGTGCAGCACGCGTTCAGCCGTAAGCACCTGATACTGTCCCGAGCTCAGACTATATTGTCCCCAAGCTGTCCACGAACATAACAAAATTCCAACTATGACGATGGCTCTAGCCCACTTCTGCCCTTGATAACTTATACCCACTAATCCTGCCCTGGCATGTGCACAAGTGTCTTTGCTGCACAAGTTGATCTTCCCTGTATTTTATTCAGCAGAGATAGAGTTGTTCAACTCACCTCCGCCTCTTTCGCCTCTATTGATGCTGACGCGCCGTACACGTCAGGCTAAGTAGTCGACACTGAGGAATCGGCACCTTTGGCCAGCCTTTGTACATCTAAGGGAGGGCCGACCGGCATCGTCGCGGCGGTTCCCCTGTGGAGGAAAGTTCAAATGTCCATGAAGCTCCTGATGCCGTTGTTCTGCGTTGCAGTAGTATTGGCGCCTGTAATGCTGCTCATGGCTGCTCACCCCGAGGCCGGCTCGCCAGCGCCGCAATTCACCCTGCCCTCGCAGGACGGAACCCCCGTGAGCTTGCATGATTTCCGCGGCAAATGGGTTGTGCTCTACTTTTACCCCAAGGACTTCACCAGCGGCTGCACCCTCGAGGCGCACAACTTTCAGCGCGACCTCGCCGAGTACGAGAAGCGTAATGCCGTCATCATCGGCGTCAGCGTCGACAGTGCGGACTCGCACAAGCAGTTTTGCGTCAAGGAAGGCCTCAGTTTCAAACTCCTCGCCGATACCGATCACAACGTCTCGAACGAATACGGCACCTTGTCGCATATGCCATTCACCCATGCCGCGCGCAATACATTCCTGATCACTCCCGACGGCAAAATCGCCCGCGTCTTCGACGATGTCAATCCCGCCGAACATAGCACGCAAGTTCTGGCCACTATCACCGAGCTGGAGAAAAAATAATCCGGCAGAATTTCCCGCCAGCCCGCCGTATCCGATCTCGGCAAATATTCCGGATTGGTTCGTGTGCCGGTAATTCAAAAAGTATCTCGTAGCCGCTGGTGTCGAAGCGTAGAAGCAACGCGTTGAAATGCCGTTGCCTGCATCAGTAACGCAACCCTGACTTGCAACCCGCCGATAAACTCCCTGCGCAACTACTGCCGGCAAGCCGTGTTTTGTCTGAACATGGGGACGCAATTAGAACACGATCCCCAGCAAGGCGAAACGAAGTGGAGAGAATGAATATGCGTAAAGTTTGGATCAACACGGTGCTCATGGCAGGAATGACCCTGGGCTCAGTCGCTCTGTTGGCGCAGCAGCCAGCCCCGGCGGCGCCGGAAACAGCAACCCCGAGCGCGGCAAGCGTAACCGCGAAGCCGCAACTAACCATCGAGCAGAAGAAGCAACTGCGCGACCTGCGGACCTCTGCACGCGACCAGGCCGCCATCATCCGTAACGACAGCACCCTCACCGCTGAGCAGAAGCAGGCGAAGCTGAAAGCTCTGCACGCCAGTACGCACCAGCAGATGAGGTCCGTGCTGACCCCCGAGCAGCAGAAGGCGTTTGCGGAGCGCCGCGCCGCCAGCCACGCCCGCATCGCCGCCAAGCTCGGCTTAACCGCAGATCAGCAAAGCAAATTGAAGGACCTGTTTAGCTCCACCCGCCAGCAGCGGCAGGGCGTGCTCACCAATCCTTCGCTCACCAACGATCAGAAACAGGCTCAGCTTAGCCAGATTCGTCAGTCATCGCAAAACCAACTTGCCTCGATTCTGACTCCGCAGCAGCTGGAAGAATTCCATCAGATGCGTATGCATCGCATGCACGCGCAGGCGAAAGCAGACTGAGCTGTTACTGGGAGTCTCTTGTTGCCAAGCATCGGTGTACGTGATGCAAACGCACCAGGACAAAAAGGCCGCCCGCGGTGTTGGGGTGGCCTCTTTGTCTCTCCTCAAATCGAGTCAGAAGATCACGGCCGGCAGCATGATGAGGGCCGCCGGCCGTTGGCGTTCTTTACTGCCGCGCCATCGCGATGCGGAGAGCGTCTTCAGGCTTGACCATGTGATCCGCCTCCACGGCAGCGTCGGCAATGGCGATCTGCACGCCCTTGATTCGGCCGTTGAATTGGTTGCCGACCGGGCCGTAGTCCGGCGAGACAGGGGCACCGCTGTCTTCTCCGACGTCGCAGCCATCGTCGGCTGAGAAGACCATCGCCAGCGTCATGGGGACAGCCCCTTCGCCGACCTTCTTGCCATCGGTGAACAGGGTCACCTTGCCTCCCTTGCCCAGGCCGCCCCCCGCGTAGGCGAACTCCATGCGCACCTGGTGCTCACCGGCGGGCAGCGGACTCGCAGCCTCCACAAAGAAGTGCTGTATGCCGCCAAGGTTGTAGCAGTACTTGAGCCTGCCATCCTGAGCGTACAGGCTCCAGCCGCCGATGTTGGCGCCTTGGGCAACGATCACGCCCTTGGCACCAGACTGCGGTACTACGATCTCGGCGGTGACGGCGTGGGATTTGTTCTTGACGCTGACGACGCAGTTCTCCGACAGGCGGCCCATTCCGGAGAAGAGCAACTGGGTCTTCCCCTTGATCAGTATCGGCCTGCCCGCTGTGTCCGGGTTCATGCGTCCCATCAGATCGTCGTTCAACGGCAGCACGTTGTAACGCATCGCCTCGATCAGCCACAGGCGTTGCAGCTCAAACAGCTTCTCCGGCATCTGCTTGGCGAGGTCGTTGGCCTGGCTCCAGTCTTTCTCCGTGTCATAGAGCTCCCACACATCGTCGTCGAATGCCGGGCCCGCGCCCTGGAGCAGCCACGGCGTCCTGTGCCGCGTCACCGCGGTCCAGCCCTTGTGGTAGATGGCGCGATTGCCGAACATCTCGAAGTACTGCGTTTCGTGCCGCTCCGCCGCTTTTGCGTCGTTGAAGGAGTACAGCATGCTCACGCCCTCAAGGGGCTTCTGCGCCACGCCGTTCACCGAATCCGGCTCGGGGAGTCCTGCAGCTTCGAGGATCGTCGGCGCCACGTCGATGATGTGGTGGAACTGCCACCGCTTCTCGCCCTTCCCGCTGATCCCCTTTGGCCAGTGAATGATGGTGCCGTTGCGCGTCCCGCCCCAGTGCGAAGCGACCTGCTTGGTCCACTGGTAGGGCGTGTCCATGGCATGCGCCCAGCCCACCGCATAGTGTGGGTAGGAATCCGGCCCGCCCCACTTGTCGATCCGCTCCGTGAGAAACTCCGGCGTCTCGATGGCAGACATGCCATTGAAATTCAGCATCTCGTTGTAGGTGCCGTTCAACGTGCCCTCGGCCGAAGCGCCGTTGTCGCCGATGATGTAGTAGATGAGTGTGTTGTCGAGGATGTCCAGCTTCTTCAGGCCATCGAAGATGCGGCCCAAGTTGTAGTCGGTGTACTCCATGAAGCCCGCATAGACTTCCGCCTGCCGTCGCAGCACAGGTTTAAGCGCCTCCGGCATCGCGTCCCACGCCGGGATCTCCTTGTGACGCTCCGTGAGCTTGCAATCCGGCGGGATGACGCCGAGCTTCTTCTGTCGCGCGAAGGTTTCCTCGCGGAGCTTGTCCCAGCCGCCATCGAACTTGCCTTTGTACTTGTCGATCCATTCCTTCGGTACGTGGTGAGGAGCGTGGGTGGCGCCGGGCGCGAAGTAAACGAAGAACGGCTTGTCGGGTGCGAGCGCCTTCTGCTGCGAGATCCAGAACATGGCCTTGTCGGTCATATCCTCAACCAGGTTGTAGCCCTCCTCAGGTGTCCTCTTCAGCTCAACCGGCGTGGTGCCCTCGTACAGCGTCGGGTACCATTGGTTGGCCTCACCGCCTATGAAGCCGTAGAAGTACTCAAAGCCGCCTCCCCCTGTCGGCCAGGCGTCGAACGGACCAACCGGGCTCGTCTCCCACACCGGTACCTCGTGGCACTTGCCGAACTGCGCCGTGTTGTAGCCGTTGAGCTTCAGCGTCTGCGCCAGCGGTGACATGGAGTTGGGCCGTACTGAGTCGTATCCCGGCGCGCCGCTGGCAATTTCAGTAATGCAGCCCATGCCGCAGGAGTGGTGATTGCGCCCAGTCAGCAGCGCCTGCCGCGTCGGCGAACAGAGGGCTGTGGTATGGAAGCGTGTGTACTCCAGGCCGCCTGCCGCAAGTTTATCTGCGTTCGGCGTCTGGCAGGGGCCCCCGAAGGTGCTGGCGGAACCAAAGCCAGCGTCATCGATCAGAACGATCAGGACGTTGGGCGCTCCCTCGGGCGGGCGCAATTGCGGGATCGGCGGGAACTTGGTCTCCGGGTCCTTCGCGTCATACGTGATCAAGCCTCGTCGCTCAGTGTTGGGCATTGGAAGGTGCGAACGGTGTTTCTGGTCTTTATTATCCATGGCTGCATCCTTCATTCGCGTTTGCGAATCGTTGTGGGCTTCGGATAGGTGAACTGCGGACGTTCTTAGCAAACCGGGGGCTAGTCTCACGGGAGGAGTCCGGAAGGTCAACTGTCAAAATAGGCAGCCAATGCATGCTGGTCGATACTCCGTTCGTTCGTGGGTTACGCAAACATGCCGGGGTTTTTGCGGGAAATCAACGCCTTTTCAGGTCGCACACAGAAGGGCTGGCTCTGTCATATCAGGGACTTGCGAAACCTTGCGCGGTTGCGTCTTAGTCAGCGTTTGCCGCATTAACCCGGATTTCTAACCAGAGTTGAGAACGGATGATTTGTCTTTCGGATTTCGGGTGGGGGAGAAGGTCTCTCTGAGGTTTTGAGTGTGGGGCGGGAGTGCTTTGTCTGAAACGGAGCACAATCTCGACCCGCGGCCAGCGCCGGCGGATCTGCGCGATGATGCGCTCAACTTCTGCGACCGCACCCGCCGCCCCGTCCTGATCTGCTGGACGCAGACGTGCGCACAACAGATGATCTCCGGCAAAGATGTACGGCGGCAGATAGCAGTAACTGTTGTAGCAGCCGTGAAAGAAACGACGCTCCTGATGCCCGTGCAGTGGGATGTCGGTCGAGTCCAGATCAAGCAGGATCCGCCGTGGCCGCGTGGTGTGCGATTCCAGAAACAGAGCGACCAGCAGATGATCGATCTTCTCCGATGAGTAGACTCAAGCAGCGATCAGGGTCAAAGATGATGCGAAGGGCCCTGGGCTTCGGCTACGCCTCAGCCCCAGGACCCTTCGCATCTCCAGCACCGGGAAACCTTTTGTTAAGCTTCCGCAGCCAGCGGAATGTCGCCCAGGTTGACGTCCTTGGCCGTACTGATGTCGTCCACAGTCTTAGCCTCGAATCCGGAGGCCGCGATGGAGAGCGAGTACTTGGCTTCGGGCAGGCCTTCGAACCAGAAGTCGCCGAAGTCGTCGGTCTTCGTGGTCAGCTCGCCATCGTTACCACTGAGCGTGCAGTTGGCGCCGATGACCACTTCCTCCGCCCCCGGGTCGTACACCGTCCCGCCGACGAACTTCTTGGGCACGCTGAGATAGTAGGCCCGCGGTTGGTACCCTAACTCAGGGTTCAGCACCTCCGCCTTCGCGATCTCCTCGGCAAGTTCCGATTCCTCGCCGAACTTGATCGCCTCGGTCGGACAAACATCGACGCAACGCGGCACTTCCATTCGCCGCCGTCGAGAAGGTGAGCGCACCCGGTGCACTTCTGCGCCACGTTGAGATCCTCATTGAAGAAGATCGCGTCGTACTCGCAGGCGTCCACGCAGGCCTTGCATCCGGTGCACTTCTCCGGATCGATGATCAGTAGCCCGTCGTCGCGCCGGTAGATTGCGTCTGCAAGACACGACGTCATGCAGGACGCGTTGCGGCAATGCCCGCACATCCGCGCCACGTAGTGTATCTTCACCTTCGGAACGGTCCCCTTGATGTGTTCGGTCAGGCGCAGCCAGAACTGGCCCGTGTCGGGCTGAGGCTTGGCGATGGGCGTCCAATCGTTGGCGACATGCTCGTCCTTGCAGGCGATCTGGCAGGCGTAGCACCCGTTGCACGCGGCAACGTCAGTCACGAAAACTTTCATTTAATGTTTCCTCCTTCGATCCAGGCTTCCATGCGAAGCCCGGCGGCGTGGTCGTACGGGCGAGCGAAGGCCTCGGGATACTCGCGACGCCACTTGTCCCACTCTTCCCCGGAAACCTTCTGAACGTCCACCAGGTAACCGCTCGTGGCTTGGCCGCACGCGTTCTTGGAAGTGAGGCCGTGCGGCGAGATGGCGTTGATGGCGCCGCCCCTGTCGATCTTCGGACCGATGGGATCGTGACGAGCACCGTGGTCGATGTAAACGACACCGGGCATCAACCGTTCCAACACCCGGGCGCCGCAGAGCACGATGCCGCGCTCGTTGAACAGCTTGACCACTTCGCCGTCCTTGATGCCACGGGCCTCGGCGTCCTTCGGGTTGATCCAGCAAGGTTCGTACTTGTAGCCGTCGAAGCCCAGTACTTTGCAGGTGGGAATTTCGCGCGTCCAGGTGATGTCGTCGCACTGGGCGTGCGTCCGCCACCGACCGTGGTTGGACATCAGCAGCAGCGGGAACATGTCGGCCCGCTCGCTCGATACGCGCTCGTCGTGCGTCTCGGTGCGCTCGAACCACTTCGGAATGCCCTGTCGCTCGTTATCCGTGGGGAAGAGCGTGGCCAGCTTCTCGGAGTAGAACTCCAGCTTGCCGGTGGGAGTGTCCAGCGGATGTTTCTCCGGATCTTCGCAGAACGGACGGATACCGATGGTGTCCTCCTCCCAATCCCGCGCGGTGGGGAAGACCAGGTACTTCTTATCCATGAACTCATCGAAGCTCATGAACTGCTCGCCTTCCATGGCGTCGAATACTTCCTTCTCCAGCGTGCGCAGGTCTTTACACTCGGTGAACTGGTCCGCCATACCCAGCTTCTTCGCGATCTCGACCACGACCTCGTAGTCGCTCATGGACTCGCCAATGGGCCGGCAGGCCTGCTCCTGGATCCACATAGTCTGGAATTGCGGACCCTGCCGGGTGTTGGTGACGATGTCCTCGACCTCGAGGGTGGTGTTGGAGGGCAGGATGAGGTCGGCGTACATCGTGTCGTTCTCGAGCCAGGGATGCTGGACGATGTAAGTCTCGATCTCGGGCGAGTGGTAGGAGTCGATGGTCCAGTTGCCGTGGTTCCAACAGGTAATGCGGCAAGGGGTGTCGCTCCAGATCATATGGATCTTGGTGCCGCCGTCTTCCTTGGCAATTGGATAGTCGTAGCGGACGAACTGGTCTTCGGTGAGCGATTCCTGACCACCGGAACCGTGGAAAACCAGCTTGCCGTTGAAGATGGCTTCCTGAACCATGGTCTTGGGAATGAGCTGCTTGCCCCAGGCGTCGGAGCTGGTCCGGGTTGGAATCCTGATGCGCTTGGGCATGGCCGGATTGAAGAAGCGGTTGCTCTTGATGCCCTCGGCTCGCGGCATGCCGGCATAGCTGATCTGCCATTGCCAGACACCGGGTTTACCCAGGCCCTGCATGCCCAGGAGGACGCATTCCAGACGTCCGGGCTCATGCGAGAACGGCCCACGCACCATGGAACCACCGAAGTAATGGATGATGGACGTGACCTGCTTGGCAAACTTGCGCGCCAGCGCCTTGATCGTCCAGGGCGGAACTCCGCACTTGGACGAGGCCCACTTCGGCTGTCTTCGGAACTCCGTCTTCCTTGCCCAGGACGTAGTCGGCGATCTTGTCCATGCCGACGGCATGCGTCTTGACGTATTCCTTGTCCCAGGTATCTTCCGTCAGCCACGTGTAGATGATGGCGAGCTGCAGCGCGGCGTCGGTATTCGGGAGCACGGGGATCCACTTGTCGGCATGGATCGCCGCGCCGTAATTGAGATCCGGGCAGATGTACACCGACTGCAGGCCGGCCTGTCGCCAGAACTGGCAGATGCGGGTAGCGTTCTGGCCGGTGAAGCCCCACGGCGTGGTTTCCGGATCGCAGCCCCAGAACAGCAGCAACTCGGCGTGCTCACTGATGTCTTTGACCAAGTTGCCGTTGGGCGCCAGCATGCCCTGGAAGCCCTGACCCCACACGTGCTTGGAGCCCCAGTACCAACCTTCCCAGCTGTCTGGTTGGCGCACCTGCTGGGTGAAGCCACCCATCATGTCGAGGAGGCGGGCACTGTGGCCGTGCGGCGTGTGGATTGTCTGGCACTCGCCGTGTCCGTCACCCTGCACCAGGATGCCGAGCGGGCCATAGGTCTTGTGGATTCTCCTGATCTCGTCGGCGACGATGTTGGTCGCCTCATCCCAGGAGATGCGGACGTACTTGCTCTTGCCGCGGTTCTGCGTGTTCCGCTCTCCCTTGGGATCCCAGTCGACCCGCTTCATCGGGTACTTGATGCGGTTCGGGGAGAAGGTGCGCTTCTTATAGGCGAGCGAGAACGGCGAGGGCAGGGACTTCATCAATGGCGACAGCGTTGCGCCATTGCGCGTCAGCGTCCACGGCCGGAAACTTGCGCCGTCATATTTCCAGTCATAGTGGAACGGCCGGATGCGCACAACCTTGCCGTTCTTCAAGTCGAGGGCACATTCGCCGCCTCCGCCCAGCATCCCGCCCAGGGCGAGCGCCCTCATGACGGTATTATCCGGTTTCACGTCCGGCTTGCGTTTTTCATCAGTCATTTCGTCCGTTGCTCCTCAAGATAGCTCGTGCGCCATCCCGCAGCTGGAATGGCGGAAATTATTGACTGCCAGGTCTAGCGTCGGATGTATTCGTCCACTTGAATTACCGAGACACCACTGGGCCATACGTAGTTCCGTCCGATAAACGTATGACCCATTCGATTTCGCACCACCGCAATATGCGAAGTATTTGGAACACTGTACTTCTTTCTAACGGCCTCTATCATTTCCTTCTATTCATCGGTCGGGAACGTGTTGACAGTTTCCCATCAATGAAGTGAAGAGTAAACAACTGGTTTACTTCGCTCTCAAGTTGGTACTTTGCTTCGATAAAGCAATCATTTAGGCCAGCAACAGCCAACGGCAGGACGCCCGCCCTCGGACGCTACCGGCCTCCGTTTCGGGCCGATATTTGCGAGAGCCATATAGTACCGAGATTCTTACTTGCACTCAGGACGTCGACTGAGACGGTCTTCTTGTCCCGGCCTGGCGACTCCACTTCCACGACGTAGTCGCGAGTGTTGGCCTCAAGATTATCGAAACGGAAGTCACCATAAGCATCGGTAACCGTCTCGCCGATTCTTTTTCCGCTTTGCAACAATCGGCTCTTGGCACCTGCTACGCAATCCACCACACCGGCCTTCTCTGCGGCAACGCTGCCGGCAATGAAGCACTTGGCATAGCGATACAGGTTCTTGTAGTAGACCTGCGGGCGGGTTCCGTACTCCGGGTGCAATGGCTCAAGCCCATCCTTCTCCACGATGCCGGCGAATTGCGAATCCTCCACGTATTCCACGCGGAGGGCACCGGTCGGACATGCCTGAGAGCAGCGCGTCTGCCTCCAGCCATCGTCAATCAGATGAGCGCAGAACGTGCATTTTTGTGGGACATTCTCCGCCTCGTTCCACCCTACCCTTCCGTAGGGGCATGCCTCGACCAGGTCGCGCCGGCCTTTCGCCTTCTCGGGGTCAATCAAGACGATTCCATCCGGGCGCTTGTAAACGGCGCCGGAGGATGACTTCACGCACGGTGCGTCATCACAATGCATGCACATCTTTGGTACGTAGGCTACGTCTATGGACGGGAATTGCCCGCGCGTGCTGCGCGTCACATCAATCCAGCGGTGGCCGTGCCGTGGCTGCGACAGAGTATAGCCGGGCCAGGTGTTGTCCGTGTGCTCGTCTTTGCACGCCATTAGGCAGTTATTGCAATCCTGGCAACTGCCCACATCAATAATCAGACGCCACTTTTTCATTGACGCGCCTCCTCACCAGACCACTTCTGCACCTCGACAAGACATGAATTCGGCGCCATGGCATGCGACTTCTTGATCATCATTCGCGCGGGAGTAAGAACGTTGATGCACCCCCCGCGATCCGGCGACTTACCCGGCTCCCCAATAGGCTCATAAATCGCACACGATTCATACGAGTGCACGGTACCGGGCGCCATCCGCTCCGTTACCTGTGCCGCGCAGATTACCGCTCCACGGTCGTTAAACATCTTCACCAAATCGTTTTCCCTGATGCCGCGCGCCGCTGCATCGGCTGCACTGACTCTCACAATCCAGTAGTAATAACCATCAACCAGCACACGATGATCCTTGATGTCACAAGTTGAGGAGTCCTTGGCGTCGCCCATGGTGTGGAAGCTGTACCGCGGATGCGGCGACACCAGGTGTAGCGGGTACTTCTCATAAAGCTCGGGCGTCGCCTCCGGCCCCTCCCACGCCGGCACATACTTGAGCAGCGGAGGCCGCTCCGGATCATCAGGATCAAAGCGCTTCAGGCTTGACGACTCAAACTCGATCTTGCCCGATTGCGTTTGCAATCCATGGCGGAACTGATGCGAATAATCTCCCGGCATGGGTGTACCTTCGGGCGTATCCTTCGCGCGGCCTTCGGCAAACCAGCGATACGACACCGGATCTCTCACTTCTTCCGGAGGCGCCGGCATCACGAAATAGCCTTTCTTCGCGAAGTCTTTCCACGAAATCACATCCGGCAAATCGGTAGCGTCGAACAGTCGCTTGCACCAATCCAATTCCGTCAGGCCCTCCGAGAAAGCGGCCCCGAGGCCGAGCCGTTTCGCGATGTCCAAAAAGATCTGGTAATCCGATTTGGATTCGCCCAGCGGCTCGATGCACTTGTGCTGCAGCACGAAAACGCGATGATTTGCCTGTGTCTGAGCATGGTAGATGTATCCACCGCAGTTGGCAAACTCGCTGATGTCCCAGCGCTCGAAACTGGTGCAGGCAGGCAAGATGATATCGGCGAACTTAGCTTCACCTTCCATCCAGATGGACTGATTGATTACGCATTCCAGTGTGTCCGTGCTGTACATCTTGACATAGCGGTTGGTCTCGCACATCGTGCCAAAGTGTGACCCACCATACTTGTAGTAAAGCTTTACCGGTGAATAACCGTCAGCCGGGTAGGCAATCCGCGAGAACTGTCCCTCGATCGTTTTTGAATCGTCCGGATAGCCGTCGCACTTGCCTTCCATGATGGCCTCGGGGATCTTTAGGCGAGGAACCTTCTGTTTGACTGTATTGTTGGTCCCCATCATCGGCATGCGCTGGTAGAGGTTCTGCGCCGCAGCCGTTCCCATGAGATCTCCCGAGAAACCGCCTTCCGAATATCCCGGGAAGAAGAACCTCGTGTCTATTGGAGCGCCCTGCTGCAAGCAGCCAAAGTTAACACCGGGCTTGCCTAGCCCGCGCATCGCCATCAGTAGAACCACGCCGCGCGCCCAGTCAGCCCCGGTGGCACTTCGGCAAGCTCCGCTAAAACCGATGATGCCCCCCGCGGCAAGGTATGTGCGCTTCGTCCCCCATTCGCGGGCAAGCGCCCTCACATCCTTTGCCGGTACTCCCGTCTCCTTCTCCTGCCACTCGGGCGTCTTGGGAACTCCATCGTCCTCGCCCAGAACATAGCTCTTCCATTTATCGAAACCGGTCGTACGTTCCGCGATGTATTCCTTGTCGTACAGGTCTTCTGTGATCCACACGTATGCGATGGCGTGAATCATCGCGCTGTCGGTTCCCGGTTTCGGCCCCAGCCACTTCCCGCCCAACCACGCCGCAGTGTGGTTGTAGTAAGGATCGATGTGGACCATGGGAATACCAAGGTCCTTAAGCCATTGGCGCCGGATCGTACCCTCGTGTGCTCCGTACACGCCGCTGGTGGCCTCGGGATCGGCCCCCCAGAACACGATCATCTCGGCATGCTTCAAGCAGTCTTCGACCGTGCCGTAGGTCTCCGCGCCGCCCTTACGCATGCTGTGTCCCCAGTGGTGCACGGCCCCCCAGAACCATCCTTCCCAGCTATCCGGATTGTGTTCGACGAACGTAGTGCCGATGAGGTTGAAAAACCTGTGCCGAGCGCTCAGCCAGTAACCTAAATTTCCCCAGGTATGGTGAGAGCCACTACCGTTCATGATGGCACCAGGACCGTATTGCTGCTTTACGCGCAAGATCTCGCCTGAAACTATGTCCAGAGCCTCATCCCAGCTGATTTTCTCGTACCCCGAGACTCCCCGGTTCTTGATGTTCCTTTCACCTTTGGGGTCGAAGTCGACGCGCTTCATCGGAGACAGTATCCGGTCCGGGGAATACACCATGGACTTCCAGGCGAGCGTGTAAGCGTCCACCGTTGCTTTGGACGGAGGCGTGAACGTCTTCCCCCGTGCGTGAATCGTCCATGGCTGGGGATCGTTCTCATCAAAATTGATGTTCGTAATCCGGATGATCTTGTCATCCTTCACATACACGAAGACCGGCCCGCCGTTGGTATTGCTGGTGAATCGCGTTTCGCCATTACTGACGTTGACTCCGTATTCGACATCGGCAGTAGCCACCAAATTCAGGGTGTCCCAGAACCACTCCGCCACCTCCGCAGATCCGCGGTTTTGGATCTGGAAATGCTTCAACGCATTAATAAACGCGAGGTGATCTTTTGCCGGCTTGACCAGCCGTTCTGCAATCGCAGCATTTTGGAAGCTGAGTGCGAGGTCCGGTTTGCTGTGAGTGCCCGCGGCTGACGTTACACCGCCGTCCTTGAACGTAAGGTATCCGCTCTGAGAATTGTCTCGCAGCTTTACCTGCACAATGAAGTTCTTCCCCTGCAACCGGTCAGCGAGAGAAGGGTGCTTTTTAGCACTGCTGCGAATGGCAGTACAAAGACGGGACAGCAGGACAGGGATGCTGATTTTAGCCGACGGCATCGTTATCACCTCTCGATCTGACACCAATATAGAAAATTGCAATGACTTTTTAGCGGCGACACCGCCGCCGCGAGTGCGCGGAACTGCTCTTGCCACGCAGGGTAGGAGCGGGTCGCGACCGGCTAGGTCCAGACCTCATTGTAACTGGCTTTACTAGGGCTTGAATTCGGGTACGCAACCGAACTCTTCCGTGCTGAATACCTCCTCCCGCAAATCTTCGTTGCTCGATATCTGCAAGCAGCGACGCAGGCATGGCAGCGGCCTCCACTTCACAAGGTCAATAACCATTCCCCAACTCATGGTTCGCTCTCCATTTTCCATGCTTGGTCAGATTGTCAACCAACACGGGGAGACCTGAATAAAGAAAGAGGCTAGAGTGGATCACGTTAACAAGAGAATTCAGGCTCGTAAGTGACGCGTATCGCCGAAACTTGTGATCTTGGTACAGAACAGAATCTGAAAGACGCTCGCGTGTGCGCACGACGACAGCGGCCATCGGGGTAAATGCGCCTTGCCGCGCTAAAGTAGGCGTCTTTTCAATCCATACGCATAGCAAATATTCATGGTTGATCGCGACGATTATCTCGGGGGCCTCATCTTCGATCAGCAGCAAGCGGCGCTGATGGCTGAAGCGGTTTGCGGGCAACCAGTGCGGCTATGGGACCGCGCGGGCCGGTCCCTGTACGGTAATCCAGGATTCCAAACCCAGAAAAGATACGCGGCAACTCGCCGGGATGAAGGAGGTAGTCCAGGGTGCCCCGCGCCTCATCCGTTGTGGACCGCATGCGCGTCTTGTAAATAATTATGCCTCCCGGGCAAAGACATTGTTGTAGAGAGAGGAACAGCGAGCGTTGCAGGAAGCTAAATACTGTAATCAGATTAAAGGCCTCCTCCGGCAGAGGATAATCGTCGAGGTCGGCTTCCACAAACTCCAACCAGAGGTGTTCGCCACTAGACCACTTGCGCGCAGCTTCAAGAGCCACTGGAGAAATGTCCAACAGTGTCGTTTTCCAGCCCTGGCGAGCAAGCCAGATTGCGTGGCGCCCCATACCTCCGGCCAGATCAAGTGCTCGACCTTGCCGAGGAAACAGCGGCGAAACAAACTTGGTGTAGCCCTCGATCAAGTAAGGGTCAGGTTCGAGCCGGTCGTCTTGGCTGCCCTGATACCGGGCATTCCACTTTTTGCGTTCGGATTGCATCGTTATCCCTGCCAAGCACTCCATTGTTTCATCCGGCAAGCGCGGACGCTCCCGACCAATCTATTGGGGCGCGGCTTCTCGGATTGATAGCCGCATAGTAAATGACGGGTTGTAATCCACCCGGAACCGGGCGACCAGGAACTCAACGCAATTCCGCGACGGCCCACACAAGCCAACAGCGGCGGACTTGAGCGGGTCAACTGAGTTATTCTTCCACTCCTTGTGGTTACTCTCGCTAGCTTGCCTTTCTGGGTCGTTCTCAGAAAATACTCTTGAGGAATTTGGCGAAATTGGCGACGTCCATCGTGCCGAGGCCGACGCCGAGGTTGTAGCCTTTGCTGCCGTGGTAGAACCAGTTGTCGCCATACTTGATGGCGTGCAGGGGCGCCGCGGGCCCTTCGTAGGCTTCGCCGCTCTGGGCCAGAGCGTAGAGCGGGAAATTCAGCAACCCGATCCGGCTGTGCAGATATTCCCCGAACAAGGCCGAGACGCCGTTCAGTTGAGGCGCAACAAAGCTGGTCCCGCCGGTGTAGGTGAGAACGGAAAAACCGCTTACATCGGAGGTGTACGGAATGATGTAACCGGTGTCCGGGTCCGCATTAAAGGAGACGTCAGGGACATTGCGACCGGGAAAGTGCGCCGGGAACGCGAAGATCAACTGGCCGTTGTAGTACAGATCCTGGCCTGGCTGGCTGCGCTGGGTGCCGGGCAGGAAGGACTGGTAGAAGGGCTGGTCAAAGAGAACGCTGACGCCGCCGCCGCTGCCTGCAGGAAAAGCCCCACAGGAGACTGGATCGTAGGCCAGCGGCTGCGCAGAAGCCAATGAGATAGTCCCATCCCCAGACCCTCTCATGGGGGACGTTGACATTGAAGACCGGAGTGCAGCTCGCATTGGTGCAAAGTTGCTGGAGGCCGGCGAGGGTCGGTGCCGCCAGCGGCCGTTATGGCAGGGTCGGCGGCGGGATTATCGACGCTGAGAGGCGTGTTGCAGGTTGGAAGACCGCAATCGCCATAGACATATAGGCGCCATCGTCGGCGGCGGAGGTAAAGGTGGTCTGTCCCTGAATGGCGGCGCGCACCAGAATCTGGTGAACCGATTGAACATAGCTAGGGTCGGGTGGCGAGTGGGGCAGTTAAACGGGCTGTTTTCGAGGCTGTAGCAGCCCTCCCAATCGCCCCAGGAAACCGAGAGAGTCTGGGCCGTATCCGCCTCGGTGGCGGCTGCGAAGGCGTCGATGAAAGCCTGATCGGTATTGGGGGCCTGGTAGACGATGATGTCTGCACCGGGGGCGACGCCCGCCCGACTGCTGCACATCGAGAGTGGTTTCCACCGAGCCTGAGGCGTCACTGGGAGCGCCAGGGCCACCGTCGATATTGTTGATCGTGAGACGATTGGGGTTGACGGTGAGGCCGAGCGAAGCCCAATAGGTAAAGGCATCGCTGGGGGTAAGTGCGGCAAAGGTGACGATGCCAATGGTGCGTCCCTTGCCGGAAACGCCACGGCTATAGAGCGGCTGGACATGGTAATAATCGGCGAAGTCGATTACGGTCCACAATCCGGGTTGATGTGGTGTTGCAACAGCCGAGGTCACCGGCTGCCGAACTAGGGCTTTAGGGGCGGTGGCAAGGTGCGGGCGAAAGCTGGGGCGGTTGTCAAGGCCAAGCACGGCGAGGGCCGACGACGCAATTTCGGTGGGAATAGCCGGGCGACTGAGTGGGGCGTGGAAAGTGTATCCCCTGGCGTTGCCGTGCGGGGGGACTTCATAGCTATGCAGGGTGACGGCGAAGGCTCGCTCCATGGCATCGGGCGAGCCGGTCACTTTGATCGTGGTGGCGGTGGTGCGTTCAGCCGACAGACCGTATGTGGCGAGGGCGGCGATTACCTTGGCCACGTCGGCATCCTTGGGTGCAAAGCTAGCCGCGAATTGGCGCGAAGTCAGAAACTGGTGAAATTGCGAGTTGCCGGGAGTGTGTAGCGATTTGAGCAGTTCCTCCGCTTGGGCCATCTCAGGCAGGCGGAGGGCGAGGGTGACCGAGAGCGGCTCGGCTGACAGGTCCCTCAGCAGTCCGCGGTCAAGTGCCCGCGGGGTTTCCGCCGTGGGATAAGGCACGGCAGCATGGGTTGCCACGTCCGCAGCATGGACGAAGGTGGTGGCCAACATGGGGATGAACAACAGCAAAACAAATTGGAAGTTCGCATTTACTCTCCTCTTAACCGCCGACTCGTCACGCCGATGCGCAGAGTGCAACACGGCCTGCAACGCTGAGGGTTGCAGATGTAAGGCTGCTGGGCAGAGTTGTCCTGGATAAATGGCGAGCGTAGTTCTGTCAAATTTGTAGCTATGAAATCCTCACGGATTCTGAAATTCTTGTCTTCCGGCGCCGGCTCGGAAGATGCCACGACCCTGGGCGGTTGGTCGCCTAACCAGAAGTTATCAGTTGTGCGTAAGTACCCGCTATTTTTATTCCGCTGCAATCTGAACGAACTGGTCTAGTGCACCGTAATCGGACACTCATCTCCGCCAATCCCGTGCAGGCACAGATTCATCGCCGCCAGCAGGACTAGAAGATCGAACACACCATGCATTTCAGATAATGCGTTTCCGGCACGTTGAGCAGCACCGGATGATCTGCCGACTGCATCCGTTTTTCCATCACGTGAAGATTGCGGCGCGCATCGAGCGCAGCGCTCGAGAGCATGGCAAGAAAATCCTGCTCGCTGACGTGGAATGAGCACGAGCACGTCACCAGCACTCCGCCATTGCGCAGCATCTTCAGCGCGCGCAGATTCAACTCCTTGTATCCGCGCAGCGCGTCCTCGGCGCTCTTCTTGGACTTGGCAAAGGCCGGCGGATCGAGCACAACCGTCTCATAGCGCCGCTCGGCATCCGCGTATTGCCGCATCAGTTCAAAGGCGTCGGCCCGCACGAATTCGATCGCCTTCTGCTCGTTCAGCGCACGGTTCCGCTCCGCAACCTCCAGCGCCTCAGCCGAGATGTCAACCGCCGTCACCTGCTCGCACACACGGTTCAGGTGCAGCGAGAACCCTCCCTGGTAGGTGCAGATTTCCAGCGCGCGTCCTCGTGCATGGCGCTCGGCGGCCGCATAGTTTTCGCGCTGATCGAGAAAGGCTCCTGTCTTCTGTCCCGCGCTTCCGTCGTAGTGGAAGGCGATCCCATTCATGTGAAAAATGGTCGCCGTTTTAGCCTTCTTCAGCCGCGAATACACTGCCTGATCCTCACGCGGCGCCAGCCCTTCCAACTCGCGAATCCGCGGATCAACCCGCTCCAGTATCGCCTCCGGCTTGTACGCCGCTCGCAACTCCTCCACCAGGATCTCGCGCGCGAACGCCGCATCCATCGCCTGGGTCAGTACCTGGAAGCTGATCACGTCGTTGTACTTGTCCACAATCAGCCCAGGCGTGATGTCGGCCTCGCTGAACAGCACGCGGAAGGCGTCCGAGTCGCGCACCACGCGCTCGCGATAGGCAATCGCCTGTCGGATGCGGTAGCGCAGCAGTTCGGGATATTTCTCCGCCTCCACCGGATTCGGCGCAATCATGCGCAGCGCAATCTGCGAGCTGGAGCTGTAGAGCGCGGAGCCATAAGGCTTTGCCGCGCTGGTCTTCCACGCGCACCAGCCCGCCCGGCGCAGCCTGATCGATGCGCTCGATATCCGACCTGAAAATCCACGGATGTCCGCCGCGCAGCCGCCCCACGGCGTGTGCGTTGACCACCACGCGCGCTACCGGCGACGAAGACGTATTCTTCTTGGCTTTCATTTCCAGGATTGTATTCGAGTGCGCGCCTTACGCCTTGGGAAGCTGATGCCGCAGGTCGTCCAGCACCTCGGGCGGCAACTGGTCCTTGTATTTGTCTTCGAGGTTTGCCTCGTCCACAAAAAGATTCCGCGCATGGCGGAGTCTCTTCGGCAAAAATCGTCTGGCAGATTGCGTTCTTCTCCACCCGGCGCGCAATGGCCTCTCCGGTCATAGCGTCGTAGGCCTTCATGGTGGCGTTGCCCTTGTGGTTGATGAAGACCACAAACGCGCCGTCGCTTCCCATCGAGGGCACAAACATCCATTCGCGTTCGGCCTGGTGCGCAATTCCCGTGGCGTTGGCCGCAACCGTCTGCACGTTATGCTCCGGCAAATAGTAAAGCATCCGTCCGCAGGAGTCGCAGTGTACAACCTCCTGCGCGGCGCGAATGTTTGAGAGCACCTGTGGACGCAACATCACCTGGCAAGCCGTGCAGCGATGTTCCAGCACCTCGGCCACCGCCGAGCCGCGCGATTTCAGAATGCGGTCGTAAGTCATCAGCAGACTCTCGTCCACTCCCTTGCGCAATTCGTTGCTTCTGGCCTGCGCCTGGGCTAAAGCTGCCCGGTCGGTATCGCTTTCTTTGGCAGCTTCGGCTTTCTGGCGCTCCACATCGGCGGACTCAGCCTTGAGCGCAGCTTCAGCGGCAGCCAGCTGTGACTGCTGCGAGTCAGCGTTCAGCATCACTTCGAGAATCTTCTCCTCGTAGCCTGTGATTTCGCCTTCGGCGTGCGCAATCTCTGAGAGCAGCGCCTTATATTGTTCGTTATTTTTTATGCTGGAGGACTGCCCGCGGAACTTGAGAATTTTTTCGTTAAGAGACTGAATCTCCTGCTCATACTTGCGCTTGGCGCTCTCTCCCGCCTTGATGGCTCCGCGTACGTCTTCCACGCGTTTGCGCGCGTCGGCCAGTTGGGCTTCGATCCGCGCAATCGTTTTTGGTATGGCCGCGAGCAGCGCATTCAGGCGCGCAATTTCGAGGTCAACTCTTTGCAGTTCGACAAGCTTTTCAAGATCGGTTGGCATGAATTTCCGCGAAGCCCATGTAGAGCCAAATTTTAGCACGTCAAGCGGGCCAAGGTTATTTGCCGCCCCGCCTAGGCCATTCGCCGGATGGATGAAACGCGGCCCGCCGCCTAATTTTCTACCATGCTCTTGGAGTTTACCCGCGTCCTGATCGGTCTGGCCATTGCGCTCTTCCATGCTCAATTGGCGGACTTTCTCCGCGAACAGGACCGCGCGTTGGGGGCCGCGTTCCGCGAGCGCGGCGTCCCGATTCCCGGCGCGCTGCCCAAGCAGGCTTCCCATGATCTGTTCTTCCTCTTTGGCGTTGGCATTGCCCTCTTCAGCCTCGCCCGCGTCTGGATCTCCCTTCACTGAGAATTTCCCGTAGTGGGTCGTTTCCGGCTTGCCCGTGCATCGGCAGATGTGAGCGAAAAGGCGAGAGAACAAGGCTGAGTGATAGTAGGATTCTGCTATGGAAGCTAAAAGCCATCGCTCGATATGGAAGACTCTGCTGGCTTTCACGATTGTCTATCTTGTGTGGGGGACCGCATATCTCGCAGTTCGCATTGGCGTCCGCGAAGTTCCGCCATTTCTTCTCATGGCGATGCGGTTTCTGATTTCGGGACTGGTCCTTTACGGCTGGACGCTCGCGCTGGGCGAACGCTCACCGAGCGGGCGTCAATGGATGTCGGCATCCCTGCTGGGTCTGTTGATCTTCGTTTTCGATTTCGGCCTCGTGTCCTGGGCCGTGCAGCGTGTGCCCTCGGGCATTGCCGCAGTCATGATGGCCATGATTGCGGTGTTTATCGCACTGTTGGAGATCTTTATCACGCGAACGGAGAAGCTTACCGTTCGCCTGGCATTGGCGCTCTTGACCGGGATTGGGGGAGTAGCGGTGCTGACGAGCAGCTCGTTGAATATGGGCGGGGCCCCAATCGACAGGGCGGGCGCCGTGGCGCTGATCGTTGCGGCGTTGGGTATGGCACTAGCGACTGCGTTGATGCCCAAGCTGCCGCTTCCGGAATCCAGAGTCATGAGCTCGGGGGCGCAGATGCTCACCGGAGGAGTATTGCTGGCTCTTATATCTGCCGCGCTGGGAGAATTTCGCAACTTTCATCTGTCGAATGTCTCGCTCAATGTGTGGTTTTTGCTGTTCTATTTGAGTTTCATGGCATCCATTATTGCGTTTACGGCCTACGTGTGGCTGATCCATCATGAATCGCCGACAAAAGCCGGCACCTATGCGTATGTGAATCCGGCTGTGGCCGTCCTGGTTGGATATTTTCTGGGTGGTGAAACGCTTGGCCGGCGAACAATTCTGGGCACTCTGCTTATTTTGATCAGCGTGGTGGTGATTACGACAATGCGGGTCAAGAAACCTGTAGCGAGCTCATAGCGCCGTAGCATTTCCCTATTCCTCAACTGCCGGATGGTCGGCAAACCGAGAAATTGAGTTCCCGCCCGATCTTCGCCCTCGGCCCTCCACCTTGCAATTAGCGCCAGCTCAGATTTAACCTTCGCCACGGGAGCACCCGGCTCCGTTTCGGAGGTTCTTCTTGATGACCAGTCGATGGCTTGCCGTGCTCTGCGCGCTGGCAACCGTAACCGCCGCCACGGGTCAAACGGTGACGGCTCAAACGGGTACTGCCCAGCAACCGGCCAAAAAGCAGTACACCGTGGAGGCGATCTTCGGGCCGACGGCGCCCAGCGACCGTCCGCCCATGGCAATCGAGTGGAGCCCGGACGGACGCAAGCTTTCCTACATTCAGGCTGGGGCCAACGGAGGCCAGGAATCGCTCTACTACTTCGATCCGGCCAGCGGCAAGAGCGCGCAACTGATTGCCGCCGACAAACTCGCCGCCCTCACCCCTTCCACCAGCAATCTCAAGGACGACCGCCAGCGCGAAAACCGCGCCCGGTTCGGCGTCGCCGCTTATCAGTGGTCGCCCGGTTCCAACAGCCTGCTCTTCGACGCACTCGGCCAGCTCTGGCTCTTCGATCTGACCACACAAAGGGGACGTCAGTTGACCGATGACCCGGGGCCATCCAGCGATCCCAAGTTCTCGCCCGACGGAAAATTCCTCAGCTATCTCCGCGCTCATAACATCTATTTCCGCCCCGTCTCCAAAGGCGCTGAAATTGCGCTCACCAAAGGGACAGATGCCAACCTGCTCAACGGCGAGGTCGACTGGCTCTACTCCGAAGAGTTGGACGTGCGCTCGAACTACTTCTGGTCGCCTGATGCAAAGCAGATTCTCTACCTCCAGATGAATGAAGCGCCGGTGCCGCAGTATCCAATCGTTGACTGGATTCCCACCCATGCGGAGATGGAGCAGGAGCGCTATCCGCAAGCCGGTGACCCCAATCCAACTGTGAAGCTCATGCTCACCGGACTCAACGGCAAGGCCAGGGAAATTGATTTAGACCTGAGCGGTGACTACTACATCCCGCGCTTCGGTTGGGTGCGTCCCGGCCTCGCCTGGGCAATGGTACTCAACCGCCTTCAGAACCAGCAGGACTTGTACTTCATCGACGCGCGCAGCGGAAGGTCCAGCCGTGTGCTGCATGCCACCGACCCTAACTACATCGAACTCCACGATCCCATGGGGCGCGGCGAACACCAGGGCCTGCGCTTTCTCGATTCCAGCAGTGAGTTCCTCTGGATGAGCTGGCGCGATGGATTTACACATGTCTATCTATACTCCTTCGACGCCGAGCAGCCGCTTGATTCCGGCGTGCGCCTGGAGCGCCAATTGGAGAAAGGCGACTACGAGGTGGACAAGGTGATGGGAGTCGATGAAGCCAGCCACACGGTTTACCTCGAAGCGAACAAAGGCGACGATCGCCAGGAGCATCTGTTCGCCGTGCCGCTGGCCGGTGGCGAGGCCGTTGCAGTAACGCGCCAACCCGGCGTACACGCCGTCACCATGAGTCCCAACGCCCGCTATTTTGTGGACACCTACAGCACGCTCACCGCGCCCGCCAAAATGCAGATCTGCGCCGTTGACGGCCAGTGCAGCCAGGTCTGGGCCTCGCACGCGTGGGAGGGCTATGACACGCTCACTCCGCAGTTTGTGGACTTCCGCGCCGATGACGGAGAGTTGCTGCGCGGCGTCCTGCTGCTGCCTCCCGCCGGAGCGGCGACCGAACTCAACGGCAAGATTCCGTTAATCCTGAATCCTTACTGCGGTCCGCACGGCCAGGAGGTGCGCGACAATGTGCATGCCATAAATCCATTCGACCAGTTGCTCGCGCATCGCGGCTTCGCCGTGCTCAAGGTGGATAATCGCGGCATGGGCAATCGCGGGCGCAACTTCGCCATGGCCACCTTCCATCGTCTCGGAGAGGTGGAGCTGCATGATCAGCTTACGGCCCTCGATCAGGCGCTGGCCCGCTTCCCGCAACTCGATGGCACGCGTCTCGGCTGGTGGGGGTGGAGCTATGGCGGAACCATGGCCGCCTACGCGCAGACTCACTCCGATCGCTTCAAGGTTGCAATCAGCATATCGCCCGTCACCGACTGGCGCAGCTACGACTCGACCTACACCGAACGCTACATGGGACTGCCCCGCGACAACCCGCAGCAATACGAAAAGACCAGCGTTGTGAAATCCGCGGCGACGCTGCACGGACGTCTGCTGCTGGTGCACGGCTCCAGTGACGACAACGTGCACCTGCAAAACTCCATCCAGCTCATCGATGCCTTGGTCGATGCCGGTCGTCCTTTCGACTTCCAGCTCTACCCCGGCAAAACCCACGGCATCGCCGGCCCGCAAGCGCGCGTGCATCTCTTCAACCGGATGCTCTGGCAATGGGAACAATACCTGGCCAAGTAGCCGGACTCGCGACGCGCATCCGCAGAACTGCGCGACAGCAAACGACATCGGAGATTCCCGCGGATCGGCGACGTCACGATCCAGAGTTGGAAGCGCTTGGCTCAGCGCGATAGATCTGCTTGTGCCCGTCGATGCCGCAGGTACGTGTAGGCAGATGCGCAGGCGACGAGCGCACCGAGTGCGCCTTGCAGCAGATCGACGCGAGCCTGGTCGCTGAGCAGGTGGATAGCCCAGAGTACGGGGACCTGCCACAACTCGACCACGCGTGTATAGAAGGCCCCCAGCAGCGCCATCACCGTGTTCATGTAGAAATAGCCGGTGAGGCCGACGATGGCGGCAAGCAGCATCGCGCCCCACGCGGCAGGTGAGAGCGTTTGCAGAGCACTGTGGCTGGAGCGGCTAAGCAGCACGCCGCCAAGCGCAGCCCCAACGAGCGCGGGAGCGATCAGCCAGAACAGATGCTCGTCCTTGCTCTGGGCGCGCTCCCAGACTTTATAAGTTGCGGCCCTTGAGGCGAGAGCAATGATTAGAAAGACGATGCCGCGCGGCGCGTTGAGGACGGTTCCGGGTTCGCGAACCGCCTGGGCGGCAAAGAGAATGAGCGCCGAGGCCAGCACCAGCAGAGTGCGGCGCTCGTAGGCGCGGCGCGGGCCGCGAACGTAGGCGAGGATGAGAGCGTCGAGCAGCAGGACCGCCTGGGTAACGCGTCCGCTGAGCATCGCGATGGCGCCGAACCAACCGACGAAGGTCAGGCCTCCGGTGAGAACGCGCAGCAGCGCAAGGCCTTTCGAGCGCGGTGTCCACTGTGTGCGCGAAGGGCGCACGATCAGCGCCAGCAGAGCCAGGGCGAGTAGGGAACGATCAACAAGTATGGTAGCCAGCGAGAGGTGAGCGCGTCGCGAGAGCAACTCGATGGAAACCGTGATGGCCACCTCGGATGCGACCATTCCTGCAAGCGGTGAACGGCTCCACAGAGATCCCGCGTTTTCCTGCGACGCATTACTTCTCAATGCGAACCTTCGCGGGCACTGCCGGCGTCGAGGGCTTTTTGCATTTGCTGCGCGGCAATGCCTGCCAGGATTCCGTGGTTGATTTGTGCCGGGTGGAGGCCATCGTTGGGTGAGAACCAGGTTGGTTTGACGCCAGTGTTCGCCGACCTCAGGGTGGCGCTGGGGTCGATCAGAAATGTGTTGGCGTCGCCGGCCGCCCTCACCGCCGCCTTGATTGGATAGTAGTTTGCGCCTGCGCCGCTTCCGTCGCCAAGCTGACCGCCGAAGGGAAGATAGAAAAAGATCTTGGAGCGCGAAAGCTGGGAGCGGACGGCCTTCTGAAACTCTTGCACGGCAGCTTGCACCGCTGCGGCAGAGAACCTCGATCGGTGGTCATTCACACCGTGCGCGTCGATCACGTAATCGGGCGGCGGCGAAAAGCTGCGAGGGTGAGCGGAATCGTAGAAATTCCACGAGCCGGTCACCGGCGGATAGCCACCGGCCAGTTTGCCTGCGTTACTGGGCTCCAGAAATCCCTGACCTGCTACCCCTACCACTCCAACCTCACAGCCCATGACGTAGCCAAGCTGAATGGCCCACGTTACAGATGGGTCCACGTATGAGTAGTAATTTCCGCTCGCATGAAGTCCGTAGTAGCCCTGCAGAATACTGTCGCCTAGAATGAAGCAGTTCTTTTGGCGAATGATCGGATAGGGGCTGAGCTTCGCCCCTCGATCAAACTGCAAACTGCGTATGTGAGTCTGCGCGACAGTCCCTGTCCACACTTCGGGAAGGTTGAGGTTGACTCCAATCGCATAGACAAGCAGCGTGTGCTTAGAAGCAGGCGAGAGTCCAGACGCCAGCGTCACCTGAGTTGCGGATGGGGCGAACAAGACGAACTTTGGCTCGCCGTCGTCCACGATGACCTTGACCGATGGCATGTTTGGCGGCGTCACACCATGGTTGATCGTCGTATCCACGTTGAGCAGAACTCGCGTGGTCCCCGTGACCGAAAATTTGAAGTACGGGCCACCGGTTGGTGCCCATACCGAGCCGTCGGCTGCCACGCGCCAGTTGTAGGGCGAGAGGAATACGTCAGCGTTGGGAAAGGTGATCAGAAGCGGCTTGGCGCTGGAAGCGATTTGGGCCGATTTGGAGGCAGCGGCTGCTTGCAAGCACAAGAGCGCCAGAAGCGCAAAAAGAGTGCAATGCCGCATACATTTCATTCCTGCTGCTCCAGAGAGAAGTGAATCTATCAACTCCGATTATGAGTTTTGTTCGTCCATCCCGCAATCCATTAGTGTGGTTCGCCGGTTTGCAAACTGCTGCATGTGCGCAGCACTGGCCTTTCCCGCGCACGAATTCCAGTGCGTCTGTCCGTTTGATCCGTTCTGGTGGCCCGATTCAATGCGGGCCACGTTCTTGCTGCAAACAATTTTATCGGCGGCGGTTTGACCCGCGCTTGCCCAGTCTCATACACTGAATCGTTCGCAGTCGGCGTTCGCGCCGCCGCTTGTGCTCACGAGCTCGAGCGAGCGGCCCGCGGCCTCCACAAATCTTCAGAAGACTTAAGGCTATTCCTTTGACATCCACTGATTTGACATCTACCGAACCAACCGTCGAAGTAAACAAGAACCCCTGCGAGCGCGAAGTCTCGGTCGAGGTTCCTGCCGAAGACGTCACCCGCGAATGGAAGAGCGCGGTTGCGCGCTTCCAGAAGCATGCCCGCATTCCCGGCTTCCGCAGCGGCAAAGTGCCGGCGACGCTGGTCCGCAGCAAGTTTGCCGATGAGATCAAGTCGGAGGTGGTGGAGCACCTGGTTCCGGCCGCCTTCCGCGCGGAGACCAAGAAGCAGAATCTGATTCCGGTCGGCCAGCCGCAGGTGGTGGAGCTGGAACTGGAAGAAGACAAGCCGCTGCGCTTCAAAGCCATCTTCGAGGTTCTGCCGCCCTTCGAGGTGAACGGCTACAAGGAGATCAAGGTGGCGCACGAGGCGGTCGCGGTCAGCGACGAAGAGGTGGAGAAGACGATCGACGGTCTGCGCGAGCAGAACTCGACCTACGTCAACATGGATGAGGATCGCGGTCTCGCCGATGGCGACTTCGCCTCGGTGGCGTTCAAGAGCACCAGCCAGGAAGAGGGCGCCGAGCCGGTAGAGATGAAGGACGTACTGGTGGACATCGGCGGCGCTAATACGCTGCCCGAGTTCAGCGAGAACCTGCGCGGCGCCAAGGCCGGCGAGACGCGGAGCTTCGACGTGACCTATGCCGAGGACTTCGGCGACAAGCGGCTGGCGGGCAAGACCCTGCACTACGAAGTCGAGGTGAAGGGAATCAAGACGAAAGTCCGTGCCGGAGCTGAACGACGAGTGGGTGAAAGAGCTTGGGCAGGAAGGAATGGAGACGATGGAAGCGCTGCGCGCCCGGGTTCGCGAGAGCATGGAGCAGGAAAAGAAGCACCAGGCCGAGCACCAGGCCAAGGAAGAGCTGATGCAGGAGCTGACCACGAAGTTTCGCCATCGACGTGCCGACGCTGCTGGTGGAGAACGCCATTGACCAGCGGCTGGAGCGCGGCCTGCGCTCGCTGATCGCGCAGGGGCTGCGGGCGGAAGATATCAAGCGCATGGATCTGAGCAAGCTGCGCGACGGCCAGCGCGAAGGCGCGCTGCGCGACGTTCGGGCCAACCTGCTGCTGGAAAAAATCGCCGACCTGGAAGGAATCGACGTCAGCGACGAGGATCTGGATCAAGGAGATTTCGATGGCGGCGAGCAGTCGAGGCAGAACCCGCTGGCGCTTGCGCAAGCAGCTTGAGGAGAAGAACGGGCTGGACGGACTGCGCCAGCAGATGCGCTGCGATCGCGCGCTGGAGTTGCTTTACAAGCAGTCGGAATAGTTGGGACGGGAAAAAGTTTTGCAATCCACCGCTCCTGTTGAGCATCGAATGGACGGGAGCGGGATTTACCAGGACCGGGGCTGTTCCAAGCCCCGGTCCGCAAAGGAGCCGGACAATTATGCTTGTGCCGATGGTGATTGAGCAGACCAGCAGGGGCGAGCGTGCCTATGACATCTACTCCCGGTTACTCAGAGATAACATCATCTTCCTGGGCACCCCGATCGATGACAATGTCGCGAACCTGATCATCGCGCAGTTGCTGTTTCTCTCCGCCGAAGACCCGGAAAAGGACATCTCCCTGTACATCAACTCACCCGGCGGCTCCATTACGGCGGGGATGGCGATTTATGACACGATGCAGTTCATCCGCAATGATGTGGTGACGATCTGCATCGGGCAGGCGGCGTCGATGGGCGCCATGCTGCTGGCGGCGGGCGCGGCAGGCAAGCGCTACGCTCTGCCGACATCGCGCATACTGATCCACCAGCCGCTGATCATGGGCGGCGGAATCTCCGGGCAGGCCACCGACATCGACATTCACGCGCGCGAAATTCTGCGCATGCGCGAGTTGATGAACCAGTTGATGGCCAAGCACACCGGCCAGGTGCTGGAGAAGGTGGAGCGCGACACCGAGCGCGACTTCATCATGAACGCCCAGCAATCCAAAGAATATGGCATCGTGGATGACATCATCTACAAACATAAGTAAGCATGATGAAGCGGGAACGAGCGCTACTTCGGATGCGTATGCGCAAATCCGGTGCGGGGGACGATAGGTCTCGGACTTCCGTTATTGTATAGTCGGCCATGCGGCGTGAATATAGGTTAGCTTGGTTATTGCAAGGGTACTGATACTGTTGGACCATCAGGTGTTAGGCATCTAGCCTGCGGAGTTTGGGCCTCTTCCAGTAGTAGCTTAGGAGGATCATCCGGTAGTAAGGCAGTTCGTCCGGAGAGAAGAGTGGAATTCGGCGGGACTTACAGATTCGGGGCATGCAAAGAGCCAGCCCAAGGCTAGTTTTAGCAAACCGGGCGAACCGGAAAAGCAACAGGAGTTTCAGTGAGATCCAGGTCTGGTTCTGACGAAGTATTGCGGTGTTCGTTCTGCCACAAGTCCCAGGATGCGGTGGCGAAGCTGATCTCGTCTCCCTCCGACTATCCGCGGGCCTATATCTGCGACGAATGCGTTGCGGTGTGCAACTCGATTCTGGAGGATGACCGCAGCGAGGCGCAGACCACGGCGAGTCCCAACCATCTGCCCAAGCCGCAGGAGGTCAAGGCGTTCCTCGACGAGTACGTGATTGGGCAGGAGCGGACCAAGAAGAAACTGGCGGTTGCGGTGTACAACCACTACAAGCGCATCTACATGAACCGGCAGCGCACCAGCGAAATCGAGCTGTCGAAATCCAACATTCTGCTGATTGGGCCGACAGGCACCGGCAAGACCCTGCTGGCGCAGACCCTGGCCAAGATGCTGGATGTTCCCTTTGCGATTGTGGATGCGACGACGCTGACCGAAGCCGGCTACGTGGGCGAGGACGTGGAGAACATCATCCTCAAGCTGCTGCAGGCCGCCGACGGCGACGTGGCGCGGGCGCAGACCGGAATCATCTACATCGATGAGATCGACAAGATCGGGCGCAAGGACGAGAATCCCTCGATTACGCGCGATGTCTCCGGCGAAGGGGTGCAGCAGGCGCTGCTGAAGATTCTGGAAGGCACGGTCGCCAACGTTCCGCCGCAGGGCGGGCGCAAGCATCCGCACCAGGAGTTCACGCCGGTGGATACGACCAACATCCTGTTCATTGTGGGCGGAGCGTTTGTCGGACTGGAAAAGGTGATCGAGCGCCGCATCGGCAAGCGCGCGGTGGGCTTCAAGACGGGCGAAGAAGCGCAGCGCGACGAGAACGTGGCCTCCACAAGCGTGACGACGAACTGCTGCAGCTGGCGCAGCCGCAGGATCTGATCAAGTTCGGACTGATTCCGGAGTTCATTGGCCGCCTGCCGGTGATGGGCGTGTTGAGCGACCTGGATGAGGCTGCGCTGGTGCAGATTCTGACCCGGCCGCGCAACGCCATCGTCAAGCAATATCAGCGGCTGTTTGAGTTTGAGAACGTGAAGCTGCAGTTCTCCGACGATGCGTTGACGGCGATCGCCCGCGAGGCGCTGAACCGCAAGGTGGGTGCGCGCGGACTGCGCATGATTCTGGAAGAGCTGATGCTGGACCTGATGTACCAGCTTCCCGGCCAGAAGAAGATCAAGGAATTTGAGGTGACGCGGGAGATGGTGGAGCAGCGCGACGTTTCCATGCCGCGGGTTGAGAAGCAGGCGTCGTAAGAAGAACGGATGTTCGACGAAGCCCAGCCGGTCACCGGCTGGGCTTTGCTTTGCAGCTTGGCAGAAAAGGACAACCGGATAGAAAGAAAGTACGGGGCAGGGAGGCGACAGCGCGTGCATGGAAAGAAACAAATCTCAACTCCTGTTCCATTCCGGCATCCCTGCAAGCGAATGGCAGGACACAAGATATATCGAAGTTCAGGGATTCCCGGAGCGGGCTGGCGATTCCATTTCAGCCGCGAGCCGTGGAATTGATGCAGAATTGGTTAGCGGTCGACGCCTATTGCCGCCGATATGACGTTGTAGTAGGCTCGAAAACAATGCAGTGGATGCCAGCGAAATTGCGCTTGAGTGCAATGCCTGTTTAGCTGGCCACAGGGGAAGTGAGGCTGAGTGAGCCTGATTAAAGAGAAGTTCGAAACCCGCAAGCTGCCGATGATGCCGATCCGGGATGTGGTCATCTTTCCGTACATGATGACGCCCTTTGTGGTGGGCCGCGAGTCCAGCGTGCGCGCCCTGGAAGAGGCACTTGCGGGCGACAAGAGGATCTTCCTCGCCACCCAGCACGACCCCGGAGTGGATGAACCGAAGCCCGACGAGATTTACCAGGTCGGCAGCATTGCCAATATCGTGCAGAGCCTGAAGATGCCCGACGGCAACATCAAGGTTCTGGTGGAGGGCATTGAGCGGGCGCGCATTCTGCAGGTGACCGAGACCGATGGCTTCTACATGGCCTCGGTGCGGGTGAACCGCTATACGCCGGAGATCACGGCGCAGGTGGAGTCGACCATGCAGCGCGTCTCCTCGCTGTTTGAGCAGTACGTGAAGCTCTGCCAGTCGCTGAACCAGGAGACCATTGCCGCTACCGTGCGCATGGACGACATTGGGCGGCTGAGCGACACCATCGCCGCCAATCTCCAGCTCTCGATTGAGGAAAAGCAGGAACTGCTGGAGATCTTCGACCCGGCGGAGCGGCTGAACCGCATCTCCGACGTGCTGGACATCGAAATCGAAAAGCTGAACATGGACCGCACCATCCAGTCGCGAGTGAAGCGGCAGATGGAGCGCGCGCAGAAAGAGTACTACCTCAACGAAAAGATCAAGGCGATCCAGAAAGAGCTGGGGCGCGGCGAGAAGAGCGAGTTCGACGAACTGAAGAAGAAGATCGACGCCGCCGGAATGCCTCCCGACGTGCTGGAGAAAGCGACGCAGGAGCTGAAGAAGCTGGAAGCGATGCCGCCGATGTCGGCCGAGTCCACCGTCTCGCGCAATTACCTGGACTGGCTGCTGGCGGTGCCGTGGAAGAAGAAGTCGAAGGAAATCCGCGATATCGACTTCGCCGAGCGCACGCTGAACGAAGATCACTACGGGCTGGAGAAGATCAAGGAGCGCATCCTTGAGTTTCTGGCGGTGCGCCAGCTGGTCAAAAATCCCAAGGGCTCAATTCTCTGCCTGGTTGGACCTCCGGGAGTGGGCAAAACTTCGCTGGGAATGAGCATCGCCAAGGCGACGGGGCGCAAGTTCGTCCGCATGTCGCTGGGCGGAGTGCGCGACGAGGCCGAGATTCGCGGCCATCGCCGCACCTACATCGGCGCGCTGCCGGGGCAGATCATCCAGATGATGAAGAAGGCAGGGACGCGCAATCCGGTCTTCATGCTGGACGAAGTGGACAAGATGTCCAACGACTTCCGCGGCGATCCATCTTCGGCGCTGCTGGAGGTGCTCGATCCGGAACAGAACTACATGTTCGTCGATCACTACCTGGACGTGGAGTACGACCTCTCGCAGGTCTTCTTTATCGCCACGGCCAATGTGCTGCACACCATTCCCAGCCCGCTGCAGGACCGCATGGAAGTGCTGCGGCTGCATGGCTACACCGAGCCGGAAAAGCTTGAGATCGCGCGCCAATACCTGGTGAAGAAGCAGCTCGAGCAGGCCGGACTGACGACGGCCAACATTCAGTTTGAGGACGATGCGCTGCGCGGCATCATCCGCTACTACACGCGCGAGGCCGGGGTGCGCAACCTGGAGCGTGAGATTGGCAACGTTTGCCGCAAGATCGCGCGCTCGGTGGTTCGCGAGGGCGAAGGATTCTCCTCGACGATCACGGCCGAGAGCCTGAACACCTATCTCGGAGTGATGCGCTTCCGCGATACGCCGGCCAACGAGAAGAGCGAAATCGGCCTGGTGACCGGACTGGCCTGGACCGAAGTCGGCGGCTGCATCCTGACCACCGAGGTTGCCATCATCGACGGCAAGGGCAAGCTGACGCTGACCGGCAAACTGGGCGACGTGATGCAGGAGTCGGCACAGGCGGCGATGAGCTACCTGCGCTCGCGCTGGCAGCGGCTGGGCATTCCGCGCGACTTCTATCGCAACGTGGACATCCACGTTCACGTGCCCGAGGGCGCGATTCCCGAAGGACGGCCCTTCGGCGGGGATCACGATTGCCACGGCGATCGCCAGCGCGCTGAGCAAGATTCCGGTGCGGCGCGATATCTGCATGACCGGCGAAATCACTCTGCGCGGAAAGGTTCTGCCGATTGGCGGATTGAAGGAGAAGCTGCTGGCGGCGCACCGCGCTGGAATCCTGGAAGCCGTGCTGCCGGCGGAAAACGAAAAGGACCTGGCCGACGTGCCGGAGAATCTGCGGAGCGAGATGAAGCTGCACTTCGTGGAATCGATGGACGAGGTGCTGCAGATCGCACTGGAACAGCCACTGCCGGAGATTCCGGCAGCCAGCCCCATACCCGCCATCAATCCGCAGAGCGAGGGAAGCGAAGCCCGGCAATAGGACTCTCGAATCTTCTTCGCGCATTACATGAAGGCTCGCCGCCCGGCGAGCCTTCCTTTTTATACCAGCTCTTTTTATACCAGCTTGTTTTCCTGCAATGCGCACTGCGATTAGTAATGGAAGCGGTAGCGAAGCTCGGCGTAGAATCTGGCGCGGCAGGTTCCAGTGGAAGCCGCCGTAGGTGAGGCTGTTGTCGTACTCAACGCGCTGGTTGGTTACGTTTAACGCGGTGAGCGACGCGGTGAAGCGTTCCCCGAAGTCCTTGCCCAACGACAGATCGAAGGTGGTGTGCGACGGCAGATAGTTGCCCGGATATGGCTGGCCGGGGAAACCGTTGCTGAATCCGGAGCCGTAGTAAACGTTGGTGGAGGCGTAAGAGTGCCAAGGGAGGGTGACGTCGCCGCCAACGTTGAGCGTGTTGCGCTGGTCATGATCGAGCGGGCTGAGCCCGGGAGAGGGAGTCGACGTTGTTCAGGCCGCCGGTGATGATGCCGCCGCCTTCGGCGATCTGGTTGGAGTAGGCGAGGTGAAGCTGGACACGGTGGGCGATGCGCGGCGAGCGCAGCGTGAGTTCCCATCCGCGAATCAAGGCTTGGGAAACGGTGAGGGGAAAGAAGATGTTGGAAGCTCCGATGTTGTTGTGGTCGAGAAAATTGGCGACATTGGTTTTGAAGGTATCGGCGTCGAGAACCCATCCGCGGTAAGGGATGGTGACGCCGAACTGATGTTCTTCGTCGCGCTCACCGTGGAGCGGCAGAAAGCCGCAGCTCGGGTGGTTGACATGGGTCGATCAGCGGGCCGGAGACGGTTTCGATTGGCGGCGCCTGATAGTAGTGTCCGTAGAAGGCGCGGAAGGTCCAACAGAAGTGCGAGGGATGGTGACGGTGGCGCCGAAGCGCGGGCTGATGGCGGACTCGGAGATGGGCGGCTCGAGGGAGGCGGCGGAGAAGTTGCCTTCGGAGAAACGCGTGGGGCGCATGCCGGCGGAGAGCATCAGCCAGGAAAAGGGTTTGAATTTGTCATCGATGTAGAAGGTTTCGAGATTGGCGGTCGGGCTCTCGCTGATGGTGAAGGGCAGATTTCCGCTGCCGTCATTGAAGATGGCGCCGAAGAGTCTGGTTGTCGCTCTGGTAGAAGCTGAGGAATCCGACCTGCAGATCGTTCTTCTTGTAGTTGGCGGCGAAGCTGGCTTGGCCTCCGACGTAGGTGGAGGCGCGGTTTTCCGTGGTGGCGATGGGAATGTCGTTGGGATTGCTGGCGTAGTCGCCGCTGTTGTAGTGGTAGAAGGGCGAGACCGTGGTCAGAAGATGCGAATTGAAGGTGTGCAGCCAGGTGAACAGGATGCCGGTATCGGCCTCGGTTTGGCCATCGCGAAGGCCGATGCTGGGGTATTGCGGGGTGAAGCCGTTGGCCGGGATTGATCCGTTCTCGATGTCGTTGGGATTCGGATCGTACGGGATCTGGTAATAGTCGCGGCGGAGCGAGGTCATCAGGCGGAGCTGGTTGGAGGGATCGACGTTGTAGATGAAGTTTCCGAAGCCGCCGACGCCGTTGACGGCATCGTGCACAACCTGGGGAACGGGCGGCTGCAGTCCGAGATTGCTGCGGTTGCCGTTGACGCTGGCGTAATAGGCGAAGCGTTCGGTGTGGCTGCCGAAGCTGAGTTCATCGTCGGTCTGGTAGAAGTTGCCGGCGGTCAGGACGAGTTCGGCTTCGTTGTTGCGCTCGAAGCCGGTGCGGGGGACGACGTTGAAAACGCCATAGGTGCGGTCGCCGAACTCGGCGCCATAGCTGCCGCGATTGACTTCGACGTAGTCCAGGTCCTTGGGATCGAACTGGGGGCCGAGATTCTGCGCGATGGCGGTGTTGATGATGGGAATGCCGTCGAGGAGCCAGGTGGTCTGGTGGCCGCCGCGCATGTGGAGCATGTCATGAGTGACGTAGGCGCCGGGGACGTAGTCGGTGATCATGGCCATGCTGTTGGTGCGCGTCGGCGCCGGGCGTGCGCTCGATGTCGTGGCCGCTGACGAGGGTTATGGGAGTGAAGCTGTCGGTGGGGAGGACTGCGGGCGAGGCGGAGACGGTGACATTTTCATTGGCCGTGGCCAGCTGCAATTGGAGGTGAACGACGGGCACCGATCCCGAGATGACGACGACATCCTGTGAAGCCTGCGCGAAGCCCTTGCTGGCGGCGCTGACGGAGTATTCGCCGAGCGGGACGGCGTTGAATTGGAATTCGCCGTTGGCATCGGTGGTGGCGCTTTCTGCCCAGTCCGACGATTTGGCCTTGAGCGTCACCATGGCGTCTTGAATGGGGCGATGCTGGGGATCGTGCACAACGCCGCGAACCGCGCCGTAGACGTTGGCGAAGGCGGCGGTGGCGATGAGAATGAAGGAGACGACTAGCGATATTAAGAAAACACGACGGGACATTGCGGTTCTCCAAGATTCGCTCACGCGACCGTATTGGCCTGGCGATCAGGCAAGAAGGTTCGCTGATGAACACCGGGGACGATGCGGCGACCAAGGACGATACAGGCGCCACGACATCCCACGCAGATTTCTCACTGAGTTCCGCTAATAGGCATGCTGGGAGGGCCGCGTCCCGAGTTATGCATGCGGTCACGGGAATCATTGGAAGCCGCTTCGACTGGGGCGAGGAAATCCTCGGAGGGCGGATGGATAAAAGAAGACTTGCGTACCTCGGCAACGACGGAGCCGTGGATTATGGAGCCGAGCAGACGGCAAGGGCACTGAGGAGAATTCGAATGAAATCCGGGAGTGCCATCGTCGCCATGCCGCCCCATGCAGCAGGTGCAGCCATGATGCTTGCCATGGCTGCGGCAGCAAGCGGGCAAATCCAGTTCCGGTTGCGCCAGAAAGAGCGGGAGCTACATAGCCCCACAGCATAACCATCAGCGCGAGATTGGCAAGGCTCCGCCGCATTTGCAGGCTCAACAGTAGCACGCTCGTCGTATCGCGTCACACCCGGCGAGTTGGCCGTTCCAAATTGTTCCTCCGGCGCCATTGGCGGTGGGGTAGCGGTTGGCAGCTATTTAGCAGCTGTGCGACACTAATTCTGCGCGAATCATTGAAGTTCCAAGACAGCGCGGCGAGTCTGCGTAAGATACTCGAACTTCAATTTCCAAGCCGGGATGGCGAAACTGGCAGACGCAGCGGACTTAAAATCCGCAGACCAGCAATGGTTATGGGGGTTCAAGTCCCCCTCCCGGTACCACTTAAGCTCTAAGCCATTGATCCACATCTTGCGCCCGCAGCCTGCAAAGCTCATACTGTCGCAACGCACGGTATCGGAGCTATATTGACTGCTCTGATGCCTTGTTCTGTAGACGATGACTACGGTTCCCAACGCGCAAATTTTCCGCCGGCTGCCTTCCGTCGATGAACTGCTGCGGACGGAAGCAGTAGCGGCACTGGTGTGTAAGCATGGGCGGTTGAGCGTCACGGAGGCGGCTCGTCTTGAACTGAGTGGATTGCGCGCCAAAATCTCCAGCGGTGCTTTGAATGCTGAGACGTTGGATGCCGAGCTCCGTGCTTTGCCCGTTGCTTTGCAGCGCCGTGTGGCGCAGGCCACCACCTGCTCTCTCCGCCGTGTGATTAACGCCAGCGGAGTCCTGATTCATACCAATCTTGGCCGTGCTCCGCTCTCCCGCCTGGCAATGGAGCGCATCGCAGAGATCACTACCGGATACTGCAATCTGGAATTCGATCTTGATAGGGGTGAACGGGGGCGGCGGAATGAACATGCGCAGAGCCTCTTTGCGCGTCTCTTCGCCCGCCAGGGCATCGCCAATACGCTCACGGCTGTGGTCAATAACAACGCCGCGGCCGTGCTGCTGGCTTTGGCAGCGCTGGCTGAAGGAGGGGAGGTCATCGTTTCCCGCGGCGAATTGGTTGAGATTGGTGGCTCGTTCCGCATTCCGGAGATCATGGCGCGCTCCGGTGCCGTGTTGCGCGAAGTGGGCACCACCAACCGCACACGCATTGCCGACTACGAAAAGGCAATCACCGAGCGCACCCGGCTGTTGCTGCGGGTACATCGCTCCAACTTTGAGATCGTCGGTTTCACCGAGCAGCCGGCTTTGGAAGAGTTGGTTGAACTGGGCAGGCGGCGTGGCATCGCTGTCATGGAGGACCTTGGCTCGGGGGCATTGGTGGACCTCACGTCCTACGGCATCCACGGAGAGCCCAGTGTCTTTGATTCCTTGCGCGCGGGCGTCTCGCTTGTCACCTACAGTGGAGATAAATTGCTGGGTGGTCCGCAAGCCGGATTGATCAGTGGCGATCCGGCACTGATCGAACGAGCTGTGTTCGTCACCCACTCTTCCGCGCCCTCCGGGTGGATAAGCTCTGCTACGCCGCGCTCGAGGCCACCCTGTTGAGTTACATGCGCGAAGAATACAACGACGTGCCCCTGCTGCGCATGATGCGCGCACCCGGCCGAGCAACTTCGAGAGCGTTGCCAGGCGCTTGCAGCCTCGGCCTCCGGGCTCTCCGCGCAGGTCGTCGAGACTCAAACCATGATCGGCGGCGGCGCGGCAGCCGGTAAGAGTTTGCCGGGTTTCGCAGTCGCTCTTTCCTGTGAAGACGTAAGTGCCGCTGAGTTGGCGCGTCGCTTGCGCCAGCTTCCTGTTCCGGTCGTCACGCGCGTGGAGGGAGGGCTCGTGCTCCTCGACCTGCGCACGGTGGAACCGGACGATGACGCCTACCTGGCGGAAATCCTCGCCAGAATCGCCTGATATCAGTTTGCGCGCGCGTGGACGATCACAGATTACATGCGATTACGTTATGCCAAAGCAGCAGCGCGCCCCAAGCGATTCAAGGAGGAGGGAATCAGCAATGGCGGAAGCGCGTGTGAGTCGAACACACCAGAGACAGGGTGAACCTGCCTCTCACCGGTTTTGAAGACCGGGAGCATCACCGGACACTACTCGCCTCCGTGCCTGTAGCCTGACAAATTCACGGTTAAACATACCACACGCGCGCCAGCAGTCACTTTCCGTTCCGCACTGCTTGATCTATTCTGGCAGCACTCGGTTCGGCGCATCGCGAAAGGATTCCTGCATCCGATGAAGTATCTGTTCATCTTCAACGATTCTCCCTACGGCAGCCAACGCACTTATAATGGCCTGCGCTGGGCCGTCTCTCTATCGCGCAAGGCCCCAGTCCGGGTCTTTTTCTTCGGGGATGGCGTTACCTCAGCACTCGCCGGACTCACTCCCGCGCACGCCGATTACAATCCGCAGGAGATGCTGGTCGCCATCGCCGCAACCGGCGCGGAAATCGCTGCCTGCAGCACCTGTCTCGAAGCTCGCGGCCTCACGCAGTCTCTTATTCCCCAGGTGAAGCGCGGCTCACTGGACCTACTCAGCGATTGGGCTTCGGAGGCCGACAAGATCATCAATTTCTAAGGTGCGCATTCGTGCGCGGCGCCATCTAGATCTCAAACAGGGAAGCACCCTTGCGCTCAAGGTTGTGTTGCTTGGCCAGGATGTCCAGATGCAGGCTTGACCAGTCGGAAAGATGCAACTCCAGGTCGCTGTTGGCCAGATAGGTTTTCAAGTAGCCATTGCACGCGCGGCAGGTATCCAGCCGGAAGAGAGGTTCCTGTTCGATGGTGAAGACGGAAAGCTGGTTCTGGTCGTCATTTCCACAAAATGGACATCCGATCCGGCGGAACTGCCAGGTTGAACGGCAGTAGCAGCAGGCAAGCATGCGCGGCTGCCCACCTCCGGGAGGAGTGCTGAGCCAGTGGGGGCAGGGCGCCGCACACCGGGCAATATCCCCGCATCCAGTCGTCTTCTTTGCGCAACTCCGCGTAGTTCTTAAGCACTGGAGCAAGTGTGCGTCGTATGGCTTCCCAGGCGAGCAAACGCAGCAACCCAGCGGCGGGCGGCGCTTGCTCGGTCGGGACCGCCATTCCGCACCCACTCAATGGCCGCCGTGCCGATTTTCTTCCGAAGCGTGCAGGTATTCCTGCAACGATCTGGCCGAGACCGTCAACGGCTCCGGCAACGTGTGCGTCAGTAGCTCTGTGCTCGCGGCCAGCAGCAACTCTCCGGCGGCGGACCAATATTTGAGCTCGAGCGGGAAGCACTCTCCAGCAGCGGAACTCCGTCGCTGTAGCTCTCGAAAATTTCCTTCCAATCAGGCATCGGAAACAGGGCGGGGCTCCGGTTTCGCGAATACCTCCGTCACCACATGCTGAAACTCCGCAACATTACGGAGATAGGGATGAGATTCGATCCACCGTTCCTGAGCTGATGACATGGCGAAATTTTACTCCCTGACGAATACGATTCCAGCATCTGCGCATCACCGCCCGCAACAAAATGGATGTGCTTGAAGGGGCGAACAAAGGAAGGCCGGAGGAGGAACTCCTCCCCCGGCCCGAAGGATGGTACGTCGGTTAGTCTCCGGCGGCAGCGGCCTTCGCCGTCTCCTTGGGCAGAATGGGCAATAGGCAACGCCCATCCGGAAGAGGAAGATGGTTGCCGCGACCATCCCCGCCGAGATGCCCCATTCGATGATGGAGGGCGTGTAGTGCAGCGGCCCGAGCTGCGGCATGGCTCCCTTCAGATCCATGGCGTAAACCACTGCGTTCCAGCGGTTCCAGATCACGCCAAGAACCACCAGCGCGCTTGCCCAGCCAAGCACCTTGGGACTTCTCCCGCAGCCTGCCCACACTCAGCAGAATCAGCGGCAGCACTCCCATCAGCCCAACTTCGACCAGGAAGTCCATTCCGCGGGCTCCGCCAATGTGGTTGAGTTCCCCACGCACGACCACGTCGCCAATGCGCACTGCCAGATAAATCAGCAGCGCCCAGAACTCGAGCTTGCCCATGGCTGACAGCTCGCTCATGCGCAGGTTGCGGTGGTAGCCCTTTGCAATCCACATCTCAACCAGCACCATAAGTGCGATGCCGGCCGCGATTGAGGAGAGGAAGTAGCAGACGGGCAGGATCGGAGACCACCACAGGTGGCTCAGTTTGTCCGGCATCAGCAGATAGAGCGATCCCAGAGAGCTCTGGTGCATGGTGGAGAATGTGACGGCGCCGATGGCAAGCATGATCGGCTCTTTCTTCTTGCCTTCTTTCGGCTTCAGCATTGACGGCCATCGCGGCGAACACAACTGCAGCCAGCCCCGTCCACAGCAGCTTGTGCGACAGGAGCCACACGAAGGCCGAAACGGCGACGACCACCCACCAATCCGAGTACTGGTTCCACATCTCGCGATACTTCTTCATTCCAAACCAGTCGAGCGGTATCGGCAGGAATTCAAGCAGCAGCACGGAGAGGTAGAACGCAATGCACCAGGCAACTTCAAACATGGCCGAGTGTTTAGGTGCGTAAATTGCCAGGGAATAGAAATGCCATGGCAATCCAAGGTCAGCCAGCAAGGTGACCATGACGAAGGTGTAGCTCAATAGCCCCATGAGCACCGCACTTCGCCCAATTGCGTAGAGATCCTGTCTGCGCAGCACGTAGATGATGCATGCGGTGGCGAATGCACCAGCCGCAATGGCAATCCACGCAAAGTCGAAGACGATCCACAGTCCCCACGCCCAAGTGTCTGAAAGCCCGGTGGAGCCGCCCAGCCCGAGCGCAAAGCGCAGCAGGAAGGAGAGCGCGCCGAAGGCCATCAGGAACATCAGCACTTTGTTGAATCTGGTAATACAGGTTGCCGGGTACGGGAGCAAAATCCGGATGAGCATGCTCGACGTGTTTGGCAGAGCGCTCGGCCGCCTCCGCCTTGGCCACCTCCTCGCGACGCTTGCTGATGGCGTAGGCTCCGCTCAGCGCCGCGCCAACGCCCACCACCGCCAGCTGGCACTGCGCCCAGTTCCATCGCACTCAGGCGCGGGAAGGGCTCGGATTGCACCTTGCGGAATCCGATCTCCTCAAAGGGCACGCTGGACAAGATAAAGCATCGTCGTTCCGCCAGCCTCGTGCTCTCCATAGATATGGTCCACATACTTGCCGGGGTTGTTCTTGATGCGCTGTTTGGCCTCGGCCAGCAGTTCCTCGCGTTCGCCATACTTCAGGCATCCGGCGGGGCAGGCCTTCACGCAGGCTGGCTCAGCATGTTTCACCGCCCAGCCTGTTTTCTCCTGGGCGGTCAACGCAACATCATTGTGGTACTGCGGTGACCTCCGCGGAAAGGCGGTCTGCACAGTGCGTGCACTTGCGAATGGACGGGTTGAGCGAATCCCACTCTGCGGTGGGAACGCCCCACGGGCAGGCCCACATGCAATAGCGGCAGCCAATGCAGCGTGACTTGTCGTAGACCACCGGCCCGTCTTGGTGTTTGTGCAGCGCCGTCACCGGGCAGGCTGAGACGCATGCCGGCTCTTCGCAGTGCATGCACTGCCGCTTGGCAAAGACCTGCTTGAAGCCGTCCGACGAATCCGGGTCTGTCCACCAACTGGTCGGTGATGACGACATAGGTTTTAGACGAGAGCAACCGCGGCTCCTGAAAACCCAGTTTGCCTGCGGGTGCTTTGGTTATTTCGCCCGGCAGTCCGTTCCACTGCTTGCAGGAGACCTGGCAGGAACGGCATCCGATGCACTTCGTTGTATCGATTAACGTTCCCTTAGCCACGGTCCCCTCCTTCCACGCGGGTCACGTTGACTAAACACGCCTTGGTTTCCTGCGTGCCTGCGCCTGGGTCCACCGCATCAATGGTGATGTAGTTTGTGCTCGGGCCGGTGTTCAGGCCCTTGAAGCCCCAGTTATACGGCATCCAGACAGTGGTCACTTCCTTGCCGTTGATCTGGAGGGTTTGCATGCGGCGGGTGACCACGGCTTTCACCGTGATGTCGCCGCGCGCCGAACTCACCTTCACCATGTCTCCGGTTTGGATGCCCAACTGCTTCGCCAGCTTTTCCGGGAGCTCGACCACAGGTTCGGGATTGAGTTCCGACAGCCACGGCACATTGCGCGTGGTAGAGCCTGCGCACCAGTGCTCGGCGAGGCTGGAGGTCATGAGCACATAGGGGAAATTCTCCTTTGTGCCGATGGGCTGCATGCCTTTTACGCGTGGATACTTCAGGCACGGATTGTTATGCACCGCCGGGTGAAGTGCATTGTGGGTCGGACTTTCTACCGGCTCATAGAACTCCGGCATAGGTCCGTCCTTGGGCACATACGACGAATCGCGAGGCAGTGTCCTTGTCCGCAGCTTTGGGATCGAAATCCTTATAGCTGGCGGCCAGCAAACGCCCAACACCCTCGCCGTTCATGCGGAAGGCGCGCTGTCCATTGGGAGTATCGGGACCGTCGGTCGGCACTGGCACGTCAGGCGTATCAAATCCGGCCCACTTCTTGGCTTCCGCGTCCCACCACACGAGCTTGTTCTTGGGATCGAAGGGCTGTCCTTTCTCATCGCACGAAGCGCGGTTGTAAAGAATGTGCATGTTGCCCGGCCAGGTCCACGCAAAGCCTGGGTAAATGCCCAGACCGCTGGGATCGGTTTTGCTGTCGCGACGCTTGGTCAGGTTCTTGCCGCCTTTGAAACAGCCGGCATAAATCCACGCGCCGCTGGACGTGCTGCCATCGGCCTGCAGGTCGGCAATGCCATTCACTGGCAATCCGGTCTTCAGATCGAAGCCGCCAATCTCTTTCAGCACAGCCTCTGACATGCCCTCCTTGGGATAGTTCCACGCGGCTGCCTTGATCGGCTGATCCTTGGGATCGGTTGAGTCCTTGTATAAATCGCGAACCTTGCGGAAGAGCGTGTCGAGAATTTCAAGATCGCTCTTGGCCTCTCCTGGAGGATTCAACTGCCTTGTAGCGCCACTGCACCATGCGTCCGGATCCAGTGATTGTGCCGTCCTTCTCCATGAAGTAAGCGGCTGGCAGCAGGAAGACCTCCGTCTGAATCGTCTTAGGATCTACTCCAGGACGATGCCAGAACGAGGCTGTCTCGGTTTCCCACAACTCGTGAACAACGAGAGTTTCCAGCTTGCTGAGACCTTCGAACGTCATGTTCAGGTTAGCGTTCGTCACCATCGGGTTCTGGCCGATGACGTACAGCAACTTCAGATCGCCCTTGTAGGCACTTTCAAAGAAGCCGTATATCGTGTGATTGAGCTTAAGACTGCGCTTCGGCAGCCAGCCGTAGCCGAAATCATTTTCAGCCGTGGCGTTGTCACCGAACCATGCCTTCATGTTATTGACGAGGTATTTTGCGCGGAACGTACCGTTATTTTCGGTCCACGCCCTCAGCGTCGGCTCGTTGTGTCCTGGATAGCTCAGATAGCCGGGCAGGTAATTGTTCAAGACCGCCATGTCGCAGGCGCCCTGGACATTGGGTTCGCCGCGCAGTGCATTCACGCCGCCACCCGGTACGCCAATGTTTCCCAAGCAGTAACTGCAGAATGCCGTAGCAGCGAATGTTCTGCACGCCGACGGTGTGCTGCGTCATGCCAAGGGCGTACATGATGGTTCCAGGTCTGTTGTTCACCAGCGTGTCGGCGATCTTCTTAATGGTCTGCGGCGGAACGCCGGAGATCTGCGAACCCATCTCCAGCGTGTAGCGGCTGTAATGCTTCTTCAATTGGGCGAAGACGCAATTGCGGATCATCGAGGCTCTTGGCCTTCTTCGGCTTGCGATTACCGTCAAGCTGGTAACCCCAGCTCACCATTTCATAGTGGCGCGTCGCTTCGTCGTAGCCGCTGAACACACCATCGTCGAAACTGAACTCCTGGTGGGCGAGCATCAAGCGCGTTGGTATGCAGCTTGACGTAGGCCTCGTCATAAAGCTTGTTTTCAAGAATGTAGTGAATAACGGAGCCGAGGAAGGCAATGTCCGCGCCGGGACGGATGCGGGCGAAGATATCCGCCGCCGCCGAAGTGCGTGTGTAGCGCGGGTCCACGTGGATGATGATTGCGCCTTTTTCCTGCGCCTTGCGGATCCACTTCATGGACATCACGTGGTTTTCGGCAGCATTGCTGCCCTCGATCAGGAACACCTTAGAGTTCTTCAGGTCGACCCAGTGGTTGTTCATGGCGCCGCGGCCGAATGTTGCCCCCAAACTGGGGACGGTGGGGCTGTGTCAAAGTCTGGCCTGGTGTTCCACGTTCACGGTGCCGAGCAGGCGGCTGGCCTTCGTGATCAAGTAGCACTCTTCGTTCGTATTCTGCGCCGCGCCCAGAAAGGCGATGGCGTCAGTGCGATTGGCGACCAGTGGCTTTGTCGCCGTCCATCTCGGTTGCCTTCCAGTTCTTGTCGCGGGTATCTTTCAGCTTGCGGGCGATGCGGTCGTAAGCCTCGTCCCAGCTGATTTCTTTCCATTCGCTGCTGCCCGGCGCACGATACATCGGCTTCTTCAGGCGCTGCGGCGAGTTCGGAACAGCCGACATGGCCGCTCCCTTGCTGCACAGCGAACCCTGATTGATGACGTGATCCGGGTCGCCTTCCAGATTGATCAGCTTGCCGTCCTTGACGTGGCAGATCATGCCACAGCCGCAGGAGCAGAAGTTGCAGGCGGATGTGAACTCGGCGGTTCCGCTGAGCCTCATTCCGCGCGTCGCGGCTTGCACTTGCTGGACGTTGACGCCCAGATCCGCCAGTGTGAGTCCCGCGCCCATTCCGGCAGTGATCTTCAGCCACTGTCGCCGATTCATGCTCATTGAAGTACCTCCATCCAGTAAGCTGTCACCAACTATTAAAGACGAAAGGCGGAGCGATTCGCGCGTGCATTATTCGCCACTGGAGCACAATATGCAGTGGCGCGTCTCACTGGCCACTGTGACAAATGTACCTCGGGCGCACTTCTGTAACGCGGGCGAACCGGGAACAAGACCAACCAACCATTTGTGCGCTCTAACGCGTTCTCGTGTGACGCGGTACACAGCGGTCAGGGCACTAAAGAGATACAAATATTAGCCGCAATGATCTTGCAAAATCGTGCGGCCTCCACGGGGGCAGGCGTCTCCTCAGAAGCACAGGATGGCGAGATGGTGGAGAACGACCCGTGCCGGTTAGTTTTCATAACCTGCGGCGCTCGCTGGCCGCGTTCATCATGAATCCACAGTGAAATAGCACCAACCAAGAAACATCCGAGGAGAGAAGTATGGCGGAAGACAAAAGGGCAGGTAAGCCAGTAATCAGGCCTGTGCCGCCGACTGCTGACGGCGAGCATACGCTCATCCGCGACATCAGTTTCTGCGGTGTGCCTGAGAACGGCTCGAATGCATCCATGGTGGATGTCAAGGATGGCAAGATCATCCGCATCCGGCCGATGCATTATCTATGGAAGTACCAAGAAAAAGATCTCAACCCCTGGAAGATGGAAGTGCGGGGCAGCACCTTCGAGCCTAGCCTCAAGACCCTTTTGCCGCCCTATTCCATCGCATACAAAAAGCGCGTGTATTCACCGGCTCGTGTCCGCTTCCCCATGAAGCGGGTGGACTGGGATCCGAACGGCGAGCGCAATCCGCAAAACCGCGGCAAGAGCAAATACGTGCGCATCTCCTGGGACGAGGCACTCAACACCATCGCCAGCGAGATGAACCGGATCAAGGAGAAGTACGGACCAACCGCCCTTCTCTACCAGTGCGATCAGCACGGCGAGAACAAGGTGGTACAGGCCTGTCACGGCGCCGGCCGCAAGTTGCTCCGATTGTGGGGCGGATATACGCTTCAGATCCGGCAACCCGACAGCTGGGAAGGCTGGTGGTGGGGCAGCAAGCACTTCTGGGGCTGTGAGCCGGTGGGCCAGGGAAAGCAGAGCAACCTCCTCTATGACGTTGCCAGGAACTGTGAACTGCTCCTGTTCTGGGGCTGCGACCAGGAGACCACCCCTGGGGCTGGCAAGGTCAGCTTCCCAGCCGTTTGAGTTACTGGTACAGCGAACTGGGCATCAAGCAGATCTACGTTTGCCCGGATCTCAACTACGCCGCCGCTGTCCACGCCGACCGGTGGATTCCGGTTCTGCCGAATACTGACTCGGCTCTGTACCTGGCGATCACCTATCAGTGGTTCAAGGACGGAACCTACGACAAGGAATACCTCAAGACCCACGCAGTGGGCGTAGAGGCGTACGAAGCCTACGTCATGGGTGAAGAAGATGGCGTGCCGAAGACGCCGGAGTGGGCAGCTACCAAGTGCGGCGTGCTCTGCCCGGGTCATCAAAGCGTTAGCCAGGGAATGGGCGTCCAAGCGCACCAGCGTGGTGATCGGCAATGGCGGTCCCGGTATCCGTGGCCCGTACGCTACCGAACCGGCTCGTCTGCAGAACATCTGCCTGGCGATGCAGGGACTGGGCAAGCCTGGCGTGCAACCAGGTGAAGATGATCGAGTGGGGTCTCTTCGACTTCCCCGATCAGTACGCGCAGCCTAAGCCGTCGCGCGTGCCGAATCTGCGTATCGCATACACCGGCGGGCATCCATCCGACGAGAACTCCCCGTCCTTGCCGAAGACCTATGTGCCGAAGGCAATTCTCGAGGGCAAGTGCGATTGGTGGGGCTGCAAGTCGGAAACCGCTCCCCGCGAGGACCAGTTCATCCACCGCTTCTATCCGGAGGAAGGCTGCTCCAAGATTCACGCGGTCTGGACGGACTCTCCGTCGTGGATCACCTGCTGGAACGGCGGCAACGACTACGTCCAGGCCATGCAGCATCCCGACATCGAGTTCATGTGGGCCCAGCACCCGTGGCTGGAGAACGACTGCATGCTTGCTGACATCATCCTGCCGGTCAATACGAAGCTGGAAGAGGACGATATCGCCGGCGACATCTTCAGCGGGCAGTACAACCTGCTCTATCCCGAACATAAGTGCATCGAGCCGCTGGCCGAGTCGTTCAGTGACTACGAGATCGTCTGCATGCTTGCCGACAAACTTGGGCTGCTGAAGGAGTACACCGGCGGCAAGACGATTCCAGAACTGATCAAGTACGGATGGGAGACCTCCCGCTGCGCCGACCTTATCAGCTGGGAAGATCTGAACGATAAGGGCTACCTCGTCATCCCGACCGAGGACGGGTGGGAAGATGTTCCTGCCGGCTTCCATAACTTCTACACGGATCCGGAGAAGTACCCGCTCACCACACCGACCGGCAAACTCGAGTTCGAGTCGACAGGGCTGAAATTGCATTTCCCTGATGATCTTGAGCGTCCGCCGGTTCCGAAGTGGGTTGCGTCGGGCATCAGTCACGAAGAGACGCTGGAAACCGAGCGGGGCAAGAAATATACGCTACTTGTCTGTTCGAACCACCCGCGGTGGAGCGTCCACTCACAGCACGAGGACATTACCTGGCTCCGTGAGATCGAGACCTGCAAGGTTACCGGTCCCGACGGCTACCAGTATCATCCGTGCTGGCTCAATCCGGTCGATGCTGAAAAACGCGGCATCAGGCAGGGCGACATCGTCTCGATGTACAACGAACGCGGCACGGTGCTTGCGGGCGCTTACATTACCGAACGCATCATGCCTGGAGTGGCCTACATCGATCACGGTGCCAAGTGGGATCCGATCGATACGGGAAACATCGACAGGGGTGGCGCCATCAACACGATTGTCCCCGGCAATACGACGTCCAAGAACGCAGTAGGCCACGCGGTCAGCGGCTTCCTGGTGGAGGTCGAAAAGACTGACATGGAAGACCTGAAGCACAAGTATCCCAAGGCCTTCAGGCGCCCGTTCCATCCTTTGGCGGGACCTGGTATTGAGGGGTACATGGCAGGAGGTAAAGAATAATGGGCAAGGTAATGATCATAGACTTGGCGGCCTGCAATGGTTGCCACAACTGCCAGATCTCATGCAAAGACGAGCACGTCGGAAACGACTGGTCGCCAATTGCCAAGCCCCAGCCTGACACGGGGCAGTTCTGGACCAAGGTGCACGGTATGGTGCGTGGTACTGTGCCCAAGGTGAAGATGACATATCAGCTCAGCCTCTGCCAGCAATGCGGGGATGCGCCTTGCATGGAGGCCTGTTCCTCGCATGCGATCTACAGGCGTGAAGACGGCACCGTCATCATTGATCCGGACAAATGCCGCGGCAACAAGATGTGCATAACAGCTTGCCCGTACGAGGACAGCATCTACTTCAACGACTCGCTGAACATCGCCCAGAAGTGCACTTTCTGCGCACACCTCACCGACAAGGGGTGGAAGGATACCCGTTGTGCGGACTCCTGTCCGACCGGCGGTCTCATCTTCGGTGAGGAGGAAGATCTGAAAGACCTGATCGCCATGGCGGGTCCGCTGAAGCCTGACCTTCCGACCAAGCCTCGGGTCTTTTATCTCAATCTGCCCAAGAAGTTCATCGCGGGAGCGGTGTTCGATCAGGAAGCCGACGAATGCACCGAAGGTGCCTCTGTGACGGCGACCAACGTCGAAACCGGCGACAAGGTGAAGACGGCGACCGACAGCTACGGTGACTTCTGGCTCAACGACCTTAAAGACGGCAAGTACACTCTTCTCATCGAGAAGAAAGGTTACATGCCTCAAAAGCTAGGTCCGGTCGATGTTCGCGAGAAAGACATCAACGTAGGTGACATCAACCTCTGGAAGGCGTAAGCCGGACGCCGCGAAAGCGGACGGCCCGGAAACGTTTGAAGGACCCGGCGATGCCGGGTCCTTCCTCGTTTGAGTGAAGAAGCCGTCTAAAACACTTTTCTCTGATAAACTCGACCCTCCGCTTCATCCGTATTGCGGCACATTCGCAAGGAGGCAGCACTCAATGGGTATTGAAACTATCGGCGTAGTCGGCGCTGGGACCATGGGCAACGGAATTGCTCATGTCTGCGCTAAGTCCGGATTCAACGTCGTCCTTGTAGAAGTGGAGCAGCGCTTTCTGGACCGCGGCGTCGCCGCGATCAGCAAGAATCTGGGACGTGAGGTGGAGAAGGCCAAGCTTACGGCTGCCGAGCGCGATGCTGCGCTGGCCCGCATTCAACCCACGCTTTCACGCGATGCGCTGGCCGCCTGCCAGCTTGTGGTTGAAGCGGCCAGCGAGCGCTTTGAGGTCAAGCAGCAACTGTTCCAACAGCTCGACCAGCTCTGCCCTGCCGAAACAATTCTTGCCACCAACACCTCATCAATCTCCATCACAAAGCTGGCAGGACAGACCAAGCGGCCGGACCGCATCATCGGCATGCACTTCTTCAATCCTGTTCCGGTGATGAAACTCGTGGAGGTGATCCGCGGGCTGGCCACCAGCGATTCGAGCTACTCCACCGTATACTCAACCGCTCTGCTGCTAGGCAAAACCCCGGTCGAAGTCAACGACGCCCCAGGTTTTGTCAGCAATCGCGTTCTGCTGCCGATGATCAACGAAGCGATCTATGCCGTGATGGAAGGCGTGGCTACGCCCGAGGCCGTCGATGAGGTCTTCAAACTCGGCATGGCGCACCCCATGGGGCCGCTCACCCTCGCCGACTTCATCGGCCTCGACGTCTGCCTTGATATTCTGCGCGTGTTGCAGAGCGGACTTGGCGATCCCAAGTACCGCCCCTGCCCGCTGCTTATCAAGATGGTCGATGCCGGATGGCTTGGCCGCAAATCCGGCCGCGGCTTTTACAAATACGAGTAGCGCTGGCTCTCCCAACGCGTGAAGCGCAGGCTGTGACGCCCGCGCCCACCGCTCAATGGCCGCCGATTGCGTCCTAGTTCTTGGCGGCCAGATCACTCTGCGAAGGCCCATACACGCCCGGAACCTTGAGCCCGGCTTGCCGCATCAGCACCGTCATCTGTGCCCGATGGTGGCTCTGGTGCGAGATCAGCATCGCCAGCACCTCGCCTTTGCGGAGGGTGCGGCCAAAAATCGGGATCTCTTCGACCAACTGCGCGTCACTCCACTTCTGCGTAACTGCCTCGGCAACCTTGTCGGAGTTGCTCGCATAAGCCGCAACGATTGCCGCTACGCTGGACAGCTCCGGCATCGCCGCAGGCATGGGGAGTAAGTCCCGCGTGCGCCGGAATCTTAGCGATGCTGCCGGTAATGTGCCCCGCCAGCGAACCAAGGGTGTAGCCGCCCGGCGTGACACTCTGCGAGAGCGTGCCATCGCTCAGGGCTCCAAAGACCCGCAGCGTTGCCTGGCTCTCAGCTTTCCATCTCTCAACGAAATCCTGCACGTTTCTGAACATGCTTCAAACGATAATCCCAGCCTTCGGCTTCGGCAAGTGGCTCACCGACAACTGTTCCGGTTGTCTGCGGCGGAATGAGTGGATAGAATCGCTGCGCAAGGACAACTCTCGCCGATGGCCACATTCAAGCCTGAACGCTTTCCGCTCGCATTCCTGCTCTTCGCGATCTTGCTCGGCGCTGGCTGCGGCGCGCTCCACGTGCTGGTGGAGACCATGGCAGAGCCGGACCCGGTTCTCTCCGCGTTAGCCGTCATCGTCGCCACCATGTTGCTCGCTCTGCTGCGTCCGGCGCGCCCGTGGCGATGGGTATTGTGCGTCGGCGTTCCGGTGCCGCTGGCAATTCTTATCGCCGGCCATGTGATGCCGACCGCACACTTCACTCGCGCCAGCATTGCCGGTTCTGTTCTGGTCTCGCTGCCCGGATGTGCGGGCGCCTTTGGCGGATCGGTTTTGCGTCGAAAGATCACTGAGATTTTTTTCGAAGGTAAAGCCTAAGCCTCACTCGCCGCGGTGACAGGGGCCGCAATGGCGCAAGTGGCCGCCTATTGAGGCGGCCATCTTCGCAATCTGTGTTTTGCCTTAGGTTGCTCTCTGCTTCAGCTCTCAGTTCTGCAACTCGAGTCAGCCCTCCATGGCGGGCTGTTCCAGTTCTCCGCGCTCCAGCCTTTCCTGGCAACTAATGCAGTGCCGGGCCCAGGGGACGGCTTCCAGGCGCCTCTCGTTGATCTCCTTGCCGCACTGCTCGCATTCCCCGTAAATGCCCTCCGAGATGTTGGAAAGCGCGCGTTCCACCATCTGCAGAAATAACCTGTCGTTGTTGCTCCGCGCAAACAGGAACTCTTTCTGATAGGAACTCGATGCACGATCGGCGATGTCCTGGGCAGAATCCGAGGACTGCGCGGCGCGTCCATCTTCTTCGGTTCGAGCAACGCTCTGCCGCAAATTGAGCCGCCTGATTTCCAACAGCTTCTTGTAATGTTCGAGTTTTTGTTTCTCCATAGAATTAGCCCACTCCAAAAAATCCGCACCTGACGCAGTCTGCACCGAATCGAGAATCATATTCCCAGTTGATGCGGCGGTCAATCCTTTGCTGCGCAACGTTCGTGCCAATCCAGAGGGCGCTAATGACGTTGTGGTTGCCTGACAACTGGCCGGGAAAATATATAGGTATTTACACTATCCAACCCAAGGGCTCCGGATCATATCTATGCAAGCTATTTGGGAGAGCATCGGCCCAGGGCAGGCTAAGCAAGAATATTTCATTGAGTGCCTTTTCCATCTTGTCTGATAAGCTGATGCGTAGTAATGTGGTCTGCCCTCAAAGCCGACGAGTGCACGCCGCAAACGCGGCGCGTGGGAAAGAGGCCGGATCGGAAAGGCCCGTCCCGATGGCTTGCGACGGAGGTTCCACTTGAGCTCCTCATCTGTACCCGCATCGACTGCGCGGAATGCCCCTGTGCCCACTCAGCCACGCCCGAACTATCTCGCTACAGCCCTGGTCACTGTCGTCGGAGTGATCGTTGCAATCGTCATTCTCAGGTTGCCTCCGCTCGCAACTCCTTGGCAACAGAATTACAACCCCATCGGGCACTGGTTTCTCTCTGCTCTGGTTGCTGCCATTCCCGTCGTCGTGCTGCTCGGCAGCCTGGCGTTCGGACACGTCAAGGCACACTATGCCGCCCTCGCTGGATTAGCGGCCGCGTTGCTGACGGCGATCTTCGGCTTCCATATGCCGCCGCGCTTGGCCGCCTCCACGGCCATTTACGGCGCGGGCTATGGCCTCTTTCCCATTGGCTGGATCGTCCTCAACGTCATCTTCATGTACCAGTTGACGGTTGATTCCGGACGCTTCACCGTTCTGCAGCACAGCCTGACCGGCATCACTAAGGATCGCCGCCTGCAGTTGCTGCTCATTGCCTTCTGTTTCGGCGCATTCTTTGAAGGTGCGGCCGGTTTCGGTACGCCCGTGGCCGTCACCGCTGCATTGCTCATCGGGCTCGGCTTCAAGCCATTACAGGCTTCGGGCCTTTCGTTGATTGCCAACACTGCTCCGGTGGCCTTTGGCGCCTTGGGAACCCCGATTATCGCGCTGGCCAAGGTCACTGGGATAAGCGAGGTGGTCCTCGCCGCGATGACTGGCCGAGTTCTGGCCCCGTTCTGCATTCTGGTTCCGTTCTGGTTGATTTGGGCTTTTGCTGGCTTCAGCGGCATGCTCGAGGTCTGGCCCGCGATTCTCGTGGCTGCCGTCGCCTTCACAATTCCGCAAGTCCTTGTCTCCAATATGCACGGCCCATGGGTTGTCAATATTGTCTCGTCCGTCATCTCCATGATTTGCCTGATCGGCTTTCTGCTGATCTGGCGTCCGAAGAAGGTTTGGAAGTTCGAGGGACAAGAGGAGGAAGAACAGGCAGAAGCCGCAAGCGGACGCGTGAAGCAGACTTATTCCCGGGGTGAGATTACACGCGCCTGGATTCCGTGGGTGGTCCTCAGCGTAATTGTCTTCGTATGGGGCACGCAGACCGGCAAACTTTGGTTGAACTCGCCGGAAAAGGTTTTCCCCTCTACCGCAAGCTGGGCTACCAAACCGAGCCGGATCACCAATCCACAGTTTGTTGTGACCAGCCTCCATAACCTGGTCGAGCGCGTCCAGCCCGTGGTGCCAAAGCCAACCAAAGAGCCTGCGGTGTACAGCCTTAACTGGTTGAGCGCCACCGGGACCGGAATTCTGTTGGCCGCCATCATCTCCGGTTTCATCATGGGCCAGGGGGTTGGGAAGATACTCACGATTTTCTTCCACACTTTCGTCAAAGTGCGATTCTCGCTGCTCACCATCGCGGCCATGTTGGCTATCGGCATGCTTACCCGCTACTCCGGCCTGGATGCCACAATGGGTCTTGCGTTTGCGCGGACGGGGCATTTCTATCCGTTCTTCGGAACCCTGCTGGGCTGGCTCGGAGTGGCGCTTACCGGTTCGGACACCTCTTCCAATGTGCTCTTTGGCAGCTTGCAGAAGATCACTGCGCAGCAGGTCAACGTCTCTCCCGTGCTGATGGCGTCTGCCAACAGTGCCGGTGGAGTCATGGGCAAGATGATCGACGCGCAGAGCATCGTTGTGGCATCCACCGCAACCCAGTGGTACGGGCACGAGGGACAGATCCTGCGCTACGTCTTCCTGCACTCGCTGGCATTGGCCGCCCTGGTTGGCGTCTTCGTCTTCCTGATGGCCTACGTCTATCCAGTTACGCAGTTAGTGGTCCACTAAAGCAACCGTTGTCATAGTGGGCGGACGGCATACACCGTCCGCTTTTGTTGTCGACTTGCGATTTCATCCTTCCGGCGCTTTACCATTACACTTTGCTATGCAATTGGAACGCATTCTGCATTCCGGGGTGGGATCAGAACATCAGCCAGCGCAAGTCTGAGGAGAGATATGTCAACAGTCATCGCTGAAGTCAACGGAGCGATCGGAAGTATTACGCTCAATCGTCCCAAGGTCAATGCATTGAGCGCAGAGTTGATTGAGGAGGTCACCGCTGCGCTGGATTCGATGAAGGCTCAGAATTTGCGCGTGGTGATTCTCCGCGCCATGCCAGGGGCAAAGGTCTTTTCCGCCGGGCATGAAATCACCGAATTGCCGACCAACGGACGCGATCCCCTCACTTATAACGATCCGCTGCGCCAAGTGGTGCGCTCGATTCAGTTACACCCTTGCCCGGTCATTGCCATGATCGAGGGATCGGTGTGGGGCGGCGCTTGCGAACTGGTGATGAGCTGCGACCTGATCGTTGCGGGCGAAGATACCACGCTGGCGATTACTCCGGCCAAGGTAGGCGTTCCCTATAACATCTCAGGCATTCTGAACTTTATGAAGGTCGCTGATATTCCCTTCATAAAGGAAATGTTGTTTACCGCTCAACCTGTGGCCGCGCAGCGCCTGATGGAGTGCGGAGTCATCAACCACGTTGTTCCAAGGGAAGAACTCGAAACTCGAACCATGAAGTTGGCAATGCAGATCGCAGAGACCTCGCCACTTGTATTGCGCATCATGAAAGAAGAGTTGCGTGTGCTGACCTCGGCGCATCCGATCACGCCGGAAGCCTACGAACGCATCCAGTCCCTGCGCCGCGAGGTCTACGATAGCGAAGATTATCAGGAGGGCATACGCGCCTTCTTCGAGAAGCGGAAGCCCAACTTTCAAGGCAGGTAGAACAGGGCCGACCCCCCTTTGGGGAACGGCCCTGGCTTGGCATTACTTGCCGTATGGAATCGGGAACTGATACTTCCCGGTCTCCGGTACGGAAGGAATGTTGGAATATACGACAGGGAGCACCCACTTTTCAGGCTTGTCCGACTTTTGCCACTGCCCGAAGACGAGGGGCTTGTGGTTGTAATGCTCTTCATCGAACTTAACGCGCCCGGCAATGGTTTTGATATCGGTGGTCGCTAAAGCCTGGTTCACCTTCGGGCCGTCCAGTGTGCCGGCACGTTGAATCGCGTCGGCGAGGGTCTGAATCTGCTGGTAGCTCCAACCGATTCCAGGGTTGAGCGGCTGACCAGTCGCCTTAGCCCAACGATCAGCCAGCGACCGAGGAGTAGTATCGCCAAATCCCGGAGAATCCTGCCAGGATGGGTCCCACCAGATCTCGACGCCGATCCCTTCCGGAAGGTCTCCGCCCCACGAGTTCACATCGGTGTAGAACAGAGGAGCCCGCCCGATGCTGACCATTTTCGGAGCGAAGCCCATGGCCCTGGCCTGCTTCCACATAGCCCCGAAAAATGGCCCTGGAGCATTGCCCCACAGAATCTCTACATTGGCCGCTTTCCACTGGCTGATCAAGCCGGAGAAGTCCATCGTCTCCATGGGAAGAAGTCCAAGGTTTTTGTCGATTCCGACGACCGTGTATCCCATATCCTTGAGCGCCTTCGGGAACAGGCTGTACCAGCCCCTGCCATCGGGCTCATCGGAAGCAAACACGGCCACTTTCTTATTGGTCTGCGGGCCATACTTCTGCAATATCGTCGACCAGGTGTCCAGGATGGTATACCCCGGTGTATCCCAATACGTTCCCTTTGGTGCTGGTGTGGCAACGGCGAAGCCAAAGGTCCAGCTATATTCCCAAGGCGGCGAAGCCTGCTTTCTCGTGCCCAGCCAAGGTTCCATCGGGGTTCCACCGCTGATGCGAGGAATCTTGTAGCGGTCGGCCAGCGTGGCCTGCGAAAACACCAGTGGCAGCGGCTGGTTGGGCGGACAGTTGAAATTTACCTTGTCCTGGAGAATCAGTTGTTCTTCGAGCGCCCGCGATTTGTCCGGATCACTCTCGTTATCGCGTATCACCAGCGTAATGGGAAGCTTCTTGTCAAACTCTTTGACGTAAACGCCGCCAGACTTGTTGAGATCTTCGACGGCAGCCTGTAAGCCAAACACGCCGCCTTGACCGAAGCCAGCGTGGATACCGGTTAGAGGTACATTGACTCCGACGCGAATTTCCGCCGGCGCCTGAGGAGTTTGCTTACATCCGCCCAGCAGCAGAAGCGCTACCATGGCAACTCCGGAAACAATAACGAAAAGCCTCTTTGACATGTCTGCTTCCCTTCGTCTTGGTTTCAACTCTCTCGCACTGCTCTTCTGCACCTGTCGTTTTTGCGCTCGGCCTTTTTCTGCTTAGGCTTGTGCTGGCACCAACCAGCCCTTGGCCAGCGTGACAGCATACTGTGCATCGGCACCCCAGGCATCCGCACCGACGAATTTGCATACGTTGGCGTCCACCGGACCACCGCCGACCATCACCTTGACCTTGTCGCGCAGCCCAGCGGCCTGCATGGCCTCGACTGTCGCCTTCATGGAATCAAAGGCCAACGTCAGCAGACCCGACATGCCAACCACGGTTGCGCCGCTGTCTTTGATAGCTTTGATGAAGGTTTCGGGGGGAACGTCGACGCCAAGGTCGATGACCTCGAAGTTCGCGGACTTCAGCATGTTCACCACAATGTCTTTGCCGATGTCGTGAATGTCGCCCTTCACCGTGCCAAAGACGACCTTGCCGGTAGTCTTTGAGCCGCCTGCCTTGAGGCCTGGCTCCAGAAGAACGCCGATCTGCTTGAAGATTTCGCCCGACATCATCAGGTCTGAGACAAAGTAATCCTGACATTCAAAACGCTTGCCTACGGCGGTCATGCCGTCCTGGCAGGCTTTGAGGATCTCAAAGGCCGGCATGCCGGCGGCGAGTGCATCCTTAACCAACTGCAAAGCGAGGTCTTCGTCCAACTCAGTAAATGCTTTTTTGATTTCTTCCGAACTAGGCATTTCGCCCTCCTGGGATTTTTAGAGTAAATAACTTTAACTCATGAAGCTTCGTAGCGTAAGCCCTTGCCAGCGCGGCGACGACTAGGTCATCGCCGCGCCTGGCTTTTGTGACTATCAATGAACTGCCGCGATCATGGCGGCCACGTTTTCAGGCTTGGCGTCGAATGGTATATCGCATCCCGAAGAAAGGATGAAGCCCGCAGGACCGATCTCGCGGATCAGCTGTGTTGAGTACGCGTGAATGTCATCGGGAGTGCCAAGAGACAGCATAGTTGCGGGAACGTCGCCCATGATGCACATGTGATCGCCGAGAACTTCCTTGATCTTGAAGATGTTCGTAGCGTGGTCGCCGGCAAAGATGCACTTGGCCTTTGGCAGTTCCTTGAAGCGCTCCAGATCCCGACCCCAGTTGGCGTCCATATGCAAAATTGGTATCACGCCTTCCTCGTCGGCCAGCTCCACCAGCTGCTTAAAGTATGGCCAAACAAAGCGGTTCCAAATCTTAGGCGAGACGAGTTCACTGGCGCCACGCCAGCCGCCCACCCAGACTCCGGTACAGCCAAAACCTCGTATGGCGCCGCGAGAGTCCTGCTTAATCTGTTCTTGAGCGACATCCAAAGCTGCCTGCACCTTATCCGGAATTCGGCTCATGTCACGGAAGAACTTGCCCATGGACCGCGCGCCACAAATGATCTCGAAGGGCGAACACAGGATCACAGGAGAAACGCATACCACCCCAGCGTCCGTGAAGTTCTTCATCGCCGTGGGCATAAAGCCGAAGGCCGGTCCCAGTTTGGCCATCAAGTTATCCAGGCGGTTTGCCATGAAGTCGCCGTAGAAGTAGCTCCAGCCCTTGTTGATAATGACGTCGTAATCAGCTTCCGACATCAGCTCTGCCTCTTGAACCTGCCACGGGCTGTCTTCCGGGAGATCAATTCCCGGCAACTGGACCTTGGAGAGCCAGGCAAAGCTGAGGAGGTGGGGTGAGAAAGTCGGCTGCTGGATAGCATCGAACTCGCCAAGCGAGGCAAAGGATTTCATTATCGTTTCGTGCGCCAGCTTCGGATCCGCAGCAAAGGCGGCAAGCTTGACGCCCAAATGTCTGGCGCAAAAAGAGGTGCCAAGCGGAATTACGGGCACCCGGTCAGGCTTTCCGAGGGCCACGGCGGTTTTGATTCGCGCCAGTCGCTCGTTGTAAAGTTCTGCGTTAGTCTTCATCGAAATTCCTCCGGTACAAACTTGAGAATGGTTAAGCAATAGCCGGCCCAGGAAGCGGACACCTTACCACGCACAAACGCACCTTGTCAGTGCGAGCGAAGCCTTTAAAAGTGAGACGGGTGAGGAGCAGGATGATTAAATGTCATAAAGTGATCAGTCGTCAATAGCTATTTTTAGGTACTAGCGAATACTCCGGCGTGCTCCATTGCACCTCACAGCAGAGCACCGTGGAAATTGAAGGCCCTGGCGTGCCGCGAACTTATCGACGAGATGCGCCGTTTCCTACCCGATGACGTTGAAGCCGGCGTGTCGAATTAGCCGGCATACCCCTAAGAGGGCGTTGAAGAGCGCACTACTGACGACCGGTTCCAGATGAGGTGCACGACAGGTTTTCTGGTAGAGTGTCAGAGGAAGCGTACCTTCGCGATACAATGTTATTGCCGCTCTCCTGGTATCCAATGTGTATTTATGTGCATGGTTTAAGAGATGAGTACGCGCACTGAATTCGGGGTTCGGAGCACCGAATTGCCCAAACCAATAGCTAACGACAAACGCACTGCGGTAAAGTCACCTGCCGGTGAAACGCGAATCCCTTGGCGGCGCATCGAGACCCGTGCGCGTCTTCTCCGGGCGGCCTATGAGGTCATGTCCGTCAAAGGCGTTGACGCAGCCACCATCCAGGAGATTACCGACTGTGCTCACGTAGGATTCGGCACATTTTTCAACTACTTCAAATCCAAGGATGAGGTGGCTGCCTGTCTGCTGGACTGCATCATCAACGATCTGGCCCGGCGCAACGACTTGGCCACCATGCCGTTCAAGATTTCGGATCCGGCTCGGGTGATGCCAGTCTCGGTCAGGTTGACGCTGCGGGAGGCCTCCAGAGACCCCGTGTGGCGCTGGTGGGCCATGCGGCCCGATCTTCTCACTGATCGTATTGGACGGGGCTTCGCTCCGTTCGGAACGCGGGACATGCGACTGGCCATCGAGGCTGGATGCTACGCCCTGGATGAAAAGGACGTCGAAACTACCTGGGCCATCATGGTCTGGATGATGGTGGGGGCGCTCTGCGACATCGGCGCCGGACGCTACCCCGCAAAGCACGAGAAATACGTTGTTGAGATGATCACGCGCGTGGCCGGAGCCTCTTCAGAGGCTGCCCGGCTCTTGGTGGCGAATCCGCTCCCGCATTATCCTCCGGCAAAAGTCGATTTCACCTTTGATCTGAACCACCGGGACCAGGCTTCTCCCGACACAATCTGATCGCGCTAGAGTTCAGCCCAACTTCTTGCCGGAAACGAATGGGTTCCCGGTAACCACAAAGCGCCATTCATCGAGTGGAGCGCGGGTTACATTGATGCGGGGGGTTGCCGCGATCTCAGCGGGCGGAGAGCCGTCTCCAACGATGTAGAGCCCGCCGGCACGGGAGCAGAGGTCGCCGCCGTTGTCGCGCTGGCGGTTTATGCCAAGCGCCTGGGAGAGGCGTCCAGGCCCTGAGGTCAGCAGGCGAAGCTGTGAAAGGCGCGGAGTGGCCCCAAGCGTGAGACCACGGAGAGCGGCCATGGCCGGGACACCGCAGACCGGTTCGAGGGCGCGAAAAAGGACGCCTCCGGCGTCGCCCGCAGGCTGGCAACTGACGTTCGTACAGTAATGATTTCCGTAGATGAAGTAGACGTAGGCGTGCCCGGGCTCTCCGAAAAGGACGGCGTTGCGCGGGGTGCGTCCGCCATAGGAGTGGGCGCCGGGATCGATCGGCACCGAGGTAGGCCTCGGTTTCGACGATGCGTCCGGCGAGGATCACGTGGCCACCACGCCCCGGCGAGAGACGCCCCGCCTCTGGGTGCGCAGCAGACTCCAACGCTGCGTACTCCGCCGCTCCCAGGCGGCGAACTAGCAGTTTGCCCAGCAGCTCGCGGGCAACTAGACGGGGATCGCGCGCGTAGAACGAGCGAGGCACCGGAGAGAGGCGGGCGACGGAAGCTGGGGTCATGCCAGAGTTCTCCAGAATAATACGCAAGAGCTTGGGCAGCGGCAAAGGCTATCAACCCATCCAAGCAGAGGTGAAGTGCCCGAGAGAGATGGCCTGCGCCAGCTAACCGGCTATCGGCTCTGGCTATTTGTGAGCCTTGGCGTAGGCTAGCACCTCCTCGGCATGACCTTCCGGTTTAACCTTGCGCCAGACTTGTGCAACGGTGCCATCGGGGGCGATGAAGAAAGTAGTGCGTTCAATGCCCATGACTTTCTTGCCGTACATGTTCTTTTCCTTGAGGACGTCGAAAAGTTTGGCAACAACTTTGTCGGCGTCGGCGAGGAGAGTGTAGGGAAGCTCGAACTTATCCTGAAACTTCTTCTGCGCCTTGGAAGTGTCCGGCGAGATCCCGAGCACGGTGAGTCCGGCGCGGGTGAGCTTTCCATATTGGTCCCGGAATCCGCACGCCTCGATGGTGCATCCGGGAGTATTGGCGCGGGGATAGAAGAACAGCACAATGGGTTTACCCTTGAAGGAAGAGAGTGAGACTGTCTCTCCGTTTTCGTCGGGTAGAGTGAAGTCGGGAGCTTTCTGGTTGATATCCATGACCATGTATCTATATCGCAAAGTGAGGCACTCCGTCACGCTGGTAGCGGCGATTGCAGTTTTTTCGTTGGCGCTGCAGGCACAATTCCGCGTCCCGCCGCCGGAGAGAAAATACTCCTCGGGCGGTAGCAGTGCTGGAGACGTTTCAAGAATGGATCACGACGCCTGGTGCCGGTGACTTTTTTCTACGAGCGGCATTACTACGACGCGACCTTCTACCATGCGACTCCGGTGCCGTTTGTGCTGTATTCGGAGACGGTGTACGAGGTACAGCAGTTCGGCAAGGTAATGGGAACCTTTACCGTGCGGAGCGCAACCGGGATCGCGGCGGCATGGTTTGGTAATGGGAACTACAAAGCGGCTCCGGATGAGGCCACGCTGGCACGAAAAAAAGCTCCGCGGCCAGTCACACTGCAAGATCCATCGAAGCCCGTGCTGCACCGCCACGCCGGAAGTGAAGGCGATAACCCGGTGGCGCATCCAGCTACGGCAGGCGAACGCACCCGAGGCTGAAGACGATCCGAATCGGCCGAAGCTGCAACGGCACGAAGGATCGGGCGGGGATAGCTCGGCATCGACAGCGCAGCAGAGCCAGACTCAGCAGGGAGCCGGGCAGGCTTCGGCAAAGACCGGGGATGGGACGCAAGCCGGCGCCGGCCCGACCGAGGAAGGTCCTGCGCAGGACCCCAATCGGCCGACGCTGCATCGCAGGGATGACTCGCCTTCGACAGGTGCGGGCTCAATGAGCACCGCGACCGCAGTTCCGGCGGCAAAAGCGGAGCCGACGCCGAGCGAGGACTCGGGTCATCCGATTCTTCGGCGCGGCAAGCCGGTGCAGGAGCAGAGCGGACGCGATTTGCCGGAATTCATCAAAAAAGAAGAGCACGTGCTGCGCCAGGTGGCCGTAAGCGATGCGGGGCCATCCGAGGCGCGGCCGGTCATCTATTTGTGCCCCGAGGAGGTGCGCCGGCAATTGGAGACAGCGGCACGCGACCTGGCGCAGGCTGAGCTGCTCCGAATGGCTCCGCAGCGCGGAATCCCGCTGCCAGCCGCCGCCATAGCGCATGCCACGCCGGGCAAGTCGGCCTCGCAGGCCAAGCCGAAGACAGCTCCCGCGACTCCGGCAGAGTTGAAGTTCGATGACGAGCAGTTCGTTCCTTACGATCTCGACTACAACGACTATGCGACGGTGGTCTTCTCGGCGCGCTACACGCCGCAGGCGGCAGGTACGCCGAGCGCCGCGGCCGCCGGCACCTCCGCCAAGGCTGACGGCGCGCAGAGTGCGGGCGCGAACGGAAAACACTGGGTGGTGACCGTAGTGGCGCGCCAGGACGGGGACAAACTGATCAAGCTGTACAGCGCAGTGAGCGATCCGCGGGAGTTGGATCTGTATCCTGAGGTGCGACTGGTGGATGCCGTGGATCCAGATGGATATGGCCGTTATAGCCTGCTCTTCCGCAAGCAGAAGCGCGACGACCGCGTCAGTTGGCTGCTGGCGCGCGTGACAGGCTACGAACTGCAGACGATCTTCGAGACAGGAGAGCGCTAGGCGCTACTAGTCGCTCGGTTCGCATCGGAACAGCGGATCTTCGTTGAAGAGAGCTCGAATGTAGCTCTCAGGATCGGCGAGGAATCGGCTGTTCAGATGATACGGGGCGGATTCGCGGTAAGAAATTTCGTGCACAACGCCTTCATCGAATGAGAATATCTGGCCACCGGGGTAGGCCAGCAAAATGGGCGTGTGAGTTACGATCATCACTTGAACACCTTTGCCCTTGCGAAGCGGTTCGTTGAGAATCACGAGCAAGCTCAGTTGGCGCTGGGGCGACAGAGCGGCTTCTGGTTCATCCATCACGTAAAAACCACTGCGGTTGAATTTGCTGGTGACCAGCGAGAGAAAAGACTCGCCATGCGATTGGGCGTGCAGACTCCGGCCTCCGTAATATTCTGAAATACCAAGATTGTCGATTGTTGTGGCTGTGTTGAAAAAGCTCTCCGCACGGAAGTAGAAGCCGGCGCAGTTGCGTTTGGTGAACGCTACGCGCAGGGCCTTTACCAGCGGCTCAACCGCCCGTACGCTGTCTGTGGTTTCAGCGCGGAAGTTGCGGTTCCCGCCCTCGCGGCCAAATCCGTAGTGAATAGTCAATCGCAGGGACGCTAAATGGATACCTCTGCCAGTCGCTCACGCGTTCGGGCAGGAGCGATATTTTCTTCAGAGGCATGATGGAAATCATAGCCGAATATTTTGTGCATCGCTGGGGTGAACCCGTGAATCTCATGAACTGTATAGTTGTTACAACAAATAATTATGAGGATGGAAATTGAAATGAAAAAACTGATCCTGCTCCTCGCTGTCACGTTGGCCACCAGTGCGCTGGCTCTGGCTGCAGACACCTACACCATCGACGGCGCGCACACCTCCACCAACTTCAGCGTGAAGCACATGGGAATTTCCACCGTGCACGGACGCTTCACCGATGTCAGCGGGACCATTATCTTTGACGCTCAGGCACCGGAGAAAAATTCGGTGACCGCGGTGATCAAATCGGCATCGGTGAATACCGACAACGCCACGCGTGACAAGCATTTGAGCACGCCCGACTTTTTCGATGCGGCGAGGTATCCGGAGATTCGCTTCCAGAGCACGAGCGTTCGCAAAGCTGGTGAAGGCAAGTACGTTGCGCTCGGCAACCTCACGATTCGAGACGTGACCAAGCCGATCGAAATTCCGTTTACGATGGCGCAGGGCAAGGGGACGAAGGGCGAGTCCCGGCTGGGCGTGGAGGCGGTGATTGCGATCAATCGCTATGACTACCACGTGAGCTATGATCCGACAGGGCTGGGCGTAAGCAAGGATGTGAACATCGAGCTGAGCGTGGAGGCGGTGGAGTAAGTTTCAGGCAGCGTGCAGTGCGACCAAAGAGAAACTCCCGGCGATGGTCGGGAGTTTTGTCTGCGCAAGAATCGCATGCTGGCCACTATACTTTTGGCATGACGGAAGCTTGGCGTGAATTCCGCACGAATCGTTTCTGGGGATGTGATTGCCATGAATGAAGAGGCGTTGCAGACGGATGCGCGGCTGGGGCGGGCGCTGGCGGCATTGCAGCAGCGGCGTGACGCTCAGGGTGCGGGTTCGCTCTCTGCGCGCGAGTGGTCGGCAGCGGCGAATGTTGCAGAGGGCGATGCCTGGCGCTTGGCTGATGAGTTGCGCAGCCTTGGCGTGGAGGTGGAGGGTTCGGCAGCGTCCGGTTGGAGGCTGACGGGCGAGCCTGATCTGGCGCTGCCCGAGTTGCTCGCGCCAAAAATTGCTGGGACGATATTTGCCGGCAACGTGCGTCACTTTGCACGGATCGGTTCGACCAATGCTGCGGCGATGCAGGCCGGAGCCGAGCTCGAAGCCGAAGCCGTGGCGCAAACCGAAAGCCTGGGCGCGGTGTGGCTGGCCGAAGAACAGACGGCGGGCAAGGGAAGGGCAGGGCATAGCTGGAAGTCGAATCCATCCGATGGAATCTACTGCTCGGCATTGCTCAGGCCCAAGCTCTCTCCGGTGGACGTGATCATCTTGTCGCTAGCGGCGGGGTTGGCTGTGGTGGAGGCCGTACACGAGGTCACGGGACTTTGGGCCGATCTGCGTTGGCCCAACGACGTTCTGATCGGCGAGCGCAAGTTCTGCGGCATCCTGACCGAGTTGAATGCGGAAGTTACGCGGGTTCGCTTCGTGGTGGTGGGCGTAGGGATGAACGTGAACAACACGGGGTTTCCGCCGGAGCTGGAGGCAATTGCAACTTCACTGCGGATGGAAACCGGGCAGAAGGCTTCGCGGCTGGAACTGGTGGCGGCCCTGCTGCGCGCACTGGATCGCGAGTATAGGGCGCTGTGCGACGGTGTAGGTGCGGCGCGCCGGCAAATTCTGCGGCGCTTCGAGCAGCACTCATCGTACTGCTGCGGTTGCGCGGTCTTTGTCGAAGAAGACGGCGGCTATGAGGGCCTGACTCGCGGGCTGGATGAACGCGGATTCCTGCAGGTTGAAACCCCGCATGGAATGCGCACCGTGTTGAGCGGGGGAGTGCGGAAGCGATAAGGACGGGACATTGAGCGGGATGCAGGCGAAGCGCAAGTTGCTGCGATGGATGAACTGGTGGCCTCCATACCTGGGGATGGGGGTAAAGGTGCGGCGCATCTCGGATGACTTTCGCGAGGTAGACGTTGAGATGGTGCAACGCTTTTGGAACACGAACTATGTCGGCGTGCACTTTGGCGGCTCGCTCTTCGCCATGACCGATCCCTTCTACATGCTGATGCTCATCGAAATTCTCGGCCGTGGCTATATCGTGTGGGACAAGGCGGCATCAATCCGATTCCGGCGGCCGGCAAAGGGAACAGTACGGGCCGAATTTCGCCTGACCGAGGAACAGATCGACGAGCTTCGCCGTGCGGCGGAAACTCAGCCGAAGGTGGAACGGACGTTCGTCGTGCAGATCAAAGATCGCAGTGGCGAGGTAGTGGCCGAGGCCGAGCGGTTGCTGCATGTGAGGAAGAAGTAGTTACTCACCTGCCTTCGCATATCAAGGCTTTCCCAGCGGCACCTCAAAGTACATCAGCTCCTGCCCATGAGCATTATTGACCCCAGTGACGAACAGCCGCGCCCCCTGAGTCGGATCATCGAGGTCACTGACATCGAAAAAGAGAAATCCTTGCTGTGAGGCATGGGGCTCGATGGCGCGGGCGGCAAAAGATGAGTGCTCCAGTTCGTCACGCTCCTGCTGCGAGAGCCCCCCGTGGGCCTTGCTTTTTCCGGGCAGTGGAATAGGCAACTTGTCCTCGGCGCGCGAACCGGGAGCGCGCACGGAGGTGAGGACGCGACGCAAATCGTCGAGCGAGTAGGGTTCGGCTTTGGCTCGGTCACGCGTGACCAGTTCGAAGCGGGCATGGTTGAGAACCACTGGCTCATCGCCATCATTGGTAAAGACGACAAGAATGGGCAGCACCGAGTGCTCGAGCATGTGGGAACGGAAGAGTGAGGCCTTCTCTGGCGTGTCATAAGGCTCGGCGCCCAGAGTGATCTTTTCTTGCGGGTGAGCATCGCGGCAGGCCATGGAGGCGGCTGGAACCAGCTTGGGCATTACGAAGTCGCGGGCGAACGCCGCGAGCACGAGCGCGCCGAAAATGACGGGCAGATAACCGATTCGCTTCATGCCGGAAATTATAGGCGGGAAAGCCGTGCGTGAATGGCTGAAAACAGGAGGTGCAGCGAAAAACGCATCGAAGAAACAGTCATGGGTCGGTTTCCGTCGGCCCCGCAGTACAAATCTATAATTCTGCGACATACAACTCAATCGCCGAATCGCCGCATACTATCTTGGCATGGCAACGAAATTTACCACTTCCTATCTCGAAGACTCTTTGTCCGTCTTTCGCCACTACAAGAGATTGGCGGAGCGGGCGATGGCGCAGGTGACCGATGAGCAACTCTCCATCACGCTGGATCCGGAGATGAACTCCATCGCGCTGATCGTCAAGCACATGGCCGGTAACATGCGCTCGCGTTGGACGGACTTTCTCACCAGCGACGGCGAAAAGCCTGATCGCGACCGTGATCGCGAATTCGTCGAGCCGCCGTCAAGCCGCGAAGAATTGATGGCGCTCTGGGAGTCCGGCTGGAACTACGTCTTCACGGCTCTTGAGCCGCTCTCTGCGGAGGACATGGCGCGCCCGGTTTTCATCCGCGGTGAGGCACATTCGGTGATGCAGGCGATCAACCGGCAGATCGCGCATTACGCCTATCACTGCGGGCAGATCGTATTCTTAGCCAAGCATTTTCAGCACTCGCAATGGAAGTCTCTGACCGTGCCCCGTGGCCAGTCAGCCAGGTTCAATGAGCAGGTGAAGGCAGGAAAAGCAAGCCAAAGATGACGACCGCCGACGCGGTTCGCGTGAGTAGCTGCTACGCGCCGCGCAACAAAATGCCCCGGAAAACTCCGGGGCATTTTGAGAACTGCAGCTCTGAAATTTATTGCTGTTTGGCCACTGCCAGGCGGGCTTCGGCGACGGCTAGCGCCTGCGCTGCTTCCTCGTAAGCCGTGCCGTCCTCGGCCATTTTGATGTGCTGCAGGGCGCGCTCACGCGCGGCTTCGGCGCGCGGCACATCGATGTCTTCGGCGAGCTCGGCAGTCTGGGCGATAATCGTGACCTTGTCGGGAAGAACCTCGGCAAAGCCCCAAGCCACCGACAGACGGGTCGATACCCCAGCGTTGATGTATTCGATTTCGCCGACGGCGAGCTCGGTGATGAGCGGTGCATGGCCGGGAAGGATTCCGAGATAGCCCTTGCGGCCCGGAATCTGAATCTGTTCTGCGCGGTCTTTTACGACCAGTCGCTCCGGCGTAACGATTTCCAGTTCGAAAGTCTCTGCCATTGTGTGTCCTGGCCCCCGCGCCCGCCTGTAACGGCAGCGCGCGGAGCACCCATCTCTCTTACGCCTTCGTCTTCATTTCTTCGGCGGCTTGCAGAACTTCATCGATCGAGCCCTTCATGTAGAAGGCCTGCTCCGGGATGGCGTCGTGCTTGCCATCGATGATCTCTTTGAAGCTGCGAACCGTGTCCTCCACCTTGACGTACTTGCCCGCAAAGCCGGTGAACTGTTCGGCAACGTGGAAGGGCTGTGAAAGGAAGCGTTGCACCTTGCGGGCGCGTGACACGGTCAGCTTCTGCTCTTCGCGAAAGCTCGTCGATGCCGAGGATGGCGATGATGTCCTGCAGGTCCTTGTAGGTCTGCAGCGTGCGCTTCACGCTCTGCGCCACGTCGTAATGCTCCTGCCCGACGATGCGCGGATCGAGAATGCGCGAGGTGGAAGCAAGAGGATCGACCGCCGGGTAGATGCCGATTTCAGTCAGCGCGCGGTTGAGCACCGTAGTGGCGTCGAGGTGAGCAAAGGTGGTGGCCGGAGCCGGATCGGTCAAATCGTCGGCTGGCACATAGATCGCCTGCACCGAGGTGACCGAGCCCTTCTTGGTCGAGGTGATGCGCTCCTGTAACTCGCCCATTTCGCTGGCCAGGTTGGGCTGGTAGCCCACCGCCGAAGGCATACGGCCAAGCAGCGTGGAAACCTCCGAGCCTGCCTGCGTAAAGCGGAAGATGTTGTCGATGAACAGCAGAGTGTCCGCGCCCTCGGCGTCGCGGAAGTACTCGGCGACGGTGAGGCCGGTGAGCGCAACGCGCAGACGCGCCCCGGGAGGTTCGGTCATCTGGCCGTAAATCAGCGCTGCCTTGGACTTCGAGGGATCGCCGGCGACGATGACGCCCGACTCCTGGAATTCGAGCCAGAGGTCATTGCCCTCGCGGGTGCGCTCGCCCACTCCGGCGAAGACCGAATAGCCGCCATGCTGCTTGGCAACGTTGTTGATGAGTTCCTGAATGACCACCGTCTTGCCCACACCGGCGCCGCCGAAGAGCCCGATCTTGCCGCCCTTGAGGAATGGCTGGATCAAGTCGATGACCTTGATGCCGGTCTCGAACATCTCGGCGCGGGTGGACTGTTCATCGAAGGCCGGAGCCAGCCGATGAATCGGCATCCGCGTCTCCGAACCGATCGGCCCCAGGTTATCAACGGGCTCGCCGATGACGTTCATCACGCGGCCCAGAGTCTGCCGCCCCACCGGGACGCTGATGGGGCCGCCAAGATCGATGGCCTTCATGCCGCGAACCATGCCCTCGGTGGGTTGCATGGCGACGCAGCGCACGCGTCCCTCGCCGAGGTGCTGCTGTACCTCGAGGATAACGTCGATGGGCTGTGGAACCTTGAAGCCGTCGCTGACGACGCGAAGCGCGGTGTAGATGAGCGGAATCCCCGACTCGGTGAACTGCACGTCCACGGCAGGGCCGGCGATCTGTATAACGTGTCCAATGTTCTCAGGCATATCTCGGCTTCTATAGCTGCCCAGCTTGGGAGCTGCCAGGCTAGCGGAATTTTTCAAACCCTTGAGTCTTCCGGCGGCTGTGCAGCCGGACGGCCACAAACTTTCTTACAGCGCTGCGGCTCCGCTCACGATCTCGATGATTTCCTTCGTAATAGCGGCCTGACGGGCCCGGTTCATCGTGAGCGTAAGCGAGTCGATCAGTTCACCAGCGTTATTGGTAGCCGAATCCATCGCAGTCATGCGCGCCGCGTGTTCGGCTGCCACCGATTCCAGCATGGCGCGGTAAATCTGCGCAATCACGTACTTGGGAAGCAGTTCGCGGAACAACTGGGCGGCGGGCTGCTCGTAAATATAGTCCACAGGATGGGTTGCAAAGTCGGCGGCGTGACGGTCAATCTCGCTGGTGTCCTGCGGTTCCAGGGGAACACCGGCCGTAGCTGCGGCCTCGCCAGCCCGCGTGCGCTCTTCAGCCGAGATCTCGATGGCTTGTTCGATGTCACGCTCTCCAATCTTGCCGACCGGCAGAACCTGCTCCACCACAAGGCGCTGTGCGATCACCGACTTGAACTCATTAAAGACCACATAGACCGCATCGATTTCCTTTTCCTGATAGCGCTCAATGATGCCTTCGGCGATCGGTGCAACATGGCTGAACTGCGGAACCTTGAGTATCCCCAGGTGCTCGCCCGTGACGCGCACCTCTGAGCTGCGCGCCTCTGTGGAGGCTTGCGCAGGATAGCGGCGTCGGAAGTAGTCGCGCCCCTTGCGGCCCACGCACTCAAGATCAATGTTGATGCCTGCCTTGGTGTCAAGATAGCGCTGCGCTGCCTTCAGCAGGTTGGAGTTGAAGCCTCCGGCCAGGCCGCGATCGCCTGTAACTACGACGATGACGATGTTGCGCTCCGGCCGCGTCTCCAGCAATGGATGCTTGGCTTCGCCGGTCACAGGATCGATGACGTCTGCGCGCTTGACCAGCGAGCGCAGCACGTTGGTCAGCATCTGCGCGTAAGGACGCGCGGCCAGGGCGCGTTCCTGCGCGCGGCGAAGCTTTGCGGCAGAGACCATCTTCATGGCCTTGGTAATCTGCCGCGTGCTCTTCACGCTGCGGATACGGCGCCGGATGTCCAGAACGTTAGGCATATTCGTTCACTCGGGCAGTTTCCTCTTAGTGGGTAACCACTGCTGCATTACGTTCGGCAAGGAAGCGTTCTTTTGCTTCCGTAATCGTCTTCGACATATCGGCCCTGATCTCGTCGGTGAGGGCCTTTTTATCCGCAATGGTCTTGAACAGCGCAGGATTGACCGTGTCGACGTAGGCATATAGAGACTTCTCGAAGGGGCGCACATCCTCCAGCGCCAAATCATCCAGATAGCCGTTCGTGCCGGCAAAGATCGACAGGACTTGGTGGGTGAACGGAAGCGGCTCGAACTGCCCTTGTTTGAGCAGTTCAACCAGCCGTGCGCCGCGATTCAACTGCGCCTGCGTGGCCTTGTCCAGATCCGAGCCGAACTGCGCAAACGCCGCCAGTTCGCGGTACTGCGCCAGTTCCAGCTTGAGGCTTGAACCCACCTGCTTCATCGCCTTGACGGCCGCCGAGAATCCTACGCGCGAAACCGAGATGCCCACGTTAACTGCTGGCCGCACACCGGAGTTGAACAAGTCGGATTCCAGAAAGATCTGGCCGTCGGTGATCGAGATGACGTTGGTCGGAATATAAGCCGAAACGTCGCCCGCCTGGGTTTCGATGATCGGTAGTGAGGTGATCGAGCCGCCGCCAAGCTTGTCGCTCAATTTGCTTGAGCGCTCCAGCAAGCGGGAGTGAAGATAAAAAACGTCGCCGGGATAGGCTTCGCGCCCCGGTGGGCGGCGCAGCAGCAGGGAAATTTCGCGATAGGCCGCAGCATGTTTCGACAGATCGTCGTAGATCACCAGCGCATGGCGCTTGCTGTCGCGGAAGTACTCGGCGATGGCCGTGCCAGAGTAAGGCGCAATGTATTGCAGCGGTGCCGGGTCGGAGGCCGAAGCCACAACCACCACGCTATATGCCATGGCGCCGGCTTCTTCCAGAGTCTTAACCACCTGCGCAACCGTCGAGCGCTTCTGCCCGATCGCGACGTACACGCAGATCAGGTCGCCGCCCTTGTTATTGATAATCGTGTCAAGGCAGATGGCGGTTTTACCCGTCTGGCGGTCGCCGATGATGAGTTCGCGCTGGCCGCGGCCGATGGGGATCATGGCATCGATGGACTTGATGCCCGTAGCCATGGGCTCGCGCACCGGTTGGCGGTCAATCACGCCAGGTGCGATGCGTTCTACCGGAAGGTATTCGCTGGTAACGATGGGCCCCTTGTCATCAATTGGCTGCCCCAGCGCATTCACCACACGGCCGATCAGGGCATCGCCCACCGGCACGCTCATGATCCGTCCCGTGCGCTTGACCTCGTCGCCTTCCTTGATCTCGGTGGCTTCGCCAAGAAGCACGCTGCCCACCTGATCCTCTTCGAGGTTCATGGCAAGGCCCGCGATGCCGTGGGGGAAAGAAAGCAGTTCGCCGGCCATGACTTTGTCCAGGCCGTGAATGCGGGCGATCCCGTCGCCAACGGAGATCACGGTGCCAACTTCATCGACGGTGATCTTGTTTTCGTAATTTTCAATTTGCTCACGGATGAGCTGTGTAATCTCGTCTGCTTTAATCTGGGCCATGTTTGCTCTCAACTACCGCCTATCCGGCGGCAGGGCACTTAAATCGTGGAAAACATTTTCAGCGGAAATCGGCGGCCCCCCCAAAGCTGCAGGAACTCGCATCCGCCGCACCGCTTGGAATCTAGTTCTCGCTCAACTGCTGACGGATGCGCTGCAACTGGCCACGCACCGAGCCATCGTAAATTGTGCTTCCCACCCGGACCGTGACGCCGCCGATCAACTTCGCATCGGTTGCATAGCGCGGTAGTACGAACTTGCCGGTCAGGCGCGAAAGTTCGGCCACCAGCGACGAGCGCTGCTCGGAACCAAGCTCGCGGGCACTGACGATTTCTGCGTCGAGGCGTCCGTTGCGGCTGTTCAGTTCAATCTCCAGCTGTCCGGCAATCTCAGCCAGCAGCGCAATCCGGTCCTTCTCGATGAGCACCGCGACAAAGTTGCGCATGGGACGGTCCGTGACCCCAATCCTGGCGGCCAATGCATCCAGTACATTGACTTTCTGCTCAATCGGAATTGCGGGCGACTCCCATACCTCGCGCAGTTCGCGGCTTTCCTCGAAGGCCGCAACCAGCGAGCGCAACTGCTCTAAGGCTTTGGAGGCGTCCAGCTTTTCGTCGGCAATTACATCGGCCAAAGCGCGGGCGTAACGGCTGGATACGGCTGCCACTATTGACCATCCTTTCCGAGCTGGGCGGCAAAGGTACGTACCAGAGCCTTATCGGCAGCTTCGTCCACCTTGATTTTCTTCTCCGCCAGGCCAACCGCAAGATCGGCCACAAAAGACTTCAACTCGCGCTGTGCGACTCGCGTGGCCGCCGCAATCTCCTGTTCCGCAGAGGCGATGACGTTCTTCGCGTCCTGCTCGGCGGCAGCCTTGATGCGCTGCTCCTCCTGGCTGAAATCGGCCTCGGCGGCGGTGCGAATTTCGGTAATCTCGGCGTCAAGCTTGGCCAAACGTCCTTCAATCTCACTCAGTCGCGCGTTGGCTTCGGCACTGGCCTTGCGAGCCTCAGCGATCCCCTTCTGAATTTCAGCAGTGCGGGAAGCGAAGCCGCCGGGCAGTGCCTTTTTTACTACCCATCGCAAAAAGGCAGCGAGGATGACGAAATTGATGATTACGAAAAACCAGTATGCGGCCTCTTTCGAGATTCCTGTCTTGGCGGCCAGCCATCTCACCACTGCAGCGTACTTGAACTGCGCATTCTCTTCCGCTTCTTCAGTGTTTTCCGGAGGGTGACCTTCTCCAGCTCGCAGGGAGGCACCGCGAAGATCTTTCGCGGCTTCACTGTTGAGCTTCTCGATAGGCTGCGCCACGGAGGCCGAGGGTGTCGGCTGCGGCTGCGCATTGGACTGTGCAAATACCAGGCCTGAGGCCAACAGCAGCCCCACGGCAAAAAGACAGATGCGGAAATGTTTTGCCATCATCGCCCGCCCACAACTGCTGCCGGACCCGAGTTGGCAGCTTGAAGAATCGTTCCGATGATCTGGTTCGCAATGCGCTCGCTCTCGATTTGAAGAGTGGCGCGGGCGCCTGCCGCTTCCCGCTCAAGCTCGGCTTTGGATTGCGCAATCTGCTGCTGGGCGCGTTCCCGGGCCTGGGCCACGGCAGCCGCACGGGCCTCCACCGCCTGCTTGCGGCGATTGTCCAGGAGCTTGAAAATGGCCAGTCGCGCTTCGCGCAGCCGGCTTTCATATTCCTTGGCGCGCTCTGCGGCCTTCGCGATATCGGCCCGCGCCTGCTCCACCGCTCCCTGGGTTCGTTTGCGGCGCTCCGCTAAAACGGCCTCCAGCGGCTTATGCAGGATCACGTGATAGAGACCATAAAGCACCAGAAGCAGCACCATGGTCGGAATGGCGCCGAGCAGTAGTTCACCTAGTTGTCGAAGGGTTTGTTCCATTTTCAGTATTGTTTGCGCAACGACCCAGAAGTGTAGGAATCTAAAGGATGCTTGAAACTATCACGCCCGGATAAGCACTGTCAATGCTACCTTATTTCACCGTAAAAAGGCCATTTTGGTCAAAAATGTGACCGAAAAACCGGATGCTGCTCTCGATCTTGCTTGACTACCCCCACGATGGCGCTACCATACCCCTATCGCCTCCGATCCAAGCCCGGATCGAAGTGGGCCTGTGGCTGAGGAAATGTCACCGCTCCTCACCCACAGGCCCATTTAATTTTCTGACACGGCCGAATGCAAACAAAATCGTTGCAGATGCAGAAGTCGATTATCACCCGCGCGGCAAGGTCGGCTGAAACCGATAATCAACCTGCCGGTTTCTATTTCTTCGGCGCCGCCTTGCGACGCGCGCCCGGCTGCCGCACCACAAAGCGGCTGAGCCGCCGCAGTAGTGACTCGGGCGCATCCACCTCAAGCTCGACCGTCTCGTTCTCCCCATATTGACGCGAGAGAATGACGCTGCGCGACTCAAGTTGAGCCAGCGCCTTACCCTCTGACTGCGGAAGCCTCAGCCACGCCCGCTCCACCGGATCCAGATCCAGATGCTCGTCGATGGCCCCAAGCAGCCGCTCAAGATGAAGACCTTGCGCCGCCGAGATATGCACGCTTCCGGGGCTGTCCTTCAGCCGGCTGCGAGTCGGCTCATCGAACAGGTCGATCTTGTTGAGGACGTGAATCTGCGGCTTGTCCAGAGCTTCCAACTCGCGCAGCACCGACTCCACCTGGGCCATCTGTTCGGCGGCGGTTGGGCTGGTGGCGTCGGTTACCTGGAGCAGGATTGCCGCGCGCTGTACCTCCTCCAGCGTGGCCCGGAAGGCTGAGATCAGCGTCGTCGGCAGGTTGCGGATGAATCCCACGGTATCGGAGAGAAGGACTTCGCGCCTTGAAGGCAGGGTAACCGAGCGCAGCGTCGGGTCGAGGGTGGCAAACATGCGCGAGCTTTCCACCACTCCGGCGCGGGTCAGCGCATTGAACAACGTGGATTTGCCCGCGTTGGTGTAACCCACCAGCGCAACCACCGGCACCGGAATGCTTTCCCGTCGCTGCCGTTGCTGCGAACGAATCCGCCGCACGTTCTCGATCTGCTCCTTCACATGCTTAATTCGGCGATGAATTTTACGCCGGTCGGTTTCAAGCTGAGTCTCGCCCGGTCCGCGGGTACCAATGCCGCCGCCCAGCTGCGACATCTCCGCTCCCCGCCCAGCCAGCCGCGGCAGCATGTATTCCAACTGCGCCAATTCGACCTGGAGCTGTCCTTCCCGAGTGCGTGCGTGTCGCGCAAAAATATCAAGAATTAACTGCGTGCGATCGACCACCAGGCAATGAAACTCGCGCTCCAGATTGCGAAGCTGCGAAGCCGATAGCTCGTGGTCGAAGATGAGTACGCCGGCCTCGGCCATCGTCGCTGCCGCCGCGATCTCTTCCACCTTGCCGTGTCCGATCAGGGTCGCCGCGTCGGGACGATCGCGGCGCTGAAGCACTTCTCCCACCACCGTCGCGCCCGCGCTCAAGGTCAGCTCGCGCAGCTCCGCCAGCGACTCTTCGGCGCTGAAAGGGACCGCATGGTCTTCGGTCTCCAGACGCAGGGTCTTCGAGGCTGATTTGGCTTGGCGCGCTTGAGGAGGAATGCGGACAGTTGTACTGCCGGAGTCTTCCGCAATCTCGGGCCCGCCCTCGGAGCGGTGACGGAGGACGCCACGAGGATGGTTGCGGAATTCCACTCCGACCAGGAAGGCGCGTTCCCGCCCTTCCGTCAAATTTGGCCGCTCGGCGGCGGCAGCTTCCAAGGCTCCGGGCAAGCGACGTTCAGCGATAGCTCACCCCTGCTGCGAGGACGCGATCGGCGTGGTGGGTTCCACCGGCGAAGCTGCCGACGGACCCACATGGCTGGAGCGCTCCAGGTGCGGCGCACGAGCCATAACAACCGTGGATATCGCGTGCTTGAAAATCAATTGCTCCTGGTTGTTGGTCTCAAGCACAACGGAATACTTATCAAACGATCGAATGCGGCCCGCCAGTTTGACGCCGCTAAGCAGATAGATAGTGATGATCGACTTATCTTTCCGCGCAGTGTTAAGGAACGAGTCTTGTATGTTCTGTGCCGGTTTGCTTTCCATCGGTCACTCTCTCCTTCGAATAGAACAGCCAGAAATCCAGAAACACCACCTCGATCCGCTGGGGCGGGTGAACCCTGTCCGGTTGGGGGAAGCTCGCGTCTGCCGGACAGCAATACGATACGGCTTGCGACCCGTAATATCAACTTGGATGTGAGTTTAGGCTGGATAGTTCTGGATACTTCTCGTCGGCAACCCCGGCCCGATCCGTTTTGGGAGAGTAGTTTTGGAGCCAACCGGGGCCGCTGCACCCAGCCTCTCGCGGCTTCCAGAGGCCGGGCTAGCCTGGATCCCGTACTTTGTAGTCGGCAGCAGAGCAGCCAAAGACGTGAAAATGGGCCGGGGGCGGCGAAATATCCCCGGCAAAAAAGCCAATATCGCGCCAACGCGCCTATAATTGGTCGCTATGGAAGAACGGGAATATTACGACGAGCGGCAGGAGGTCAAAAAACACCTGCTCACCTGCCCACACTGCCGGCAAGAGGGTGAATACGAAGTCGGCTGGATTGTGCGCATGAAAAAAAAGTCACTTCCGCCCCGGGCCGACGAGCGCGACCGGGCAAAGTTCGCCAAAGCGCAAAGCTACATGGTGCGCAAGGACGATCTGCTGGCTTGCAAAAATATGCGATGCCGCAAGCGCTTTGAGATTGCAGGCATTCAGACCGTGGCCTTTCTCTAGCCGCGTGGACGGAGGGCTTCGGATTTTAAGGAGGCGCTCTTTGCGTCTCTTTTTTTATTGGACACAGCCTGGCTCGCGTTAGCCTGCCATCAACTCAGAATTGAATCCCCGTTCAGTTTTTCAGTGGCGCAGGATATACTTGCCAGTCTCGCAGCAGCAGCGCAGCCGCTGACCTGAATCAGAGAGGAAGCCGGGGTGGCTTTCCCCTTTACAAATATTCTGTATGCTTTCGGGAGCGGACTTTTCCGGCTCCCTGGGTCCAATAAAACTTCCATCGAGGTGCAGGGTGAAAATCCTGGTGTGCATCAAGCAGGTACCACAGAAGGACGCGCCCCTCAAGCTGAATGAGAGCGCAACCTGGATTCGTGAAGACGTGGGCTATGAGGTCAATGAGCCCGATGCGTATGCGCTCGAAGAGGCGCTGCGGCAGAAGGAAAAAAACGGTGGCGAAGTTGTCGCCATCACCGCCGGTCCGGCGCGCGCCCAGCAGGTTCTGCGCGAAGCCCTGGCCAAGGGTGCTGACCGCGCCATCCACTTGGAAGACGAACGCTTTGTTACCCTCGACGCCTTCAATATCGCGCGCGCATTCGCCGAGGCCATCAAGGACGAATCCTTTGACCTCATCTCTCACCGGCCTGCAGTCGGACGATTTCGGCTACGCGCAGACCGGCGTGCTGCTTGCCGAACTGCTGGGCTGGGCCCACGCCACCATCATCATGCAGATTGAAGCCAAAGACGGCGGCATCCGTGTCAAGCGCGAGCTGGAGAGCGGCTTCTTCCAGTATGTCGATATGCCGCTGCCCTCGGTGCTCACCATTCAGTCTGGCATCAACAAGCTGCGCTACGCTACCCTCATCGGCATCAAGCAGGCCAAGAACAAACCGTTGCGCAAGGTGAGCTTCGACGAAGTCTCGGCGGCCTTGCAGCCCAATCAGTTGAACATCGAGCGCCTCTACATTCCGCAGAAGACCAAGCAGACCGAGGTCATCCAGGGCTCGCCGCAGGAAGTGGCAAAAAAACTCGTAGCCAAGCTGCGCGACGAAGTGCGAGTGCTCTAGCGCGATTGCTGGTTTGCGATTGCTGGTTCGCGAGTGAGGTTCTGCGAGTGACGTTTTGCGAGCAACGCAAGGAGCAGGCGATGACCATGGCGACCACCCGGCAGGAAGACCGCGAGCAGAGCCGCGAGAAGCTGAACACGCTGCGCATCATCGGAGGGCTTTTCCTCATCGTGGCGCTGCTGCTCTACTTCTTCCATCTCGCTGAAGCTCCGATGGGCCGCTCCGCCATGGGCGTGCTGGCCGCGCTCTTTGCTCTCGCCGGAGCAGTGCTGCTATGGGTGGGACGGCGCAGGCTGCAGGCATTGCGCTAACAGTTCAGGATATGCATCGGTGCGGCACACCGCACCGCACACAGCGCGATCAAGACGCGCAATCGAGGAAAGACGAGATGGCTGACACAATTCTGGTGATCGCAGAACAGCGCGAAGGCAAATTGAACCGCGTCTCCTTTGAGACGCTGACCGGCGCCCAGGCGCTTGCCAAACAGACCGGCTGGACGGTTGAGGCCGCCGTAGTCGGCAACAACATCGCACCCCTGGCCGCCGAGGTCGCAAAAACCGCGGTCGCTAAGGTCTACGCCATCGAAGACCCAGCACTGGAGAGCTACACTCCGGATGGCTTTGTGACTGCTCTGAAAAAATTCATCGAGGTCAACAAACCCAAGCTGGTTCTGCTGCCGCACACCTATCAGGTGCGCGACTTCGCCCCCAAACTCGCCGCCTCCCTCGGAGCCGTGCTGGTCAGCGACGCCGTCGGCTGCAAATTCGAGGGCGGAAAGCTGCTCTTCACGCGCCTGATGTTCCAGGGCAAGTTCTCCGCCGACATCTGCGCTCACCGGCGACGGCCCGTGGTTCGCCAGCTTCCAGACCGGCGCCTATCGTGGCGATCAGGTCGAGGCTGGCCAGGCTGGGGTTGCGGCTAACGTAGAGTCCGTCAGCGCAACCACCGGCCAAATCCGCACCCATCCCGAAGCTCCCTTCCAGGAGGCCAAGCAGGCGGTCGATCTTTCGCAGGCCCAGATCATCGTCTCCGTCGGCCGCGGCATTAAAGAGCAAAAGAACATTGCGATGGCACAGGCTTTGGCCGATGCATTGGGCGGTGAGATTGCCGCATCGCGTCCCATCTGCGACTCCGGCTGGCTGCCCATGGAGCGCCAGGTCGGATCCAGCGGCCAGACCGTCAGTCCCAAGCTCTACCTCGCCCTCGGCATCAGCGGCGCAATTCAGCACATTGTCGGAATGAAGGGTTCGCACACCATCATCGCCGTGAACAAAGACGCCGAAGCGCCGATCTTTGAAGTCGCCGACGTCGCCGTGGTTGGCAATCTGTTTGACATTGTCCCGGTGCTGACGGAGGAGATGAAGAAGGCGAAGGCATAAGGCAAGGTTTCAAAGTTTCAAGGTTTCAAAGTTTCAAAAGTTTCAAAGTTGCCGGAAGGTCGGGGAGAGCTCTTGGCTAACACTTACAGAGACCTGCTTGTTTGGCAGAAGGCAAAGGCCCTGGCCGTCGAAGTCTACCGCGCGACGGAACGGTTTCCCAACAGCGAGTTGTTTGGCTTGACTAGCCAGATGCGAAGGGCTGCGATCTCCGTGGCATCAAACATTGCCGAAGGTCAGGGACGCGGCAGCAAGCCCGATTTTGCAAAGTTTCTCTGCATGGCGCGAGGATCGTTGCTGGAGCTGGAAACCCAACTTGAAATCGCACGGGAACTCAATATCGGCAATGCAGACGAACTCGCGAATGTCAGCCAGGATTGCTATCAGGTTCTCGGCCTTCTCAATCGACTCCTGAAAGCAATCGATCCAAAGGTCCGGGCGTAACGGGTTTCAGCCTTGAAACTTTGAAACCTTGAAACTTTGAAACTTGGAGTTTTTCATGATCTTCCGCACACCGCTCGAAGGTATCGACCATCCCGAGATGGAAGCCGACATTGTCATCGTCGGCGGAGGCCCCGCTGGAATGGCGTGCGCCCTGCGCCTTTCGCAGCTCATCGACGCGCACAACGCCTCCCATCCCGACGCCGAGCTCTCCAAGGAAAACATCTACGTCCTGGAGAAGGGACGCGAGATCGGCCAGCACTGCCTCTCCGGGGCCCTGCTCGATCCGCGCTCGATGAATGAGCTGCTGCCCGACTGGCGCAGCGAAGCCCCCATCGAAGCTGAAGTCTCCAGCGACAGCGTCTATTACCTCACCCGCAAGGGTGCGTACAAAGCTCCCATCACTCCGCCTCCCATGCAGGATCACGGCAACTACGTCCTCAGCATCAACCGCTTCGCCAAGTGGCTGGGCGCAAAGGTCGAGGAGACAGGAATCACCATCTTCAGCGGCTTTGCCGGAAGCGAGCTGCTCTTTGATGGCGAGCGCGTCGTCGGCGTGCGCACCGACGACAAAGGTGTGGACAAGAACAACCAGCCCAAGGCCAACTTCGAGCCCGGGTACGACCTGAAGTCCAAGGTGACCATCCTCGCCGAAGGTTCGCGCGGCTCGCTTACCAAGCAACTCAACGAGCGGCTTGGGCTCACCAAAGACCGCAATCCCATGACCTACGGCGTAGGTGTCAAAGAGCTCTGGGAGCTCCCCGCCGGACGCGTCCAGCCCGGCCAGGTCATCTACACCATGGGCTACCCGCTCACCACCAAGGAATACGGCGGAGCATGGATTTACGGCGGCAAAGACAACACCATCTCGCTCGGCTTCGTCACCGGACTCGATTATCCCGATCCCCGCACCGATCCGCAGCACGTGCTGCAGTCCTTCAAGCAGCATCCCTTTGCGGCCAAGCTTCTCGAAGGCGGCAAGATGGTGCGCTACGGTGCCAAGTCCATGCCCTATGGCGGCTGGTGGTCCATGCCTCCGCTCGGCGGCCATGGCTGGATGATCGTCGGCGATTCAGCAGGCTTTCTGAACTCCCAGCGCCTCAAAGGAATTCACCTTGCCATCAAGAGTGGAATGCTCGCCGCCGAAACCGCCTTCGAAGCATGGCTCGCCGGTGACAGCAGCGCCAAGCAGCTCGGCAAGCTCCAAGCCAAAGTGGACTCGAGTTGGATCAAACAGGAACTCTATCCCGTGCGCAACTTCCACCAGGGCTTCGAGCACGGTTTTCTCAGCGGAATGCTCAACACCGGCCTGCTCATGGCCACCGGCGGCCACGGCCTGCGCGAGCGCTATCCCGCCCACCCCGGATACGAGCGCATGTTGCCGCTCTGGGACATCATGGGCCACGCCGCAGATCGCGATCAGCTCATCGGCCCTGCCAAGGGAGACGGCAAGCTCACCTTCGACAAACTCACCGACCTCTATTACTCCGGCACGCGGCATGAGGAGGATCAGCCCGCGCATCTCGTCATTCAAGACACAGACATCTGCAGCACCCGCTGCACCCGGGAGTACGGCAATCCCTGCCAGTTCTTCTGCCCGCCAGCGTCTATGAGATGGAAGACGCGCCCGACTCACCCGGCGGCAAGCGCCTTCACCTCAACCCCTCCAACTGCGTGCACTGCAAAACCTGCGACATCATGGACCCCTACCAGATCATCAACTGGGTCCCACCCGAGGGTGGAGGCGGGCCAAATTACGACGGAATGTGAGCTGACTCCCGTTTCGAGTCGTTGACACGCCGTGAGCATCTATACACCTGAGCCCCGCCGCAATTTCACGCGGTCTTCCCATGCCGTTAACCGATTCTTTCGGGCGCACCATCCACGACCTGCGCATCTCGGTCACCGATCGCTGCAACTACCATTGCGTTTACTGCCGCACCGGCAATGAAGGCGCTCACTTCGCTGAGCTCTCGCTAGCCGATTACCTGCGCATGGCGCGCGTCTTTGTCTCACTCGGCATCACCAAGATTCGCCTCACCGGAGGCGAGCCGCTGCTGCGCCGCGACATCGTCGAACTGGTGCGCGAACTTTCCGCCCTGCGCACCTTTGCCGGCAATCCCCCTGAGCTGGCCATCACCACCAACGGCCACCTGCTCGCCAAATTGGCTGAACCACTCAAGCGCGCCGGTCTCAATCGCGTAACCGTCAGCATGGACGCCGTCGAACCTGAGCGCTTCGCCCGCATCACCCGCGTCAAGAACAGTTATGCCGCGGTGCTTGAAGGCCTGCGCGCCGCCCGCCTCGCCGGGCTCGCTCCGGTCAAGGTGAACTGCGTTCTGCTGCGCGGCTTCAACGAAGATCAGATCGAGGCCTTTGGCCGCTTCGCCCAGCAGGAGCAGGTCGCCGTCCGCTTCATCGAATTCATGCCGCTCGAAGAGGGCCGTGTCTGGTCGCCTGCCGTGGTCGTTCCCCTCGCCGAGGTTCTTGAGCGCATGGCGCACTTCGCGCCCTTCCAAGAAATTGCCCACGAGCCCAGCTCCACCTCGCGCCGTTATCGCTTTGACGACGGCGGTGCCGAGTTCGGCGTCATCGCCCCGGTGACGCTGCCCTTCTGCGGCGCTTGTTCGCGCATCCGCCTCACCAGTGACGGCAAGATTCGCACCTGCCTCTTCTCGCTGCGTGAGCACGATCTGCACGCTGCTCTGCGCGCCGGTGGCGGAGACGCAGAGTTGGTTCGTGTCATCGAATACGCCGTGGCCCACAAAGAGGAGCGTCACCACATCGGCGAGCCCGGATTCATTCAGCCCGGCCGCACCATGGTGCATATCGGCGGCTGACCCTTCACTTGTGCTTCCTGCTCCTGAGTCGTGTCATTCCGAGCAACGCGAGGAATCCCAGCGCCGCGTAAATATGTCGTGCTGCTCATAGGCACTCCCGTCCGTCACTACACTTTCAACGAAACTGCGATAAATGATGGGGTGCACATCCGCCATTGTCTTTCGCGCTGTACTCTTTTCGGGGCAGCGCCACAAGGTCCCACCGCAGCCCGGTACCTGAATACTTGCGTCCTCCCGCTCAATCATGCGTCAATAACGGTGCGGCAGACGATGTGCCGCAAAAGGCGACAGGCAATGCCGTCCTTCGAGTATCAGTGCAAAGGTTGCGGAAATAACTTCGAAGTCATCAGCTCCAAACAGGTAGCGTGCCTGTTTTGCAGCGGCCACGAGTTTGAGCAGCAGCCTTCTCGCGCTCCGTGCTGCGAACCGGCCGGAAGCAGCGGTTGCGGCGGCTGCCATTTTGCTTACCCCGATGGCAGCCCCATCGACTAAACAAGCGAATACTTGCTTCCTTCCGCCCTGTTCATGCATCATTAACAATAGTACCGACTACGGTTTCAACATCCCTGCGGGTGGGGCCTTTCAGGCATGTGCATCCGCTGGAGCCGGAGACAGCTTTCAACATCCCCGTTTTCGCCCTCGATGGCAGCGAAAACTGAAGGCAGATAAAACGTGGCTACTGCAGTTAGTACGAATCCTGCGTGTTCCCTGGACAATTATCTCGTCCTGCCGGATCACTCGATGGACGATCGCATTCGTGCCGCTCGCCAGATTCTCGGCGAGCAGTGTGTCGTGCTGGGGCATCACTATCAGCGCGACGAAGTTATCCGCTTCTCCGACTATCAGGGTGACAGTTGGCGCCTCTCTGAGCTGGCCTCGCAGGCCAAGGGACGCTACATCGTCTTCTGCGGCGTGCATTTCATGGCTGAGTCCGCCGACATCCTCGCCCGCCCTGATCAGCAGGTCATTCTGCCCGATCTCAACGCCGGCTGCTCGATGGCCGATATGGCCGAGATCTCGCAGGTCGAAGACGCATGGGAGCAGTTCGTGCGCCTCGGCCTCACCCGCGAACATGGAGACGGCATTACGCCGCTCACTTACATGAACTCGGCGGCCGCCATTAAAGCCTTTGTCGGCGAGCGTGGCGGAGCCGTCTGCACCAGCAGCAACTGCCGCCAGGCCATGGATTGGGCCTTCGAGCGCAACCAGAAAATCTTCTTCCTGCCTGACCAGCATCTGGGACGCAACACCGGCTATGCCATGGGCATTCCTCTCGACCAGATGGCAGTATGGGACCCCTACCAGTTGCAGGGCGGCCTCTCGGCGGAAAAGCTACGCCAGGCCAAGCTCATCCTGTGGAAGGGACATTGCTCGGTGCACCAGCGCTTTTTGCCCGAGCACGTTGACCGCGTCCGCGAGCAACATCCCGGAATCCGCGTCATCGTGCATCCCGAGTGCCGCTGGGAGGTCTGCCAGAAGGCCGACGACAGCGGCTCAACCGACAAACTGCGCCGCCTCGTGGCCGAAGCTCCGGCGGGCGCAAAGTTTGCCATCGGCACGGAAATTCATCTCGTCAACCGCCTCGCCAAGCAGCATCCTGACAAGACGGTCGTGACCCTCAACGAATCCGGCTGCCTCTGCACCACCATGTACCGCATCTCGCCGCAGCATCTGGCCTGGTCGCTGGAAAACCTCGTCGAGGGCAATGTGGTGAATCAGATCAAGGTGCGTCCGGCGGTCAAGCACTGGGCCAAGGTCGCCCTCGACCGCATGCTGCAGATCAAGGGCTGAGTGCGGCTTGAAGGTTGTCTCGCGGTGCCCCACCTTCGCCGCCGTTTTTGCGGCTAAGGTTGTAGAGCAGAATGCAAACCTGCAACTGTTTTGGATGTACCTTGTTGCCGCCAGCTCTCATCCAATGGATTAGAATGGAGGCAGAGGCGGATTATGCGAACCTTTACTTTAAGCGAAGCGCAATCCATGCTGCCGATTCTGGAAAGCCTGCTGCGCAAATCGATCGAATCGAAATCATTGATTGAAGAGATCGAGCAGGAATTCAACGAGCTTGCCGAGCGCATCTTTCTCAACGGCGGAACCCTCGTGGATGTGCGCACGTGCGCCGTTCGCAAGGCGCAGCGCGAAAAGGCCATCCAGGCTGCCAAAGACACGCTCTCGGAGATCAACGCCATCGGCGTGCAGGTAAAAGACCTCGATATCGGCCTGCTCGACTTCCCCTGCAAGGTGAACGGTGAAATTGTTCTGCTCTGTTGGAAGATGGGCGAACCTACCATCTCGCACTGGCACTCCACCGAAGAAGGCTACGCCGGACGCCGCCCCATCGACGGGCGAATGCAGGAAGAATAGCAATCACGTTATTCTCCGCAAACATCAAGGGTGCCGGAATCGGCACCCTTCTTCCTTCAACCTTGAAACTTTGAAACCTTGAAACTTCACGCGGTTTCCTTCATCGCCTCGTCAAACTTGGCCAGGAAACGATCCACGCCATCTTCGGTTGCCAGCGGTCCCATAACTCCGACGCGGAAGATCTTTCCCGCCAGCGGCCCAAATCCTCCAGCGATCTCGATGCCGTGTTTTTCCAGCAGGTAGGCGCGCACCTTGGCCTCGTTCACGCCTTCGGGAACGCGCGGCGTGTTCAGGTTCCAGATGCGATGCCCCGCCGCGACGTGCATGGTCAGGCCGAGCCGTTCGATCCCCTCCACAAAGCGCTCATGCGCCCTCTGGTGGCGTTGCTGGCGCAGCGCCAGTCCCTCTTCGTCGATGATCGCCAGCGCCTCATGCAGCGCGTAGAAAAGAGTCGCCGAAGCCGTGTGGTGATAGCGGTGCGAAACCGTCAGGTAATCCTGGATCAGTGACAGATCGAAGTACCAGCTCCGGTTCGGCTGCTTGCGCTGGCGCAGCCGCTCCTGTGCGCGCGGCGAGACCGTAATCGGGCTCAATCCCGGAGGCGCGCTCAATCCCTTTTGCGTGCAGCTATACGCCACGTCGATCCCGTTGGCGTCCACATCCACCGGCATCGCACCCAGCGAGGTAACGCAATCGGCGATTACGACGGCGTCCACTTCGTGCGCCGCGCTGCATATCGCCTTGCTCTGCTGGAATACCCCGGTCGAGGTCTCCGCCTGCACGAAGGCCACCACTTGCGGACGCTCGCGCCGGATGAACTCCGTCGCCTCGTCGTCGCCGAATGGCTCGCCCCAAGGCTTTTCCAGCCGCACGATTTCCGCTCCATGCCGCTTGGCCATCTCGCCAATGCGCTCGCCGAAAAATCCATTGACCAGCAGTGCCAGCTTGGTGCCTGGCTCAATAAAGTTGGAGACCGCAGTCTCCATTCCGCCTGAGCCGGTCGCCGAGATCGGAATCGTCAGCTCGTTCGCCGTGCCAAAGACCGTCCGAAGGCCCTTCTGCACCCCTTGCGACACTTGAAAGAAGTATGGATCAAGATGACCTACCACGGGCTGCGCCATCGCCTGGTAAATGCGCGAATACACCGGACTCGGCCCAGGGCCGTAAAGCAGGCGCTTGGGCGGATGAATCGAGGTCTTCAAACAGCCCACGGAATTTTCAATAATTGTGCTCATTCGTACCTTCCCAACGTACCTTCCCAAAACGTAACTTCCCAAAACCTGAATCACTTCCGATGTTACGCTCCGCAACTGCAATTCGAAAGTATCACGACCCGAGCTGGCTGCGTAATTCACTCAAGCTCCTGCCGCAGCGCTTCAACCTCGGCGCGCACTTGCGCAACTTCCGCTTCCAGCGTTGCAATGCGCTCTTCGCGCGAGGCCGGTGCCGCTAGGCTTCCGCCGGTGCCCGGCGCGTCATCGCCTGACCCTGCGCTGTCTCCGCCGAACAGATCGGCATAGCGCGACTCCTTCGTGCCCGGCTGCCGTGGCAGCAGCCTCACCAGCGGCGGAGCGTGCTCCATCAGCTTTTGCAGAACCAGATTGACCTCGTCCACATCCTCCAGGCGATGCATGCGTTCACTGCGTCCGCGCAGCTCGCCCGGCGTCTGCGCTCCGCGCAACAGCAGGGTGCACAGCAGCGCGCTCTCGCGACGCCCAAGGTTCAAGACTTCGCCCATGCGATGCTCAAAGCGAGCCACTCGTCCCTCGCTCCGCGCCACTCCCGCCAGTCCCCGCTCTTCCAGCGAACGCAGGGCCTCGCGTACCTCCGCTTCCTCCACCTCCATCACCGGCTCGCGGCTGGATTTCTGGTTGCACGCCGCGATCAATGCGTTGAGCGTCAGCGGATAGTACTCCGGGGTGGTCATCTCCTTTTCCATCAGCGAGCCCAATACTCGCCTCTCAACCGCGTCCAGATGTAGCTCCAAAACCCTCCACCTCAGTCGTGTATTCTGCACTCCGCGCTCTGGCAGAGCAAGCCGGCCGCCGCCCTGAGCGCTACAAATTGTCTCTCCAGCGAGCTCTTTCGGCCCACCCAAACATGCCCTCGCTTTCGCCGGATAGGCGAAAATATGCTCGGTAGAGTAGAATCTCTCAATCCGAGATAGGAAAATTTCCCCGGTTGTTTGTGACACGAGGGTAGTTTCCGGTCTGCCCGAATTATGATCGGTTAGGATTGACTTTCGATAGAGATGGGCGGGTAACACTTCTCTCCGCCCTGGGAGCTTGCATGAAGCGCTTGATCAGCTGTACGGCTGTGCTTTGCCTGTTGGCATTCACAGTCGGCTGTGGTGGAGTCACCAGCACTGGCACGCTGGCATACATCAGTAATTCCACTGGCTCGGGATTCACTGTCTTCAACGTGAATACAGACGGGACCCTGACCCTGTCCTTCAATTCACCGCAGAGCGCTCCTACGCCTGCTAATGATGGCCCCAAAGTGATTCAGTTCTCCGCCAATGGACTGTGGGCCTACTATCTGGACAACGCCGGGAACACCATCTATGGATATACCCGCGCTGGCAACGGCACCTTGTCGGTTCAGATTGGGACTTGGTCGGTGAGCGGAGGCACCACCGGCTTCGGCGCCAGTGCACTGATCATCCATCCCAACAGCAAGTTCCTCTACGCCGCGCTTCCCAACTATCTCGGAGGCTCCATCGCCGTCTTTTCGATTGAGAGCAACACCGGCATTCTTACTCAGGTCGGCAGCAACATCCAGCTCTCCTATCCCATCTCGCAACTGGCGATGACCACCAGCGGCGGAGCGCTCTTTGGCCTCTCACCCGGCCCGGGCTTCAAGCAGTCGAGCGGCCAGCCCATACCCGGTAAGCAGGCCGTGTTGTTCTGGACCGTGAATCCCACCTCCGGCCAGTTAACCGGACCGGTCGCAACCCCGGTCGGCGTCAATCCCAACTATATGGTTTTGTCCGCCAACAGCTCTTACATGTACGTGCTGGACAACACCGCGACGACCCTTATTAACTCATCGGTGGTTATCACGAACCCAGACGGCAGCACCTCCACGGTTAGCTGCGCCAGCTTGATGAATATGGCCGGGGCAACCGGATATACGGGCTGCTTCAGCCCCAACATTTACGGCTTCAACGTAAACGCAACCAACAATAGCCAGCCCCTGTCGCCCATGGCCGGCACCAGCGTCGGCGGCGGCAACGTCTTCAATGAAAATGCGAATTTGCTTACTGGCGTATTCCCCTCCAACCCCATCGCCGGCGCCACTACCAATGACACCCATTACCTCTTTGTAGCCAATCAGGGCTCAAAAAATATCTCGGTCTTCAATCTCAACCTGCAAACCGGCGAGCCGGTCGAGGTGCTCGGTTCCATCACCACCGTCAACGGTATTTCGGTTTCCTCTGCCTCGCCTTTTGATTGCGGTTGCAGCACGCCCGCCTTCGTCTCCGTGGCTAAGAACAACAATGCGATGTACCTGCTTGATCAAAGTGCGGGCAGAGTCTACCAGTATGCGATTAACGAGAACAATGGTCAGCTCAGAGCGTTGAGTCCGGCATTCGTGGCCGCTGAATCAGCCGCCAGCAATCCGACCTGGATCACGATCCGATAGGTGCGGTACATGAATCGGTTGTCAACCCTCATTCTGATTGGGCTCGCCGCGTTGCTGGTAAGCTGCGGCAGCACGCTCACCAGCAGCTCGCAGCCCGTCAACGCCAACTACACCTATTCCATGGTGGTGTCGCCGATCCAATTTACGTTGAACTCCGGCGACTGGGCTCCGCTTTCGGCAAGCGTCGAAGTCTCTTTCGAGAACCAGACTCCCAAGCCGGTTTCGCCGCAGCCCACCACCCAGTTCTACTCCTCGGACTCACGTGTCACTATCTCTCCCGCCGGAGTCGTCTGCGCCGGACTCTGGGACGTCCGTTACCTGACCTGCTCGCAAACCGCCACGCTTCCCACCGGCTACGTCACCATCACCGCACACGACGACACCCGTAACGTCACCGCCACCTCGGTGCTCTCGATCCATCCCCGCGCCGCCACCATCGGGTTGAGTGCCGACCCCAGCAGTGTGAACTCGGCCGCCTGGCCGGGAAGCGCTGAGCCCTGGCCAAACGTCACCAATTCCGCGGGCGTCGCCGCGCCTGTAAACTGCATTTCGCAGAACAGTCAGGTGCAATATATCGCCCAACCCGTTGACGTCAACGGCAACCCGATCAGCAGTTGTTCGCTCGGCGTGACCTCCGGCTGTGTCAATAACAACGACTACACCTGGAGCGTCAGCAACTCCAGCGTGGCTGCCATCAGCAATTATGGATACGTGGTGGCGCTCAATCCCGGCCTCACTTATGTCTACGCCAAGCTCAACGGAACCATCAGCGCGCCCGCGGCGTTTGTCACCTGCCCGCCCAGTTCCATCGTGCTGCAGTCCTCCGCCTTCGCCCAGGGTGCGCCCCTGCCGCCATTTTCGCCAGCCGACCTCGACACCCTCAACAAGGGTGCAGTGGCGTACTTCACGGCATCGCTCTTTGACGTCAATGGCGCTCCTCTGCTCAATCCTTTGCCCACAGCGCCTCCGGGCTTCGCCAGCACCTCTCTGGCGACCGTGCCGCTCAGCTTCATCACCTCGGATCCGCTCATCGGCACCTTTGGCACCGTGCTGCCGTTTACTTCCAAGCTGACCACAAACACCTCCGGGCGCTTCACTGTCATGGCCTCCTGCGCTACGGCCAACTGCAACACCGCGGTGCCCAATTTCACGTTGCCCATCAACGCGGCGACCATGGTGACGGGCGAGACCGCCGGCTTCGGGTTTCCGGTTTACAGCAATGTGATCGGCGTGACGGTGCAAGGCACCACCGGCAGCACCGTGCTGGTCACCGGAACATATCTTACCGACGGCGTTACCGTGGCGCATCGATTGCTGGCCTATGACAGCGAGTCTCTGGCCAATACCCAGACCGTCGAGTTGGCCAATTCGCCGAACTCTCTGCTGGTCGCTCCCAACGGCACAACCGCGTATGTCGGCAGCAGCGATGGCCTCGTCGTGGTCAACCTGACAACCTTTACGTCATCGCTGCAGACCTACCCGATCGTGGGCGGCCTCAGCACCGACGTGGTCACCGGCCAGGTCATTGGAGTCTCGGCGGATAGCCGTTACGTTGTGCTCTCCGACCAGACCAACGGCTACGTCTTCCTCATCGATACCACTGGAACCAAGGTTGCTACGCGTTACACGTTTGCCCCTCCGGCCGGCAGTCCAGCCGGCAGTCCGCCGGTCACCTTCAACGCTGTAACCTTCGCCGCTGATGACTCTCAGTTCTGGATCGGGGGCAACTACGGCGTTTACCTCTACACCGGCAACACCTTCGTTCCCATCAGCGCTGTTACTCCAGCCGACGCCGGCCTCAGCACCGGCGTAAAGGCCCTGGCATGGACGCCCGACGGCCAGTCGTACTTTGCCAGCGGCGCTACTTTAGCCGGCACCGTGTCCACGCCATCGGTAGTCAACTACTCCACCTGTTTCAGCCAGAAACCGGCGTCCCTGTCGCTTGGCACCAGCACCATCAGCCCCATCAATCTGGATGTAACCGCAATCCCGCCCACGGCTGGCAGCCCATCCGTGCCGCATGCGATTGGACTTGCCGGGACCCAGTGGCTCAACTATTCCGTGACCAGCTCTTCTGAGGTCACACAAGCCGTGCCACCAGGGCAAACCCTGACGCCACCCTCCGAGGGCAACATCTGCCTCTCGACGGTCGCGGTCGCCGCGCCGGCTGCTCCCATAGTTGCCTCGTCGCTGACATGCCCCCCCCAGCAGGTCACTTTTTCTCCCACCCTGCAGCAGGAGTTCGTCACAGGAGTAGTGGACACCTACAGCCCCGGATTCGTCGCCAGCGAATCCTCCTGCGCCTCCCCGCAGCCGTTCATTTACGGCTACGACGTGGCGAACAACGCGGAAATCGCCTTGCCAACACTGAATTCAACCCCAATTGCTCCGCTTAGCGGCGGTGTGCTGAAAGATGGCCGCTATCTGTTCGTCGGAAGCTTTGACACCACCAACGGCGCGGTACTGCATCGTTTCAATTTAACGGCGGATACACCTGATCCCTTCGCCGAAAACGCTTCGGTCCCAGTGACCCTTGTTCCCAGCTTCGTCGCGGTTGTCCCTAAGTAAAAGGAGAGACTTTTGAAACTTAAACTGATTCTCATTGCCGTAGTTGCGTTTGGCAGCATGGCTCACGCGCAGGGTTTCGCCTCGCATCTTTCCATCGGTGCGGGCTTCGAAGGTATTTTCCCGGGGACAACCGTCACCCGCTCCCTGCTGCAAACCAACTCGCAACCCAACCTGCAGACGACCACAAATTCGGTGGGCGTTATCGCTGACGCGCGTTATGACTTCGGCCGCCACAGTGCGTTTGACATCGCCGTTACGCTCAACCGTGATACGGAATACTTCTACTATGGCCAGTCCTTCAATACCGGCCGCATTCAGACCAACAACGGCGAGATTATCGGAACCTACATCGCCCGTCTTCCTTCCAATGAGCGCCTCAAGCCCTTTCTTCTGTTCGGCGGCGGTATCGTTCGCTTCTCCCCAAACAACAATTTCCAGAACACCGGCACGCCCTCTTCCCAATCTAAAGCGGCCTTCGCCTTCGGATTCGGAAACGACGTGAAACTCAACGATCGCTGGGCTCTGCGCTTGCAGTATCGCGGTCTGGTCCGCAGCGAACCTGACTTCAATCTCCTCAGCAACCCCAACAACAAATTTGGAACCGGACTCAAGACGCTGATCTCCGAACCGACGGCCGAGATCATCTATCACTTCTAGATTCACCGCACAAAGTTCACGCACGGCCGGAGCTGATCACTCCGGCTTTTGCTTTCAGTTTGTCAGTCCGATTCCCACTGCTCTGAGTTGTCATTCTGATGTAGTTATCATTCCGAAGCGCAGCGAGGAATCCCATCTCCGCTGAAATATGCCACCGCTGCCCAAGAGGCTCCTCAGCCACTTACCACGCCTTCGACCCAACCGCGCTAGAATCGCTCCATGGCGGAGCTAGGCAAAACACTCTTCGGTCTTGGTCTTGTCCTCGTAGCGGTTGGCGCGGCCATGCTGCTGGCTTCGCGTTTCGGCCTCCCTTTCGGACGCCTCCCCGGAGACCTGCACTGGCGCAGTCGCAGCGGCAACACACAGTTCTATTTCCCACTCGCTACTTCCATCCTCCTCAGCGTCCTCTTCTCGCTGATCCTCTGGCTGCTGCGCAAGCTTCCGCAAATAGAAGCGCATCGCCCGTAGATCCTGCGCAATCCATCCCTATCAATCATTTAGCAAAGCGGTCGCATCGAGCCGCATTCCAATGCGGCAGGAATCGCTTGCTGCCTGACCATCCTGTCCCTTCGCACGCGCATCCGTCTTTGCTGCGCTCAGATTTCTTGACCACCCACATACACCAACAACATTCCCACAAACCTGAACAAGAGGAGGTTCGCCATGGCGAGCACAACAGAAACACAAAGGGACGAAAGCTCAGTTGTAGCGATCTTCGGTCAACACGCCGAAGCCGAGGACGCAGTCAAGGAGCTCAAGAACGCCAGCTTCAATATCAAGAAACTGTCAATCATTGGCAGGGATTACCACAGCGAAGAACATGTCGTCGGATTCTATAACACCGGTGACAGGATGAAGTACTGGGGTTCCATGGGAGCCTTCTGGGGCGGGCTCTGGGGCTTGCTCTTCGGAGCTGCCGTCCTGTTCATCCCCGGCGTCGGCCCCATCGTTGCCGCCGGCTCCATCGTCTCCTGGATCATCGCCGGACTGGAAGGTGCGTTTGTGGTTGGAGGCTTGAGCGCCTTGGGTGCAGCACTGTTCAGCTTTGGGATTCCGAAAGACAGTGTGCTCAAATACGAAACTTCGCTCAAAGCAGGCAAGTTCATGCTCATCGCCCACGGCACCGCCGACGAGGTAGAGAAAGCTCGCAGCATTCTGCAGCGCTCCAAAGCCGAGCAGGTCGACGTTCATCGAATGCCCGCACCGACCGAGCAAGCCGCCTAGCTTGCCTCTCTGCTCCGCTCACAGTCGAACTACTGCGCCGCCTCCACAACGAGGTGGCGCATCTTCAACCCGCGTTCCCATCGCTAACTCGTGAACTGCCCACATTCCTCACCGCGCACCCGCTCTCTTCTCCGCCCCTGCTAAACTCCCTACGTGGACGATTCTCAGTTCGCCTTCGAGTTCTCCGCCGAACCGCCCTCGCGCCGCATCTATGGCGTGCGCGAGCTGGTCACCGCCGTCCGCACCAACCTTGAAAAAGCTTTCCCGGATATATGGGTTGAAGGCGAAGTTTCCAACTATCGTCCCGCCGAAAGCGGCCACATCTATCTCACTCTCAAAGACGGCGACTCTCAGCTTCGTGTCGTGATCTTTCGCGCTCAGGCACGCCTGCTGCGCTTTCGTCCGCAGAACGGGATGCAGGTCATCACCCGCGGCCGCATCACCATGTACGAAGCCCGTGGTGAACTGCAGTTGCTCGCCGAATATATGGAGCCCATGGGCGCCGGAGCCCTGCAGGTAGCCTTCGAGCAGCTCAAGGCAAAGCTCGCCGCCGAGGGACTCTTTGCCTCCGAGCGCAAAAAGCCGCTGCCCCTGCTGCCCCGCCGCATCGGCGTCATCACCTCGCCGCGCGGCGCCGTCATTCAAGACATTCTCAACGTCCTGCAGCGCCGTCATCAGTCGCTCAACGTGCTCATCTACCCCGCGCCCGTGCAAGGCGAAAGCGCCGCCCGCGAACTCTCTGCCGGAGTTCGCTTCTTCAATCACCAGAGCAAGCCCTCGGCCTTCGCCGTCGATGTCATCATCCTTGCTCGTGGCGGAGGCAGCATCGAAGACCTTGTCGCCTTCAACAATGAGCTTCTGGCGCGCACCATCGCCGCCAGCCGCATTCCAGTCATCTCCGCCGTCGGCCATGAGACTGATTTCACCATCTGCGATTTTGTCGCTGACCTGCGTGCCCCCACGCCTTCGGCCGCAGCCGAGATCGTCATCCGCTCCAAGCAGGAGTTGCAGCAAACTGTCTCCGCTCTCAACCAGCGTCTTCGCCGCGCCATGCAATACAAGTTGCTCTTCCACCGCCAGCGGCTCACCTCGCTTGCGGGCCGCAGCGTCTTTGCCCGCATGCAAGATGCCCTGGCCCGCCGTCAGCAGCGCATCGACGATCTGCGCTTGCGCCTCGAGACCAGGATGCACGCCCGCCTCGGCGATGCTTCGCGCCGCCTCACTCTCGCTCTCGCTCGTCTTCGTCAGCGCGAACTTCGCCAGCAACTCCGGTTGCGCAAGCGTGAGTTGCTCTCCCACCTCGAAGCCATCGCTGCCGCTGTCCGCCGATACCTCGCGCGCCGCCGCTCGCGCCTCGAACAGGCTTCCGGCAAACTTGACTCACTTTCTCCCGTGGCAATCCTCGAGCGTGGCTATTCGCTCATCTTCGATGCCCAGGGCAATCTCGTCAAAAACGCCGCGCAGCTCCATGCCGGAGACGCCATTCGGGCCCGCCTGGCACGCGGCCAAATCGATGCTCGTGTCGAATCCATCGCCCCTCTGCCCCAGACCGACCCCAAATCTTCGCCAAAGTAACGGAAGTTCAGGGGGCAACAGCCGCCCCCTGCAATACCTGTTTTGTGCTTTACAATGAGGGGGTACCAGTCAATTCCGGCGGGCCACGATCCTGCCATAAAAGGAGACTATGCCGAAGTTCCCGAATCTCTCCGGATACGCGCCCCAGCTGACCACCGGATCTGTTCTGGACATTCTGCTCGTCGCCTTTCTCGTCTACCAGTTCCTGCTTCTGGTTCGCGGCACCCGCGCTGCCCCCATGCTCACCGGAGTAGGTGCCCTGGCCATCGCCTTCTACTTCGCGCATCTCACCAACCTGCGCACATTGGACTGGCTTGCCGGCACCGTTCTGCCCTACAGCATCTTCGCCATCATCGTCATCTTCCAGATCGAGATCCGTCAGGCTCTGGCGCGCCTTGGCCGCAACCTCACTTTGTCCCGCGGCTCGCAAAATGGCGCAGCCGACGCCTACGATGACATCGTCATGGCCGCGACCACTTTTTCGCAGGATCAGACCGGAGCACTCATCGTCGTCGAGCGCGAAATCGGCTTGCGCACCTACATCGAGAGCGGAGTCGTCCTCGACGCCCATCTCTCCTACGATCTGCTGGCAACGCTCTTCCGGCCCAGCGCGCCGTTGCACGATGGCGCCGTTATTTTGCAAAAGGACCGCGTAGCCGCCGCCGCCTGCTTCCTGCCGCTCTCCATGAATCCGCTGCTCTCCAACCAGATGGGCACCCGACATCGCGCCGGAATCGGAATCACCGAAGAAACCGACGCCGTCTCAGTCATAGTCTCGGAGGAGACCGGAAGCATCAGCATCGCCGTCGCCGGCCAGGTCGAGCGCGATATCACCCCCGAGCGGCTCCGCCAGCGCCTGGCTGAGCTGCTCACCCATGCCGCGCCCCAACCCTCACACACCTATCCTGCTCCACCCCCTAATCCCGTTGACACATTCCATCCCCATGACGAGGAGCGCGCCCTTCGATCTTCTGAGCGTGCCGGTGAACGCGGAGACCAGCCATGATCGCGCGCATCCGCCATCTCATCTTCGATAACCTCATCCTCAAGCTGGCCTCGCTCGTCATCGCCATCCTCATGTGGTTCGGGGTCGCGCACGATCCGCTCGCCGAAGTATCCCTGCAAGTCCCGGTCGAGTTCACCCGTCCGCCCAAGGGCCTCGACTACATGTCTGACGTCATTCCGCAGGCCCAGATTCGCCTCCGTGGCCCCGCCCGTGTCCTGCGCGACCTTCCGCAGGAGAATGTCCGCGCCCTCATCGACCTCAAGGGAGCGGTTCCCGGCGAGCACACCTATGACCTCACCACCGGACAGATCGAGGTTCCCCACGATGTTCAGGTCATGCAGGTCACTCCCACGCGCCTGCGCCTCGTCTTCGATCAGCATGCGAGTCGTCAGGTCGCCGTCAAGCCGCGCGTCGTGGGAATTATGCCGCCCGGATACCACCTCGAAGCCGTGACCTCCAACCCTGCCGCCCTTACCATCACCGGCCCTGCCCGTCACGTCAATGCCGTCGAAAACGTCCTCACCGATGCCGTCGACGCGACCGGAGTCACCGGAACCGCCACCTTTGAAGCTATCCCCTACGTCCCTGATCCGCTCGTTCATCTGACCAGCTCCGGCCCCGTTCGCGTCATCGTCATAACCAAGAAAAACCCTTTGAAAGCTGGAGCCCACTAACTTGGCTACTCCCCCCCCGGCAAATATCAGGCAGTTGTTCGGCACCGACGGTATTCGCGGCGTCGCCGGCGTTTATCCTCTCGACCTCGCCACCGTCTATGCCATCGGACGCGCCTGCGGTGCGCGACTCGTACGCCGCTCCGCCGCCGCCAAGGTCGTGCTCGGGCAAGACACCCGCAAGTCCAGCGGCTGGATCGCCGAAGCCATCGCCCGCGGCCTCCGCGACGCCGGATGCGGCTTCGTCAGTGCCGGAGTGCTCACCACTCCCGGCGTCGCCTATCTCACCCGCACCCACGGCTTTTCCGCCGGAGTCGTCATCTCCGCCTCGCACAATCCCTGGCAGGACAACGGCATCAAGCTCTTCGGACCTAACGGCATGAAGCTCGCCGACGAAATCGAGCACGAGATCGAAACCGAAATCTTCGAGCACATCGACCAGCTCGTCGATCATCAACACGACGAAGGCAGTCTCATGGCCGCCATTCTTCCTGGCAACGCGTCCCTCCGCGCCGACTATGAAAACTGGCTGGCCCTGGCGCCAGCGGCCGGAGGGCCGTCCGTTGGCCCGTACCGCGCCAGCGCCTGTCAGCCGAGCCCGCGCTCAAAATCAAAAACCTCCACGTACTCATCGACTGCGCCAACGGAGCCGCCAGCACCATCGCACCTGAACTCTTTGCCCGCATCGGCGTTTCCGCTGAAGCTCTGCACACCTCGCCCACCGGCTGCAACATCAACGAAGGCTGCGGAGCCCTGCACCCGGAGCACGTTGCCGCCGAACTGCAGCGCCGTCCCGGCCACTTCGATCTCGGCATCACCCTCGACGGCGACGCCGACCGCGCTCTTTTCAGCGACGCCCACGGCAACGTCGTCAACGGCGATGCCGTCCTTCTCATCGCCGCCCGCGACATGAAGGCCCGCGGCGTCCTCCGCAATGACCTCGTCGTCGCCACCACCATGAGCAACATGGGCCTGGAAAAAGCTCTCCGCTCCAGCGGCATCCAGATGCTGCGCACCAACGTCGGCGACAAATATGTCCTCGAAGAGATGCTCAAAACCGGCGCCACCCTCGGCGGCGAGCAATCCGGACACATCCTCTTCATGGACGGCGACTCGACCACCGGCGACGGCCTGCTCACTGCCCTGCGCGTCCTCGATATCGTCGCCCGCTCCGGCCGCCCCCTGCATGAGCTGACCGCCGATCTCAAGGTCTTCCCGCAGCAGATCCGCAATGTCCGCGTGCGCGAAAAAATCCCCATGCAGCAGTTGCCCGCCGTCGCCGCCGCCATCCACGCCGCAGAGCAGGCGCTGGACGGGAATGGCCGCGTCGTTGTCCGCTACTCCGGCACCGAAAAACTCGCCCGCGTCATGATCGAAGCCGAAAGCGAAGCCCTCATGAACCATCACGTCGACGCCGTCTCCGCCGCCCTCCAGCAAGCCATCGGAATCTAGCTCTGGCCCTTGTTTTTGCTTTTCGTTGAAGTCGCCGCGCTGACAGGTGCCCCATTTTCGCGTCGTGTTTTTAGACGCTAAAGTGGGAAAGCAATGCGCCTCGCGTCTAGGGCGACCCCGCTTTGCCCTTCTTCCTCACACGACCAAGGGCCACGCCACTTCTCTTATCTGGCTGCGCTGCGATAAAATTTCAAAAGGGAGATGCCATGCCCGTTGATCTAGCCGCACTTATTCACGATACTTTGCAGCTCAATGCTGCCCACGCCGCAATATCAGATACTTCCTCCATCGTGTTCGATGAAACCTACCGAAAGTACTGCGAGGCAAACCGCTGCGGGCAGTACGACACTAATTGGATGGGCCCGCCCGCCATCGGTCCCATCAGCGAACTAAAAGAGCGCGTCCTCCAGTACAAGCAGGGTCTGCTCTTTCAAACCATCTACACCTATCAGGGAACCGGACTCTTCGATTACAAGGGAATGAAGGAAGGGATGAAGGTTCACATCGATATCTTCCGGGCCATCCTCGAAATGATGAAGACCAGGTACAGCTTCAAGGAAGTATTTCCCTTGAACGCAGGTTGCTGCACCATCTGTCCCAAATGCGCCTATCTGGATAACCGCCAGCCCTGCCGTCATCCCGATCAGGCCGTCGCCTCCGTAGAAGCCTACGGCATCGACGTAATGAAGATGGAAGTCGCTGCCGGCATCCCCTACTACAACGGCAAAGGCACATACTCCTTTGTCGGCCTCATCTTGTTTCAGGAATAACTTTGCAGTTGGAGCGCTGAGTAAGCGTAGAATACGCGCGGGTGCCCGTGAACAGCGTGCCCCACCTTCGCGCCGACGCTTTTTCGGCGATAAGGTGGGAGCATCTGCACTCACTCCATATCCCGCCAGTTCCCGCCCACGCAAACCTCAACCTCCATCGGAACGCTCAGCTCATGCGCGCCTTCCATGCACTCTTTCACCAGCGCCTTCACCGTCTCCACCTCATCCAGCGGTGCCTCCAGCACCAGCTCGTCGTGCACCTGCAGCAGCATCTTCGCCCCGAGTCCGCGCTCGCGCAGTTCGCGATCCAGCCGCAGCATCGCAATCTTGATCAGGTCCGCCGCCGTCCCCTGCAGTGGAGTATTCACCGCCGTCCGTTCGGCAAATCCGCGCAGGTTCGGATTCTTGCTCGCCAGGTCCGGTATCGGACGCTTGCGCCCAAACAGGTTGCGCACAAAGCCGTCGCGCCGCGCCTGCTCCAGCGTCCGGTCGATAAACCCGCGCACTCCCACGTACCGCGCAAAGTACGCATCGATGAACCTCTTCGCTTCCTTCTGCTCAATCCCCAACTGTTGCGACAGTCCAAATGGCGAGAGCCCATACACAATGCCGAAGTTCACCGCCTTCGCCCGCCGCCGGTGCTCTGCGTTAATCAGCATCGGAGGCACGCCGAACACCTCCGCCGCCGTCAGCGTGTGAATGTCCTGCCCGGTGCGATAGGCCTCCAGCAGCAGTGGGTCTTGCGAGTAATGTGCCAGCAGCCGCAGCTCAATCTGCGAATAGTCCGCTCCCACCAGCAGCTTTCCCTCGGCTGCCACAAACGCCGCGCGAATCTCCCGTCCCAGCTCGGTGCGTATCGGAATGTTCTGCAGATTCGGATTCGTCGAACTCAACCTTCCCGTAGCCGCCACCGTCTGGTTAAAGCTGGTGTGCAGCCGTCCGTTTCTGCAAAGCTGCGGCAATGCATCGATATATGTCGATTTAAGCTTCGTAAGCTGACGGAACTCCAGCACCAGCCGCACAATCTCGTGCTCCGCGGCCAGTCCCTCCAGCACATCCTGCGCCGTCGAAATCGTCTTCCCTTTGCCGTACTTGAAGGGCCGAGGCAGCCCCATCCGGTTGAACAGCACATCCCCAAGCTGCTTCGGCGAATTCACGTTGAACTGCATTCCCGCCATCTCGTGAATCCTGCTCTCCAGCCGCCCGACGTCGCCCTCCAGCTTGCCGCTCATCTCCGCCAGCACCGCGCAGTCCAACTGCACGCCCGCCTCTTCCATGCCGTGCAGCACACCGGCCAGCGGCAGGTCGATCTCGCGATACAGCCACGCCAGCTCCGCCTCCGCCTCCACCTCTGCGCGCAGCCCAGCGGCCAGCCGCAGCGTAATGTCGGCGGCTTCGGCCAGCGAGCCACTCAGCTTCACTCCCAGCCGCCGCAGCGCAACCTCAGGCAGGGTGTGTGCGCTGTAGCTCGGGTCCAGCAGATACGAATACAGCATGGTGTCATGAAGCCTGGCGTTATCAACCTTGGCCTCGTGAAGTTGAGTGTCCGGAAGTTTGGCATCAGGAGCCTTGGCTTCGCGATGTTTAGTCCCGCGCTCCGCTCCCGCCAGCCGCAGCCCCGTCCCGCTCAACGCATGCAACGTGGACTTCACATCGTGCACCGCCTTCACCATCGCCGGGTCGGCCAGCAACCGCGCGATCTGCGCACCATACGCGCCTGTTAGTTCCGCCGTGTAGCTCTCCGCCGCCTCCATCGAAAGCGCAATCTGCTGCCCCGCGCCAGCCGCCGGAGCGGTGTCACCCGCCGCACCCGCCGCCGCGAACTCACTCTCGCCCAATGCCAACGAACCCTGCTCCGGCCCGGCGTCCTCGCCTGCGCTTTCCGGAGCCTCTTCTGCGCTCGCTCCTGCCGCCCTAATCTCAGCTTCGCTCAGCCGCACCGCCGCACTCAGCGCAATCGCCAGCATGGGAGCCCCTGCCAGCCGCTCCAGCGCCGCATCGGTCAGCTCGCCATACTTCGTCTCGCCCACCGCCTCCCCAGCCGAGAGAAACTCCTTCTGCAAGGTGCTGAATTCCAGCTCGCCAAACAACTCGCGCGCCGCCGCCACGTCGGGCTCCTGCGCCCGCATCGCCTCCGGATCAAATGCAATCGGCACATTGCAGTCAATCGTCACCAGCTCCTTGCTCAGCAGAATCATCTCGCGGTTCTGTTGCAGCGATTCGCGATAGGTCTTCTTCTGTACCTCGCCCGCCCGCTCCAGCAGCGCCTCCAGGGTTCCAAATTGCTGGATCAGCTCCACCGATCCCTTGTCGCCGATCCCCGGTGCGCCCGGCACGTTGTCCACCGAGTCGCCGCGCAGCGCCATCAGATCGACCACCTGCTCCGGCCTCACTCCCAGCAGTTCCTCCACCTTCGCCGGATCGCAGATCAAATTGTCCTTCGGCGGATTCAGCACGCAGACCTTGCCGTCCACCAGTTGCAGCATGTCCTTGTCGCTGCTCACCACGTACACCGCGTATCCGGCCTCGGCGGCCCGCCGCGCCAGCGTACCGATCAAGTCATCGGCCTCGAATCCCTCGCGCCCCAGAATCGGAATCCGGTACACCTCTAGCGCCCGATGGATATACGGGATCTGCTGCCGCAAGTCTTCGGGCATCTCCGTGCGATTCGCTTTATACCCTGCGTACGCCACCGCCACCATCTCGCCCGTCTCTTTGTCGCGCTTCATCTGCGCGGGCATCGCCTGCGCCTGCGCCTCGCGGAAGCTCGGCCCAATATCAAACACCGCCGCAATGTACTCGGGATCGAAGTCTTTGCGCAGCTTGTTCAGCATATTCACAAATACGAATGTAGCCGCCGTCGGCAGCCCCGTCCGCGTTGACATCGGACGCTGGCGGGCCATCGCATGATAGGCGCGGAAGACAAACGAGTACGCATCGATCAGAAAGACGCGCCCTTTGCCATGCGCAGGCAGCGTGGGGGCTTTTGCAGGCGAAGCAGGAGTACGGTTTTCAGCTACGGCTGCAGAGTCGGCGGATTTCTTCTTGGCAGGCACGTAGAAATGCTAACAAATATGCAGTGTCTCGGCTTGTTCCGATCCAGTCTTACTCCGGCTCGATGAACAAGCAGTCCCCATAGCTGAAGAACCTGTACCGCTCGCGCACCGCATGACGATAGGCCTCCAGCACCCGCTCGCGCCCGGCAAAGGCCGATACCATCATCAGCAGCGTGCTCTTAGGCAGATGAAAGTTCGTCAGCATGGCATCCACCACCCTGAAGCTGTATCCCGGATAAATAAAAATATCCGCCTCACCGCTATGTGCCGTAATCGGGATTTGCCGCGGTCGCCCCATGTCAGCCCGAGGGTGGCCCATATTCGCCTTCTGTTGGCGAATGTGGGATTGAGAAAGCGGGTGCCCCATGTTAGCCATTTGTTGGCTATCTTGGGCCTGTTGACCTTGCTGTCGACCTTGCTCTTGATCTTGCCCTTGCCCCCGCTCTTGCTCCTGACTCGCTCTTCCCGCCGCGTACTCCAGCGTCCTTACGGTCGTAGTTCCCACGGCCACCACCCTGCGCCCCTCGCGCTTGGCTCGTGCAATCTTCTCCGCCGTCTCCTCAGGAATCTGGTACCACTCGGTGTGAAGCCTGTGCTCCTCCACCACTTCGGTGCGGATCGGCGCGAACGTCCCCAGCCCCACATGCAGTGTCACCGTCGCGGTCTCCACTCCACGCTCCCGCACCCTGCTCAGAATCTCATCCGTAAAGTGCAGCCCCGCCGTGGGTGCCGCAACCGATCCCGGATCGCGCGCAAACACCGTCTGGTAGCGCTCACGGTCCTCAGCCGTATCCTCGCGGTCAATGTACGGCGGCAGCGGAATATGTCCCAGCCTTTCCAGCCGCGCAAAAAAATCCGGCACCGGCAAAAAGCGCAGCGTACGCTCGCCAAACTCGCCCCGCGCCAGCACCTCCGCCTCCAATAGCGGTCCCGCGCCCGCGGCCGGAGCGGCGTCCGTTGCCGCGTACCCGTCAGCGGCCAGCCCCGCAGCGTTACCCGTCGGGTGGCCCATGTTAGCCCGTTGTTGGCCAATGTGGGGTAGTTGACCCTGTTCCGGCGCATCGCTCCCGCCAAAGTAGATCCGCTCCCCCGGCATAATCTTTCGTCCCGGACGCACCAGTGCCTGCCAGAGCTGCTCCTCTCCGGCCAGGCGCCGTGTCAGCAGCACCTCCACCCGCCCCTGCAGAAAGCCGCGCGAAGCTGGATTGGCCGGGCTCAGCCGCTGCGCCCGGCTGCCGCTGCGGTGCCCAAACAGCCGCGCTGGAAGCACCCGCGTATCGTTCAATACCAGCAGATCGGTCGGTCGCAGCAAGGCCGGAAACTCGCTGAAAACAGTGTCTCGCAGCGAATTTCCCCTCATGTGCAGCATCCGCGAAGCCGCACGCTCGGCCGGCGGATGCTGCGCGATCAGCTCCGGGGGAAGGGGAAAGTCAAAATCGGAAACAAGCACGAAAATGATTATAGGATCCAAAAGGTTTTGCAACGCATCACAGAAATGGTGGCGAAGCGCCGGAGGCTACGGTACTATGCCGTTAGAAGGTAAATTTTCCCTGGACTGACTTTGGAATGAGCGACCACGATTCCCGGCTGGAAATCCTGCGCTTCGGCAAAATGCTGCATGACCGCGGCCTCATCGCCGCCACTGACGGTAACATCTCCGTGCGTCTCAACCAGACTTCGGTGCTGGTCACCCCAACTTGCATCAGCAAGGGAATGATGACCACCGAGGATCTGCTCGTCGTCGATATGCACGGCATCAGAATCTGCGGCTTCCGCGACGTCACCAGCGAACTCGCCATGCACATGACCATCTACCGCATGCGGCCTGACGTCAATGCCATCGTGCACGCCCATCCGCCCACTGCCACCGCCTTCGCCGCCTGCGGACTCGCCCTCGATCAGGCGCTGATCAGTGAAGTCCTGCTCTCGCTCGGCCCCGTTCCGCTGGCCCACTACGCAACCCCCGGCACCTCTGAACTCTCCGAGGCCCTCATGCCGTACATCCCCACCCACGACGCCGTCCTCATGGCCAATCATGGCGTGGTCACCTACGGCAGCGATCTCATGCAGGCCTACATGAACATGGAGACCGTCGAGCACTTCGCCAAAATCGCGCTCGTCGTCAAGCAGCTTGGCTGTGAGCGTCCCCTCGCCGCCGAGCAGGTCACCAAACTCCAGGAGATCCGCCAGCGCGTGCAGCACTACAAATCCGAACTGCGTACCCGCGCCTAAGCGAGCCGCTCCGCATTTGATTCGCAGATTGGCGGCCATTCAAGCCTTCCTTTGGCTTGATTGGGGCAGTTGATGCTGTTCGTGTAGCGGCCCCGCCTCGTGATTGTGAGTGCCTTGGCGATTTATCGCTCGGTACTTATCGTGTCCTTACCCTGCACCCAATAAACCCTTTCCCCATCATGGCCTACGTGTTATAGAGTGACAATCGTTGGATACCGACCTCTGCACAGGTGCTCACGATGCAGATTTCAGATTTTGCGAAAGAGTACGCCGCCAAGACGGATGAGGAGTTGTTGCGTCTCGCATTAGCTCCCGACCAGCTTACCGAAGATGCGAATTGCGCGCTGTCGGCAGAGCTACGCACTCGTGGCCTTGGAGTGAACGAACGGATAGCTGAATTTCAGAAAGAGGAGCAGGAACGTGAACAGCAGCAGGAAAAAGACACAGGCCAGCTATGGTTTCTTCACCCTTACGGGATAGGGCGGAAGCGATTCGGAAAGGCTGGGTACCTGTTCGATTCTATCTCCGGTCTCGAAGAGTTCGGCACGACCGTATTCATCGTGCTGTTCTGGTTGCCTCTCGTACCCACGGGCACATATCGCGTGCGTAGGAAGAAACAGCTGCTCTCCTCCCACATGGAAGTGCTTGAAAGGCTACCCCTCGACTGGACTCAGGCATTGACGGTGTGGCTCATTGCGGCAGGGTGTCTGATTGGTTTCGTTTGGGTATGGCGTCTGCTAATTTCGATTAAGCCCCACGCATAACTGTCGCAAACAGGCCCTTTCCACTCACAATCCCGAAACAGCATGTGAGCGGGTCTCCCGCGCGTCTCGACTTTACAGCGCCCACCTAACCGTAGTCAGTTCCTCCAGTGCACAAACTCCTCCAGCGCCCGCCGCTCGCTCTCCTGCGGAACCTCGTTCGCGTACCCAAATGGCATCACCGCCATCGGAACATCCCCCTCCGCCGCCTCGATCAGCTCCGCAACCTTCGCCGGAGCGAACGCTCCCACCCAGCAGGTCGCCAGTCCCAGCTCCACAATCGCCAGATGCGCCATTGTCGCGGCGATGCTCGCATCCTGCAGCGCCCAGTGTTCTTGGTTGTCGTATTCGCAGCGCGCCGCATGGGTGCACACCACTAGCGCCATCGGGGCCTGCGCAATCCAGTCGTGATTGAACGCCGCTCCGGCCAGCGCCTGCATCCGCGCCGCGCCGCTCACCACGTAGATCTCATACGCCTGAAAGTTTCCCGCCGAAGGCGACGTCCGCACCACCTCCAGAATCTTTTTCGTCAGCGCCTCCGGCACCTGCTCCCCGCGAAAGCTCCGCACCGAGTGCCGCGTCCGCGCCAGTTCCATGAATTCCACGCCAGCCGTCCTTTCTTTGCCCCGAGCCTTTCGCGCAAGGCATTTTCATCTACTACCACCATGCCTCAGGACGCCAAAAACAGCAAAGGCCGGTTCGCCGACCGGCCTTTCTTTTCCCTGCACATTCGCTTTCATTTTCTCTCGGGTGCGGGTACCCCGTACCTGCCGCAGCCGGCAGATACAGCCTCCGCTCACTTTAACGGGGCTGATGCCGAAGCAACGCACACCCATTTCCCGTCATGCTTCACCCAGGTATCCGCCCAGCGCTCCTTGGCATCGATGGGCTTTCCATCAGCGGCCTACGCCTTTGCCCATCCATGTGCCCGTCACGATCGCGGCATCTCCGTGCTGGTCCACCTGCAGGTCGGCAATCTCACTCACTTCAAATTTGGCTTTCGTGGTCCGTGCAACGGCTTCAGTCTTGTTGCGCATCGAGCCGTCGGAATCAATTTCCATAAAGTCCTCGGCCAGCATCGGAGCCAGCATATCGCCGTTGCTCGCCAGCGAGGCCTTCGCCCACTTCTGTTCCATGTCCTTCAGGTGTTGTTCCACGTTGGCTGCCTGCATTTCGGTCTTGGCGGCCATTGCCGCGTCCGCATCCTGCGCAATCGCCATACCCGCCATCAGCAGGAATGCCGCTGCGGTTGCCGTAACTAGTCTCAGTCTCATAGGGGGTCTCCACTCGTTGAACTGTAACGCCGTCCTGGCCCGGCGGATGGCACCGAGCAGTCTGCACGCCGATGCCTCCGCCGCATCAAGCCGGACCCACTGCCGACCTGCCCGGAACCACCACCCGCGTTTCCGCCCGTCACTCTTCAGAACCACTGTAGCCGGCCCGAGTTGTCCCAAGCAGTTCAAGATATGCGGGCGGTAGAGAACCGAAAGAGAGAGCTGACCTGCAGAGCTGTTCGGAGCAGAATGCCCAACCTTATCGCACTGCCTTTAAATTGTCGGCCCCCAGCGCCTCTACTGGATCTCCGGATAGATATCGAAGAACGCATCGATGCTCTGCTTCAGTTGCGCCTCGATCTCTTCCTTGCTGCCCTCCAGCAGATGCAGCGTGACGTGCTCCTCGCGTCCATTCCTCAACTTGATCTTGCCCTCGCCCACCTGCTCCAACTCACCCTGCGGCAGCAGCCTCAACCCATACACCAGCGATAAATTAGCCATGCCGGATTGTAGCGCCGTTCCGCCTATCCATGCGCCCGCGGCCGGAGCATCATGCGTTGGCGCGTGCCCGTCGCAGAAATTAGCGTGCCAGCGCAGCCACCAACCCCCACGCCTTTGGCCCATCAAGCCAATCGATATACAATCTAAATGCCGTGCAAGGGGAAGACTCGAATGACCATGGACAAGATTCGCAGGTCGGATGAAGAATGGCGCCGCTCTCTCACGCCTGAGCAGTACCGCATCCTCCGCCAAAAAGGCACCGAGCGTCCCTTCACCGGCCAATATGCGGAAACCACAACTCCCGGCGTCTATCGCTGTGCCGCCTGCGGCCTCGAGCTCTTTTCCTCGGAAACCAAGTTCGACGCCGGCTGTGGCTGGCCCAGCTTTTACGATCCGCTCAACAAAGAGCACGTCGAGGAGCACGATGATCCCAGCCACGGTATGGTCCGTACCGAGGTCACCTGCGCCCGCTGCGGCGGCCATCTCGGCCACGTCTTTCCCGACGGCCCCAACCCCACCGGCCTGCGCTACTGCATCAACTCCGCCTCTCTCCAGCTCAACAAAAAGTGACCTGCGCGCGTTCCCGCCTGCGCTTCGCCTGAAGCCGCAACCCACTCCCTTGCCACCTTTTGCCTTAATTCCGCTGAATCGCACCCGTGTAAACGCCGGGGTTGACGAATCCCCCTCCGCGACCTAGCCTTAAAAGTTCCACCTTTAATTCCGGTCCTGCAGAAGGTCATCATGGCTGCTCTTACTACCTCTCATAATCGCGTTCTCAATCACCAGTTACGTCAGCGCATCATGTCCGCCGATGAGGCTGCCGCGCTCATCCGCAATAACGACCACATCGGCATGAGCGGTTTCACCGGCTCCGGCTATCCCAAGGAGTTTCCCACCGCTCTTGCGCGCCGCATGGAAAGCTGCCGCCAGCAAGGCGATCCCCTGCGCGTCGGCGTCTTCACCGGCGCATCCACCGGTCCTGAGCTTGATGGCGCCCTCGCCGCCGCCAACGGCATGCAGGTCCGCCTCCCCTACCAGTCTGATCCCGCCGTCCGCAAGCGCATCAATGACGGCGACATGGAATACATCGACATCCATCTCAGCCACGTCGCTCAGTACATGGAGTATGGATTCCTCGGCAAACTCGACAAGGCCGTCATCGAGGTCACGGCAATTTATGAAGACGGCCGCGCCATCCCTTCCACCTCGCTGGGCAACAACAAATCATGGCTGGAGTGTGCCGACCAGGTCATCCTCGAGGTCAACTCCTGGCAGTCCATCGACCTCGAGGGCATGCACGATATCTACTACGGCCTCGACGCGCCGCCCTTCCGCGAGCCTATTCCCATCATCCGCGCCGGCCAGCGCATCGGCAGCCCCTACCTCAACATTCCCATCGAGAAGGTCGTCGCCGTCATCGAGACCCACTCCCCCGACCGCAACACCGCCTTCAAGGAGCCTGACAAAGTCTCCCGCCAGATCGCCGGACACATCCTTGATTTCCTCGAATGGGAGGTCAAGAAGGGCCGCATGCCCGCCGATCTTCTGCCCATCCAGTCCGGCGTCGGCAACATCGCAAATGCCGTCCTCTTCGGACTCGAACAGGGCAAGTTTCACAATCTCACCGCCTACACCGAAGTCATTCAGGACGGCATGATCGGCCTCATCAAGTCCGGCAAGATGGTTTCAGCCTCGGCCACCGCCTTCTCGCTTGGCCCGGAGATGATCAAGGAAGTCTACGGCAACCTGCGCAACTATCGCCGCTCCATCGTCCTCCGCACCCAGGACATCTCCAACAATCCCGGCATCATTCGCCGCTTCGGCGTCATCTCCATGAACGGCATGATCGAGGCTGACATCTACGGCAACGTCAACTCCACCCACATCATGGGCTCCAAGATCATGAACGGCATCGGCGGCTCAGGCGACTTCGCCCGCAACGCCTACCTCTCCATCTTCATGGCTCCCTCGCTGGCCGCCAAGGGAACCATCTCCACCATCGTTCCCATGGTCAGCCACGTCGATCACACCGAGCACGATACCCAGGTGCTGGTCACCGAAGCCGGCCTCGCCGACCTGCGCGGCCTCTCGCCCAAGCAGCGCGCGCGCCTCATCATCGACAACTGCGCCTCTGACGATTTCAAGCCGCTCCTCAACGACTACTTCGACCGCGCCCGCCAAGGCTCGAACGGACAGCACACGCCCCACATTCTCAGCGAAGCCCACGCCTTCCACGAGCGCTTCCTCAAAAGCGGCAAAATGCAGCCATAGCTGACATTCGAATAAAATCGGTGGCCTACATCCGCCCGCCTTTGGCGAAGGTGGGAACAACACGGCAGCAACAACGGGAGCCGGGTGCCCCATTCAAGCCTTCCTTTGGCTTGTGTGGGATCTTGCCTTGAACTTTGAAATTTTGAAACTTGCCTTCCTTATCTCCCGCTGCTCCAAGTTCCAACCACACTTGCCCTGATCCCGCCCTAAGGCACTACAATAATCCTGTCCCGGAGGAACTCATGACCTGCCTTCGCCGTGTCGCCCGTCTGCTCCCGATTTTTCCGCTTATCGTACTCTGCGCCTCCTGCAACGGCTTCTTCATTTCTAATAGCGCCATCGTAACCGTCACCATCTCTCCCGCCGCCGTCATGCTCAAAGCCGGGGCCACTCCGGCGGACACTATAGCACGCTGACCTTCAGCGCAGCTCACCGCCGGCGGCTCACCGTCACCAGCTCCGCCGACGCCACCTGGGCCAGCAGCTACCCCTCGGTTGCCACCGTCAATGCCGGCGTCCTCACCGCAGGCTCGGCAACCTCCGGCACCACCCCGTCACCGCGAAAGACGGCGGAGTCACCAGCAATACCTGTACCGTAGTGCTCTACAACGGCACCGCCCCAACCACCCTCACCGTCGCCAGCCAGAGTGGCGCAAGCACCTTTCCAGCGGGCACTTCCTTTCAGGCAAATGCCAGCGCCGTCTTTCCCGGTGACACCACTCTTTCCGCCACTGGCGCCATCACTCCTTACGTCACCTGGACCAGCAGCGACACCACCGGTACCATCGCCAAGGTAAGTTCCCTTGGGGTAGTCACTGTGATCAGCGGCACCACTCCCTTCACCATCACCGCCACCGCCACCTTCGGCTCCGCCGCCACTCCCACCACCGTCACCGGTTCGCTCCAATTCAACGCCCAGGTCGTCATCTAAGACTGCTAACTTATCGATTATCCGGAATGTTTTCCTGGAATGTGGCGCTTCTCCCGGCGCTCCATTCCGCTCCCATTCCGGGATGCCGCGCGGCCGCCTCCTGCTCTCGCCGCTTCGGCCCACTCACCGTCCGTGTTATACAATCTCCGCGAAGGCTCAAAAGCTGCCCTCGCGATCATTGCGGAAATAATACTCATATGGCTGAAATCAGAAAAATTGGCATCTGCACCGGCGGAGGCGACTGTCCCGGTCTCAACGCCGTCATCCGCGCCGCCGTAAAAACCGCCATCCTCAAGTACCGCTATGAGGTCATCGGCATTCGCGACGGCTTTGACGGCCTCATCTGGCCCGAAAAAAGCCGCCCCCTCGCGCTCAATGACGTCAGCGGCATCCTGCCTCGCGGCGGAACCATCCTTGGCACCACCAATCGCGGCAATCCCTTCGCCTATCGAATCAACAATGACGGCCAGGAGACGGTTCGCGATTTCTCCGATGAAGTCATCCGCAACGCCAAGGCCATGGGGCTGGACGCCCTCATCGTCATCGGCGGCGACGGCACCCAGAAGATCGGCCTCGACCTCGGCACACAAAGGTCTGCCCGTCGTCGGCGTTCCCAAGACCATCGACAACGACCTCTCCGCCACCGAGGTCACCTTCGGCTTTGACTCCGCCATCCACGTCGCAACCGACGCCATCGACCGCATCCACACCACCGCCGAATCTCATCACCGCGTCATGATCGTCGAAGTCATGGGACGCGACGCCGGTTGGATCGCCCTCCACGCCGGAATCGCCGGCGGCGCTCACATCATCCTGATTCCGGAAATTCCCTTCAGCGTCGAAAGCGTCTGCTCCTACATCGGCCAGCGCCACATCTTCGGCAAAAAGTTCACCATCATCTCCCTCGCCGAAGGCGTCCAGGTTCCCGAGCAGATCCGCAAGGACTGCATCCAGCGTTATGGCTCCATTCCCAAGGGCATCAGTGTCGGCAACCTCATCGGCGAAGCCATCGCGCTCTGCTCCAACAAAGAAGTCCGCGTCACCGTCCTCGGCCACACCCAGCGCGGCGGCTCGCCCTCGCCCAGCGATCGCATCCTGAGCACCCGCTTCGGCGTCGCCGCCGTCGACCTCATCGCCCAGCGTGGCTTCATGAAAATGGTGGCGCTGCGCGGCGGCAAAATCGTCTTCGTCGATATCGCCGAGGCCATCGGCAAAATGAAGAGGGTCAGATCCCAAGGGCGAGCTGGTCAACACCGCCCGCTCCGTCGGAATTCACTTCGGCGACGAATAATTTCTGCGGCCACATCCGACGTGCCCACATCCGCCATCTTCTGGCGAATGTCGGGACGAGCCGAGCCATCTTTTGGCGAACGTCGGGCCGAGTAGGAGGGTGGAATGCAAGCCTTATTTTGCCTTCGGGGCTAGCGAATTCATCCCACGTTTGAGCTCGCTCTGGCCAAGCCATTGCCTTTCGCGCCAGCCATTCTCTGAAATAGTGACTTTTATGCCAATCGTTGGAAGCTCGTGCAAAGATTCACCACAAAGTTATCTTTCGTTCTCCAACGATTGACCGAAAAGTCAATCGTTTCTCCTCTCAGCCGCCCTGGTTTATAGTGGAGACTCATCCGGAATAGAAGCCCTTGCGTCCTCTTAACTCTCGTTTTCGTCTGCTCTCTTTGCGTCTGGCCCTCCGATTCGCGCTCCTGCTCGTCTTGCTTTGCGCCGCCTCCTGCAAACATTCAGGCCCGGTCGGCAGCGGAGAGGTCATGTATGTCGCCGCGCCCCAGGCCAATCTCCGCGACCATGTTTCCGCCGTTTACAACCGCGTCGGCTCGGTAAAAAACGGTGAGCGCGTCGAGGTCCTCGAACGCCAGAAGCGATTCGTGCGCATCCGTACGGCGCAAAAAATTGAAGGCTGGATCGAGCTGCGCGCCCTGGTGCCTGCCGAGATCTACGATCAGTTTCAGCGGCTCAGCAAAGACAACCACACCACGCCAATCGAAGGCCATGGCGTCACCCGCGTCGAGTTGAACATGCACGTCAGCCCCGGCCGCGAGACCGACACGCTCTATCAGCTCGCTGAAAACTCCAAGGTGGAGATGCTCAAGCGCGCCACCGCCGAGCGCGCCACGCCGGAAGAAATTGCCTCGGTCAAGGCAGCTGAACTTGCCAAGGCCACCGGCGAGCTTGCCCGGACTAAGCCAAAGAAAAGCACGAAAGCCACGTCGAAAGCCGCTCCAGCACAGGCTCCCGCGCCCCCGTCCTCGGCGCCCAAGGCCGCGCAATCGGCGGCCGCGCAGCCCGCTACGCCCCCGGCCGCGGAGCCGCAGCCAAAGCCCATGGATGACTGGTGGCTGGTGCGCGATCAGCAGGGACACGTCGGCTGGGTGCTGGCCCGCATGGTCGATCTCGATATTCCACTCGACGTCGCGCAGTATGCCGAAGGCCAGCGCATTCAGGCGGCGTTCGTGCTCAACACCGTGCAGGACGAAGTCAAAGGCGCGGTTCCCCAGTACCTGGTGCTGCTCAATGAAAATAAAGACGGCATTGCATACGACTTCAATCAGTTCCGCGTCTTCACCTGGAACCTGAAAAGACATCGTTACGAGACCGGCTATCGCGAACACTTCATCATCGGCTACTTTCCAGCCACGGTTTCCACGGAGAATTTCGGCAAGGAAGGCGTGATGCCGGTCTTCACCATCCGTAAGCAAAATGCGGATGCTTCGATCAGCGAACGCAAGTACCGGGTCATCGGCAACATCGTGCGGCAGGTGCTCGCTCCCGGCGAACAGCCGCAGCAGGCCGCGCACTCGCCTGACGAGCCGAAGAAAAAGGCATCGCACAGCACAAATCGCCAAAAAACAAGCACTGACTCCAGAGACGCGGATTTCAGCTCAATCCGAACTTCTGTGTGCCAATCCATCCCGGCAGGGCCAAAACGAATCTAAACACCCTGAATACGGAGGGTGTGCCGCGATGGCTGAAAAAATCAAAAAGCTGGACCTCCAAAGGGATTACAAGAAATTCCTGTACTTTATCGATGGTCAGGGCAATGTTTGCCACAAGCCCAAGAGCGGGGAAGGGGAATCAAAGGTGCTGATATCGCATGCCGTAGATCGCGATAACCAGTTCCTCTACTTCATCGACAAGGAAGGCGACATCTCGCGCTCACCTCGCGGCCAAAAGAAAAAGGCAGCCTGATGCGCAGCCCGCATAGCCAGCCGCTCAACGGCCTGCCATGAATGAGTCTGCCTGGAACATGTATGTGTTTCGCAACGGAAGGCACGCGGTAAGCGGAGCGGAGCTGGTTTCCTCGCTGGCCGATGCGCTATCCCGGTGGCTGAGAGCGCCAGAGCATGCCAGGCAAGACTGCGTGGTTGCGGCGTTGATTGCAGCAGGAGAGTTGGAATGTGCGCTGCTGGATGCTGCGTGTGTGAATGCAACCCACGCCGATTCCTGCGACATCGCCTCGGAAATTACCCAGACGCTCGCCCTTGCTTTGCTTACCGGGCAGATACATTCACATCCATTGATCCTTGAGCGTCTCCGGCATCTCCGCGTAGCGGCCCGCTATGAGGTCGCGGTGCAGGAGGGGTTTGCTTACTACGCGCTGCATCCGCTCAAGGTTGCGATGCTGCTGGACGCGTTGTCGCTGAAGTCTCCAGTGGCCGTGCTGGGGATTCGCAGCATCGGAGCGACCCTGAGCGCGGTTGCTTGTGCCGCGTTGCACCAGCGCGGCGTCGAGTGTCGGCGCCTCACGGTCCGCCCGACCGGACACCCCTACGATCGCAGGCTGGAGGCGACACCCGGAGCTTGGCCAGTGGATTGCGCGCTCGCGCGACGCATCGTTTCTGGTCGTGGATGAAGGGCCAGGCATCAGCGGCTCATCGTTCCTCGCGGTGGCCGAGGTTCTGACAAGCTGCGGCATCGAGTGCGGGAGCATTCATCTGATCGGAAGCCGTGCCGCGGATCCTGCGACTTTGCGTGCCCCAAACGCCGCCCAGCGGTGGGGGAGGTACCGCTTCCACGTCATGCATAATGCTCCGTTGGCTCCAGCGGGAGCGGGAGAAAACCTTTCGGGAGGAGCTTGGCGCTGGCGCTTGCTCCGCCCGGAACGCACCGCAGCCGCGTCGTGGACGCCCTTGGAGCCTGCCCAATTTCTCGCCGCCGATGAGCGCAGCATTTTCAGGTTTGAAGGCTTTGGGCACTACGGCGAAGCAATGGGCAGGCGGGCAAAGTTGCTGGCTGGCAGCGGCTTTTCCCCGCGCTATCTCGGCAATCACAGCGGCTTTGGACAATATGAACTGGTGCCTGGACGGGTGCTGGATCTTTGCGATCGCTCGCCCGAGTTGCTGGAGCGGATGGCCAGCTACCTCGCCTTCAGATTCACTGCTTTTGCGAGCCCGACGCCTCAAACTCCGGAGCTGGAGAGCATGTTGCGCTGGAACTGGCAGCTCGAATTTGGCGCCGAACTCGGCACGGAAGAAGCGCAATTGCGCACCGGACGCGTGGTGGTCTGCGACGGCCGCATGATGCCGTATCAGTGGCTCCTGAGCGATGACGAAGAACTGTTGAAGCTGGATGCGGGAGGTCACGGCGATAATCATTTCTTCCCCGGCCCCTGCGATATCGCGTGGGACGTAGCGGGAACGATCGTGGAATGGGAGCTGCATGGCGAGCTGCGCGACCGTTTTGTCCGGCGAGTTCGAAGGGCGTTCCGGCGATGCCATTGCCGCGAGGCTCGCGCCGTATCTCCTGGCTTATGCGACTTTCCGGATGGGCTGGTCAAAAATGGCTGCTCGGGCGATGCTTGGCGAATACGATGAAGCGCCGCTGCAGAGGGACTACGAGAAATATCGTGCCTTTGCCTTGGAACTGCGGCAGCGGCACAGCTCGTGTGAGCTTGAGGCAGACGGGGAACCCGCCAACGCAGATTTATCTCAGCGCGCGGCGTGAGCTACTTCGAGTAAAACTCCGCGACGGCTGCAACCACCCGGTGCTGTTCGGCTAGGGTGAGTTCAGGAAAAATGGGCAGAGCGAGAACCTCACGGCATGCGCGCTCGGATTCAGGGAAATCGCCTGCCTGGTATCCAAGATAGGCGAAGCATCGCTGAAGGTGCAGCGGCACTGGATAATAAATCTCGCAGCCGACCTGGCGCTGCTGCAGAAACTCACGCAGTTCATCGCGGCGATGGGCGCGAGCCACGTACTGGTGAAAGATGTGCTTCGCCTCGGGCGCAGTTGCAGGAAGAGCGAGTGGCTGCGATGAATCGACATATGTCGATCTTCCGCGCCCGTCCGTAAGTCCAGCCTGTTGCAGAAGCTGATCGTAGGTTGCGGCGATCTCGCCCCGGCGCTGGTTCCACCGATCGATGAAACGCAATTTTATGCGCAGCACCGCCCCCTGGATTCCGTCCATGCGTGCGTTCCAGCCGACCTCGTCGTGGTAGTAGCGCCGTGCCGCGCCGTGATTGCGCAGGCGTTTCATGTGCTCACCGGCCTCAAGGTCGCTGGCGGTTGCGGCTCCCGCGTCGCCAAATGCGCTGAGATTCTTGGTGGGATAAAAGCTGAAGGCCGCAGTACGACCCAGGGTTCCGGCGTGCCGTCCCTTCCAGGTGGCGCCGAACGCCTGGGCGGCGTCTTCCACGATCACCAGATTACGAGTCTCGGCAACCGCGTCGAACGCATCGGCATCCACGCACTGGCCGTAGAGGTGCACGGGCATGACGCCCTTGAGACTCGCCGGACCCTGGCTCTCAATCGCCCGCTCGACGGAACGCGCGGAGAGGTTGAAGGTAGCCGGATCGATGTCCGCAAAAACGGGTCGGGCACCGCAGCGCGTGATCGAACTGGCGGAGGCGAAAAATGTGAAGGGCGAGGTGATAACGCTGTCGCCCGCTGTGACGCCGGCTCCGGTCAGGGCAAGCCACAAGGCATCGGTCCCCGAGGAGCAGCCGACGGTTGCAGCGGCACCCATGTACGCAGAAATCTCGCGCTCCAGTGCCGCGACCTCCTCGCCCAGCACTAGCGATTGCGACTCGCAGACCTGGTCAATGGCGGCACGCACCAATTCACGAATGGTGGCATACTGACGTTTGAGGTCGAGCATGGGAACGGGCTTGGATGCTGCGGAGGATGAAGCAGTCATGAAAGGGATTCCACTCCGGACGAGCCCGGGACTGTGGTGATTCTAACATCGGCACCGCGCGGTGAGCGTAAAACGGCTGATGACGCTTGTCACTGCAGCGCATGGTTCTACGCTCATGGAAGTGGCTCTGGAATCGGAAGCTGCTTGGAGAGGGATTCATCGATTTAGCTCTGGTGAGAAAAGAGGAAGCTTGGTGACCGCAGAACAGGGCGTGGTAGGCACGGCCCAGGGCCTGAACACCTCGACTCGACTGAAAATGATAATTCGGGGCGCGGTTCAGGGTGTCGGCTTCCGCCCCTTCGTCTATCGCCTGGCGACCGAACTGGAGCTGAACGGTTGGGTCAACAACACGTCGCACGGCGTTTTTGTGGAGGTGGAGGGCGCACGCGATCGCCTCGAATGCTTTTTGCTGCGGGTAGAGCGGGAGAAACCCGCGATCTCATTTATTCAAAGTCTGGAGAGCAGCTTTGCCGACCCTGTCGGCTATGTGGGATTTGAGATCCGCAAGAGTGATGGCGGTGAGAAGACCGCGCTTGTTATGCCTGACATTGCGAGCTGTCCAGAGTGCCTGCGTGAAATCTTCGACCCGCGCAACCGGCGCTTCGGTTATCCGTTTACCAACTGCACCAACTGCGGGCCTCGCTACACGATCATTGAGTCGCTACCTTACGATCGGCCGCGCACCACGATGAAGAAATTCACCATGTGCGCGGAGTGCGAGCGCGAGTATCGCGACCCATCCAACCGCAGATTCCACGCCCAACCCAACGCCTGTCCAGAGTGCGGACCGCAACTCGAACTCTGGAGCATGGCAGGAGCAGTGCTGGCCCGGCGCCAAGCGGCGCTGGACGAGGCTGCCGTAGCGCTGCGGCAGGGCAGGATTGTAGGCGTGAAGGGACTGGGCGGCTTTCACCTGATGGTGGATGCGCGCAATGAAGAGGCAGTGCGCAGGCTGCGCCAGCGTAAGCATCGCGAGGAAAAGCCGTTCGCGCTGATGTTTCCGGCCGCCGAAGACGTGCTGCGGGAGTGCGAACTCACGCCGCTGGAAGAACGCCTGCTGCGCTCGCCGGAGTCTCCGATTGTGTTGGTGCATCGCAAGAGCTCCGTCTCATCTGCGCTCGCTCCATCGATTGCTCCTGGCAATCCGATGTTGGGCGCGATGCTGCCTTACACGCCCTTGCATCATCTGATATTGCGGGCTCTGGGCTTTGCCGTGATCGCTACCAGCGGAAATTTGAGCGATGAGCCGATTTGCATCGATGCGATGGAGGCCCTTGATCGTCTGCGCGAAATCGCGGAGTTGCTGCTGGTGCATGATCGTCCGATTCTGCGCCACGTCGACGACTCGATTGTGCGAGTGATGGCTGGACGCGAGATGCTGATGCGCCGCGCGCGTGGCTTCGCGCCCCTGCCGATGCTGTTGGAAGATGAAATGCCGGCGATGCTCGGCGTCGGAGCACACCAGAAGAACACGGTCGCGCTCTCGGTAGGCCGTCAGGTCTTTCTCAGCCAGCATATTGGCGACCTGGAAACCGCGCAGGCGAGCATGGCATTCGAGGGCGTAGTGAAGAGCCTGGAAGAGCTTTATGAGGTGAAGCCGGAGACGGTGGCCTGCGACCTCCATCCGGACTACATCTCGACCACATACGCCAAACGGATCTGTGCTCATCCCGTGGGCGTGCAACATCACTATGCGCATGTTTTGGCCTGCATGGCGGAAAATGAAGTGAAGGCTCCGGCGCTCGGCGTGGCATGGGATGGCAGTGGCTGGGGACCGGATGGAACGGTTTGGGGCGGCGAGTTTTTGAAGATTGACAAATATGGATATACCCGCGTGGCGCGCCTGCGCCGGCTGCGGCTGGCGGGAAGCGAACGCGCGGTGCGCGAGCCGCGGCGCTGTGGACTGGGCGTCTTGTTCGAGGTGATGGGAGAGCAGACGTTCGAGCACGAGGAGTTCAACCCCGTCCACGCGTTTGCTGCGGCAGACCGGAAGATCGTTGCGGCGATGCTGCGGCAGGGATTGAACAGTCCGTGGACTTCGAGCGTGGGGCGGTTGTTTGATGCCGTGGCTTCGCTGATCGGAGTACGGCAGATAGCACGCTTCGAAGGGCAGGCAGCGATGGAGTTGGAGTGGCTTGCGGCCAAGAGCAGCGAGTGCGGCAGCTACGAGTTTGCGATCACCGGCTCGGTAAGCGATGCGCCTCCGGCGGAGTTGGATTGGCTTCCCATGGTGCGCGCAATTCTGGCGGACTTGGCGCGGAAGACGAAGCATGAGGTGATGGCGCGGAAGTTTCATAACACGCTGGCTGAGATGATTGCCGAAGTGGCAGCCATGCACGCGGGGCTCCCGCTGGTGCTCAGTGGCGGATGTTTCCAGAACCGTTTGCTTACCGAGTTGACGGTGGCGCGGCTGCAAGCTGCCGGTGTGAAAATATATTGGCACCAGCGGGTTCCTCCGAATGACGGCGGAATCGCGCTGGGACAAGTAGTGGCGGCGGCTCGGCAATTGAGATTTGAGGAAAGCGAGAGGGAGCAAAAATGTGTTTAGCGGTGCCAGGAAAGATCATCAGCATTAGCGGCGAGGATTTGGCACGGCAGGCCCGCGTGGAGTTTGGCGGAGTGCTGAAGGAAGTAAACCTGGCCTACGTGCCGGAGGCGCAAATTGGCGAATACGTACTCGTCCACGTGGGATTCGCAATCAGCGTAGTGGACGAAGAGGAGGCGGGCAAGGTCTTCGGCTATCTGAAGGAAATGGGTGAACTCGGAGAGCTGGGTGTGCTCACGACCGACCCAGGAGTAAAGCAGTGAAATATTCATCGGAGTATCGCGATGCGGATGCGGCGCAAGGTTTTGCGCATGAGATTCGCAGAATCACCACGAAGCCATGGACGATCATGGAAATCTGCGGCGGACAGACCCACGCCATCGTGAAATTTGGGTTGGATGAGCTGCTTCCGAAGGAAATTGAGCTGGTTCACGGCCCAGGCTGTCCGGTCTGCGTTACGCCGCTGGAACTGATCGATAAGGCAGTGCAGATTGCGCAGCGGCCTGATGTAATCTTCTGCTCGTTCGGCGATATGCTGCGGGTTCCTGGAAGCGAATCCGATCTGTTTGGCATTAAAGCGCGTGGCGGCGATGTGCGAATTCTCTATTCGCCGCTCGATGCGCTCAAGCTTGCGCGCGAGAATCCCTCGAAGCAGATTGTGTTCTTCGCCGTAGGTTTTGAGACTACGGCTCCGGCGCACGCCATGACCGTGTACCAGGCCAAGCAGCAGGGGATCAAGAATTTTTCCGTGCTGGTTTCCCATGTGCTGGTACCGCCGGCGATGGAGGTGATTCTCGGCTCCGCCACCAATCGTGTGCAGGGCTTTCTGGCCGCAGGACACGTCTGTGCCATCATGGGCTACGACGAGTACATTCCGATTGCGGCCAAGTATAAGGCTCCCATCGTAGTGACGGGCTTTGAGCCGCTCGACATTCTGCAGGGCATCGCCATGTGCGTCGCCCAACTGGAGCAGGGCCGGCACGAGGTTGAGAATCAGTACACACGGGCGGTTCCCGTGGGAGGAAACCGTTCCGCGCAGCACTTTATGCAGGAAGTATTTCATGTGGTGAATCGCAAGTGGCGGGGCATTGGAGAGATCGGAGCCAGCGGATTGGCGCTTCGTCCCGAGTATGCGGAATTCGACGCTGAATTGCGTTTCAATGTTGGCGACTACACGGCGGAGGAGAGCCCGCTGTGCATCAGCGGCCTGATCATGCAGGGACAGAAGAAGCCGCACGAGTGCAGTGCTTTCGGAAAGCAGTGCACGCCGGAGAAGCCGCTGGGTGCGCCGATGGTATCGAATGAGGGCGCGTGCGCCGCGTATTATCGCTATCGGCGAGCCGAACTGGCGACGACCGGAAAGGCATAAGCGATGAGCACAGTGAAAGACTTCGTACTGAGTTGCCCTTTGCCGATTACCGACTATCCCACAGTGACGCTGGCCCACGGCGGCGGCGGCAAACTGATGCACCTGTTGATCGAGAAAATGATTTTGCCCGCTTTTAACAGCCCTCTGCTGGAGGCGCGCCACGATGGCGCAGTGTTTGAACTGGGCGGCGCTCGGCTGGCTTTTACCACCGATTCCTACGTGGTTAATCCACTGTTCTTTCCCGGCGGAGACATCGGTTCGCTGGCGATCAACGGTACGGTGAACGATCTTTCGATGTGCGGCGCGCGCCCCGTCTACCTGAGCTGTGGCCTCATCCTCGAAGAGGGGCTACCGATGGAGACGCTCTGGGCGGTGGTGCAGAGCTTGAAGCAGTCGGCTGAACTTGCCGGCGTGCAACTGGTGACCGGAGATACCAAGGTAGTCGATCGTGGCAAGGGTGACGGTGTCTTCATCAACACGGCGGGCGTAGGCATTGTGGAAGCTGGTTTAACGATTGCTCCTTCCAGCGTTAAGGCGGGCGACGTGGTGCTGCTCAGCGGAGACATTGGCCGCCATGGCATTGCCATCATGGCGATGCGGCAGGGCCTGGAATTTGAGTCGAAGATTGAAAGCGATTGTGCTCCGCTGAACAGCGCGGTGCAGAAGCTGATATCGGGCAAGGTTGGAGTTCACTGCCTGCGCGACCTGACTCGCGGAGGGTTAGGGACAACTCTTATCGAGATTGCCGAAACTACCAGACTGCAGATCACCATTGACGAGTCCAGGATTCCCGTGCGGGACGACGTGGCGGGCGCCTGTGAGGTGCTAGGTTTCGATCCGCTGTACCTGGCCAACGAGGGGCGTATGGTCGTCTTTCTGCCGGAAAGCGAAGCCTCGCGGGCTCTGGAACTACTGCGCGGCGATCCTCATACGGCGGGCGCGGTGGAAATTGGCCGGGTTTCCGCGGAGAGCGGAGGCCTGGTGAAGATGAAGAGCCGTATCGGCACCACCCGCATCATCGACATGCTAAGCGGAGAGCAGTTGCCGAGGATCTGCTGACATTTAGATTGAAAGCCGAGATGCTCCTGAGCCAAGGACCGGACGCTTCGCAGTCCGGTCTTTTTTTGTGAGCTAACCTTCCGTTGAGGGGGTTTCCCGATACGGATTCCCGCGCAGCATCGACACGCTAGAACGTGAGACCCATCACATCGCCGGGCCGAATTCTTCGGTAGATTATACGATGAATTCGGCGGAAATTTATAGATAGACTGCAGCAAAGAAGGAAGTCCGCCGATATTCAGTATGAAACATACCAGGCAGATATCGGTCAAATTCGCCGGTTTCTCCAATGCATGGAAATGCCATTTTTCGAGAACTTCATACGCTGTTCCTGCTTTGCGCTCCAGACCTATCGTGCCCCCGCGTGACGGGGGTGAGTTGTCTGCGCGCAAGAATGAAATATCAAGGAGCAAGTGATGTTATTTATTCCCAAAGTCGCGCCGCCCTCTGACGATAAGCGCTGGAAGATCGTCGACGGCATGATGCGCCGTCATGGTCACGAGCCGGACGCGTTGATCGAGGTGCTGCATACCCTACAGGAAACCTTTGGTTTCCTCACCGATGATGGCCTCAAATACGTGGCGGCCTCGCTGTGTGTACCCTATAGTAAAGTCTACGGCGTAGCCACCTTTTACCATTTCTTCACCATGAAGCCGCCCGGCAAGCATACCTGCGTGGTCTGTACCGGTACGGCTTGTTACATCAAGGGCGCGCCTCTACTGCTCAATGCGGTGCATGAAGCTGCTGGAATCAAGCAGGGTGAAACCACCCCGGATGGCGCGCTCTCGTTGGTTACCGCGCGTTGCGTTGGTTCGTGTGGCCTTGCTCCTGCAGTTGTCTTTGACGGCCAGGTATCCGGCAAAGTCACCACCGAGTCGATCAAGATGCGCGTCCACAGCTATCTGGAAAGCGAATCTCTCGTGGCGGAGGGCCACCCATGAACCAGGACGATCTGGCAAATATCGCAGTTCAAACCAAGCAAAGCGACAGCCGCTACGATCACGTCGTCAAGGTTTGTGTTGCTGCCGGCTGCCTTTCGGCCAACGCAGACCAGGTGAAGACGCAACTGGAGAGCGAGCTAAAGCAGCGCGGCCTTGATACCTGTTGCAAGGTCAAAGGGGTCGGCTGCATGGGACTGTGCGCCGCCGGTCCCCTGGTCTCGGCCGACGCCAATGAAAAGATGTTCCAGTCGGTGACGCCGGACGACGCAGCCGCCATCATCGACAACATCGTGGACAACAAGCCGGCTCCGCCCGTGATCGTTCTCGACAGCAAACTTGACTTCTTTGCCGGGCAGAAGAAGGTTGTGCTCGAAAACTCTGGTGAAATTGATCCTGAGTGCATCGAGGACTACATCGCCAACGATGGCTACGAGGCGCTGTTCCACGTCATCAACAAGCTGAAGCCGATGGGCGTCATCGACCAGGTCACCAAGAGCGGACTGCGCGGACGCGGCGGAGCCGGCTTCCCGACCGGACTGAAGTGGACCACCGTGGCCAAGGCCAGCGGCAACCGCAAGTTTGTGATCTGCAATGCTGACGAGGGCGATCCCGGCGCATTCATGGATCGCAGTGTGCTGGAGAGCGATCCTCACCGCGTGCTGGAGGGCATGGCGATTGGCGCTTATGCGGTGGGAGCCAGTAAGGGTTTTATCTACTGCCGAGCCGAGTACCCGCTGGCAATCAAGCGGCTGCGGATCGCCATCCGCCAGGCTGAGACTAACGGGCTGCTGGGGATGAATATCGGCGATACCCACTTCGACTTCAAGGTCGAAGTTCGCCTGGGCGCCGGCGCATTCGTTTGCGGTGAAGAGACGGCCCTGATCGCCTCCATCGAGGGTGGGCGCGGCACGCCTCGGCCTCGGCCTCCGTTCCCGGCGCAGCAGGGCCTGTGGAACTCGCCCACACTGATCAACAACGTAGAGACCTTTGCCAACATTCCGCCCATCATCCGGAGGGGCGGCGATTGGTTCGCCTCCATCGGTACCGAGAAGAGCAAAGGAACCAAGGTCTTCGCTCTTGCCGGGCGCGTCAAGAACACGGGCCTGATCGAGGTCCCCATGGGCATTTCGCTGCGCGAAATCATCTTCAAACTGGGCGGTGGAATTCCAGAAGGCCGAAAGTTCAAGGCGGTACAGTCGGGCGGGCCTTCGGGCGGTTGCGTACCCGAACAGTACCTCGACGTTCCGGTGGACTACGATTCGCTTGCCAGCGTAGGTTCCATCATGGGCTCGGGCGGCCTGATCGTAATGGACGAGAGCTCCTGCATGGTCGATGTCGCACGCTTCTTCATGGACTTTTGTATGACTGAATCGTGCGGTAAGTGCGTTCCCTGCCGTGTCGGCACCACACAGATGCATAACATCCTCGAGCGCGTTACACAGGGCACGGCCGAACCGCAGGATCTGGAATTGCTGCAACGGCTGACCAGCATGGTCAAGGCCGCCAGCCTCTGCGGGCTGGGGCAGACCGCGCCCAATCCTACCTTGACCACCCTGCGCTATTTCATGGACGAGTTTCGCGCGCACATTGAGGAAGGGCGGTGCCCGGCGGGCGTCTGTCATCCGGCGAAGGCCGAAGCGGAGGTGAACGTATGACCACCAGCGCAATCGAAATTCGAACCCTGATCATCGAGAACCGAGAGTGTGGCGGGCGCGCCGACCAGACGATTCTCGAAGTGGCCGAGGAGAACGGCATCTTCATTCCAACTCTCTGCCGGCTGTCGGGTCTGAGCAACATCGGCGCCTGTCGCATGTGCCTTGTCGAAATAAAGGGCAGCAATAAACTCATGCCAGCCTGCGTCACCAAGGTGCAGGAGGGCATGGAGGTCACAGTAAATTCCGAGCGCCTTGCCGAGTTCCGCAAGCTCACCTTGGAAATGCTTTTCAGCGAACGCAACCATATCTGTTCGGTTTGCGTCACCAACGGCCACTGCGATCTGCAAGCGCTGGCGCAGAAGCTGGGCGTAAATCACATCACCATGCCGTATATCCACCCGCTCATGCCTGTTGACGCCTCGCACACGCGCTTTATCGCTGACCATAACCGCTGCATCCTGTGCACGCGTTGCATCCGCGTTTGCCAGGAGGTGGAAGGCGCGCACACCTGGGATCTGATGGGCCGCGGCACCAAGGCTCGAGTCATCCCGGATTTGAACCGGCCGTGGGGGGAGAGCGAGAGTTGCACCGGGTGCGGCAAGTGCGTGCACGTTTGCCCCACCGGAGCGCTGAGTGAAAAGGGCCAGGCCGCGGGCGAAATGATGAAGCGCCGTACGTTCCTGCCTTACTTGAGCATGATGCGGGAGGTGGGAAAATGACCAAAGCACGAGTGGCAACGATTTGGCTGGATGGATGCTCGGGCTGCCACATGTCCTTGCTGGACATGGACGAGAAGCTGATCCCGCTGGAGGAAAAGATCGATCTGGTTTACAGCCCTCTGGTGGACGCCAAGCAGTTCCCGGAGAACGTGGACGTGGCGCTGGTGGAAGGTTCGATCAGCAGCGAAGAAGATCTGCACAAGATTCGTCTCATACGGAAAAATTCCAAGATCGTGATAGCGCTTGGCGATTGCGCCGTGACCGGCAACATTCCCTCGATGCGCACAGTCTTTCCTTTGGAGAAGATGCTGGAGCGGGTCTATATCGAGAATGCGACGATCAACAATCACGCGCCAACCAGTATTGTGCCAAAGCTGCTGGAGCGCGTGATACCGCTGCACGAGGTAGTGCATGTGGACGTCTACTTGCCAGGCTGCCCGCCTTCAGCGGACAACATTTATTTCGCCATCACCGAACTGCTGGAAGGGCGCACGCCGGATTTGCATTCGACCACGCGCTTTGGAGCATAGAAGATATGCCTACAATTACGATCGATCCCGTAACCCGTATCGAGGGTCATGCCAAGATCACGCTGCAGATGGACGAGCAGGGAGAGGTGCAAGACGCCCGCTTCCACGTTACCCAGGTGCGCGGCTTTGAAAAGTTCTGCGAGGGACGCCCCTTCACCGAGATGCCAGCGCTTATGGCGCGCATCTGCGGGATCTGCCCAACCAGCCACCTGCTGGCCTCAAGCAAGGCGTGCGATGACATCATGGCGGTGCGCATTCCGGAGACGGCTGAAAAACTCCGCCGCATCATGAATCTGGCGCAGATCATTCAATCCCACGCCCTCAGTTTCTTCTACCTCTCGTCCCCGGACTTTCTGCTCGGCATGGACGCTGATCCGGAAGAGCGCAACATCATGGGGGTCGTGCGCAAATATCCGGCAATGGCGCGCGACGGCATCAAGCTGCGCCAGTTCGGCCAACGCGTGCTGGAAACGCTGGGCGGAAAGCGCATTCACCCAGGATGGATCGTGCCCGGCGGTGTCAGCCATCCCCTCCAGGCCGATCAGCGTGACCTGATCATGGCCGAGATTCCCGAGGCGATTCGCATCACGCGCAGCGCGCTACGCTGGTTCAAAGGGCAAATCGAAAGTTTCCGAGCCGAGGTGCGTTCGTTCGCCAACTTCCCGTCGCTCTTCCTGGCCATGGCGAACGACGCCAATGAGTTTTCGGCCTACAACGGCTGGCTGCGTTTTGTCGATGCCAACCTCGACATTGTGGCCGACCACATCACCGGCGTTGACTACATGAACTACATCGGGGAATCCTGCAATGAGGATTCCTATCTGAAGTCCACCTACTTCAAACCCCTCGGGCTGAAGGATGGAGTCTACCGCGTTGGACCGCTGGCCCGGCTCAACATGTGTGAGTCGGCGGGCACCGTGCAGGCCGACGAGGAGCTGGCGGAGTTCCGCGAGTTGGAGCGCCATTCGGTGCTCAGTTCGTTCTACTATCATTATGCCCGGCTGATAGAAATTCTATTTTCGATTGAGCGCATGGAGATGCTGCTGCACGATCCCGAGATTCTCGGCAAGAACGTGCGGGCTCATGCCTCGCCCAACAACTATGAGGGAGTAGGTATTCTGGAAGCCCCTCGCGGAACCTTGATTCACCATTACCGCATCGACCAGAACGGACTGATTGAGTCGGCTAACATGGTTATCGCGACGGGGCACAATAACCTCGCGATCAATCACGGGGTGCTCCAGGTGGCCCGTCAATTTGTAAAGGGCAAAGCTCTGCAGCCGGGCATGTTGAATCGTGTCGAAGCCGTAGTGCGCGCCTTTGACCCCTGCCTGAGTTGCTCTACCCATGCCGCCGGAGCCATGCCGCTGGATATCCAGTTGCTCGCCGCCGATGGCGAAGTGGTGGACCGGTTGCTCCGGTAACGCCCGATGATCCGCGTGCTGCTCATCGGCTACGGAAACACGTTGCGCGGCGATGACGCACTAGGGCCGTTGGCGATTGAACGGCTACGTCCGCTTCTGCCGGATACGGAGTGTCTAAGCTGCCAGCAGCTTTCGCCGGAACTGGCCGAGCGGCTGGCAGAGTGCGAACTGGCTCTCTTCGTGGACGCTGCGTGCGACGGAGAACCCGGTGTGGTGCGCGTGGTGGGGCTTTCAGCAAAGTCAGGGGATTCTTCCGCCAGCCTCACGCACCACGTGGAAGCAGCGGCGCTGCTGGAACTGGCCCGGGTGCTCTATGGACGAGCACCACAGGCGGTGTTGGTCACCGGTACGGGCGCAGATTTTGGCAACTGCGAGGGATTGAGCGAGCAAGGTCAGCAGGCGCTGAATGAAATCTGCCGCGTTATTCCGAGGCTGATTCGTGAGTTCCCGCGATAAGGCGATGGGTAACACAGCCAACCTTGCCTGAGAACGAGCACAACTCGGGCCAAGTCAGGTAGGCGAAACAAGGGCCAATCTTCCAACCGCTGATCCTGTCCGGGATGCGATTAGCCGGAAAGGCGAACATTAGCAATGGACAAAAATACAATTGGAATCGTTGGCCTTGGTCTGATGGGATGCGACGCGGCCGCTATTTTTTTGGCGGCCGGCTGGCATGTCCAAGCGGTGGAACCGGATTCGGCCAGATGGGGTGCGCGTCGTGAGAGAGTGTGCGTTTCGGTCGGGCAGCTTGATGCAAACTTTTCTCCGGAACGTCTTCGCCTGGTCGAAACAATAAAAGAGATCGAGTGGAGGAATATCAGGCTCGTAGTCGAAGCTGCTCCCGAGCAACTCGATCTGAAGCGGAGGATCTTTGCGGAACTTGATCGGCAAGCTCCGCCTCACATTCCGATTGGCTCCAATGCATCTGGATTTCGCATCACCGATATCGCGCGCTATTGCCAGAGCCGCGACCGCATGGCGAACTTGCATTTCTTCGCACCCGCCCATCTCGTTCCGGTAGTCGAGGTCGTGCGCGGCGAGTTTACCGACCCTGCGGCCACTGAAACTCTCTACGGCATTATGAAAGCGGTGGGACGAATGCCGGTCCGGGTAAACCGGGACGTCCCAGGCTTCCTCGCCAACCGGATTCAGCACGCACTCATGCGAGAAGTTTTCGCCGTGATCGACGAAGGACTGGGCACGGTCGAGGACGTCGACACAGCGGTGCGATATGGCTTCGGTTTCCGTTACGTTGCGGCCGGCCCGATACTCCAAAAGGAGTTTGCCGGACTGGACACACACATTGCCGCCGCTCGCTCGATCTATCCGTCGCTGTCTACAAGTGCCGAACCAATTCGGGTCTTGGAGGAGATCGTATCCGAGGGTCGTTTAGGTATGAAGTCCGGGCGCGGATTTTGGAACTGGACGACAGAACAGGTTAGGGAAGAGCGGGAGCGCTACGAGCGTACTCTGCTGGCGGCTCTCCGACTGCTACAGGAGTCGAAAGCTGCCACCGAACGCTGAAGGCTCTGCAGGCCGCTGACAGTCACCGTGTACTTTTGATACGAGCGCTGGTGACCTCTTTCGGCGGATATGATGGTAGTGCTTCAGGCTATCTCGGCCGCCAGCCCCTGCTTCGTCTGGGCGGAAGTCCGAGTCTCTCGATCCGGCAAAAAGTAAGCAAGAATCCCGATGACCGGTAGGAAAGAACAGACGTGGTAGACGACGGTGATGCTGGTCCAATCGGCGACCTTGCCCAGCACCGCGGCGCCTACTCCCGCGACTCCAAAGGCAAAGCCAAAGAACAGCCCCGAGATCATGCCAACTTTTCCGGGAATTAGTTCCTGGGCGAACACCAGGATCGCCGAAAAAGCGGAGGACAGGATCATGCCGATCACCACGCTGAGAACGCCGGTCCAGAACAGATTGACGTAAGGCATGAGCAGAGTGAAGGGCAACACCCCAAGAATCGAGCACCAGATGACGTACTTGCGACCGATGCGGTCGCCAACTGGCCCGCCCACCAAAATTCCAGCGGCACTGGAAGCTAGAAAGAAGAAGAGGTAAATCTGAGCGCTTTGAACCGAGATGTGGAACTTGCTGATCAGGTAGAAGGTGAAATAAGTCGTAATGCTGGCCAGGTAAATGTATTTAGAAAAGATGAGAACCAGCAAAATTGTAATGGCCCCGGCAACTTTGCGGGGAGGCGCTACCGAAAGAGGAGCGCTATTATCCCGACCGCGCACCTTGTTCAAGGTCTTTCTCTTATACCAACTGCCTACTCTGGATAGCACGATCATGGCCAGGAGCGCGGATATTGAAAACCAGGCGATGCTTGACTGGCCATGCCGGAAGACCACAAGTGCCGCCAACAACGGCCCCAATGAAAATCCGAAATTCCCACCTACTTGGAAGATGGATTGTGCCAACCCGTGCTGGCCGCCCGATGCCAGCCTTGCCACTCTGGAAGATTCGGGATGAAACACCGAGGAGCCAATGCCAACCATGATTGCCGAGATCAGAATGGCAGACATAGTGGACGCTCGGGAGAGCAGGATCACGCCCACGAGCGTGCAAGCCATGCCGGCCATCAGTGAAAACGGTCGAGGACGCCGATCCGTATAAAGCCCGACAAAGGGCTGCAGCAGCGACGAGGTGGTCTGATAGGTGAGGGCTATCAAGCCAACCTGCGAAAAGCTCAAGTGATATGAGCTTTTCAGCATAGGATAAAGGGCCGGCATCAGTCCGCCGATCAGATCGTTCAGCAGATGAGCCAAGCCAATCGCGAACAAAATCCCAAATACCGGTGCATTGTTGAAGCTATGATCCTTTTCTTGAATGCCGCACTCGTTGGATTCAACAGACATCAAAAAATGTTCCCTTCTACCCAACAACCGCCGGTTCTCGCTCTTATCTGAACTCCATGCTCGGAGGCAACTGCTCGTTCCAGCGTGAACACCGTTACAGAAATTGTAACAGCCCGTTACGAACCCAGACTATGTCACGACCGGTGCATGGGCCACGCCTGCCAGTCCAAAGAACCGTCGATAACGCTCAATTTCCTCGGGATTTCCCAACGCTTTTTCAAAGTTGTCGGAGAGTTTCACCGCTGGCCGGCCGGTTGCATCGTTGAGTTTGCATACCAGGCTGAGAGGATCAAAGCCGCCATCACCTCGGGGATCACAGCCACGGAAATCGTTGGTGAGCAACGTGCCCCATCCTGCGCTGAAGCGGATGCGGCGCCCGGGAATCCATTTCCGTTCATCGAAAAAGTCGCTCGCCTTCAAAAAATCCGCTGGAAAAGCACCATTGCGGATTGTCCCCGAAAAATAAGCGTGCAGCCCGAGAATCTGCTCCACATCGAGCGAATCGGAAGCGATGAACAACTTTTCCTTCGGATCACGTCCTCTCTCTTCAAGCCATGTTATATATTCGTCGCCTGCCACGAATGGATCTTTGCTGTCTGCACGCTGGCCTTTCCAATCCGCCATCCAATTTGGAGCATCGCGTAGAAACTGCGTGGTGCCAAACGTGTCTGGAAGGAGAATCAACAACTCACCCTGATAGGTTTGCTGCCATAGCTCGAGCAATCGGTACTGCGATGCCTTCAATTCTTCGTCGCTTTTGGCCATCGCTGCCAATGCCATCGGCAGTTCATGGGCATTTGTGCCAATAGCTTCCAGATCGTGTTTGTATGCCAAATACGTATTCGATGTGCCGGAAAAGCTGCTGCCGAGCACGTCACTCATGGCTTTGACCACATACTCCTGCCACAGGAAGCTGTGACGCCGCCGCGTGCCGAAGTCGCTTAGCCGCAGTCCCGGTACACCGCGCAGCCGCTCCATTTTTTGCCAAAGTTTGGTTTTGGCGCGGGCGTACAGAATATCCAATTCGAATTCAGTTAATTGCTTCAGGCTGGCGCGTGTCTTCAACTCGCTGACGACCGAGAGAGCATAAATCTCCCACATCGTCGTCTCCGTCCAAAGACCGTGAAATGAGAGCGAGAGCTGCCCGTCCCGGACAGATAAATCGTATTCAGAAAGGCGGAAGTCGCGCTCCAGCCACTCCAGAAACGATGGCTCAAAGATGCCGCGACGTCCATAGAAGGTATTGCCGGCGAGCCAGATCAGTTCGGATTTGTGAAATCGAAGCCGCTTCGTCTGCTCGAGTTGCTCCCGGAGTTCATTTTCATCGATCAGATCGCCAAGTCGCACTTGTCTTGAGCGATTGATGAACGAAAACGAAGCACTTGTCTTCGGAAAACGTTTCCAGATGAACTGCAGCATCAGCAGTTTGTAGAAGTCGGTATCGAGCAGTGAACGAGTAATCGGGTCGAGTTCCCAATTGTGGTTATGTGCGCGCCGCGCCAAATTAATGATCACGATGACACCACTTTACCTCACCCGCGATGTTTTGACAGCGATCCGGCGAGTACGTTATGCGTCGATTTGATCCCAGATGTTAACGGAATTACTCTGTGCCGCTCTAAGAGCTTGTGGCGATTTCCCAGTACAATACTGAGTTGTCCATTCGGAGGTTTGCCAGTGGGAAGGACGATTCTAGTTACCGGTGGCGCCGGTTTCATTGGCTCAAACTTTGTACTACAGCGCATCGCCGCAGGCGATCGTATCGTTAACCTCGACAAGCTCACCTATGCCGGCAATCTGGGTAGTCTTGCATCGCTCCACGCGAACCCGGCGCACATCTTCGTTCGCGGAGGCATTGAAGACGCTGGCCTCGTCCAATCCCTGCTGCGGACACACCGGCCCGAAGCGCTGGTAAACTTTGCTGCCGAAAGTCACGTCGACCGTTCCATCGCCAGTCCCGAGGAATTCATCTCGACGAACGTCGTTGGAACCTTTCGTCTTCTCAACGAATCGCTTGTCTATTACCGCGCGCTGTCCTCCCAAGCCCAGTCGCGCTTCCGTTTCCTGCACGTCTCTACCGACGAAGTCTACGGATCACTCGGGCCCAGAGATCCAGCGTTTACCGAGTGCCACCCCTACGAGCCTAACAGCCCCTACTCGGCCTCCAAAGCGGCCAGCGATCACCTCGTCCGTGCCTACCAGCACACTTATGGGCTGCCCACGCTCACCACCAATTGTTCCAATAACTACGGACCTTTTCAGTTTCCTGAAAAATTGATTCCGCTGGTCATTCTCAACGCCCTCGACGGCCGCTCTCTGCCCATCTACGGCGATGGACGAAACGTGCGCGACTGGCTCTACGTCGGCGACCATTGTGAGGCCATCGCGAGCGTGCTCGATCAGGGCGCCGTCGGCGAGACCTACAACATCGGTGGAAACAGCGAGATGGCCAATGTCGACGTGGTCACGACAATCTGCTCCATTATGGATGAGTTCCATCCGTCTGGGGCTCCGCACAACCGCCTGATCACCTTCGTCAAGGACCGTCCCGGCCATGACCGCCGATACGCGATTGATGCCGCCAAGATCGGCCGCGAGATAGGCTGGAAGCCGCGCGAGACCTTTGCCACAGGTATCCGGCGTACCGTCGAGTGGTATCTCTCCAACTCTGCATGGATTGCGCAGGTCACAAGCGGAGAGTACCGCAAGTGGATTGCTGCTAATTACGACACCCGGGGTGCACAATGAAGGGAATAGTTCTGGCCGGAGGCTCCGGCACGCGGCTTTACCCTGCCACCATCGCCGTCAGCAAGCAGCTCATTCCCGTTTACGACAAGCCGATGGTTTACTACCCGCTCAGCACTCTCATGCTGGCTGGAATCCGGGAGCTTCTGCTAATCTCCACGCCCCTGGATCTGCCGCGCTTCCGCGAACTGCTCGGCTCCGGCGAGCAATGGGGCCTTAAGATCGATTACGCCGAGCAACCCAAGCCCGAAGGTCTTGCCCAGGCTTTTCTGATCGGCGAGCGTTTCATTGCAGGCGATCCTTGTGCCCTCGTACTTGGCGACAATATTTTCTACGGTCAGGACATGTCAAAGCTTTTGCAGTATAGTGCCGCGCTGGAGGAGGGCGCCACCATCTTCGCTTACGCCGTGCAGGATCCAAGCTCTTACGGCGTCGTGGAGTTCGATTCCACGGGCCGAGCCGTCAGCCTGGAAGAAAAGCCTGCCCGTCCCCGTTCGCGCTTCGCCGTTACCGGCCTCTACTTCTATGATCGCCAGGTCGTTACCCTTGCCAAGTCGCTCAAACCTTCGGCGCGCGGCGAACTTGAAATCACTGACCTCAACCGCCTTTACCTCGAGCGCGGCCAACTCAACGTGGTCACCTTTAGCCGCGGCACGGCGTGGCTTGACACGGGAACCCACGACTCCATGCTAGAGGCTTCAAGCTTCATCGCGACGCTGGAGAAACGGCAGGGGCTCAAGATCGCCAGCCCGGAGGAGATTGCCTACCGCATGGGCTTTATTTCCCGCGCCCAACTGGAAGCACTTGCCCAACCCCTCATCAAGAGCGGCTACGGCCAATACCTTCTCCGCGTAATTGAAGAGGAAACAGTCTAGTGCAGCCGAAGCAATTTGTTTTCTGGATCGACCAGCAAGCGGCGCGTCGTTGGGGGCACCTTCAGTTCGAAGCGGGAATCATGGCCATCGGCGAAGACTCGCTGCAGTGACACGCGCTTTCCTCCCGCCAGTTCCGCGAAAATTGGCACCGACGTTACCAGGGATTCAGGACACTGTTGCTGATGCAAAGCGAAGCTCGCCACTGTCGCTTGGCCTCGCCGCTTGAGCACAAGTTGCTCGACGTCAATCTCAGGCACCGAGCTGCCGCGCACCCATTCATCGAAAAACCATTTCAAGCTGCGCACTCCCTCAAAGCGTGCCTCCGGTGGAAGAAATTCCTCGAGCACCTGGCGGAAGTCGTCCGTCGTCGCGGTGCTTCGATCGTAGCGCCGGCCAAACTCGCGCAGCGCTGCGAGAAAGCGTCCGCCGTCGCCATTCACCGCCCCCGCTTCCAGCTTCTCGTAATCCGCAAAATAGTCGCGCAGCATCACCAACAGCCAGAGGCCTCGTCCGTAGGTCACTGGAATGTATGCGTTAGGAAACACGGAGGACGATAACCGGTAGCCGAGCGTGACCGGCCCAGCGTCCGCGTATCGCCTGCCCGCTGTGTTGGTTTCCAGCAATTGTTGCCGGTAGAGCTCCAGTAACTCTGGCGCCCGACCTGGGTCTTTCTCTTCCAAGATCATCAGGGCGCTCAGATTGGCGAGCGCCTCCATTAGCCATTGGTCGCGATAATTCTTGTAGGCTACCTTGTCGCCCCACCACTGGTGCGCTGTTTCGTGATCCTGCATAAAGCCATCGAAGACGATGCGTTGAAATCGATTCAGCTTGAGAGCCTGCCGTTCCTCATCGCTCAGATAAGCAAAGCTGCTCAGGTACACCAGCGTCGGCCACCCCTGTGAAAGGGTTCCCGGCAACTGGGCGAGTGCCAGACTTTTGTAGGGATACGGACCAAACCAGCGCGCATATTTCAAAATTGCCTCTGCCGATCGCCTGGCGATGACGGCATTTCTTGCTTCGGCTTCAACCGCCAGCGCGGGAGCCGCTTGTGCCAGCGACTGCTCGACCACTCCCGCCGAGTAACTTGCCACCTCCACTCCGTCGGCTTGCGCCGAAGAACGCACAAACTTGCCGAGGTTGAATCCCGCCAGCGGAATCTTTCCGTCTGAACTCCACTCACCGCTCAGCTCTGAGCCTTCGTCCCGCATCGAAATGCGGCGGCCTGTGGCCACCAGAGTCCATGCCTTTGGCCAGCGGAACTTCAATTGAAAGTCGCTCATCTGCATGCTGCGGTTGGGATACCATGTACCGCGCGCACCCACATATAGCAGCCCCGGCGCAGCCTGCTGCATGACCGCGCCGGCATAGCGGAAGCGCAGATGGTGATGTTCGCCGGAGCGCAGCGTCTCCGGCATCACAACGGTCACCAGGTCATTTCCAATTCGTGCCAGCTTGCTGCCGTGTAGAGCTTCGTTCTGCAGGAACTCCACATCCACGCCATCTACGCTGACCTGGCTCACCGCCAGCCATCGCGAGAGCTCGAATGTCAGCAGTTTCTGTCCTCCGTTCCGCACAGACACATCGAGTTCCGAGTTTGCCTCCAGCATTTCGGGAGGAGTCAATACGGCGTCGATGCGAAATGCTTCCACCGCCACGGCCGATGCCGAAGTGGAAGGATCAATCACTCTGTTCTCTCCCAACTGTCGCGCATCGATTCCGGGAAATGCCATCCAGACATCGAAGTAGAAATCCTCTCCGGCGCGGCTCAAGCGTGCCACCTTGAACTGATCTTCGGCGAGCGAGTCCTGGTAAACGTCGAGGCTGCCGAACCGCGTTGCCAGCCTCGCATGCAGAAAGTGGTCATCTTTTGCCAACGCCGCGTCTTCCGTAAAGCTTTCCAGCAAGCGCAATCCATCCAGCTCCGCTAGCTCCTGGGCAAGCTGGCCGTGGGCGCGAATGAACTCCTCCTGATCCTCGCCTTCGCGCAAAAATGGTTTCAACTCGCCGGGGAGGTCTCCATTAAAGCGCAGATATGCCATAAAGAAATGCTCGTCCAGCACGCCCAAACCGGAGAACAATCCCAGCGATGCGCGCTCGGTCAAGTCTGGTGGCCGCATCAGCACCTCGCCTTCGCCTTCAAAGTACGCTCCGGTTACGCGACCCAACACATCGTGCGTGAACGCGATGGCACCATCCGTCAGATAAAGGTGCAGTTCGCCACGATCCAACTCCGCCTCCCGCACGTGAAAGACTTTGCTTTCATCGAGCCCTACTGTTTGCAATGCGCGATATAGGCGTGCGGTCGGTCCATTACGTTTTGCCGTGTCCACCGGCGGCGGAGAAGATGGTAACGGGGCATTGCCGGGAAGCTGCAACTTCGGCTGCAGCCACGGCGTAAGAGCCTCCGGCTGCTGAGCGCGCGCCAGTTGAAGGCTTAGCGCGATTGCTGAAATTACCAGAGCAAAGCGCTTTGTTCTTATTCTCACTCTGACTCCGTCAAACGCATCGGGGATCACAATACCGCAAAGCCGCTCCCCGCCGCCAGAACCTGTCGCGGGCACTCGCGCAGCGTGCTACTTTGAAGGCAGTTGCACGGTTTGCGACAAACTTGTTGGTTTCCTGGCCCTCAGTCCGGTCTTCAGGCTCTATCCTGGATTAGTAAAGTGGTAGCCACTGGCTGATGTGATGGCAGGGAGTTACAATAGCTTGTCTTGTACCTTCAAACTTTTTGCGGCGTTCCGCCTGTCCCTAGCCGGGCTGAGATCGCAACGCGCCCTGGATCTAAATGAAGAAGTTTTTGTGGTTTCTGATCGCCATTGGTTCCTTAACCTCTCCTGTCCTCGGGCAGCAAGACACGGTCGTTGAGGAAATCATCGCGCGTGTTAACAACTCGATCATCACTCATGCCGACTTGCGCCGGAACGAAGAACAAACGGCGCAGGAATCCAAGGAGTTGACCCTTTCGCAGAAACAGGTTGACGAGCGCGCAGCGAATTCTCTTCGCGATCTTATCGACCAGCAGTTGCTCGTCCAGAAAGCAGCCGACCTCGGAATTTCCGCTGACGCCGATCTCGTCAAGCGCCTGGATGAATTGCGCAAGCAGATGAAGGCGGGCTCGATGGAGGATCTCCAGAAGATCGCCGAAGCCCAAGGCGTCAGCTGGGAGGAGTTCAAGCAGAACACCAAAAACGGGATTCTCACTCAGAAGGTAATCAGTTCAGAGGTCGGCAGTCATCTTCAGGTCACGCACGACGAAATTCAGAAGTATTATGACGAGCACAGGTCTGAGATAACCCAACCTGAGCGCGTCCGCCTGAGTGAAATTCTGATCGCTAACAACCCCAATGCCCCCAAGCCGGAGCCTGGCAAGCAGAACACGCTTAAGGAGGCGACTCCTGAGCAGGTGGCCGACGCCGAAGCCAAGGCTAATGCCGTCTATCAGCAGCTCAAGGCTGGCGCAAAGTTTGACGAGCTAGCTGTCAAAGACTCGAACGGTTCAACTGCCGAGCAGGGTGGCGATCTCGGCTACTTCAAACGCAATGATCTCGCCAAAGAGCTCGAGGACCAGTCATTTGCTCTAAAAACCGGCGAATTCACTCAGCCGATACGTACCCGGCAGGGCTTTATCATCCTTCGCGTCACCGATCACATTGAAGCCGGAACTCCTCCCCTCGATCGTGTGCGCGAACAGATTCAGGAACAGCTCTACGCCCAGAGGGTGCAACCCGCCCTGCGCGAGTACCTCACCAAACTGCGCGAAGAAGCCTACATCGACATCAAGCCGGGCTACACAGACACGGGCGCCAGCTCCCAACAGACTAAGCTGATCTACACCTCAGACACCGGCCCAAAGACCAAGCAAGTACGGGGCAAACTCGGCATAGGTAAAAAGAAGACGGTCGTAGTGGTCGGCCGAGATAAGAACGACCATTCCACACCGACTGGCAGCACCTCTGAACTGGGCCGTGCCAAGTCTGAAGTGGATGCCAAGACAAAGGCCGAGAACGATCGCAAGGCCGCCGAGGAAGCCGCCACCGCCAAAGCCGCCGCCGCTGCCGCTGAAAAAGAAAAGCTCAGCCAAATGAAGCCTAAGGAGCGGCGCAAGTATTTGGCCCAGAAGAAGCGTGAGACAAAGAAAGAAGCAAAGCGCGAGAGCAAGGAAAGCAAGAAGGAGAAAAAACTAGCTCGCAAGGAAGCCAAGCACAAGCCTCAGCAAGCCAAGCAGGATGATCAGGCCGGAAAGAAGGAGGCCGAGGCCGCGCCCGCGCCCGAGAAGAGCGACCAGGAAGCCGATGCCGGTAGCACTCCCCCCAAGAAGAAGAAATCAATCTCCTGGTTCTAGGTCGCAGTTGCTGTCATCAGTCATCAGAGCGCGGGCCCTCAGCCCGCGCTTTTCACTGCAGCTACCACAACAAGAAGACGGCAGTCCCGCGAACGGAGCCGCTCTTCGGCAATGATATTTCTCACTTTCCAAACCCCTTACGCCTCTGCTTGCTGTAATTTGCCAACGCGGATTCGATTACCGGGTAGGCATCTTCGGGTGGCTGCACCTCGTCCACTTCGACCGCCTTGCCCTCCAGCAGTTTGTAGTCCTGGAAGAAACGGCGCAACATCATCAAGCGGTGCGGCGGCATCTCCCGTGCGTCAGCGTAGCTATTGAACTCCGGATCCTTGCTGGCAATGGCAATGATTTTGTGATCTTTCTTTCCGCCGTCTATCATGGTCATCAAGCCGACGGTTCGTGCCTGAATGATGGTCAGCGGAACCACTGGCTCCTGGCAGAAGACCAGCACGTCGAGCGGATCGTCGTCTTCGGCCAGAGTCTGCGGAATAAATCCATAGTTTGCTGGGTAATATACAGCCGAATACAGAATTCGATCCAGCTTGATCATTCCGCTGCTCTTGTCCAGTTCGTACTTCACGCTGGAGCCAAATGGAATCTCGATTACCGCATTGAACTCATTCGGGATATTCTCTCCCGGCGAGATGTCGTGCCAAGCATGAATCATGAAGAACTGCCTCTCTGGAGAAGCGATCTCCCCGCATTGTAGTACTGAATCGTGCTGGCTCAACCCCATTAGCAAGGCGTATTCCATTGCTCGCCAGATTCAACCACCGTGTAGAATCAATCCCAGCCTCCACCTCAGATGCCATGATTGAAACGCCCTCCGACGCACTTCCGAAGCCCCGCCGAGGCAAAGCCGCGGCCGTGATGGTTGCCGCCGGAATTCTGCTCAGTCGTCTCAGCGGCCTTATCCGGGAGCGCTTTTTCGCCCACTACATGGGAACTTCGCTGGCCGCTGACGCCTATCGCGCCGCCTTCCGCGTGCCCAACATGCTGCAAAATCTGCTGGGGGAAGGTGTGCTCTCCGCATCCTTCATCCCCGTTTACGCGCGCCTCCGGGCCGAGGGCCACCAGCGCGAAGCCAGCGAACTCGCCGAAGCCATATTCGCCCTGCTTGCCTTGGTGGCCAGCGTCATCGTAGCTTTAGGGATTCTCTGTGCCCCTCTTCTGGTCAGCCTGCTCGTGCCGGGCTTCCAGGGGGAAAAGCGCGCACTGACCGTCGCCTTGGTACGAATTGTTTTTCCTGGCACCGGACTGCTGGTTTTTTCCGCCTGGTGCCTTGGCGTGCTCAACAGCCATGGTCGCTTCTTTCTCTCCTATGCCTCTGGCGTGATGATGAACATCGTTATCATCGCCGCTCTCATATGGCAGGGTGGATGGCGCGGCCAGGGCACAGTCTCGCTGGCCTACGCCATCTCCTGGGGTACGGTCGCTGGAGCCGTGCTGCAGTTCGCTGTGCAGGCTCCCACTGTTTACACCTATCTGCGTCCACTGATTGGTCAGTTCGATCTTCGTACTACTCATGTCGCTGCAGTGGTCGCCGCCTTCATCCCGGTTTTTATCAGCCGCGGCGTCTTTCAGATCTCAGGCTTCGTCGATCTCCAGCTAGCCAGCTTTCTTCCCAAAGGCAATGTCCTGCTCACCTACGCGCAAACTCTCTACATGCTGCCAGTGTCGTTGTTTGGAATGTCAGTCTCCGCTGCTGAACTTCCAGCCATGTCCAGCGCTGTAGGGACCGAATCGGAGATTGCCTCCACTTTGCGTAGCCGCCTCAGCGCCGGCCTTGAGAAGATTTCGTTTTTTGTCGTACCGTCCGCGGTCGTCTTCCTGGCCCTGGGTAATGTTGTGGCCTCGACCTTATATCGCACCGGAAAGTTCAACGACCAAGACGTACTATTTGTCTGGGCAGCCCTGGCGGGCTCTGGCGTGGGGCTGCTTGCGCAGACCATGGGACGCCTTTATTCCTCAACTTTTTACGCCTTGCGAGACACTAAAACGCCCCTGCGCTTTGCCCTCGTGCGTGTCGCTCTCACGCTTTGCCTGGGCTATCTTTTTGCCCTGCCACTGCCGCGCGTCCTCGGGATCGACCACAATTGGGGCGTGGCCGGATTACCTCATCCGCGGGCATTGCTGGATGGGTAGAGTTCGTTTTATTGCGGCGTGGGCTGCAAGCGCGCATCGGACATGTAACGTTCTCCGCCTCGCGTGTTGTTAAGCTGTGGGCTGCGGCTCTAACCTCCGCCGCGCTCTCACTGCTGCTGGAGTGGAGGTTGCATCTGGGATCACCGGTGCTGCGCGGTCTGATAATCCTGATTCCCTTCGGCGTCGTCTATGTGGTCATCACGCACCTGCTGGGGTTGAGTGGATTCCTCTCATCTACGCTGGCACGCTTCCGCCTGAAGCGTAGCTAGGCCCACTGCGTGAGTCCGCCTTCGGAGAGCGTTGCCCGCAACTCGAACCGAGAGCCGTCAACGCTCACATTGGGCTTGGCTGGTTACTCCAGCGGAGCTACCCCGCTACCTTCAGCCTCGTTTTGATCACCTTCATCTCGCTCCAGTCATAGGCGAAACGCCGTCCGCAATCCAGGCAGACGACGTAATGTGTGCAGTCTGATGGAAGCTCTTCCGTCCAGTCCAGATGCACCTGATGCTGCCGTGCTACGTCCATTGAAAACGGCACCGACAAATGGCTGTGCCGGCAACCAACTGCCAACAAGTTCAGCACTTTCTCAAACAAATTCAGAGTACACCTCGCGGAACTTGCATTTTTCTGGTCTTACTGTCGTGCCACGTCGTATGGCATTTGTGCCGAGCGAATCCGGCGTTCCGGCCGATCAGTCCTAAGCGCAAACGCCTTGGAGGGTTGAAAGACCGAAGCCCGGCAGCACAGCTACCGGGCCATCCGAATCCAATAGCGCGGAGGAACCGCTGTTCAGGCGCGAACCGTCGTCTTATCCGGCGCGGCGGCCGTTGGCGTCTCCACCGTTGGCGCTTTTTCGTTTACATTGGGTTTGCGGATATCGATGCCACCCTTGAAGAACGCACCGTCCTCAATGCTGATGCGCTGTGCGATCACGTCGCCGGTCAGCGAACCTTCATTACGGATATCCACGCGGTCCGTGGCTACGACATTGCCGCGCACCTTGCCCAGGATTACCGTCTCGCGGGCCGTAATATTGGCAGCTACCACGCCATTGCGTCCTACTGTCACGCGGTTTCCGGGAAGGTGAATCGAACCTTCGACCCTGCCATCGATGTAAAGCGATTCCGATCCGGTAACCTCGCCTTTGATGATGAGAGACTTTCCTATCGTCGCCTGATCAGAGACTGCAGCCGCAGAGCTCACCGGTTTCGGCGGGCTATTGTTGTACTCGGGTGCTGGAGCAGGTGTTGTGGGCTGGCGCTGCGAATCCGCTGGCGCGGGATTATTGCTACCGGGCTGTGCTGAGGGCTTCCACATTTTTTCTTGTGAGTCCTTTCCTGAAGCAGTTCTGCATCTGTATCGCCATTCTCTGTGCAGTTCCCTAAGTCTGAACTACACAACGGCTTCTGAGATTGGCTGGTCTGCGAGAAGGGAGTGCTCTTGGTTCCCTGTGTGCACTATATTCCATCTCGTAGGAATTTTCTGCACTGCTGAAAGCACTGATTTGCTGCGGGCTCGCGTGTAGTCGTTTTCGGATCTCGCAGCCCCCGGCAGCCCAATTCGCACATCGGCCACCAACGCGGTACCATCACAGCATCGGCGAATGATATCTGAAAGCGATTTACTCCAACACATTGACGACCAGCCGCAGCATGCTGCCGGCTATAAGCAACTTATCCGCGAACTCTCTCTGCGTGGCCGCGAGCGCCAGGAACTGGAATCCCTGCTTGCTGATCTCGTCGTGCGGGGCAAACTCGTCCTGGTTGCGCGCGACCGATACGCAATCGCCGCGGCAGCCGTCAATCGCAATCTCGTCACCGGAACCCTCACCATGCATCGCGACGGCTTCGGCTTCGTCCGCCCCCTGGATCGTGAAGCTCGCGAGCGCCTCGAAGGCGATGTATTCATCCCACCCTTTGATATCGCCGAGGCGATGCACGGCGATCAGGTTCTGGTAGAACTTTCCCCGCACTCCCGCGAGGGCCGCGCCGAAGGCCGCATCGTTCGCGTCATGGAACGTGCCCATTCGACCGTGGTTGGTACATTCCACTACGGCCAGCGGCAAAACTACATACGCCCTATCGACGACCGCATCAAGATGGACATCATCATCGCCGAGGGCGACGAAGTCGTTGCCACACCAGTCGGAAGCAGCTACCCGCCTTGAGGTCGATCGCGTCATCGGTCGAGAGGCCAGCCGCCGTCCGTGGGAAGACCTGGAAGGCCTCGTCGTGGATTGCGAGATCACCGGCTGGCCAACGACCACCAAAAATCCCCGGGGACGGGTTATCGAGGTTCTAGGCTACGAAGACGATTTCGGCGTTGACGTTGAAATCATCATTCGCAAGCACCACCTGCCCCACCGCTTCCCGCAATCTGTCATCGCCGAAGCCCGCGCCATTCCCTCCGCGATCGCTGCCGCGGAGCTGAACCGTCGCCGTGATTTCCGCGACCTACCCATCGTCACCATCGATGGAGAAACCGCGCGCGACTTTGACGATGCCGTCATGGTACGCAGACTCCCCGATGGTCACTACGAACTCCAGGTCCACATTGCCGACGTTGCGCACTACGTCCGCCCCGGTATGGACATCGACCGCGAAGCCGAGATCCGCGGTACCAGCGTTTATTTTCCGGACCGCGCCATCCCCATGCTGCCCATCGAGCTGTCCACGGACATCTGCTCGCTGCGTCCGCAACTCGATCGGCTTGTCATCTCCTGCGTAATGCAGATCGACGAGCGCGGTGAAATCCGCTCCTACGAGATCATGCCCGGCATTATCCGCAGCGCCGAGCGCATGACTTACGAGGCCGTACAACTTATCCTCGATGGCGACAACGCCGCCCGTCAGCGCTATGCTCCGCTGGTTGAAAATTTTCTTCTGATGCAGGAGCTGGCCGAGGTCCTCAACCAGAAGCGCCAGCGTCGCGGCTCTATCGACTTCGATCTTCCCGAGCCGCTCATCGAATTCGACGAGAACGGCCTGATGAAAGCCGTTACGCGCTCCGAGCGCTTCTTTGCCCATCGCCTCATAGAGGAGTTCATGCTCGCCGCCAATGAAACCGTGGCCACCTACCTTGAGGGCAAAGGCGTCGCCTCCATTTACCGGGTTCACGAGCCGCCCGACCCCAAGCGCGTCTACGATTTTGAAAACCTTGCCGCTGCCTTCGGCTACTCGCTGGGTATAGGCTCGCTGCCCATCTCGCGCTTCCGCCTCAAGCCTGATCACCGCGCCGCCACCGCCCGCTCCACCGCTCACCGCGCTAAACCAAAGGAAGTTGAGATTCCGCAGCAGGTCGCTATCACCCCCGCGATGTACCAGAAACTCGCTGCGAAGATCGCTGGCAAGCCCGAGGAGCGAATCCTCAGCTACCTGATGCTGCGCTCGCTCAAACAGGCGCGCTATTCTGAGGTCAACGACGGTCACTTCGCCCTCGCCGCAACCTGCTATACCCACTTTACTTCGCCCATCCGCCGCTTTCCCGACCTCCTGATCCACCGAATTCTCAAGGGCGTCTTGGCAGAAAGCCCCGAGCGCAATGAAGGCAAGCTCAACATCGGCTCAGGGGGCCACGTCCAGCAGAACGCAGAGTTGCTCTGGCCGGCCGGCGCAAAGCCAGCCTCATCGAAGCCGGCAGCAAGAAAGGCTTCCAAGCCCCAGGCTCATCATGCTTCGCCGATCTCCGAAGACGATCTCCACCATCAGGCCGAAGACGCTAGCTTCGCCGAGCGCCGCGCCGATGCAGCCGAACGCGAACTGATCGAGTGGAAGAAGATGAAGTTCATGTCTGACCGCGTCGGCGAGGATTTTGACGGACTCATCGTCAGCATCACCAAGTACGGAATCTTCGTCGAACTCACCGACCTGTTCGTCGAAGGTCTCATTCCTCTTAACAGCATGTATGACGATCGCTACGCCTTTCACGAAACCACCCGTCAGATCATCGGCCAGCGCAGCCGTAAAACTTATTCACTGGGAGACCGAGTCCGCGTTATTCTCGACCGTATCGACCGCGTGGAGCGCAAACTGCAGTTTGCGCTCGTCGATGAGCGCCCAACTCCAGCACAGCGCGGCCGCAAGCGACGCCGCTACTAGGACGGCGCATCGCCGAAGGCGCACGCTCCGCCGGAGTCTAGTACAATTCATTTCATACACCACGAACGAGGACTTTTCCGAATGGCACACATGGTGCAATGCGCAAAGCTGGGACGTGAGGCTGAAGGCCTCGATGAAGCTCCCTTTGACGGCCCTTTGGGGCAGAGAATCTATGAGAACGTCAGCAAGCAGGCTTGGGCTGACTGGCAGGGCCACATGAAAATGCTGCTCAATGAGTATCGGCTGCAGCCCTGGAAGAAGGAGCATCAGGACTTCATCGTTCAGCAGATGGAGCAATATTTCTTCGGCGGCGGCGGTCAGGCTCCCGAAGGTTACAAACCGCAGTAATCGCTAGCATTAGTCAGCAGTTGCAGGTGGCAAGCCGAGGAAGGAACGCTTGAGCGCCAAAATGTGAACGTGGGTCGCATGGCTCGCGTTTTCCATTCCGCTCCGCTTTCCTCGGTGCTAAAATCAATTTACCCCTTCGGCGCACCCGCGCCGTAAATCGTCGGGATGTGGCTCAGCCTGGTAGAGCACTCGCTTGGGGTGCGAGGGGTCGGCAGTTCAAATCTGCCCATCCCGACCAGTATTTTCCCAATCTCTTGGATGTCATTGAGAAACCTGCGCTGGCAAAAGTTCCGACCCCCGCCACTCCGCAACAAAGTTCTAAAGTCGTCCTCTAAATCCGCAGTTATGACTTCTTAATTGTCAATTTGAATCTTTTTTGCGTTCGGCAGGAAACAGAAGAGTAATTCTGCTTCTCTAACCCGAAGTACAAACCTCGGACGGGAGTTGTCGATGCGCAAGAACCTTGGATCGTTACTCTGCTTTCTGGCTTTAGTGGGGTTTGCAGTTAACGCCTGTGGACAGGCCCCCCCGGTCAACTTTGAAGATTTTACCAAACACTTCCGCCTAAACACACTTCCCACGACTCCGTATGGACCGGCGTGGGCCGACATACTTGTCAAGCCGGAAAACTTCCTTGCATGTAAAGGCGCATCCATTGCGCTCTGCTACTACTCCGGACCGGGCCCGGTGACACCCTGCACGGTCGAGGAGGGCAAAGGGTTCGCAGACTGCGCATGTTACGAGATTCCCAGTGGATTCCCCTACTTTGTGGATATCAACGCCATCCTGAATCTCGACGTGTACCTGGCCACGGTTAAGACGTGTGGTCAGAACGGCGAAAACTGTCTTCCTGCCGGTTCGAGGCAAGCCCCGGTGTGCGACTCCATCAACAACAACAATCTCATTCCGGGTGCTGACTTGGTTTCGACGTTCAGCCTTGCCCTTGAATCAGTTATACCGATAGCTCAGACAACCTGCGGGACCGCTGCGCAGTATGCCGGATGCATGACGGCACCTTGCAAGAAAACGGGCAATATTGATCCTGCGACCGGCCTTCCATTGGTGCAGTGTGCTTGCCCGATCTACGATGGTCCGTACCAAGCGGGGCAAGACATTAGCCAGCAGCAGTGCACTCTCGGGGACGATTCCATATGGTCTGCCGCATACGCTCCCTCAGGCGGAAAGATCATCCCCACAACACCGAACTGTTTTCCCGACGTGCCGGGAGACTCTGGGTGCCCACTGTTATCGACAAGCGTCCCTTCGCCTCCACCTAACATAAGCTGCAGCGATGTGTGCGGCGAATATAAGAAAAGCAATCAGGCAGGTGTAGAGGTTGGTTTCACCTGCGACGCAACTCTCTGTACTGCTGAGCCTCGAGATTTTGATCTCGTGCAAGAGGCCTGCGCTGGTTTGGGGAACAGTAGCGTTCACACAATTCTGGAGCTCGAAACCGAGGTGGGGTATAGCTGCTCCGCCAGCCAAATTTGCGGCTGTACACCGAAAAAGAAGACAAACGACGAGATATTCACCTTGGACCAGCGCCAGCGCGACAGAGGTATCACGCCTCAATGCGATCTGAATGGGACCTTATGTGGTGCCCAACATTGAGGGCAAAAGCTTCGCGATTCTTGGGAAGTAATTCGAGCAAGAGCTCTAAGGAGGGGCTAACCCGTTCTTATTGGTGGGCATCGCCTCGTTCGGCGCGCTAAGAAGTGCAGCAGTCAGGATGGCTTACGGACAATCGCAAGCAAGAAAAAGTTCTAAGATCGTCTGCTAAAGCCGACCATTTGTTTTCCAAGCTCACTCCATCCACGAGAGTCCATCTTTCTTTTCATGCTCCATGGCGCTCCAGAGCGCGTAAGGCGTGCAGTAAGGCTTGGGATGAACTGCCGGCAGGAGGTTCTTAAAGTGGCGAGGAGTCTCAGCAGAGACTCCTCGACGCTTTCTGCCGCGGTTGCCGGGCGATGCGGTGACTATTTGTAAGTGGCGTTCGTGCGAACTAGAAAGTCGCGATGAGCGGTGAAATCCACCATGGAATCGAACGCCGGACCGATCAGCCGATTCGACTTCAATGTTTCACGGAGTAACGCGTTAACCTTGTCCAGCCCTTCTGCGTTCGGCATGAGGTAAAAGATCCAGAACGTGCCTGGAGCTTCGGTGTGGATCGCCTCGGTGTCGACTTCATATTCGACAATCGTACCGTCGGCAAGCAATTTCTCCATCAGCGGCACTATCGCGCTCTTGCTCAGGATGTCCACAGCATCGTCGGGCGCGTCCGGCTTCAGCTTATAAGAGGCCCCATGCGTGTACGCATTTTTCCACGATCCCGAATGCCAGTTGTAGTGCCGGCTGACAACAAGGTTATCCCAGTGCTTTGTGGAACTGGCCAAGAGGGGAGAAGTCGGCGAACCGGACTTGTAGAACTGTTCCAACACTTTGACCGCGTCGGCCATCGACATTGCCGACCACCAATCGTCGTGAGTAATGCCATCGGGCCCGTGAATCAGATTCGTGTCGCTGCCATATCCCACGATCGTTCCGCTGGCAATGGCTTTATCCAGTATCATCTGGTCTGCCGCGTTCGATTTTTCCACTTCTGCCCATTGTGCGCGAGGATACGCCCAGAACGAGACGTACGAATACATCGGTGGCTTTTCCTTGGCCTCAGACGTCTGCGCGCTTGCTGGGGCAGCCCAGCAAGCGGCCATCGTGAGCGCGCACAGACCTGCGATAACTCTCCAAGTCTTTCTATTTGGCATTCGTCTTTCTCCTTACACTAGCCGGATCAGCTAGTCGTAGCAGCTTGGAATACGTAAGGTGAACCCGAGTTGTCCAGGGTTTCTGAAAGTCTTCAGCGGATAGCGGCCGGGCTCTAGTCAGTTTGTGGTAGGGGGGGGCTTTACCTGCTGCGAAGCTTCATCTACCGCGAAGCTTCCGCATTCGGACGGGGCTGGTTTGTGACTTGAAAGACTTGGATGCGACTATTTCCACTGTCCATCACATACACACGGTCTTTTGAATCCGTGCAGATACCCTTAAGCGTCTGGAACTCGCCTGGCTGATCGCCAGTCTTGCCAAATCGGAAGAGCAACTCGCCCTCGCGATTGAAAACCTCGACCCAGTTGAAGGAGGGGACAAAAAGACGGCCTTCAGCGTCGAGCGCCATTCCGCGAGCCTCGGTCGCTCCGGTGCCCATTAACTTGTACTGTCGCCGGAAGTGTCCCGCCCGATCCAGAACCTGAATCCTGTCGTTGCGCTTATCAAGAACAAATATTTCACTTCCATACATCGCAATCTCAGTCGGTTCCAGGAATTCGGCTGGGCCATCGCCGCCGCCACGTTTGCCGATTTGCGCAAGAAGTTTGCCGCCGAGGTCGAGGATGAGAACGAAGTTGCGTGCGCTATCGGCGACATAAATACGTCCGGCCGCGCCATCAATGGCAATCGCTCGCGGGCGATCAAAGTAGCCTTCACCCTTGAAGACTCCAATGTATCTCTTGAACTTGCCGTAGGGGTCGAAAACGGCGATTCTGCCGCGATTAAGGTCGGTGACGTAAATGTTGTTGGCGGCGTCCACGGCAATGGCATACGGAGAGTGCATGCGATCGCCTTTTGCCCCGTCGATTCGCAGATACTTTCTGTTTGTGAAATCGAGGATATGAACGCTCCTCGTAGCTGCCTCAGTAATCAGAACCCGCAGGTTTGAATCGACAACAACCCGTTCGCCCCGGATTGGCAGCGCCTCCAACGCCGAGCGATCGGCCTTCCCAGCGACGATGTCGAGAATCTTGTCACATACCGCAGGGCGTTCTCTGGTCAAATCGCCCGCAGCCGAAGGATTCACCTTGTCCCGTAACTGCTGGCAGGGAGTACGGTTCCCCAGTGCATCAGCCCCAGTGCTGAAACTCCTCACGAATTGAACAGAGCTGTCCTTACTGGAGCCGATGCTGGCGATCTGCCCGAAAACTGTACCAAAGAGGATTAAGCACAACCGGAGACCGGCCAACATTGCGCGAAGCAGAACCGAAGGTCGGAATGGCGGGACAAGGAACGAGGTCTCCAGATAGCTCTGATGCATTTCCAGGGCCAATAATTTGTAGGGCAAAGTTGCGCAACTGACTTTGCGGAGAAGATTGCAGATTGGGTGGGAGCACCCAATCTCGGACACACTGGAGAGGCATACGCCTCTTAATGCGTACCCTTAATGCGTACTCAATCATTCCGGTTTGGCGTCCCGCTGGGAGCTAAACCAGTGTGAGCGTGTGTCCTAACCGCAACTTCTTGGTCGTCAGATACGAGAGCGCCTGGGGGCTAGGCGAAACCTCACAGGACAGCCGCTCCACGACTTTAATTCCCGCATCGGTCACCGCGGCCACCTTCTGCGGGTTGTTCGTAAGGAGGCGAAGTTGCTTGACGCCGAGTTGCTTGAGAATCTCTACCGGCAAGGCGAAATCGCGGCAGTCCACCGCTAAGCCGAGCTGCTGATTTGCCTCGACCGTATCGAGGCCGCCGTCCTGCAACGCGTAAGCCTGGAGTTTCGCCATGAGGCCGATTCCGCGCCCTTCCTGTTTTTCGTATATCAGGATGCCTGCGCCTTCCTCGGCGATAGCCTTCATCGAGCGGTTCAGTTGCTCGCCGCAGTCACAGCGGAGAGAGCCAAAGACATCGCCCGTAAGGCATTGCGAGTGAATTCTCACCAACGGGGCTCCGGCGGAAATATCCCCCATGATAAGGGCGACTGCGCTCTCCAGATTGTGCTGCGTGGAGCGCTCGAAGCCTAACGCTCGAAAACGGCCCCACTGCGTAGGCAATTCCGTGGCAGCAACTTGCCTGGTAATTTCGGTGCAAAGGTTAGCTATCATTCCTAGGCCCCCTGCGTGCTTTAGCTGCGGCAATTGCCTCCGTAGAACGGATGTGTTGCTCGACCAGTTCGGCGATGCTCAGCACAACCATGCCATGCTTCAGGGCAAATTGGCTGATGTCGTCGCCTTTGGCCATTGTGCCGTCGGGATTAGTAATTTCGCAAAGAACTGCGGCGGGTTTCAGCCCAGCCATGCGCGCCAGCTCCACCGATCCTTCCGTGTGCCCGGTGCGAGCCAGAATGCCGCCTGAAGCTGCTCGGAGCGGAAAAACGTGGCCCGGCCGAACCAGGTCTGAGGGCTGCGCGTTGTCGGCAATAGCGGCACGAATGGTGGTAATACGGTCTTGCGCTGAAACACCGGTAGTTACTCCAAGACGGGCTTCGATGGAGACGGTGAAGGCAGTCCGAAAGCGGCTCTGATTGTCTTGCACCATCAACGGCAGTTGCAAGCGGTCGAGTGTCTCGCCGGTCAGGCACAGACAGACGATACCGCTGCATTCGCGGATGAGAAGGGCCATTGCAGCCGTGGAAATCTTTTCGGCGGCAACAATAAGATCGCCTTCGTTCTCGCGATCAAAGTCGTCGACCAGAATGACGGGATGCCCCCGGCGCATATCATCCAGGGCCTGATGATATCTATCTTCGAAGGGAACTGCCGCAGGCTCAACCGTCACGGCAGCGGAAGGGGATAATGATGACATTTTGAAACGCTCCTCGTTATAAGCCGACGAAACGTTTCAGGGCTGCCATGCACCGCATGCTGCCTCGCATCGCGCGCGAGCAGCATGGCACATCTTCTTTCATCCGGACTATCACCGTCGGCTCTGGAATCTCACCAGATCTGCTGACCCTGCAATCTGCAGGCGCTCGCGGGCTTTCACCGCCGGTGGGGAATTACACCCCGCCCTGAAGACGTACGCCAAATTTCAAGATTTATTGTAGTCCTGAGATGCACGAGAGTGGCGGTGCGGTGCATCACTCTATAGCGTGATGAATCTCATGTTGCGGCAGAAATAAACACAGGCGGAGCGACCAGCCAAGACTTGCTAATGCGGTCTGCAGCGCCGCAGGAAGCGCCCGATCAGAACGCGTTTAGCAGGTTGTTGCCTAACTCGGGTGCGAATAGCAGGCACATCCGGCATGCGGCGCTGGCCATGTCTTCATAGTGGGCCAACACCTCGCGGGCATCCTCAACCTTGCTTGAGAATAACCAGCGCTGGCGGAACATGATGCGTGAGATCAGTCCATTGATCAGCAGACACTCGCGTCGTACCTCGTCAATTACGTGCCGGAATTCGGGATCGTCCGCCATATCTCTAGTGAGGGAATAGGAGGTGAACGAAAGAACCGCAGAGACATTGTCCTTGACGTCGCGCAACTCGGCGAGCGCAGCTTCGACGCGATTCAAATCAATCACTGAATTCTGGACTGGGTGCAACGCCAGAATCAGTTCCTCGATCGACTGCACTTCAACTTTCCGTACGTCAATCATTTTGAACCTCTCAGAGGAACCAAACAAGTAAACACGTCAGAGACACTCCCAATAAGACTCGGCTTTTTCCGTAGTATAGTCAAGCGCTTTTTGCAATCGTTTGAGCTGTTCGAGCGTCGGAATACGCGATGGTGTTTCCGGCCTGGCAAAATATATTATCCAAGTGGTTAACGCCAGCGAATAACCAAGCATGATGATCGCGTTCAGCGCCACAGAAATCGCATAGCCATAGGTCGCGCTCAGACTGGATGTGAAGATATCGACGGACATGAACAACAAGAATCCCACGCCAATTCCATAAGTCCTGTGCTGCCAAGGGATTCCGAAATAAGAAGAGAAAAGCGCGGTGAAACCGAATGCGCCGCAAAAGATAATCGACGCCGAGCGGTTGAGTACCATAACCGTGTTCATCCAGTCCCCAGGAGCGGAGCCGGGAAAACAAAGGGCAGCAGCAGCAGTGAGAAGAATCAGAGAGGCCAACACGCCTCTAAACCAGCGTAGGGTGCCCTTGGGGAGCGTGGAATATGGCCGGAAGACGGCGGCAAAGACTTCCACCAGAACTGCAAGCATCAAGGGGACGCTGACGATCCGTGTGCCCCAGTTCATGGAGATATATAAGGGTCGCTCGAACAGATGGACCCATATCAAAAAACTCGTCTTGCAGGAACAGAACGCGATATAAGCGGCAAATGCTGGATGATGACGCCAACTGTTTTTTCGCAGAACGAGTATCAGCAATGCCCATTGCAGCATTGCGTTGACGACCCAGATCGACCAGCTAAGGGGATTCACGGGCTACCGGACCTTCGCCACAGCAGCCCGACATAATGGAAAAAGAAGACGGTTTCTATTTCCCCAAATGCTAGCTGGGGTCGCCGTCGCAGCAGACGACCACGCCACGAGAGTTCGATTGCACGGAAGGGCTAGCAGCATAGGCGGCAAGTGACAGAACCAACACGACGAATACGGTTACGCGCGTGATCATTTCGAATCTCCTAATAAGGTGAGTCACCACCCGAGGAGATTAGAACGGCGAAACGCGTCTTTCAACGTTGGCGAACCTTTCCTATTATTAACCTAACAGGCACGAATCCGCGAGACTAATATTGCGGCGGTACCCGCTAGAAGCAACACCTCGTTACATCTGAATTAACTTCACGGTTCAAGTTAGCACGGTCCTGAACTCGATGAAAGATTACCGGAGGGGGTTACTTCTGGTGCAGACCGGTTGTGCGTGGCGGTGGAAGCGATATCCGTGCGGGGATCGCTTGGTATTAGAATTGGGCGGCAAATAACTCTGGAGTTGAGTGCCAGTGGACTGTATATATGAAGATATCGCTCGCTCACTTCATGGAGGCCAGCGCCAATCCGGCGCCTTAGACTGGAGTTGTCAATGGATGGGCCTGAACGCAGCCTTCTTCGTGAATTACTGAAATACAGCGACCAACGCTGCAAGAAGCTGGTTGAGCTGACCGAAGAGGGTGTGTGGGCGTTCAATCGTGAAGAGGGTACTATCTTCGCCAATTCAGAGATGGCCCGGATGCTCGGTTACTCATCGACGGAGATGCTGGGGCTTCCTTCCAGGCATTTCACGGCCGAGGCAGAGCCAGGTAGCTTGGCCGACGATCTGACCAGCCTGCTGCGCACCGGAGGCAGAGCACAGAATGAAATCAGACTTCGCCATCGCGATCAGTCCGAAGTCTGGGTCACGGTTACACTCTATCCGCTCTTCGCGCAGAATGGAGAACTTGCCGGCCGGGTTGGCGTGTTTACCAACACCACGGCACGCAAGCGCGCGGAGAGAGCTCTGCGGGAGAGCGAGCGACGCTATCACGACCTGTTTGCCAACGCTCCAGTGGGAATTTATCGGACTACCAGCGACGGTCTGATTTCGATGGCTAATCAGGCCCTGGTCTCGATGCTGGGCTACACTTCGTTCGAGGAACTAACTGGACAGAATCTGGATGAGGAGGGGTGCGGGCCCATATACCAACGTGAGGCGTTCCGGGCCCAGATTGAGCGCGACGGCGAAACCCGTGGCGTGGAGTCGGTCTGGAAGAGACGCGACGCCTCCGTGCTGTTTGTGCGCGAGAACGCCAAAGTAGTTCGCGATGTGAACGGCAAGATTCTTTACTTTGAAGGCACGGTCGAAGACATAACCGAGCAAAAGCTCGCGGAAGAAAAGCTGCAGCAGTCAGAGGCGCGGCTGCGCTCACTCATCAACAATGCTCCATTCGGTATTTATCAGTGTGATCCGCGCACTGACCGCTTGCTGGACGTGAATCCGGCGCTGGTTGATATGCTTGGCTACACCTCGAAGCTGGAATTGCTGGCGATCGAGATCTCCAGGGACCTCTACGCAGACCTCGGCGAGTGTCAAGCATTCGTGCACGAATGCCGGGTCAATGGCCGATGCGAGTCTGACATGGAGTGGAAGCGAAGAGATGGTAAACGGCTGCAGGTGCGGGCGCGCGGGCGCCAGTCTCGCCAGCCTGACGGCGGTCTTCGGCTCGAGGTGTATGTAGAAGATATCTCCAAACGTTCGGATCTCGAACAGCAGTTGCGCCAGGCGCAAAAAATGGAGGCGGTTGGCAATTTGGCGGGCGGTGTGGCCCATGATTTCAACAACCTGCTTATGATCATCTCGAGCTATACGCAGATGATGGAAGACGAACTGGCTCCGGGGGACCGGCTGCGGCAGAATACCAGGCAGGTTCTGAAGGCCGTGGAGCGCTCGAGCGCGCTGATTCAACAATTGCTCGCTTTCAGCCGCAAACAGATATTGTCACCTCGCATCCTCGATCTGAATGTGGTGGTCGAAGAGACAGCGAAGATGATTCGCCGTCTGATTGGCGAAGACATAGAGTTGATTCTCTCCCTGGAGCGACCGCTCTGGGTCGTCAAGGCAGATCCGGACCAGATTGGACAGGTGCTGCTGAACCTCTGCGTAAACGCACGCGATGCCATGCCCAGAGGTGGCACTCTGACGATCTCTACCAAAAGCTCGAATATCGTTGGCGGCGAAGAAGCCATGCCTGGAGTTGCTCCGGGGCGCTACACCCAGCTGACGGTGAGTGATGACGGCATCGGAATGTCGCTGCAGGTGCAGTCCCGCATCTTTGAACCTTTTTTCACTACCAAGCCGCTGGGCAAGGGGACCGGGCTCGGCCTCTCCATGGTTTATGGCATCGTGAGGCAGAGCGGCGGCTATATCTGGGTGGATAGCGAACTTGATCGCGGGACCACTTTTCAGATCCTCTTTCCCGCTGTCGATGAAGTGGCAAGCGCCGTCGAGCTTAAAGCGAATACTCTGGTGTCCGGGAAGGGAGAGACGATCCTGCTTGTCGAAGATGAAGAAGCGCTCCGCGAGTCGGTCGCCGCCTACCTTTCGCAGCACGGTTACAAGGTCCTTAAAGCCTCCAACGGAGAGGAGGCGCTCGAGGTTGCAGCGCAGTATACGGAAAATATACATCTACTATTGACCGATGTGGTGATGCCCAAGATGGAGGGCACGACGCTGGCCAGCCATTTGACGAACGCCCGACCTGGAATTACAACGCTGTTCATGTCCGGCTACACTGATCACAGATTGCTGGAGCATCTGCCGGAAACACGCCGCCCCGCGGTGCTGCAAAAGCCGCTAAACCTGCAGAAACTGGTGGCAACAATCGGCGATGCGATGAAAGCGCCGTCCTAGACCCCTCACCGTTCGCGCGTCATCGGTACCGACTCACGGCTGCAGGATCTGAATGGCCTGGGGATGAACCTGCTGCTGGTTCAGATCGCCTGCATCCCATCCGCCCCCGAGGGCTTTCACCAGATACACCGAGCTGACCATCTGCTCTCCGAGCAACTGCGTCGCCAGCCGTTGGTTGGAGAGCAGAGTACTCTGCGCAGTGATGACATCGAGATACGTGGTGACTCCGCCGACGTAGCGGTTATTGGCGAAGGCCAGTTCGCGGCGGGCATCTTCAACGGCTGCTGCCTGCGTGGTTGCCGCCTGCGCCAGCGTTTGCAGATTGCTGATGCCGTCCTCGACTTGCTGGAACGCAGTCAGTACCGACTGGCGGTAATTAGCCACCGAGATGTCATAGGCGGAGTGCGAGGCGGCCAGATTGGCGCGAATGCGCCCGCCCTGGAAGATCGGCTGCAGAGCGTCTGCTCCGAGCGACCAGAAGAAGCTGGGAGCGTTGGCCAGTGTGCTAATCTCGCGACTCAGCAAGCCGCCTGAGCCGTCCAGCATGATATGTGGATAAAAGGCTGCGGTTGCCACACCGACCTGCGCGTTCGCGTAGGCGATCTGGCGCTCTGCAGAGGCAATATCCGGTCGGCGCTCCAGCACATCGGAGGGAATTCCGAGCGGAATCGGCGGTGGAGTGGCCTCTAAAGGCGCGATGGCAAGATTGAAGTTCGACGCGGACTGGCCCACTAGTACAGCAATGGCATGCTCGTATTGAGCGCGCGATTGCCGCACCAGCGCAACCTGTGTCAGGGTTGAGTCGAGCACCGCGGCTTGTTGCGCCACTTCCAGACCGTTGGCGATGCCGCCGTCGTGCCGGTGGTTCACCAGTTCCAGCCCTTTGCGCTGGTAGCCCACGTTCTCCTCTACCACCTGTAACTCGGCGTCGAGTTCACGCAATGCGAAATAGTCAGCAGCGAGCTCTGCAGTCAGCACCAGCCTGGCGTTTTCAAGATCGGCGGCGGTGGATTGGAGCGATGCGTTCGCGGCTTCCACCCTATGCCGTACATCGCCGAAGAGGTCGGCCTCGTAGCTGATGCTGAACGGAAGTGTGAAAACATTTTGAGTAAAGCCAGAGAGGCATTGCACTTCGATCAATGCGTGAAATTCCCGCATCGCCGCTTCGTAATCGGCCGCATTCTTGTATTCCATCGCCAACCCATACCGCGCAAATGCGTCGTTAGGGTTCTGCTCCAGCATGCTCTTCAGCGTCTCTAACCGTGTGTTAGCCATGGTTGTGCTACGATACCTCCGAAATGTCCTGCCCGTATTTCTATCCCAGCGCGCCGCGGTCCTCGCCGTCCGATGCGCACGCCGCCATGTTGCCGCTGGGCGGCCATTGGGCTGGCATCTGCGGCGCGGCGCCCGGACTCCCATGGCAACCCGACGCCGCCACACTCCGGCCACTCTGCAATCTGGGCTACGCTCGGGGCGCTTGCAGCCGATTTCCGGATGACGACGGGCCCGATGCCGTCCGCTTTACCATTTCCAGCGATGACGGCGCCACTCTTCGACTCTACTACGTTGTCGAGCGCAATCACCATCCTTTCGCGCATGGCCCGCTCGCCTGGTCGCGCGCCATTGAAGCCTTCGCCGAGCCTCCCGATAGCCCCGCACTTCACCGCCAGGCCTGCGCCTACGTCGAAAGTTATTTGCAGGGGAAATCCGGCGCCGCGGCCGGCTTCCGGGCATCTATATCCGCATGACCGAAGGTAAGCCCGTAAGCGAATCTGCATCCGAGTACTGCGAGTTTGCCCTCCCCAACGACGCCAATGGACTCGGCAACGTCCTGGGCGGCAAAGTGATGCATCTCGTGGACCTCGCCGGAGCTATGGCCGCGATGCGTCACGCGCGCCGGCCTGTGGTCACCGCCTCCGTCGATAGTCTCCACTTCCTACACCCCGTCCGTATTGGCCAATTATTGATTTTGCGATCGTCCGTGAATCGCGTGTTCCGCACCTCCATGGAAGTGGGAGTCCGGGTGCTTGCCGAGAACCTCTTGACCGGCGAAAGGGTTCACACCTGCTCGGCTTATCTGACGTTCGTGGCTCTCGACGCCAACGGCAAGGCTACGGCCGTGGTTCCCGTGATTCCCGAAACCGAGCAGCAACAGCGATGGTATCGCGAGGCGGAGGAACGCAGGCAGTACCGTTTGGCCATGCGCGATCGCAGGAAATCGGAACGCGACTGAGCCAAAGAACTCGCCCGCAGGCGGGCGTGGCAGACGAAACCGTCTGCCCCACCTCTGAAAATACAGCAGTAGTTTCAGATCTCCTGATCTGGATGAAATTACCAGATCAGGAGACCTGAGTTTGGGTGGCGCAGGCAGTTTCGCCTGCGAGTTCGGATTATTTCACAATTTCTCAGGCAGGGGAGGGTGCGAAATCTGGCGCCCCATTCGTCCGGGCTCACATCCCGCGCGTGCTTTGAGAACAGCCAGTGGTGGCCGTCCAGATCTTCCGCCGCGTATTGACGCTCGCCGTACATGGTCTCATGGAGATCTTCCACAATCTTGGCGCCGGCCGATTTCGCGCGGGCGAAGTGGGCATCCACATCATCCACGAAGACAGTCAAGGATTGCGTCCCTTGGCCAAGTTCAGACGGAGTCGCGCGGCCCGAGCTAGCCGCATTAACCATGATCCAAGCGCCGCCGAGATACAACTGAGCGCCATCCGGCGCATCGCCATAGCGGTAATGCTCGGTGAATCCGAAGACTTCGGTGAGCCACGCGATGGCAGCGCCGACGTTCCGATAGGTGACGTGCGGCAGGATCGTATCCACTGGGACAGAGCGATTCTTCACATGAACCTCAACGCGGCTTACTGCGCGGGCTTATCTGGCTTCAAATATCCGGCCAGGAACAGGTAGATTTCGTGTCGCGAATCCTTGGCAAGCTTGGTATCGATGCGGTTGAAGTAATGGCCGCCGGGCGCGTCCTGATAGATCTTGTATTCGAACTTCTTACCCTCGGCCTTGAGCGCCTCGATCAGATGCTCCACTTCGAGCACGTTCACGTCTTCGTCGTTGGTATTGGTGTGGATCAGCAGCGGCGTGGCCAATTCCTTGGCGTGATAGACAGGCGAGCGCTTGCGGTATTCCATCACGTCGTCGCGCACGGATTTGCCGATATGGTAGGGCGCGGAATAGAGCGCGGCGTATGCCGGCGGCTCGTAACCCATGCGCGCCACCAAGTCGCTGGCGGGCACGCCGGCGTAGGCCACGGCGTAATCTTGGGGTGCTGGAAGATATTCATCAGCGTGATCAATCCGCCATGGCTCCAGCCGATGATGCCGACGCGTTTGGCGATCGAGGAAAGCTGTGGTTCTCGAGCATCCACTGCATGCCGATATAGACGTCGTCCACTTCGCGGCCGCCGTAATCGATGTCCTCGTAGAAGCCGCGGCCATAGCCGGTGCTGCCGCGGTAATCGGAGGAAATAATCGAATAGCCCTGCTCGATCAGCTCGCGGAACACGTGGGCGTCGCGGGTGTCTTCATTGGCGTGAATGCCCTGATGGCAGAAGACGATCAGCGGCTGCTTTTTCGATCTGATCGAGATTCTTGGGGATGAAAGTATAGGCGCGGATGATCAGCGGATTGTCGCGCCGGGCGCTTTGGGATTGGGAATACGCGTCGGGCGGAAGGCTGGTGTATTCGATCTTATCGATGTCGGCGATATCGCCCAGCAGCACATGCCACATCAGGTCGTCGACGTGCTTCATCAGCTCGTCTTGACCCTGGTTGGGGCCGCTAAAGCAGCACCCGCCGCACCGGGAGGAGTGGGTGCGGCGGGTGGCGGGACGGTCTGAGTCTGTGGTTGCGCGAAAAGCGTAAAGGCTGCGGCCAGTATCCCTAGAAAATTGCGCATACCGGTCCGCAGTTTTGGCATGCCCGGGCTACGCCATCACTTTGAGCAACGCGGCTTTGAACTGGTCCATCTCGGAAGGCAGACCGATGGTGACGCGCACCATGGTTGGCCAAGTCTGCCAGATGCGGCCGATATAGACCTTCTCCTTCTGCAATGCTGCCGTGATTTCCCGGGCTTTCGCCGACCTCGATCATGATGCAGTTGGAGACCGAAGGCACGTACTTGATGTTGTGCTTGTCGAGGAATGCCAGCAGATCGTTGCGGACGTCGCCGATTTTCTTGCGCCGCTCGGGAATCACGTACTTCGCCTTCAGGCTGGCGATGGCCGCGGCCATGCCGGTGATGGGCATCATGCCGCCGCTGTACTTGCCCAGTTGCTTCAGCAGGTCGGGCCTGGCCATCGCCGCGCCGGCGCGCAGTCCGGCCATGCCGTAAATCTTGGAGAAGGTCCGCAGAATGACGACGTCCTTATCTTGCGCGACGAAATCCGTGTTGAACGGCGCGCCGGCGATGTGCGTGTAGGCTTCGTCGATCATCACGATGGAGCCCTTGGGCTTATTCTCCACCAGCCACTCGATGTCTTCCTGCGGCGTCAGCGTGCCGGAGGGGTTGTTGGGATTGCAGAAGATAGATCAGGCCGGCGTTCGGGTCGGCCGCGGCCATGGCGCGCACGTCGTGCGCGTAGGTCTTGGTCAGCGGAACGTTGATCACCTTCGCGCCCATGGCGGCCGCGGAGTCCGCGCCGGCTTCATAGCCGGGGTCGGCCGTGACGAACGACTTGGTGGGCGAGGTGAAGGCGATCGCCGACTGCATCAGCGGCGCGCTGGACCCGGCGTAGGCCTTTGACGTAGTTCGCTTTCAGGCCCTCTTGTTCGGCCAGGAGTTGTTCGAACTCGTTGGTTTGGTTGAAGAGATAACGCCCGCCCTTGGCGATCATGGAATGCGCCGCCTCGGCCGCTTCCTTGCAGGGCCCCAGCGGATTCTCGTTGGAGTTGATCATCACCGCGTCATCGGGTATCTTGCCTTTGATCGGCGGAAAGTTGAGCCAACGCGGGCTCGCTAAGAAATGGCATGGCAGCGGCGCCGGCGGAAATCATGGCGGCGATGCGGCCGAAATTGCGGCGGGAAACGCCGCGCTCTTCAAATTCGCGCTGTAGCTTTGGTGTCAACACGTTGTTCATTTCGCCCTCCAGCGAGTGATCGAATTGGGGGTTTTTGGCAGGGTAACATTATTACTATCCGCCTGTCAAAGCCAAGGTGTGTGGAAAACGTCGGTTGCCCCCGGCCCTGGGCATGCGGTATCCTGGAAACTCAAACGCTCTGTAAGGATTAGATTTAGCAAAGATGGCCAATCATATTTCCGCGCTCAAGCGCGTGCGACAAGACCGAAAAGCGCACCGAATTCAACCGGCAGAACAAGACCCGCCTGCGCCACCAGATCCGCGACATGCGGCGCGCCCTCACCGCAAGGACGCCAAGGCGGCCGCCGAGTTGCTGCCGAAGGCCTTTTCGCTCATCGACCGTTCCGCCAAGATCGGCATCATCAAGAAGAACACCGCGGCGCGGTACAAGTCGAAGCTGCACCTTCGCGTGAAGGCGCTGGCCGCTAGGCGAGGGACGTCAGTCAGTCGAGCTGGGTCAGGCACACTAGCCGAAAAGCGCGAAAGGCGGCTGCAGGCATCGCCTGTCCACTATTGCCATGGTCAAAATAAACTGCTCCATCACGATGCGGTCGTCGGGCCGCGCGTCCGCAGATCCCGGTCCGCTTCGAAGATCAACTTCATGGCCCGCTCCAATTGCGCCTTGCAGAATTTCGCCGCCGTCTGAAACACCTGCTCCGCGCGCGAACCCCACATCTGCACGCCCATCTTCGTGAAGTGCGATTGCACTGCGGTCGCTCGCAGGCCCGCTTCCCTGGCCACCAGCGCCACGCGGAACTGCGTGGAGAGGAACGACAGCGCCAGCGGCAGATACTCGCCATCGCGCATCAGCGTGTCGAGAATTTCCAGCGAGCGCGAGCGGTCGCGGCGCCCCAGCGGCATTCACCAGCGCGAAGATGGTGGTGGCGCGCGCGTCCGGCACCAGCGCGCCGATGTCTTCCTCGGTCACCGTGCGGCTTCCGGCGTAAGAGCGCCAGCTTTTCCATTTCCACGGCGATGCGCGCCAGATCGGCGGCCAGCGCTTCCACCAGCAGGTCGAGCGCCGCATCGTCCAGGTCGCGAGTCCGGCGCGCCGCGCCAGATGCTGCGGCCTCTCGCGCGCGCTTCGTGGCTGGCGAAGCGCTGCAATTCCACCGGGTCTGCCACGGCGCTGTAGAATTTGCGCACGCGATCCTGCTTGCGCTTGTCCTCGCCTTCGAAATCGAAACGGCGGGCATCGAAAACCAGCGCCACGCCGGGCGTGGGGTCTTTCATATAGGCCGCCAGCGGCGCCGGATCGCCGGCGCCGCCATCGCCTTCCTCGTCGTCGCTCGGGGCTTGCTGCGCGGTAGAGCGGCTTCGGCGTTGCCAATGCAGATCACCCGCTCGGAAGCGAACAGCGACAGCGCCCGCGCATCGTCGATCACTTCGGCCAGTGTCAGTTCGGCCAGATCGTGCTGCGTGAGGGCGCCTTCGGCGAACGCGGCGGTCAGAGCTCTTTCAGCGCCGGCGCTCGTAGGCTTCCGGGCCGAGTAACAGCACCGCTGGCGGCGGGCCGCTCTTCTTGACGCGTGCGATCAATTGCGCCGCGGTCATGGTCAGAAATTCTCCAGGATCGAAGTGACCACGGTGCGGGCGGCGTCGCGGGCCACGCGCTCGACGGCCGCGCCGCTCTCATCGAAGTAAGTCTGCGGGTCGGTGGAGATTTCGTAGCGTTCCCGCAATTCGAGCGATGGGCGCGAAAACAACACCTTCCCGGTGGCGCGCTCGGTGAGTGTGATTTGAAGAGTGGCGACTACTGTACCCCGGTCGCGCGGCCGGTGGCTTGATCTGAGATGGTCTGATAAGACGACGAAGTTGGACAGGGAGCCTTTTAATACGGCGTCGGCTTGATTGGGGTCGGCTACTATGTTGTACTTCGTGCGGCTGGTTAACTCTTGCGCAATGTTCGTGGCAAGCGGCGCGTCAGTTCGGGGCGCGCTTGGTTGGTGGTGAAGGCGGGGATGGCGATGGTTTTGGAGTTTCTGGGGATCAAGTCGGCTTTGCCGGCAACGTGATAGCCGCAGGCGGAGGTGAAGAGGCAGATCGCTCCGAGCCGCCTCTTCACCTCCGCCTGCGGCTATCGCGTCGCCGGCAAGGCCGATTTGATCCGAAAACATCAAAACCATCGCCATCCCCCCCTTCACCACCACCAAGCCCGCCCCAAACTGACGCGCCCGCTTGCCACGAACATTACCCAGGAGTTAATCAGCCGCACGAAGTACAACATAGTAGCCGACCCCAATCAGGCCGACGCCGTATTGAAAGGATCGTTGTCTAACTTCGTCGTCTTTCAGACCATCTCAGATCCGCACCGGCCGCGCCACCGGGGCTGACGTCTGTCGTCACTATTCAAATCACGCTCACCGAGCGCGCCACCGGCAAGGTCCTGTTCTCACGCCTTCCCTCGAGTTCCGCGAACGCTACGAAATCTCCACCAACCGCAAACTTACTTCGATGAAAGCGGGCCCGCCGTGCAGCGCGTCTCGCGATGCCGCCCGCAGCGTCGTCTCCGCCATCCTGGAGCATTTCTAATGACCGCCGCGCAGCTGATGGCGCGCGTCAAGAAGAGCCGCCCGCCGCCCGCCGTCCTGCTGCTGGGCCCGGAAGCCTACCAGCGCCGCCGCATCAAGCAGGCCCTCACCGCGGCCTTCCCGGAAGGCGCCGTCTCCCAGCTCGATCTGTCCGAAGTCTCCCTCGCCGCCGTGCTCGACGATGCCCGCGCCCTCTCGCTGTTCGCCTCCGATCGCCTGATCTGGGTGGTCAGCGCCGAAGCCGTGCTGCCCGGCAAGATGTCGAGCGACGAAGACGAAGGCGATCCGGCCCCGCCGGCGATGCCGCGGCCCTCGCCGCTTATCTGGCGGATCCCACGCCCGGCGTCCGCGTGGTCTTCGAAGCCGCCGCTTCGATTTTGAGGGCGAGGAAAAGCGCAAAATGGAGCGCGTGCGCAAATTTTATGCGCCATGCCCGACGTGGTGGAATTGCGCCGCTACCAGCCATGAAGCGCGCACCGAGGCCGAAGCGCTGGCCGCCCGCGCCCGGATCCCGCCTGGACGATGCGGCCCTCGATCTGCTGGTGGAATCCCTGGGCGCCGACATCGCCCGCATCGCCGTGGAAATCGAAAAGCTGGCGCTCTTCGCCGGTGCTCGCGCCATCTCCACCGACGACATCGCCGATCTCGTGCCCGACGCCCGCGCCACCACCATCTTCGCGCTGGTGAGTGCCCTCGGCCGCCGCGACCGCGTCCGCGCGCTCGAGCTGCTCGACACCCTGACGCCGAAGGCGAATATCTGCCCCTCGCACTGGCGTTCCTCTCCACCCAATTCCGCCTGGCGCTGGTGGCCCGTGAAGCGGGGCTCAAGAGCGGATCGCAGGTGCAATCGCACTTCACGAAAATGGGCGTGCCGATGTGGGGTTCGCGCGCCGATCAGGTGTATCAGACGGCCGCGAAATTCGGCAAGGCGCAACTGAGCGCGCCATGAAATCGATCTTCGAAGCGGATCGGGGACTGCGTGACGCACGGCCCGACGACCGCCGTCATCATGGAACAATTCATCTTGAAAATGGCAATAGTGGGGCGGGCAATCTGCCAGCCGCCTTTCAGGCGCTTTTCGGTAGTATGCAGCTGGGACCCAGTTCAGACGGATCGACGTCCCTCTGCCTAACGGCAAGCGCCTTCACACGACTAGTCAGCTTCGATATCGCGCCGCCGTATTCATCTTGATCATCCCGATCTTCGCGGAACGGTCGATAATTGAAAAAGCCTTCGGCAGCATCTCGGCGGCCGCTTTGGCGTCCTTACCGGTAAGGGCGCGGCGGATCTCGCGAATCGGGTGACGCAGGCGGGTCTTGTTCTGCCGGTTGAATTCCGTGCGCCGTTCAGTCTGTCGCACTCGCTTGAGTGCGGAAATTGTATTGGCCATCTTTGCTAAATCGAATCCTTACAGAGCGATTGAGTTTCCAGCATAGCGCATGCCCTGGGCCGGGGCAACCGACGGTTCAGGCGGATAGTAATAATGTTACCCTGCAAAAACCCCCAATTCGATCACTCGCTGGAGAGGGCGAAATGAACGAGCGCTGTGACACCAAAGCTACAGCGCGAACTTGAACAGCGCGGCGTTTCCGGCCACATCGCCGCCATGATATCCGCCGGCGCCGGGGGGGGGGGTCTAGCGAGCCCGCGTTGGCTCAACTTTCCCAGATCAAAGGCAAGAAAGTGGGTTACCGTGATGATCAACTCCAACGAGAATCCGCTGGGGCCCTGCAAGGAAGCGGCCGAGGCGGCGCACTCCATGATCGCCAAAGGCAGCCGTATCTGTTTAACCAGACCAGCGAGTTCGAACAACTCTTGGCCGGACTGGAGGGAGTGAAGTCGAAGAACCTACGGTAAAGGCCTATGCCGGGTCCAGCGCGCCGCTGATGCAGTCGGCGATCGCTTTCACGTCTCCCACCAAGTCTTTCGTCACGGCAGATCCCCGGTCACGAAGCCGGCCCGGCCTCCTGGCGTCCGGGCGTTGGGCGCAAAAGTGATCCGCGTGGCCTCACCAAGACCTACGCGCACGACGATGTCCGCGGGTTGCCGCAGAGGACGCCAGACATTTTATATCTGCATCCGAACAACCCCTCCGGCATATTAAAACGCGCGAGGACATCGAGTGGCTAGTAAAAAAGAAGAAAAGAGGCTCCGTGGTGCTAGATAGACAAAGCTCACACGCACATCGCCGGCGCGGCGTTCAACACGGATTTGGTCGCGCAAGATAAAGATGTCGTCGTGCTGCGGACCTTCTCCAAGATCTACGGGATGACCAGGGCGCACCGGCGCCGCCATTGCCAAGATGAAGCAACTCGGCAAGTATAGCGGCGGCATGATCCCCATCACCGGCATGGCCGCGGCGATCGGCAGCCTCAAGGCGAAGTACGTGATTCCCGAGCGCCGCGAGAAGATGGCAACGTCGGCTGAGGCATTCCTCGATAAGCACAATATTAAGTACGTCCCCTGGGTCTCCAACTGCATCATGATCGAGG
>CAWCZZ010000013.1:0-252011 GCA_963800195.1 uncultured Acidobacteriota bacterium
GTTCAACTGCAAACCGGGCGAATCCACAGGACCTTCTCGTTGATTCTGTTTCCATGAGAATTAGTATTATTTTGGAGAAGCTGCAACATGGACGCCGAGAGACCACTTCCTTGAAGCTCGGTGCAATTTCGGTAGTCCTGAATGGGACGCGGCGTCGAGCGCCATCAGGCGGGCCATGCGGTTGACGGCAGAGCTGAACAAGCTTTTCCTTCGACGATGTCGTCAAAGTGCGAGAAATCTTCAGCGAATTGACCGGTCGAAAGGTGGACGAAGACCTTCATCCTCATACCCCCTTTCTATTCCGCTTACGGCTTGGATATCCGGGTTGGACACAAGGTATTCATCAACCAGTGCTGCACGCTCTATGACATGGGCGGTGTCGACATCGCCGATCACGTCATGATCGGGCCAAACGTGAGTATCATCACCACAGGTCATCCGCTGTCATCCAATCGCAGACGACGGGCTTACATTGAGGCAAAGCCGATCGTCATTGAAAAGAACGTTTGGATTGCAACCGGCGCCACGATCATTGGCGGCGTCAGAGTGGGTGAGAATTCAGTGGTCGGCGCCGGAGCGGTTGTCACGGAAGAGGATTCTCGCCGAACAGCTTTGTCGCGGGTGTCCCTGCTAAGATCATTCGTTCGCTCTGATGAATACCAGTCAGCTCCACCCGGAGATTCCTTTTGCCTCGGCGACTGTAAAGACAAGAGAGGACAGGCCGACGGCACGGTTCATGGCATGCCGAGGTAGTCTGGGGTCGTTGTACTCTTGGCCAAGTACTTCTCCTAACCTGGTGAGGCTGAATAGCTCCTTCAGTCGTTGGTTCAGGTTGATGAGAGTACGGGAGTCCGGCAGTTGGCTTGTTGGCAGAGCGTAGAGTCCGACGATCGCGCCCAATCCGGGAGCTATCCATGTAGCTCATGTTCGGCGAAGATCGAGTACTCGACTTGCAGCCGGGACCGCGTGATCGCCTGGTTAACCTCGGACTTTAGCGACTCTACGGTTTCGATGACCGATCCCGCCGGCGCAATGAAACGTGCATACGTCGCTGGCCTGTCGCAACGTGAAGGGTTAATTCGGGGACGCGCGGAATAGGATCGGTGGCCAGGCAAGCTCCTCGCAGCCGCGCCAAGGAACGCAAGGCAACGCAGCCGAGATGGCTTCGTTGCTGCGGAACGAGACGCGGTAACCGGACAGAGCGGTCTAATTTGTAGGTGTTGCTATGCATCTCGAAATTGTACCCGATATGCCGTGGCGCGATGCTTCATACATTGCCGAAGCCGATGTTCCGACCAAGATGGGTGCTCTCGCAATACACTGAGCTCCAAAAGAATGTCTTAACATGAAGCCGAACGGTGAATACACGGTTGCCGGAAAGACGGAAGCTGAGCGAAAAAAAGGCCACCGGACGCCCGGTGGCCAAGTCGCAGAGTTCAGAGCTTAAGAAGGTGCTTCCCGAAAAATTCTCAACTTCTTGCGGCGCAGCCTTTGCCATCACCGGAGAACAGGCAGGACCGAGGTCCCGCACCTTTATAGCTCGCCCTCTACTGTTGCAAATCGCTGTCCATCCTCTGGCGAGATTCTTTATGTCATTGACACTGATTCACTTACCTTCTGTTCGGTAGCTTCTGGGCTCGTCGATTCTATGGAAAGCGGAACAACTCTGTTGGCCGTTCTCCGTTTTTCGGTAGATTTCAGGCCATGGACAGGAAGTAAGAGTTTTCTCAATTCCATGCGCTGCCGACAGTACAAGCCAGTCGCGTCCCCAGGCGGCGCTGACTCTGCACGCCTACCATGGGGCCGCATGGAAGTGGAGATGGTCGGCCAACCGAATACATTGAACGGGACGGGTGTTACGAAGCATCTTCAGCTCCAGGGTGCGGGCATCGGGGCCGACGATGGCTTCCAGCGTTGGCGGCAGGATCGGCGAGGTTGGGGTCAGGATGACGTCCATGCCGGGCGACTCCTCGGCGATGGGCGCTCGCGGAGCAGCTCAAGCGCGCGGCGGGCCTCGATGTAATCTTCTACCCCCACTTTTTTGCCGTTGACGATTCGCGGGAGCGTGCCGGGATCGTAAAGGTCGCTGCGCTCCTCCACCCATTTTTTGTGGATGCCCAGCTCTCGGCGTTGCTGGCGCTTGACGGTCGGAGTTCATCTCGAATCTCTACGTCTTGCAGCGCCCAGCCCAGGCGGCGCGCAGCCTCGAGAGCTTTTTCGAAGCCCGCCTGCCACCTCGGAATCGAGGTCATCGCAGAAAACTTGCGGGCTACGCGCGAGCGTAGAGCCCGGAGACGGCGGTACCAGTTGGGCTTTTCGGCGGCCAGCACGGCGAAGAGTGCTCCCGGCATCTTCGACTGTGCGCGCCAAGGGGGCCGACGTGGTCATAGGACCAGGCGAGGGGGATGACTCCTGAGGCAGGGACCGTGCTCCAGGTCGGCTTGAAGCCCACCACTCCGCAGCAGGCGGCGGGAAGTCTGATGGAGCCTGCGGTGTCGGAGCCGAGGGCGCCAAAGCACATGGCGTGCGGCGACGGCCGCGGCCGAGCCTGAGGACGAGCCTCCGCAGATGCGCGACGGGGTCGCGGGGATTGCGGGCGCGCCGTAGGCGCTGATGGCTCCGCTGCCGCCGTAGGCGAATTCGTGGAGATTGGTCTTGCCGATGACGATGGCTCCGGCGGCGCGGAGTCTGGCGACACACTCGGCGTCGGTCAGTCGGCCGGAGGCGCGTCTGCAGGACGCGGCTGGCGGCAGTGGTGGGCAGGCCGTGAACGTCGATGAGATCTTTGATTGCGACGGGGACGCCCCAGAGTCAGCCGGGAGTGGAGTCGGCAGTGCGGGATGTGTCCTCGGCTTCGGCTTCGGCGAGGGCAAGGTCGGCGCGCAGGCTGATGAAGGCGAGAAGATCCGAGTCGGCGGCGATGTTTTGCAGAGAGGCGCGAACGGCGTCGGTGGCGGAGAGCGAGCCACGCTGAAGAGGGGAGCGCAACTGGGTGAGGCTCCACTCGGACCATTCTGCTGAAACGAAGGGGTTAGTCATCGACGTTGCTCTCTGAGTGGCGGTTGCAGGACCGGTGTGTCTTGCCATCCCCGGAGACCCACATTTGCTAACTGCGGAAAATATTGGGCACCCTCAGATATGGGCACCCTCAGGATACATTTTGTTGAAGCGGCGGAGTCGTGATTTGATTCCCGGTTTTGCTAGTGGTGGGTGGTGTCGTCGGCGACGATTGCGATCGCGGCGGCATCGGCGGCGGCGATGACCTTGTCGCGGTCGAGCATGAGGCACTGTGTTGGCATCGAGGGCGAGGCAGGTTGCTCCGGCGCGCTGCATGGTTTCAATGGTGAATGCCGACGACGGGACGTCGAAGCGCACAACCCATTGGGTTGGCGACCTTGACGACGGTGAGGGCGCGGCTCAGGGTGTGGCCTCGCCGTGCAGAGTGCTCATCAGGGCTCCGGCGGCGCAGAATGGCCTCGTCGGTGCCTTCCATGGCTTCGATGGCGACGAGGCGGCTTCGGCGATGACCACGGTCTGGCCGATGTCGAAGCGGGCGACGTGACGGGCGACGGCGCGTCCGTAGGTGATGTTGGACTGCTCGGCGTCAGAGGGAGCGCGGCGGGTCAGCACTCCGGCGGGAGCAAGCATGGGCTCGGGGAGAGAGGTGGAATTCTGCAGGTGGATGCCCTCGTCGGCAAGCACCTTGGCGACTGCTCCGATGAGCGAATCGGTGTTGCGGGTGCCGAGGCTGAGGAGGAGTTTGGCGAGCTTCCAGTCAGGCTCGATGGAGCTGAAAATTTGCTTGTCTTGACCTGTCCGGCCACCACGGCCTCGGTGACGTGCGCTCTGGAAGGTGGTGATGAGCTTGCTGAGGTCGCCGAGGCTGAACCAGTGGACGGCGGTCGCGCCGTGAGTTTCGATGGCCGGATCTGCTTCTTCGCGGATGGCGAGACGACGACCTCGGTGTCCCTTCGCGAGTGCGGCGTCGAGCACCAGCAGGGGAAACTTTCCGTTCTGGGCAATGAGTCCGAGTCCGTGTGGACATGGTTGCTCCTGAATGCAAGGTTTCAAAGTTTCACAGTTTGAAGTTTCAAGGTGAAGAACAAACATAGCGCTTCCTGCCTCTAACTTTGAAAGCTGGAAACTGGTGAAACTTCTTCCTTACTTCAGCACTCCGCGCTCGCTGGTGCGGATAGGCGACCAACTGTTTTACGTCCTCGGTCTGTTCGACCTCGCGCTTTATGCGCTCGACGCGCCCGGGTGGTGTTGAGCTTGGCGGCGAGCAAAATGCGGAAGGCACGCTGGATGGCGCGGACGCGCTCCTTGGTGAAGCCGCGCCGCTCCAGTCCAATGGAATTTGCGCCGTAGACGTGGACGTCACGCACGGCAGAGGTTTTTGAGAAGGGCATCACATCCTGGGTGATGACGTGCCGCCGCCGATGTAGGCGTGAGCTCCAACCCTGACGAACTGGTGGATGGGCGGCATAGCCGCCAGTTGCGCCCGAGTCCTCGATGGTGACGTGTCCGGCGAGGGTGGCGGCGTTGGGCATGATGACATGGTCGCCGAGAAAACAATCGTGGGCGATGTGGGCGTAGGCCATGATGAGGCAGTGCGAGCCGATCTTGGTGAGGCCGCCGCCTTTGACGGTTCCGCGATGAATGGTGACGTACTCGCGGATCTGGTTGTGGTCGCCGATCTCCAGACGCGTGGGTTCGTCTTTGAAGGAGAGATCCTGCGGCCCCATGCCGACGACGGCGAAGGGAAAGATGCGATTGTAGCTGCCCAGGCTGGGGGGTCCGGTGAGTGAGACGTGGGAGATGAGTTCGCAGTGCTCACCCATCTCGACGCCAGGGCCGACGAGGCAAAAAGGGCCGATGGTGCAGGAGTCCGGGATGCGTACGCCGGCGTCCACTACGGCGGTGGGATGAATGGCCATGCTACTCGGCTGCCGCCTCGGGAGCCGGCGAGGCCGCTGCTTTCTTCAAGTCCACGAGTTGGCAGGTTACCGTGGCTTCGCAGACTTTTTTGCCGTCGACGGTGATGATGCCTTCCATCTTGACGGCCAGCGAGCGCCAGTTGATGACGTTGACGGTGATGCGCAACTGGTCGCCGGGCGTGACCTGGCGGCGGAATTTGGCGCGCTCGATTCCGGCGAAGACCGTGAGCATGTCGGCGCGGTTGGGAATCTCGGTCATCAGCAGGGTTGCGCCCGCCTGGGCGATCGCCTCAACCATGAGCACGCCGGGCATGATGGGGTTGCCGGGGAAGTGTCCGCGAAAGAACTCTTCATTGGCGGTTACATTCTTGATGGCAACGATGTGCTTCTTGCGCTCGAGTTCGATGACCCGGTCGATGAGCAGAAAGGGATAGCGATGGGGGAGGATTTTCTGATGGCAACGCTGTCGATTGGCAACTTCTCCAGCACTTCAGGCGTTAGGGTGGCGTCAGGGGTGTGAAATTCGCTCATTGAATGTCCTGTGGAAAGAATAAAGTATATCAGCCAGAGATGGTGAGAACGAAGCGCGGGGCGATTTGCCGGGCGGTCAAATGCGGACACAAACACTTCGCGGCCGAAATGCCTCTGGAGCGTTGTGGGAGATTTGGGCAGTGCTGGGGTTCCTCGCTTTTCTCGGAATGACCCCTCGTATAATCACACCTCTAATAAAAGGAGCAGCGTTGATAATCAATCGCAAGTTTGCCGGGATGCAGATTACGTTCTGGATTTGGCTGCTGATTGTCGTGGGATTTTCCGCTGTGGGGCAGGCGCAGCAGGGGGCGGCGACGGACGCCGCTCCGGCGGTGGGGGAGCGCACGTTTCCGGCGCTGCTGGTGAGCGATATTCACTTCGATCCTTTTCACGATCCAGGCAAGGTACGGCAACTTGCGGCGGCTCCGGTGACTAAGTGGAGTTCCATCCTTTCGGCGGCGGATTCGCACGATCAGACGGAGGCCTTTGCGAAGCTGCAGCAGAGCTGCCAAGCGCGCGGGGTGGATACGCCGTACGTACTGCTGCGCTCCAGCCTGGAGGCGATGTGGCAGCGGCAGAAGGATGCGAAATTCATGATGGTGAGCGGCGACCTGATGGCCACAACTTTTCCTGCAGGTATTCGACGCTGCTTCCGGAGGCGAAGGCGGGCGAGTACGAGGCGTTTGTGCTGAAGACCGTGAGCTTTGTGATGGGAGAGCTGCGCGGGCGCTTTCCGGGGATGGCTGTTTATGCGGCGCTGGGCAATAACGACAGTGCGTGCGGCGACTACCAGCTCGACGCGGGAAGTGAGTTTCTGGCTGGGACGGGAAGGGTAGTGGCGGAGGGGCTGGCATCGACACTACCCGTAAGCCAATCCGCAGGCCAGAGGCAAGAGGTAATGAAGGACTTTGCTAAGGGCGGCTACTACAGCCTGATGCTGGGAGCGCCGCTGCGCAAGACGCGGCTGATCGTGATCAATGATGTTTTCCTGTCTCCAAGGTACAGCACATGCGGCGGAAAGGCCGACCCGGCGGCGGGCGGCGAGGAGATGGCATGGCTGGAGAAAGAGCTGGCGGAGGCGCGGCGGCGGGGAGAAAAGGTTTGGGTGATGGGGCACATTCCGCCGGGAGTCGATCCGTATGCGACGGTGGCGCGGTTTACGGATGTGTGCGGAGGTGCGGCTCCTGCGATGTTTCTATCTTCAGAAAAGCTGGCCGATCTGCTGATTGAGTATGGCGACCTAATCCGGCTGGCAATATTCGGACATACGCACATGGATGAAATGCGGCTGCTGGAGGGCGGCGTGCAGAGCAGATCCGGGAACGGCGTGGCGTCGAATGGAGGGGCTAAAAACTCCAGCGGAGTGGCGATCAAGATGGTTGCGTCGATTTCGCCGGTGAATGGGAATAACCCGTCATTCACGGTTGCGCGGGTGGGCGAGGCTTCGGCGCGGCTGCGCGATTACGAGGTGATTGCGGCTTCCAACCAGAGCGGCCTGGGGTGCGACGTGGTCGAGAGAGTACGACTTTGCGCAGAGCTATCATGAAGCGGAATTCGATCCATCGGCGGTGAGGAAGTTGATTGGGCAATTTGAAGGCGATCGGGAGGCAAAGACGGAGGCGAGCCGGGAGTACATTCGCGATTATTTTGTGGGCGACCAGAGTTCGCAGCTCAAGCCGTTCTGGCCGTTGTACGTCTGCTCGCTGGAGAATTATACGGCCAAGGCGTTTGCGGACTGCGTGTGTCCGGCAGGGAGGTGACGGGTGGGATTTTAGCTGATCCCATCGAAGGTTCGGCTGCAATGTTAGCGGAGGGAGGTGGTCAGGCGTTCGGCGGCTTCCTGGGCGGTGCTTTTCACGTAGGTGAAGCGGATGCGGTGGATGACAGTGATGGTAGAGAGGACAGCGAGCACCCACAGGACGGGAGCCATGCAATTGAAGAGAGCGCCGATGATGACCAGCACGATGCGCTCGGGGCGCTCCATGAAGCCGACCTTGCAGGTGGGGATGAGGGACTCGGCGCGGGCGCGGGTGTAGCTGACCATGACCGAGGTGGTCATGACGAAGGCCACGAGCACAACATAGAAGAAGCGGTTGGCGCGAGCGTAATAAACGAGCAGGCCGAAAAAGATGGCGACGTCGGAGTAGCGGTCAATGACGGAATCGAAGAAGGCTCCGAAGACGGTGACCTGGTTGGTGGCGCGGGCGACGCGCCCGTCCACCATGTCGAAGATGCCGGCTCCGATGATGACCAGCCCGGCATAGATGAAGCGGCGAGGCTGGTTGTTATCGGTGCTGGCAAAGCCAAAGAAGAGCGCCGCGCCAACATTAATGATCAGGCCGATGAAGGTCAGCATGTTGGGCGAGATGCGGGTGAGGGCGAGACCGTCGACGATCTTGTAGAGCACCAAACCGCAACCTTTGCCGACGGCGCGGGTCCAGGTCATGCCCGGGATTCCGTTCCGTCGCCGCTGGCGTCGTGCATGGTGACCAGCTTGAGGATCTCCAGTTCGCGGGTGCCTCCGGGGGTGACAACCGTGGTTACGTCTCCGGGTTTTTTGCCCATGAGGGAGCGGCCGATGGGGGAGGTGGTGGAGACCATGCCCTTGGTGACGTCGCTCTCTTCGCTGGTGACCAGCTTGTAGACGATCTCCTCGTCCTTGGTGGAGTCAAAGACGACAAGGGTTGAGCCGAGGGCGGCGCGGTCGCGGGGGATGTTGGAAAGGTTCATGAGCGAAAGCTCGGCCATGCGCTTTTTCATCATTCCAAGGCGAGCGCGGACGAACTCCTGGCGCTGCTTTGCCATGTGGTACTCGGCGTTTTCAGAGAGATCACCCATGGCTACGGCCTTTTTTAACTCGGCCGGAAGCTCGTGATTCAGTTCATGTTCGAGGGTGTCTATTTCTTCCTGGAGCTTCTTCTTGATGTGTTCAGGCATTCCAAAAAACCTTTGTGCGCGGCAACGCGCGCACGGGAGAAAGCTACTAACAATTGACAGGCTTCATTATAGCGCGCCTGTGCGAGTGAAGGCACGTTGATGTTTCTCTGGTTGACCTTAGTAAGGTGAACCAAGTATAATAAGAGGAGGTTATGCGCCCGGTTAGCCGGGCTTATGAATGATCACAAACCAATTTATCGTCGGCGAGAAGGTCGTCTATCCGAACCACGGGGTAGGCATTATTGAGCAGATTTCCAGCCGCACGATCGGCAGCTCGGTCGAGCGCTTTTACCTGCTTCGCATCCGTTCCAGCAGCCTGAAGGTCATGGTTCCGTTTCATAACGCCGAGGCGGTAGGGTTACGGCGAGTCGTTAAGAATTCGGAAGCACAGAAGATCCTCGAATATCTGTCGGATGGTAAATGTGAGAGCAGCTCAGATTGGAAGAACCGGTTTAAGGAAAACTCAGACAAGATGCGTACCGGTTCGTTGCTGGATGTGGCCATCGTCCTGAAAGGACTGCTGATTCTGGCGTCTCAGAAGGCTCTCAGCTTCCGCGAAAAGAAGATGCTGGAGCGGGCGCGTTTTCTGCTGATCAGCGAGATGGCAATGGCCCGGGGGCATGACGAAGAGGCAGTAGAAGAAGAACTGCGTCAGGCTCTCTGCAAGTGCAAGTTGCGCTGGCCCGAGGCAGCGGTTATCGAGGTTTAAGGAGGCCGGTGTGAATGTGAGGCGCAGCCAGGGGGCTGCGCTAATTTATTGCTCGCGCAATTTGTTGGAACAGAGCGCGGAAGTCTTGAGGGCAAAGTCAAAAGCCCAAGAACAAAATCAAAGGTCCCAGAGCAAAATCAAAGGCCCCACATCTGCTAAAAGCGGCAGATGTAGGGCCTTGTCTAACTGTCTATGCTGGAGCAGCTAGTCACTCTCAGGTGACATGTGGTTGACGATGGAGCTTACACCTACCGCCTTCACGTAGTATCTTGCACCGGCCGGAGCGTTCAACTGGGAGAGATCGACCGCCGTTGCGCTGTTAGGGATGTTGTCGGCCAACAGAGTCAGGTCGCTACCGTCGGTGGTGGCATAGACCGCAAAATGGTCGACGGTATCCAGCGAGGCGAGCGAACTGCTCATCACGACACTCCAACTCAAGGATGTGCCGGTGACTGAGGGCTGGCTGACGCTCATGCAGTTGTCAATGCCGGTCTCGATCTCGCTGCCTTCCTCGTAGTCGTTCCAGGTGACAAGTTGCAGCGACTCCAACTGACTGTTTTGCGAATAGTAGTTGTTGATCTCGTTGAAGGTATTGATCCAGGTGGCACCGCAGTTCTGATTGACGATGCGGTTCGTGCCCCAGGAGGCCATGGTGTCATTGAAGCCCTTCTTGGTGGAAGCAAAGGTGTGCTCGGTGGGATGCGAGAGCGCGCTGCTATAGAAGCCGGCAAGGTAGCTCTGGCCCCAGTCATTCGGATTGCCGGAGATGCCGACCCAACTGAAGGCGCCATCCGAAGACGTGTCGGTGAAGCCCGAGGCGTTCTCATAGACATAGATCGGGCTGCCCGAAACGGAGGACTGCACGGTGGTCCAGTTGACCGCCAGACTTTCTACGCCGAAGAAGGGAATGACCGAGCGGCCACCCATCTTCATGTAGGCCGCGGAAGGTGCGTAGTTGGACTGAATGTAGTTGAGCTCGGAGATCAAAGAGGTGGTGGGATCGCCTGAAATGCCACCGGCATCCACCATGACGGCGACCTGAAAACCGGGATGCTTCACGGCTTCCGCGAAGATCAACTGGGTGGCAGTGTTGAGCAGGGTATTGTTCTGTCCGTACCAGTCGATAATCGTGCCATTGATGCCGCGCGAGATCATGTCGTTGACCTGCAGGGCAACCTGAGTGGCGTCCCAGGAGGTGTAGCCGACGTTCTTGTGCGAGGCGTTGCCAAACCAGGGCATGAGATGCGCGTAAACCTTGGCGGTGGTACCGGCATAGAGCAGATTGTGAACATCCACTTTGCTGACGTTGGTGGGCGCGATGTCGCCATTGGTCCAGCCAGCGAAACTGGATGAAGCGCTGGTGTTGTTGGTGGTCTCGGCGACCAGTGTTGTGGTGGCCGACGCGGTTGGCGCGGGCGCGGGAGCTGGTGTGGGGGCGGGAGTGGTCGGCGCTGGAGTTGGCGCGGCGGTTGGTGTGCCTGAAGTCGAACCCCCTGAATTCGAGGAACCGCCTGAATTCGAAGAACCGCCTCCTGAGCTCGACTTGCCGCTTGAGACCAAATTGTTGCCGCCGCCACCGCAGGCGACGCCGAGAGTCAGACTAAGTACGAGGGAGGCGAAGAGGATCTTGTTCATTTGTTTCCAGTGGATAAGGATTCGTCAGGTTTCCTGCACTGACATAAGCCACTATGGGCGAGGCCGGACGGCAAACAAATTAGGAGAGGCACTTAAGGAACTCAGGTATTGTCCTCTAGATGCTCGGCCCTAGGTCTAAGGTTTTTGGTACCTAAGTAGCTGATCAGTGACTTAGGTGTGTGGTCGATGAGTTCCAAGTTATTGAAAAAATTGGAGAAATGGTGCGAGCCGAGCCGTTTTCATGGGACTAGATGCAATTAGGGGATTCGGAAAGGATGTCGATGGGGCCGCCAATACCTAGCTTAGGAGTCTTTAGAACGGAGTTTGCCGCCGCAAGGTCGGCGCAGGGATTCGTTTGGGCTGGCTACTCGCCGAGCCAGTCTCCCCAGGAGCGCAGGCTCTGGACGTGGTCGAAGATGATTTTGATAGCGGCGGTGAGAGGAACAGCCAGAACCAGTCCCATGGCTCCCCAGAGCCAACCCCAGAAGAGCAGAGCAAGGATCACGGCGACAGGATTTAACTGCAGGCGGCGGCCGATGATCTCCGGATAGAGCAGGTTGAGGGCGATGACGTGGCTGATGCCGACGACGAGCAGAATGGCGACAAAGCTCTTGACGGAGAGCAAGCCCATGCTGACTACGATGGGAGGCACAACGGCGAGGACGATGCCGAGATAAGGCAGCACACTGACAAAGCCGCTGATCATTCCGATGACATAGAAAAAAGGGACGCCGAGAATCCAGAATGCGATGGTGCTGACGATGCCGAGAATGAGTCCGATGATGGCGTTGCCGACGATGAAGCCGCGCAGCATCTGGGCGATCAGCCCGAGGGTTGTGTAGGCGGTGCTGCGGTTTTCCGGACTGAAGAGCATGACGGTCTTGGAGCGGACGTGATCTTGCCAGCTCAGCATGAAGAAGACCAAAAATGGGACAAAGGCGGCCATCAGCACAGCCTCGGAAACTCCAATGGCGCCAGTGGTCAGATCATCCAGCCAGTTGCTGGACTGGCGAATGGTGACCGTGCCTTTTTCTTCTTTCTCCTCGGGCAGCACGTTGCGGGTGGTCTGGCGGACGCGCTCGGCGCGCAGGCGAATCTCACTCAAGACGCTGCGAATGCGCCCGGAATACTTTGGCAGCTCGGACATGAAGGCGTCTGCCTGGCGATAGGAGATGTGAAAGACGCCATAGGTGACGGCGCACATCAGGAGAACGGCAATCAACGCACCGATGGAGCGGGGCAGGCGAACTCGACGGCAGAGTTCGACGACAGGCGCCAGCATGAAGGCGAGCAGGATGGAGACAAGGGTGAGGATGAGGACAGCCTTGGCCAGGTACATCATGGTGAGCACGCCGCCGATGGCAATGATGGCCAGCGAACCGCTCTGGATTCGGGCATGGCGGCGCCGTTCAGCATCGGTGAGCAGAACCGGTATGGCCGCGCTCTCGGCGGCAGGCGCCGGCAAGTTTACGTCGGCGACTGCTTCCCCGGAACTGGCTGTGGTGCGTTTCATCCGTCCTCTCCCGGCCTGGGCGAAAGCGCCTGGCGTGTGAAAGCTGCCTCTTAGAACTATACTGGGCTTGTGGCGTATAACGAACAGGAAAAGCCGTCCGGACGCATTCTGGCCCTGGATGTTGGTTCCAAAACGATCGGTTTGGCGGTGACGGACCCGCTTGGCTATACCGCCCAGGGTCTGCTCACGATTCGGCGCAAGAACAAGCGCACGGACCTGGCTGCGCTGGCCGAGGTGATCCGCCAGTACGGGGTGGTGGAGATGGTGGTGGGGTTGCCGCTGCGGATGAGCGGCGCCGAAGGCCGACAGTCAGAGCGGATGCGCGAATTTGTTGCGGTTCTGGAAGCCAACTTCGATCTTCCGATTCATCTCTGGGACGAACGGCTGACCTCGGTGGAGGCCAACCGGGTGCTGCGAGAGACAGAGATGTCGATCAAGAAGCGCGCCGCAGTGGTCGATCAGCTGGCTGCGGTATTGATTTTGCAGAACTGGATGGAGGCGCGCCAGCATCCCCAGGAGCCTTCTACGGGAGCCCCGAGGTGAGTGTCCGGCTGGGCGTGTTCCATTTGGTACGCCTGCTGCCCGGAAGGATGGCGGCGGGTGGTATGCTTGCGCTGACCCTCACCTGAAATGACCACGCTTCTCAATCCTAAGGTGACGCCGATTGCTCACGCGGATCATACGCGGATGGTTCGGCGTGTGATTTTTGCCCTGGCGATTGTTGCGGCGGCGCTGTTTGGCGCGCTGGCCGGGCTGCTGTTTGTGTATTCGGTAGATCTGCCGCAGGTGGACGATCTGGCGCACTACCGTCCCAGCTCAGTTACCGAGGTCTATGACGACAAGGGCAGCGTGATCGGCACCTTTGCCCTGCAGCGACGGGTGATCGCCCGCTACGAAGATTATCCCAAGGTGCTGCGCGACGCCGTCATCTCGATTGAAGACAAGGATTTCGAGCGGCACTGGGGGATCGATCTGTGGCGCATCATGGGCGCGGCCTACCGCGACCTGATCAGCGGATCGCGGGCGCAGGGTGCCTCCACGCTGACCATGCAGCTCTCGCGCAACCTGTTTCTTAGTCCGGACCGCAAGTTTGGGCGCAAGGTGCAGGAGATCATGATGGCGATCCAGATCGAGCGCCGCTTCACCAAGGAACAGATATTCACGCTCTACGCCAACCAGATCTTTCTGGGACACGGAGTGTACGGCTTCGAAGCGGGTTCGGAGTTCTACTTCAGCAAGCCGGCCAAAGAGCTGACGATTGAAGAAGCGGCGCTGCTGGCGGGGCTGCCCAAGGGGCCGAGCGGGTACTCTCCGATCAATTATCCCGAGAAGGCTCTGCGGCGGCGCAATCTGGTGATCAACAACATGATGGAGGATGGACGGATCACGGAGCAGCAGGCGCGGGAGGCCAAGGGACGGCCGCTGAGTCTGCATCTACAGTCCGACCCGAATGATCTTGCGCCGAACTTTGTCGAGGAGGTCCGGCGCTATCTGGAGAAGAAGTACGGAACCGACGAGGTGCACGAGGGCGGATTGCGGGTTTATACCTCGCTCGACATGGAGTTGCAGAAGGTTGCGACTCGCGCGGTGCTGGACGGGGTTGCGGCCTACGAGCGGCGGCATGGATGGAAGGGGCAGGTTCGCAATCTGGTGGCGGCGGGCGAGGACCCTTCCGTGTATGAGCATCCCGACTGGAACCATACGCCGGTGCCGGGCAGTTATTTCCATGCCCTGGTGACCGAGGTGAGGAAGGGCGAAGCCGACATTAAGGTTGGCAAGTATCACGGGCAGATTCGTGCGGCCGATATGGCTTGGACCGGGCATCGGTCGCCGAACGAGATACTGACCAGCGGCGACATTGTCTATGTGCGGGTGATCGCGGTTGAGCCGGAGCACAGGCTGCAACTGGCGCTGGAACAGGATTCCGGAGCACAGGGCGCGCTGGTGGCCATAGACAATAACACCGGGGAGATCCGAGCAATGGTGGGCGGGCGCGACTTCGACGAATCGAAGTTCAATCGCGCCACGCAGGCGCTGCGGCAGACCGGGTCGTCGTTCAAACCCTACATTTATTCGGCGGCGGTGGAGCAGGGGGCGCTGCCCGACGACACGATTGTGGATGCTCCGATCAGCTTCCCCAGCGTTGCTGGAACCTGGTCACCGCACAACTACGACAACAAGTACGAGGGAACGATCACGCTGCGCCACGCGCTGGCGGAGTCGCGGAATATTCCAGCGGTGAAGCTGGCGCAACGGGTCGGCATGAAGACCGTGATCGAGTACGCGCACAAGATTCGGCATCACGTCGGAGATTCAGCCTTATTTGCCGGTGGCGCTGGGCGCAGCCGAGGTGACATTGCTGGAGCATACGGCAGCGTATTCGGTTTTTCCCAACGATGGAGTGCGGCTGAGTCCGCATTCGATCCGCAAAGTTACCGATTACGACGGACACATCATGGAGCAGGACTTCGCCGACGTACGCGATGTGCTCAGCGCACATTCGGCGCGAGTGATGGTTGAGCTGCTGCGGGGAGTGGTGTTGCACGGCACCGGAATTGAAGCCAGCAAGTTGAATCATCCGCTGGCGGGGAAGACAGGAACAACCAACGACTTCACGGATGCGTGGTTTATGGGCTTTTCGCCTTCGATAAGTTGCGGCGTGTGGGTGGGCTTTGATGAGAAGAAGACACTTGGCGACAAGGAGACGGGAGCGCGCGCGGCGCTGCCGATCTGGATTGACTTTATGAAGGCGGCGATCGCGGACAAGAATGACGAGCAGTTTCCTGAGGCGCCGACAGAAGCACCGGCCGGAGGCAAAGTTGAGAGCGCGGGAGGAACCGCAAAGATCTCGGTCGGCTTGTCGCACTGATTCCATCCTGCTCGTTTCCGCGGATTCCATTCACGACCAAAATGCAGAGCGGGTGTGCTGGGCTGAATTTGCGCGCAGCCTATATACTGAGTGCTGACCGAACGGGAGCAGAGCTAGCAAGCAATGGGACGAGCACGGCTGACAATAGTTCTAGTGGCGTTGTGCCTGTGCAGCACGACCGGCTGCCTTTTTCGCTCGCACCGGGTGGAAGCAAAGTTTTCTCCTGTGCCCTTGAAGAGCGCCACCCAGGCGGAACTGGTGGCGGAGATCAACCGGATGGCCGCCGGCGTTCAGAGCATCAACGCGACGGTGAACATTGATGCTACGGTGGGCGGGGCGAAAAAGGGCAAGGTCATCGAGTACCAGGAGATTTCAGGCTACATTCTGCTGCAGAAGCCGAAGATGCTGCGCATGATCGGGTTGGTGCCCATTGTGCATAGCCGAGCCTTTGACATGGTCAGCGACGGCGACTGGTTCAGGTTGTCGATTCCGCCCAAGGATCGCTTTGTCATCGGCAGCAATCAGCTCACAAAGATCAGCGACAACCCGCTGGAAAATCTGCGCCCGCAGATCATTTACGAAGCCCTGGTGATCCCGGCAATCGATCCGCAGAACGAAATTGCTGTGCTCGAAGGCGGCAAGCAGCAGGTGGTGGACGAGAAGACGCATCGTACGCTGGACCAGCCAAATTATCACATTCTGGTGATACGGCGCGATTCGGAGAACTCCTGGCGACTGTTTCGCAAGATCTATTTCAGCCGCGCCGATTTGCTGCCCTACCGGCAGACCATCTATGACGATAAGGGGGCAGTTGCCACCGATGTGGTCTACTCAGCGCTGCAGAAGTTTAACGGGGTCCCGTTTCCTACGCTAATTGAAATCGAGCGGCCGCAGGAGGAGTACAACATCGCCCTCAAGTTCGTGAAGCTGACTTTGAACGAGCCATTAAAGCCCGATCAATTCCAACTGGAAGCGCCGACCGGGGTGATCGTTACCGAACTGAAGTAGCGAGAGTTGACGTTGCCGGTTGAAGTTAAGAAGCGGCCAGGGTGGTGGTCGCCGTGATCCCACATTTGCCAACCGCGGCAAATATGGGGCACCTTCAGGCAACGGTGTAAACTCGCATGGAAACCATGACTCCTCCATCGGGATTTCCGAGTGATAGCGGCCTGCCTGCGGATTCGGCAGAGGCTCGCCACTACAATCGCCTGCTGCGGCGCATTGGCGCTGCCGACCTGATTCTGGGGCTGGCGCTGATGGGCGTGATTCTGGCCGCCGACTGGACGAGCACATTTCGCAATTTTGCGGTGCGCGAGGCGGGTGACCATCACGCCGTCGCGCTGTTCATCTACACGACAATTCTGCTGCTGCTGACCAAGGTGCTCAGCCTGGGGTTGGATTACTACGGCTTCCGCATCGAACATCGCTACCACCTCAGCAATCAGCGGGTGCGCGAGTGGGCATGGGACCAGACAAAGGCTTTTGCGCTGATGTTCGTGCTTAGCCAGGTGCTCGTGCAGGTGATTTACCTGTTGATTCGCCTGCAGCCGAACTGGTGGTGGGTGACGGCATGGGCGCTGTTCATGGTCTTCAGCGTTGTGATGGCACAGATTGCGCCGGTGCTGCTGTTTCCACTGTTCTTCCGCTTCCATGAACTGGCCGATGAAGAGCTGAAGGCGCGGCTGACGCGGATGAGTGAAAAAGCGGGAGCCAGAGTACGCGGCGTCTATGAGTGGGTGCTCTCGGAGAAGACCAAGAAGGGCGAACGCGGCGTTGATGGGATTGGGACAGACGCGGCGGATCGTCATTGCAGATACTTTGCTTGCGAGCTGCGATCACGATGAGATTGAGGCGGTGCTGGCGCATGAGCTGGGACACCATGTTTACCGGCACATGGTGAAGGGCATCGCGGTGCAGGGCTTGGTCACGTTCTTCGGATTCTGGTGCCTGAAGCTGGCGATCCGCTGGGCTGCCTTCGATTGGAAGCGCTACAACCAGATCGACTTTGCCAACCTTCCGCTGATGATTCTGGTGGGAACCGCGATCTCGGTGGCGCTGCTGCCGGTGCTGAACGCCTACTCGCGCTTCAACGAGCGGCAGGCCGACCGGTATGCATGGAAGTCGCTGGGCTCGGTGAGGGCGTTTTGCTCGGCGATGGAAAAACTGGCGGCGCAGAACCTTTCCGAGCGCGAACCTTCGCGCTGGGTGGAGATTCTCTTCCACTCGCATCCGGCGATTGGCCGGAGGGTGAAGGACGCGCTGGCGTGGGAGAGCGCACGCCGGTGAGAAGCAGCGGGTGGGCAGGGAGCGTCTCTGCCGAAGGCGCATACCGCGTAGTCACAGGATACAATTTCAAGGTGAGCAGCAGATCGCCAATCGCGTCGTCCACTGCACCAGGATCCACACCCCCAGCGCGAGGCTCGGAGGGGGATCGCGCTTTACGCTGGGGCAGCGGATCGCGTTGTGGTGCATCTCGTGGGCCGGGCTATCTGCTGATCTGGCTGATTGGCCGCACGCTGCGCTTTGAGTGCTCGTCGGAGCCGGGCGGGGTGGCCGAGGGAGAGTTTCCGGCGCCGCTGACGATTGGGGCGTTCTGGCATCGAGGGGTGATTCCGGCGACCTGGTACTTTCGCGGGCGCGGGGTTGCGGTGATGACCAGCAGCAGCTTTGACGGCGAATACATTGCGCGAATCATCGAGCGCTTCGGCTTCAGTGCGGTGCGCGGATCGAGCTCGCGCGGCGGGGCGGCAGCGCTGCTGGGAATGAATCGCGTGCTGGCCGAGCGGAAACATCGCGGCGTTTACCATCGATGGGCCGCGAGGGCCGCGCTTCGTGGCCAAGCCGGGGCCGGTGAAGCTGGCACGGATGAGCGGCGCGCCGATTCTGTGCTTTTATCTGGCGGTGGAGCGCCCGTGGATACTGAATTCCTGGGATGCGATGATGATTCCGCGACCCTTCTCCAAGGTGCATGTGCGCTGGACCAAGCTGATTCGTGTTCCGGCCGAGGCAACCGATGAGCAGATGAAAGCGTGCCATCGCCAGATGCAGGAAGCGCTGGAACGGGCGCGGCACGACGCCATGGCGGCGCTGGGAGCGGGAGCAAGTTAGAAGAATTTGCTCCGATGAGGCGAGGGTGAATTGACTCCAGGTTTTTGCTCTCACTCCTCGGGCGGAACATTACGTGGCTGCCGTCGCTTCGACATTTATAATTAGACTACTCCGCAACCTCCTGCCGCAGAGGCTGTTGCAGCGAGTTGGAAGGATCATGCAGATTTGAAGAGATCTCATCTTGACCGGGCTCACCGAGCAACTCCCGTATTCTTCGGTGTGGTTACGCTGGCTTCCGTCTTGGTTCTTTTCGTGTGGGACGCGTTTCCGAGGCTTTTTCCGGCCAGGGCCCACGATGTTCTCGGAGCACTCCCTCTTGCTCTAATTGCCTTTGCCTATCTGGCATATCAAACCATCAGGCGACCCGGCCCGGCAGAATTGTTCAAAGCTATTTTATTGGCTATAGCATTCTTTCTTTGGGCTGCCAACCAGTTCTGGCCAGAGGCAGCGCGGGCCACGCTCTTTAACGACCTCGCCATCGCACTTTTCGTGCTTGACGTGTTTCTCGTAATGGTGGGTTGGCCAGCCAGTTCTCCCGACGAATCTTTCGCTGAGAGTTATAAGGATTGATCGATGGTATGTTCCGCGACAATGGTGGGCGCGAAGGGAGTTGCGCTGACTCTCCGCGGGACGGCAGAAGGTTTTCCGGCGGACTTCTAAGTTTCAAGGTTTCTGCGCTACCGAGTTCCGCCAGCGGGTGGGTGAGCCGGAGTTGCGGTGCTGCCGTCCAGTGCCTTTTGCATCTGTTGGATTGCGATGGCGGCCAAGATGCCGTGGCTGGTCTGTGCGGGATGAATTCCGTCGTTCGGAGCGAACCAACTGGGTGTTCGCCAGTTATCGGCGGAGACGAGCAGTGAGCCGGGATCGATCAGAAACATATTCGGATCTTTTGCTGCTGCAAATCCTGCCTTAATGAGTTCTGCATTCGCGCCTGTTCCGCCGGTCTCGTCTCGCTTTTCACCGCCAACCGGGAGGTAGAGGAAGATTTTGGCGCCCGGTAGTTGAGACCTTAGCGACTTCAGAAAGCCCTTTACCGCCTCAGGCTCTTTGCGCATGGAAACAAATCTTGGGTGGTCGTTGATGCCATGCGCGTCGATGACAAAGTCGGGAGGCGGGCTGAAGACGCGGGCATGGGTTGCGTCGTACTTGTTCCACGATTTGGTGACAGGAGGATAGCCTCCGTTGCCCGGCATAAGAAAGCCCTGCCCCCCGACACCGACAACGCCAACTTCACATCCCATCACGGAGGCGAGCTGGAAGGCCCATGTGATCGATGGATCAGCGATGGATCTGCTGCCGTCGTAGCCGGTGAGGAAGCTGTCACCGAGGATGAAGCAGTTTTTGCTTTGAATGAGCGGGTAGGGAGAGAGGGTTGAACCGGCGTCGAATTGAAGGCTTTGGAGGTGAGGCTGCGCGATGGGCTCAGTCCAGGAGTCGGGCAGTGGTGGGTTGTCTCCCAGCATGTAGACGACTACTTTATGCTTCGCGGGCGAGAGGCCGGAGGCCAGCGTCATCTGGGATGCAGTCGTCCCAAAGGTGATGAACGCGGGTGGGTCGTCGTCCACGATGACCTTGGCGGAGGGCATGTCGTAGGAGCGCTGGCCGCTGTTGATTGCGGTGTCCACGTTGAGCAGGATTGAGGTTGTGCCGGTGACTGAGAACTTGAGGTATGGGCCGCCCAGGGGCGCCCAGAGGCTTCCGTCGCCGGGCACTCGCCAGTTGTAGGGTGAGAGGAAGATGTTGGGATTGGGGAACGTTATCAGGACGGGAGCGGCGGAGGAGGCTTGCGTGCTCTGGACTCGGGCGGTGGGGATAGCAGTCCGCCGCAGGGCTAGGGTAGTGAGGATGACAAGTGCAAGCGCAACCAGCAGGACTTTGCCACGCAAGGCTGTCGCACGGTTCGCTCGGGACTCGTGTTGGGGCTTATCTTCGGACCTATCGTGGGGCTTATCTTGGAACAAGGCACGCCACCGTTGCACAATAGAGAATTCAGGCGCTTACGTTCAGCATTCTTTATCACGTGTATCACATGGGGATGTGAGCACGAGGGGAAAAATGAGTGTACGCATTCAATTGGAATTGCTACTCAATTGCGCCCGGAGACACGTGAGTTGAAGTTGTGGTGTGGCCACCGTTCAGCGCCTTCTGCATCTGTTCAATCGCGATCTTAGCCAATTTGGCGTGGCTCTCCCACGCCGGATGAACTCCATCAGGTCCGGTGAAGGATGTGGCGTATTTCCAGTTATCGGCGTCCACAAGTTGTGTGCCAGCGTCGATAAGGAAGGTATTTGAGTCGCCAAAGGCTGTTACCGCGTTCCTGACCTGTGTCGCATTTGCCCCGCCGGTTCCGTCCTCATCGCCTGCTTCCCCGCCCACCGGAGCATAGAGAAAGATCTTAGTTGCCGGGAGTCTGGACCGAACAGCGGTTAGCCAGCTTTGTACAGCCGCCTGCACCTCCGCAGCCGTCCAACCCAAGCGACGGTGATCGTTGATGCCAAGCGAATTAATTGTGTAATCTGGTGACGGCGAGAAGCTGCGCGCATGGGTTGAGTCGTAAGAATCCCAGTACCTTAACACGTCAGGTTGACCGTCTGAGACAACCGGTTGCAGGTATCCGGAGCCGCCCACGTCCACCACTCCTACCTCGCATTGCATTGCCGGACCAAGTTGAATCGCCCAGGTTATCGAAGGGTCAACATAGGTGTAATAAGCATCGGTACTCTCAGTGGCGCTTACACCGTTGTACCCCATCAAGAAGCTGTCACCATAAATCAGGCAGTTCTTTTTGAAAATGCGGGGGTGAGCTGAGAGGGTCGAACCAGCATCAAACTGCAAGCTCCGAATATGGGTTTGTCCAACCTCGCCCCTCCAACTGCTATATGCGGCCTGATTACCTCCGATAGCGTAAATAAGGACCGCGTGCGTAGCAGTGGTCAGTCCAGAGGCGAGAATCGCCGTGGTAGCGCCAGGCGTGAACTGCACGAAAACCGCACGGTTGTCATCGACAACGACCTTAAGGCTTGGATAGTCGGTTGCAAAGGGCAGGGCGCTGTTGATCGTCGTGTCTATGTTGGCGATTATCTGAGTCGTACCGGTGACGCTAAACTTTAAGTAGGGGCCGCCGATGGGTGCCCATATCGTGCCATCTCCCGGCACGCGCCAGTTGTAGGGGGACAGGACTACGTTGGGGTTCGGAAAAGTTACTATAGCGGGCGCCACGGACGCGGCATTAGGAACATTGGTGGAGGATGTTGCAGGTTGCGCCAGTGCCCAGGTGTTGACGATGAAAGGTAGAAGGGCAGCGAGCGCGACCTTGGCGATCAAGCCATGCAGTTCAGGGATCCGCTGAGGAGCGCGATTCTTTCGGGATGCTGCTTGGGACAAGGCACACCGCCTTTGCCGGTGGTGAACTGCATCCACCGTATTGAGTTGAAATTGTGAGTAGGACGTTTTGATGGATCATAGGAAATTCAGGTACTTAGGTTCGGTGTTCTCTGTCACGTGTCGTTGTGAGCACAAGAGGAAAAATGAGCACGTGTGGGGGGCCTTTCTGCGGTTGGGGCGATGAGGTCAGGCGGCTGACGGAAAATAGTTGAGGAAAATCGCTTAGCCTTCGGTTGACCGGCTGGCTGAGGCGTGTTGATATAGTTTAGAGGTTCTGCGAGTTTGTCTGGCTTGTCTGTGTGATTCTGGTCGAGCTGTTAGGTAAGATCAGCCCGAAGGCGTTTCCGGCGTGCCGTACGGGCTCCCTCGCTGAAACGAATCTGCGCTGCCTGTGGCGCTTGGCTGCGGGGTATGCAGATTCAGGTTGCGAAACGGAATGCTCCCGGCGGAGACCGAAGCTCAAAGCTTTGGCGATTGACCGGGGAATCAAAGCGTCACCGTCGCCGCCTCTATCCAGGAAACGTAAAGTTCCCCGCGATTGTGAATGCGGAGAGTATGGTTGAGCGCCGCGCGAGCGGGAATTGGCTTGGCCAGCCCTAGGTGGAAAAGGGTTCTGAGCGGCATGTGCCCGCGCGAGGCGCGGGTATGGCCGCCAGTTGCGCCAGAGTGCGCCGGAATAAAGGAGCTGCAAGAGTGCCTACGTTTAATCAGTTGGTGCGTAAGGGCCGCAAGGCGCCCCGCTACAAGACGGCCAGTCCTGCTCTGCAGGCATGCCCGCAGAAGCGTGGAGTCTGCACCCGCGTCTATACCCAGACGCCAAAGAAACCGAACTCGGCTCTTCGTAAGGTTGCGCGTGTGCGCCTGACGAACGGGATCGAGGTAACGACCTACATTCCCGGCGTTGGCCACAACCTGCAGGAGCACTCGATTGTGCTGATTCGCGGGGGCCGCGTGAAGGATCTTCCGGGCGTGCGCTACCACGTGATCCGTGGAACGCTGGACTCGGTGGGCGTTGCGAACCGCAGACAGAGCCGCTCGAAGTACGGAGCCAAGCGGCCGAAGTCGTAAACCATCCGGCGTGGCGACGGCAGGGTCACGATGGCCCGCCGTCGCTGATGCTGTTAACCACCCGGCGGCTCGAATGGGAGACGGCCGGGAGTACCGCCGAAGAGGCAGGGAAGAGGAGTTGTGAATGCCTAGAAAAGGCCATATTGCCAAGCGCGAGCCGATGCCGGATCCGATTTACGGTTCGACGCTGGCCAACAAGTTTGTCAACAACCTGATGTGGGACGGCAAGAAGAGCACGGCGCAGGGCATTTTCTACAAGGCCATGACGCAGCTCGAACAGAAGGGCGGCGACGAGGCCCTGAAGCTGTTCAAGAAGGCGGTTGAGAATTGCAAGCCGCTGCTGGAAGTGAAGACCCGCCGCGTGGGCGGCGCCAACTACCAGGTTCCGGTGGAAGTCAATCCGGAGCGGCGAACCTCGCTGGCGATTCGCTGGCTGATCTCGTATTCGCGCAGCCGTCCTGAGAAGGGCATGATCGACAAGCTGGCCAACGAGTTGCTGGATGCGGCCAACGGCAAGGGCGCGGCGATGAAAAAGAAGGAAGACGTACACCGCATGGCCGAGGCCAACAAGGCCTTTGCACACTATCGCTGGTAGGGACGGTCCCGCGGGCTAGATCCGCGGGCTTGCAGCGAAGGCAGCGGGACGCGGAATCGGCTTGGCGACGGGTACGGGCAACGGACGGCCCTTCCGGTCGCTGAAGCTGGCCATCAACAAGAAACCAGCACGGGTACCCCCAGCGCCCGGTGCGATGACGTAAAGGGAATAGGTAGAAGCTTTGGCGCGACAAGTTCCATTAGAACGTTGCAGGAACATCGGCATCATGGCGCACATCGATGCCGGGAAGACGACTACGACCGAGCGCATTCTTTTCTACACCGGCCGCCTGCACCGCATTGGCGAAGTGCACGAAGGCACGGCGACGATGGACTGGATGGCGCAGGAGCAGGAGCGTGGCATCACGATCACGTCTGCTGCGACGACCTGCGAGTGGAAAGACATCACCATCAACATCATCGACACGCCCGGACACGTCGATTTCACCGCCGAAGTGGAGCGCTCATTGCGGGTGCTGGACGGCGCGGTGGCAGTGTTTGACGCGGTCCATGGCGTGGAGCCGCAATCGGAGACGGTGTGGCGCCAGGCCGACAAGTACGCGGTGCCGCGGATTTGCTTCATCAACAAGATGGACAAGATGGGCGCTGATTTCGATCACGCCGTCGATACCATCCGCAAGCGCCTGGCCGCGAAGCCGGTGCCGATCCAGATGCCGATTGGGCAGGCGGAAAAGTTCAAGGGCTGCATCGATCTGTTCGCGATGAAGGCCATTTACTGGCACGATGAAACCATGGGCGCGGATTATTCGGTGGAGGAGATTCCCGCCGAGTTGAAGAAGAAGGCCCAGGCGATGCGCCAGTTGATGGTGGAAACCATCGTGGAGTACGACGACGGCGACGAGTTGATGGCCAAGTACATTGAAGGCGACGAGATTTCGGTGGAGTTGTTGAAAGCGTCGCTGCGCAAGTCGGTGATCGCGATCAAGGTGTTCCCGGTGGTGCTGGGCACGGCTTTCAAGAACAAGGGCGTGCAGCCGCTGCTGGACGCGGTGGTAGATTTTCTGCCTTCGCCGCTGGATGTTCCGCCGGTGGTGGGCAAAAATCCCGACAACGGCAAGGAAGAGATCCGCCGCGCCGACGACAGCGAGCCGTTTTCGGCGCTGGCCTTCAAGATCATGACCGACCCGTTCGTCGGACAGTTGACGTTCATCCGCGTGTACTCAGGGGTATTGAAGACCGGCGACATGGCCTACAACGCCAACCGGCTGAAGCACGAGCGCATCGGACGCCTGCTGCGCATGCACGCCAACAAGCGCGAGGAAATTACGGAAGTGCGGGCGGGCGACATCTGCGCCTGCGTGGGACTGAAGAACATTACAACCGGCGACACCATCTGCAACGAGAACAAACCGATTCTGCTGGAGACGATTGAATTTCCGGAGCCGGTGATTCACGTTGCGGTTGAGCCGAAGACCAAGACGGATCAGGAAAAGATGGGCGTGGCGCTGCATAAGCTGGCCCAGGAAGATCCGACCTTCCGCGTGCACACCGATGAGGACAGCTCGCAGACGATCATCAGCGGCATGGGTGAACTTCATCTGGAGATCATCGTGGACCGCATGATGCGCGAGTTCAACGTGCAGGCCAACGTTGGCAAGCCGCAGGTGGCCTACCGCGAGACGGTGCGCAAGAACTCGGAGGCGGAGGGCAAGTACATCCGTCAGACGGGCGGCAGCGGACAGTACGGTCACGTCAAGATTCGGCTCGGTCCCAACGAAGCCGGCAAGGGCTTTGAGTTCGAGGACGCGACGAAGGGCGGTTCGGTTCCAAAGGAATACATCAAGCCGATCGAGATGGGCATTAAGGAAGCCATGGAGGGCGGCGTACTGGCCGGCTATCCGATGGTGGACGTTAAGGCCTCGCTCTATGACGGCAGCTATCACGAAGTCGACTCCAACGAATTGGCGTTTAAGATTGCGGCGTCGATGGCCTTCAAGGAAGCGGCGCGCAAGGCCAGTCCGGTTCTGCTGGAGCCGGTGATGTCGGTTGAAGTAGTGGTTCCGGAAGAGTACATGGGCACCATCATTGGCGATCTGAACAGCCGTCGCGGGCGCATCGAGGGCATTGAGCACCGCGCCGGCTCGCAGGTCATCAAGTCGATGGTTCCGCTGGCTGAGATGTTCGGATACGCGACCAACATGCGCTCCAATACGCAGGGGCGCGCGACGTTCTCGATGCACTTTGCACGTTACGAAGAAGCCCCCCGTTCGGTGGCTGAAGAGATCGTGGCGAAGGTGCAGGGCACGAAGGCCAGATAGAGTTCAACGCGCACCGCGCAGGCCGGTTTGCGCGGCGCACAGCGATAACTGAGACGGAGCTCGAAAGCAATGGCGAAAGAGAAATTTGACCGCAGCAAGCCGCACGTGAACGTAGGAACGATCGGGCATATTGATCACGGCAAGACGACGTTGACGGCGGCGATCACGAAGGTGCTGGCAAAGCACAATCCGAACATCAAGTTCCGCTCGTTTGACTCGATTGACAATGCGCCGGAAGAGCGCGAGCGCGGCATTACGATTGCCACGGCGCACGTGGAGTATGAGACAGGCAACCGTCATTATGCGCACGTGGATTGCCCGGGTCACGCCGACTACATCAAGAACATGATCACCGGCGCGGCGCAGATGGACGGGGCGATTCTGGTGGTGGCGGCGACCGACGGGCCGATGCCGCAGACCAAGGAGCACGTGCTGCTGGCGCGCCAGGTGGGAGTTCCCTGCATCGTGGTTTTCCTGAACAAGTGCGATGCGGTGGAAGATCCGGAGCTGATCGACCTGGTGGAGATGGAAGTGCGGGAGTTGCTGGTGAAGTACCAGTTCCCGGGCGACGATCTGCCGGTGATTCGCGGCTCGGCGCTGGGCGCGCTGAACGGCGAGCCGGAGTGGGAAGCCAAGGTGGACGAGCTGATGGCGGCGGTGGATGCGTATGTTCCGCTGCCGGCGCGCGCGATCGATCAGCCGTTCCTGATGCCGATTGAAGACATCTTCTCGATCTCGGGACGCGGCACGGTGGTGACCGGACGCATCGAGCGCGGCAAGGTGAAGGTGGGCGAGGAAGTCGAGATTGTGGGCTTCCGCGAGACGCGCAAGACGGTTGTGACGGGCGTGGAAATGTTCAAGAAGCAGCTGGACGAAGGTCTGGCGGGCGACAACGCGGGACTGCTGCTGCGCGGCATTGGCAAAGACGACGTGGAGCGCGGCATGGTGCTGGCCAAGCCGGGTTCGATTACGCCGCACACCAAGATCAAGGGCGAGGTTTACATTCTGTCGAAGGAAGAGGGCGGGCGTCATACGCCGTTCTTCAACGGCTATCGTCCGCAGTTTTATTTCCGGACGACGGACGTGACGGGCGTGGCGAAGCTGCCGGAGGGCGTCGAGATGGTGATGCCGGGCGACAACGTGACGCTGGAGATCGAGCTGATTACGCCGGTGGCGATGGAAAAAGGATTGCGGTTTGCAATCCGCGAAGGCGGCCGCACGGTGGGCGCCGGCACGATTACGGAAATATCTATAAGGGCGAGCTTGGCAGCCGGGTACGCGGCAAATACTGCCGCTCCGGCTGCGGCGCTCGGTCAGCAAAATTCACTCTGCATAGATAAAAGAAGTCGCGGCGACTATAAGACCGCACGATCTTTGAGGGTTAATACTGTGATTGGCAAAGAAAGAATCCGCATCCGGTTGAAGGCATACGATTATCGCGTTCTGGACCAGTCGACCGGCGAAATCGTCGAGACGGCGCGCCGAACAGGCGCGCAGATTGCCGGCCCGATTCCACTGCCGACGGTCAAGAACAAATATTGCGTGCTGCGTTCGCCGCACGTCGACAAGAAATCCCGCGAGCAGTTTGAGATTCGCACGCACAAGCGTCTGCTTGATATTCTGGAGCCGACGCAGCAGACGGTCGACGCGTTGATGAAGCTTGATCTTCCCGCCGGTGTCGACGTCGAAATCAAGGCTTACGGTAAAGAACACAAATAAAGCGGCTGCGCGCGCTGAGCGCGGAGCCCTCACAGTGCCCTGAGCCAGTTTAAAAGGGCGGGCATGATGGAGAAAAAGATATGTCGGTAAACGGAATTCTAGGCAGGAAAGTGGGCATGACGCAGCTGTTCGACGACAAGGGCGATGTTCGTCCGGTCACGGTGCTGCAGGCAGGTCCCTGCGTAATTACGCAGCTTAAGACGGCGACCACGGACGGCTACGACGCCGCCCAGATCGGTCTGGTTGAGTTTGTCAAGGACTCGCGGCTGACCAAGGCGATGAAGGGCCACTTCGAGAAGCACAATCTTCCTCCGGTGAAGTTCATGAAGGAAGTTGCCGTGGTGGAAGACGCGGAGGGCACCGACGGGAGCGTGAAGGTTGGCGACAAGGTGCTGGTCGATCTGTTTGACGGCACCAAGTTCGTTGACATTGCGGGCACCAGCAAGGGACGCGGCTTTCGCGGGCGTTGTGAAGCGCCACAAGTTTGCCGGCGGACCTGGGGCGCACGGACATATGTTCCAGGTGCAGGGCTCGATCGGCGCATCGTCTTACCCGTCGCGGGTTTTCCCCGGCACTCGGATGAGCGGCCACATGGGCGACGAGACGGTGACGGTTCGCAATCTGCGGGTGCTGGGCGTGGACAAGGAAGAGAACCTGCTGGTGGTGGAGGGCGCGGTGCCCGGTGCGAGAAATGGCTACCTGGTGATCACCAAGGCCAAGAAGCCACCGAGAGAGCGTCGTGGATTCAGCGGCGAGGGTTCGGCGATCAATCCGTTGAAGGCCTCCAAGCGCGCCGCCAAGGGCAAGTAGAGATTGCTTCCCAATCGCAAGAGGCGTTGGGGCAGTTAGTTAATGAAACCTTCCGCGGCTGCAAATTGACGGAAGGCAATTGAAAAGGGTCGCCGAAGATGCGGCCTGGCAAAGGAAACGAAATGGCTACCATCGATGTGTTAAACCTGGCCGGCCAGAAAGTTGGATCGCTCGATCTCGCCGAGGAAGTCTTCGGCGCGGTCAACGAGGATCTGCTCTGGGAATCCGTCCAGCACTATCGTGCCGCGCAACGCGCCGGCACGCATGCCACCAAGAACAAGAAGCTGGTTTCTGGTTCTGGTAAGAAGCTGTGGCGGCAGAAGGGTACGGGCCGCGCCCGCGTGGGCAGCGTCCGTTCGCCAATCTGGCGGCATGGCGGCACGGTCCACGGACCTCAGCCGCGCTCCTACGATTTTGCTTTTCCGCGCAAGAAGCTGCTGGGCGCGCTGCGCTCGGCGCTGGCGGCGAAGCTGCAGGACGGCAACCTGGTGGTTGTCGATTCGCTGGAGCTGAAGGAAGCCAAGACCAAGAGCTTCCGCCAGGCGCTGGTGGGACTGAAGTTCAACAAGACCGCACTGGTGGTGGAAGCCGGCGCGAATCTGAATCCGAACCTGGAGCTTTCGACCCGCAATATCGACGGGGTTGAGATGCTGTATGGTCCGGAGGTTCACCCTTATCATCTGCTTCGTCATGAGCTGGCTGTGTTCTCGCAGGCGGCGCTGGAAAAGCTGCAGAGCTCGCTGAAGGCCTCGGCGCCGAAGCGTAAGGCGGAGGTGGAGAATGTCTAAGTCTCCTTACCAGATCGTGCGCAAGCCGGTCATCACGGAAAAGGGATTGGGCGCCAAGGAGACGGAGAACACGCTGGTGTTCCAGGTCGCCGCGGATGCGACCAAGACGGAAATCAAGGAAGCCGTGCAGAAGGCCTTCAAGGTGAAGGTTGCCGGCGTCCGCACTGCCAACTTCCTGGGTAAGGAGCGGCGCCGCGGCAAGTTTACCGGCTTCCGTCCTGACTGGAAGAAGGCCTATGTACGGCTTGCCGAGGGCGAAAAGATGCCCGAGTACGCGCAGAATCTGTAAGCGTTCACGGCAAATGGCTTCGCGACGGGTACGGTCCATAAAGACGGACCTTCCGGTCGCTGACGCCAGGCCGAAGCGGCCGCGAATTGAATCGCGGCGCGCCGGACAGGAGAAAGAAACCCTATCTGTCCGGCTCAAGCGATCCCGCCGAAAGCAAGGCCGGGATCTGGAAGAGAAGAACTATGGCGATCAAGACTTACAGACCGATCACTCCGACCCTGCGGTTTAAGACCTCGCAGGTCAACGACGATCTGACGACGAACCGACCGCACAAGCCGCTGACCGAACCGAAGCAGCGCACGGGCGGTCGCCGCAATTCCGGCGATCTGACGATCTGGCATCGCGGCGGCGGCCACAAGCGCAAGATCCGCGTGATCGACTTCAAGCGCGACAAGCAGGGAATTCCGGCCACGGTCGCGACAATTGAATACGATCCGAACCGTTCGGCGCGGATTGCGCTGCTCAGCTATGCGGATGGCGAAAAGCGTTACATCCTGCAGCCGGTTGGGCTGAAGGTGGGCGCCAAGATCATCAGCGGACCGGATGCCGACATCCTGGTGGGCAACGCGCTGCCGCTGAAGAACATTCCGGCGGGCACGATTGTGCACAACATTGAGCTGAAGCCGGGCAAGGGCGCGCAGATGGCGCGTTCGGCCGGGGCGCAGGCGCAACTGGTGGCCAAGGAGGGCGAGTACGCCCTGCTGAAGCTGCCTTCCGGCGAAACCCGCAAGGTGCTGGTGGATTGCATGGCGACCGTTGGCCAGGTTGGCAATACCGATCACGAGAACATTTCGCTCGGTAAGGCCGGCCGGACCCGCTGGCTGGGCATGAAGCCGACCAACCGCGGCGTGGTGATGAACCCGGTGGATCACCCGCACGGCGGCGGTGAGGGCAAGACCTCGGGCGGCCGTCATCCGGTGACCCCGTGGGGGCAGCCGACGCGCGGCTACAAGACGCGTAACAACAAACGGACCGACAAATTCATCGTGTCGCGTCGCGGCAAGTAGGGAAGGGAATCATGGCACGTTCGACGAAAAAAGGGCCGTTTGTAGATTCGCACCTGATCGTAAAGATCGAGGGGATGAACGCGCGCAACGAAAAGAAGGTGCTGCGCACCTGGTCGCGGCGTTCGACGATTACTCCGGAGATGCTGGGGCACACCATTGCGGTACACAACGGGCGCAAGTTCATTCCGGTCTATGTGTCGGAAAACATGGTGGGTCACAAACTCGGCGAGTTCAGCTTCACCCGAACCTTTAAAGGGCACTCGGTGAAGTCGGCGGCGGAGACCTCGGCCAAGCCGGCAAGATAGCGGCAGGGCGATCCGGTTTGGATAAAAAGTATGGGCGTCCGCAGCGGGCGTCCGCGAATGAGATCTGAAGGGAAGAGAACATGGAATTCACAGCGAAAGCCCGGTTTGTGCGGGTATCTCCGCAAAAGGCGCGCCTGGTGCTGGAACTGATCAAGGGCAAGCGCGTGGAAGCGGCGTTGAATACGCTGGCGTTCACCAACAAAGGCATTGCGCCTGCGGTGCTGAAGGTGTTGCGCTCGGCGGTGGAAAATGCCAGCTACCTGAGCGCCGAAAAGGGTCTCGACGTCGATCTGGACAATCTGTATGTCAAGAACGCCGTCGCCAACGAAGGTCCGCGCATGAAGCGCATCCGCCCGGCTCCGATGGGCCGCGCTTACCGCTACCAGCGCCGCATGGCGCACATCGAAATCGAGCTGGCGGAGAAGAACAAGGCCGCGGCGGCGAGCGGTGCGGAGGGCGAGGCGGCGGCACCGGCCAAGAAGGTGGTACGCAAGCCGGCGGTGAAGAAGGCTGCCGCCAAGAAGACTACGGCCAAGAAGAAGTCGGCGCCCAAGGCAAAGAAGTAGGCTGGATCGAAGTCGATCCAATTCAGCGGTGGCGCCAGGGTTTCGGCCCGAGTAAGCTGCCGGCAGAGAGACGAAGCAAATATGGGACAGAAGGTCCATCCTTACGGATTCCGACTCGGTTACACCAAGCCGTGGAAGTCGCGCTGGTACATGGATCGCGACTATGACAAGTTCCTGATCGAGGACATCAAGCTGAAGGCAGAGCTGAAGGACAAGCTCAAGTCGGCGGGTGTGAGCTCGATTGAAATCGAACGTCCGGGCAACAAGCTGCGGATCATCATCCGCACGGCTCGTCCGGGCATCATCATCGGCCGCAAGGGCGCCGAAATCGACAAGCTGAAGGCTGATCTGCAGAAGCAGACCAACCGCGATGTCTTCGTTGATATTCTGGAAGTCCACAAGCCGGAGCTGGACGCTCAACTGGTGGCCGAGTCGATTGCGCTGCAACTGGAAAAGCGCGTTGGCTTCCGCCGGGCGATGCGCAAGAGCGTGGACAGTGCGCTGCGCTTCGGCTGCAAGGGCATCAAGGTTCGCGTCTCGGGCCGGCTGAACGGCAACGAAATCGCACGTTCGGAGTGGTATCTGCAGGGGCGGTTGCCGCTGCATACGCTGCGCGCCGACATCGATTACGGCTTTGCCGAAGCGCACACGACGTACGGGCTGATTGGCGTGAAGACCTGGGTGTACAAAGGCGAAATCCTTCCCCAGAAGCGCCGCGAGCCTTCGACGGCGACGGCCGGAATTTAAGCAAGCAAGCCGGCCAGCTTCTCCAGACGCCAGTTCCTGGAGAGGCAGCAGTAGAGTCGGCAGGCGCGCCCCGAGCTGGGCGGCCAGAACTTGAAACTGGCAATTGGAAACTGCTTATGTTGATGCCGAAGAAAGTCAAGTACCGCAAGCAGCAACGCGGTCGTATGTGCGGCAAAGCCTGGCGCGGCTCCGAGCTGTCGTTTGGCGATTTTGGCTTGAAGGTGATGGAGCCGGGCTGGATCACCGACCGCCAGATTGAAGCGGCGCGCGTGGCGATGACCCGCTTCATCAAGCGCGGCGGCAAGATCTGGATCCGCGTTTTTCCCGACAAGCCGGTCACCAAGAAACCTGCCGAAACCCGTATGGGTAAAGGCAAAGGCGCGCCGGATCACTGGGTCGCCGTGGTTCGTCCGGGCAAACTGCTGTTTGAGATGGAGGGAGTAAGCGTTGGCGATGCGCAGGAAGCAATGCGCCTGGCTTCGCACAAGCTGCCCTTGATTACCAAGTTCGTGAAGCGCGAGGTCATGGCGCACTAGAGGCCAGAGCGGCGCCGCACATAATTCGAGATTCCGGCAACGGGATTCCGACGCCGGCGGTAGACTCCGCCGGGGGTGAAGAGAAGAGAACAATGAATTCGGAAAAGATTCGTAACCTTACAGATGCCGAGCTGGCCCATCAGAAGACCGAGCTCAGCGAAGAGCTCTTCAAGCTGAAGTTCCAGCTCAAGATGGGACAGACCGAGAGCTTGAAGAAGATGCGCGGGTTGAAGAAAGACATCGCGCGCGTGCTGACGATTCAGCGCGAAAAGCAATTGGCCGCAGTGAAGACCGGAACGGAGAAGAAGTAGCCATGGCAGAAGAGACGAATACCGAGAAAACCGCCGGACAGCGCAAAGTCCTGGTTGGCCAGGTCGTTTCGACCAAGATGGCGAAGACCATCGTGGTCGAGGTTCATCGCCAGAAGGCTCACCCTCTGTACCGGCGTGTGGTCAAGCGCACGAAGAAATTTTATGCCCACGACGAGGAGCAGACGGCGCGCACTGGAGATTTTGTGCGCATTGAAGAGACGCGCCCGCTCTCCCGCCTGAAGCGCTGGACGCTGAAGGAAATCGTGAAGCGCTCGGCGCTTGCCGCCGCCGCTCTTGCCGCTGAGAACGCTGCCAAGGGAACACCGGAGCAGGCCAGCTAGACGCAGTTGTCAAGTTTCTGAGAGACGACTGAAGGAGATTGCACCATGGCAGTGTTTATGAGGTCCATCCTCGAGGTGGCCGACAACAGCGGAGCGCGCAAGCTGCAGATGATTCTGCCGATGGGCGGGTCGACCGGTCTCCGAGCCCGGATCGGCGATGTGGTTACGGCTGCGGTGAAGGAAGCGTCGCCGGACGGCACGGTGAAAAAGGGAACGGTGGTCAAGTGCGTGATCGTGCGGACCCGCAAGGAAACGCGCCGCCGCGACGGCTCCTACATCCGCTTCGATAGCAACGCCGCGGTACTGATCAACGCCGACGGCGAACCGGTCGGAACCCGCGTGTTTGGTCCCGTTGCCCGCGAACTTCGCGAGAAGAAGTTCTTGAAGATCGTTTCCCTGGCTCCGGAAGTTATTTAGTTCCCGGGGCGGCTTCAGCGGCCGCCCCCGGAAAGCCCAAGAAACGCTGAAAAGGTTTTGAGAGGAAGACATGCCAACCGTTGACATCCGCCATAACGATACCGTGAAGGTGATCGCCGGCCGCGATAAAGGCAAGCAGGGGCGCGTGCTGCGCGTGATCCCCGAAAAGAGCAAAGTGCTGATCGAACACGTCAGCGTCGTAAAGAAAAACGTTCGCCCGAATCCGCAGAAGGCGATCAAGGGCGGCATCGCCGAGCAGGAAGCGCCGATTTCGATCAGCAACGTGATGTTGGTCTGCGGCACCTGCGGTCCGGTGCGGTTGCGTCACGAGGTGCGCGGCGAAAAGAAAGTTCGCGTCTGCGCCAAGTGCGGCACCACGCTCGACAAGGACAAGTAGGGAAGGCAAACCACCGAACCGGCTTCGGCCGGATCAATTGGCCGCCTCACGCAACGGTAGCCACTCCGGGACCGTGAGAGAAAGCGAAGTAGATCATGGCAGCAAAAGAAACAAAAGACGCGAAAGCGAAACAGCCGGCCAAGCAAGCAGCCCGGCAAAAAGGCCAAGGGCGAAGCCGCCGAGGCTCCCGAGCAGGGTGGCGAAGCCTGCCCGTCCGAAGCTGAATAACGCCGCTTCGGCCCGCCTGCGCACCAGGTATTTTGAAGAGCTGCGTCCTGCGCTTCAGAAGGAATTGGGCCTGAGTAATCTGATGGCCGTTCCCAGGCTGGAGAAAGTTGTCGTCAACATGGGCGTTGGCGAGGCGACGCAGAACGCCAAGGTGCTCGATCCGGCGGTCGCCGAGCTGGCGCAGATCACCGGCCAGAAGCCGGTCATCACCAAGGCCAAGAAATCCATCGCCGCCTTCAAGGTGCGCGAGGGAATGCCGATCGGCTGCATGGTTACGCTGCGCGGCGATCGTATGTTCGAATTTCTGGACCGCCTGCTGAATGTGGCGCTGCCTCGGGTTCGCGACTTCCGCGGCGTTCCTACCCGCTCCTTCGATGGACGCGGCAACTACACGCTGGGCCTGCGCGATCAGTTGATCTTTCCGGAGATCGACTACTCCAAGGTGGAGCACCAGAAGGGCATGAACATCACGATCGTCACCACGGCCACCAGCGATGAACACGCGCGGGCGCTGCTGAAGGCGATTGGAATGCCATTCCGGCTGCCGGGCGCGAATTAAGTTCCTGCTTCCGAAGGGCGGCAACGCCTGCCGGGAGATGGTTGCAAGCTGAAGCTGTAAAAACGCCTTCGGGCATTAAAGTAAGACGCACCTTCGGGTGCGAGAGATAAAGGAAACGATGGCCAGAACATCCAGCGTCGCAAAGGACAACAAGAAGCCCAAGTTCTCTTCGCGTCAGCACAATCGCTGCAAGCTGTGCGGACGTCCGCGCGCCTACCTGCGCAAGTTCGGCCTGTGCAGGCTGTGCTTCCGCGGACTGGCGCTACGGGGAGAGATTCCTGGGGTTTCGAAGTCGTCCTGGTAGGCGATCTCGAAGCCTGACCCGCGGGGGTGAGCCCCGCAAAGGCTGGCACGTGGTCCTAAAAGGGACCGTCCTGCGAGAGCAGGAACAGAACGTCGCCGCAGGTTCTTTCCACTGTAGCCCTCGCCAGATTGAGGGCAGCCGGCGCAAAGCCGGTGCAGTATTGCGCAAGGCCAGCACGCGCAAGAAAGAGAACGGGCGAACGAATTCAGGAGAACGAAGATGAGCTTTACCGATCCCGTGGCAGATTTCCTGACCAGGATCCGCAATGGCATCAAGGCCCGGCACCAAAAGGTCGATGCCCCGGCCTCCAAGCTGAAGCTGGAGATCGCGCGCGTTCTGAAGGAAGAAGGCTACATCGCCAACTACAAGGCGACGGAAGAAGACGGCAAGAAAGTTGTCCGCGTTTACATCAAGTACAACAACGACAACGTTGCCGCGATCACCGACATTAAGCGCATTTCGCGCCCTGGTTGCCGTGTGTACGTCAACCGCAATGAGATTCCCCGCGTTCTGGGCGGTCTGGGTATCACTATCCTGACCACTCCGAAAGGGGTTCGCAGTGGCAAGCAGGCCCGCAAAGAAGGCGTGGGCGGCGAGTTGATCTGCGAAGTTTACTAGGCCACAAGCTCAGGGCTTGCGACGGGTACGGGCCGAACGATGGCCCCTCCGGTCGCTGACGCCAGGCTTGGAGCAGACGAGGCCGGTGAGAGATCCGGCCCGGAAGCCCACCGTGACAAGGTTCACGGCGGTGAAGGAGAGATCAATGTCAAGAATCGGTAAGAAGCCCATTCCGATGCCCAAGGGCGTGTCATACGCGGTGGAAGGCAATGTCATCACAGTGAAGGGTCCCAAGGGAACCGTCACCAATCACCTTCCGGGCGGCGTTACGCTGGCGACCGAAGACGGCGTGCTGCTGGTCAAGCGCGAGGACGACTCGAAGGCTGCGGTTCATGGCCTGGTTCGCGCACTGGTGAATAACGCCGTGGTTGGGGTTACAACCGGCTGGACTCGTGAGCTGGAAATCGTCGGTATCGGCTATCGCGCGGAGTTGAAGGGCAAGGGAATTGTGGTCTTTACCCTGGGTTATTCACACCCGATCGAGTATCCGCTGCCCAGCGGCGTCGAAGTGGCGATCGATCCGAAGATGACCAAGCTGAGCGTTAGCGGCATCGACCGCCAGAAAATTGGCCAGGTTGCCGCGGAAATGCGCTCGCTGCGTCCGCCCGACCCGTACAAGCAGAAGGGCGTGCGCTACGTCGGCGAGAAGCTGAAGAAGAAGGTTGGCAAGACCGGCGCGAAGTAATTTGCCGGAGCTAGTTCCCAGGAGACGGTGCCCAAAGGTGCCAACTCCGAAGCGGCGAGATGCAAGTGGTCCGCCGTAAATATGCGAAGCTTCGCAGCCGGGTAGGCGGCAACCAATGCCGTTCCGGCCGCGGGCGCTAAGGTGCCTGCCGGACGAGAATCCGACGGGCGTCCGCACAACCCCGGCGAAGCGATTCGCTGGGACAAACCGGTCCCCGGCACTTGGGCCCAGCAGCGGAAGCTGCCGGATACCCGGAACCCGGGAGAATGGCCGGAGCGAAGGACACAAAGAATGCTGATCAAGAGTTCCAAAAATGCGACGCGGGAAAAGATCCACAGCCGGATCCGTAAGAAGGTCGCCGGAAACACGGCGCGGCCACGCCTGAACGTATACCGTTCGGTCAACCACATTTACGTGCAGCTCATCGACGATGCCAAGCATGCGACGATCGTCTCGGCCAGCTCGCTGGAGCAGGGCAAGGACGGCAAGAAGCACATTGCCGGCGGCAACATTGCTGCCGCCAAGCAGGTCGGCAAGTTGATTGCCGAGCGGGCCAAGGCCCAGGGCATCGAATCGGTGGTCTTTGACCGCGGCGGCTATCTTTACCATGGGCGGGTCAAGGCCGTGGCGGATGCTGCCCGTGAAGGCGGCCTGAAGTTCTAGTCCCGGCGGTTGCCGGCTAAGCGACGGTAGGTCGCCGACGCCGGGCAGGGACGCCACAGTAAGAGCGGGCGAGGTGCAAACCGTTAGTCCGCATGATTTCGGAGATGGCAAGCGCGGTCTCCAGGAGAATCGACAGCAAATGGCAATCGTCAAGAAAAAGCTCGATGCCGGCAATTACAACCTGAAAGACCAGGTTGTCAACATTAACCGGGTGACCAAGGTGGTCAAGGGCGGCAAAAATATGTCGTTCGCGGCGCTGGTCGTGATCGGTGATCCGGCCACTGGCGTGGTTGGCTACGGTTCCGGCAAAGCCAAGGAAGTTCCGCAGGCGATCCGCAAGGGAATTGAATCGGCGAAGAAGAACCTGATCAAGGTGAACCTGACCCAGACCTCGATTCCGCACATCTCGCTGGGCCGCTATGGCTCGGGGCGGGTGCTGCTGAAGCCGGCTCCGGAAGGCACCGGCGTAATCGCCGGCGGCGCCGTGCGCGCGGTAATGAATTCGGTGGGCATCCAGAATGTGCTGACCAAATCAATCGGCACCACCAACCCGCATAATGTCATCAAGGCGACGTTTGACGCGCTGAAAAAGCTGCGCGACCGTGCCGAAGTGGCGGCCAATCGCGGCAAGTCCGTGCAGGAGCTCTAAATCATGCCTCGAACACGTACAAAGACGCCCAGGGTGCAGGCTCCGGAGGGCAAACGGATGAAGCTGAAGTGGGTGATTTCCCAGAACTGCACGCCGGCCAAACAGCGGCTGGTGATCAAGGGCCTCGGCTTCACTCGCCTCAACCAGGTTATCGAACGCGAGGATACGCTCTCGATTCGTGGCATGGTGGCCAAGGTGCCGCATCTGGTCACGATTCTCGACGAGTAAGCGGGAACGGACTACAAGGGCGCCCGGCGGGTAGGCGGCAAAAATGCCACTCCGGCCTCAGGCGCTCGCAAACCGAGTCGCTGGATAAATTTCAGCGGCGCCAGGAAACAGCCCGCTCGCCACGGGGAACGCTCCGGAACTGAGATGGAGACGTTCGGCTGTCACAGACAGCCCATCAGCATGAGTGGCACCATGCCAGGGATAGGAACAATGAATCTGACAACGATTCGCAAGCCCGCCAAGGCGAACGAAAACCGCAAGCGCGTGGGCCGCGGTATGGGCTCCGGCATGGGTAAGACTTCGACTCGCGGCCACAAAGGTCAGCGCTCGCGTTCAGGCTCGCGCAGCATGCGCGGCTTTGAAGGCGGCCAGATGCCGCTGCATCGCCGCCTGCCCAAGCGCGGCTTCGTCAACATCTTCAAGAAGGAGTTCCAGGTTGTGAACCTGTCACGGCTGGCTGAGCTGGGCGTGGCCGAGCTGACTCCTGAAGTTCTCTTTGAGGCGCGCGTGATCAGCAAGAAGAATGGGCTGATCAAGGTTCTGGGGGTGGGCGAGCTGACCACCGCGATTACCGTGCATGCCCATAAGTTCAGTGAGACGGCGCAGCAGAAGATCACCGCCGCCGGTGGCAAGGCTGAGATTATCGAAGTCAAGCAGCCCGCAGCCATCAAGCGCGGTAAGAAGTAAGATCACCCGAGCCCACCTGCTGCGAACAGGTGGGCTGGGCCCGTTCTCCTCGTGACTGGAGGAGGCCGCGGCCCGAACAGCACAGGCACAGAGGCCCTTTTACCATGTTCGAGAAGCTGGCGAACATCTTTAGAATTCCGGACCTGCGCAGGCGTGTACTGTTTACGCTTGGGCTGCTTGCCGTCTACCGCATTGGCGGCCACATGCCGACCCCCGGCATCGATCCCAACGCACTGGCACGTTTGTTTGCCGGCGCCAGCGGAGGATTGCTGGGTTTTGTCGATCTGTTCAGCGGCGGCAACCTGCGCCGGTTGACGATCTTCGCGTTGGGCATCATGCCCTACATCACAGCCTCGATCATTCTGCAATTGCTCACCGTGGTTTACGAACCGCTGGCGCGGCTGCAGAAGGAAGGCGAGCTTGGCCGCAAAAAGATCACGCAATGGACCCGCTATCTGACAGTGATATTGAGCGTCCTGCAGTCGGCCGGCATTGCCATGACCTTGCAGCGCGGCATCGGCGGCGAGCAACTGGTGCGCAATCCGGGCATTAGCTTTGTGCTGATGACGGTGCTGACTTTGACTACCGGCACGACGTTCATCATGTGGCTGGGCGAGCAGATCACCGAGCGCGGTATCGGTAACGGTATGTCGCTGATCATCTTCACCGGAATCGTGGTGGGGCTGCCCCGTGCGGTGGTCGAGCTGTTCCAGAAGGCAACCAGCGGCGGCGCACTCGGCCCAATCGGGATCGTAGTGCTGCTGGCCATCATGGTCGTAGTGGTGGCATTCATCGTTTTCGTGGAGCGCTCGGAGCGTCGGATTCCGGTGCAGTACGCCAAGCGGGTTGTGGGACGCAAGGTGATGGGCGGGCAGTCCACCCATCTTCCGCTGCGCGTCAACTCCGGCGGCGTGATGCCGGTGATCTTCGCCAGTTCGGTGCTGACGCTGCCGCAGACGATTGGCTATGCGCTGCAGAATAACCGCTACTTTGGCTCGTTCTTTTCAGGACTGGCCAAGGCGTTGGGCTGGGGCGAGCCGCTGCATACTTTCCTCTATGCCCTGGGAATCCTGTTCTTTGCCTACTTCTATGTGTCGATCGTCTTCAATCCAAAAGATGTCAGCGACAACATGCAGAAGTATGGCGGATTCATTCCGGGAATTCGCCCTGGAGTTCGCACCGCTAATTACATCAACGAGGTTCTCACCCGCATCACACTGGTCGGTGCGCTGTATCTGATTATTATTTCGTTGATTCCAGAGTGGATGATTGCCGGTATTCACCTCAACAATCTGCCGATCTGGATGGGCGGCGCGATCTTCGATCGCCTGCCAAACTGGATCCTGCATGGCCTGAACGTGAACTTCTACTTCGGTGGAACCTCACTGCTGATCGTGGTGGGCGTGGCGATGGATACGGTGAACCAGATCGAGTCGCAACTAGTTATGCGCCACTACGAGGGATTTACTCCGAAAAGCGGCCGCGTCCGAGGTCGCAGAGCATGGTAAAGTACGAAGCCTTGGCAGAGCGCCTTAGGCCAGAGTGGGAGACCGTGTGATGGGAAGCGAGGCCATTCACGAGCCAGTAGCGAACAGGAGCGACTTCCTGGTCGGCCCGGTAGTTCTATTGGGACCGCCGGGCTCAGGCAAGGGCACCCAAGCCAAACGGCTCTCGGAATACTACGGGATACCGCAGATTTCAACGGGAGACATCCTGCGCGACAACATCAGGCAGGGCACTGAGCTAGGCAAGCTTGCCAAAGGGCTGATCGAGGGGGGGCATTTGGCTCCCGATGAACTGGTCTGCGGGATGGTAGCGGAGCGGCTGGCACAGCCGGATTGTTCACGGGGCTTTGTTCTGGACGGATTTCCGCGCACGGTGCCACAGGCCAAGTGGCTCACAAAACATCTGGCCGAGCATCACTGCTTTGAGACGGAGAAGGGCCGCAAGTGCTCGGTTGTGATCCGATTAATGGTGGAGTATAATACTCTATTGCGAAGGCTTACCGGGCGGCGCACGTGTCCCACCTGCGGGCGGATTTTTAACGTCAATACCTCTCAGCGACCGAAGGTTGAAGGCGTCTGCGATGTGGACGGCTCAGCTCTTGTGACGCGCAACGATGACCGCGACGAGGTGATCATCGAGCGCCTGAAGAATTATGAAGTTCAAACCTTGCCGCTGGTGAACTATTACCTCCAGCAGAAACGCCTGAGCGAAATCGACGGCACGGCGAGCCTGGAAGAAATAACGGCGCAAGCGTGTAAGGCAATCGAAGATGGCGATCGTCTGTAAGTCTGCTGGCGAGATCGAAAAAATGCGACGCAGCGGTCGCATTGTCCGCCAAGTGTTGAACGCCGTGCGAGCCATGGTTGCGCCCGGTGTGAGCACGATGGACCTGGAGCGCGAAGCGGAAAAGAAGATCAGGGAACTGGGGGCCAAGCCCGCGTTCAAGGGATACTACGATTACCCTTGCGTGCTTTGCACCTCGATCAATCAGGAAGTGGTGCACGGCATACCGTCGGAGACGCGCAAACTGGCCGAGGGAGATATCGTTTCCATCGACTGCGGAGTGGTGCTGGATGGCTATTACGGCGATGCGGCGATAACGGTTCCGGTAGGTGCGATCAGCGATGAGGCTCGCGTCCTGGTGGAGGTGACCGAGCAGTCGCTGCATAAGGGAATTGAAGCAGCTGTGGCGGGAAAGCGGTTGGGCGATATAGGCGCTGCGGTACAGGAGTTCGTGGAAGCCGCCGGATTCAGTGTGGTACGGGAGTTTGTAGGGCATGGCATTGGGACCAAGCTGCACGAGGACCCGCAGGTGCCCAACTACGGAGTGCGCGAGCACGGACTGAAATTGCTCGAAGGCATGGTGATCGCGATAGAGCCGATGGTCAATGCCGGAGGCGCGGCGGTCCGGGTGTTGGACGACAAGTGGACGGCAGTAACTCAGGACGGCAGGCCCAGCGCCCATTTTGAGCACTGTGTTGCTATAACAAAAAACGGTCCAATGATCCTGACCGATTAATTGCAGAATTCAGGCCCCGTTAGCGGAAGCTGGAAATCGAAATTGAGGTTGGATGAGTAAGGAAGACGCGATTGAAGTGATGGCAATGGTGATCGAGCCACTGCCCAATGCGATGTTCAGGGTTAAACTTGAGAATGACCACGAAGTGCTTGCGCACGTTTCCGGCAAGATGCGCAAAAACTTCATTCGAATTCTTCCAGGTGACCGCGTGGCCGTGGAGCTATCTCCATACGACCTGAATCGCGGCCGGATTGTGTACCGCTACAAGTAGCGGCCAAGCTCGCGCAACCCGCGATGGCCCCTATGGGCTAGCGGGCATCTGCGTGTTTGTAGAAAGGGCTGCAAAGCCCTGCTTCAAGATTCTCTCCGGCGTGAAGGTGGCGGCGGATGGAGTTGAGCATTAAGTTGAACAAGGGAAGTGGCAAATGAAGGTACGGGCTTCAGTGAAGAAGATATGTGATAAGTGCAAGGTCATCTCGCGCCACGGCGTGGTGCGGGTGATCTGCGAAAACTCGAAACATAAGCAGCGTCAGGGTTAATCCTGAGGAGCTGCGCAACAGGCAGTAGAAACCCAGAGTAGGACACACACATGGCACGTATTGCAGGCGTCGATCTGCCCCGCAACAAACAGGCACGCATCGCGCTCACTTATATTTACGGAATTGGCCAGCCCCGCGCCATTAAGATTCTCGGCACGGCCACGGTCGATCCGCTCAAGAAGATCCAGGACCTGAGCGAAGAGGAAGTGAATCGCATTCGTCAGGTGATCGAGAACGAAGGCCAGGTGGAAGGTGACCTGCGCAAGGAAGTCTCGCTTCACATCAAGCGGCTCATTGAAATCGGCTCTTATCGCGGCAATCGTCACCGCCGCAGCCTGCCTGTCCGCGGACAGCGCACGCACACCAATGCCCGTACCCGGAAGGGGCCGCGCAAGGGAACGGTGGCCGGCAAGAAGAAGGCGACAAAGTAATTTCGCCTTGCCGCAAGGTCACGGCGCGGCGTTACACTGGCCGCCTTTGTCGGCAGTCATGCAAAGCGCTTACTGGTAACCCCAGAACAGGAATAGAGAACGCAATATGGCAAAAGCAGCTGGCGCCGGCGCATCAGCGTCGGATAAGAAGGGTAAGAGCAAGAAGTTCAAGAAGAAGGAGCGCAAGCATGTCCCGCATGGGCTTGTGATGATCAGCGCGTCTTTCAACAACACCATCGTCACCATCAGCGACCCGTCGGGCAACGTGATTTCCTGGAAGAGCTCTGGCTCGCTGGGCTTCCGCGGCTCGCGCAAGGGTACGCCATTTGCCGCGCAGCAGGCCGCGATGAACGCCGCCAGCACCGCCCGCGATCACGGCCTACGCTCCGTGGATGTGCGTGTTTCCGGCCCCGGTTCGGGCCGTGAATCCGCAATTCGTGCGCTGGCCGCGGCTGGAATCGACGTACGTACCATCAAGGACGTCACCCCGGTTCCGCATAACGGCTGCCGTCCGCCCAAAAAGCGTCGCGTCTGATCGCAGCACCGTAGCCGCCCTTGGTTGGCGGCGCCCCGGCACAGTTCAAGGCTTGCCGGCTGACAAAGATTCGAGCGGGATGGAAGGGATTCCAACTCCTGTAAACCGCTCCCAGACAGAAGGAGAATAAGTTGGCTCGTTATAAAGATGCAGTATGCCGCCTTTGCCGCCGCGAGGGAACCAAGCTTTTCCTCAAGGGCGCAAAGTGCTTCATGGAAAAGTGCCCGGTCGAGAAGCGCAATTTTGCTCCTGGCCAGCACGGCAAGGATCGCAAGGCGAAGATCGTCGGTTACGGTCTCCAACTGCGCGAAAAACAGAAGGCCAAGCGCATGTATTTTGCGCAGGAAAGCCAGTTCCGCAACTACTTTGAGAAGGCCGCTCGCGCCAAGGGCGTAACCGGCGAAATTCTGCTCCAGCAGCTTGAGCGCCGTCTTGATTCGGTTGTTTTCCGCCTTGGTTTCGCGGTGGCGCGCCGTCAGGCTCGCCAGCTGGTGCGCCACGGTCACGTGGCGGTGAATGGCCGCAAGGTCAACATCCCTTCGTTCCAGGTCAACGTGGGCGAGGAGATTGCGATTCGCGAAGGCAGCCGTAAACTGGTGATTCTGGAAGCGGCGAAGGATTTCGCTTCACATCAGACTGCTCCGACCTGGCTTGAGATTGATCGCGAGAACTACAAGGGACGCGTTTTGGCACTGCCCCGTCGCGAAGACATCAACCTGCCCGTCAACGAGCAGCTCATCGTCGAACTGTACAGCAAGTAGCGGGCGGGGCGCTTGCGCCCGGCTTCATCCGCTTCTGTATTGCTTTGCGAAAGCTGGCGCTGCGGAAAGCAGTTTGCAGTTGTCGAGCGACCTAATTCACAGCGGCATGGCCCTCAACCCATGCCGCATCACCCTGACTCGGACCAGATCCGCCTGCGGGTAGTTCAGCCGCAGTGCCAAACGGCCGAAGAAAGAGGAGAAAAGAATGCTCTGGAAGGGATTTCAAAAACCTAAGCGCCTTGCGATCGACTCTGAATCGCTGACCGACAAGTATGGTCACTTCTGGGCGCAGCCATTCGAGCGCGGATTCGGCACCACCATCGGAAATGCGCTGCGGCGCGTACTGCTCTCCTCGATTGAGGGCGCGGCGATCACCGCAGTCAAGATTGAAGGCGTGCTGCACGAATTCCAATCGATTCCCGGTGTGGTCGAGGATGCGACCGACATCATTCTTAACCTCAAGCAGGTTCCATTTAAGCTTACCGGGGACGCGCCTAAGATGATTTATCTGCGTGCCGACCAGCCCGGGGTCATCACCAGCGGCATGATTGAAGCCGATGGCGATGTCGAAGTTCTGGATAAGGAAGTCTACATTGCAACCGTCAGCGAAGGCGGCAAACTGGACATGGAGCTTCGTCTGAAGAAGGGCCGGGGCTACGTTTCCGCCGACAAGAATTTCGATGAAGATCTCGGGCTCGGCTTCATTCCCATCGATTCGGTTCACTCGCCGGTGCGCAAGGTCAACTACTCCGTGGAAGCAGCCCGTCTGGGTCAGATCACCGACTACGACAAGCTTGCCCTGGAAGTGTGGACCAACGGCTCGGTAACGCCTCCGGATGCCATCGGGCTGGCCGCCAAGCTGCTGAAGGACCACATGAACATCTTCATTAACTTTGAAGAAGAGGTGGAAGCTGCCGGAGTTTCGGCTGACAACAAGCCGGAGATCCGCAACGAGAATCTCAACCGCTCGGTGGAAGAGCTGGAATTGAGCGTTCGCAGCTACAACTGCCTGAAGAACGCCAACATTCAGACCATCGGCGAGCTGGTTTGCAAGAGCGAAGCCGAGATGCTGAAGACCAAGAACTTCGGGCGCAAGTCGCTCAACGAGATCAAGGAAATCCTTGCCTCGATGGGTCTCGGCTTGGGCATGAAGATCGACGAGCATGGCAATGCAATTGCCACCAGCCAGTCGACGATGGGTGGCGGCCTGCCGCCTGCGTACGGCTCTGGCGATACTAACCCGAGCTTCTAAGTTTTTCCCGGGAGGCGCTGCGAAGCGCTTCCCGCAATCCTCCCGGCCCCGCCGAGGAGTCAAGTTCAGCCGGACTGTAAGCGGCTCCGGCGATATCAAGGATTGAGTCATGCGTCATCGTGTAGCAGGTTGGAAACTGGGCCGGAACACCTCCCACCGGCGCGCTTTGCTGAGGAATCTCGTCACCTCTCTGATCATCGAGGAGCGCATCGAGACCACCGTCACCAAGGCCAAGGCAATGAAGTCCCACGTCGAGAAGATGATCACGCTCGGCAAAAAGGGGAGCGTTGCAGACCGTCGTCTGGCGGCATCGTTCCTGATGACCCCGCAGGCCGTCGATAAGCTCTTCAAGACCATCGGCCCGCGTTTCGGCGACCGGCCGGGCGGTTACACCCGCATCATTCTCACCGGCTTCCGCAAGGGAGACGGCGGAGCCAAGGCCTTCATCGAGATTCTCGGCAGCGAGAAGGTGGTGGATGAGAAGCGCGAAAAACGTGCTGAACTCCGCGCCAAGCGCGCCGAAGAGACGCGCAAGGCGATGGAAGAGCAGCAGGGTCCAGCGCCCGAAGGCGGGGCCGAGCCGACCGCGTAGTTTAACTTTTCGCTCGGCCATCGAGCCCTCTATGGGCAGAGTGGCCGACGCACACAATCATGCGCACCTCCGGGTGCGCATTTTCGTTGGCGATCTCGGAGAGGTGGTCACTCAGTGGCCCTCGGGGCGACCGCTGCGTCTTCTTGCCGCTTCGCTGGGCCGGCAGCTTAGCTAAATCACACCGCGGCGTCCGGTGATCAGATTGAAAATCAGCACCACCACGGCAATAACCAGCAGAATGTGGATCAGACCGCCGGCAATGTGAAGACTGAACCCGAGCAGCCACAGAATTAACAGAATGACGAAAATCGTCCAAAGCATTGTTTGCCCTCTCTCCCTATCGTGCCTTAGATTCGTAACGGATCGCGCGAGCAGTCTCGCGTTGGACCGGCGGAGTTCTCCGGACGGTGCTGCTCAGACGGCGAACTTAGCTTTCTGTGGTGTTCAGCTCTAATTTCTGCTCATGGGATTGTCTTTCTTTACGGATACGGATTGAGAGACCACGATTAGGCTCGTTCATGAGGGCGCATAATGTCTTCGTGCCTTCGACGATTCAAATCGCGGACGCCAAGCGGCGAATCCAGCGGGTTCAAAGCATCACCATCGCCTGGATGTGTATCGAAGCTGCTCTATCGCTGTCGGCGGCATGGAAGGCACGCAGCCCCGCTTTGGCTGCCTTCGGCGGAGACAGTGCTGTCGAACTCATGTCAGCGCTGGTTGTGCTGTGGCGCTTCCGCAGCCACGCAACAGAAAGCGCAGAGCGGATTGCGGCACGCATTGCCGGTGGATTGCTCTTGGCGCTCGCGGCCTTCGTCGTCTTCGCTTCGGTGATGTCATTGCTCGGTCACATCGAGCCGCAGACCAGCTACCTGGGTATGGCGGTTCTGGTGGTTGCGGCGGTTCTCATGCCGTGGCTTGCCCGGGAAAAGCGGCGTCTGTCGGCGCTGACCGGAAGTGCTGCATTGCGAGCCGATGCCGCCGAGTCCGCGTTATGCGCGTACCTTTCCGTGATCGCTCTCATCGGTCTAGCAGTCCACGCCATCTGGCATGTTACCTGGGCAGATCCGGTTGCGGCATTGGTGATCACTCCTTTGATTCTGTTCGAGGCGCGTGAGGCAATTCGCGGTAAGCCCTGTGGTTGCTGCTAACCCGGATGTTGTTAACTCTGCCGTATCCACGGCAGGCTCATTGAGATGGGGTCGGCAGGGCTTGGGTGGGTGTACCATTACATGCCATGAACCGCAATCGAACCGACGTGGGTACTGTGGATTCGCGCTCGACCGCCGGCACCGGAGTTTATTCCTTCTACCTGGCTGGGCAGTGGCGTAGCTCATCGCAAATCGTCGATGTGATTTCTCCCTTCGATCAGCGGGTTGTGGGACGCGTTTCGCTGGCCCAGCCTGCAGATCTCGAAGAGGCCATCCAGGCGGCGGACAAAGCCTTTGCCGTGACCCGCAAGCTGCCGTCGTATGAGCGCCAGAAGGCCTTGGCCGCCATCGCCGCCGAGTTGCGTGCACGCGTCGAAGAGTTCGCGCAATGTATTGCGGCCGAGGCGGGCAAGCCGATCCGCACCGCGCGCAACGAAGTGGAGCGGGTCGCATTCTGCTTCCAATACGCGGCGGAAGAGGCAACGCGGCTCAATGGCGATCTGCTCTCACTCGACGCGCAGGCCGCGGGCGCCAATTGCCACGGGCTGCTGCGGCGCTTTCCGCTGGGGCCGGTGTCGGCGATTACGCCGTTCAATTTTCCGCTGAGCCTGGTGGCGCACAAGGTCGCGCCGGCCCTTGCCGCCGGCTGCCCCATCGTGCTCAAGCCCGCGACCAAGACTCCCATGGTGGCCCTGATGCTGGCCGATGTAATTGCTCGCTCGGGCTATCCGCTGGAGGCTGTCAGCGTTCTTCCGATGACCACCGAAACGGCAAGGCCGCTGATCGAGGACGAGCGCTTCAAGCTCTTTACATTCACCGGCTCGGCCGCCGCGGGTTGGGCGTTGAAGGCGCGCGCAGGTAAAAAGCGCGTCGCGCTGGAGTTGGGCGGAAACGCCGGCTGCATCGTTCACTCTGACGCCGACATTGACTACGCTGTAGCGCGCTGCGTCAACGGCGGCTTTGCCTGCGCCGGACAAAGCTGCATCAGCGTGCAGCGCATCTTGGTGGAACGCACGGTCTTCGCCGGATTCGTCGAAAAGCTCGCCGCAGCGGCGCAGAAACTTCGCCTCGGCGATCCCGCCGACGAGCCCACCGACGTTGGCCCGATGATCCGGCTGGAGGACGCCGAAAAGGCCGAAGCGTGGGTGGCCGAGGCCGTCGCCGAGGGTGCGAAGGTCGTCTGCGGAGGCAAGCGCAGCGGCACACTCTTTGCGCCCACCGTGCTCACCGGTACCAAGGAAACGCAGCGCGTCAACTGCCAGGAGATCTTCGCTCCGGTGGTCACCGTGGAAGCCTATGACGACTTTGGCGAAGCCCTCGCCCGGGTGAATCGCACTCCCTACGGCTTGCAGGCCGGAGTATTCACCAGTGACATCCATCGCCTGATGCGCGCCTGGGAGGAGTTGGAGGTCGGCGCCGTCATTGCCGGCGACGTGCCAACCTTCCGCGTCGACCACATGCCCTACGGCGGGGTGAAGGATTCCGGCAACGGGCGCGAGGGCATTCGCTTCACCATCGAGGAGATGACGGAGCCGAAATTGCTGGTGATCACCTCCTAGGGACGGGAGAAACGCCCGCGCCCATACGGGCCAACCACTGTGCGCTGGATCACTGCAAGCGCTAGGGGATCGCGCTGAAATACGCATGGGAAATCAACTGCCGCAGGTGGTCGAGGCGCGGCACGGAGGCGTCCCATGAAACGCACACTACCAATCGTAATTATTGCCCTGTTTGTGCTGGTCGCGGCCCCGCCGTGCGCGGCACAAAGTCAGGCACTGCTCAACGATCAGGCTTACGCCGTCAGTGGCGACATCACTCCGCCACAGCTCACCGAAGTGGCCAGTCCGGACTACACCGCCGAAGCCCGCAGGAAGAAGATTGAAGGCAGCGTCACCATGACCATCGTGGTCAGCAAAAGGGGTGATGTGACGGATGCCAGGGTGGTCCAAGGCCTTGGCTATGGACTGGACGAAAACGCCCTCCTCGCGGTGAAGGAGTGGAAGTACAAACCGGCCGAGCGCAATGGCGAGCCAGTCGCGGTGAAGATGGAAGTTTCGGTGAATTTTTACCTGAACCGATGACGGCAAGGCAATGTAACGCTCCGGAGCGTGGCGGCTTTTGCGCCTTTAATTTCTGTTAAAAGGCCACCTGCTCTGGGCGATTCTCGTCTATCTGCTCCAGATTTCGTCTCGAATTGGGATGCTCATCTGCCAGCCAGTTTTCCACGGTGAAAAATCTGCACTCAATTCCAATGTAGTAGCATCTCAACCTTAGCTGCTCTCGGCGATTCGGCTTAGGGCAGCTACGCTGTGTTAAGGTGTGGCGTTGGCCGATTCCAGCAGGCGGAGTGAACCAATGTGAGATGGCGTCACGGGCCAACCAAGCTCAGTTCTCTGGGAAGATGAATTTGATCCACGTAAGCTTTCATGAACTGCAAGTGCATCTCATATCAATTGCGTTATTTATCACATACGGCGATGAGGAACGGAAGCGCGGCTGAAGGGCCGGCAACGGCTCCAGCGCATTAACTGACCTCCTCGCATCGGTCTGGGCGAAGGTTCCTGGCAGCAATGAAACGGGCAAGTTTCCAATCATGGCGCAGATTTTTCATCGTAGTGCCAACACGATAGCAAAGGCTTCCATCCTGGGCGGAGTGATCCTGGTGGTTGGCCTCCTGTGGGCGGCGTTGCAGTTGCAGCGTTCGCCTTACTTCACGTGGGCCGGTGTGGCGCGTCCGCAGCCGGTTCCGTTTCCTCATCAGCATCACGTTGCCGGACTGGGCATTGACTGCCGCTACTGCCACACCTCGGTAGAGGTTTCCAGCTTTGCGGGCATTCCGCCCACCAAGACGTGCATGAACTGCCACTCGCAGATATGGACGGCGGCGCCGATGCTGGAACCGGTACGCGAAAGCTATCGCAGCGGACGCAGCCTGATCTGGTCGCGGGCCAACGACCTGCCGGACTTTGTCTACTTTGACCACAGTATCCACATCAACAAAGGCATAGGCTGCAATACCTGCCACGGCCGCGTCGACAAGATGGCGCTGATGTACAACCAGGCCTCGCTGCAAATGGAGTGGTGCATCAACTGCCATCGCTCGCCGGAGAAAAATCTGCGGCCGCATTACGTCAAGCAGGACCCCAAGGATCCGGCGACCATGGGCGATCAGATTTTCAACATGGCCTACGAAGATCCTTCGCAAGAGCATCCAGTCACCATTCGCGAAGGCGCTGCCTATAAGACGTTCACCAGCCAGACGGGAGCGGATGGACTCGGCCCCTACCTGGTGAAAGCGAATAACGTGCGCTCGCCGCGCGACATAACCAGTTGCAACACCTGCCACCGCTGATGGGCTGAAGCGATGCGGCGAAAGCCTCGCATCGCGGCCCGGCGGCGGAAGCCGAAGCAGAGAAACTGATGAGTGGAATCGAAGCGAATGGATAACGTGCAGAAGACTGGAAGCGGGGATGTTTGTCCCAGCAAGAAAAACAAGCTGGAACTTGTTGAGGTGCGCGAAAAGCTAAGCGAGGCTCGTGGGCCAAAGTATTGGCGCACTCTCGACGAGCTGGCGCAGACTCCCGAGTTTGAGGAGATGCTGCATCGCGAGTTTCCCAAGCACGCCTCGGAGTGGACCGACAATGCCTCGCGCCGCGACTTCCTCAAGATCATGGGCGCATCGCTGGCGTTGGCCGGGTTGAGCGCCTGCACCCGGATGCCGCTGGAAACGATTGTCCCGTACGTCAGGCAGCCGAATAATGTGCTGCCCGGCAAGCCGCTCTTTTATGCCACGGCAATGCCGCTTGGAGCCTACGGCACGGGCCTGCTGGTGGAGAGTCACGAAGGCCGTCCGACCAAGATCGAGGGCAATCCGCAGCATCCCGCTTCGCTGGGCGGCACCGACGTCTTCAACCAGGCCAGCGTGCTGACCATGTATGACCCCGACCGCTCGCAGACCAACACTTATTTGTTCGCTACGCGCAGTTGGCCGGATGTGCTGTCGAACTTGCGCATCCCGATCAAGGCGGAAAAAGCCAAGGGCGGCGCAGGCCTGCGCGTGCTCAGCGGCGCAACGTCCTCGCCTTCGTTTGTGGCGCAGATGCAGGAGTTTCTGAAGACCTATCCGCAAGCCAAGTGGTACCAGTGGGAGGCGGTCAATCGCGACAACGTTTACGCGGGCGCGCAGATTGCCTTCGGCCAGCCGGTGGAGACCGTCTACAACTTTTCCAGCACCAAGATTCTGCTTTCGCTGGATGGAGATTTTCTCTCCTCGGGCTTTCCCGGATTTCAGAAATACGCCCGCGAGTTTTCGCGGCGCCGTCGTCCGGAGCTCAAAGAGGAGATGCTGCGCTATTACGCCGTGGAGAGTTCGCCGACCAACACGGCGGCCAAATCCGATCATCGCCTGCACATGAAGGCGAGCGAAGTAGAAGGCTTTGCCCGCGCGCTGGCCGCGGCCCTTGGCGTTGCGGAGGCCGGTGCCCAGTTCAACCCCACCCAGAAGAAGTTTGCCGACGCGCTGGTCAAGGATCTGCAAGCCAATCGCGGCGCGGCCCTGGTGGTAGTGGGTGACGCCCAGACTCCGGCGACCCACGCCCTGACTCACGCCATCAACGGCGCGCTGGGCGCGGTGGGCAAGACGGTGAGCTACACCGATCCGGTCGATCCTTTTGCGGCCCTGCCGAAGGTGGAGCAGCTCCGCCAGCTCACCCAGGAGATGCGCGACGGCAAGGTGGACATGCTGCTGGTGCTCAACACCAATCCGGTTTATGACGCGCCGCAGGACCTGGACTTCTTCAACGCATTCAACAAGGTTGGATTGCGCGTGCACCTGGGGCTCTACCAGGACGAGACCGCGAAGTATTGCCACTGGCACATCAGCGGCACCCACTACCTCGAGCAGTGGGGCGACACGCGCTGCTTTGACGGCACTCTGAGCCTCATCCAACCGCTGATTGCGCCGCTCTACAGCGGACACAGCGAGAGTGAGCTCATCGCCTTCGTAACCAACGAAGCCGAGGCGTCGAGCCATGATCTGACGCAGCGTTACTGGCAGGCGAACTCCGGCGGCGCTGACTTCAAGCGCTGGTGGGAGCGTTCGCTGCACGATGGATTCATAGCGGCTTCGGCCTCTGCGCCCAAAGCCGCCAGCGCGAAAATCGCCTCGCTTCCCCAGGCGGCCGCGCCAACCAGCGGGCTGGAGATTATCTTCCGCCGCGATGCCACGGTGTACGACGGGCGCTTCGCCAACAACGGCTGGCTGCAGGAGACGCCCAAGCCGATGATCCAGATCTGCTGGGACAACCCGGTGTTGATCAGCGTGGCCACGGCTAAAAAGCTGAATCTGAAAAGCGAAGACGAAGTCGAGCTGGAACTGAATGGCCGCAAGGTGAAAGGCCCGATCTGGATTACGCCCGGCCATCCCGATAATGCGGTAACGGTGAGCCTCGGTTACGGCCGCCCGCTGGCTGGCAGGGTCGGCGCAGGAGTCGGCTTCAATGCTTACGAACTGCGTACTTCCAATGCGCTCTGGTGTGCCGGTGGGCTCAAGCTGCGTGCCACGGGCGAGCATTTTGGTTTGGCCGCTCCGCAAGGCCATCAGTCGATGGAGGGCCGGGCGATTGTACGCGTGGCGACGCTCAATGAGTTCATCAGGCATCCGGACTTTGCCCACGAAAAGGTGGAGGCTCCGCCCGCCGGACTGACCTTGTATGAGCCCTACGAGTACAAGGAAAACAAGTGGGGCATGACCATTGACCTGAACTCCTGCGTGGGCTGCAAGGCCTGCGAGGTGGCCTGCCAGGCGGAGAACAACATTGCCGTGGTAGGCAAAGATCAGGTGAAGCGCGGCCGCATTATGCACTGGCTGCGCATCGACAACTACCATGAAGGCTCGCCGGAGAATCCCAAGACCTACTTCCAGCCGGTGCCATGCCAGCAGTGCGAGAACGCGCCCTGCGAACTGGTCTGTCCAGTAGGCGCGACGGTGCATTCCAGCGAAGGCCTGAATGACATGATCTACAACCGTTGCGTGGGCACCCGGTATTGCTCCAACAATTGCCCGTATAAGGTGCGCCGCTTCAACTTCCTGCTCTTTTCGGATTTTGACACGACGCAGTGGAAGTTCCAGCGCAATCCGGAGGTGACGGTGCGCAGCCGCGGCGTGATGGAAAAGTGCACCTACTGCATTCAGCGCATCTCCCACGGCAGAATCGATGCCGAGGAGCAGAACCGGAAGGTGCGCGACGGTGACATCCTGACCGCCTGCCAGCAGGCGTGTCCGGCAGAGGCAATCGTCTTCGGCGATTTGAACGACTCAGGCAGCCGGGTCGCGAAGCTGAAGGCTTCCGAGCGGAATTACGGCTTGCTCGAAGAGCTCAACACGCGCCCGCGAACCACCTATATGGCCGCGGTGCGGAACCCGAATCCTGAGTTGGAGTCGTAAAGAATCATGGATCAAGTTCCGGAGACCAAAGGTTCCACGACGCTCGAACGGCTCCTGCCCGGGCAGCCGCCGGTGCTCAAGCCCGGCCATACGCTGGAGACCGTCACCGACAAGATCGTTTCGCTGGTGCTGCGGCGGCCCGTTACGCTGGGATGGCTGGGCGGCTTCGTTCTCTTCTTTGGCCTGCTGAATCTGCTGCTCTTCGCCATGGCCTGGCTGTTCTACCGCGGCGTCGGAATCTGGGGCATCAACATTCCGGTGGGCTGGGGCTTCGCCATCATCAACTTTGTGTGGTGGATCGGTATTGGCCACGCGGGAACCCTGATTTCGGCGATTCTGCTGTTGCTCAAGCAGGGCTGGCGTAACTCCATCAACCGCTTTGCCGAGGCCATGACGCTCTTCGCCGTGGCCTGCGCCGGATTGTTCCCCATCATGCACACTGGCCGTCCGTGGCTGGCCTACTGGCTCTTCCCCTATCCCAACACCATGGGAGTATGGCCGCAATTTCGCAGCCCGCTGCTGTGGGACGTCTTTGCGGTCTCCACCTACGCCACCATCTCGGCGCTCTTCTGGTTCATCGGACTGATCCCCGATCTGGCGACCTTTCGCGACAGCGCGAAGGACCCGGTGGCGAAGATGATCTACGGATTGCTGGCAATGGGCTGGCGCGGCTCGGCGCGGCACTGGAAGCGCTACGAGAGCGCCTATCTGCTGCTCGCCGGACTGGCCACGCCGCTGGTGCTCTCCGTGCATACCGTGGTGTCATTCGACTTCGCGGTTTCCATCCTGCCGGGATGGCACACTACGGTTTTCCCGCCCTATTTCGTCGCCGGAGCCATCTATTCGGGCTTTGCCATGGTGCTGGTGCTGGCCATCCCGATCCGCACTTTTTACGGCGTTGAGGACATGATCACCCTGCGTCACCTGGATAACTCCGCCAAGATCATGCTGGGCACGGGCCTTATCGTCGCATACGGCTACTTTACGGATGCGTTTTACGCCTACTATTCAGGCAACTTCTACGAGATGTTCATGTTCAAGAACCGGGTGCTGGGCCCAATGGCATGGGCTTACTGGTGCCTGATACTCTTCAACATTCTGATTCCGCAATCGCTCTGGATCCGCAAGGTGCGACATGAATCCGGTGATGCTGTTTGCGGTTTCGCTGATCGTTCTGCTTGGCATGTGGCTGGAGCGCTTCGTCATCATCGCCGTCAGCCTGTCTCGCGACTTCCTGCCATCCTCGTGGGGCAGCTACGTAGCCACGCGCTGGGATTATGCGGTCTTTGCCGGAACCCTCGGACTCTTCTTCTCTGCGATGTTCCTGTTTGTGCGGCTGATGCCGATGATCACCATCTTTGAAATGCGCACGCTGTTGCCGCAGGCAAAGCTGAGCGAGGAGGTGGCTGCCCATGACTGAACAGGCGCTGCACGGAGTAATCGCCGAGTTCGCCACCCCTGACGGATTGGTGCTCGCCTGCCGCAAGGCTCACGCCGCCGGATACCGGCGCATGGACGCCTACAGTCCGTTTCCGCTGGAAGAGGCTGCCGAAGCCATCGGCTTCGAGAAAACGCGCGTGCCTCTGCTGGCCCTGATGGGCGGCATACTCGGCGGGCTGAGCGGATTTCTGCTGCAGTACTGGGTTCACGTCTATGCCTATCCGCTCAACATTGGCGGACGTCCGCTTAATTCCTGGCCGTCATTCATCATCATCACCTTCGAGATGACGATCCTCTTTGCAGGCGTTACCGCGGTGGTGGGCATGTTGGCTCTGAACGGACTGCCGCAGCCCTATCACCCGATCTTCAATCATCCGCGCTTCAGCGCAGCCAGCCGCGACCGCTTCTTCCTCTGCATTGAAGCGGCCGATCCCAAGTTTGATCTGGAAGAGACAACGCGGTTTTTGCAGGCGACGGATGCAATCGATGTCGCGGAGGTCGCCGACTAGCCGATGGCAAACCAAGCGATAGAACGGAAAACGGCTAGCTGGATTGTAGCGGCAGGGCCGCGCGCGGCCATTCTGCTGCTTTGCGCGGCCGGCGCGCTGTTGCTGGCCTCCTGCCGGTTAGACATGCAGGTACAGCCCAAGTTCATTCCGCTGCGTGAAAACGATTTTTATGCCGATCAGCGTTCGGCGCGCACGCCCGTCGAAGGCACAATCGCACGCGGCCAACTGGAGGACGATCCACTGCTCTACACCGGAAAAGTAGACGGCAAGGAGGCCAATGAGTTTCCCTTTGCGATCACCGAAAAAGATCTGGCACGCGGACGCGAACGCTTCAACATTTTCTGCTCGCCCTGCCATTCGCAACTGGGAGAAGGCAACGGGATGATCGTGCAGCGCGGCTTCAAGAAGCCTCCTTCGTACTACGAGCCGCGGCTGATGAATGCTCCGGTAGGGCACTTCTTCAACGTGATGACCAACGGCTGGGGTGCGATGGGCGATTACTCGGCGCAGGTTCCGGTGGCCGACCGCTGGCGCATCGCGGCCTACATCCGCGCCCTGCAATTCTCGCAGCCCGCCAAAGGCGGCAACGCTCCGGCAGCGCAGCAGGGAATGACGAGCGATGAGCCAGGCGATGTGAAGCTGGCCCAGCGCTCGGCCAAAACCGCACCGCCAAAACCGCAGCAGCCAGAAAAGGATACGGAGGCGAAGTAGATGAGCACGACGATCCTATCCCGCTTCCTATCGCTTCGATCCGCCCGCTGGCAGCTCGCATCGCTTTCCACGCGATGGCTGGCCATCGGAGTGGTCGCCGCCATCGTGGCCATCGTCGGTGTCTTACCTCGGCCCCAGCAGTTTTTCCGCGGCTATCTGATCGGCTACATGCTGGTGCTCGGATTTTCCCTGGGCTCGATGGCCTTGCTCATGCTCGGCCATCTGACCGGCGGCAACTGGTGGATGATTGGCCGTCGCGTCATGGAGGCCGCGATAGGAAACATTCCGCTGCTCACCGTTCTCTTTCTGCCGATCTGGTTCGGACGGCACAGCCTCTACATCTGGCTGGAACCCTCTTACGTCCTCTCGCACCATTCGTTGGTGGCCAAGCTCGGCTATCTGAACGAACCGTTCTGGATGGTGCGCGCCGTGATCTATTTCGCGATCTGGAACCTCTGGGCGGTGGCGCTGCGCAAGGGATCGCTGCGAGCAGGATGGCGATAATTCGCCGCGCATCTGGCAGAGGCTGAAGGTATGGTCGGGACCGGGGATTCTGGTCTATGGCCTCACCATCACGCTGGCCTGCACCGACTGGATCATGTCACTGGATCCGACCTGGTACTCGACCATCTTCGGCATGTTTTTCATGATCAGCGAAATGCTCTCCATGATGGCGCTGCTCATCGTCATCCTGTGCTCGCTGCGCGCCTTCGCCCCGTACAACAGAGTGCTCGGGCCAGGCCAGTTGCATGATTACGGCAAGCTGATGCTGACCTTCACCATGGTCTGGGCCTACTTCAGCTTTTCGCAGTGGCTCATCATCTGGGCGGGCAATCTTCCGGAAGAGATTACCTGGTACCTGGACCGCATTCACGGCGGCTGGCAGATGGTTGCGCTTTCGCTGGTGCTCCTGCAATTTTCGCTGCCCTTCCTGCTGCTGCTCTCGCGTGATCTCAAGCGCGACGCGCGCAAGCTGGTTCCGGTTGCGCTGCTGGTGCTGGTGATGCGCTACGTGGATCTGTACTGGCTGGTGGCGCCGAATCCATTTCCGGGAGCGACGCGGACGCGCACCATCTTACCTATCACTGGACGTATTTTGTGGCGCCGCTCGCATTGGTGTGCATCTGGCTGGGGATGTTCTTCCGCCAACTCGGCACCCGTCCTCTGCTGGTGGTCACCGAGCCGATGCTGCCGCGCCTATGGGAGCCGAACAATGGCCACTGATCACGGACAGCACAGCAACGACGAGCGCAATCCAAGCGTTGTCTTCGACAAGAGCGACCTTGGCGCGCGCGGCATTCTGATCTTTTTCCTCGTGCTGGCAATCTTTGCCGTCTGCGCGAACCTGGTCGTTCTTGGCCTGTATGCCGGCATGACGAAGTTCGCTGAAAAGCATGAGCATGAGACCAGCCCACTGGCTCCGAAGACGGTTACGCCTCGCGCCGGAGTTCTGGCCAACACGGCGGACGTGAACATTCGGCGATTTCCCGAGCCGCGCCTGCTCGACGATGACACGGCGCCTCTGAAAAATTTTGAACTGAAGGAATCAGCGGCGCTGACGGCTTCTTCCTGGCAAGACGCGCAAGGCAACACGCATCCGCCGATCGACGACGCGATGAAGGCGGTAGTCAACAACCTCCCTGTGCGCGCCGGCAGTAGCGGCATTGACGAACTACCCCGGCGCTGGACGAGCAGTACTCCTATCCAGCCGCACCAGACGCAGATGCCGTTCAGCAGGAGATGGGCGTCCCGCTCAAAAGCGGCAATTATGGCTCCTGCGCAGATTATTTCGCCGTAAAACGACCGCGCAGCAGCAGACCGCAGCAGCTTCGCGGTGAAACAAGATGGGGACATGAATGATGTTGGGTAACGGAAAAATTACAGAATAAGCTACGCAATAATTCGAAAGCTGGTGATCGCGATTGCATTGGCAGCGGCCCTGCCAACTCTCGCCCTCGCGCAATACTTCACTGCGCCGGAGACCAAGACAGTTGCTCCTCCAGGGCTCGAAGGTGTCGGCATCGACCAGCGCCTCAATGAGCAGGTTCCGCTGAATCTTACGTTCAAGGATGAGCAGGGAAAGACCGTGCAACTGGGCGACTACTTTCACCAGGGCCGTCCGGTGATTCTGAACCTGGTTTACTACCAATGCCCAATGCTGTGCACAGAGGTCCTGAACGGGCTGACCTCGTCGCTCAAGATCATCGGTTTTGTGCCGGGCAAGCAATTTGAAATCGTGACCTTGAGCATCGATCCGCGCGAGACTCCCGAGCTGGCGGCGAATAAAAAAGAGATGTACCTGAAGCGACTGGGCAATCCCAGTGCGGGCCAGGGATGGCACTTCCTTACCGGCGAGCAGACGCAGATTGCAGCGCTGGCGAGCGCCGCCGGCTGGCGCTACCGCTATGACCCCAAACTCGACCAGTTCGTCCACGCCGCCGCAATCATCTGATCACGCCCGAGGGCAAGATCGCGCAGTACTACTACGGCGTGGAGTATTCGGCAAAGGACATGCGCCTTGGCATCGTCGAAGCTTCGCAGAACAAGATCGGCTCGCTTGCCGACGCGGTGCTGCTCTACTGCTATCACTACGATCCGCGCACCGGCCGCTACGGTGCCACGGTCATGAACATTGTTCGGCTGGCTGGCATTGCAACCGTCATCGTGATGGGCGGCTTTTTCGTACTGCTGTTTCGTAAAGAGAAGCACGATCAAGGAATCGGAACAGGACGGGCATAGATCGATATGTGGTCAAATCTGCCATTATTTCCGGCGCGCGCCAGCAGCATGGGAGCACACGTGGATGCGCTCTACTTATTTCTGGTGGCGCTCACGGCTTTTTTCACCTGCTTGATCTCCGCGTTGATCCTGTTCTTTGCCGTTCGCTACCGCAAGGGCCGCAATCCGCAGGCGCAACAGGTCCACGGCTCCACTGTGCTGGAGTTGCTCTGGACAGGCATTCCGCTGGCCATCGTGATGATGATCTTCGTCTGGTCTTCGGTGATCTTTTTCATGGAGACGCGTCCACCCGCGGGCTCAATGGAGATTTACACCGTCGCCAAGCAGTGGATGTGGAAGTTCCAGCACACCGAGGGGCAGCGCGAGATTAACGAACTGCACGTTCCGGCGGGGCGCGACGTGCGCATGATCATGACCTCGCAGGACGTCATCCATAGCTTTTTCGTTCCAGCCTTCCGCGTCCACACCGATGTCTTGCCGGGCCGCTATACGACGACTTGGTTTCATGCCACGGTACCGGGGCGCTATCACCTCTTCTGCTCGCAGTATTGCGGAACGCAGCACTCGGAGATGATCGGCGAGGTCATGGTGATGGAGCCGGCGGATTACGACCGCTGGGCAGCCGGTGGTGTGGACGGCTCGCTGGCTTCGGCGGGCGAGAAGAGCTTCCAGCAATATGGATGCTCGATGTGCCATCGTGCCGACATGGCCGGACGTGGCCCCAACTTGGTCGGGCTCTTCGGCAAGCCGGTGCTGCTCGACGACGGGCGCACGGTCACCGCCGATGAAAGCTACGTACGCGAGTCCATTCTGAATCCGGGAGTGAAAATTGTCAGCGGCTTTAAGAACATCATGCCGACCTTCCAGGGCCAGTTGAGTGAAGAGGAAGTGGTCGGATTGATTGCATACGTCAAGGCGCTTGGCAATGGTTCGGCGAACCTGCCGCTACCGGTCAGCCAGCCGGACTCAGGAAATTATCCAGTCGCTCCCAAGGGCGAACCATCGGCTGCTAAGAGCGACGCGACGGCGCCTCCGGCCGGGAGAGCAACCCAAGCCACGCCGGTAAATCCAGAGGCAAAGCAGTAGAGGGCCAAACATGGAAACAGCGATCCAACCTAGCGAACCGAAGACGAATTACCTGAACGCGGACTACAGCATCAAGTCGTGGTTGCTGACCACCGACCACAAGCGCATTGCAATCTTGTATCTGGTCTCGATCACGCTGTTCTTCTTCCTTGGCGGCCTCTTCGCCATGCTGATCCGCCTGGAGTTGCTGACTCCGCCAGGCGACCTGGTGTTGGACGATACCTATAACAAGCTGTTTACCATGCACGGCATCGTGATGATCTTTTTGTTTCTGATCCCGTCGATTCCGGCGGTCTTCGGCAACTTCCTTATCCCGATGATGATCGGCGCCAAGGATCTGGCCTTCCCCAGGTTGAATCTGTTGAGCTGGTACGTCTACATGGCCGGGGCCGCCCTTATCTGCTACGCCATCCTCACCGGCGGCGTGGATACAGGCTGGACCTTCTACACTCCGTACTCCACCACGTACTCGAATACCAACGTGATCACCGCCGGCCTGGGCGTATTTGTCGTCGGCTTCTCGTCGATCCTGACCGGCTTGAACTTCATTGTTTCCGTGCACCGGATGCGCGCTCCTGGGTTGACCTGGCTGCGTCTGCCGCTCTTCGTATGGGCGCATTATGCAACCTCGGTCATCATGGTTCTGGGCACGCCGGTGCTGGCCATTACCCTTGTGCTGGTGGTGCTGGAGCGGCTCTTCCACTTCGGCATCTTCGATGCCAGACTTGGGCGGCGACCCGCTCCTCTTTCAGCATCTCTTCTGGTTCTATTCGCACCCTGCGGTTTACATCATGATTCTGCCCAGCATGGGTGCAATCACCGAAGTCATCGCCTGCTTCTCGCGCAAACGCATATTCGGATACAGCTTCGTCGCCATGTCCTCCATCGGCATCGCGGTGCTCGGATTTCTGGTGTGGGCCCACCATATGTTTGTGGCGGGTATCTCGGTTTACGCAGCCTTGATCTTCTCGCTCTTGAGTTTCTTTGTGGCGATCCCTTCCGCGGTCAAGGTTTTCAACTGGACGGCCACCCTCTACAAGGGCTCGATCACCTTTGAAACTCCCATGCTCTACGCCTTCGGTTTCATCGGCCTCTTCACCATCGGCGGACTCACCGGACTATTTCTCGCCTCGGTAGGGCTGGACCTGCACGTTCACGACACGTACTTCGTAATCGCGCACTTCCACTACATCATGGTGGGCGGCGCGGTCACCGGATTCCTCTGTGCGCTGCACTTCTGGTGGCCCAAGATTACCGGCAAGCTGTATCCCGAGCCATTCGCCAGGTTGAGCGCTGTGCTGGTCTTTGTCGGCTTCAACCTGACCTTCTTCCCGCAGTTTCTGCTTGGCTACCTCGGAATGCCGCGCCGCTATCACGCATATCCGCCCGAGTTTCAAGTGCTGAATGTGATGTCCACCGCGGGCGCATCGATCCTGGCCTTGGGCTTCCTGCTGCCCATGATTTACCTCGCCTGGAGTCTGCAATACGGCAAAGACGCAGGGCCGAATCCTTATCGCGCGGCCGGCCTGGAATGGATGACCGCCTCCCCGCCACTGACCTTCAACTTTGAAGAGACGCCGGAAGTGACCTGGGAAGCCTATAACTACGACGAGATTGATGCACCACGCGACCGTGACATCGACAAGGGGGTTGAAGTTGCCGAATAGCGAGACTGCGGTACAACACAACCTGAAACATCACTTCGCCGACCTGGAGCAGCAGAAGGCAACCTCCACCTTCGGCATGTGGCTTTTTCTGGGCACCGAGATCATGTTCTTCGGCGGGCTCTTTGCCGCCTACCTGATCTACCGCCTCTCCTACTACAACGCGTGGGTCGCGGGCAGCCGGACAATGGAGATCGTGTACGGCACTGCCAACACGGCGGTGCTCATCTGCTCCTCGTTGACCATGGTGATGGCGGTGCATTCCGCAAAGCTCGGCAAGCGCCAACTGACAGCGATCTTCCTTCTGCTCACGCTTCTTCTTGGTCTCGGATTCCTCGGCATCAAGGCCGTGGAGTATCACGAGCACTGGGTGCATCATGAGTTTCCCGGCTCAAATTTCCACTTCGAGCACGAAGGCAACTACGATCCCCATCAGGTTGAGATCTTTTTCTCGCTCTATTTTGCGATGACCGGAATGCATGCGCTTCACATGGTGATCGGCGCCTGTCTGCTGGCCTGGTTGCTGATCGCCAATGGCCGCCGTCAATTCAGCGCGGAGTACAACTCACCAGTGGAGATGGTGGGGCTCTACTGGCACTTTGTCGATCTCGTCTGGATCTATCTTTTTCCGCTGCTCTATCTGATCAGCCATCACCACACCGGGGGGTAGGAGAGAAAAATGACGGAGCATGCACACCCGAGCGTCAAGACATTCGTAACCGTGTGGGCCGCCCTGCTGGTGCTGACCGGGCTGACGGTCTTCGCCGCCACGCTGGAGCTCGGCCCCTTCAACGCCATTGTGGCGCTCAGCATTGCCACCGTGAAGGGGCTGCTGGTGCTGCTGTTCTTCATGGAACTGCGCTACACCACCGCGCTCACCAAGGTCATCGTGATCGCCGCCATCTTCTTCTTTTTCCTGCTCGCCGGGCTCAGCCTGTCCGACTACCTCACCCGCGGCTGGAGCTCCTACATCAATCCCTTCCTCCATTAACTCGCAGACGGCAAGCCGCGAGCAGTGCTCCGGCTTGCATTTCGTCTCCCGATAGACTGAAATTGTTACAGCCGCGTGAAAACCTCTCCCCGGCAGTTCCCGCCGGAGCCGCAGCTGAATACAATGGAAGCGATGAAACCCCTAATTTTTGTCGTGGAAGATGAGCCCGATATATCTCGCTTAGTAAAGCATCATCTCGAGGCGGCCGGTTTCAGCGCCCGTGTTTTCCCTGCTGCTACAACCGTAATTCACGAGGCCGAGCGAGAGAAGCCCGCACTCTTTCTGCTTGACATCATGATCCCCGGCGGCGATGGTTTCGAGCTCTGCCGGCGCATCCGGCAGAACCAGATCATTGCCATGACGCCGGTCATTTTTCTTACCGCCAAGAGCAGCGAAAGCGACCGTGTGCTTGGCCTGGAACTTGGCGCCGATGACTACATCGCCAAGCCCTTCAGTCCACGCGAGCTGATCGCGCGCGTCAAGGCCGTGCTACGCCGCTTTGAGCGGCCGCTGGCGCCCGAGGTCATCGTCACCGGCGATATCGAGATCGACAGCGGAGCCATGACCCTGAAGGTGCGGGGCAAGCAGGTGCCGACCACGGCCACCGAATTCCGGTTGCTGGAGTACATGGCGAGCCATCCCGGCCGCGTCTTCACCCGCGATCAGCTACTCGACGCCGTCTGGCGCGACACCGCCTATGTCACCCCGCGTTCGGTGGACGTCTACGTGCGGCGCATCCGCGAAAAGATTGAGAGGGATGCTGAGGAGCCGCAATTTCTGCGCACCGTGCGCGGAGCCGGATACAGGTTTGAGGCCATGAAGTGAAGAATCGTATCTTCTTCAAGCTGGTTCTTGTCTTTACCCTGGTAATCGCTGCAGCAACCTTGACGTTGGACATCGCCATTACCCGCGCCTGGGAGAGCTCTCTGCGGCAGCAGATTGAAAGCAATCTCCGGCAGAAGACGGCAATGTTTGCCTCGCGTGTCTCTGCCACTTCGCTCTCTTCTCCCGATCTGAAAAAAGCTGTACAGGCCATCGCCGAAACCTCAGGCGCGCGCGCCACCGTGATTGACAGCCATGGGCAGGTGCTCGCCGATAGTGGTGCGCCTGCCGAAATCATGGAGAACCATGCGCGCCGTCCGGAATTTCAGGCTGCGCTCGACTGGCCGGGTTGGAGTCGACCTTCGCAACAGTCGGACCCTTGGCGTGGATTTTCTCTACCTCGCGCAGCCGGTTCCCGGCGGCGCCGTCCGCCTGGCAGTTCCGCTCAGAGAGATTGCCGAGGCTAACCGGACCGTATGGCGCTCGCTGGTCTTTGCCTCCGCCCTTGCCTGTTTCATCGCGATTCTGCTGGCGGGGTGGGCCTCCAGAAGTGTCAGCGCACGCCTCGGACGAATCCTTACCTTTGCGGGAAAGATTGCCGAAGGTGACTTCTCGGCGCGCCTGGCTGAGCACCAGAATGATGAAATCGGCCGCGTCGCCGCCGCCTTGGACGCCACCGCGCGCAAGCTGCAAACCAGCTTCCAGCAGGTCGAAGACAGCCGCAGCGAACTGGAGGCCGTGCTGAACAGCATGCAGGAGCCCGTCATCGCCATCGCCCGCGATGGCCGTGCTCAGTGGGCAAACCGGCGCATGGAGATGCTCACACCAACCGGCGTCCGTCTCGGCCAACCGCTCGTGCAGACCGTGCGCGACCCTGATTTCCTGCTCTCCGTGCAGGCGGCGGCGCAGAGCCGCAAGCTGGTCGTCGCGCGCATTACCAACTTTGTTCCTGGCAGGGTTTTCGCTGCCACGGTTGCGCCCATGCCTTCCGGCGGATTGGTCGCCGTTCTGCATGACCTCACCGATGCTGAGAGCACGGAGAAAACGCGCCGCGATTTTATCGCCAATGTTTCGCACGAGCTGCGCACGCCGCTCACCTCCATCCACGGTTATGCCGAGACCCTGCTCGATGGCGTGAACTCGGAAGAGACCCTGCACGATTTTCTGGAAATCATTCGCAAGAATGCCTCACGCATGACCCGGCTCACCGAGGACTTGCTCGTCCTTGCGCGCGTCGAGTCCGGCGACAAGAAACTGCAATTGCGTCCCATCTCTGCCGCCGAACTTCTGCGCGATGCCTCGGACTATTTTCGTGATCATCGTGCCGACTCCGGCATGACCTTGGACGTGGTGAATGAGGCGCTGAAACTGGTTTCCGCCGATCGAGACACAATTTTTCAGGTCTTTTCCAACCTGATCGACAACGCCAACAAGTATGCCTCACAAGGTGGACGAATCCTCATCGGCGCACACGACGTCGAAGGCTTCGTGCGGTTCTACGTGCGAGACTTCGGTCCGGGTATTGCCAGCGAGCATCTGCCGCGCCTTTTCGAGCGCTTCTACCGGGTCGACAAAGCCCGCTCCCGCGAAAGCGGCGGAACCGGCCTCGGACTGGCCATTGCCAAGCACATCATTCTGGCGCACGGCGGCGTCATCACCGCGGAAAGCGAATTGAACCACGGCTGCACCTTCGTCTTCTCCATCCCAGAGGCTCGCACCAAGCCCGACTAGAACGGTTCTCAAGCTGGCGCACCCGGTTTCTTCTTTGCTCCCGAGTTGTCATCGATTTTGCTTTGCCCCTGCTCCTGAGGGGCATTCCGAACGAAGTGAGGAACCCCAGCTCCGCTCAAATAGCGGGCGAGGTCCCGAAAGGCTTTTCAGCCAGCAACCTTCCATGCAACAACGCTGGCGTTCACAAAACATTCACACCACTCTCACACGATTGAAAACGACCATTGCTAGGCTAAGTTCAACGTAACTGGGGGCATGAGGGGCCGTCCCGATGGACTCCGAACCTGGACTCCGGGATTGGTCTCTCACCTTTTTCCCTTTCCCGTTATAATTCTCTGTTTCGCAGGAGGTGCCGCCATGGGCGAGCCAAACGTGCTACCGGAATCCGGATCGCACCTCGTGGAACTCACACTCGAGGCATTCCGCGTGGCTCATCGCGCCTCCGTGGCCGCCGCGGAAGGCATAGCCACGTCATCCAAGGCGCTGCTCCGCGAGGTCCGTGACCGCGAGCGCGAGTTGGACTCGCTGGATCGCGACATCGACGACCTCGTAACCACCACCATCACAGGCGTCTCCGGCAGTGAAGCCAGATTGCTGCTGGCCTGCATGAAGTTTGCAATTTCTCTGGAGCGCATCGGAGATCTCCTGCTGGGCTTCGTCAACCGCGCCGAAGCCGTTGCCGCTCATATGGACGTGGATGATGTGCGCGATCTCACCGTGATGACCTCGCAGTTGGAGCGCATGCTGGCTGACGTCGAAATCGCCTTCCGCACCCGCTCGCTGGACAAAGCCGTGAGTGTGCTCCGGGCAGACGCCGAAATCGACCGCCTCCGCAACGTCATCACCTTCCGCCATCTTGAACCGCTCGAAGGCGTGCGCAGACTGGACAGCTTTCACATCCTGTTTATGGCGCAGGAAATCGAGCGCTCTGGTGACCACGTCAAGAACATGGCGGAAGAAGTCTGTCACCTGGTCAGCGGCCGCACCGTTCGTCACGTCTTGCGCGCCTATGACCGTCCGGTCGAGCAGCTCTTTCTGGATCACATCAAGAGCCAGCAATGACCGGGAACGCTGCAAGCCAGTTCTTTAACTGGAAATTCATCGTCCCTTAACATTTAGGCAATGTGCCGCAACACATACTTGTAAGCGAACCCATTGGAGGAATAAATCTGTGACTCGTACTTTGAAGCTGTTATTGTGCGCTCTGTTGATGTGTGCCACCGCCTTCGCCCAATCGTTGAACGGCGCGGGCGCCACTTTTCCCAATCCAATCTATCAGAAGTGGTTCACGCAATATAGCTCTGCTCACAACGTGCAGATCAACTATCAGTCGCTCGGCTCCGGCGCCGGTATTCGCCAGATGATCGCTGGAACAGTGGATTTTGGCGCTTCCGATGGCCCAATGACAGACGAACAACTTGCCCAGTGCCAGGGCAAGGTCCTGCACATTCCCACCGTGCTCGGCGCCGATGTTCCGGCCTATAACATCCCTGGAGTGAAGCAGGAGTTGAAGTTTACCCCTGAGCTTCTGGCAGCGATCTTCCTCGGCAAGGTCAACAACTGGAGCGACCCGGAGATCGCCAAGGTCAATCCAGGCGTGAAATTTCCCAACATGCCCATCGTAGTCGTCCACCGTTCGGATGGCTCGGGAACCACCTACGTCTTTACCGACTACCTCTCCAAGGTCAGTCCGGAGTGGAACTCCCAGGTCGGCAAGGGCACCAGCGTCAAGTGGCCGGTTGGTCTCGGCGGCAAGGGCAATGAGGGCGTTGCCGGCACCATCAACACGGTTGAAGGCTCAATCGGCTACGTCGAGCTGGTCTATGCCGTGCAAAACAATATCAGCTACGGCATGGTTCGCAACAAAGCCGGCAACTTCGTCAAGGCCTCGCTGGAGTCGACCACCGCCGCCGCCGCCGCCGCCGCCAACAACATGCCCGCCGACTATCGCGTATCGATCACCAATCCGGACGGCAAGAACGCCTACCCCATTGCCAGCTTCACCTGGCTGCTCATACCTCAGCAGTCCAAGGACGCTTCCAAGGGAAAGGTTCTGCATGACTTCCTTGTCTGGATGCTCAAAGACGGCGAGGGCCAAGCCTCCATGCTGACCTACGCTCCACTGCCCAAGGAAGTAGCCAAGAAGGTACAGGCCACCATCAACACAATTCACTAGAGAGCTCCGAAAGTGCACACACTGGCGCGAATCGAAAGGTTCGCGCCGATTTTCATCCAACTCGTTTGAAATCTTATGTCTGCATAGGGAATTCAATTTGCCGGATATGCTCTCGATTCATCATCTGTTAACAATTCTCTGTTAGCGTCAATCCGTGGGCCTAAGTCCAAATCCCGAGTTTCGTTCCATGCTGCGCTTCCCGGCACGTGCTTCCAACGCCGCGGATAAGCCCAATCTACTAGCCCACGAAACCCTCGCAGCGGCCCCCCGCATCGAACTCCACACCAGCCCGTTCAGCAAGTACCTGGACGTTGTATTTCGCTACGCGCTGCTGATCTGCTCACTCTCCGTCCTTGCGATAATGCTTCTGTTCTTCTATGAGCTGAGCTCGCGCTCCAAGCTCTCCATTGCAAAGTTCGGTTTCAGCTTCTTTACCGGAAGCACCTGGGACCCGGTTTCAGGCGACTTCGGCGCCATGCCATTCATTTACGGAACGCTGGTCTCCTCGCTGGTGGCGTTGGTTCTGGCGGTTCCGCTGGCGGTGGGAGTCTCGATCTTTGTCACCGAGCTATGCCCACGATTTTTTCGCGGCATCATCTCCTTCACCGTGGAGCTGCTCGCCGCAATCCCTTCGGTGATCTACGGCCTCTGGGGAATCTTCGTTCTGGTTCCTATCCTGCGCAGTTATGTGCAGCCTTGGCTGGCCAGGTATCTCGGCTGGACTGGGCTCGTCGGAGGCCCGGCTTACGGCATCGGAATGCTGGCCGCTGGAATTATCCTCGCCATCATGATCATTCCCATCATCGCCTCCATCACCCGCGAGGTGCTGGTGGCCGTGCCGCAGAGTCAGCGCGAAGCTGCGCTGGCGTTGGGCGCTACACGCTGGGAGATGGTGCGCATTGCCGTATTGCGCAACGCCCGTGTCGGCATCATGGGCGGCATTATCCTCGGCCTCGGCCGCGCCATCGGTGAGACCATGGCCGTAACTATGCTCATCGGCAACCGACCAGAGATCGCCAAATCGCTCTTCGCACCCGGCTACACCATGGCCTCGGTGATTGCCAACGAGTTCACCGAAGCCACCGACGATCTCTACCTCAGCGCGCTGATCGAAATCGGTCTCGTACTCTTGATCGTCACCGTGATCGTCAATGCCTGCGCCCGGCTGCTGGTCTGGTCCATCACCCGCGGGCACTCTACGGCGGGCTCCAATGTCTAGCGCTCCGACGTCTAGCGCCTCCCGTCCGCTCAGCCTTTGGCGCCGCTTCAGCAATCTGAGTTTCATCTTTCTCTCAGGGCTGGCTGCCGCCTTGGTACTGGTGCCGCTGGCTGCCATCTTCGGCTATCTGGTGTACAAGGGAATCGGCTCGATCAACTGGGCCTTCCTCACCCATACGCCGCGCCCGGTCGGCGAGGTCGGTGGCGGCATGGCCAACGCAATCATCGGCTCGGTGATGATTCTCAGCCTCGGCTCGGTCATCGGCGTCCCCCTTGGAATTGGCACCGGAATCTACCTGTCGGAGTTCGGACGCGGGCGATTTGCCAATGTGGTGCGCTTCACCGCCGACGTCCTCAACGGCGTGCCCTCCATCGTCGTTGGCATCGCCGTATATGCGATGGTAGTGCTGCCGCAGCATCACTTCTCTGCGCTCTCGGGTGGCGTGGCCTTGGGCATCATGATGATTCCCACCATCGCGCGTACCACCGAGGAGATGTTGCGCATGGTCCCAAACACCATCCGTGAAGCCGCGCTTGGGCTTGGCATCCCGCAGTGGCGCGCCACCTTGCAGGTAACCCTGCGTACGGCATCCAAGGGCGTCATCACAGGAGCCATGCTGGCCTTTGCCCGTGTCGCCGGAGAGACTGCTCCGCTGCTCTTTACCGCCTTCGGAAATCAGTTCTGGAATTTCAATCCCAACCAGCCCACTGCGGCTTTGCCCATCCAGATCTTTGCCTATGCCATCTCACCTTTTGCAGAGTGGCATCGCCAGGCTTGGGCAGGAGCTTTAATACTGATCGTTTTGATCGTTGTTGCGGTTTCTGCGGTTCGCGTTGTCACCAGTCGCGGAAGCATGACGCACAACGCTTAGCCTCCAAGGAGCCTTCATCCAATGGGTGTTGGAATTGAAGTGAAGAACCTGAACGCCTGGTTTGGCAAGACACAGGTTCTCAATGAGATCAACATAAAGATAGGTGCCAACGCCGTCACCGCCGTCATCGGCCCCTCCGGCTGCGGCAAGTCCACCTTCATCCGCTGTCTAAACCGCATGCATGAAATCATTCCCGAGGCGCGCCTCACAGGCTTCGTGCAGGTCGGCGACATGGAGGTTTACCGCCCCGGCCAGGATGCCGTCGATGTGCGCCGCCGTATCGGCATGGTCTTTCAAAAGCCAAATCCCTTCCCAACCATGTCCATTTATGACAATGTAGCTGCCGGGCTCAGGCTCAACGGATTCCGAAAGCGGCGTGAGTTGGACCGGATCGTCGAGCACTCGCTGCAAATGGCCGCGCTGTGGGATGAAGTGAAAGACGTGCTCAAGAAAAAATCCGGTGCTTCGCTCTCCGGCGGGCAGCAACAGCGGCTGTGCATCGCACGCGCCCTGGCCGTGCAGCCGGAGTTGCTTCTGATGGACGAACCGGCCAGCGCCCTCGATCCGATCTCGACCGGCAAGATCGAAGAACTCATCTTTCAGCTCAAAGCTGAGTACACCGTGGTGATCGTCACCCACAACATGCAGCAGGCGGCGCGTGTCGCCGACTACACTGGCTTCTTCCTCATGGGCAAGTTGATCGAGTACGACAAGACGGAAAAAATCTTTACCACGCCTTCCGATAAGCGTACAGAAGACTATATTACGGGTAGGTTTGGATAATGCGAAGCCGATTTCAACACGGGTTAGACGAGCTCAGGGAACGACTGCTCGAAATGGGCGGAATGGCCGAAGCGGCCATTGAACTGGCGGCTGACTCCTATCGCAAGCGCGACGGGCGCATGGCGCAGCAGGTCTTCGATCGCGAAAAAGCGATCAACGAGAGCGAGCGGGCCATTGATGAAATGGTGGTCGATCTGCTCGCCATGCAGCAACCCATGGCAACCGATCTGCGCTTCATCCTCGCCGTATTGAAGATCAATGCCGACTTGGAGCGCGTAGGCGACCTCGCCGTCAATATCGCGCAACGCGCGCTGGATCTCAACCAGGAGCCCGAGATCGATGTGCCGGTCGATATCGCGCGCATGACCACGGCAGTCTCCACCATGGTGCGTCGCGCCTTGGAATCTTTTCTCTCCGCCAAGGCCGATGTCGCACAGGCTGTGCTCGAGATGGATAACATCGTGGACCGCATGAAGGATGAGGCCTTCGTCAATCTGGTTACACAGATGACGAGCCATCCGGACCGGGTGCGTGCCTATCTCGATATCTTGCTCATCACCCGCTACCTGGAACGCATCGCCGATCACGCGACCAACATCGCCGAAGACGTAATTTTCTGGGTCAGTGGTGCCGACGTTCGGCATAACGCGCGCTTCAGTCAGGAAGCCGACTCGGACGCGCCCCGCGGTCACTGACCGGGCCTGCCGCCAATATACAAGGCTCCGGTTTGCCGGAGCCTCTCTATATTTCCCGCAATCTATGCTGCTGCAACTGCTCAGGCTGGTCGCTGCGCCACGAATTGCCTGAGGTTTTCACACTGGCAGGCCGAGCGATACACTGCACAACCGTAACAATCCTGGGGGCTGCAGCAGATTTGAACCGTCCAACAAGGTTTGCCGGACGCGCCCACTGTGCTGCAGTTGTTCTTTGCACCGCAATCACGTATCTCCCAACAGGGAAGCAGTGCCAGCAGGTGCCGGATTCCGGCAAAGTTCAGACGCTCCTCGCGCACCAGACGCAGCACCGTGGCAATCCAGGGGTAATCGAGTTCGGTAAAGTATCGCGTGCCCTTGGACGACTTGAGAGGAATCAGAAGTCCTTCACGCTCATAAAGACGAAGCAAATCCACCGAGACGCCAAAGTATCGGGCCACTGCTCCGATCTTGATTCTTTTCACCGCGTCGGAAGCCGGTTGGCGCACGGCCCCAAGGACGGAAACAGTGTGCGGCGCGCTTGATTCATTCATCCTAAAGCTCTCCCTCGAAGCGATGGCCCAGCCACCCTGATAGGTGCAAGCTAAGGGCCAATCTTTCCCGGACTAGGAATTTGGAAAGCAAATGTTTTATAATCAGCAGCTTCCGATAAAATCGACAAACGTAGTTTTCTGGAGCGCAAGTGCAAGAAACTCGAAAAATCGCGCACCTCAGGGGAGATATGGCTCACCCCAACCGTGCTCCCGGCGACAGTGCTTCTGCCCTCTCCACTTCTCCCCAGCTGCCGCCTCACGCGCACTCGCGCCCGCCTCTGCGGGCGCTTGCAAACTACTTTACCGACGCTGAAGTCGCGGCCAGATACGCGAAGGTGCGCCCATTCTTCCACGAGGAAGCCTTGCGGCGACTTCGCGCCTTCGCCGGCGTCGAGCATTTTCGCAGCGTTCTCGACGCAGGCTGCGGAACCGGTCAGTCCTCCACCGCCCTCGCCTCCATCGCCGATCGCGTCATCGCCATCGACCCCTCACAGGAGATGCTGAGCCACGCTCCTCTGCGCCCCAACGTCCTGTATCAGCTCGGCTTTGCCGAGCAACTCGATTTTGCAGCCGGCCAGTTCGATCTGATCTCAGCCAGTTCGGCGTTGCACTGGTTTGACCAGGATTGCTTTTACGCCCAATGCCGCAAAGTGCTGGCTCCAACGGGATTTCTTGCCGTTTACAACGACCACTTCACCACCCATATGCAGGACGCACCCGCCTGCAAGCACTGGATGCGTTCGCGCTTCGCTAAGCAATTTCCGTCGCCCCGCCGCGGCATGAGAGATATCGACGAGCGCACGGCAGTTGCCGGCGGATTCACGGTCGCTCATCGCTCGTCGTTCACCCATCTGGTCAGCTTTTTCCGCCAGGAGCTCGTCGCCTTCCTCCTCACCCGCAGCAATACCCTCGCCGCCATCGAACGCGGTGACCAGACCGCCCTCTCGGCCGCCGATTGGCTCGGCCGCGAACTTGCGCCGATTCTGCCCGATGGTGTGAGCGGCCAATTTCTCTTCAAGTGCAATCTCTGGGTCCTGCATCCAACCTGTCAGCCTAGATGAAAAGATGAAAATGCGATTGACCGAATGATTTTTCTTACCTATCCTGAGCTTTGAGTCTAAAGGTCTTCTAAGTTGTTGGAAAATCTACATCCCGTGCCGCGAGCCACCCTGAGCGAGCAAGTCGCCAAGCGCCTCGCAGATCGAATCTCCGCTGGCGACTGGCAGCCGGGCGAAAAGCTTCCCTCTGAAGCCGAGCTCTGCAAGGCCTTCAAGGTCGGCCGCTCCAGCCTGCGCGAGGCGCTCACCTCGCTGGCCTTCATCGGATTGATCCGTGTGCGCGCCGGTGGCGGAAGCTATGTTGCCGAGCAGCCTTCGGCCTATTTCACCAGCCCCTGGCTGAACAGCGGACTGCTGGACAGCGCCAAGGCCCTCGGCGACTTTGTCGAGGCCCGCATGATCCTCGAAAGCGAACTGGCGGCCCTGTGCGCCGAACGCATCACCCCCGAAGAACTCGACGAGATGGAGCGCCTGGTGGAGCAGATGAAGGCGCTGGTCGGCAATGCCGATGAGTTCTGGAAGCTTGACCTGTCCTTCCACCTCTCGATGGGAAACGCCGCCAAAAACGATGTCCTCAATAACATCCTTAAAGGCGTGCGCGAGCAGATGAGGGAATTGATCAGTAAGAGCCTGCTGCTGCGCGAAGGCATGGAGCAGGCAGTGCAGCAGCACGCCAAAATCCTCGAGGCCTTCCGCCATCACGCTCCCGCAAAGGCCCGAGAGGCCATGCTCAGCCATCTGCGGTCCTTCCAGCGTGGCTACAAGGTTCTATTCGAGCAGGCAGCGAACAGCAACAAACGTTGAGCCATCGTGCTTGTCACCAGAGCCGTTCCAGCATCGTCAGAGCGCGTCTCTCTTCCGCCTTGCACCCTTGTTTTTGCTGCCGCCCCTAAGAAACTTCACTCACACACGCGCGCTTGTGTTTGAATTCCTTGTGTCTGAATTCCTCGATATGTATCGCAGCTCGCATGACGCGGGTTCCTGGATCGGAATTCGCAGATATGAATTCAATGTTAAGGAGAATCTTATGCGCCGTTTCTTACTCTGCACTTTTCTTCTCATCGCCGCGCCGCTGATCTGGGCGCAACCGGCCCCGACTCCAGTGTCCTCGCGCGTCGAACTGCCCGCCCCGCAGCGCAGCGGAGGCATGCCGCTCGACGCCGCTCTCGCCCAGCGCCGTTCTGTCCGCTCCTTCCAGTCCACCCGGCTCACTCTGCCGCAAATCTCCCAGCTCCTCTGGGCCGCGCAGGGCGTCACCGATGACCACGGCCATCGCACCGCGCCCTCGGCTCACGCCCAGTATTTTCTCCACCTCTACCTCGCCGCACCGGACGGCTTCTTCGAATACCTTCCCGCCGCGCATGCGTTGCAGAAGCTCTCGGACAAAGATATCCGCTCCACGCTCTCCTCGCAGGAGACCGTCAAGGCCGCGCCCGCCGTCTTCCTCATCGCCGGCGAATACGACCGCGCTGCCAAGGGCATGGACCGCGAAACCGCCCAGGCCGCATCGCTCCCTGCCGCCATCACGCCCATCTACCTCATCCCCACCGGCCACCCAAAATAGCGTCTCGGGCGCACTCTAAGAGGCGGGCAGCCCACACCCGCCTCGGAGTACATCAGAGTCTCACGAACTATGTGTTTTGCTCTGTGCTCGCTTCGACAGGAGCGCAGAAGGTCGCATCCGAAAACCTTCATTTATCCAGAATCCCGCCTCGACTCCTATACATCATCAAGCCATCAACGTCGGGAAACGGAGAACAGCATGTCCAAGCTTACAGGGCAGGTCGCGGTTGTAACTGGCGCTTCGAAGGGTATCGGTGCGGGGATCGCCAAGGCGCTCGCCGCCGAAGGCGCGTCGGTGGTGGTGAATTATGCGGCGAGCAAGGAGGGGGCGGAGCGCGTCGTACAAGAAATCACTGCAAACGGAGGTAAAGCTATCGCCGTGCAAGGCGATGTCTCGAAACAGGCGGACATCACGCGACTCTTCGCCGAAACCAGGAAAGCCTACGGGAAACTCAACATCCTCGTAAACAATGCCGGCGTTTACGAATTCGCGCCGCTGGAGGGTATCACCGAAGAGCTTTTCTATCGCCACTTCAATCTGAACGTGCTCGGCCTTTTGCTGACCACGAAGGAAGCTGTGAAACTCATCGGCCCCGAAGGCGGAAGCATCATTAACATCGGCTCGGCCGTCAGTAGGTTGCTCCCACCGAATACCTCGATCTACTCAGCCACCAAGGCTTCCGTCGATGCGATTACCGCAGTCCTCGCCAAAGAATTGGGCGCACGCAAGATTCGCGTCAACTCCATCAACCCCGGAATGATCGAAACCGAGGGGGTTCACACAGCGGAGGCCGCACAAGGCAACGACGATTTCCGCAAGTGGGTTGAGACGCTGTCGCCGCTTGGGCGCATCGGGCAGACGGACGATATTACGCCGACGGCGGTGTACCTTGCGTCGTCCGACTCGAAGTACATGACTGGCGAAACCGTCCGCGTCACCGGAGGGATATAAAAAAGGAAGGCTGACGCTCCACGGCCCGTTCGTCGCGGAACTCAAGTGAGTGTTAGAGGCGAGTAAATGGGCAGTTCTTTCTGGTAGACGGCGGTTGATCCCACATCCGCCATCTTTTGGCGAATGTGGGATCAACCGCTGGCGATTGCGAGCTGAAAAAGCCTATGCCGCTTCGCGCGGTTTAATCTTCTCGATCTCCCGGTTGGCGGCTGCCAGGTTCAGGTCGTACTCAGTCTGCAGGTTCATCCACACCTTCGCCGAAGTCCCAAAGTAGCGACCCAGTCGCATGGCGGTGTCAGCGGTAATCGCACGCCGTTCACGGACAATCTCGTTTACGCGCGGCACGGAAATGTGCAGATGTTTTGCCAGCGCCGTGGATGTCAGCCCCATCGGGGACATAAACTCCTCACGCAATATCTCACCGGGATGTACCGCGTTCGCAGGCACCTTCTTCTTCACTTTTGCAGCCATGGCCAATCTCTCCTTCAAAATCGCTTGTGCCTAACCTCAGTGGTAGTCAACAATCTCCACTTCATCGAATTGCGCACCTTTCCAAACGAAGCATATTCGGTACTGATCGTTAATCCGGATGCTGTACTGATCCTTCCTGTCGCCGCTTAGGGATTCAAGCCGGTTTCCCGGAGGAACCCGCAGATCACTCAAATCCACCGCGTTGTTCATCATCTTCAACTTCCTCAAGGCAACGCGCTGCAGGTCAGAGGGAACACGGCGGCTTCTTCCGGTTTCGTATAGCTCCTTGGCATCCGCATCCTTGAAACTTGCAATCATATAAAAACGATATAACGCCTCGCGTTATTCAGGCAAGATAAAAATAACGCATGGCGTTAATAACGCGGGTGGCCAGCATCCGTTATCTTTTGGCGAATGTGGGATGGCTTCTTGTTTTTGAAACTTTGAAACTCTGAAACCTTGAAACTCTGAAACCTTGAAACTCTGAAACCTTGAAACTCTGAAACCTTGAAACTCTGAAACCTTGAAACCTCGCCCTCGACTAAACTAAAAACGTATGGTCCGCTTCATCTCACTCTTATTGCTGGCAGCTCTGCTGTGGTTGGCCTGGGCCCTGGCCGTGCCGGTTGCTCCCGCGCAGCCGCAGGTGCTGCTCTTTCCTCCCGGCTCTTCCAGCAGGTCCATCGCCAACGAGCTTCAGCGCAGCGGAGTCGTGCGCAGCCGCTTCGCCTTCGAACTGCTGCACTACGCCATGCTCAGGAAGAAGCTCAAGGCGGGAGAGTATCGTTTTGCCCGCGCAGCCAGCGGCTTTGAGGTCTTCCAGCGCATCGCCCGCGGAGACGTCGTGGTTCACACCGTCGTCGTTCCCGAAGGCTACAACATCTTCGACATCGCCTCTGCCGTCGAAGCTGCGGGCCTCGGGCGGCGCGAAGATTTCCTCGCCGTTGCCACCGACGACACCGATCTGATCCGCACTCTCGATCCGCAGGCCAAGTCGCTCGAAGGCTATCTATTTCCAGACACCTATCTCTTCTCCCGCACCATGACCATGCGCGAGATCGCCGCCACCATGGTCAAACGATTCCAAAAAGAGGCGCAAACATTGGGCCTCACCCACGACGTGCATCGCACCGTCACCCTCGCCTCCATCGTCGAGAAGGAGACCGCCGCCCCCGATGAGCGCGCCGAGGTAGCCAGCGTTTACCTCAACCGCCTGGCCAAAAACATGGCTCTCGCCGCCGATCCCACCGTCGTCTATGCCGCTCTGCTCAGCGGAACTTATCGCGGAGCCATCTATCAGAGCGACCTCCAGTCGGACTCGCCCTACAACACCTACCGTTTCGCCGGACTCCCCCCTGGCCCCATCGCCAATCCCGGCGCAGCATCCTTGCAGGCCGCCATGCAACCGGCGACAAACCGCGTATCTGTTCTTCGTCGCCGTCGGCGACGGCAGCGGACGCCACCAGTTCTCCACCAGCTTTGAGCAGCATGAGCGCAACGTCCTCGCCTATCGCAAGGCCAGCGCCAGCGGCCGGAGCGGCGTCCCCGCCAAGGCCCGCTGATGCAGCTTCCTCCCGCACTGCGCCAGGCCATTCAACAGGAGCTCAGCAGACCTCCCGCGACCCTGCCGGCGCTGCGGGCGGCCACAGCGCGCCTCTCCCAGTGCTATCGCGGCAGCCTCGCATCAGGCGCGCAGGCACCCGCCGCGCCAAGTCCCGCTGCGCCCGCACCTGTTGCCTTGGGTAGCGTCGCGCTCAGCAACGATGTTCTTCGCGCCGCCTACTTAGCCGTGCGTCTCCCCGCAACCTTCGCCGCCGCCTCTGCCGCCCTCGCCTGGACCCGCGAGTGTTGCGACCGTGAACCGCGCACCGTGCTCGATCTCGGCAGCGGCCCCGGGACCGCTCTCTGGGCGGCTGCGCAGCTATTTTCCCCGCTTGAGGCGGCAACCGCCTTCGAGCGCGACTCCAGGCTCATCGAGATCGCCCGCCGCCTCGCCGCCCATGCTCCGCACCCCGCTCTGCGCCACGCCGCATGGCTTCAGGGAGACCTCACTGCAAACATTCCCGAGGACGTATGGGAGCTGGTCATCTGCTCTTACGCCCTCAACGAACTGCCCGCAGCCCAGCGCTCCGAGTTCATCCATCAGGCCTGGGCGCGCACCGGCAACCTTCTCGTCGTGATTGAGCCGGGAACCAAGGCCGGCTTCGCCAACATCCTCGCCGTGCGCAATCAACTGCTCGCCGAAGGCGCAAGTCTAATCGCACCTGTGCCCCAACGCCCTCGCCTGCCCCATGGCCGCTGGCGACGACTGGTGCCACTTCGCTGCCCGCGTCGAGCGCACCGCCGAACATCGCCGCCTCAAGCAGGCAACTCTCGGCCACGAAGATGAAAAGTTTAGCTACGTGGCCTTCTCGCGCAATGAGGCAACGGATGGAATGCAAAATGCCAACGCCCGCATCGTGCGTCATCCCCGCATATTCAGCGGCTACACCCAGCTCACCCTCTGCCGCGAGGGCGAGATCGCAGCTACAACCGTCACGCGCTCGATGAAAGAAGATTGGCGCAGATTGAAGCGCCTGGGCTGGGGCGATCGCTGGTAGCGTTCTTCGGAAATTCAGTTTTGGCGAAATTCAGTCGCGCTCCGGCAAAAATCGGTATCCTACGCCGCGAACCGTGATCAGATACTTCGGCTCGCTTGGCGCGTCCTCGATGTAGCGGCGCAGGCGGACGATGAAGTTGTCGATGGCACGCGTGTCCGTATCCTCGTGCAGTCCCCACACCTCTTCCAGAATCTGCTTGCGACTCACGTTCTGGTTGCGATGCTCGATGAAGTAGCGCAGCAGGGAAGCCTCCATCAGCGTGAGTTGAATTTTCCCGGCCGGAGCCGTGAGCTCCAACGTGCTGAAGTCGAGGGTGCGTCCGTCGAAGCTGAACACATCGTGTGCCGTGGATGCACGGAGAGCTTCACCCTCATGGCCTGCATCGGCCGCGCTGCCTGCATCAGCCTCGCTCGACCTGGCAGCAGTGCGGCGCTCCTCTGTCACTTGTTCGCGCTGCCACTGGGTGCGGCGCAGCAGGCCGTGTACGCGGGCGATGAGGATGTTGAGGTCGAAAGGCTTGGGCAGATAGTCGTCGGCTCCGGAGGCAAAGCCCTTCAGCACATCCTCGGGACGCGAGCGCGCGGTGAGCATAAGAATGGGAACATAGTTGTGCGCGGCGCGCAGGCGGTCGGCGACCTCGAAGCCATTGACTCCCGGCAGCATGATGTCAAGCACGACGGCGTCATACCGGTCGCCATGATCGGTCAGAATTTCAAGGGCAGCTTCGCCGCTCTCCACCGCGGTGACCTCGTGCCCCTCGGCCTCAAGGTTGAATAACAATCCCTGCGCCAGGTGGACTTCATCCTCGACGATTAAAATTCGCGACATTGCCAACGATGGTAGCGCAGGCCTCCGCCCCAACGCGAGAGGGAAAATGTGCGGCACGCAACCATCCACACCGAGCCAAACTGAATTGTTGAATTGCGCCCCGGATGACGGAGGCAAACCATATACTCTCTGGTCAATCGCCGGAAGCGGCAAGGTAGCTGGGAAGGCAATCGTTCGCAATCTGTGAAGAGATTGCCGAATTGATTAACTTGGCTGCCGAAACGATTATCCAGAAGGTGAATCGTTCACGCGGCCAGCCGCTCCGCCGCAAAGGCGCCTGCGCTCCACGCAGCGCCGGTCAGGCCTTCACGCTCTGCCCGTCGCGCGCCAGCGAAGCCATGTGCAGCGCGGCTTCCTTGCCGGTACGGACGCAATCCGGCACGCCGATGCCGCGATAGAAATTTCCCGCGATGGAGAGATTCCGCATCTGCTTTAGAGTGGCGCCAATGCGTTCGATACGTTCCAGGTGCCCCGGCGTGTACTGCGCCATCGCGCGGTCCCAGCGATACACCCGCACAAACCACGGCTCGGCCGAGAGTCCGGTGATCTGCTTGAGCTCCTTGCGCACCAGCGCGGTGATCTCCTCATCGCTCAGCTTCAGTACACCCTGGTCACTGGCGCCGCCGAGGAAGCAGCGCACCAGCGCCTTGTCATCGGGTGCGCGGAAGGGGAACTTGGTGTGCACATAGGTCGCGGCCAGCAGGCGAGTGCCTTCGCTGCGCGGCACCAGAAAACCAAATCCAGGCGGGCACGATTTCAACTGCTCGCGTAAATAGCCGAGAGTGATAGTGATCGAGGAACTGTATTCAACCTTGCCCAGATCGTCGGAGAGCTGCGTGTCGATACCAGCAAGCATCTTCGACGCGATACGCGCGGGCGTGGCGAAGATAACGGCGTCAAAGCGTTCGGCTCCGCGTGCAGTAATCAGCTCCCAGCCTCCGTCTTTCGGCGCAAGCCGGCTGACCTCGGTGGATGTGTGCAGCTTCTGCTTATCAAGGCGCGCGACAATGGCATCGATCAACTGCTGCATGCCGCCCTTCAGAGAGCTGAACAGCGGCTTCGGCGCATACCCTTTGGCCTTGTGCATGGCGGCAAGTTTTTTGCGCGCGGCCAGCATGGCGCGGCAGAGCGACCCATAGTGCTCCTCCATCTCCACGAACCGGGGAAGCACGGCGCGCACGCTGAGGGAAGATGCGCAGCCGCCATAAACGCCCGAGAGCAATGGGTCGGCGAGACGATCCACGACCTCGGCTCCGAAGTGGCGCTCGACCATCTGGGCAACCGTCTCGTCCTTGTGTACCGGCTGCGGCGGGTGCAACAGTTCGCCGAGCATTTTGAACTTCGTGCTCCACGAGAAGAGCGAGGTGAGCGCAGTGGGAATTATTTTGGTGGGCACCAAAAACATCAGGCCATCGGGCATGGGAATCAGCCGGCCCTTCACTACAATGTAGGTGATGCGCTGCGAATCGTTGGAGCCGATCAGGTCGCCTGCGATGCCAAGTTCGGCGCAGAGCTGGGCGGCCCAGGGCTTCTCGGTGAGGAACGAATCCGGCCCGCCTTCGACTACACAATCGCCAATCTTGTCGCTGAACATCACGCCGCCGAGGCGGTCGGCGGATTCAAAAAGAGAATATTCGATGGGCGCGCCCGCGGCCCGCTCCTGCTCCAGATAAAAAGCGGCGCTGAGCCCGGAAATGCCGCCGCCAATGATTGCAACCTTCATCCAGAAAACTCCTCGATCTCTATTGCGCCAGTTCGCCGCCTCTATCCGCGCGGCTGAGCCGCAGCCGCAAGGCGGGCGCGCACAAGCTGGGCAACGGCGCGAGCAAAGAGCGCGGAGTCATTGAGCGACTCGGCGCGCGACAGCGCAATGCCTCTTGCGGAAGCGAAATTCTTGAAAGCGATATCGATGTCGTAGAGCACTTCAACGTGATCGCAGACGAAGCCGATCGTCTGCACGAAAACGTGCTTGTGCCCAGCGGTGGCTAGCTCTTCGATCACGCTCTCGACGGTGGGGCCGAGCCACTCTCCACCGCTCATGCCCTGGCTTTGGAAGGCGAAGCGCCAATTCCCGGCGATCTCCGGAACGCTGGCGGCGACCAGTGCAGCGGTCTCGCGAGTCTGGCGTTCGTAGTCGTCACCTGCTTCAATGGTTCGCACCGGAACACTATGCGCGGTGAAGAGAACCGGCACGGGAGCGTCGGCATTGAGACAGGCGCGCGACCAGCCGTCGCGAAGTTTTTCGGAGAAGGCGCGAATCAGCAGTGGCTCGGCGTGCCATTCGGGAACGAAGTCCACGGTGAACGGAACCTTGGCGACTGGCGCTGCTCCGGTTGCAGTCTCGGATGAAACGCCATTCCCGTCGCAGGCGCCGGTTTCGTCGATGACGGCGCGGCGATAAAGACCGACGCTGGTGCGTGAGTTGTGCGGCGCCAGGCAGATGGCAACGGCATGAGTGACGCCGTCGGCGGCCATCTGCAAAACCGTATCGCGAATGTATGGCTTCCAGTTGCGCATTCCAACGTAGGTGGGCAGGCCGAGCTCCTGCGAGACGAGCGCGGATTGCCGCATGGTGATCTCGGTAAGAGGCGAGCGACCGATGAGCGAGTAACGATGCTGTATCTCGGCGACGACCGCAGGAGGGAGCGGCCGTCCGCTGGTTACGTTGGCCAGGTATGCCGGAATCTCCTCGATGCGATCCGGAGTTCCATGCGCAAGCAGCAGGACGGCAGGCTTCGACATAGCTATCGGGTCCCGGCGACGGCGCCGCGATGCTGCGCCGAATACTCCTGAACGAACTTAGCCAGATTCTTCACGTTCTCCACCGGAGTCTTCGGCAGAATGCCATGACCGAGGTTGAAGATGTGTCCGGGGCGGTTGTTCGCGAGATCCAGAATGTTTTTGGCGCGCTGCTTCAACTCGCTCCAATCGGCAAAGAGCAGGACGGGATCGAGGTTGCCCTGTACGGCGGGACGGTGGTTCAGCAGCTTCCAGCCCTCATCGAGAGGAACGCGCCAGTCCATGCCGATGACATCGGCCTCGGTTTCATTCATGGAAGGCAGCAGGGTAGTGCTGTCGGTGCCGAAGTAGATGACCGCTGCGCCTGTCTTTTTGACGGCGGAGATGAGTTCCTTGGTGCGCGGCAGAACGTACCTGCGATAGTCCTCGACACTGAGGCATCCCACCCAGCTATCGAAGACCTGGATGACGTCGGCTCCGGCCCTGACCTGGTCGGCGACGTAGGCGGCGAGCACGATGTTCAGCTTGCGCAGCAACTCGTCCCATACCTGCGGCTGGTTGTACATCATCTTCTTGACTTCGATGTAGTTGCGCGAACCGCCGCCCTCGATCATATAGCTGGCGAGGGTGAAGGGCGCTCCGCAGAAGCCGATCATAGGCAGCTTGTCGCCCCAATGCTTGACGCATTCGGCGATGGCCTGCGAGACATACATCAATTCGGGCGCGCCGTCGGTTGTGAGGACTTTGATATCGGCGGCGGTGCGGATGGGCTTCTCGATGACCGGGCCTTCCGAGGCCGAAAAGTGAAAGGGCAGGCCCATGACTTCCAGAGGGCAGCAAAAGATCGGCAAAGATGATGGCGGCATCGACACCCAGAGCCTCGGCGGCGGTGATGGTGACTTCAGCGGCCAGCGCGGGTTTCTTGCAGATTTCGATGAGGGAGTGATGCTTGCGGACTTCGCGGTACTCGGACATGTAGCGTCCTGCCTGGCGCATAAACCAAACAGGAGTCGAGTCAGTGGGAAGACCTTTACAGGCGCGGACGAAGATCGAATTGGGGGCGGACATGAAGCTTAAATTTTATCAGAGCGGGGAAAAGGGCGCTCGTGGTTCGAGTCACAGGCAGGCTAGCCGTGGTCCGAGTCTCAGACGTTATCATGCCTGTTCTTATTTATCTCGTCACATCGCTATACGCCTGGCGTGAGCGGAATTGCAGCACCGGGTCGGTGGTAGGAAGAATTCGCACCCAATGCTGTCCATTCGTTTGCTGCGGCAATTCATAGGTCAGCACATATCCGCTGTGCAGGTCATCAACAATCGAACGCAGAATCTCAGTCGTGTTTTGTCCCGGACCAAAACACAGTCCACCGGTGCTGGCTGAAAGATAGGCCAGCACTGCATCTCCCTTGCCGGGAGCGCAATCGGCGCAGCGGGAGCTGATGGAATAGATCGCCGACTGCAGGTCCTGGGCCTCCATTGCTGCGTCTGAGACAGAATGAATACTGACTGTGTCCAAGCCGTCGGAGAACAGAATCATCGCTAATCTCGACTCGGGATCACGGTGGTCCCTCAGTAGCTCTGCCGCCCGAAACAGCGCATCGTACAGTGGTGTTACCCCAGTGGCCCGCAGAGAGCTCCAGCTTTGCCTCCGCGTCTTCTCCATTGCAGTTCCGTTCGCAAAGCAGATGCGGCTGCAGCCCACCAAAGTACATGATCGATACTCTGTCCTGCTCGCCCCAAGCCGAGTCTTCAACAAAGCTCTTTATCTCGGCAATCTCAGCGGGTATCTGCGGAGCTACGGAGTCGCTGGTATCGAGCAGGATCACCAGATCCAGAGGACTCTCGGATGTCGACCGGAAGCTGCGAAAATTGCGAATGATCGATCCATTGTCAACTACCGCAACGTCGGAGGAGTCCAGAGTTTTGATGACATGCCCGTTACGGTCTGAGGCAGCGAATACGAGCTGTACGATATTCGCATTGGTGCGAAGCGTGTAACCGGATTGCGTGTATCCGGATTCGCCCGCAGCTTGGGGAAAAACACAAGCGAGAGGAACAGAAGCCAGCCCTCCAGTAATGAGCGATGCGAACAGCAGAATTACGACTCGGCCCTGCTGCATTGCGAATTCCTTTGTTCATCCATGCCAACAGCCCAGCCTCCCATGCGCTGCGCTCCGGTCTCGCCGCCATACCATTGCGGGACAGCAGGACACCTGGCGTGTTCGCCGCCGGTACTACAATCATCTTTGGTTAGCGGACATGGATCCTGGAGTAGGATTGCGCAATTCATAGTTCGCGCTGTGCTCCATTATTATTTTTTCCGCGAGTGCCTTGCGCGCTTCCTCGCGATCCCAGTCCGCACGCAACGTCATCTGCTGAATCACGAAGCGCGACTTGGTTTTTTCGTCATCAGAAAAAATGACGAGTTCGTTCTTGTGGATGAGGAACTCCATGTTCTCCGCCAGTGGAATGAACTCATCGCCGCGCCGCCCCACCACCACATACACTACTTTGTCGCTCACTACCGTGTACTCAGGACAGGTGGCTCCCATCTGCACCGGAACCCCGGACATAGTAGCCATAAAGCCGTGCTGCATCGTGCAGTCGGCCATTCGCATTCTGGTCACCGAACCCTTGAACGCCCAATTTCCTTGTGCATGCGAAAGAGTCGCTGCACTTAGTGCGAAGATAATCAACAAGGAAATTCGTTTCATATTACCCTCCGGATAGATAACAACTGATGTGCCCGTAGAGAGTGAAGTTGGCCGAATGAGCTTCGCTTTCAATGTCCTGAGCAAGGCAACACAGGGACAGATCAGATGCTCTTGAATCCTGCATCTGATCTGTCCAAAACACGTGTCGTGCTGCTGAACTCTAGTTGCTGTTTAGTGGCGGAAGTGGCGTACGCCGGTGAAGACCATGGCGAGGTTGAGGCGGTCAGCGGTGTCGATGACCTCCTGGTCACGAACAGAGCCGCCGGGTTGGATGATGGCGGTAGCTCCGGCTTGGGCGATGACCTCGACGCCATCGGGGAAGGGAAAGAAAGCATCGCTGGCGGCGACGCATGCCGGCGAGCGGCAGCACGGCCTTGGCGGCGCCGATGCGGGCAGAGTCAACGCGGCTCATCTGTCCGGCGCCGACGCCGACGCTCTGGCCGTCGCGGGCGTAGAGGATAGCGTTCGACTTGACGTGTTTGCAGACCTTCCAAGCGAAGAGCAGGGCACGCAACTCTTCGGCAGTTGGCTGGCGCTTGCTGACGACCTTGAGGTCGGCAGCGGTGAGTGGACGGATGTCGTTATCCTGCACGAGCACTCCGCCGGAGACATTCTTGAGCACCCATTTCTGCTTGAGATCGGCGATCTGGACAAGGCGGAGGTTGCTCTTTTTGGCGAAAGCCTCGCGAGCCTCCGCAGTGAATCCGGGAGCGGCAATGGCTTCGACGAAGAGTTTGGCCATCTCGGCGGCAGCTTCGCCATCGATGACGCGGTTGACGCCAACGACTCCGCCGAAGGCCGAGACCGGATCGCACTCCAGAGCGCGAAGGTAGGCTTCTTTCAGCGTGGCTCCGGTGGCGGTGCCGCAGGGATTGGTGTGCTTGATGATGGCGCAGACGGGCTCGGTGAAATCCTGCGCCAGATCCCACGCGGCCTGGAGATCGACGATGTTGTTGTAGCTGAGTTCCTTGCCTTGGAGTGGCTGGCCATTGGCTACACCCAGGCCGCTGCCGTCGGAGTAGAGCGCGGCTTTCTGATGCGGGTTCTCGCCATAGCGGAGATCAAAGGCCTTATGAAAGTGGAGGCGCAGAGTCTCGGGAAAACGGGCGCTCGTGCCTAGTTGGCTGATGTCGAAGTGGGATTCGTCGTCGATGGTGATCTCGGCGAGGGCGTTGGCGATGGCCGTATCGTAGGCGGCGGTGGTGGCAAATGCCTTCTGCGCCAGGCCCCACTTGGTCTTGAGTGAGAGTTCACCGGCGTTCTGTTCCAACTCCGTGGCGATGGCTTCGTAGTCGGCAGTCGAAGTCACGATGGCCACGTCCTGGAAGTTCTTGGCTGCCGAACGCACCATTGAAGGTCCGCCGATGTCGATATTTTCGATGATCTCATCGAAGTGTACGCCGGCCTTACCTGCTGTTTTTTCAAAGGCATACAGATTCACCACAAGCATGTCGACAGGTTCTATGCCGTGCTCTCTGATGGCGGCGACATGGGCCGGGTTCGAGCGCACGTGCAGGATGCCTCCGTGAACTTTGGGATGCAGGGTTTTGACTCGCCCATCGAGCATCTCAGGGAAGCCGGTCAGGTCGCTGATGTCGCGCACGTTCAGCCCAGCGTCACGCAGCACGCGTGCGGTACCGCCGGTAGAGATCAGTTCCACGCCCTGGGCGGCGAGGCGGCGGGCAAATTCGGCCAGCCCGGATTTATCGGTGACGCTCAGGATGGCACGCTTAATTCTTGCCATGATTCCTCACTAACGATGAAGCCTGCCGGAAAACTCCGGAGGGATTGGCCGCAGACGCGGATTTCAACTTGCGCGGCGAGCGCTTGGCAGCCTGATACGCACGTATAGGCAGAACACTGGCTGCTGCCGCAAGGTATGGTGATATGTACACGCCAGCTTGGGCCGCAACGCCCCGGGATGGCAGGGAACTAAAAGTCTTTGCGGGCGCGCGCCTTGAGCCTGACCTGCCCGTTTTCCACCATTACAGTGTACTCGACGGCCTGGCAGTGGAATTGGGCGCGAATCTGAGTGGACTTAATTTGTACGAACGAAGCAAAGGCATCAAAAGCGCCGAGCGGTTGGCCGGTTGACTCACGTGCGCGGACCACGGCTTCATAGAGCGCTACAACCTCGATGACGTCGCTGGTAAAGATAAGAAAGCTTTCAGCATCGCTGCCCTTCACTGAATCATGAGGCTTCGGGGCATCAAGGTGACCAAAGCCGCCAACCCCAAGCAAGGTGTCTTCCGGACGACGATAGCCCTCGTCCTTGATTTTGGCTTTGCGCCGCCAAAGATCGCAGTAGACCGAATATTTTTGAGCGACCGCGTTGAGCCGAAAGCGTTGCGGGAAGGTAAGGCGGGAATTCTCAAGATTTCGCCGGATCATGGTTTGGACCCGCCACTCCGTATCCACCGGGGGCTTCCTGGCTCCTCCGGAGAAGTAGATGTCGAACTCGACTTTGAGGCGGCGGAAAGAATCTTCCAGCAGCACTAATTCTTCGTCAGCGGTCAAAGGTACACGCCATAGCGGCCAGGGAATGAGGCAAAACAGAGCACACGGCCAATGTGTGGAAATATAGCACACGCGATTTCAGTGGAGCCGCTCTCAAAGGTCTGGGGGCGAAAGTGCGCCGAATGGCCAGCGGCTAATCACCTCCAGAGGAAAATAAAATTGTTTTCAGGATGTACGGCGTACGGAGCCTTAACTCGCATCTAAGTTCCCATGTTGCGTGGCGAGAAAATACGCGTTGCGATTGCCGATGACCACGCGGTCCTGCGGGAGTCTCTGGGTGCGATGCTGGCCGCACATCATGATTTCGAAGTGGTGGGCACAGCCAGCAATGGCTCCGAGGCCCTGGAATTGGTCGAAAAAGAACATCCAGACGTGCTGGTGCTGGATCTCTTTATGCCGGTTACGGATGGATTCGAGGTTCTGCGCCGGCTCGACCACGGCAGCGTCAAGGTGGCGAGCGTAGTACTGACCGGCTCCGAAAGCCAACCCGACTATGTGCAAGTGGTTCGACTGGGCGCGCGCGGACTGGTGCTGAAAGGCGACACACCGGAGAAACTCTTTACTGCGATCCGAACGGTGGCCGAGGGCGAACTGGCGTTCAGCGATGACGTGGCGCAAGGAGTGCTGATGGCGATGTCAGTAGAGACCCAGCATGAGCGGGCCGCCAACCTGCACCGCCTAAGTGAGCGCGAAAAGCAGATTGCATTTTTGGTTGCGCGGGGAATGAAGAACAAGGATATCGCCCACCAACTGACAATCAGCGAGAATACTGTGAAGCGCCACCTGCAAAGCATTTTCAGCAAGACGGGCGCACGGGACCGGCTCGAACTGGCAGTGATTGCTCTTACCGAGAGTTCCGACGCAGCCTAGTATGTACCGGCTCTTGCGAAGCCAGCTATCGTCAGCTACGTCCCGCTTCGCTTGATTCTTCCCGCGCTACCGGCCTGTGGTAACCGCCATCTTCTTTACCATCGCCAGCACCAGCTTGCGGTCACTATCATTCAGTCCGCTGGAGTAACGCCGAATCTGCGAGAGAAAACGCACCTCTTCCTCGCTAAGCTGCGGCAAACTCTTGCCATTGCTGCCATTGTCGGAGGAATTCTCAGCGAAGAATTGCCCGAGCGGCATCTCCAGTGAGCCGGCGATTTTAGCCAGTGTGTCCAGCGAAGGAACGGTATGCCCATTCTCAACACGCGAAAGGTAGCAGCGCAGAAGCCCGGTGCGCTTCTCGATATCGCCCTGCGACATGCCTTTCTGCAAACGGTAGTTACGTATAGTTTCGCCTATGTTCATTTTTCCGCTATTTCTGACGCGCAGAACAGACGCAAACGTCGTAGTGTTGGGAGAAGCTCGATAGTAATCAGAGTGCAAACCTGAGTGCAAGCAAATTCTTATAGAGTTACTGGTTGTCACACAGGTGTGTGACAACCCAGGCAGAATTTCGCGACGGTTTCAGCGTAACGGTCGGGGAGTTAGAGCATCTGGGAAGGGTTGCAAGGTGCCCTGAATCGGCATCCGAGTAGATATGCTTCAAGGCAACCCTCGCGTTCGGATTGCAACGGCTCTGTTCCTGGCCACCATGGCGATTTCGCATTCCAGCCCGGCCAGGGCTCAACCGCAAGACGCTCTGCCCAATCATGCCTCTGCCGTGCAGGGAAGCTCGGTCGCTGCCCAATCCGAGTTACCAGATGCGCCGGAGCTGGCCTTTCCCGGGCAGCAATCCTCGAACAATGGCACAGACCAACCTTCACAAACGGAATCAGACGAGGGCAAGCAAACCAAGCGCATTTTTGGAGTCTTTCCGAACTTTCGCTCGGTTAGCGTAAATACCTACCTGCCGGCTCAAACTTCGAGAGAAAAATTTACGGGATTCCGCGAAGAAAGCTTTGACTACTCATCATTCATCCTCGTCGGCGCGCTTGCGGGGGTTGCACAACTTCAGGATTCCACGCCGGAGTTTCACACGGGCGCTCCAGCATATGCGCGTTATTATTGGCACAATTTTGTGGACCAGACGGACGAGAATCTTTGGGTGGACTTCCTACTTCCTACCGCGCTTCATCAGGATGCCCGATTCTATACGCTTGGAAGCGGAAGCCCGGGACGACACCATGGCTTCGCAAAACGGGCGGGATATGCCTTTTCCCGCATGCTCATCACACGCACGGATTCCGGAGGAAGCAGCTTTAACTATAGCGAAGTGGTTGGAGCCGCAGTATCTGCCGGCATAGCCAACCTCTACTATCCAAGCTCCAATCGAGGCTGGAGCCAGACCGCCGGGCGCTGGAGCCTGAATCTGGGTATTGATGGTGCATCGTTCATCCTTAGGGAGTTCTGGCCCGATATAAACCACGCCATCCTTCATAACAAGTATCGGAACTAGAGAGGTGCCTCAAGGGCCGACATGAGCATCAAAATCGTAAGAACTTCTCGGACTGACGCGAGCGGATTCCTAACGGGCGACGCGGATTGCCGCGTAAAGTCTCTCAGCCACGCCGACGATTACCAGTGCAAGAACGATGTGCGCCACCTGAATCGCTCCGAGAGTATGGAAGAGAATCGGTAGCTGCATGAAGCCAACCATGGGCAGCAGCAAGGCGAGGAGTATGCCTAGAATTCCCGGGACCACAGCCTTTTTGATCAGTCCGATCAGCCCCAGCACGAAAGCCACAATGGACACCAAGAAGCCGCAGCCGATGTGCGGCGCAAGTAAAGTTTGGCGCCCGGTCCAGAGGAGTATTCCAAGAACGATGGCCACCAGTCCGAATACGCGTACCAGCATGATGCAGAACTTTGCCAAATCAGTCCTCCTTCAAATTGATGAGCACGACTTCGATTCTGTTTAGATTCAGGCACGAAAGATTCGGCTCACGGGATCAGGCCCTTGCCGAGCGCTTCCTGATTCAGGATACACTCTGGCATGCGCTTCTTGTGCCAGGCCGGATGCATACGCTGCTGCGAGCAGAAGGGTTTTGTTTATGTGAGCCGCGACGACATCGCGCGCCTCGCGGAGCATCTCGGTATCACTCGCGCGGAGTTCAAGCGGCGTTATCTGTGCGGCAGGCCGTCGCTATGGCGGCTTCGTAAGCCGCGCAAGAAACAATGCCCATTCCTTCTCGCCGACGGCTGCTCCGTACATTTGGTCAAACCGCTCCAGTGCAGTTCCTTCCCCTATTGGCCGGAACTGCTGGCCGACGCCGGGGAGCGCCGTGATGCCGCTCAATATTGTCCCGGCATGAATCAAGGTTCGCCAGTGAATATCGCACACGCCCGCGAGGTCGCCGGGCAGGTTCAGCGAGCATTTCCGCAACTCTATGACGAGAAGCAGTGATGAGTCCCCAGCGGCGCGGCGAATCCCAAGATGCGAAAAAGACTCGTTCGTTGTAGCATCAACTGTCATTTTGGCATTTCTTACTTCTGACTGATGTGGAGGGCGCTAGTGCTGGTTGGGATATTGAAAGAAGCGAGGCGGGATGAAGCGCGGGTTGCGCTGACGCCGGATGCGGTGAAGGCGCTGACCGGCAAAGGCGTGAGCGTGGCCGTGGAAAGCGGGGCTGGCGTGCAGTCCGGCGCCGTCGACGCGGATTATGCGGCGGCGGGCGCGCAGGTTTCAACCAATCGGGCGGAGCTGCTGGCTACGGCCGATGTCGTACCGGTGGTCAATGCGCTGGCCGGCGAAGATCAGGAAAAGCTCAAGCGCGGCAGCGTGATGATCGGGTTTCTGCGTCCGCTCGATGATCCTGCGTCGCTGGCTCCGGCGGTGCAACGCGGCGTGACGCTGTTTTCCCTCGAATTGGTCCCGCGCATCACGCGCGCCCAGTCGATGGATGCGCTTTCGTCGATGGCGACGGTGGCCGGCTACAAGGCGGTGATCGTAGCCGCCGATCATCTGCCCAAGCTCTTTCCGCTGCTGATGACGGCGGCGGGGACGATTCCTCCGGCGCGGGTCCTGGTGCTGGGCGCAGGCGTTGCCGGCTTGCAGGCAATCGCCACGGCGCGCCGCCTGGGAGCCGTGGTCGAGGCTTATGACGTGCGTGCCGCCGCCGGTGAGCAGGTCAAGTCGCTGGGCGCCAAGTTCATCGAGGTCGACCTGGGCGGCCTGCAGACCGAGGACAAGGGCGGCTACGCCAGGGAACTGAGTCCGGAGGCGCTGGAGCTGGGCCGCCAGGCCATTGCCAAGGCAGCCAAGAGCTCCGATGTGGTCATTACCACGGCGCAGGTTCCGGGCCGTCGAGCTCCGCTGATGATTGGGGCAGCGGCGGTGGAGGAGATGCGTGCCGGCTCGATCATCTTTGATCTGGCGGCGCCCGCGGGAGGCAACTGCGAAGTTACCCGGCCGGGCGAGACCATCGTCTATCACGGCGTCACCATCTTTGGCCCCGCCAACCTTGCGGCCCAGATGCCGGTGCATGCCAGCATGCTGTACTCGCGCAACCTGCTCAACTTTCTGCAGCTGATTGTGAAGAACGGCGAGCTGGTGATCGACCGCGCCGACGAGATCCTTGCCGGCTGCTGCGTCGCCTTTGGCGGCGAGATTGTCAACCAGCGGGTGGCAGAGGCCTTGCAGGCCCGCGCCTAGATTCTAAGGGAGGAACGTGTGAATCCTTTGCTCTTTATTGCTGTGCAAGTCAGCCCGCCGGCGGCGTCAGAAGCCATGGATCCGATGGTTCTGATCGCTGCTCTGTACGTTTTTGCCCTGGCCGCGTTTCTCGGCTACCAGGTGATCTCGCGGGTTCCGCCGCTGCTGCACACCCCGCTGATGTCGGCCACCAATGCCATCTCCGGCATCTCGCTGGTGGGCTCGCTGGTCATCGCCGGGGCCTACAAGTTCGACTGGCAAAAGCTGCTCGCCGGCGGCAACGCAGCGCATCCGTCGTGGGCCACGCTGATGGGTTTTGTGGCGGTCTTCACCGCTACGGTCAACGTGGTCAGCGGCTTCGGCCTCACCGACCGCATGTTGAAGATGTTCCGCAAGGACGTTCGCAAGAAGGAGGTCCAAAAGTAATGGACCCCGCGACCGGCCAGGCCGTGCAACAGCTCGCACAATCGCCCAATTACATTCTTGAATTCACCTATCTGGTTGCGTCCATTCTGTTCATCTTCGGCCTCAAGGGGCTCAGCCACCCGGACACGGCGCGCCGGGGCATGTTCCTGGCCATGGGCGGCATGGCCGCCGCCATCGTCGGCACGCTCTTCCATCATGACATCCAGTTCTACGGGTGGATCATTGCCGGCCTGATCCTCGGCTCGATCGTCGGCGCGGCCTTCACCATCTGGGTTCCGATGACGGCCATGCCGCAGCGGACGGCGCTCTCGCATGCCTTCGGCGCCATCGCGGCCTCGCTGGTCGGCATCGCCGAGTTCACCATGCACGCCCACACCATGTCGCTGTTTACGCGCAGCGCGCTGGGCCTGGAGGTGATGCTGGGCTCGCTGACCACCACCGGTTCGCTGATCGCCTGCGGCAAACTGCAGGGCATCATCCGTGGCACTCCGGTGCAGTTCAAGGGACAGCAATTTCTCAACCTGCTGATCTTTGTCGGCATGGTGGGCTGCTTCGGCTACTCGCTCTACGATCCTTCGGCGACCTATTTCTTCTATGGCATGGTGGCTCTCGGCTTCCTCTTCGGCGTCATGCTGGTCATCCCCATCGGCTCGGCGGATATGCCGGTGGTGATGTCGCTGCTGAACAGCTATGCCGGATTATCGTCGGCCGCCACCGGCTTTGTGCTGGGCAACAACATCCTCATCATCGCCGGAACGCTGGACGGCTTCTCCGGCTTCATCCTCTCGATCCTGATGTGCAAGGCGATGAACCGCTCGATTACCAACGTTCTGTTCGGCGGCTTCGGCGCGGTGCACCATGCGGCCGGAGCCGGGGCAAGCGGTGAGATGCGCGAGATCTCGCTCGACGACGCGGCGGTGCGACTCGCCTACGCCAGCAAGGTCGTCTTCGTTCCCGGCTACGGACTGGCCACCGCGCAGGCGCAGCACGCCGTGCGCGACTTGGCCAGCGCCCTCGAGGAGCGCGGCGTGACGGTCAAATACGGCATCCACCCGGTTGCCGGACGCATGCCCGGACACATGAACGTCCTGCTCGCCGAGGCCAACGTTCCCTACGGCGAGTTGTACGAGATGGATCAGATCAATCCCGAGTTTCCCAGCACCGACGTCGCCGTGGTCGTCGGCGCCAACGACGTGGTGAATCCGGACGCCCGCGACAACCCCGACAGCCCCATCGCCGGCATGCCCATCCTGGAAGTGGACCGGGCCAAATCGGTGATCGTGCTCAAGCGCGGCCAAGGACGCGGTTTCTCCGGCCTGGAGAACCCGCTGTTCTTCAAACCTGTGACCAGCATGCTCTACGGAGACGCCAAAGCCTCTCTGGCGCAGCTCGCCCAGGAGGTAAAAAACGTCTGACCCGAACCACCAGCAAACCCCCTCCCGCAGTCTCCGGGGGAGTACGCCTTTTACGAACGGCTGGGATTACACAGCAACTAAATAGCAGAAGACATTCTGCAAAGATCTCGGCTAAAAACAGGTGAACGAAATGCAACTCTCAGCGGCTCTGTCCATATACAGTCCGGCCAACCGGCGCAGGCTGCTGATTCTGGCGGCCTCGATAGTAATAGTGGTCGCCGCGATCGACTGGTGGACAAAGCCGTATATCTCGTTAGGTTTCCTCTACTTGTTTCCGATCATGATTGCCGGCGGTTTTCTGTCGCGGTCGAAAATTGTTTACTTTGCCGTCCTGTGTGCATTCCTGCAGGAGGAGTTCAGCAACCTTCCGCCCGGTGACGCTTGGCCACGGCTGATCCTCTCATCGGCAGGCTTCGTTGGCACCGGTTTGTTCATCTCTGAGCTGCTACGCAATCGCTGGATGGTTCTCGATCATCTGAACGAAGTGGAGACGCAGCAGCAGGCGCGCCGGGAGGCCGAGGAGCAGTTGCGGGTACTGGTGGAAAGCAGCCCGGCGGCAATCGTCACGCTGGATGCCGACGGAAGAGTCCTGCTGGCGAACGAAGCGGCACAACAGATGCTTGCTCCCGGCGGCGAGCCGTTGCCCGGCCAGAATACCCGTGCGTATCTGCCTGCGCTTTATGCGGCTGTCCAGTCCAGGAATTGGAAGAATTTTCGAACCACTCTCCAGTGCAAGGGACGCCGCAACAACGGGGAGGTTTTTCTAGCGGGAGTGTGGTTTTCGACATACTCATCGAGCTCCGGCAACCGGCTGGCTGCGATTCTAGTCGATCTGTCAGAGGATCTGCGAAGCCGCGAGGATCTAAACCTTGACTACCTTCTGACAAACACCAGAATCCTGATGAGCGCCGTCTCCCACGAGATACGTAATCTCTGCGGTGCGGCCCTGGTTGTGCACAAGAACCTGGAGAAGGTGAACGAGCTGCGAGGCAACGCTGACTTTGAGGCTATGGGAACACTGATTCACGGCCTGGAACAGATCTCAGCGATGGAATTGCGTGGTTCAACCGAGCAGCGGCGGACGGCCATCGAGTTGACCTCCGTGCTGGACGAGTTGCGCGTACTGATTGAGACGGTTGGGCACGAGCAGCAAATCGAAATGCAATGGGACGAAAGCGGCGCGGTTCCGCTGGTCTGGGCCGATCGCTATGGGCTGTTGCAGGTCTTCCTGAACCTGGCTAAAAACAGCATTCGTGCCATGGAAAACACGGCGACAAAACGCCTGACGATTACGAGGACGGTTCACCAGGACACCGTCACTATACGTTTTGAGGACACCGGTACCGGGATCGCGAACCCGCAGAGCCTTTTCCGACCGTTTCAAAAAGATGCGCAAGCCAGCGGATTGGGTCTATACGTCTCGCGCGCACTGGTTAAGAGTTTTGGCGGCGATCTCGTTTATGAACCTCGGGAGCAAGGTTGTTGTTTTGCGGTGGTGCTGGAGAGAGTGAGCCAAGCGGAGGAAGCCGATGTCTAATCACCGGGCAACAATCTTACTGGTCGACGATCACGCTCTGTTTCGCGACAGCGTGGCCCGCTTCCTCGATAGCGAATCAGGACTGAAGGTCGTTGGCGGCTGCGCTACCATCGAGGAAGCGACGGAATTCCTTCGGGCAAACGAGGTTGATCTGGTGCTGTTGGACTTCGATCTCGGCCAGCGTGATGGCATCGATTTTATGCGGGCGGCCGAGAGCATCGGCTATCGGGGCAAGGTTTTACTGGTAACTGCCGGGGTTGACGAGAGCAGCGCCGCGAGCCTGGTAAAGCGCGGCATCGCGGGAGTATTTCTGAAGCACAATCCTCCGGCAGTGTTGGTTGACGCGATTCGCGAGGTGCTAACCGGAAAAGTATGGTTTGAGCAGGACTATCTTCACAAGATCGTCGGGCGCGCAACCGCCGAGGAATTGCCGCGCACGCGCAGACTCACGGAGCGCGAGCAGCAGGTGCTCCGCGCTGTATTTGAGGGGATGGCTAACAAACAGATCGCTGACCGCCTTCAGGTATCCGAGAGTTCCGTCAAGGCTACGCTGCAGCAGTTATTCCAGAAAACAGGCGTCCGCACGAGAAGCCAACTGGTCAGGATCGCGCTCGAACAATACCGTGAGCTGATCTGAAGTTAAGCGTCTTTTTTGGGCTCCGCGGGTTTGGCCGGTTCCTCATGCATCGCGTTCTTGAAATTCTTGATCCCATCTCCCAGCCCTTTGCCAAGCTCGGACAATTTGCTTGGGCCAAAGATGAGCAGGGCAATGAAAAGAATCACGATCAGGTGCATCGGTTGCATAAGTCCTTCAAACATCCAAAGCCTCCATCAGAATCGGTGGTGTGCGGGTTATCGCCGATTAAGTTTAGCTTAACTGTTGGAGTTTGTCGAAGCTGTGCGGTGCTTCACAATTTAATAACTATCTTTCGATAGGCATGGAATCGAGCAAAACTACCTAACCCGTCCTCCTGGGCGCGTAGTTCCAAAACGGCATTACACGGCCAATTTGTACCGAATTTACCCGATATCGCAGACGTCGCTGCTAAATGGTGATAAACCAGCAGGCTAGTGGGGCGGGGACTTGTGTACGCGGCTTGCGTATCAGGGCCCGCGCTCCCGTTGCTATTTACCGCCAGCGGAGGCAGCAGAATGAGTTTTTGCGCGAAAATCACTCCCGGAGCGACCAAACGTTCAAATATTGCTTTCCTTGAATACGACAACTACGAACGGCATGGCACTTACACGCGCCTTCATTATGAGGATCGGAAATTTTCAAACCTCGACGAATTGCAATACGCGAATCGAATTGCGGTCACACTGAAGGAAAAAGGCATACGGTCAGGTGATTGCTTGCTGACGGTGATGCCCAACACCCCTGAGCTGACGGCCACCTTCCAGGCCGTCTGGACCATCGGTGCCGTCATCGTGCCGGTAAACCCGCTCTGGACGGCTGCCGAACTGGCCTATGCACTCAGCCACTCCGGGGCAGTCGCGGTTCTTACCATTCCAATGTTTGCCGCGCGCATCCGCGAGGCATCAACTGCTTGCCGGAAGGCCCTCCGTCTACTTTGCTTTGGCGAAACCGGCGTCACAGGATTTGAGAACATTGCGCCCGAAGTTGCCTGTGCCTCATCCGACTGCACACCGGTCGACTGTGCGGCGAGCAATACCGCTATGGTTCTCTACACGTCGGGGACGACGGCACGTCCCAAGGGCGTGGCGATGACGCATGAGAATATTCCGGCGGCTATGGACGCGGTACATCGGGTAAACCCCTCATTGCCTCGGCGGCCCATACTGCATGTACTTCCGTGGCAATCTTCAGGGCGATCCAGCAACACCAGATCGGATACGTTCTCATGGTTCCGACCATGCTGACGTACCTTCTGCATCATCCAGAGCGCTCGAAGTACGATTTTTCCAGCCTTTACCGGATCATCACCGGCGGAGCCAGTCTTCCCGAACCCCTCCGGTTAAGCTTCCAGCAGGCATTTCGATGCCGCGTTGACCAGGGCTATGGGATGTCTGAGACAGGTTTCATTTCCTGTTACGGCGACCATGAAACCTACCGGTCGGGCTCGGTCGGATGGCCTTGCCCCGGCTTTGAAATTCGCATTGTGGACGATCAGGGCCGCGCTTTGCCGCCTCATACGATGGGAGAAATATGCATCCGGGGAGCCAGCGTCACTCCTGGCTACTGGAATGATCAGGCGGCGAGCAATGAGTGCTTCCACGACCAATGGTTCCACACCGGAGATGTTGGATACTTGGACAGCGATGGCTACCTGTATATCACCGACCGAAAGAAGGATCTGATCATTAAAGGCGGCGAAAATATTTCTCCCAGCGAGATCGAGCAGGTAATTTACCTTCACCCGTCAGTCGCGGAAACGGCGGTCGTCGGCGTTCCGGACCCCGAGTTCGGCGAACAAATCTGCGCGGTAGTTCAACTGCGCGCCGGAGCGACAGCAACCGAAGGCGAGATCATCGAACATGCATCAAGGTATATTGGCAGGTTCAAATTGCCGGCGTACGTTGTGTTTCAGACTGCTTTGCCCAAGACCGCAACCGGAAAAGTGCACAAGCAGATGATTCGTGAGCAGTTGGCGCTGAAGGCAATCGAAGTGTTCGACGTGCATTCGTTTTAATGGATGGCGCTACTTTCAGTTGTGAATGAAAGGAGTTATTAAAATGAAAGCCAAAATACAATTCAGCGGCTCTGCGCGGCATCGGGCCAGGAGCGCCGCCGTGCTGTGCAGAGCGATCGCCGACGTAGGCCTCCGCCATTTGCGAAAGGAACCGCGTTGCGCCTCATGGAACCTTGCCATGGAACTTGCCACGGAGATCATGAAAAGGCAGTTACTCGTTGCCTTTGAAATGCAGGATGTGAATGAAGCCCGGAGCTATCTGGATTGTTTCGCGCTTCACTCCGCAGCGCTCGCGAAGGTAACTACTAGCGTTGTTCAACGTGAGAACGTAAAAGGAAGCTGGTTCGTTCCCAACGACCTTGACTCTGACATAACGATTCTGTACCTGCACGGCGGAGGGTATTCCTTTCATCCGCGGAGCTTCTATGACAACCTTGCCGCGCTGATCGCGCTTTCTGCACGCGCCCGAGTGTTTGCGCTCGATTATCGCTTGTCACCCGAACACCAGTTTCCGGCGCAGCTCATGGATGCGACCGGGGGATATCAATGGCTGTTGGATGAGGGAGTCAATCCGCAGCGATTGGTGGTTGCGGGAGACTCGGCCGGAGGTAACCTCGCGCTGGCTCTGCTCTTGTCTCTTCGAGATTCGAAATTGCCGCTCCCGGCTTTGGCGGTTTGTCTTTCTCCGGCGACCGACTTCAGCGGTAGCGCGGCGGGTGTCCCCGTGGACTCGGAGTGCGACTGGATTACGCCGCAGATGGCCTTGAAGTGGGCCGACTGGTACTGCTCTCAAGAGCAACGGAGCGACCCGCTGGTCTCGCCGGTGAACGCGGATCTGCGGGGCCTTCCTCCGATATACATTCAGGCCGGAGGTTCGGAGATTCTGTTCGCCAGTATTGAGGTGTTTGCGAAGCGAGCCAAAGAACAAGGAGCCGATGTCGTGCTGGAAACGTGGGCCGGGATGAATCATGATTTCCAGGCCTTCGGCGACGACGTTCCGCAGAGTGCGGAGGCAATCAATCGCATTGGAGAGGTGATTGCCTCACGCGTCCCGCGAAAGATGGAGCGGGCTCATTCCCATTGATGCTAGAAGGCGACCCGGCCAACGCCGATTGCGGCCTTGGACTTGAGAATGGCTTTCTCCTTCAATTCCCATGAGGCGATAGCCTTGCGGGTTCCCTCGCGCGCCATGGCAGTGCTGAGCTTCTTTTCTGCGACGTCAAACGTGTTCTCGGCATCCATGTGGACGCGATAGGCTTCCTCGTCGGCTTGCTTGAGGTTCTTGGCAAGGAGCATGATTTCCGGATCAATGTCTTGCTTTTTCTCTTTGCTCTTATGTCCATTCTGGGGGCTGCCTCGCTGACGATGAAATCTCGTCGTAAGCTGCTTTCAGTTCGTTGCTCCATGCGGACTTCGTCTCTTTGTCAAGCGCATCGAGGAGGGCATTCGCTACGTCGGCAGCCTTCCTCACTTTCTTTTTCTCAGCCAGCCACTTCATCACTGACCAATTGACGGCTTCCCGCATGAGCGCTTTTGCGCTCTCAACCTCTTTCAGATTTATCATGCGTTACGGTCTCCTTGAAGATGAGGACATTGGACAATAACGCACAACTCTCGAATCGTCTAGTAGTTCTTAATGGCCGCAGCAAAAAACACCGTTCACGCGAAGATCAAAAAGGTGTAACATTTCCATCGACTTGGGAGTTGCTGAGTGTACCGACGGGCCGGTCTATCGGATCTGTGGATTGCGCGTGTGTCGGAGCCGCACTTGGCTCCGCCAGCAGGTTTGCAAGCCGCAGAGTCCGGGGTCTGTTTCTGGAAGCGGGCTCTTCCGGCTCTGATCGCAAGATTGAATCCTGCAGCATCCCTCCAAGTTGTCCAAGACTTGCTGTCCCCATGCGAGATCGATGGGGCGCGAAGATAGCGAAAAATTAAAATGACTCATACATCAGAGAGAGTACGCATTCCCCGTGACAGTGAGAACGACTATACAAACGAGAGCGCCGCAACCAGGCGCGAATTCATAAAACAACATACAGGCACAGATCTTTCTCACGTAGCGCATTATTCCCTTGACCCCTCCACGCTTCCGGGCAACGTCGAAAACTTCACCGGGGTTGCGCAGGTGCCCATCGGTATTGCCGGCCCGCTCCTGATCCGCGGAGAACATGCACAGGGCGAGTTCTACATCCCTCTGGCAACCACGGAAGGCACGCTGATCTCCAGCTATAACCGCGGAATGCGGCTGTTGACGGAATGCGGCGGAGTAAAGACCACGGTCGTGGACGATGCCATGCAGCGGGCTCCGGTATTTATGTTTGACGACGCGCTGCTGGCTCGGGAGTTCGGCCACTGGGTCGTGGAAAATCTTGACGCGATTCGACGCGCCGCGGAATCGACGACGCAGATCGGCCGGCTGCGCAACATCGATCAGTTCGCGGTTGGGCCGCTGCGTTATCTTCGTTTCAACTTCACCACAGGGGACGCCGCCGGACAAAACATGGCCGGCAAGGCGACGTATGCCGCCTGCGAATGGATCAAGCACGCTCATCCGCTTCATCCCTCATACTTCCTCACGGGAAACATCGATACAGACAAAAAACATTCTCAACTGAACATGCTGCTGGGACGAGGCAAGCGGGTGGTCGCCGAGACGGTTCTGCGCGGCGATGTGCTGCAGCAACTCATGCATATCACCGGCCAGGACCTGGTGCGGACTCGCGCAGTTATGATGGCTGGCTCGTTCTTTTCCGGTTCGGCGAACAACGGCGCGCACGCTGCGAACGCTCTTGCGGCCATGTTCATCGCTACCGGGCAGGATGTGGCCAACGTCGCAGAATCTCATGCCGCAATCACTTATTCGCGGGAGCTTGGAAACGGCGACATTTACTGGTCAATTACACTGCCCGCCCTGATTGTTGCGACCTACGGCGGCGGCACCGGCCTGGCCACTCAGAAGGAATGCCTGGAGATGCTCGGCTGTTACGGCAAAGGGAAGGTGAACAAGTTTGCAGAGATCTGCGCTGCTGTGGTTTTGGCCGGGGAAACTTCTCTGGTCTCAGCCATACTACATGGCGACTGGGTCACCGCACATGAAAAGATGGGACGCAATCGTCCTTAATGGAAAGGGACACGATCATGCCGGACACCAATGCCAATGAATGTCTCTCCTTTACTGATGCATATTTCTTGTATGTCGAACAGCCTGGCGCGCCGGTCAACGTCGCATCGGTCAACGTTTTTGAGGGCATAATTCCTTACGACGAATGCAGGCAGTACATCGAATCGAAGCTCGCACTGATTCCTCGTTTTCTGCAGCGGGTTGTCACGCCACCGTTCGGCCCGCCAATCTGGCAGAACGATCCTAACTTCGATGTGCGCAATCATGTACGCGAGATTACCCTGAAGCGAGGAACCGAAGCAGAGTTGAAGAGTGCTGCCTCGCAATTGTTGAGCACACACCTGGAGCGGAGCCGTCCGCTATGGGATATCACTTTGTTTCACGGATTAAAGCCGCAATCCACGGGCGTCGTGGTCAGATGTCATCACTGCATGGTCGATGGAGTCGCCGGAGTTGGCCTACTCGGTACACTGCTGGATGAAAGTTCCACAGCCGCTCCGTCACGTCCCAAGAAACGCCGTGCGCAGGCCGCTCCGCAGCGAGACCCCGGAAACGTATTGCTGGACGGACTCATCAGCGCCTGCTGTTCTACCGCACAGGTGATGTTGACCGCACATTCGGAGCTGTTGCGTATGGCTCAGCAGGTCTCGCATCCTAACGGAAAGGAAAAGCCTGCAGAGCCCAGCACAGAGAACTCGGCCGGGGCGCTGGCGCGTATCGCTCCACTGGAGGTTTTAACCCGTCTTCTTTCAGAACTTGTGCAGCTGCCCGAGCGCCTGCCTTTCAATGTGCTTTGCCGCGGGCCGCAGAAGTTCGAGTGGGCCGAATTTCCGATGCCGGAAATTATGGCGATTAAGCAGGCGTGCGACGCTACCGTGAATGAAGTTGTGCTCACCGTGTTGACCTTGGCCCTGCAACGCTATGCAGAGCGGCACGGTTTAAAAGTCAAGGAACGCAAGTTGCGCATTGTGATTCCGGTCAATGTGCGCGGCGAAGGAGAAACTAGCGGCACTGGAAATCGCATTACTTTCCTGCCAGTGGATGTTCCGCTTGGGATCCGCGAGCCCAAGAAATTGCTTTCACGGGTTCAGGATCGGGTCAGGTTCTCCAAAACCGCTCATGGTGGTGAGCTTGTGACCATGGCGTGGACCCTGCTTGGAGCGATTCCAACCTCTCTTCAGATGCTGACCGGATCGTTCTTGAGTCAGTTGCCAATCAGCCTGAGCAATTCAATTTGTACCAATGTACGCGGCCCGGATACTCCGCTCTACCTGCTTGGGCATAAACTACTCGCGAGTTATCCCTACGTTCCCATCGGCGGCGAAATGGGAATGAATTGCGCGGTCTTGAGCTACAACGGAAAGCTATTTGCCGGCTTCACCGGAGACGCGCAGGCGGTCCCTGATCTGTCCCGTCTTGCAGGATTTTTCAAGGAAAGTTTTGCGGAGCTTCGGGAGGCTGTTGGAGTCCAGACAACCCAAAAAGTCCGGCGCCAACAACCCAGGAAGCCCAGAATTAAGATCAGCAGGAATGTGGAGAGTTACGCCCCCAGCGTGAATGTCACAGCGAGCGAGAACGCTGCGGAGGTAGTCGCATGAGGGGCGCAAGAGCCTGGTAGGCGAGGCGTGCTCAGGATGTGGACTTGTGTCGCTTCGGTTGAGGGGCCTTCTTCTTCATGCTGTCTTCCATCTCCGCCAGTCGCCTTCTGAGTTGATCGAGTTCGCTCTCTTCAGGCTGCTGCTGGGTGGTTTTGCCTTCCACAAACCGCTTTACCATGGAAAGCGGAGACAGGGCTGCGGACTGCACTTCAGAGAGTCTGCCCTGAATGGAATTCTGGAGCTTCTGGTAAGTGTCGAAGGCAGATTTCAGATACCACATGATAAATTCCTGCCCAACGTGGTCGGAGGCGATCACCAACTGGCGAAGCAACTCCAAGGGCAGTCCCGCAGGCTGATCCTTCGCGTTCTCGACGATGATTTGGGTGAGGGTAACGCGGGTCAAATCCTCGCCGGTTTTCACGTCGACGACCTGCACCTCGGTTCCATTACGGACCAGGGCGGCGATTTCCTCAAGGTTAATGTAGCGGCTCGCCGAAGTGTCATACATCCTGCGGTTTCCATATTTCTTGATGACGACTTTAGCCGGTTTCAAGAACACTCCTCTATTGCAGTGCAATAATTTGTATTCTTCTATTGACAAGAAGACTAGTGAATACTAACATACTGCCGATGCTGCGATGCAGCAATTGGAGGTCAGTATGCCTAGAGCTTCAAGCAATCCCCCCGTCAATCATGAGCGGCCTTCTTCCTTAATCTCACTGCTATCCGGTTGGGCACAGCAGGGACTAGAAAGTATTTTTGCCACTCAGCGCATTCTCGTCGATTTGGCGATGCGCGAGAACGCGAGCGCAATGAAATCAATCCGCCAAGGGCTTTCCGCGTCCGAAGAGAAGGACAGCCCTATGAAAATTCTCACAGAAATTGCTGTAGAAGGAAGCGCGAATTATGTTGAAGCGCAGCGAATCCTGCTCGATCTTGTGCAGCAGGAAAATGAAATCGTGCTAAACGGCGTTAAGGACCGCGTTGGTAATGGCACCGCAGTTGCCTTGACCAATGTTATCCGGCGCAGCATCGGCACCTTTGTGGAGATGCAGCAAAATTTCCTGGTGCTCGCCAACAAGCGCACGCAGAACTGGCTGCAGAGCTCGCCAGACAAAGACGGTCTCGCCGGACTTGCCAGCGAAGCCATGGAAGAGTTTGTGACGGCTCAGAAGAAGTTTCTTGACGTAATCTCCGAGGAAGCGAGCGGAGAAGCCAAGAAAGAGCACACCGGCAAGAAGACGAAAACCGAACTGGTAAAACTGGGACGTGAAGCGGCGGATGCGTTCATCGAGGCGCAGAAAAAGCTGCTGGATCTGGCTGGGCAGCAAATGAACGTGAACATGCAGACGGCGAGCCGCGCCATGGACCTGAAGCTGCCAATACGGCTTTTGCCGGTGGCTGACATTGCGGGAGAAAGCGTAAAGAGCTTTGTGGATGCGGAAAAGTCACTGCTGAATTCGATGATTAAATCCCGCGGCCACGTCAAGGAGCCTGCCGCGAAAGCAAAACCCAATGTCAAGCGTTCTGGCCCCCGGACTAAAGCGAAGGCCAAGGCTGCGGCGGCGGCTGAAGCCTAAGCCGGTTACTGCCGGCTCCCGCGAGCCGAAATAACGTGAACTGAGACCAGCGTGCCGAGGCCAAACAGCTTTGGCACGCTCATCAATTCGATTTTTCCGATACTTTTAAATTTTCTGCTCCGCAATAGTCCTTGCAAGCATCCAACATCATGATTCGCAATCGCTTAATGCAAGAGCGCTGGCTCGTATGAAACCAGGAATCGCTGGGCGGAATGTAAGCACATGAATCCGCTATGGATGGAATGCTAATTAAGATGCTACGTGAGGACGAGGCAGAAGCTCCCATTTCTATTTGGAAGGAAGCTCTATTTGCCGCCGATCTCTTTTTGCTGCACGCCGCACCGGTTTATTACGGCCTAGGCGTTCCCCATGGCGACCGTTCCGGAGTGGTGATCCTCCCAGGGTTCCTCGGTACCAATCATTACCTGGCAGAGCTGCGCTTTTGGGTTGCGCGCATGGGCTACAGGCCGTACCTCTCCGGGATTGGCTTGAATGCGGAATGTCCGAATCTCCTGATCCGAAATCGACTTAACGAAACCATCGAGAAGGCGATTGCCGAGACGGGGCGGAAGATCCATCTGATCGGCCATAGTTTGGGCGGAGTAATTGCGCGCGCGGTAACCAACCAGAGACCAAATGACATCGCTTCAGTGATCACGCTGGCCTCACCATTCTGCGGGACGATCGCCCATCGCAGCGTTCTGCGGGCAGCCAAGGCAGTTCGCAAGCATATTCTAAAGGAACACGGCGCCGATGTGCTGCCGCAGTGTTACACGGCCCGCTGTACTTGCAACTTTCTCAATTCATTGCGACGCGCAGTCCCCCCATCGGTGATGGAAACCGCGATTTACACACTCGACGATGGAATCGTCGACTGGCGGTATTGCAGAACTGGAAAGCCCGAGAATGACTTTGAGGTACCGGGAACGCACATCGGACTTGTCTTTAACGCCTCCGCTTACAGAATCATTGCGAACCGCCTGGCCGAAGCATCTCAGCGCGAATAGCGGAGCAAGCCTCATCAACGGTGGCTTGGAGAACGCTTTGGAGTTTTTGGCCGGGCGACCACAAAGGGGGGCGCGTATTGATAGGCAAACCCAGCGATTTCGCAGAGCATCTGGCCAACGGTAGCCACGTCGTCCATGTTGTGGAGCGGCACCTGATTGACGTAGGCGGCGAAAATCAGCCTGTGCCCATTTGCTGCATTGATATAACCTACCAAGCCCTTGCCCAGTAAGATCACCTCATTGTCTAACGCATTTGATATCACATACGAGCCGGTTTTGGCGTGGACATGACCGGCGGCGGGTGAATCCTCCATCATGTGCGACAGCGTGCCATCGCGGCCCAGCACCGGCAGGGAATCGAAAAACAACCTGCCGTAAGGCTGACGCGACATATAGGCGAGATAGCGCACCATGAAGTCTGGAGAAAAGGCAGAACCTATGCCGCCCTCTCCATCGAGTTGAGAAACGGATTCCGGATGCAGGCCAGCGTCGGTCAGGAATCGTCTCTCGATCCCGAAGCCTTTTTGAAATGCTTCGGTAGAGTTGTGAGCTAGAATTGCGCCGAGCAAGTATGGAGTGATCGCCGCATGAAGATTTTGGCTGACCTTTAGAGTGAGCTTCACCTCCTCTTTGAAGGGAGGGGAAATGTGCTCGACGAGCATCGTTTTCTTCGCATTTGCCGTTGGAACCGATGGTGGCGTGCCTTCCGGCGGAGGCTCCTCCAGCACGATACCTGACCAACGCAACGCTTCGCGAAAACCCTCGGTCGCAAACAGCACGGGATCTTTTACCTTGTATGCTGCTTGCGCCTTCTCCCTGCCAGCGGGCACGCTGCCCTCCAACACTACGGTGTGCGAGCCGTCCGCTTCGGTAATGTCTGAGGCGAATTGCAACTCCGGATCAGATTCCGGCTTGCCTGTACTGACTTTGTTTATCACCTTCAGATAGGCCAAAGCGGGTGAGACTTCAATCGTCACAGGGCCGCCCGCGGAAGAATCAGAGGTCACAGTGACGTCGATGACGTTATCGTTGAACACCACTGGCGAGATGGTAGTGTGGGTTCCGGGTTCGACCTGGTTCGAAGGAAACAACGATGCGTCAACGATTACGTTACCGCGAATCCGCCAGATGCCCTTCATGAGCACTCCAGAGGCCAGTTCTTTAAAGACCCGCAACGGTTCGCCTGCTACAGACTTTCCTGGCAACACGCCTGCGTAAGAGTGATCGCTCGTTGTGAAATCGAGCGTATCCTTGAGTTGCACTCGGCCGGAAAGATTTGGGTCGCCGCTGGCGACCAGCACCAGATCTCCCTGCAACGTTCCATCCTCAGTGATGCTGCCGGTGTAATATACGCGCGTGTGGAAGCGATAATTCGCGCCGAGCAGCGCCAGAGCCGTTCCTTCCGTTACGAGTTTGGTGGTGGAACCTGCGGTGAACAGCTTATCCTCGTTCATCGCAACCAGAATTTTTTGCGCGGTCAGATCATATATTTCAACTCCGACCGTGGAATGGCTGAAAATCGGACGCGAGGTTAGTTGTCCTATGCGTCGAGCGAGGGTCAGTGTGCTCTGGGCAGCCGCTGGGAGTGCGATTGACAAAACCACACAGAGAAGAACTCCAAGTTTCCGCAAGGCTTTCTCCGCAGAAATGAAAAAAATGAGTACGAAATGCAGAGGGCAACTATGGGAGATAAATTCCCAAACCCACGTCTGGCTCACGTTTCGTTTGTGGCCTTTTCTTATTGTAATCGTCGCGAACGCCCGCCGAGCAGGCTCCCACCTTCTGCTTAAGAACCATCTCTCGTTTTGAACTGTGATAAAGCCTGCAAGAGTTTGCTTTCGAAATCCGCCGCCGCCTTGCTTTCATTGTGCGGGCAGTGCTCTCCAGCCTCAATTAATCGAATCTCAGCCGGCGGGAATGCATTTTTCACGGCAGCCAGCTCGCCGGGGTCTGTGCGGGGATCATGAGCGCCGTGGAGAATCACCGCTGGGATGCTCAACTCACCGAGTCTTCCGTCGAATAAATCCTCACCTCCGGCGTCCGCCATTTTGGCGATTTCCAGCCATGCCCGGCCCTCGGTTTGCACCAGCTCCCGCCAATAGTCTTCTCCGTGCTCACGGGAAAGCACGGCTGAGACGCGCGCTCCAAAGCTCTCCGGTGCAGATACCATAGCCTCAAAGAAAGATCGGGAGGCCACTTTACGGCGTGCAAAATGGAAGGCTTCCAGAACCAGGCCGCGACAGCGCTCGGGAGCAATCAACCCCATCCATGCTGCGATCACCGCGCCGTCACTATGCCCCCAGATGACTGCATCGCTTATGCCGAGCGCATCGAGGAAGGCGAAGGTTTCCTGCGCCGCGCGAATGTGAAAATCGCATCCAAACTCGACCGGTTTCGAGGAAAGTCCATAACCACTCCGGTCCGGAACCAGCACCCGATATTCCGCCAGCGCATGCAACTGCCTATTTATGGGATAGACGTGATAGCCCCATCCGCCGTGCAAGAAAAGCAGCGGCGCTCCGCTTCCGAATTCCCGGTAGTGAATCTCCACCGTTCTTCGGGCAAGCGACGAATTTCTGACCGTGACAAATGGCACGTGCTACCCCGCTAAGATTCTCTCAAGGTTCTTGGTCGGCATGGACACGAGTCGCCGACGTTAAGCAGGTCTACCCGAAATACTCACGCCCAATCCAACATCCTAGCGCAGGTCTGCTTAAGAAAGTGACGAGGTGACGAACTTTGGTCAGGGAGAACTCTGCTCTTCCGCAACCAGCCGAATTCGTGACATAATCCACTTTTCGGGTACCCAAGTCTTGGCAGCGAATTTGCAGGAGCTAACGTGACCGATATACGGACAAGCAGACGATTTCCAGTGCACTTGCCGCTCAAGGTGTTGGGAAACGAAAACATACCGGTGGGTAGCACGGCAAATATCAGCGCTGCGGGAGTTTATCTCTGGGTCGATGGCGTACTCAATGTTGGGTCCTCCATTGAGTTTGAGGTTACGATTCCCCGGGATTCGATTGCCGCGGGCAATGACGTTCGCCTGCACTGCCATGGCCGAGTCGTTCGCTGTGATCCAAACCAGGACGAAGGGCACACCGGCGTTGCTTGCGTCATCGAACGGTACGAATTATTGCGCACCGCAGAAGCCGGAGGCGAATAGATGCTGAAGATTATTCTCGCTGACAACCAGGCGATCTTTCGTGCGGGCATTGCAAAGGTTCTCGCCGTCGAAGACGATGTGCGAATCGTTGCGCAGGCTCAGACCGTAGAGCAGGCCATGATAGCCATTGAAAAGTTTCGCGGCTCCGTGATGATCTACGCCTCCAGCTTTCTACCTGACACTAATCATCTGGCGGCGCTGGCGCGTGAGTCGGGAATTCAACTGGTGGTCATTGCTGAAAATAATGAACAGCCAGAACGCTACCAGAATGCGGGCGTGCTCGGCTTGATCTTCCGCTCCGTAGAGAGCACCGAACTGCTGCGTTGCGTGCGAAAGGTCAATGTCGGCGAGAGCTACGTGCAGGATTCACGCACCGTTCCACGCAATGCCGAGGCCGACGACTTTGTCGGCGCCCGGGTTCGCGATCGCCTGACACCGAAGGAATTGAAGATCGTTGCCCTTATCGTGCAGGGATTCAAAAACAAGGAAATTGCCAATCTGCTAGGAACCACCGAGCAGGTCGTGAAGAATTACCTGCGCAATGTTTATGACAAAATCGGCGTCTCCGACCGCCTGGAACTCGCGCTTTTCACCATCCATCACCGGATTTTGGCCGAAGCGGCTGCCGAGAGCGCGGCGACTATGAGGTCGGCTCAAGCTAACCCGAGTAACACCATTTAGCCGATACCGTCGCCAATCAGAAGCGCGGCCCGCGAGCCGCGCTATTGTGCCAATCCTTTTCTTTTCTAGTGACGAGAGGCCCGTTCGCTCGCCTTCAGCAATTCGTTCACGATGGTTACCAACTCCTCCGGATTCACGGGCTTCTCCAGGTAGAGATCAGCCAGTGGTTCCGCCGCCTGATAAGCCTCCGCAACGTATCCGGAGACCACCACTACCGGCATCGTGGAAAGATTCTTGGCGGCTTGCACGACACCCCGGCCATTGCCATCTCCCAACCGCCAGTCCGTAACCACGGCGTCGTACACATTGGCGCTTATCAATTTAATTGCTTCGCTGGCCGAGGTCGCAAACGTTACTTCATGCCCTGCGTGCTCCAGAATCGCGCATTTCAACTGCACGACCTGCGGCTCATCGTCGATACATAATATTCGCGCCATGAAATTCCTGGATTCGCCAAATTTTTATCTTTTCGCAGCCCAATGGCGCCGCTCTTCCGGGTCCTACCGGCCCGCATTATTTTCCGCAGCCAGAGCCTGCTTGTCAATGACCCGCGCAGACTTCTCAAGCGGGCCACCAGTCACAATGGTCCTGTTTCACAACTTGCGTGCAATCGACTTTGCCTGTGTAAACAGCAGCAGGTAGTCAGGACCGCCCGCCTTGGAATCCGTTCCAGACATGTTGAAGCCGCCAAACGGATGCGCACCTACCATGGCTCCCGTGCACTTGCGATTGATGTACAGATTGCCGGCATAGAACTCCTGTCGCGCCAGTTCGATACGTTCTTCAGAATTGGTGTAAACCGCTCCGGTCAGCCCAAACTCGGTGTCATTGGCGATGCGCAGTCCATCCAAGAAATTCTTGCAGCGAATCACGGCCAGCACAGGTCCGAACACCTCTTTCTGCTCCAGCGTGTCCCCCGGCTTCACCTCGGAGATGATGGTAGGCTCGATAAAGTAGCCCGTCTGGCCCTCCAACTTCCGTCCGCCTGTAATTATGCGCCCACCTTCCGCCACAGCTTGCTCAATGTAGCTGAGAATCATTTTTTGGGCTACCTCGTTGATCACCGGCCCAAGATTGGGATTTTCCTCCGCCGGAGCCACCGTCAGCTTCTCCGCCCGATCCTTAAGCCGCTCCACAAACTTGTCGTACACACGATCGTCCACAATGGCCCGCGAGCACGCGGAGCACTTTTGTCCACTGAAGCCAAAGGCCGAGGTGATCACGCCTGACACTGCTTCGTCCAGATCCGAATCGGCATCCACAACGATAGCGTCTTTGCCGCCCATTTCCAGAATCGTACGCTTGATCCAGATCTGCCCGGACTGCGTCTTGGCCGCCAGTTCGTGAATCTGCAAACCAACTTCCTTGGACCCTGTAAAAGCTATGAAGCGCGTCTTAGGATGCTTTACCAGTCCGTTGCCGAAGTTGCTGCCACTGCCGGTGACAAAGTTCACCACGCCATCGGGAATTCCGCACTCTTCCAATACCTGGAAAAACTTTGCCGCAATCGTCATGGCATCGCCGCTCGGCTTCAGCACCACGGTATTGCCACTCACGATCGCGGCCATGGTCATGCCGGCCATGATGGCGGAAGGAAAATTCCACGGAGGGATTACCGCGCCCACGCCCAGAGCGACATAACGCAGTTCATCGCGCTCACCGGGCAGTTGAATCGGCGGTTCGACCTTATCCAGGCGAAGCGCCTCACGCGCGTAGAACTCTGCGAAGTCGATCGTCTCGGCCACATCGGCGTCTGCCTCGGCCCAGTTCTTGCCCACCTCAAAGACCATCCAAGCTGCCCACTCGAATTTGCGCTCGCGCAAGCTGTGCGCGACCCTGAAAAGCAGCCCCGCACGCTCCTTCACCGGAGTGCGGCTCCAACTCTCGAAGGCTCCGAGCGCCGCATCGATGGCGGCGGGAACGTCCTCGGCGCCAGCCTTCTGAAAAATACCGACAACCTGCTCCGGATGCGACGGATCGATGGATTGCAGCTTTGCCTCTGTCCTCACACGATGGCCGCCGATGACATTTTCGTATTCGCGGCCAAGTTGGCGGCGCACCTTGTCCAGCGCCTGCTGCATTGCCCGCACATTCTCAAGGCGAGTGAAGTCTATCGAGGGTTCATTCTTGAATGGTGCAAATGCCGAACTTTCAACGGTAGTCGCTGCCACACTGCTTTGCACGGTCGCCATGCCGTCCTCTCAATAAGTTCCAGACTTCAATAGTCCCGAACAGCCCGTCACAATACCGAACAGGCCGGCGGACAGATGATTCTAGCATCTTGTTGGGGCGCCACCAGGGTTTAACAAAAAGCCAAACCCTGCAGCCAAAGAGGCGGTTCGCGGCCTCGACCGCCGAGAGGTAGTCTGGCAGAGGTGCCGTGGCTTCGCCACCGCTAAATCCTGCACATCTAGCTCGTGCACCTGCGCTTGAGCTTCGTGTTCCTCTGCTCTCGTTTGCAGGCTGAGGGATTCGGTTAAGCTCCGCTCCTGCTCTGCTTCGCGTCCGGATAGGATCTCACGCGCTTTTCTTTGAGGTCAGGGCATAGAAAGTCGTGAATCCCTGTTCTACGTTCTTGCTGTTGCACTTCGGGCAACTGACTGGCTCTCTCTCGTGAACTGCCAGTGTCAGAGTCATGTCAAATGAGTTGTGACAGTCCTTGCAATGGTATTCGTAAGTAGGCATACCGGAACCGCCTCCCGCACAGATTGCGAAAGGCATTCTACCTCTGTTCATGTCCTGATGCACGCCCCAAAACTGTGCAAGCCCGCTCAAGCGGCGGCCAGCCTTAACCCTGGTTTGGGCGCCGTATCTGCGCGCCGCACTGATTTTACCGGAACACCGGCTTGAGCAAGCGTCTTACGACGTTCTCGCGGCGATTGATCTTCAGCATTTTCTCGTAAATATCGCGGGCACAACGCGCGGCGACGGAGTAGCACTTATTCCAGCGGTGGACAGCGGCCAATTGCGCGCCGAATGCCCGGTTGAATCTGCCGTATCCGCTCATGTCATAGTGTGTAATTCCCCGTTCGGCGGCGCGGCACATCAATCCCCAATGAAGCAGATCGTTGGGATGCAGTTCGCGACCGTTCAACTCGCTCGAGCAATCCCACAGGCATACCGTCCCGTTGTCGAACGGAAAAAGTCCAGCGGCGACGACGTCGCCTGCGGGGTTGCGAACGCCGAGCGTGAACAACAATCCCAAAGGTTTGAGATGACGTACGATGGACTGCGGAAACTCTGCGGAAAACGGGCACACCGCGCCCTTGCTGTGCAACGCCCGCGAAAGCTGGTCATGCAAGCGGGAGGCGGCGTCGTCGCATTCCACGACTTCAAGGCCGCTTCGCAACGCCTTCTGAATACCGTGCTTTCGCCCGGGAGACATACGCTGCATCATCGCGGTCAGATCCTTGGAAAGCGTTAACTGATGCGTCCACGTCTGATGGCAAGAAAATCCTGCCGCTTCATAGGCGGCGTGCGGCATCGCCGGATACTCGATCTCGATGACGGAGAAGTGTTCTTCGCGCGCCAGGTCATCCAACGCTCGGACGAAGTCGCGACCATCCGTACCCTCTTGCAGCAGCGGGCCGAGATGATTGGTATGCCAACTGCGCAGCGGGCTGCCCAAAATGCGGAAGGGGCCGCGTTCAACGACGCCGCCGGAAAAGTATCCCACGATGCGTCCGCCGTCGGTCACCGCCCAGTACTTCCATTCGGCGTGTTGGATCTCCACCAGGCATTCGAACCAAGCCTGGCGATGGAAGACGCGCCGCTGCGGGAATTCCGAGATGAGCGAATCCCAGCATGCAATCCCTCCGTTGCTAAGCGGTTCCAACTTAAGCGGCATTTACTTCCCAATCCTGATCTGGCGAGAACTTGTACCGGCCCTCGGGCCCTGTGGCGAATCTATCGCGTTCTCTCACGCAACGGACCGTGCACCTTCGCACTCTACGGGGAATTATCGTCTAGTCGAGAGAATTCATGAACGCAAGACTCGAGGCAGTCGCATCGGGCAAACGCGGTAATCGACAGGAAGTTTACCTGCGTGCCAGCGTTGTGTTCTCGTCGAACATTACGATGCTAACCCAGAATAGGCCCGAGGGATACTTCGGGGTGCGAGCGAAGCGGACGCCGACAGCACAGATGCTGGCACCACGAAGCGCCGCCATGCGGCCGACAGAAGCGGGAATTTCGTCGAGGTTGGTGGTGGCGTAAGAGGCCGCGAATCGCGCTCCGGGCAACGCCAGCGGTTCGTGGCTATCAGGTGTCTCCTGTTCGGCCATTTGTTCCACTAGCGCGCGTACGCGAGGCTCGCCGACAAACTCCAGCGTCCGTTGGCCATACTGCCGGCGAAGAGCGGCGAAGCGCTCAGAGATCCGCAGCGCTGCAGCGTCGTCGCTCATGCCTGTAATGCGATGTGCAAAGTCTTCGACCACGTAGACAATCCCATGCAGGTTCACTACCGCGATGCCAACGGCGTCGTATGAAGCGTTGAGCATGTTCGCACGGTGGGGAGGCGACTTTGCGAACGCCTCATGCGCACCTTCGACGCTCACGTCATACACCACATTTTCGCTGGCGGCATCCAGGCGCACATCGCGCCGGGTCAAGCGCTCCAGCAGGTCGGGCTCACCTTCGAATTGGTGTGAAAGGCGGCCTTCCTGCGACATAATTTCCGCGTGATCACGCGCAGCCTCGGCGAGTTTAGCGTCCCAGTCGAGCGGACTCAAGCCTGCTTTACTGCGATCGCGGTTGATCAGGTCGAGAAGAACCGCCTGCTGGTTTTGACTACTTGGGAGGATGCTCGGGGCGACTGTGAGCATCTCGGAGCCGGATGTCCCGTCAGGGAGCCCTGGTTGAGGCTCAGCTGCCAGTAATCCGAATAAGAGACATGCCGCGAGTAGCACGATGCAACCTCCAGTTCACCGTTGCAGGAGGATCATCGTCGCTTGAGTGTTGCGTTAACAACTTACGAAGGTCACTTTAAGCTGTTGAAAACTTACTAAGGTAACTTTGAGAAGAAGATAGTCAATGATAGGACTTGCGCCCTATCTTCATGTTGACTCTGTAAGCGAGGCGGGGATTATCGTCGCAGGCGGCGTTTGCAGAAACCTCTGCCCGCTATGCAGATACTGGTGCTTGGCAACGTTCGGATCTTTTCTGCATCCGCAGGCCAGCAGAAGTGCGAGGGCTAATAAGACTCAAACGAATTCGCAAGACTCCTCTTACCCTAGCGCGGAATGACTTCATCAAGCTTGGGCTCGATCATCAGAGCAAATGCCATGGCTGACTGACGAGCGCGCGCCTCGTCGCCGGAGACCGGCACGGTGATGCGCACCAGCGCCGCGTCAGTGCGGTGAAGCAGTATGGCATCGCGAATCGTGTAATACCTGGCAACGAACTCGCTGGCGATAATCCGTCCGTGCGACTGATACCAGTACAAAACCACGTAGCGCTGGTGCTCGTTTTCTACCGTATAGACGTTGACTTCGGCGGGCTCACCATGGTTCAGCAGAAGCCATGCGCGCGAGGAAGACACCGGCTGCCAGCCCGCTCCCGGGAGACAATTCTTGGGCGAGTGGACCGCGTCTCCTGCCCGCTGGCTTTTGTAGTAGCCGATGTAAATGCCTGTTTCGTTCGCCGGCCCTTGCCGGTAGAGGCGGTTCAAATAATCGTCCACATGCGCGGCGGCGACCAGACGGGGTTCGATGCCGATGTCCTCCGCCGTCCAGCCTGCGATGTTTACGGGAAGATTCTGCAACGGTTGGTGCGGCACGGAGACTTCGGCGCGCGGCAGGGCGTACTCGATCGCCGCCGCCAGCAGCAGAACGATCAGCATTGCCCACCAGCGCGTGCCCTTCATGCGTGCCTCCGCAGTGCAACCACGCGGCGCGAGGTTCCCACGATCAGCGCGTGGCAAAACACCAGCAGCAGCGTCGAAAAGAAGAACAAAAACAGCCCGGAAAGGAAGTGCGCCCAGCCCTCGACCGCCGAAGCTCCCGCCAGTTCGGCGGAGACTGCGGCAAACACCACGCGTCCCGCGTTTCCGATTACCGCAATGGGCAGAACCAACAGGCATAGAATGCAGCGCGTGAGGTTGTTCTTCTCCATCAGGTAGGCATATATTGCGGCGATGGTCAGCAGGGATAATAGAGAGCGCAGGCCGCTGCAAGCTTCAGCCACCTCCAGCCGCGTCGAGGGTAGCACCAGCACGTTTCCTTCCCGCAAGACGGGAAACAGGTCGAGTGCATGAAGTACCCAGGTGGCAAGCCGCGACGCCAGAATCTGTAGCGGGAAGACCAACTGGTAGTAAATCACTCCAGGCAGCGGAATCATCATGATCAGCAGCGTCAACGGAAACGCGGCGGCGCGCACCATGGGCCATCCCCAGAGCCACACCAGTAGTCCGATGATTGCTCCAAGCAGCGATATGCGCTGCAGAAATAGTTCGGCGCCCAGCGATCCAGCGAACAGCAGGCACAGCGATCCGCACAGCACTGCCATCCCGGTCCACGAGGGACGGTGTGCGACTTGATGTAACCTGTCGCGTCGCAGCCACAGCACGTAGGCGCTGAACAGAGGCACCAGAAAGCCGTGCGAGTAGTCGGGCTCGTCCCACCACTGGCGTGCCAGATGGCTCAGCACAGGCGCGTAAAGCATCAGCAAGCACGCTGCAAGCACCCAGACCCGCCAGAAGGCGCCGCGAGTCGTCTGGATCGTCGCTGGAACGACCACTCCGGTTTGTGATTTAGATATATCCATCGGCTGCGGGGGAGGGCACACTCAGTGTGCCAGAACTGTCCTACGCAAGTGAGTATTAAAACGTCTCAGGAGACTGATTTTGAGGGATCAGGCCATCTGGACGCAACCGCGCGAAACAAAGCCGAGACGTGACTCCGTCGTGCAGGTTCCAAAGTCAGCGCCGCGGTCCTGCCACATAATGCAGGCTACATTCGGGCGCTCTGGCCTGTGCGGAGTCCACCTTAGCATCAGCGGCTGCGTATAATAACGCTGCGATTACATCACTGCTTCCAATGAAGGATCATTCCACGACTAAGACCGCCCGGCTGAGCCTGATCGTGTTGTTCTCGTTGGCGGCGCTGCTGCTGACCCGTGCCGCCACGCGCTGGCTGCCGGGATCGGCTCGAAGCCTGTTTGCTCTTCGGACCGCCAACGCCACGGTGCTTCCCGAGGCGACGCCGCACGCCGAATATCGCGTCGAGTTGCACGTCGGAGAAGGAACTCCTCCCTATCATTGGGCAATTATGCACGGCCATCTTCCGCCGGGATTGGACCTTCAGGAGGACGGCAGGATTGGCGGCCGGGCCGAAGTCCCCGGCGACTACTGGTTTGACCTCTTGGCCACCGACAGTTCACAAAGTACGAACAATGTGCAACGGTCTTTTTCGCTGCGCGTCGCGTCCGACGGACTGGCTATCATCACCTCCAACCCGCAGTTGCCATGGGGACGCGTCGGAGGCGAATACTCGGCACGCCTCACCGCGGCTGGCGGACTTCCACCGTTTTTCTGGGAGGTCGAAGGCCCGTTGCCGGGGGGAATTACGCTCAGCGCCAAAGGCTTTCTCTCGGGGGTGCCAAAGCGCGGTGGCGAGTTTCAGGTCGTGGTGCAGGTCCGCGACCTCAGTGGCAGTCAGGCGCGGCGCACATTCTCGATGCATATCAGCCCCACCCGTGTGGACCACTTCGGCGGAGTCATTGTTCCCGGCGTGAAAGCCGACGCAACTGGCCGATGGCGCACTGCCAGGCTCGGGAATCGCTGGGTGCTGCTTACCCCGGAAGGACATCCATTCTGGATGATCGGCGCCTGGGATGTGACGGGCGACGAGCACAAAGATGAGCGCGGCAATACCTACGACCAGCGGGCGAAAGACAAGTACGGCAACGAAGCGATCCATTGGCTGCAGGCCAATCGACGCCTCCGTTCGTGGGGCTTCAACACCATTGGGCCATACAGTTATCGCATGTTGTTGCCAACTGACTCCGAGCCTGAGTGGATTGGAAGCCAGCAGCCAGTCAAACTGCCCTTTGTGTGGATCGCCCACGATCCAGCGGTCACGGGCCGCAAGAATGGCATCTTCAAGAACCTCTACGCCGGAGTCGATGCCAAGCAGACGATGCTCGCTGACCAGGGCGGAGCGAACTTTCCTGACGTCTTCGATCCTGCATGGGTACGCAACACCTACGAGCTTTTTGCCGCCGACCACGAACTGGCGGCGCTGGCGCAATCGCCCTACCTGATCGGCGTCTTCGGCGATGACAGCGACTACCTGTCGGGCTTTGGTCCTGGCACGGAGTTTACGTCGCAGCCTCCGGACAAAACGCACGTTCACCTTGGCTACCTCGCGCTGGTCACCGCGCCCACACAGCAGAAGAATCCGGAATCGCATGCCCAATACGCCGACCCGCAGGTGTACACCAAGGCGCGCCTGTGCGACTTTCTGCGCGAGAGGTACGGCTCGCTGGAAGCCTTCAACGCCGCATGGGGCGCAAACTACACAACCTTCGGAAGCAATGGAGGTTGGCCGGTCGGAAGCGGGTTGCTCGACGAAAACGGTCGCACCTCCCACCGGTGGCTGGGCAGGGGAGATCCTGCACTTCCTTCCTCGGGGGGTGCCAACCCCAACATGGTACGCGATCTCGACGGGTTTCTTTATCTGATCGCGCGCCAGCTCTTATCCACTGAGCGCGAGGCGCTTCGTACGATCGCGCCGCATACCCTGTTTTTTGGGCCTACCACGATTGGCGGCTGGTGGGCTCCGGCGCGCGCTCCAATTTATAAAGCAGCGCGTGAATCGCTGGATGTCATCAGCATCAGCACCGATGCCAGCCAGCGCCAGGTGGACTTTGTTGCAGGCGCGGCTGGCGACATGCCTCTGATGGTATGGGAGGGAGCGGTCGCGAACGCGGATTCGAGCCAGTGGCGCCACGCCAAACGACCCGAGGGAGGAGCATCCTGGTTCGTGGACACCCAGGAAGCTCGTGGCGCGCAATACCGGCAGGACATGGAGAACCTTTTCAACGCTCACTCAGCCATCGGAGTGCATCCCTTCGTCGGTCACCTCTGGTGGGCCTGGACCGACAGTCTGCCGGAGGAACGTAACTGGGGGCTGGTTTCGCTCATGGATAATGCCTACGACGGTTATGAGGCGATCAAGTCGCCGGGAACCGACGCCTGGGGCTTTGCCACCGGAGGAGAGGAACGCAATTACGGGGACTTTCTAGGGCCGGCGCGGGCAGTAAACTTCTCGGTCATCGAACAGTTTGCCAACGAGCAACACTGAGCACGCTTCGCCGCCGGATTCAGCGCGCGGGCGACTGCGCCGGACGTAGTGCGCGACGTATTCGGCTCGCAAACTGCTCGCGTTCACTTGCTGTCAATGCAATCCTCCAGGCGAGAGCCGCGTAGAGAATTGCCTGCCATCCGGCGGAGAGCAGCAGCCACACCACGCTGTAGCCGTGCTGCCAGGGGCGTAGCGCCCCGCAAACTCCCAGAACGATCACCGCCACTAGAGCAGGCCCCAGCAAGGCTTCGCGGAGGTATCGCGACGGTCGCAACCCGATGGTGCGCAGCGCATACCACGGCTGAATGAAGAGCTGCACGAAGATCATCGGCGCAGCCGTGCCCATCGCGATCCCAACCAGTCCGTAGCGCATTCCCCAGTAAACGCTAAGCCCGAGGTTGGCGACGCCTTCACCGAGGTTCCACCAGCCCCGCAGGCGATGCCGTCCTTGGGCCAGAAACAAGTCCACCGAGGGCTGCTGCCCGAGCATTAGAAAGTATCCCGAGAGCATCACCAGCATAAGCGGATAGGAACTCGCATAGCCCGGCCCCACCCAGAAGCGAATCAGCGCCGCGCCATTTACCACCAGCAGCAGGCTGACGAAAAGGCTGAGCAGAAGGCAAAGCCGCGTGGCGCGCAAGAAGCTTGCGCGCAGGGCGTCGTGGTCCTTACGCCCGGCAATTTCGCTCATTACGCCGGCCAAAGGACTGGCCAGCGAAAGCCCAAGCTCGCGGAATAACACCATGAGCCGTCCAGGAATAACGAACGGAGTAATGTAGGCGATGCCCAGCACCCGTCCGATCACAACCGAGTCAATGAAGAAGCGGAGTTGGTCGCCGAGCGTTCCCAGGAATGCGTTGCCGCTGAATCCCAACAGTTCGCGAATTCGTGTTTTCGAGATATTCCGTAATGAGAGAGTCAGCGCAGGATCGGCGACACGCACCAGGCGCGAAGAGGCTAACAGAGAAAGCAGCGAGCAGCCCAGCGTAATAGCGGCGACGGCCAGCACTCCACCGTGCAACCGCAGGGCCACTATGATAAGCACGGCGCGCAGGATTCCATTCGAGGCCGAATTCAGGTTGTAAAAATCGAAGCGTCGGAAAGCGCACAAATAGGTTCCAAGAATCTGCGACAGGAAGGCAGCTGCGACCGATCCTCCACAAAGCAGAAGCAATGTCCTGAAGATGGGTCGCTGTGATAGGGCGACCGCAAAGAAGCGTGGCGCCACATACACCGCAATCACGGCGGCCAGCAGGATCAGTCCCGCCGAGCAGCAGGCGATAACCATTCCGGAGGCGAAGGTGCAATCCAGCTCTTTGCGCTCGCCGCTGCCCCGATGGCGCGCCAGGAATCTGAACATCGCGCTGCGCATGCCGAAGTCGAGTAGCCAGCATGAATCCAGAACCGAAGCCACCAGCATGAACATACCGAAGTAGAGGTTTCCGAGCCCGCGCACCAGAATCGGGGTCAGCACAAGCGAGAGCAGTGCATTCACTCCCAGCCCCGCCCAGTTGGCGACCACGCTGCGTAACGTGGTCGCCGGTGCTCCGCTCTCGGCCGGTACCGCGGCCGGAGAAATCGGAGTCGCAGCGGAGGTTGCGGAGGATTCCATTTGCGTGCTCATCGTGATCCGCTTCGGTCAGAAGCCTCGGCTCGCTCGAACGCATGCCAAACCGGCAGCGAGATCGTGCGATCAGTCCATGCCGGATGCATTCGCTTGTGGTGCGTGGTCAAGGTGAAGGGCAGCGCCCGCGAGACCGCGGTCCGGTCGTCACGCTCGCGCTTTGTGCCAGTGCTCAGCAAGTCCTCTGTTCCCGCTTCCTTTCAACTTAGTGACGCGTCAGCCAGTTTCCCACGCTGATGGGTATCTGTTCCGCAGCCTCTGATGGCTTTGCCGCCGGAGCGGCGAGGATTTTCCGCCCTTCGTCTTCGGCCTCCTTCTCTCGTGCGGCGCGAACCGACATCGCGATCAGCGGCTGCAGGCAGGCGGAAAGAAAAACAGCAAACCAAAATAGTTTGGCGTGCTTAGCCGAAAGAAACAGTGCCGCCACACCAAAGCCGATCAACCCGCTACTCAGCGAACCCGCGAGCGCGGCAAGATATACGTCTTTGCAGGCCAAGCCGGCGAGGCGCATGCGCCCCAGGTTCAGCACGCTCAAACCGAGCACGGCGACAAACAATAGCAGCCCGATTGCACCTAGCTCCACCAGAGCTTCCAGATAGGTGTTGTGTGGAACCACAAAATCGAGTGAGACGCCCGGCGGCAAGTAGCGATGCATATACTTGGGGAAGTTCCACAGCCCAACGCCGAACACCGGATGGTCGGCAAAGATCTTGCCCGAGACCGACCACAGTTGCAGCCGGATGTTGCTCGATTCAATATCGCTCGCGGTTGGCTTCAAAAGGCGGTCCAGCGGCGAATACGGCGAAATAAGACAAAGCACCACGATCACCGCGCAGACCACAATCGCGATCAGCCGGCGTCGCGTGTCGCGAAGATGCCATAGCAGCATGCACACTAGGCCAATGAAGCCTCCCCGCGAACCCGCCATGAGAAACGCTATCAGGGTCACACCCAGGCATGAGGCCACGCCTGCCCGCTGCCAACCCCGCGCCGCATGCCTTAGTGGATAGAACATCACCGGCAACACAATCAGCGCCGATGCGCAGAACATGTTGGGATCTCCCGCCACCCAGCCTGGACGGTAGCCCATGCCATAACTACCAACGTTGGCCACCCACTCCTTTATTAGGTAGAGCGAAACCACTCCTATGGAGGCGATCAGAAACAAAACCGTGTTCTCCAGCCGCTCGCGCGAGTCCACAAGAATCATGACGGTGATGAAGAACAGGAACTGCGACAAAAAGATGCCGACGAAGTCCTGAAACGTAATCTTCTCGGCAGTTACAACGTAGGAAGTAACGGCTATCAGCACGTAGAGCGCGAAAGCCTTGGCCTGGGCAGAGGCGAACAGCGCCGGCAGTGTGCGGCGGCGCGGCAAGTAGGCCAGCGCATAGACGAAGCACGCAGCTCCTATGATCTTCTCCAGTGTCAGTCCGGCAATCTCGCGGCCAAACAATCCATGATCGACAAAGGGCAGCGAGAGCACGAGAAGATAAAAGAGGATCATGGGAGGCAACTCCCGGACGAAGTTGCTGCACTGGCCTGCAACGATGCCAGGAGTTCACGTAGCTGCCGGCGTAATGCAGGAATGCTGTACTCCTGTTCCACCACCACCCGCGCCGCATTTCCCATGGCTGAGGCCCGTGTCCGATCGGTCAGCAGCAGGGCGACCGCTTCAGCAAATCCGCGCGGGTCGTCTTCGAGCAGAATCTCGCTCCCGTGGCGCAGATCCAATCCTTCGGCGCCCAGCCGAGTCGATACAATTGGCTTAGCCATTGCCGCCGCTTCCAGAATTTTCAGCCGGGTACCGCTGCCGATACGCAGAGGGACTACGCAGACCGCCGCGCGCGCAATCACCGGGCGAAGGTCGGCAACCGTGCCGGTGAAGCGGATGTCGGGGAACCGGAGAAGCGCCGCATCATTGCCTCAGAGGGATTGCGTCCCGCGAGAACCAGTTGCGCCGTCGGTACCAGTTGCCGCAGGTAGGGGAAAATCTCGTAGACGAGGAATTCCGCCCCATCCTGATTGGGCAACCAATCCATGGCACCCACAAACAGCACCTCGCCGCCTTCACCTCGGCATGAACGCGAGTACTTTTCAACGTCCACAACATTGGAGGCGACGAACACCCTTGCCGCCGGCGAAAGCTCCCGCAACAATTCGCCATCACGTACCGAGCACACTGCCACCGCCTGCGCGGCAGTACAAGCAGCCGATTCCAGGCGCTCAATCTTCATCGCCTCCAGAGCGGCATAGCACTTCTTCATCGGATTGCGTTCACCTGCGGCAAACTGGCGCATGATGCGGCAGGTAATATCGTGCTTGTTGAGCACAACCGGCACATGATTACCTTCGGGAATGTTTCCCGCCAGGTAGAAATCATCGCAGAGGATGGCGTCGAAACGCGTCCTTTGCCAGATATTCGCGAACCAACTGCCGCATTGCCGGTGGTGTCAAACGAAGCGCCCCATAGGGCATTGTTCCAAAGACAGCGCGCAGTCGGCCTGCCACGCTGCTCTCCGGCGAAGGCAGCAGATTGAAACTCGCGGCACAACCCAACGAACTCGCGCTTCGGAGAAGCGATTTCCTCCGGCTCGGCGAAAGCGGCCACGGTCACCTCGTGGCCCTCCAAGGCGAGCGCGTGCAGCAGGCTGCGGTTTCGCACCCGGTGCCCGGCTGTAGCCGGCACAGGCGGCGAAAGCAGGATGGCGAGAATCTTCATCGCTTGGCCCTAACGCACGGATTACAGACGGAGACAGCCACTATCCACCCTCAACCAGGCCGGTTTTGCGCAGTATTTGAACCAGGGCGCGAACCGGATAGAAGACGAAATTCTTTTCAAGCATGTATTTGACGAACCAGCGATAGCGGCTCATGAAGTCCATCGCTGCGATGGCCTTGTCAAGAATGGCGGGCTCGAACTGCGTGGCATGGCGTGCCCAGTCGCCATCCACTTCGATCTCGTCTTCTTCCCAGCGCCCCAGACCCTTCTTCGCGGTAAGCATCAGATGGCGGCAGCGCTGCGGATCGAGCCCGGTCAGCCGCATCGCCGTAGCGTCCAGTGCCACGCTATCCCGGCTCGCCAGCAGCGCGTCCATCCGCCGCGGTTTGCCGTTGGTAGGTCCGCGCCCCTCCATCGCGATAATGCAGTCCATGATGGATATCTGCGGCTTGAAGATAGCGTGCAACTCCGCCAGCATCGGATCCAGATACTGGTGCATCAGGATGCGGTCGTATTGCGGCACGCATCCCCATTGGTTTTTGATCGAGCCCGTGAAGTACGTGAGCGCGTGCGTCTTGAGTACTGGCAGGGTGATGAACACGTCGGCGGTCAACATCAGACGTGGCAGCATCACCCGTCCCGCAGGCGGCACTTCCACCTCCATTTGCTCGGCTTCGCTCAGGTTTACAAGTGTGGCGCCCAACGCTTCCAGGCTGCGATAGCCAGAAATCTCGAAAGTCTCCCACGCGGTCACGCGGAGTCCGTCAGACTCCACGACGTACACCTTGGCGGCCCGTGTCAGCAGCAGTTCGCAAACCGCGCGCGCAATCCGCGGATCCGTGTTGGACATCTCCCACTTATCCGGCACCGCCGAGCACACATTCGGCTTCACCACAACTGTTGAACCTGGCGCCACCAGGCTCTTCCACTCGCAGAACTCCATGCATTCGCGCACCACGGCAGCCAGTGTCTCGTCGTTGACGCCGCGCAGCAGCACTCTGCTGCTGGCCTGTTTCAAGCCTGCACTCATCATTCGCTCACGCTACCATTCTTGCCCCTGCGGGCGGCCACGAAAAGGTTCTTGCCGAGGATCTCATCATCGCTTTCTGTACGGCGAAAAACGTCGCCCCCCAGCCTCATCAAAATCATGATCGCCGCCCAGTAAAGATGGATGGGAAGCTTGAAGGCCTCCAGCCGGTGTCCATGATGAAATGCCCATGTTTCGTCATATCTGTGCGGCTGTTGCGGACGCTGTCTCTGCGCGTTTTGATGGGCGCGGTAATGACGCACAGGAACCTCGTGCAGCCAATGAAAGAGCCGCTGCGCCCAGGGCGACAGACCAAGCGTATATATCCTCCAGTCCACGAATCCAGCCGCGCGCAGTTGGCCTTCCAACTCTCCGCGACTCCGGTAAAAAGTGGGCCAGTCGCGACTCTGATAATTCGGAAATTGCATGAACAGACGTCCTTCCGGACGCAACATCCTGGCCATGTTGCGTAGCGCCATCGTCGGGTGAGGAAGAAATTCCAGAACTTCGATTGCGATGATCGCGTCATATGAGGCGGCGCGTTCCCGGCCAAGTCGCTCGCTGCACACGTCGCCCAGAACTACCTCTACCTTTGGCGTTTTTGCAAAGCGCCGGCTCAAGTCGGCAGCGTTGCCTTGCGCAATTTCCAGCAGCGTCAGCGCGGCCACGGAGCGCTCCAGGCGGAATGCTGGAAACCCGCTGCCCGGACCTATTTCCAGAACCTCCATTCGCGGCGAGAGCAGCACATACTGACGGATCAGTTCGTCACGAATCGGAAGATCGGTGAGCGGCGCGCGCCACAGGTCGGAGACTCGCCAGTGCATCGATGGCAGCGTGCCTTGCAGCGCGGGGCGTGTCAACGTAGCGCCGGTGCTGGGACTATTGCTCATGCCCGTGTCTCCGTCACGAACTCCTGGTAGTTCCAAGTCAATTGCCGCGCCACCTCGGCAGCCTCCAGCGCTACTCCGCTCACCGGCAGAAGATTGCAAACCCCCTTCATCTCCTGCGCAGCATCGCCCAACGCTGCGTCGCCGTGCACTTGTTGCCATCGATAGGCTGCCAGATAAATCGCATGCCGCGGCGTCAATCCACGGGCCAACAAACATAGCCATTTCGGCCAATGGCGCGCGGAGCGCAGCCATCCGGATCGGCGTACCGCGTAAAACCAGCCGCGCAATAGTCTCTTGCCGCCCAGCCCACGCCCGAAGTTGCGAATCATCTGCTCCGCCCCTAGGCGCTCGTTTTTTTCCGTCATTTGTTGAAGTTCCCACAACCAGCTTTGCCACGCCCATCGTGTCATCTGGCTCGCAAAACCATTGCCTGGTGCCGGAGCGCCAGCACTGGAATCGAACGCCCGTGGAATTGGCCCTGACGTCAGTTCATTTTCCGGCGCCATTTTTGCGGCCGTGCACCACCGCACCAGCGGCAGGAACTCTTCGATCGAAACCGGCAGTTGCTGCGCGCAGGGAGCCAAGGCCAGTTCCTCGAAGCATCGCAAGCGGGCTCGGTAGCCAGCCTCAAACCGCCTAGAAAAGACCAGTAACGAAGATGCCAGATCCAGACAGAGCTTGATGCTTCGGTATTGCAGCCCATCGCCGCCGGAGCTATTCGCCGTGCCCTCCATCTGCTCGATGAGACGGTTGCTCAACATGCGCCATGCATCTTCGGTCGACAGATCGCATGCGGCATAAGTCGGGATCTCCTCTTCAAGGATCGTTTCTTCGCCAAAGAGCACCACCCCACAGGCCCGTAGTTCGTAGCTGTAGATTTGCGGCGGCAAGTGCCGCAGATACGCTCCGTGAACGATGCTCAGGCTTACATGGACGCGAACTCCGCGCTCTGCCAGTTGGTTCTCGGCCCTTTGGCACAACAATCGCCCTGCCACGCTCGACGGAATCGGAGCGTCATCGTGCAGCACCACGATGGCCTCAACATCGCTGAGCAGAATCGCTTGCCCATCCTGGTAAACGTAGCTGGCCTCGTTCCTCGCCATGCTGCCGGTCAGCACAACGGCGCGCAGCGCAGAGCCGAAGCTTTCCCGGCACACTGCTACCAGCGCCTCTTGTACCGGAAAGGCCAGCGCCGCCGGAGTGTATTCGACCTGTTCTATACCAGACATGGTTATTCTCAGTGATGCGCTAACGCTTGCGCTTTGCGCGCTTCACGCGTTGATCCAGCATCTTGCCTGTCTTGGCCTGCCACAACTGTTCGTAGAGCTCTTCAGTTTCGCGAATCTGACGTTCCAGGGTAAACCGCTGCCTCACCCACGCCGCACCCGCGGCACCCAGTTCCGCTGCCAACACGGGGCTCGCGCAGCAGGCGCCCGAGGGCTTGCGCAAGCGCCGCCGCATCGCCGGGCGGAACCGTCAGCCCGGTTTTGCCGTCCACCACAATCTCGGGCGTGCCATCTACCGCGGTGGCAACCAACGGGCGGCCAGCCGCCAGACACTCGATGGCGAAGAGCGGCAAGCCTTCGGCAAACGACGGCAGCACGCACACATCCGCAGTGCTCACCCAGTTGCGAATATCGGGCGAGTGTCCGGGCATCAGCACCGAACTTCCCAAACCGAGTTCGTGCGCCTGTTGTTCCAACTCCGCCCGAAGACCTCCTTCACCAAGTGCCACCAGACGCACATTGGGGAACTCGTTCTTCAGCACTGCCATTGCGCGCAGCAGCACGGAGTGTCCCTTCTGCGGTTCCAGTCGTGCCGCCACTAGCAACAGCGGATCGCTCTCGGTAAAGCCCGCACGGCGCCGGAAATCGGGATGCGCGGCGTAGGCCGGATCGAAGCGCTCAACATCACAGCCGTTATGAATTACCGTAATCTTCTTTGCCGGTAACCCCTTTTCCTCCACCAGGTACTTCCGGTTTGCCTCCGAGACGGCGATGTAGTGGTCAACGAATCGGCCTCCCATGCGGTCGATGGCATAGCTGGACTTCCATCCTTTACGCCAGTACTCGCGCACGTGGGGCGTCTCCACCCGCACTGGAACTTTCGCCCAGCAGCCCACCGGCGAGGCCAGCAGACTAGAACGGAATCCGTGTGAGTGCAGCACCTGCACCTGCTCTTGCTGAAGAAAATCATTCAGCACCTGCATGCGTCCCAGTTGCCGGTGCGATTGCAATGCCAGCGCCAGCACTTCCACATCTTCCGGCAGTTCCGGCAACAACCTCATAAGCAATTCTTCGGGGCAAACAAGCAGCGCGCGAAAACGCTTGCGATCAAGCCCACGCAGCAGGCAAAGCATGTGTTCTTCGGCACCGCCGCGAACAATCTCGTTGTCGAACATGCACACCGCAATGGGCGAGGAGCTCATCCCAGCGCCTCCTGCATCGCGCCGAAGACGTCGCGCACCGAGTTCAACTCTGTCCGCGGAGCCTCGTTAGAAAGAAACACCGCGTCGGAGTTCTTGTCCTCGGGGTGATAACCATGCATCCCCGCTGGCTTCCATCCGCCACCGTTGAAGCCACTCTCGGCGATGATGCAGCCGGGATCGAGCAGCATCACAAGTTCTCCGTAACGGTGATCGGGGAAGTACACACCAAGTTCGCGCAGTTCCTCATCCGTGAGCAGGCGCGCGTATTCTAAATGGCGCAACCGGCTGCAGATCTCCTCGCGCGCCCGCTCTGAGAAAAACCAGAAGCGCGCCATCGTGGAGTCGTAAACGGCGAGGTAGTCGCGCGGACTTTGGAAACCGCACTCGGCCACCACTGCCGCCACATCGCAGTGCCGGCCAACCGGCGTCATGCCGTGATCGGAAAAGACCCGAAAGCTGGCGCCGGCGTCGCGCGCTTTCGCTGCACGAAAAACCCGCCCGAGAGCCTCTTCGTACCATGCCAGCTTTGCCTCAATCTGCTCCGGTTCCCCGCGATGAAGATGGAGGAACATGTCCAGTTCGCAGAGATAAAGGAAGTACACCTCTTCGCGCCCGCTCGCCACATCGCTTGCGGCCCGCTCCAGGATCTCGTTGTCGCTGAGCCAGTTCTTGCTGCCCTGGTAGCTGTAAATCCGGTGGGCGACGCCCTTCTCGTGGAGTTGGTCGAAGATTGAACATTGGCCAGGAACGCCGTCTCGCGCGTAAATATTGCGGCTCTCCGCCCAGTGAAACCAGGGTAAAGTCTGCGGCGGCACGCTCACGTCGAAATTACTTCCCATGCCCAAAAATCGGCGTCCGATCTCGGTAAGTGCTCGCCGCCCGATACGATTGTCGAGGAGGCGGCCAGGAAGCGTTCCCAGCTTTCGCATCCCGCGGAATGGAGAGTGCTCGGGATCGAAATACACAAGGTTCCACATGCCATTTTCCGCAGGAGTGAGCCCCGTCAAAATCGAGGGGATGATGCCCGAACTGAAGCCCAGCAGCGTGCGTACCGGCTGCTGGTGCGTCAGGAACTCCGCCAGGAAAGGACGCTCCCGAATCAGCTCCCAGCCCAAGGCATCGATAAGTGCGAATATATGGATGCCGCTCATTCGATCTCCTGAGGTGCCCGCACAAGCAGTCGCTCCGGCAAGGTGCGCCGTAGAATCTGTTTAGGCAGATGGAGCAGCGCGTTGCGGGCACGACGCGCGAGCAAGGGCAATGCGCTTCTGTTTGCCAGCGCAGAAAAACGAGAAAGATCTGTATCGTTATAGATCACAAGGCGCGGCACGACCGTGGAGTTCGCCGAAGCAACCCACGGATGCGAGGTGCAGATCCAGTGAAATCCTGCCTCTCTCGCACATTCGATCATCGCCCGGTTCAAAAAACCATATGGCGCCGAAAAAACGGATATGCTTTTGCCCAGCGCTCCTTCCAACTCCGCCCGTGAGCGGTAAAGTTCGCTCTGTGCTCTCGTTGCTTCCATGCCGGAATAGTCGATGTGCTCGCGTCCGTGCGAGCCGAACGTCATTCCCGCCTCGCTCATCTCGCGCATCTGGCTCCATGTGAGGTATCCGGGCGAGTCAATCAACGCAGTGCTCACAAAAAATGTCCCCAACATTCCACGCTCAAGCAGAGCCGGAAACGCACGCTCGTAATGGCTCGAAAGCCCATCGTCAAAGGTGAGCACCACATTTTGGCGCCCGCAATCTTTCGTTAACGCCGGCAGATTCTTCACAGCGAACCCGTGCCCGCGCAGGAATGACAAGTGTTCGCAGAACCGCGCCAGGGGCAGGGTGTAGCGATCCTCACTATCGGGACCGGCACAGACATCGTGGTACATAAACACCGGGACGCCTGGGACCGCGAATCGCGAGGAGATCAGTTCGCGCGCTGCCATGCCGTCTCCTTCCTTCCGGAAAAACTGCGCAGCATCCCGATTAGAAAAGCGAGGTGCATAGCAACCAGAAAGTAGCCGACCAGCGTGAACCGTACGCGGCTCAATGATTCGCGAAAGACAAAGCCGATTGCCGCCCACAGCAGAATGACTATCTGCGCCAGCAGCATAGCCGCGTAAATCGGCTGCTTCACCAGGAACAGATTGCTTACGAACACAAGGATGAACAGCACTGGGAGAATCCAGCGCAATAGCTTGTGCGAAAAGAATGCAAATGCCGTGAAGCCCGTCTTTGGAATACGCAGCAGCGCGGGAAGTGCGCGGAAACTGCCGGTGCTGATTCGCACCCGGCGACGGAACTCTCCGGCTACGCTCGACGCAGGGAAGTCCACCGCCTTCGCCTCAGGATCGTAGTGAACCTCGAAGCCGGCGCGCCGTACATTCATCAGCGTCAGGATGTCATCCACTAGCGTGTCGGGCGTTGGCGGAACGTAGGCGTCAGCGCGCACCGCGTAGATCGCGCCGCTCGGAGTCAGCGTCGCGCCCAGACGCGCCTCCATCATTCGGAGCGCGGTTTCATACTTCCAATAGAGCCCTTCGGTCTGGCCGGATTCGGCATTGCCGTGAAAGCTAAGTGCTCCGCAAACTGCGCCCATGGCGGGATTCGCGAAGTGCCGGACCAGCTTGCGCAGCGCGTCCGGGGCAAACATCGTGCTGCTGTCAGAGAGGACGAAGATGTGGTTGCGCGCACGTTCCACGGCTAGCGCCAGTGCGGCGCATTTTCCGCCGCGTTCGGCGCGGATCACGATCTCAAAGCGCGGATCGTCAACCGCGCTTAGGATTGCATTGGTCTGATCCGACGAGCCGTCGGAGACGATCACCACCTGCAATTTGTTATCGGGATAGTCGAGTTGGCGCGTATTCTCCAACTTCGCGGCAAGGTGCTCTTCTTCGTTGTAGGCCGCAAACAGCATCGTCACCGTCGGAAGCTGTTCGTCAGTCAACTCCGCACGACGGCGGTCGAGCCGGTTGCTAAGGTACTGCCAATCGCGCTTTAACTGCACCAGTCCGTAGCAGACGAAAAGCACCAATGGATAGCCAGCGTGGGTGTAAAATACCAGCGCCAAAGCGATCCAGAAGACGGCGCATGCGCCGGCGCTAATCATCGCGCCCCTCGCCCCAGCAGAAGCGTTTTTGCTGTTTTGAAAAGCACCAGCAGGTCCAGACCGAGCGAGAAATGCTTGATGTAAAAGAGGTCGTATGCAAGCTTGTCAGCGTTGTCTTCCAGCGTGGTACAGTAGCCGCGGCACACCTGCGCCCAGCCGGTAGCGCCGGGGCGAACGCTCCAGCGCAGCTTGTAAAACGGAATGTTGTCGCGCAGATATTCTTCCTGTTCGGGCACGAATGGGCGCGGGCCTACCAGGTGCATGTCGCCCCGCAGAATGTTCCACAGTTGCGGCAGTTCGTCCAGGCGTGTAGAACGCAGCCAACTGCCGAATCGGGTGAAGCGTTCGTCCTGCTCCTCGGCTGGGCGTACTCCGTCCGCTCCCTCGCACATTGAGCGGAACTTGTAGAGCGTAAACAATCGGCCGCGTAAACCTACGCGCTTTTGCCTGAAGATCACGGGACCGCGCGACTCCAACTTGATCACTAACGCGATCAACACCATAATCGGGGCCGTCGCCAGCAATGCCGAGACGCTCAACGCCAGCGCCAGCAGCCGTTGGCATAGCAGCGACAACGTTGACACCTCGAAGACCGGCGAAAACAGCAGCATGCTGGGGCGCAGAGCGTCCAGATACAACTTGCCCGTGATGTTTTCGTACAGTTCGCTGCCCTCTTGCACCACTACGCCCTGCTCTTTGAGATCCAGCAGGTAGTCCACGGGCAACCTTCCGCGGCGCTCACCCAGCGACACCACTACCCGGCGAATGTCGTGCATCTCCACCAGACGGCGAAGTTCGGCGGCAGCCTCTGCCGAGTCTGTCGCCGAGTCAGTTTGTTCCGTCACCTGGCACATCAGCTGATGGCCGAGCTCCGGGCGTCCGTTCATGATGCTGACAAGCTCCGATGCTACCGGGCCCTCGCCAAGGATCAGAACCCGTTCCTGGAACGTCGACCAGTGGCTTACGTACCGGTACAGCTTTCTCCAGCAGAGTGCGCCGACGGCCGCCGTGCCGGTTCCGGCAAGCACCACTTCCTGCTGCAGACGCACTGCCGGAAACACCGAATACACGCCGGCCAGAAGAACAAAGAACGACCCGAAGCACTGAATCAGATTGGTGACAACTTCGCGTGAATTGCGCAACACTCTTAAGTCGTAAAGATCGAAGTAGTACATGCAGAGTACGAAGAGAAAGACAACCAGAGCTACCCTCGCGTCTGCCCTCTCATACCCCAGTGCCAGCGTCGTGTTCAGCGGCCCAAGGTAGGCAATCATCGCTGCCAGCAATGCCAGCGTAGCCAGCACGGCTTCCGACAGGCCGAGTATCACCGACCGGACGGGAATATACGCGTGCGAACGTCGAGTCACCGTGAGGCTGCCTTTGATGAGTCTTTGCCGTCGCCGCGCGGTGTGTAGTATTGGTCGTAATAATCCACGCGGTCATATCCGGAGGCGTCGTTGAGAACGATGCCCACCAGCTTTGGGTTGTCCAGGCTCTCCACCGCCTTCTTCAGTGCTGCCCGTGAGACCGTGCCCTTGCGCACCACCATCAGCGTCCCATCGCTCAGGCGCGACCATAGATTGGAATCCGCCATCGGCAGCAGCGGAGGAGTATCGATGATGATCCAGTCGAACTGTCGAGACAGCGTGGAGATCAGTTCAGCAATTCGCGGCGACTGCAGCACTGAGGCCGGATGCGCCACGTTGCCCGCCGGCAGAACGCACATCCCGGTTTCGCCGATGCGCAGCAGCAGGTCGCTGATCTGCGTCTCCGGCAGCTCCCACCACTCGCCGATGCCGGCGTGATCACTTGTTCCCAGCAACGCGCACACCGCCGGTTTGCGCAGGTCGCCCTCCACCAGCAAAACTTTCTGATTGAAGCGTGTTGCCAGTGTCATGCCCAGGTTCACCGAGGTCAGCGTCTTGCCCTCGCCAACTACGCTGCTTGTTACCTGCAACACGCCCAAAGTCGTGCCCAGGCGGATGTTCGAGAGCCGTGCACAAAGAACGCGAAACTTTTCCGCTCCCAGCCCGCGTTCGCCGTTGAGCGCAACCAGCATTGACGACGGGATCGCCGACACCGGAACGATTTTGAGCTTCGAAAAATCTATCTGTCCGCCGCCCAGCCCGTTGGCGCTTGAGTCTGACGGCAAACTGCCTTGAACTGCGAAATCTTCGAGCGCGAAATGCGGCACTCCCGGTTCAATCGGCGCGGCCATCGCGAATTGCTTCGAAAAAGAATCGCTGCTTTGGCTTGCCAGTGATGGCGGCAGCAGCGAATCCATCATCTGCCCGCTCGCTGCGGCATCCGGCGCGAGCGATGAAATATCCCGCGGACTCTCTTCGGAAGCAAGCGTTGTTTGCTCCGCATCTTGCACAATCTCGTGCTCCGCGCGCGGGCCGGGCTCAACCGTCGAACTGCCTGGTGTCAGACCAGGCGTCAGATTCCATCGTTCCGAACCGGGCTGTTTCTCTTCCTCAGATCGGCGAAGCGCGTCGAATATTCGGCTCATCCTGCCACTCCCTGGTTCTTCTCGTCCTGGCCGGACTCCAGGAGCCGGGCCAGCCGCAACAATGTTTTTATAAGCGTCTTGCGTGACAAATCGTCCTCGACTGGCTTGGCCGGAGGGCGTGCCGGTCATCTTCGCAGCCGCGTTCTTGTAACCCAAGCGGAGGTCGGTGGCCACCTCCTCAATCATCGCCGGAGTGATCACCGTGGCCCTGCGTCCGTAGCCGCTCACCAGCGCGCCGTCGCAGATGGTGTTCACCAGCCGCGGAATTCCGTGCGCGTAATGCAGAATGCGTGCCAGCGTAGGTGGCGGAAAGATTTGCAGTGCGCGGCCGGGCGCGCCTGCGACCTCCAACCGGCGGTCGATGTAGCCCCGCACTTCCATGTCCGTAAGCGGCTCCAGCGAGTAGCGCAGCGCGACCCGCTGCTTCACCTGGCGCAACTCAGGCGAATCCAGGCTCTCATCGAGCTCCGGCTGGCCTACCAATACGATCTGCAGCAGTTTGTGCTGCGAGGTCTCGATGTTGGTCATCAGCCGGATCTCTTCCAGCAGTATCGGCGCCAGAAGGTGCGCTTCGTCGATCACCAGCGCCGTCACGCCACCGCGCCGGTAAACGTCGATCAGGTATTCGTTGAACTGCTGCAGCATTTCAGCCCGCGTGTGTTTTACGTCGCGAATGCCGAAGTCGATAAGAATCATGCGCAGCAGGTCGTCGGCCGAGAGCAGCGGATTGAAGATGTAGGCATGGGCCACGCGCGAACGGTGCAACGTGTCGAGCAGGCAGCGCACCAGCAGCGTCTTGCCGGTGCCGACCTCCCCGGTCAGAACAATGAATCCCTTCTGCATGAGCACGCCGTATGTAAGATTGGCGAGCGCTTCGTTGTGGCGCGCCGTCGCGTAGTAGAACGCGGGATCCGGGCTCATGCGGAACGGGTTCTGGTTGAAACCATAAAATTTCTCGTACATTACGCTATCTCCTCAGAGACGTGAATGCATTGGCGGCCACCATCACTGCCAGCATCAGCCCCGCGCAGCTCCACTCGATCACCCTTTGGCGCCGCTGCTTGTTTTGCTCTTCCGGCGTAAATAGATGTGGAATTGCTGCTAGAATCCGGACACGGACAATACGCGTGACCTCGTCCTCGTTGCGCACCCGATCTTCCATCATTTCCACCGCCACGGCCAGGCCGATCCCCACCAGCAGCCCCGCTAACATCCCGATCATGCTTAGCTTCAGCCGGTCCGGTGAAATCGGCTTGTCCGGCAGGCTGGGCGGATCGATGATGCGGAACTGTTCGCCTTGCTGGCGCTTTTCCAGGTTCGTCGCGAGCTGCGACTGCATCTGTTTCTTCAGCAGGGAATCGTAGTTCACCTTGGACTGGTCATAGTCGCGTGTCAGGTCGGCCAGTTGCTGCTCGCGGATCGGCGTCCCGTTCAGCCGCGCCTGATAGGAAGCGATCTGTTCGTCCACCTGCGCCAACTCACGCCGCGAATCCTGAATCTCCTGCTGGTTGGCTTTAAGCTGGCCCTCGAGCTGAAGCATCGGCGTCATCGTCTGCAAGTCGCGCGTCGTTTCAACTGGAGCCTCGCTCGCATTGCTGCCCGAGGCCAGGTTCGCGCTTAATCTCGTCCCGCTGTTTTTCCGTGCGCTCAATCAGCCGCTTTAAGCGCAGCACATCGGGGTGGTCCGGCGTGTACTTTGTCTGGTCATCTGCCAGTTCCTGCTTCAGCTTGGCAAGCTGCTCTTCGATCCCCGGCAGCGAGTTTGCCCCGTTCGCGGACTCAAGCTTTACCGAGCGGTACTGCGCCAGCAGAGATTCCAGGTAGAGTTTCTGCTCTTGCGCCCGGTTCAGTGACTGGCTCAGGGTCTGCCGCCGATCCTGCAGTCCGGAGAGAATGCGCACATTGCTCTCCATCTGGCTGGGAAGCGCCCCGAGGTTTCCCGCCTTGAACTGCTTGATTCTTGCCTCCTGCTCGGCCAGTCGCGCGCGCGCCGTATCGAGTTCGGTGGAGAGAAACTCCGTCGTGTTCTCCGAGCGCTGCGACTGCTCCTGAATATTCTGGTCGATAAACAGTGAAGTAAGTTGTGCGTTCACCTGCTGTGCCAGCCGCGCGGAGGGCGCGTTATAGGCGATCTTGAACGCCGATAGCTGTCCGCGGCGGCCCGCTGACTCAACCAGTTCGGTCGTGATGTCCTTGCGCATCTGCTCAATCACTTCGTCGGAATTACCGCGGCTATTGCTCTCCTTATAAAGCTGGAACTGGTCGATGATGCGCTGCAAGCGGGTGCGGCTCAGAATCTGTTGCCGCAGCCCATCCAGCCGCTGTTGCAGATCGGCCGAGACGTTGGCTACGACGTATTCCTCCGGAACCTTCTGCTGCTCCACCAGGATGACCGTCTCCGACCGGTAAATCGAAGGCAGCAGCCAGCTCGCCGACCAGACAATCAGCCAGCAGGCGAAAAGTCCCCCGCCCACCAGCCAGCGCCGCCGGATTAAAATCTCCGTCGCGTCGCGAAACGTTATTGGAGTCCGCGTTGATTCCTCTTGCAGCATAGCTAATCTCCCAGGGCCTTGTGGAAGCGGTAGTCAAGCGACCCCTGTACCAGAACATGGTTGCCCGCAGTCGCGCTCAGGCCGGTCTCCGACTGGTTCACCCAACCAACGTCCAGTCGCAGAGCCAGCGAGCGATTCATCTCGAGCACCGGCCCGCCGCCCAGCCAGAGGCTCCGGAAGCTATCTTCCACTGCTCAACCCGAGACCTTTTTCGTCCGACCAGTTGGCGCGCAGCTCGGCTAATAGCTTTGGCGCAAGTCGTGCACGATACCCGGCGCCGGCGCTGGTATCCAGCACGGCTTCCAGCAAGCCGCCGCCATTGCTGATGCGGCGCATCGCCTGCACGTCGAATGCATTGCGATGGCCACTCCACGCCAGCGTGCCCCGAAGGTGGAATACCAGTTGTGCGTGTAAGTCACCGGCGGCACCACTGCGCGTGTGCGTGCATATTCAGGCCCGCCGTACAACGTCAGCGCCCAGCGCACGTTCGGATTCCACTTCACGAATAACATCGGCGCCGGTGCCTGGGTACGCGCGACCTGCGCGCCGCGACTGTAAATGTCCGTGTACGCAAGTTGCACTCCGGCGTCCACGCTCGGCGAAAGCTGCTGCGAGAAGAATGCCGAGCCTGCGACTACGTCGGAGTTGATGAAAGGGAAGATCAGCGTCCCAGTATTGGTCGTCACCGCATCATAGCTGAACTTCTGGAAGTTACCGGTCAGCCCCACCGCGCTGTGTTCGGCCACCCGAAAACTCACATCTGCGGATGAAACCAGCGAACTCCGCTTGGTCTGCGGCAACACACCGTTGTAATTCGGTCCGAATGGCCCGCCCAGTCCAGGCAGAAGGTCCACGTTGCCAACCGTCTCAAAGGGGTTGTTGGTGATGCTGTAATCGGTACGGGCGTGCAGCAGAACATAGGAGTTCGGCTTCAGGTGAAAGTCGCCGGCAAGGTTCTGCGTGTACTGGTCGTTGCCGGTATCGTGCTGGCTGATGCTGACGCCCGGCGAATAGCTCAACGTCCAGCCACCGGTCGAGAACGTGCGCTGAAAACCGACATCGGGCTGTAGAAAATAGCGTGTGTCGCTCGAATAGTATGGCGTTGGGACTGCGTTATAAAGGCCGCGACTATCGTACACGGCACCCGTGGTAAATCCCGCCACCAGCAGGTTGCCGGTTTCAAGGTCGGTATCGATCGACAACGCCGGAGCTTCACTGCCCAGGTGCGAAGGGCCGCTCGTATCTTCAATCATCGTCTTCGGCGTATCCTGCGCAAGGCCCGCTGCACCGAGGCAGAGTGTAAATGCGACCGCAAGTATTAAGAAAAATTTCATCTGTTCTTCGTCTCCAATCGTCCAACAGCTCAAACAATGAATTCCTGTTACCTACGGCACAATGATCATGTCGCGTGCTTCGAGGACATAGTTTTGTTCCATGTCTCCCCTCACCGCACGCTTGTAGTCGAACGGAAGCCGCTCGCTACGGCCATCTCTATGCGTCCGTACCACATAAATTTTTCCAACCTTGGCGAAATCCTTGAAGCCGCCTCCGAGAGCGATCCCGTCAATCACCGTCAGGCGCTGTCCCAGCGGATAGGAGCCTGGCTTTAGCACCTTGCCGACGACGGTGAAGAACTGGCTGCGCGGCTCCTGTACAATCACCGTCACTTCGGGAGCTTCCAAATATTTCTTGAGTTCCGCGCCAATTGTCGCGCGCAGGGCTTCCACCGTTCGTCCGCTCGCCTGCAACTCGCCAATCAGCGGAAGCGTGATCTTTCCGTCCGTGCGCACTGGAACCACACGCGTCAGTTCCGGTTCGTGCCAGACGTTAATTGCAAGCAGGTCGCTTTCGCCGATGACGTAGGTGCCCGGAACATCCGCCGCGGCCGCTGGTGTAGACTCCTGCGGCTTCTGTGCGTATGCCGTGGCCGCAACGAACGCCACGCCAAGTAGAATGACGGCGATCAAAATCTTTCCCTGCTTCATGAGAGCTTCTCCAGTCTGTTTGGTTCAATGCCCACCGATCCTGCGCCTCGGCGGTTTTCAATGCCGGCTTTCTTTAGCTTGTACAACAGAGAGCGGTAGCTGATGCTAAGCGCGCGCGCCGTGCGTTTGCGGTTCCATTGGTTGGCCCGCAGCGAGTCGAGAATGATCCTGCTCTCCATCTCGCACATGGCTGCCCTCGTCAGTTGGCCCAGCGGGATTGCTGCGTCGGCCTGGACTGCCGCATCACCCGGCATAAACTCGCGCTGTGCAATCTCGCTTAAGAAAGCCTCCTCGGTGCCCACCACTACATAACGCTTCGTCAGATTTTCCAGCTCCCGTATGTTGCCTGTCCACGGGTGGGTGGACATCAGTTGAAGACTTGACTCTGAGATCGGCGGCGCGTCGCAGTCGAACTGCTTGTTGTGCAGCGCCACAAAGTACTCCGTCAGGGCACGCAGATCCTGCAGGCGCTCGCGCAGCGGCGGCAACCGAAGCACCAGTCCCGCGATGCGGTAATAAAGATCCTGGCGGAAGCGCTCCTTAGCAACCTCTGTGTGCAACTGCCGGTTGGTCGCGCAAATTATCCGCACATTCACCTTCTTGTCCATCGTGGAGCCGATCGACTGAAACTGCCCATTCTGCATTACCTGCAGCAGCTTCGCTTGAAGCGGAAGATCAAGTTCGGAGATCTCGTCGAGAAACAGCGTTCCACTCTCGGCCATCTCCACCCGTCCCGCCTTGGGCCCGAAGGCTCCAGTGAAGGCATCGCGCTCGTATCCGAACAACTCGCTTTCCAGCAGCGTTCCGGGTGTCGCCGGACAGTTAACTTTGACGAACGGTCCATGGCTCCACACTGAGTGCTGGTGAAGATATTTGCAGATGATCTCTTTCCCCGTGCCGCTCTCGCCCTCGATCAGAATCGGGATATTAGTGTCCGCGACTTTGAGCAAACTGCGGCGAACCGCAGCCATTGCCTCCGTTTTTCCGAAAATGATTGACTCAGGGGGAAACCCGTCGTTGTGCGAATTAAAATACGCAACTTGTACCATGGTGATGCATCATCTTGCAGTTTGATTACCAGACGCTGTGAGATCGGGACTTCTCAAATTGTATGCAACTATCGCGTTATATTCCAGCAGCTTAGGCATGGATATCCAAATATAATCGACCTTAGCTTGCAGATTATTTCCCGGAAATATCATTCCCATGGAAGTACTTTCCGTTCCAATCCAGATTACTAAAGTGCATTGATCTTTAAGGTTCGGTCTATTGGGCCAAAGTCATGCGTAGTAGGATTGCCCCTGATCAGCACGAATCTCGCCCCCCAGCGTTGGTATTCGCTCAATCTTTCGAGTGCGTCCGCCGTTGAGTTTCTATATAGGTGCCATGTCATCTCAATTCGTTCAATTCGCAGCCCACCAGAACTCGAATGCCACTAGCCTCGCAATGTCCGTCCATGATTTGAAAGGGCATCTGGCGGTCATTACCGGCCAGGCGAAGCTCTTGCTCTCAGGTAAGCGGGGAGCAGTTACATCCTCTCAGATCGAGTCGCTCGAAGATATCGTCCGCGGCTGCAAGCTCATTGAAAACCAAATCGCCCTGATGCTGACTCCCGAGCTCCGCGAATCCGCACCATGGAAGGCAGTCTCAACACCGGCCGATCTACGCCAATGCCTCCTTCACGTTTACAACTCGCTGCAGCCTGACTTCGCCGAGAACCGGCTGCGCTTTGAGATCGACCTCTGCGACCAGCCCATAGTGCTCCCCTTTGATGACCGCCTGGTAACGCGCGTACTGATGAACCTGCTCGAAAACGCCCGCCGCTTCACACCGCCGGGAGGAGTTGTCAGCATCTCGCTCGAACCGTATTTCTGGGAGCGCCGCACGGGTAATCTTGGCCAGGGGATGGATTGCCGCTTCGGCAGCGCCCATAACCAGCCCAATGCCGCTAAGATCGTCATAGCCGACACAGGTTGCGGCATCGGCCCCGAATATCACAAGGAAATATTCGAGGAGTACTTCAGCACGCCTGTTTCTGGAGGCCGCGCCAGCTCCGGCCTGGGGCTGGCGATCGTAAACAAAATTATGCAGGCGCACGGCGGAAAGATCTGGGTTGAAAGTGCCGTCGGACAAGGCAGCAGATTTTGTTTTCTTCTTCCCTACGTTGCCAGCGAGAGTCTGCTGAAGAGGACGGAGGCACTCGATTGCGGAGAATAATTCCTCACGGCATTCTGGTCATTGACGATGATCCGATGATGCAGCGCTACATCCGCAACTTGCTGGAGTGTGAAGACTACAACGTTTGCACCGTCTCCAGCGGTGCCGAAGCCCTGCGTGAATTGCAGTCCGCCGCTCCGCCGCACGTAATTCTGCTCGACATGATGATGCCCGGCATGGATGGCATTGAGACCTTGAGCAAGATCCTTGAGTTGGCTCCTGCCGCCAGGGTGGTTATGCTCTCAGGCCACGAAGATGCCGCCGACGTGGTTCGTGCCATCAAACTCGGCGCCGTGGATTATCTCACCAAGCCGGTGGATGTAGAGCGCCTGCTGGCGGCCTTGCGCCTCTATGCACCCGCATCTGTACCGGAAGACGAATCCGGATTGCTCTTTGAAGAATTGGGGCCGGAAAGCTTCTTCCTTGCCGCCGCCCCAAAGATGAAGAAGATTTTCGAGCAGGTTCAGCGAATCGCCCGTGTCGAGGTTCCGGTGCTTATTACCGGCGAAAGCGGTACGGGCAAAGAGGTCATCGCGTTGCTGCTCCACAAGAACTCACCCCGGGCCAAAAAGCGTTTTCTCAAGGTCAATTGCGCCGCCATTCCCGAGGAACTGCTGGAAAGCGAACTGTTTGGCTATGAGGCGGGCGCATTCACCGGCGCTTCCAGCGGCAAACCTGGATACTTCGAGCAGTGCGACCAGGGCACCATCCTGCTGGACGAAATCGGCGAAATGCCGCCGCGTCTGCAGGCCAAGCTCTTGCAGGTCCTCCAGGATCAGCGTTTTTTCCGCCTCGGCGGAAGATCGCCGGTTACGGTCGATCTCCGAATCCTGGCCGCCACCAACATAAACGTCAAGGAGGCCGTGGAGCAGGGAAAGCTGCGCCTCGACCTTTATTACCGCCTGAATGCATTCAATATCAGCCTGCCGCCACTGCGCGAGCGCCGCGAAGAAATTGCGCCCCTCTTTCGCCACTTCATGAAACGGCTGGCTTATGCCTACCGTCAGCCGCAGCGGCCTCTCACCGATTCGCTGTTGAACTCGTTGATGCAACACTCCTGGCCGGGAAACCTGCGCGAGTTGCATAATGTCGTAAAGCGCTATCTGGTGCTGGACGAGGGTATAATAGCCGCCACGCCCGTTGCGGATTCCACCCGGAAGCTCTTCGGAGTGCGCCGCGAGCGAGCCGAGTCAAATAAAGACCTCAAGAAGATGGTGCGCGAACTGAAAGACGGGGCCGAGGCGGAAGCCATTCGCAATGCTCTCGAACAAACCCAATGGCGACGCAAGGAAGCCGCCGAGTTGCTGGGAATATGCTACAAAGCGCTCATTTATAAGTCACGGCAATACGGTATCCTTATACCCAGAGGAAAAGTACTTCCCAAGTCCACCGGACTGGAGGGTGCGAGAGCGCTGAACCTGGTGGAGCAGGAATGTTTGCGATAGCAGGCTCACTGCTCTAAAGCAGTTGGAATGAAAGCCGCTAAAGATCTGCGCTGATTCATTCAACGACGCACTCCTTTGCGAACGGACGGTTGCTAATGAAAAAGACCATCGTAGTCCTGTTATGCCTCTGCATCGGAGTGCTGGCTGTCCTTGGCGTTAAGATCGCGAACCGCGTGAAGGTTGAGGTATTGGACATCAAGCCGCCCAAGCTCTCTTTCCGTGCCGCGCGGCAGATGTTTCCGTTCTCCGTCATTCCCGGCGGCGTTTTCGATACGCGCGAACTGGCAGACTCGATCGCCAAGGATGAAGTGGTCCGCGACCATTATCGCGACCTGCAGCCCGACCGCATGTGGTTCACCCGGGTCAATCAGCCGATGACCGCTTATGTCTCCTACCGCAAGGGTGCCAAAGTCGGCTGGACCACCCATCCGGTCACCATCCCGGCCAACGAACTGGTGCTTACCGACGGCAAGCATCTCGTCCGCGCCCGTTGCGGAAACCGCATCGAAGTCAAAAAGCCGGAGCCTTTGCCGGCCACCGTGCTGCCGCCCGACGTGCCTCCGCCGGACATCGCCATGGAAACCGGCCTGCCCGCGCTGATGCCGCCGACGGTGTTTCCGCCTGTGCCTCCCAAAAGCGAAATTGCACAGGCCAACGTGCCCGGCCATCGAATCTCGACTCCGCCGACCACCTGGTGCTGCGGCATTGTTACCGGCAACCGCACTCTGCCCAGCGTTCCAGAGCCCGCTTCGTTTTATCTGGTCTGTGCCGGAGGCATCGGCCTGCTCGTCCTGACAGGTAAAAAGATCTTCTGAGCTTGTGCAATGCGGTGACGAACCTCGCGCCTACTTCGGCGGCCGGTTCCAAAGGCAGCGATCCCTTGTCGTTCGTGCCGACGCTTCGTCGCCGCCGCCTATGGTAGACTTACACATTGCCATTTATGGCTTGGTTGGGTGGTGATTTTGTTTGGCTGAAATTCGATTGCAAGAGGGCGAGTCGATTGAGAGCGCTCTTCGCCGCTTCAAGCGCAAAGTTCAGACGGAAGACATCATTAAGGAAGTAAAGCGTCATTCCTATTATCTGAAGCCCGGCGCGAAGCTCCGCGTAAAGCAAGCTCTGGCTCGTAAGCGGGCGCAGAAGAAAATCCGCAAAGAGCCCAAAGATTAGTGCTTCCCACAAGGGCCGCTGCCAACGCGTAGCGGCCCTCGCATTTGGTGCGGCAATTTCCTCCTGCTCCGCCCCCGAGGGCCCGGCAGACTCCCGCATCGATGCTTCTCGCGCGAGGTCGCGCAAATATATCAATCATTTTGATCTTTTCCCTGCGAAGAGACTACCCTTTAGGCCGTGGCGGATGTTGATATCGGGCGCATCTGGCATGATGGTGGACAGGCTTTGTTCAGGACGAGTCGGGAGATGATGGAATTTCATATTTCCAGGGCCGCACGGGACCGCTATCAGTTTGCGGACACACTCTTCTCATTTACAGGGAATGTCGTTTTCGCCAACGTCGCGGCAAGCCGTGAGTTGGCCCATCGAATGAACCTGGTTCGCGATGTTCAGAAGCATCCCGAGCGTGCTGTCCATGCCGCTGCGCTCTATGTTATGGGCCTCATCGATGAGGCCAGCCACGCCGTGATGGCGCGCTATCGCCGGCAGTTCGATCCCAACGTGATGGTCGATGCTCTTTCTTTTTTCTCCGAGCAGGTCGGTAAGAAGGAACTGGACAAAATGCTGCTTGCCTTTGTCCAGCAGTTTCCCGGAAACTCCGTCTATCGTGGCGAGCTAACTCCCAGTCAATGGCTTGCTGCTTCCACCGATGGAATCCCGCACCGCGCTGCCGCCATTGAAGAGTTGATGCTGCTCTGGATGGCGAATCGTAACCTCGCCTTCCGTCCCTTCGAGGAACTCTTTGAGGACAGCACCCTGGCGGAGAAGACCGTCTATCGCCGCGTCGCCGGGCAGTTCCCCGCATATTTCGCCACCCGTCCTCTGGTCCCGATCGAAGGTGCCACGCCGGTCAACCTCTTTGATCTGCTCCGCGCCCCTGCCGTTTCTGCCCCCGGTTCCCTGAGTGAGCAGCTTTCCGTGATCCGCAACAAGTGGAAGTCTCTGCTGGGCGAAGGACTCGAGCGCTTCCTGTTAATTGCCAGTGACATCCTGCATGAAGAGGAGCTGGCGATCTGGGCGCGCTTCCATCCTCCCAATCCTGAATCGGAAGCTGCTGCCCGTGCCGCAGCCGCCAAGGCCGCCGAGGAAGCCGCACGTCGCCGCCGTGAAAGCGGCACACAGCAATGGCCCGCCGTAGTCAGCCACTCTGATGTGCCAGTCTTCGGCGATCCGGCTCACGAGTACGAAAAGTTCAGCGCGGATGTCGCGTGGATGCCTACCGCCGTGCTGATTGCCAAGAGCACCTATGTCTGGCTCGCGCAGCTCTCCCGAAAATACGGCAGAGCCATCGATCGCCTCGATCAGATTCCAGACGAGGATCTCGATGCACTGGCACGGCGCGGGTTGAATTCGCTTTGGTTGATCGGCATCTGGGAGCGCAGCCGCGCTTCCAAGACCATCAAGCAGCTGTGCGGCAATCCGGACGCCGTCGCCTCCGCCTATTCGCTCTACGACTACCGCATCGCCGAAGACCTGGGCGGAGAGTCCGCCTACATCAGCCTGCGTGACCGCTGTTACCGCCGTGGTATTCGCCTTGCCAGCGACATGGTGCCCAACCACATGGGTATCGATTCCCCCTGGGTCATCGAGCATCCCGACTGGTTCATCTCCCGCCCGGACACTCCTTATCCCGCCTACAACTTCGACGGGCCGGATCTTTCCCCCGACCCGCGCGTCGAGATCAAAATCGAACGCCACTACTACGAGCAGACCGATGCCGCCGTGGTCTTCCAGCGGCGTGATCGGCAGAGTGGAGAGACACGCTACATCTATCACGGCAATGATGGCACCAGCTTTCCATGGAATGACACCGCGCAACTCGACTACCTGAATCCGGCGGTCCGCGAACAACTCATTCAAACCATCCTGCATGTCGCGCGCCTGTTTCCGGTAATCCGTTTCGATGCCGCCATGACTCTTGCCAAGCGGCATTTTCAGCGCCTCTGGTTTCCCAATCCAGGCAGCAGCGGAGCCATTCCCTCGCGTGCCGAATTTGCCATGACCACCGCAGAATTCAATCGGCACATGCCCCAGGAGTTCTGGCGCGAAGTCGTCGATCGCGTCGCCGCCGAAGTTCCTGGAACCCTCTTGCTCGCCGAGGCCTTCTGGCTCATGGAGGGCTACTTCGTCCGCACTCTGGGAATGCATCGTGTTTACAACAGCGCCTTCATGAACATGATGCGCGACGAGGAAAACGCAAAGTACCGCTCGGTGATCAAGAACACCATCGAGTTCGATCCTGACATCATGAAGCGCTATGTGAACTTCATGAGCAATCCCGACGAGCGTACAGCCATCGATCAGTTCGGCACCGGCGACAAGTGCTTCGGCGTTACGGCCGTCATGGCCACGCTTCCTGGATTGCCGATGTTCGGCCACGGCCAGATCGAGGGCTATACCGAAAAGTACGGCATGGAGTACCGCTGGCCCCGCTATCAGGAGAATCCCGACCCATGGCTGGTCGAGCGCCACGAACGCGAGATCGCGCCACTGCTTCATCAGCGCGCGCTCTTCGCCGAGAGCAGTAATTTCCTGCTCTACGATTTCTTCCGCGAGGATGGCAGCGTCGATGAAAACGTCTTTGCCTACTCCAACAGCCGCGACGGCCAGCGCGCTCTGGTGCTCTACAACAACCGCTATTCCACCACCCGCGGCACCATTGACAAATCGGCGGCGTACTTCGACAAACAGTCCGGTCATCTCCGCCAACGGAGGCTGAAAGAAGGTCTTGCACTCCGTGCCGACCCTGCGCTCGTCTTCGCCTATCGCGATTCGCTTACCGGCCTCGATTATCTGCGCCGTTCAGTGAATGTGGCCGGGCACGGACTCAACGTCGAACTGCACGCTTATCAGTGCCACGTCTTTCTCGACTGGCGCGAGATGCACGCAACTGCTGAAAAACCGTGGGACCGCCTGTGCGACCATCTGGCTGGCCGCGGCGTCCCCAATCTCGAGGACGCTCTCATCGGCCTCGAACTGCAACCGGCACACGATGCGCTTCGACGTCTGCTCAATCCGCATTTGGTGCGCAATCTGGCCGAACTTTACGAACATGCTCCCGCCGGTCCCGAGAAGCAGAAGGCTCTCGAACTGGAGCGTGAAGATTTCTTCGAGACCGCCTGGAAGCGCAGCCGTGAATTCCTGCGCGAGGCCCAGTCCTTCTATCGCGGCCATAACGACGGCTCGCTGCCTCTGAACCTCATCAATCCCGCCTCTATGGCCGCAAGATTCCGGGAGCTTACGCGGGCTGCGATGCGAATCCCCGCCCTCGAAGCGCTCTTTCCTAAACCCTGGCCTGTGGCCGCCCGCCGCGTTTTGCCCAGCCTGAGCCCGCGCTTGACGGCCACGGCCATGTGGGGCCCCGTGCTTGCCTGGTCCATCCTGGAGTTGCTCGCCGAATCCGTCAATGCCCAGAACCCGCCGCGCGCCGCGCTCGATCTCTTCGATCGTCTGCGACTGCGCGAGCCGTTGGCGCATCTCTTCGAGTCCCTCGGCTTTGCAGGTGAGGAAAGCTGGCGGGTCGCAGCCAGAATCAAAGTCGCGCTGTTGATTGAAGCCAATATCTTTTCGCCCGTCCCCACCGCAAGCACAGCAACGCCGGTGGAAACTCGCGCAGCCTTGCGGCGCATCCCCGTTCTGTCGCCAGCGCTCTGGCAGGATGCTGATGTTCGCTGGCTCACCGGAGCCCACGATGCTGGGGGCCACACCTATTTCCTCAAGGAGTCTTACGAGGAGTTGCTCTGGTGGCTCCAGCTTCCGGCCCTCTGTAAACTCGCTGCGCAGGCCGTGCCCGCGCGCGGCGTGATTCAGGAGATCGGCGTGGCGATCGCCGAAGCTATGGCTGCGGCTGAATCCGCGGGATACAGCATTGACGCATTGTTTGGAAGAGGCGAGCCTGCGGCGGAAGCGGACCGTGCGGCTCCTGCGATCGTGAAGATCGCCTCAGATGAAAAACCGGCGCAGGAGACAGAGCCGGCAACTAAATCCGGAAAGTAGAGTACCGAACGTGACCAGCAGCAAATTCAATCCGCGCCGCAGTTCTCACCGTCAGCGACAAAGGCTCGCGTGGCGAGCGCATCGATCAGAGCGGTCCTGCGCTAGTTCGCTTTCTCACCGAGCGTAACGTCGAAATTGCCGCCGTCTCGCTGGTTGCAGACGAGCAACCGCTCATCGCCCAAGCTTTGCGGCAGTGGTCGGATTCAGGAGAAGCCGACCTCATCGTGACCACCGGCGGCACCGGTTTATCTCCGCGCGATGTTACGCCGGAGGCGACCCAGTTGGTGCTCGATCGCGTCATCCCCGGCTTTAGTGAGGCGATGCGCGCCGCCAGCTTGGCCAAAACTCCTGCCGCCATGCTCTCCCGCGCCCTCTGCGGGATTCGCAAGCGCACTCTGATTCTCAATCTCCCGGGCAGCCCCGCTGCCGCCGTGGAGAATCTCGAAGCGGTCTGGTCTGCCGTCCCCCACGCCATCCGCAAACTGCAGGGCGATCCCGCGGATTGCGCCCAACCCCAGAGGTGAACATCGGCGAACAGAATAGTCTTCGAGATACTTACTCGGGCGGCGATTGCACGTCAGTCACCTCGATGACGGGAACCAACGCTTCATCCACCGCAGACGGAAGCATCTCTCGCTTCTACCGGCAGCAATGCAATTCGGCGAGCACTGGCTGCCTTAAGCCAGAGCCGCGAAGCAATCTGCGTGATCGTCACCAACTCCAGCACCAGAAAGCTTGCTCCACTTGCCGAGTGCGGCAAAAACACCCACACCGCGATGCCAACACCAAACGTTACCGCCGCAAACAATCCGATTCCGATGTAGCTTGCATACAACCGGCCAGAGCCGAATGCGAGCTTAAGGCTACGCCATAGAGTCCGGCACAATCCGCGCTCGTCGTCGCGCACTACACGGGCCTGTGCCAGATCGAACCACAAGCGCACGAAGAGCGCCACCACAACAATCACCAGCTTGCTGCCAACGTTGACGAAGAATCCAAGCCGCTCCTGCGGAGCATTGTTGGACAGCTTTTCCGCATAGCTGACGATTCCGAGGTTGGCCGCAATCAGCAGGCCGAAGGGTACTGCCGAATACAGTGCCAGCCTTACCATCCGCCAGAAGAACAGCCCGGCGCTCTCGAAAAACTCCGCACGACTCAACTTTCTGTCTTCAAGAAACACCCGGAACACGCCACCGTCGATGAGCAGCAGATAGAACAGGAAGATCAGCCCCGCTCCGGCTATCCCGGAGGCAAGCGTCCGCGGCGAAACATCCGGACGCCGAAGCAGCAGCATCAGTGTGCCAACGTCAAACCCGGTCACCAGTTTGGCTGATTCCAGGCTGTGGTCCAGCACCGCGCCCAGCGTTACGCGCGCGGGCAGCGAACTGAGCCAGGCGATCACCAGGTTCACCACAAAGATCCACCACACCAGGCGCTGATGGCGCCAAACTAACCCAGCCGAACTGCGAACGCCGCCGTTCATCGTCTTTCTCCTAAGCCAGCCAGCTCAGCGCTTGTTCCAACCATTGCGTCAGCAGCGCCCAGTATCCGGCGAGTTTGCCGGTTGCCTTGCGGTCGGCTTTGTCAGTCCAGCTATTGTTGAAGGGATCGCGATCCAGCAAATAGGCGTGATCCGGATCGACCTCGGCAGAGACCAGCTTCGCCTTGCGGTCCCATGCAAAGCGATGCCAGCGATCTTTGCCGTCCCAGTGCTCGCGAACCTTCGAGCCATCGTCGAAGCTTGCCTCCAGCACTACGGGTAAGTCGAAGTCGCCGCGTCGGTGCACCACCACTTCGCTGTGATAAACAGTTACGCCCTTCTTCTCCTCCGCCTTGTTGTACCAGTCCAGCCGCTCTGAACCGGCTGTCAGGATGCGATCGTCGAGCGTCTGGGTTCCATAAATCGCCTGCTTCCAGTACCAGTCCAGATTTTGTCCCACCGACTCATTCATCGCGGCGGTAAAATCTTCGGGCCTGGGATGCTTGAACTTGTAGCGCTCAAAGTAATCGTGCAATCCGTGCAGCACCGTCTTTTCGCCGATCATGTTCTCCAGCGTCTGCAACACCAAAGCCGTCTTGTAATAAGTGATCAGGGCATAGGAAGTGTCGTCCTCGAACAGCCATGCCGGACGCGAGAGCGGATCGCGATCCGGCATGGCTGCGTAGCCGGCGCGCTCCATGCCGCTCTCACCCAACGTGGCAAGCCGCGAGTTCACGTACGATGTCGTCCTGCCATAAAGCGCGTCCATGATTTTGGCTTCGGTGTAAGAGTTGATCCCTTCATCCATCCATGCATTTTCAAATTCATTGGTGGCCACCATGCCGTACCAGTACTGGTGGCCGAACTCATGTTCTATCGTGATCTCCGGTTCCAGATCGAATTTGGGCATCCACCAGGTTGTGCCGGCCGTAATCAGCGTCGGGTACTCCATCCCGCCTGCCGCGCAGTCCGCCGTGCGGCGGATCGACTACTGTGATTTGTGGGTACGGATACGGCCCAATCCACTCATCGAACTTCAGCATCGTGCCCTTCAGCGCGGCCATGTAGCGCGGCGCGGTGGCCATGTGTCCCGGCTGCATCAGCATGCGAATCTTCACCGTGCCGCTACTCAGCCTGATCGAGTCTTCCACCACTTTCGTCGTTGGATCGGCCGTCCATGCAAAGTCATGCACATCTTCCGCATGAAAGCTCACTGTCTGTGTACCGTCGCCATTTTCCCTGGCGGCGGTTTGCACTCCGCTGGCGCCCACGTTCCACTTCGCCGGCAGAGTCAACTTCACGTCGAAGGTGCCAAAGTCCGCGAAAAATTCGGTATCGGCATGAAACTGATGACAGTTCCACGCCCCGTTCCACCACACACCGACCTTAGGAAACCATTGCCCAGCCATCAGGAAGTCGCGTTTGTAACCAGTGCGCGCCACAACCTCAGGGAACTTCGCCACAAAATGAATCCGGAACTGCACGCTCTCCCCGGCGGCAGTGGTTTGGGCAGTGCGATTTCAAACACCGTGTGGTCATCTGCATTGCCGTCGTCGGGCGAAACAAACTTCATCTGCTTGGTGAGGTCGCCCTCGCCGATAACTTCCAGCGACTTCACCTCATTTGAGCCGTAGTGTTTGTCATCCCAGCCCTCGCCCTTCGCCTCGTCGCGCGATCCGTTTCGCTCGGCCTCGGTCATCCATGTGGATTTCGGCTGGAATGCATTCAAATACAGATGGAAGGGAAATATGTCCAGCGTAGAGCCCGTGAGATTCTTGTAGGTCAGCAGTTCGGTGGCGTCTAGAGTGTGAGTCTTCGGGTTGTAAGCTCCCTCTATCTGGTAGGCCACAACGCGTTCGCTCAACGGCGTGCTTTGAGCCGCACCACTGGCCGTGAGCAGCGCCGCAACTGCTACCAGGCATATGCGCCAGCAACGGATTTTCATCAGTTCTCCTGGATTGTGAAGCCTTCACGGCGCTTCTTCCAAAAACGCTGCGCGGCGTTGCGTCGCAGCAGCCCGAACCGCTAAACAGCATACAACTTCCAGAGGTAAGGATGATGTCGGCGAGAGCTTTGTTGTTTCTTTATGTTTCCTTTTTCTGCAATCATGGAGCTTTCTCTAACGGTTGACTTGCTCACGCGCTGGCTTTCCAACTTGAAACTTTGAAAGCCGTGAAGCACTGAAAGCTCTCCTGTTACGCTCCGCTTTCGGCTAAACTTTTCCTCATGCGAGTGCTGGGCGTCGATTGCGGTGGCGAATACACTGGCTTCGGCATAGTGGAGGGCGAGGGACGCTCACTGGTTTGCCTCACCGCCGGAGCCATCCGGCTCAACCCACGTGAAGCCATGGAACTCCGCCTGAAGAAGGTCTTCGACGGACTTTCAGCCTTAATAACGCAATACCGGCCCGAAGTCGTTGCCATCGAGGATGTCTTCTATTCCGTCAATGCCAAGAGTGCGCTCAAACTCGGGCATGTGCGCGGAGTCGCCATGATGGCCGCTGCACAGAACGGTCTTTCCGTTGTAGCCTATGCGCCTCTTGCCATTAAGTCTGCCGTTGTCGGCTATGGCCGGGCGGAGAAGTCGCAGGTGCAAGTGATGGTGGCCCGACTCCTTCATCTGGAGACTCCGCCTCAATCCGCCGATGCTGCCGACGCCCTTGCCATCGCCATCTGCCACATTCACACCGCCGCGACCTTGCAACGCCAGTCGGCATCGCCGGAATAGAACGAGGGCAGGCCTGCTCTGCTTACCCGATTCCGGTGGTGGACTACTAGTCGTCAAACTGCAGAACAGCGCTGCAAGCAGGGGAGAAATGATTCTTTACAAATTTTCCGCATCTTCCTTCCCAACTAGGGAGTTCATACTATTAGTTGCTGTGGGAGCATCGCCATGATTGCCGATAGAGTTCGGCTCGCTTGCTTCGCCGTCGTTCTCCTGATCCTTTCAACCTTACCGGCCTCTGCCTCGGCTGTCCGCGTCGTTCGTCTTAGCATTGCGCAAGGAGACGTGCAGATTGACCGCAATTCCGGGGATGGGTGGGAGCAGGCCATCGTAAATATGCCGGTCATTGGCGGAGCCCGCATCTACGCCGCGGAAAATTCCAGAGCTGAGCTGGAGTTCGAAGATGGAAGCAGTGTCCGTCTGGTGGGCCCGGCGCAAATCTCGTTGATCGATCTTTCTTCTGCTCCCAATGGCTCTCCAGTGAACGTGATCCAAGTCGATTCCGGGACGGTTTATGTCAATGCCCGGCTTCGCGACCATCAGGACTTTCGCATCTCTGACTACAGTGGCGGATCCTTTTCCATCACCAAGCCCTCGCACTTGCGCTTTACCGTGAATGAACAGACGGCATCGCTTGCCATCAGCGACGGCGAGGCGGTGGCCCAGAATGCGAACCCCAACTCCACCATCCGCAGCGGCGAAACCTACAATTACATCCTCGGTCAGCCCGCCAGTGCGGCTCGTCAGAACACGGTTCCCGCAAGACCGGAAGACTCATGGGATCAGCAGCGAGACAGCTATAACAATCAGAATGCCGCCGCGGGAGTTCAGTACTCCGGCGCTGACGATGGCAACGCGCCTGGCGTAGCCGATCTAGGCAACTACGGCAACTATTCCGACGTTCCCGGCTGCGGCGAATGTTGGCAGCCTAACGGCACCGATCAAGACTGGGACCCATTTGGTTACGGAGCCTGGAGCTATTACCCAGCCTGGGGCTGGACCTACGTCTCCGGTTATCCCTGGGGCTGGCTGCCCTTCTATTATGGCAATTGGTTCTACGCTGGCCGACGCGGATGGTGGTGGCACCCTGGTCCGTTTCATGGACCGGGTTTCGGCTGGCATCCGCAGCCTTTGCTGGCTGGGACTCCCCACGGATTTACCGCGCCGCATCCTCCCGCGGGCTCAGCCCATCAGACAGTGGCTATCGCCGGCTCGCATCTTGTGGCTGGGCCCATCGGCGTCACGCACGCTTCTGCCGCGGCCAACGGCTTTGCCAGCGGCAGCGGAGCGAACGCTTCCAGCACCGCGCGAACCGGCGTTTCGCAAGCTGGCGCAACCTCCACGCACCAGGTGCCCGCCTCGTTGCATTCCGGAGCTGTATCGATCACCGGACGCAAGGGATCGTACACCGTTACCGGCCCTGGTGCCGTCCGCAACGGCTATGAACTCTATCGTGCCCCCGGCAGTGCTGCGCCGCGCAGTTACGCCCACACCGACTATCCACGCGTTTACAACGTTCCTATGCCGCCGGTTGAGCATGCGCCAGCCCCTCCGCCAGTCAGCTCTGCTCCTCACGTCAGCGCCGCTCCTCACGTCAGCGGCGGCGGAGCTGGTTCCGTTCACAGCGGCGGTGGCGGCTTCAGCGGCGGTAGTGGCTTTCACGGCGGTGGCGGGGGCGGAGGTGGCCATCGCTGAGCCTCATGTCAAGTAACTGAAGGCGATGATCTTGAACCTTGAACCTGCCTCTCAGGTTTCAGGATGATCAGGTCACGATGATGCCTGCGTACCCTACCACGTGCTCCCGGTCGCCGGAAACGTCTCCCGATGTTGCGTATTTCACCAGCTCTGCCGAACTCGCGCCCAGCCGCAGTGCTGCGGTCAGCATCGCCACCGTTGGGCCAACTCCGCACATCGAAATATTCTGTCCTCGCACCGTCTGAAAGAGTCCGTTGGGTTGCAGTTGCAACACCTGCTCAATCGCCAGCGCATCTTTCACCCGGGTTTCCGCGTCGTCCTCATAGTGGTTCATGTCGCTGGAGGCGACCATCAGCACCGGTTCGCCGCACTCCGCAATCACCTTGGACATCACCACGCCTAGTGCAGTCAGCACCTCGAACTGTCCAGTCCCCACCGTGATCGGCACAAATGCCAGGTTCTCCCGCATCGCCTGCAGAAAAGGCAGTTGAACCTCCACCGCATGCTCGTTTTTTTGCGCTTCCGAATCTTCGCGCAGCAGTGCAAACCCATTCTTCAGTGCTTCGGCCAGCCCTTGATCAATCTGCGCATCGCCCAACGGCGTGCGGAAGCTGCCCGCGCTTGTGATCGCCAGCGGCGCGCCCAAGCCTGTGTGATTGGGGCAAAGCACGATCACTTTTCGCGGAATTTCGATGCGTGCATACACGGCTCCCGCCACGGCTCCCGAGTACACATAGCCCGCGTGTGGGGCGATCACTCCCAGCGCGCGCACTCGCTCGTCGTCGCGACTATTCTCGCGACTATTCTTGCGACCCAGGAATCCTTCTACTTCGTGCAGCAGCTCCGTTTTTGACCGCGGGTAGAATTGACCGGCCACCGCGGCTTCCCGCACTTCGCTCATCGCCGGCATCACGCTCACCACCCTTCTTACTTTCTCAGCTCCCGGTACAGCCGCGCCATATCGGGAAGCGGGATCGCCTCGGCACGCGTTGTCGGCGCAATCGAGGTGCGCTCCAATGCGGCTTTGGCAACGGCTCCATCGTAGGCCAATTTCAGGTTGTTGTTCACGGTCTTCCGCTTTTGCGCGAACATTACCTTTAAGAATCCGATAAACCCGGCTTCATCCACCTGCAGTTCGCTGAAGCGCGGTTGCATCTTCATCCGGAAGACTGCCGAGCGAACCTTCGGCGGAGGGTCGAACGACTCCGGCCCCAGTTCAAATAGCTTCTGCGTCGTGCCATACATCTGTGCTGTGGCTGAGAGCAGTCCGTAGTCCCGGCTTCCCGGAGCCGCCACTATGCGGTCGGCCACTTCCTTCTGCACCATCAGCACAAGGTTTTCAATTCTATCGCCGGCTGAAAACAACTTCAGCAGAATATCGGTGGTGATGTAGTACGGCAGGTTGCCCACCACCTGCGCACGGAACAGTCCCGTCGGACGCAGATCGCGCAACGGCCCAGGAGTTGAGCCCAGCACGGTTCCCAGCTCCAGTTGCAGGATGTCGGCCTCCAGTATCTCCACATTACTAAGTGGCGCGAAGCGCATGCGCAGTTGTGCCGCCAACACGCGATCCAGCTCCACCGCGATCAGCCGGCCTGCGTGCTTGGCCAGCAACTCGGTAAGCGCAGCCTCGCCCGGACCGATCTCGACGACGGTCTTATCGGAGATTTCACCCAGCGCGTCCACAATGCGCTGCATCGCATCCAGATCCACCAGAAAGTTCTGGCCCAGCTTCGGCTTCTTGCTGCTCTCTACTCGATTCGGCAAAACCTTTGCCAAGTTTGACCGCCTTTCGTCCCGCCCGATAGACTTCAGCTTTGTGCGCACTCCATTCTTAGTTTCCGCGCATCCAAACTTCTGTTCGCGTTTTGCGGAGGCTTCGTGCACGTCCTGTTTGCCGCATCCGAGTGTGTCCCTTTTTCTAAAACCGGAGGTCTTGCCGACGTTGTCGGAGCTCTGCCGCGTGCGGTTGCCGCGCTCGGCCACCAGGTCACAGTCTACCTGCCTCTGTACCGGGAGACGCATCTGAAAAATCCGCGCACGGTTATCGCCAGCATCACCGTTCCTTTTGACGACAGCTACCGCTTCTGCTCCGTGGTCGATGGCGGCCTGCAGCACGGCGTCCAGTTCTACTTTATCGATTATCCTCCCTTCTACGATCGCGATGCTCTCTATGGCACTCCGCTCGGCGACTACCACGATAACCCCGAACGCTTCGCACTGTATTGCCGCGCAGTTCTTGAGGCCACAAAAATTCTTGGCGTGCCGGACGTTTTCCATTGCCACGATTGGCAGACTGCGTTGATTCCGGTTCTCCTCCGAACTCTTTACGACGAAGACCCGGTATTTCAAGGGGTTTCCACGGTCTTCACCATTCACAACATCGGCTATCAGGGAGTTTTTTCCCCGGACACGCTTCCGCTTCTGATGTTGCCTTGGGACCTGTTCACCATTACAAAGCTCGAATTCTTCGGCAAGGTGAACTTCCTCAAGGGCGCGCTGACTTACTCGGATTTCATTACGACTGTGAGCCGCAAGTATGCCCAGGAGATTCAGACCGTGGAGTACGGCTTCGGCCTTGAAGGGGTTTTGCGCAGCCGCAGCTCGAGCCTCGCAGGCATACTCAACGGCGTCGATTATGACGAATGGAATCCAGCTACCGATCGCTTTATCGCCGCCACGCTATTCGGCAGAGTCGCTGGAGGGGAAGCAGGAGTGCCGCCGCGATCTGCTGCTGCGCTTCGGGCTCGACCCGGAAACCACCGCGCCCGTGATCGGCATTGTCTCCCGCTTTGCCGCGCAGAAGGGCTTCGATCTGATCGCTCTCGCGGCCGACCGCTTTGCCCACGAGGATATTACCGTGTGCGCTCTCGGCGCCGGAGACAAAGATTACGAGGATCTGTTCCGCCGCCTGGTTCGCCAATATCCGGGGCGCTTCGCCGTCAAGGTGGGGTATGACAATGAAATGGCGCACCGCATCGAGGCTGGCGCCGACATCTTCCTGATGCCCTCGCGCTACGAACCCTGCGGCCTCAACCAGATCTACTCGCTCAAGTACGGCACTGTTCCGATTGTTCGCGCCACCGGCGGCCTCGACGACACCATCGAATCCTACGACATCCGAACCGGTAAAGGCACCGGCTTCAAGTTTCGCGAGTACACTCCGGAGGCGCTGCTGGGAACCATGCTGGCTGCGCTTCAACTTTGGGCCAAGCCAAAAGAGTGGCGCAAGCTCATGCTCAACGGCATGTCCCGCGACTTCTCCTGGATGGTTGCCGCGCGCGAGTATCTCAAGATTTATGAGAGGGTGCGCGCTACGCGGCATGCGGTGCTTGCCTAGCAGTTTTATCGAGGTTTCAGAGACACGGCGCGGGGGAGTTGGACCAGGGGCAGGTGATAACGATTGACTCCGGCCGTAGTTTGCTTTTTGGATAATCTTCGCCCGAAGCGCAAACCATTGACTGTTTCGGCACCCTTCTCGCCGCCAAACATTTACCACAAGGCCAATCGTTTGGGATTGTGGCAGAATGAGAGCGCGATGGCACTTGTATTGGGAATCGACGGAGGCGGAAGCAAATGTACGGCTGCCCTGTCGGACGGAGAGACGCTACTCGGAAGCTACACCGCAGGCGGTTGTAATCTCAACACTGTCTCCGGTGAGCGCGCCCGTCTCGCGCTTGGTGAAGCTGTGGGCGGCGCACTCTCGCGCACTGGAGTTTCCGCGAGCTCGGTTAGCAGAGTTTGTGCCGGGGTTGCCGGAGCTGCGGCACCCGAGGTAGCGGCGAAGATCACGGGCTTTCTGGTTGAACTTCTTCCGCGCGCTTCTGTTCAAGTAGTTCCCGATGTGGTCATTGCGCTGGAGGCTGCGTTTTCCGGCGGTCCCGGAGTGGTGTGCATCAGCGGCACCGGCTCCATCGCCTATGGACGCCATGAGCGCGGCGAATGCGCGCGCGCCGGCGGATGGGGGCGCCTGGTGTCGGATGCAGGATCGGGACACTGGATTGGACAGCATGCAATTTCGCAATGCCTGCGCGCCCTGGACATGGGGCGGAGCAGCAGTCTGATCGCGGCCATCATGGAGCACTGGCGGGTGGTGACGCGCGAGAATCTTGTGCAGCGCTGCCATCGCGAACCGATACCGGATTTCTCTGAGCTGTTTCCGGTGGTGCTCAGGGTTGCCGAAGCGGGCGACCCGCTTGCTACTGAGATTCTGGCCGCCGCGGGAACCGAACTCGCCCGCATTACGCAGATTGTTTTGCGCCGCCTCTGGGTCAGCCGCAGCCGCGTGGAGGTGGCGCTCAGCGGGGGAGTCTTTATGAACTCCGCGCATGTTTGCCAGGTCTTCGGCAACGTAATCCGCAGCGACCGTCCGGAGGTCCGCATTCAGGTCTGCGAGCGCCCATCCTTCGAGGGCGCGTTGTATCTGGCGCGACAGGCCCTTTCCGGCGCTGCCGACTGATCCATTCTCACTGCTGGTTTTGGCGGAAGAATTCGAGGATGGCATCGGCCTGTTTGCCGCTCACCACAGAAGTGAGTGCGGCGTAGTTAGCTTGCTTCACCGCGTGCAGCGATCCGAAGTGCTGTAACAGTCGGCGGGTGGTCAGTTCGCCGACGCCGGGCACATCGCGGAGTTCGGTGACGCGGTCGCGCATCTGGCGGCGCTTGCGATGGAAGGTGATGGCGAAGCGGTGCGCTTCATCGCGAATCTGCTGAATCAATAACAGCACCGGCGAGTGATGGTCGAGCACGATGGGTTCGTCTTCCTGGCCGAAGAGGTAGAGAATCTCCTCGCGCTTGGCGATGGAAGCCAGCGGCTGGGTGGCCAATCCCAGCTCCTCGAGGGCACGGGCGGCGGCGTGCAACTGTCCCAGTCCGCCATCGACCAGCACGAGCGAGGGCATGGGCTGTTGCTCCTGCTTCTCTTCCTTCACGCGCTTGTAGCGGCGCGAAATTACCTCGTACATGGACTTGAAGTCATCGACTCCTTCGACGGTGCGGATGATGAACTTGCGATATTCGGCGCTGTTCATCTTGCCCTCTTTCCAGACCACCATGGAGGCCACGGTCTCCGCGCCCTGGATGTGGGAGATGTCGAAACAGTCAATCCGCACCGGCAACTCAGGCAATTGGAAGACATCCTGCAAAGCGCTCTGCAGCAGATCGGTTCGCGGCTTGAGAACGCGGAAGCGCTGATCGTAGGATTGCTTAGCGTTGGTGCCCGCAAGGTCGATCAGCGAGCGCTTGTCGCCGCGCTGCGGCACGTCGATATAGACCCGCGAGCCGCGCTTTTGACTGAGCAAATCCTGCAAGGCCTCGCGGTCTTCGAAATCCACGGGAACGTATATTGTGCGCGGAATGTAGGGCACATCGAGATAGAGCTGTTTGAGCAGGGCGCTGATGAATTCGCCGACATCGAGACCCACTGCCGACTCCAACTCGCCAAGCTCTTCCCAGAAGAATTCGCGACGGTCGAGCACCTTGCCGCCGCGCATGTGGAAGACGTTGACGGCCATCAGATGATTTTCATAGTGGTAGCCGATGACATCGACGTCCTCGCCTTGGGCGGCGTCGACGCGCTGTTTTTCGCTCAACTGTTCGACGGTTACGATGAGGTCGCGATACTTTGCCGCCATCTCAAACTGCATTTCTTCGGCTGCGCGCTCCATGCGCTGGCGTAGTGAGCCGGAGAGTTCGGAGGGCTTGCCGCCGAGGAGCAGACGCACATCCTTGACGACTTCGGCATAGCTCTCAGGGGTTACCAGATCCTTTACACATGGGCCCATGCAGCGCTTGATGTAGTACTGCAGGCAGGGGCGGGGATGATCGCGCGTCAGGTCGATTTTGCAGGAGGGAATCAGGAAGCTGCGATGAATCAGATCGACGACGCGGTAGGCGAGGCTGGCAGGGAAATACGGGCCGAAATAAGTTGCGCCATCCTTGCGCACCTTGCGCGTCACGTAAACCCGGGGAAAGCGCTCGGCGGTGAGCTTGACGTAGGGGTAGGATTTGCTGTCGCGGAGCAGCACGTTGTAGCGCGGCTGCTTCTGCTTGATGAGATTATTTTCCAGAGCGAGCGCTTCGCCCTCATTGTCCACTACGATGTATTCGATGTCGACCGCTTCACGGAGCAGGCTTCCGGTCTTGGCGTTGTCGCTTGCGCCCTCGACAAAATAGGAGCGTACGCGCGCGCGCAGGTTCTTGGCCTTGCCGACGTAGATGACCACGCCTTCGGCGTTCTTGTACAGATAGACGCCGGGATTGGTGGGAACCGTTTTGATCTTCTGATACAGATCCATAGTTTCAGTTCACAACCGGGCGCGCTGCGCGCCGCTAGTTGGCTGCATCATCTTGCCACCGGTGGCCGCACAAGTGGCAACTCCATCCGTCGCGATGGAGTGGGATCGGCAGACCAAAGTACATGCTGGCGTAAGCGACTGGCTTGTTCAACTCCTCGAATGAGATTTCCACTGAATTGCAATTCGGACAGCGGGGTCGCTCATACCTCCCGACTCCCACGACCTCGAAGCCGTCAATGCTGGGTTGCGCCAGAACTTCCAAAGCTGCGTCGGCATCTTCGGGCATTACGCGGAGTTTGACACCCTCCAGCAGGTTCGACCAGAACCAGTCGATCCGCACCATATTCCCGTCAGCCAGGAAGCATTCGATGCCTGCCGAGTCAAGACGCGTCTTCGCGAGGAGTGCGTCGATCAAATCTCTGTACCGGCGGATCATGATGAGTTTTCGGAATTCGACCATTGCCATGGTGTTCGGAATAATATGGGAGATGACCTTCCTCGCCTATGAAAATTCTACGCGCACGGGAAGGAATCTCCCGCCAAAGGCGCTGGGATGGCTCGTAACTCACTGAAAAATAACTGAATTATGCTTGGCATCAGACGTGCTTTCCATGACGTCGAGTGTTGGATAGGGTTTGACCAACTCAGGGCGACCCCAGCCCAAGGAGCTTCCGATGAAACGTATTCTTCTCACCGTTCTTGCTGTAGGCGCAATTGCCCTCTCCGCCGGCTGCGCCACCAAGACCTATGTCAAGCAGCAGACCGCCCCGGTCATCAACAAGATTGACGAACTGGATGTTCAGACGGCGCAGACGACTCACGGCATCCGCGACCTGGATAAGCGCGCCCAGGAGGGAATTCAGGGTGCTGACGCCAAGGCCGGCGCGGCTGACCAGAAGGCGCTGGCCGCCGGACAGCAGGCCGACCAGGCCCAGCAACTGGCTACCAACGCCAATAACGGCGTGAACGATCTCACCAACCGGGTGGTCAATCTGGACAACTATCATCCGGTGACGGAAGCCGCCGTGCTGTTTGGCTTCGACAAGGCCGTGCTCACGGCCAAGGATAAGCAACAACTCGACGAGATCGGCCAGCAGATTCCGAACGTCAAAAGCTACATTGTGCAGATCGAGGGACGAACCGACTCGGTGGGCAACGCCGAATACAACTACGGGCTGAGCCAGCGCAGAGCTGACGTCGTTATCCAGTATCTGGTCTCGAAGTACAGCGTGCCCGCGTACAAGGTTTACGTCATCGGACTGGGCAAGGACGCGCCAGTGGCAGCGAACAATACCTCCAAAGGCCGCGCTGAAAATCGCAGCGTGGCGGTTCGGCTGATGACCAACAATGTGGATGGACAAAACGCCGCTGCTACCCAGAGCCAGCCGGGGGCGACTGCGAATCCGCAGCACTAAGCCGAAGCTGTAAAATCGAATTGCGCGAGCAGCAAAGACGCACACGAAAGGCCGCTTATCCCCAAGCGGCCTTTCGAATTTTGGAACGGTTTCTTATCTTGGCTACGCTTTTCCGCCACCGACAAAGTGGACGATCTCGAGGCGGTCTCCGTCACTGAGTGGAGTGGCACTCCAGCGGGCCCGAGGCACGATTTCGCGATTGAGTTCGACGGCCACACGACCGCCCTGCATGCCCAGCTCTTCGATTAGCGCGCCAAGGGTGGACGCGGCAAGGTTTCGCTCTTCTCCATTGATTACGAGATGCATAAAGACAAAATAGCAGATTGCGCGACGGGCGATGCCACTTCTGCTAACAACGGCAGATGTGGGGCACTCGGCAGAGGGGGGCGCCTTAAGCTTCGCAGCCGGGTACGCGGCAACAGACGCCGCTCCGGCCGCGGGCGCTTCGGATATTCACAGTCTCAGGTGACGGCAGGCTTGACATCCTGAAAAGCGGGCTTAAGATAGGTGCAACATTTCTGTACGATTTTGTTTCAAACAAATTGCATGGCCTTGTTCCTTAGCTGGTCCGGTTGGGTGCAGGCATGAGTCAGAGCTTCACGTCGAGCCAGGTCTCCGAGCGCACCGGCCTCACGCCGCGCCAATTGCAGTGGTGGGATGAGCAGGGAATCGTGGTGCCTGCGCGGCAGGGACATCGGCGCATTTACTCAGCTAAGGACGTCGCCGAACTGGCCATTCTGTGCGATCTGCGCCGCCGCGGCTTCAGCCTGCAGCGGATTCGCCGTATGATCTTACTGCTGCGCCGCGAATTCGGTCATCGACTGGCCGACCTGCTGACTCGCGGCCCCGGACTGCATCTCCTGACCGACGGCGAAAGCGTTTTTCTCTGCGACTCCGAACGCGGAGTGATCGACCTTTTGCGTAACACACAACAACCCTTGCTTGCGATCTGTATTGGCCCGGTTCTGGAGCGCGTGCTGGCTCCAGTGGCGCCATTGCAACCGCAGGTCCCGAAGAAGCATTCTCAACCGGTACGCGCGGGCCGTGCCAAGCGTGCTTTTGTACGGCCATAACAGGCAGTCTTTGCAGAGACTGTGGAGGTGACACATGATCGTCGAGATCAACTATCTCCCCCAGTGGATCCCCGAACAGATGAGTCCCGGAACCGTTTTCGTCCTCGACAACGCGGGTGAGAGCGGCGAGGAGGGCGACCCCTTCTGGGCGGTGCTCGCCTGCCCATCCTGTGCCACCCTGGGCCTGATCACGCGCAAGCAGATGGCTGGAATCGTTCCCATCATCTGCGGCTCGGATCACTGTTCCGCGCAATTTCATATTCATGGAGACGACATAATCCCGCGCCGCGCCAGCTAGGGATTCCGGCAAGCGTTATAGTGGTTGGCAGCTGTCGAATCGGCGCGCATGTTTCTGCGCCCACGGAGCGCTATGTCAGCTTCCCGCCGTGATTTTCTTGCCTTGTCCACGCTGAGTCTGCTTGGAAGTGCTGCTTTCGGGCAGAACAATCCACCGTCGAATCCGAATACGTCGTCGGCGAACGCGGCATCAAGCGCAGCCCCTCCAGGCGCGCCGCCTGCCTTCGGCACTGCGCCGCCGTTTGGGCCGGAAGTGTCAGCGGCGGACTTCAACGGGGCGGAGAAGATAGTCAACTTCGCCATGACTGAGGCGGAGCGGGTGCAGGCGGCGAGCAACTGGCGGGTGTCGATGGCACCCTTCTACGAGCGCCGTGTGGGGCCGCGGAAGGTCGCGATTGAGGCGTCGATAGCTCCGTGGTCGCAGTGGAATGCGGCGCTGCTGGGGCCGCCGCCGGGGCCGGGGCGGGATCGCTTTCTGCGTAGCCGCGCCGAGGTTGGGCCGTTGCCGAGCACGGATGAGGCGATTGCGTTTGCACCGGTCTGGCGGTTGGCGCGCTGGATTGAGCAGCGCGAGCTTACCTCCGAACGGCTGACCGGCATTTACCTGGAGCGGCTGCGGCGCTTCGACCCGAAGCTTCGCTGCGTCATTACGCTGACGGCCGAGCTTGCGATGGCGCAGGCGCGCGCGGCCGACCGGGAGATTGCCACCGGACATTATCGCGGGGCGCTGCACGGCATTCCGTGGGGAGCAAAAGACCTGCTGGATACGGCGGGCATTCCGACGACGTATGGAGCCGAGCCTTTCCGCAACCGCGTTCCGGCCGAGGATGCGGTGGTGACGAAGCGGCTGCATGAGGCGGGCGCGGTGCTGGTGGCCAAGCTCTCGCTGGGGGCGCTGGCGCTGAATGACGTTTGGTTTGGCGGGCAGACGATGAATCCGTGGCTGCTGGAGGAAGGCTCGTCGGGTTCGTCGGCGGGGCCGGGAGCGGCGACGGCGGCGGGGCTGGTCGGCTTCGCCATCGGCAGCGAGACGGACGGCAGCATTGTGAGCCCGTCGATGCGCTGCGGCGTGACGGGGCTGCGTCCGACGTACGGGCGGGTGCCGCGCACGGGAGCGATGACCTTGTGCTGGTCGCTGGATAAGCTGGGGGTGATGGCGCGCTCGGTGGAAGATACGCTGCTGGTGCTGCGAGCGATCTCCGGGCCGGATGCGGGCGATTTGAACAGCGTTGCGAGCAAGCTGGATTTTGATGCGAATGCGTCGGTTCAAGGCTGGCGGCTGGGTTATTTCCCGGCGTGGATGAAGGAGGCGCCGGCGACGGATGTGGATCGCACGGCGCTGGAGACGGCCAGAAAGATCGGCCTTATTCCGGTGGAGGTGTCGCTGCCGGACTGGCCGTACGACTCGCTGGACGTGATTCTGATGGCCGAAGCGGCGGCGGCGTTTGAGGAACTTACGCTGGCGGGCGGGCTCAATCAACTGAGGTCGCAGGAGGCGGATGCGTGGCCGAATTCGTTCCGGCAGGCGCGATTCCTGTCGGCGGTGGACTTTGTGCAGTCGGACCGCTTCCGGCGCAAGGTGGCGCTGGAGATGGCGCGCATCTTCACGCAGGTAGATGTGCTGCTGGTGCCTTCGCTGAGGGATGAGATGCTGACGATTACGAACTTTACGGGGCATCCCTCGCTGACCTTGCGGGCGGGCTTTGTGGAGGTGGCGGAGGCGCGCAGCGATTGGGCTCCGGACCCGGCGCATCCGCTGCCGAAGTTCAGTCCGCCGCGCCGGGTTCCCCACGGAGTCACGCTGATTGGGCCGCTGTTTGGGGAGGGGGCGCTGGGGACGGCAGGGATGAATCTGGAACGGGCGTTTGGAGCGGCGGGGGAGAATCCGAAGGGGTTTTAAGGTGGCAAGGTGCGGCGAAGGGGCCCGCTCAGGCAGAGAGAAGGCTTGAATAGGCCGCCCGCCGGGATAGTGATCTACATGGCGATTTACCGCCAAGTATCTTTAACGGGATCGTAGTATCCGAGGCGCCATAGTAAGCTGCACAATCGTAGTCGTGTGTGGACTGCGCCATACACGCAGCGATCCTTCCAGCTGCGCAAACTACCCTACTCACGCAAAAGAAGCTTGAGCGGACAGCCGCCGGAAGTGTCAGTGCGGAGCGCTAGCTGTAGCTTGTCACCGCATGCGAACTGCTAACAGAGCCAGCGAGGTCCGCAGGTGAACTGAGGGGCACGGCCCGCATGCATCTTGAGGTGCATTCCTTATCGTCATTCTCAGCCCGCTATCCAGTTACCATGGAATCCGTACGGCACGCGCCGTGGAAGTTGTACTCGAGCGACGGGCTTGCCTTGAAAGTCGGACGCGTCGATGATGACCAGGTCGCTGCCGTCCCGGACTGGGTCGTAGACGTAGGACAGATACCACCCGGAGAGTTCGTCCCCGTCCGAATCGGCGGGAGCGAACACAGCCTCAGCAGCTCCACCGGGCGCGGTAGCGGTACCGAAGCAATGTTCCTCAGCGGTGCCGTGTTCGAGGTCGTAGCGCACGAGTTTACCCGTGCCCACGGTTAGCCCATAGCGGGCCGGCTTACCCGCGCGCCGATCGTCCATGCGCGGGAACTCTATAGCGCGCTCGTCGATCTGCTGCTCTGTGACGGTGTTACGGGTTAGATTGATCGTCCAGGACCACATCACGGCGTCGAATCCAGGCGCGCCATTGTCGCGCCATAACTCGGGATAACGAGCTGCTTGCAGCACGATAAGCTTGCCATCACCTGTGGTCTTATCAAAGGCGTTGAGGACGTGAAAAACGTAACACGGGTCGATCTCAAACCAGCGGATCGGACCATATGGGTCATCGCGGCGCAACACTCCGAGCCGCGCTCCGTAATCGTCGCTCCAGCGGTACGGCAGGTCGCTGGAACTATTGCGCGCGATGTCGAGCCGAAACACCAGGGGCAGGTCCATAAACACGATGTGCTCGGCACTCATGGCGAAGTCGTGCATCATGGTCAAGCCGGGAACATCGACGCCGCGGCTAATGATCAGCTCCCCCGACGCGTTCGCGCGGTGGTAAGTGACATACGGGCTGGTGAGGCTTCCATAGCCAAAAAAATGTAGCTCGCCGGTTCTCGGGCATATCTTAGGATGTGCAGTCATCGAGTCGACCAGCTGGCCGCCGAAGTCATAGGCGCCCAGCGTTTCAAGCTCGTTGGTGATCTGATACGGCAGAGATGACTCCACCAGCGCGAGCGTCTTGCCGGCGTGACTTACGACGTTCGTATTTGCCACGCTGGCGTGCAGGTTGCGCGTGCCGTCAGTGTCATAAAGCAGGACAGGTTTATCAAAGCTCTCCGTACGCACCCATCGATTGCGATACCAGGCGGCGCGCCCGTTCTCTAGCCGTACTCCATGGATCATACCGTCGCCCGTGAACCAATGTGGCGTCTCGTGTCGCGGGTTGGGTCCGTTTTTCAAATACCAGCCGTTGAGTTCCCTGGGGATCGCTCCCTCAACCGGCAGATCGAATGTCGTCAACTCGTCGAAGACCGGTTCATAATTTCCGACGCGAAAGAACGGAACTGGCGACTTTGCTGACCACGCATGGACGAGCGGGGCTTCTGCTGCTTGTGGTGCCATACTTCTCTCTCCTTTCTCCTTGTTGTTAGATGCCTCAGTGCCTGGAGCCAGCCGGCCAGTTTACGGCAGTTTCAGAGCTCGCAGCCAGGGAGCGGGCTCGATCGTATGCGGCAGGGCTCTTCTTTCGGAGTGTGCAATGATCTTGATGCGCACCGCTGGTTGCGCATACATGCTGGTTGGAAAAGAAAGCACTGAGGCAACAATCATTAATCTCTTGCTAGGGGCAAAGCAGCGCATGAGAGGTAGGCGGCAACAATTAGCGATAGGCGGCTCACGCCCAACGCTTTACGCCGAATCCAGGGAGAGTTCCATGATCGTGGACGAAAACGGGCCTTTTAACTCACTATCTGTGATCAGGAATTGTCGATATCCGGCACCGCTTCCAGTCGCACGAGCTCGCCTCGTACCCGCCGCTAATTAGGGCACCTCCGTGGTGACGTTGAGAGTAACGTTGGTCACTTTGCACCCCGTCCGACCTGCGGCAGAATAGATGACATGAACGATCCAAGGCTGCTGCATGGACAATTGCCGCCAATTCCGGAGGGCTGCGGGATACTGCCTATTGCCGAGAACCGCATTGCACGCGGGCCGCACCCGGAGTTGCTCGACGCGGTGCCCGACGGCTATGCGCCGCTGGGAGGTGGGTCTGCGCCGCCGGTTTTAAATGACGCGATGGAGCAGACGTACCGGCGGGTGCTGGCGCGGGCGCTGGGCTTGGCGGCTTGCGCCTTGCTGGTGGCTTCGGGGACAGCCGCGTCGATGCAGGGGGCTTCGCTGGGCCAGGGGCTTGGGCTGACGCAGGGCGCACGGGTGGGGCAGATCGTGGTTCGCTTGATCTTTGTCCTGCAGATATTGTTCATGGGCTTTTTGGGGCGCTATGTGGAGAAACTTGGCATGGTGGCAGCGGCGGTGCTGCTGCTTGCCTATGCGGGCTTTTGCGGGATGGAGTTTTCCGTGCTTCTACCGCCGGCGACGCTGGCAGTCGGGTTGGCTTGTCCGGCGCTGATGTATGCGGCTACGGCGCTTTGGGGATATGCGAGGGGCTACGATCTGGCGCGTCCGGCGACGGGGATTTTTATGATTGTGGCGGGAGGGGTGATGGTTGCCGCGGTGAACCTTGCGCTGCACACAGCCGAAGTTTGCGTGGACGCTGAGTTCGGTGGAGGTGATCATCTTTGCCGGGCTGGCGATGTACTTTGCGCAGACGATTCGGGATTTCTATCAGGACTTTGATGATGATAACGCCGAGGGCTGGGAGGCTTCCGTGCTGGGGGCGCTGCTGCTGCTGGTTAATTCGGTGAACGTTTATCTGCTGGCGGGGACATATTTCAACCGCGACGATCGCGATTCGAGCGACGCTCTGCCGCGCTAGAAGTAAGTGCCGATGCTTTCCTTCGTCACTCAGAAAACAAGAGTGACAGACCCGCTCAGGCCGAAGGAAGGCTTGAATGGGCCACTCAAAGCCCCAGAGTTGGAACTGAACCAACTCTGGGCCACCTGTCCTGTCCCCGCCCCCTTGGAGTATTCAGGAGTCTCCGTTCGCGGATTGCGCGGCACAAACTGACTGGTGGGCGGCGGCATCTCAATATTTGTGGAACTAACCAGCGGCTTGTCGGTAATACTGGTAGGACTTCTGGTTGTCCGTAATGCCGTGAGTACGATGCCGTTGACCGACACTCTACCGGAGTCGCAACTTCTCCGTCTTGCCGTCTCCGGCGACGAGGATGCCTTTGCTGCGCTCTACGAGAGATATAAGTCCAACGTGTACCGTTTTGCCTTGCACATGAGCGGCTCAGTGTCGCTGGCCGAGGACATCACCCAGGACGCCTTCATCACGCTGGTGGAGGAGGGTGAGAAGTTCGACGAGTCGAAGGGGCAAGTGCTCTCATTCCTGCTCGGCATTGCGCGCAACTTTGTCCGCCGCGCCTATCGTTCGCAGGCCCGCAGCGCTCCACTGGTGGCTGAGAACGCAGAGGGCGAGGAGGTTGAACTTGCGCTGGAGAGTGGACATGACACGGTCGCCGAGGTGCTGCGCGGCGAAACTGTCGACCTGGTTCGAGAAGCCGTCCACTCGCTGCCTCCACACTACCGCGAAGTGGTGGTGCTCTGCGATCTGTGCGAAGTGTCTTACGCCGAAGCCAGTGCCCAACTGGATTGCAACCTGGGAACCATCCGTTCGCGGCTCAATCGAGCGCATGCGTTGCTTGCGAAAAAGCTTGAAACACGTATTCAGCCGTCGAAAAAAGCGGCTGGGGGAATCATTCAAGGGTGTTTGCTATGAGATGTAACGATTTCGACACATTCATCGACGAGATGCTCTCCGGGGTACTTCACCCGGATGCCAGCCAGCACATGCGCGAGTGCGAACGCTGCACGTCGTATTTCCGCTCCCGCTCGACGGTGCAGAACGGACTTCGCAAACTGGCCGCGGCCACGTTGCCGGGGCCGTCGAGCGCCACCGATCGCGCGGTGATGAATTCCTATCGTCTTCTGCAGCAGCGCCGCTCTGAGGCTGGGATTTCAGGCTCTGCCGTGGGGGCAGGGGCCGCAAACAGGGGGCGGCTGTTTAACTTCCCGAGCCGCAAAATGGCTCCGGCACGGTTCTCGCGCTGGTGGTGGAGCGGCGCCGCAGCGGTTGCCATGGTGGCTGTGGTGGCGGGTTCGGCGGTGCACCTGTGGAACGGTGCCCTGACGGTGCAAGCTCCGGTGGCGGTCGGAGGGCCTGCGGCGGCGGGCGGACAGGAGAGCCAGGCCGCGCGGGATTTGGCAGCGCGCGCGGCTTTCAATGCCAACCAGAACTCAAAATCAAACCAAAGTGCGGACCAAGACGCACGCCAGAGCGCGGCGTTGAACGCACCCCAAAATGTGAACCGGAGCGTACGGCAGAGCGCACACGAGCGGCAGTCTGAGATCTCTTTGCTTCAAATTGCTACGGCGGGCTTCCGGCCGGAGCCTCTAACGCCGGAGCCGGTACAGCGGGCTGCAGTGCCCCGTGGCGCCGCAGCTCAGAGAGCGGGGCGGAATGCGGCGCAGAACACGGTCCAGAATGCGGGGCAGGACGCTGGCTATGAGGCGGCGAACTACGAGTCCAGGCCGGCAACTCAGCTTCCGGCCAATGTTATTCATCTGGCCAGTTCGGGAGCTTCCGGGAGCACGGCGCAGCCTGCCAGTTCCACGTGGCCGGGGTATTCGAATCTTATGTACTGTGACCCGGTGGTCTGCTCGGGACCGATGCAGGTGGTACATATCAAGGTTCCGGTGGGACAGGCTAAGCCCAGCCCTGGACAGAGGGTGGGCAATGGATTTGTGAATGCCGAGGTAGTCGTGGGACCGGATGGCGTGGCCAGGGCTATTCGGGTGGCCAATTAGGGCGTTGGATCAATTGGAAATCGGATCGCGTAAGGTCAGGAGCGAGGCGGGATGAGGTTTCGCTGGATGAGCACTGCCAGGCTTCCACTTGTAGTGGCGCTCCCGCTCGTATCTGCGCTTCGGGTCGCACTGGTGCTTCCGCTCGCGCTGGTTTTGCTCGCTTGGCCGTTGCATGTTTGGGCACAGGCGGCTGGGCAGGCCTCTGGCGCTCCGGGGACGGACGAGAGTGCGCCTCCGATTTCGGTGCAGATCGCTCCGCCGCCAACATCGGTCACCGCGGCGATGCTGGGCATTTCGAGCCCGCTTGGCGCGAAGGCGGCTTCCGGCAAGCCGATGTTCGCCGAATTCGTCACCGAACACCACCAGAGTTTCAGCGATGGCAACCGTATCTCACGCTCGACGGCTTCCTGCATCTATCGCGACGCGCAGGGGCGGATACGCCGCGAGTCGCAGCTCTTCGTGCCGGGAGTGTCGGCGGGAATTTCGGCTTCCACCTACATTACGATCGTGGACCACCAAATCGGCTACGGCTATGTGCTTGATCCGCAGGAGATGATCGCCCATCGGTACGAGTTGAACGCCGCCGCGGCTTCCTACGTTGCGCGGCTGAGCGCCCAGAGCGCGGGTGGCACGCTGCTGAAAAACGACCCTGCGGTGAGTGGTGCAAGCGCGGTGGCTGCCTACGACACCGGCAGCAGCTCGCGTTGGCACATGCACGCTTTTTCCGCGAAGGGCGCTTGGGCCGCAAAAGACGGGGCGAGTACTTCCGGAGCTACGGAGGGTGCAGGCGCTCCCACTACATCCGGGGCAGGCGCTGCTGGTTCTCCGGGCGCAAGTGCTGCTAATTCCGGGGCAGATGCTCCCAGTACTTCCGGGGCAAGTGCTGCCGGCCAGATCGGCTCCGGCTTTCTCGCGGAGGATTCGAGCATGGCCAGTGCCTCGACCGGGCGGACACACTTTGTCGCTGCGCCCAATCTGGTGCGTACGGAGAATCTGGGAGAAGAGATCATCCTCGGCTTCCGGGCTGAAGGGACGCGGGTGATCACCACGCTGCCTGCAGGGCAGATCGGGAATGACCGCCCGATCGAGATCGTGAGCGAGCAGTGGTTTTCTCCCGATCTTGAGGTTGTGATGCGGAGCTTGCACCGCGATCCCTGGGCAGGGGAGTTCACGACCACGATCACCCTGGTGCGACGTGGCGATCAGCCTGCCTCGCTGTTCAGAGTTCCTGCGGCATATAAAGTCATCGACGCCGCCCGCGAGGACGAGCACCACGTCATTGATACACACGGCGACCACTCCCCCGGCCTTGCGCCCCAGTAGACATGGCAAGAGCGTGAGCGGGAGACCCGGCGAAAAAATATCCCTTGCTTTGCGGTAAGTTTCAGGTGAGAAAGCCAACCGGGATGGATCGGCAACTCCGGTTGGCTCAGATTATGGCTGGATCAGTTATGACCAGATCAGCAGCGGGAGTGCAGGTTATGCCCCGACCAGCACTGCTGCCTCATGCTCCCAAGATGCTTCCACTAACTCTTCCTGCTTGAGTTCCTGTAACACGACCTGGGACCACTTATATTCTGCAAGGGCGATCGATTCTGTCAGGTTATTGCTTACACATTGTTTTGCAAATGGAGTTGAAACATTGCCTGGACGGTGCTCTGCAATTGCGCTCATTATGAATTCCTTTCAACCAGCAACCTTTATAAAATTTATTCATATTATTTAAGACCGCGAGATGGTTATACGCCGGAATGAGGGGAATATCAAAGCAATACAGGCTGGAGAGTCTACGAGGTGGACCTATTTGGGAAGAGGTTTCAGCGAGCGACGGAATGGCTTCTTCAACCTTTATGGGTGTTCCATCTTTGCCGCTTGTAATTTTTTCATCCGGTGCCCGGTGAGGAAGACATAGTGAACCGCGGAGGCGAGGGTGAAGGCGAAGACGCCGTAAAGCAAAATCTGGCGGGTCATCCACAGCCACTCGAAAGCGTAGATCTGGGCCAGCAGCGCCGTGAAGACGGCGGCGATCTGGCAGGCGGTGTTGATTTTGCCAAAGATTCCGGGCCGGAAATCCCGGAGCCCCACAGTGTAGAGCAGCGCCGAGATGACGAGGATGCCGATATCGCGTGAAAAGACCATGACGGTGTAGCGCCAGGGAATGATTCTGGTCGATGACATCACGAGAAAGAGGGAGCTGAGCAGGAGCTTGTCAGCGATGGGGTCCAGGTATTCGCCCAGTTTCGTCTTCTGGTGGAGGAGGCGGGCCGCCAGTCCGTCCAGTCCGTCGCTGAGGCCGGCAACCACGATCAGGACCAGCGCGGTACGATAACGGTGCTCGACGATGCTGATGTTGATGAACGGGATGAAAAACAGGCGCAGCAGCGTCAACTGGTTCGGAGCTTTCCAGAAGTCACTTTTCACGGTCGTCCCCTTGCGCCGCTGTTCTCTTCAAAAACGCCTTCGGCCGGACGCCCGGCCTGCGCGGCAAAGCTTTCGGCCAGCGAAGGCAGGTCGCCCGCCGGGGCATCCAACTCCATCTGCTCGACCCGGTGCATGGGGAAGAAGAGGGTGGAGACAGTGGCGCGTTCGCCGGCCCGGATCTGGCGCGCCAGGTCTTCCAGCGATTCCAGGGGAAGACCGCGCAACTCGACGCCCGCCACGCTGAGCCGCCGCAGCACGCCAAAAAACTTTTGCCGCGGAGAGTGCAGCGTCAGCAGCACCATGGAGCCTTCGTTGAAGCCGCGTGGTTGCATATCCCAATGATTCTCCTGCTTGTGCCCGCTACTTACAAGCGCTAGCTGCGCAGCCGGTGGATTCGGCAGGTCATTGCCCGCGATGTCCACCTGTTATCCTAAAGGTGTTCGATTACTCACCCTGGAAGCCGGAATTCCCGCTTTCGAGGCTGTTTTGAGGTAAATATGGCCGCATTGATTGACGCCATCGACGTAAAGCGCAAGATGTTCTTCGAGCACGAAAACACTCCTTTTCTCTGCCTGGACGTCGAGGTGAACACTCCCACCGCCCGCGGAGGGCAGACCCTGGTCAGGCTCAAGATGCGCAACCTGCTGACCCGCGCGGTATTCGACAAGACCTTCAAGGCGAGTGACAAGTTCAAGGACCCGGACCTGCAAAAGGTGCAGGCGTCTTACCTGTACAGCGATGGCGATGGCTCCCACTTTCTCGACCAGGAGAGCTTTGAGACCCTCACCCTCTCCGGCGATATGATTGGCGACGCACTCGACTTCCTCGTGGAAGGCGCCATTATCGAACTGCACAAGTACAACGGCAATCCCATCGGGCTGCAACTGCCCAACCACGTTGAACTGGCGGTGGCCTACACCGAGCCCGGTGCTCGCGGGGACACCGCCGGAGGCAATGCCACCAAGCCCGCGCGCCTTGAAACCGGCATTGAAGTCCGGGTTCCTCCTTTCATCAAGGAAGGTGAAAAGATCAAGGTCTCCACTGAGACGCGGGAGTTCGCCGGGCGCGCCTGAATGGCCTGGCTTGCCCCTGGGGCACTGTCACACTCCTGAAGATTTCATAGGCGCCACGGAGCATAAATGAGCGAATCGAGTGCAGAAATCCCAGTAAAAGGCGTAGTGCCCATCACCCAATTGGTCGGAGATGACGACGAGGATACGAGACTATTGCGGGATATGGCGTTGGGAGCTGAGCATTATCTCCGTCACTTCCCGTGGTGCAAGAAGATACGAGATGCATACTTCGGAAATGGCTGCGGCGGGATTGTGGCCGTATTCCTGTTTCATATTGCGCCATCCCGAGTGGATGTGGATGAGTGGCTATGGGTTATATTCGGCGACTTACCGCCAGCGTATCTGGTAATTGACGAGTGTAAGACTCCGTCCCAGACGTTGGAGAAGTACATTCAGGAGGTCTCGAAGTGGGCCCGGCTGGCAAAACAAAGGGTGTCGTCGGTCGATGTGATACCGGTGTACATACCGGCGACGCCAGAGAATGCTGCCGACGTCGAGAACAGGCTCAACTTTATTCGCGACACAATCCTGCCAGCTTTTCGTGAAGCTGAACAAGCTTGAAAATCAAAAGGCATTCTTACATATACACTGTTCTGTTCTGATTCCGCGTGAAGCACGAAAGAAGATAATGGCGCTCGATCTATTCAACACTCTTAGCGGCCGCATTGAGGAACTTGCTCCGGCCGATGGCAAAACATTTCGCTTTTATGCCTGCGGTCCCACGGTTTACGACTACGGCCACATCGGCAATTTCCGCACCTTTATCGCGGTGGATGTGCTGCGCCGCTTCCTGCTCCAGAGCGGATTCCAACTGATGCACGTCATGAACATTACAGATGTGGATGACAAGATCATTCGCAATGCCAACCAGCGCGGCGTGCCGATTGGCGAGTATACGAAGAAGTACGAAAAGGCGTTCCTCGAAGACCTTGACACCCTCGCCGTGCAGTCTCCGGAACGAATTGCGCGCGCCACCGAACATATTGCCGAGATGGCGGAGTTCATCCGCAAGCTGGCCGACAAGGGATTTGCCTACCAGGGCGAGGATGGCTCTTGGTACTACCACATCGCAAAGTTTCCCGAGTACGGCAAGCTGAGCAAAAAGGATTTTGGCGAGCTGATTACTGATGCCGACGGCCGCATGGATGCCGACGAGTATGAGAAAGACGATGCCCGCGACTTCGCGCTCTGGAAGGCTCCCAAAGAGGGCGAAGCGAGCTGGCAGACCATCATCGGGCCAGGCCGTCCGGGCTGGCATATCGAGTGCTCCACCATGGCCATGGAGTACCTGGGCGAGACTTTCGACCTGCACGCCGGCGGCGAAGACCTGATGTTTCCGCACCACGAGAACGAAATCGCGCAGAGCGAAGCGCTGACTGGAAAGACCTTCGCCCGGCACTGGATGCACGTGCGTTTTTTGCTGGTGGAAGGGCAGAAGATGTCCAAGTCGCTGGGCAACTTCTACACCCTGCGCGACCTTGTGCTGATGGGGCACAAACCCTCGTCTATCCGCCTGCTGCTGACCTCGGTTCCCTACCGCAAGCAATTGAACTTTACCTTTGACGGTCTCATCCAGGCTGCTAACTCCGTCGAGCGGATCAGAAACTTCAAGCTGCGCATGGAGAGCTCGCGCTGGGAGGACGGCGCGAACGCGGAGATTGCTGCACTGGCGAGCAAGGCGATTGCCGAGATGCGCGCCAGTCTTGACGACGACCTGAACACCGCACAGGCGCTGGCCGCCGTCTTTGACCTGGTGCGCGACGTCAACGCCGCCGCCGACCACGGCAAGGTGAAGCAAGGCGATATCGCTGCAGTGCTCGACGCGCTGGCCCGTTTCGATGAGATTTTTGCCGTGCTGCACGACGAGGACGCCGGGCACGTCAAGGCCATCGTGGAATGGGCACGGGGCGAGGGGCTCGAAGAGAAGATCAGCCCGGCAACGCTGGAGATGGCCAGAAGTGCGGCTCTGGGCGACCAGCAGGTGGAGGCCCTGGTGCTGAAGCACTCCGAGGCGCGCAAGGCCCGTGACTTCAAAAGCAGCGACGCCATTCGCGATGAATTGCTGGTGCAGGGGATCATCCTTGAGAACACCAAGGACGGCGTGCGCTGGAAGAGGAAGTAGGAAGAGGAGCGGGGGCGGAAGCGGCGTGCGCGCCGCTTTTGCTATCTGCGATTTATGCCCGGCCTTGCATTTTAGCCCACCACCAGCGCACTCCGACGAAGAGGAATCGCCAATCCTTGAAGAACTCCGGAGCCTTGCCCTCAAATGCATGGCCGATGAATTGGAGCGCCCATCCGACGACGAAGAGAATCGCTGCCAGCTGCCATGCGCGATGGTAGCCCGGAATCGCAAACAAGGTCAGCAGCGAGAGCAGAATCAGGGGGATGCCCAGGGTGTGGCAGAGGCGGTTCACCGGATGCTGATGGCTGCGCGAATATTGCGCGATCAACTGCTCGCTGGTGCGGTCTCCAAGCATGGTTGGCGATTATAGCCCAAGGCAGAACCGCCGGTTGGAAGCCGGGTTGTGCACAGAGTTTAAAACTCGGTTGGCCACCGGCGTGCGGCGTGAAAGACACGCAGAATTTCGACGGTATCCCTTCGAACGCGATAGGGAATCACATAGGGTGTATCGGGAACTACCAGTTCGCGCGTCCCCGGCACCCGGCCAACCCGGCCCATTGCAGGATGCTCTGCAAGGCGGTCAGCGGCCTCCATGATTGTGACGACCACGCGAGAAGCAGCAGCCGGATTGTCGCGGGCAATGTAGTCAGCTTCGGCATTCAAATTTGCCAGCGCCGTCTTCAGCCACCTAACCTGCACGGCGGGCCCATCTCTTGATTGTCTGTCGTACTTCTTTGTCGGAGGCGAATTCTCCGCGATCTGCTTCTGCGATCGCCTTCTTGGTTTCCTCGATCTGCCATTCGTTCAACGCAAGATACTCTCGAACCGCTTCCGCGATTAGAAACGAGCGGCTGCGCTGGGTGGAATCAGCCAGTTTGTCCAGCTGTTGGGTCAGCTTCGGCTCCAGCCTGAGTGTCAAGACTTTAGATACGGCCATACGTACTCCTTTGACTACAGACGGCACTAGTGTGGTCGAGTGTATCACATCGTATTCGACGCAGAGCGAGGCCAGTTAACGGCACGATAGACTCAACCGCTTTCAATCGCCGCTCGGTTCCAGTGGCTCGAGGTCGAGGGCTTCTTGTTCTATCGTTTGGGTGGTGCCGTCCTGATGTTGAATCTTGGCGCCGGTGACGAGAATCACCGAGATGATGACTACAATGGCTCCCGCAAACATGTAGCCATCCATTTTTTCACCGTGCAAAAAGTAGCCAAGGGTGAGGGCGATGATCGGGTTGACGTAGGTGTAGGTGGCAACCTTGGCAATCGGGACATTCTTGAGCAGCCAGACGTAGGCGGTGTAGCCGACCAGCGATCCGGCAAAGATCAGATAAACCACGGACCATAGCGACCGGGCAGCCCATGTGGTGCGGTGCAGGTCTCCAAAGAGCAGGGCAAGCGCGCCGCTGACGGCCCCGGCGATCAGCATCTGCCAGCCGCTGGCGGTAAAGGGATCGACCGCCATGTGCCAACGCTTGGCGAGCACCGAACCGACTGCCCAACTTATACTGGCGAAGACGACAATCGCCGAGCCGATCAGTTGACGGAGGCCAAAACCTGCGTGACTCGCGATGTCTGGCCAGAGCAGAATCGCGACCCCGACCACGCCCAGCAGGATTCCGTAGATACCGCGGCGAGACAGATGTTCGTCACCGTGGCTGATGCGCTCCAGAATCATGACCCAGAGGGGCATGATAGCCACAATGAGTGCGGCCAGTCCGGTGGCAATGTACGTCTCCCCCCAACCCAAAACCACGTTGGAGGTGATGAGCAGAAGAATTCCGATGACTCCGAGGCGCAATAGATCGCGGCCTGGAACCGCGATGCGATGCCCGCACAGCACGCGGAAGCCGAGCATCAGCAGCCCCGCCGTGGTGAAACGAAGCCCTCCCATCATCAGCGGCGTGAGGTGCTCGACCGAGATGCGGATGGCCAGAAAAGTAGAGCCCCACAGCACGTAAACCAATGCGAAGGCGATCACCACGTGCAGCCTGCGGGGAGAGCTTGTGGGAGTCATGCCAGGCTTCCACTTTATCAGGCTTCGCCGGCCGCCTGGGTGGGAGATGGCGGTGAACGAAGCGGCAGAAACTCCGTCCGAAGGCGCGGAATTGGGCTATAATCGGGCCAATTAGTGGAAGGAGCAGGGCTGGTATGCTCCGGTTGAGCCTCAACGCGCAGCCGCACCCGGGTCGCAAGGACGCCGTGGTGCATACGGTGGCCGCTTGCGCCATCTGGTCGCGCTTTGCCTCGCCGCGCGCCGAACTGGTCGGCTCTCCTTCGCTGTCGCGTCCCAATCTTTTCGCGGGCGATTAGTCTTTCTTCCAAAATCAGCACCTCTGTTTGGACTGAATTCCGCATCGTAGTTGATACTTTGTGCTCTGTATCGGCGAGGCCGGAATGGCAGCCCATGGCATTGCATCTGCAATATTTGCCAACCGATTCAGGAGGAAAACCATGCCGCCTTCAACTGTTGCGCGCACCGACAGCCCCATCCTGCGCACCAAACTTCCCGGTCCGATTGCCCGGCGCATCATCGCCGACGACAACCGGATGATCTCGCCGTCATATACCCGTTCCTACCCGCTGGTGGCGGGGCGTGGACGCGGCATTGTGATTGAGGACGTGGATGGCAACGAGTTCTTTGATTTTTCGGCGGGAATCGCCGTGGTCTCGACCGGACATTGCCATCCCGAGGTGGTTGCCGCCGTGCAGAAGCAGGCGGGCGAGCTGCTGCATATGTCCGGCACAGACTTTTACTATCCGCAGCTTACGGAGCTGGCGGCGCGGTTGTCGCAGATTGCGCCGATGCCGGGGCCGCACCGGGTGCACTATGGCAACTCCGGCGCCGAGGCGATTGAGGCGGCGCTGAAGCTGGCTCGCTATCACACCAAGCGCCAGTACGTGATCGCCTTCCAAGGAGGCTTCCACGGACGCACCATGGGAGCACTGTCGCTGACCTGCTCGAAGGTGCAGCAGCGCAGGCGTTTTGGGCCGCTGGTGCCGGGGGTGGTCCACGTACCTTTTCCGAATCTCTACCGGCGTCCGGCGGGGAGTGACGCCGAGCAGTACGCCCGCAACACGGCGCGCTACATCGAGGATACAGTCTTCCGCACGGAGGTGCCGCCGGAGGAGTGTGCGGCTATCGTGGTGGAGGCCTTCCAGGGCGAGGGCGGGTATTTGCCTGCGCCAGCGGCGTTCCTGCAGGAGTTGCGGCGGATCTGCGACAAGCACGGCATTCTGCTGGTGGTCGACGAAGTGCAGTCAGGCATGGGACGCACCGGCAAGTGGTGGGCGATTGAACACTCGGGGGTTGCTCCGGACATGATTGCCGTGGCCAAGGGCATTGCCAGCGGGCTGCCACTGGCGGCGCTGATCACGCGGGCGGAGATCATGGACTGGGTTCCGGGCTCGCACGCTTCGACCTTCGGCGGAAACCCGGTGGCGATTGCCGCGGCGATGGCGACGATTGACATCATTGAGCGCGAAGGGATGCTGAACGCGCACGATGTCGGCGAGCACATCCTGGCGCGTATATCTGATTGGCCGCAGCGGCTGCCGCTGGTGGGAGACGTGCGCGGCAAAGGACTGATGATCGGCATTGAGTTCGTCGGCGATAAACACAGTAAGGTTCCGGCGGGCGAACAGCGCGATCACATAGTGGAGATGGCGTTTGAGAGGGGAATCCTGTTTCTGGGCTGTGGTGCCAATACGCTGCGAATCTGCCCGCCGCTGATCGTGACCAAGCGGCAGGCCGACGTTGCTCTCGATGTGCTGGAGGAGTGCATTTTGTGCGTGGGTTCCGGCAAATACCAGCGGCCAAGCTGGGGAGAAGAAGTGGGATCGTAAGCGGGGGAATGAACGTTGATGTGGTGCTGGTCTGCGCGGTTGCTTGGCGTCCGCTACGCTTTTACTACCGCTTTCCCAAAAAGGCGAACGCCACAGCTCCGATCAGGAACAGAAAAGAGACCACATGATTCCATTTGATATTGTCACCGAAATACAACCATGCGAAGACGACAAACACGCAGAGCGTGATTACCTCCTGGATGATTTTCAGTTGAAACAATGAAAATTCACCATAACCGATCCGATTCGCGGGAACTTGAAAACTGTATTCGACAAACGCAATCAGCCAACTGACGACGATGGCGGCGAGCAGCGGAGCATTGCGGTGCTTCAAGTGACCGTACCACGCAATTGTCATGAAGATGTTGGAACAAATAAGAAGCAGGACGGTTCTCATGGCACTCGAATAATCACTCGAAAAAGAGGTAGAAGCGTCTATCGGATCTTGTAAAGGCAAGAATCAGAGCCGAACAGCTGGGCGCCAGATGCGATAAAATTCTCTCCCTCATGTTTGAAGCTATTTTGCCAGCCATGTTTGCCCGTATGCGCGAGTTGGAAGAGATTGACTTGCGCGACCGCACGGATGGAACTCCGCACAAGAAGCGCCTGCGACAGGTGACGCCTGAGGTGGGCAAGCTCATCGCGCTGCTTGCGGCCTCGGCCCCGGCGGGGCCTTGCATTGAGATTGGCACCAGCGCGGGATACTCGACGCTGTGGCTGGCGATGGCCGCCAAGGCCACGGGGCGGCGGGTTACGAGTTTTGAGTTCGACGGCGCAAAGGTTGAGCTTGCGCGGGCAACGTTTGCCTCCTCTGGATTGGCCGAGTTCATCGACCTTGTGCACGGCGACGCGCTCGAACATCTGCCCGAGTACAGCGAGATTGGCTTTTGCTTTATCGACGCCGAGAAGGACCTCTACCTGCCTTGCTATGAGCTGGCGGTGCCGCGCATGGTGAGCGGAGGCATTCTGGTGGCCGACAACACGATCAGTCATGAGGTGGAGTTGCGTCCGATGGTGGAGCGCGCGCTGAACGATGAGCGCGTGGACGCCGTGCTGGTGCCCATCGGCTCGGGAGACCTGATCTGCCGCAAGAAGTGAAGATTTGCGCCATCCGCGATGCGTAATCCGCAATGTGTCGTCATCGATGCGTTTATCCTCGATGCGTTATTCTGAAAGCAATGCCTCCGATTCTCAACGCTCAATCTCTGTCCAAGGCCTTTGGCGCTGAGCCGTTGTTCCGCAATGTTTCGTTTACGGTGAACGAGCGCGACCGGATCGCGCTGATTGGGCCAAATGGCTCGGGCAAATCGACGTTGCTGCGCATACTGGCCGGGCTGGTGGCGCCGGACTCGGGCGAGGTGGCTCTGCGCAAGCGCGCCAGCCTTGCCTATGTACCCCAGGAGTCGGTCTTTGCGCCCGGCGTCAGCGTTACGGAGGTCATTGAGGCGGCGCTGGCCGGCTCCATGGTGCCACGGCTGGAGCGCGATGGCCGGCTGCATGAGACGCTCGGGCGCGCGGGCTTTGAGGACTTTTCGGTGGAGGCGCAGACGCTGTCAGGAGGCTGGCGCAAGCGGTTGGCGATCGCCGAAGCGCTGGTGACGGCACCGGAGATTCTGCTTCTCGACGAACCTACCAACCATCTTGACCTGGCGGGGATCGAGTGGCTGGAGCAGCTACTGCAACAGGCCAATTTTGCGTGTGTGGTGGTATCGCACGACCGGTATTTTCTGGAAAATGTGGCCAGCGAAACCGCGGAACTGGCGCGGGTTTATCCCGATGGAATCTTTCGCGTGTCGGGCAGCTACTCGCACTTTCTCGAAGTGAAGGAGGAGTGGATGCACGCGCAGGCGCGGCATCAGGAGGCGCTGGAAAATCGCGTGCACACAGAGATCGAGTGGCTGCGGCGGGGGCCGAGGGCGCGTCGCGGAAAATCGAAATCAAGGATTGACCGCGCTCATGAACTGATCGGCGAACTGGGCGATCTGCGCTCGCGCACGCGCACGGCGAGCACGGAGCTGGACTTCTCCGGCACGGGGAGACAGAGCAAGCGGCTGGTGGAGATCGAGGGGTTGGGGTATCAGTTCGACGAGCGCCCGCTGTTTACGGGGCTGAACTTCGTCATCACCAATGGAATGCGCGTGGGACTGGTTGGCCCGAACGGCAGCGGCAAAACCACTTTGTTGCGGCTGTTGCAGGGAGAGCTGAAGGCCAGTGCGGGCACGATCCGCTGCGCGGAGCATCTCAAGATCGTTTACTTCGAGCAGCAGCGCGAGCTCGATCCCGCGCTTACGTTGCGGCGAGCGCTGGCGCCGGACTCGGATGCGGTGGTTTTCCAAGAGCGCATTATTCACGTGGCCGCATGGGCAGATCGTTTTTTGTTCACCGGCGAGCAACTCAACCAGCCGGTCAGCCGGCTGAGCGGTGGCGAGCGGGCGCGTGTGCTGATTGCGCGGCTGATGCTGCAGCCTGCCGACATACTGCTGCTCGACGAGCCTACGAATGATCTCGATATTCCCACGCTGGAGGTGCTGGAAGAGACGCTGCTGGAGTTCCGCGGCGCGCTGGTGCTGGTGACCCATGACCGCTATCTGCTGGACCGCATTTCGACCGTCGTTCTGGGGCTTGACGGGCGCGGCGAGGCCTCGACCTTTGCGGATTACGCGCAGTGGGAGGAGTGGCGCGACCAGCAGCGGCGCGCACCGGCGTCGGGGGCGTCGCCGTTGGCGAAGGCCGGCGGTGCGCCTGGTGCTGCCGCACCGGTTGCACAGGGAAAGAAAAAGCTCTCATACAAGGAAGCTCGCGAGTACGAAGCCATCGAACGGCAGATCGCCGCGGCTGAGGCGCGACTGGCGGCGGCACATTCGGCGCTCAACGACCCGGCGATTCAGAGCGATGCTCCGGCGCTCATTGCGGTGCAGGCGGAGTTGGAGCAGGCATCGTCGGCACTCGATTTGCTTATAGCACGCTGGGCAGAGCTGGAGGAGAAGCTGCAATAGGGGCGGTTGCAGAGGCGCAGCTTGCTGAGTTGAAACAGGGGCGAGTCAGTTTCCGAGTTGCGGGCCCGCGCCCGGTACGTTTCGTCGTGCTTCTGCGATACGGTTACAGAATCGCCTAACGCAGAACGTCAGACGCAGATCAGTGTACACGCCACCGAATACACGGTGAGCGTTGCTGTGGCGGCCTATCTGCGCTTCAACATCCAGCCGATGAGTACTCCCGCGAACAGACCAAACGCCAAGGTCGCGGCGAGTGTTTCTGTCGGGTGACGTTTGACGCGTTGCGTCGTGTCGTCCATGAGTTCTTCGGCTAGATCGCCACTCCGCTTGATGGCATGCTGGATGATGCCCACGCCCTCCTCGATCGAGTCCGCCATCGCAGACGTTGCGCGTGAAAGTTTGCGGATAGATTCCGCCACCTGCGCATCGGCTTTTTCCAAAATGTTTTCCATAAGACCCTTACCTCCTTCATGCAATCACAATCGTCGACCCAACCGCAGCGTCGAGTCTGCGCCTGTTCCCGGCTGTGGGCAAGGACAAAGTACACGAAAGTTAGCCCGGCGCCATCGTCGGCTGCCGCCTGCTGTGGGGCAAGTTACGGGCGACAGGAAAATTGAGAAACTCTGCTGCGGAATCTGATCGTAGCGCCCGCAGTCACTGGTGTTTTATTCTCTTGCAGCGGTGTTTACTTCAGGAGAATCGCAACGTGACCGGACGAGCTCTTGCTGTGGTTCCTTTTCTGCTTTTTGTTTTCGCCTTGTCGCTTGCAGCGCAGCAATCCGCGCCTGCTACGGATGCGGCGCGGGGCTTGAGCGATGCGGTGCGGGATTCCGCGGTTACGCCGCAGGAGTCCGACGCTGCGACGAAGAAGCATAAGAAAGACGATGCTGATGAGGCAGTATTTGATGAGCGCGCGGCAGCTGCCGTGCTAGGGACAATTCGCGACGGGCTGGAAGGTCACTCGAAACGGCGGTTTCTATCGGCTTTTGATGGCGAGAAGATGGACGGCTTTTTAACCTTTGAGGATCAGATTGAGGCCTACTTTAACCGCTACGAAAGCTTCCGGGTCAGGTTGAACATCGTTCAGACCTCGGAGGAGAACCGTCGAGGCGTTATCCTCGCCGACTTCCAGGTGGAGAACGAAGCGCGCGGCGGCGGGCGCATCTCAAGCCGCCAAGGGCAGCTGCGCTTTGAACTGGAGCGCGGCGCAAAGGGTTGGAAGATCGTGGACTTCAATCCGCGCGGGTTCTTTTCGTGAGGGGCGAGGTTTCAAGGTTTCAGAGGTTTCCAAGGTTTCAAGGTTAAAGGCTTTCGCTTCGTACAATAGATCCATGTCCCGTGATTATCCTTCACTTCCGATTGTTGGTGTGGGCGCAGTCATTGTGCGCGAGGCAGAGGTGCTGATTGTGCGCCGCGCTAACCCTCCACTGCAGGGCGAGTGGTCGATTCCAGGCGGGGCACTGGAGCTGGGAGAAAAGCTGCGCGACGGGGTTGCGCGCGAGGTGCGGGAGGAGACGGGATTAGAGGTGGAAGTGGGGCCGGTGCTGGATGTCTTCGATTCGATTTTTCCTGACGGCGAAGGACGTACGCAATACCACTACGTTCTGATTGACTATCTTTGCCACCTGCGCTCGGGGAGCGCTGTGGCGGCGAGCGACGCCAGCGAACTTCGCTGGGCGCGGGCGGAGGAACTCGCCGGGCTTGGCATGAGGCAGGTGACGATTGATGTGATACGGAAGGCGCTGGCCATCGATAGCGGGAATTCGTAGGGCGGTTCCGCGAGGCTGGAAAGCCCGAGATTGCTCGCAAGATTTGAGCTGTGCTGGGGTCTTTCGCTTCGCTCAAGATGACACCATCAAAAGCAGATGACACCATCAAAACAGAGGGAACATGAAAAACGCCCCGCACTGTAGCGATGCGGGGCGCCGGTTAGCTGTGTTGGATTGGCCTGAGGCGGGCTCGCTCCGGCTGCGTGCGCGCAACCCAATCTGCGCGCAATGCGGATGAAATGCAACGTGCACCGCAAACGTGAAACGCAACATGAAACGTAACCCAGCGACAGACTCCGGAAAAACTAGAAGTCTGGCGAGTGGTTAGAGCGACGCCGCCCTAAACCTCAGCCACCTCACTGATCACGATTTGTCTGCTACATTCGCCTGAACTTTTTTCCATCGGACCACCTCCTCTCCAGTGTGAAGGCATCCTAGACCCGCGCTGGCGAGGTTGTCAAATAGTCAACATCGGCAGGGCAAAATCGCCGGATGATAGGCTAGTAGGCGTGAACGCGAATCAACTAAAGGCGCTGCTGGAACAGGTGCGCACCGGAGAAGTGACTCCCGATGCCGCGCTCGATCAGATGAAGTCTCTGCCCTTTGAAGACCTCGGTTTTGCCAAGGTGGATCATCATCGCGCGCTGCGCACGGGCGTGCCTGAGGTGATCTTTGGACCGGGCAAGTCAGCCGAGCACTTTGAGGAAATTTTTGCGCGGCTGGCGGGGCGGGAGCACAGCGTGCTGGCCACGCGGGTGAGCGAAGAGCAGGTCGCAGCGGTGGCCGCGCGTTTTCCAGAGGTGGAGCACAACCGGCTGGCGCGGACGCTGGTGCTGCGGCGCGAGTGCGAAAAGCTGGGCAAGGGGACGATTGGAATCATCTCGGCGGGAACCAGTGACATTCCCGTGGCAGAAGAGGCTGCGGTGACGGCCGACGTGATGGGCAATGACGTTACGCGGCTCTTCGATGTGGGGGTGGCCGGACTGCATCGCCTGCTCTCGCACAGCGAAGAACTGCGCCGGGCGCGCGTGCTGGTGGTGTGTGCAGGGATGGAAGGCGCACTGCCGAGCGTGGTGGGCGGGCTGGTGGGCGTGCCGGTGATCGCCGTGCCGACCAGCGTGGGGTATGGCGCGGCGTTTGGTGGAATCGCGGCTCTGCTGGGAATGATCAACTCCTGCGCTTCGAATGTCTCGGTGGTCAATATCGACAATGGCTTTGGTGCGGCGTATGTGGCGTCGCTGATCAATCGGTTGTAGAAGGCAGGTTTCAAGGTTTCGCGGGTTTCAGAGGTTTCAAAGTTAAGAGCAATAGCAAAAGCAACCACCCCACCGTGCCGCCAACTTGAGGCGGATGGGTAAGCACAGAAAGTTGTTGCAACGAAATTCCTTGCATCCGGGGCTGGCGGGCGGAAATCTGAGTAGTAGCGACCATGAGGAGAAAACGCATCAGCGCGGTGGGCGAGGAGATTCACCAGAGCAAGCCCTTCGGCACAATTGAAGAAGAGCTGCTGGTGTCACTGCTGCGCACCACGGATGTGCTGCACGAGCGCTTCGAGCAGATCATTCGTCCCTTCAATATTTCCATGACGCAATATAACGTGCTGCGGATTCTGCGTGGCGCCGAGCCCGAGGGGCGCACCTGCGGCGAGATCGGCGAGCGCATGATCGCGCGCGAGCCGGACGTAACGCGTCTGCTGGAGCGCATGGACAAGGCGGGATTGATCAAGCGCACGCGCAACAGCGGAGACCGGCGCGTGGTGATTACACGCATCACTGCGAGCGGACTGAAGCTGCTGGATGAGATGGAGCCAAAGCTACGCGAGATTGACGGACTGTTGAAGCCGATGGGCGAGAGGAAGATAGAAACGACGCTCAAACTGCTGGATGAGGTGCGGAATCACGTGCGGCAGGAATAGATACCGATTTGGGATAGTGAGTTACTTGCCCTGTTGTCGTCCACTATCGTCGCTAGGTACAATTCTCCCATGCCTTTCGTGCTGGACGTTCTGATCGAGTGGCTGATTCGCGTGCTTGTGCGCTGTTACCGCGAAGTGCAGGCTCTCGGCTGGGAACGACGCGAGGCCAAGGTGGCTTCCGTTCTACCCGCGAGGGGCCACACCGCTGGCAGCCAGATCGCAGAGATTCACTACTGGTACAAGGTTGCAGACGAGCGCGTTACCGCCTGCAATCGCAAGCCATTCCTCATCGGGCGCTTCATGGATGCGTACCTAGCGCAGTTTTCCGGGAACAAGACTCTGTGCGTGCGAGTGTCTCCTGCCATTCGTCGCGATCGGTGCTCTTCGATGGCGATAACGCGATTCGACATTGGACGTGGTGAGGCTGCTGTGCCTAAGTGACGCGTTCGCGGTGACCAGCGGCTTCGAGGAACCACCGCCAACGCCTCCGAAATGCCGAGCGGGTGGCTGTAGATGCTCAAGACGTTGTACCCGATTCGGTTCGGCTGATGGGCGGGTTGTAGTTGAGGCTACCATGTGGCCTGGCGAAGTTGTAATAGGCGGTCCAGGGCTGGAGGTTCTGGTCGCGTTCGTCGGAGTTTTTCCAGTGTTTGGCATAGGCCCACTCGCGCAGGGCGGTTTGGATAAAGCGCTCGGCTTTGCCGTTGGTGCGCGGCGTATAGGGGCGGGTTCGGCGGTGCTGGATTCCGAGGTGCAGGCAGGCGTGGCGAAAAATGTGGGAGCGATAGCTGCTGCCATTATCGGTGAGCAGGGCGCGAACCTGGATGCCGTGGCGCTGATAAAAGGCAAGGGCGTCGCGCAGGAAGCAGAGGGTGGTGTCGGCCTTTTGATCGGGGAGCAACTGGGTAAAGGCGAGCCGGGAGTGGTCGTCGATGGCGACGTGCAGGGCCTCGAAACCGGGGTGCTTGGATAGGCCGCGGCGGCGGCCGTCGGCGCGAAGCAAAACCTCCTGATAGCGGGTGAGGCCTTTGATATCGAGATGCAGCAGATCGCCTGGGAAGGGATATTCGTAGCGCTGCACCGGTGGAGCGGGATGGAGATCTCGCCAGCGGCTGAGATGGACATGCTGCAGAAAGCGGCTGACCGAGGCGGGGCTGAGGCCGGTGGCGCGTGCGATCTGATAGCCGGGAGTATGTTGCCGGCGCAGCTCGATGACGCGCTGGACGAGTTCGACCGGTGTGGCGCGCGGGGTGCTGAGCGGTCGCGAGGAGCAGTCGCTGAGCCCTTCCGGGCCGAGCCTGCGGAAACGGTCGACCCACTTGGCGGCGGTCTTGGGAGTGACTAAAAAGCGCCGTGCGGCGGCGCTGACGGAATGGCCGGCGAGAACAAACTGAGCTAATTGCTCTCGACTGCGAAGGGTAAGTCGGGCATTCTTATGGATGTCCATTCGTTCTTTCCCGGGAAGCTGGATTGCTCGTCACAATCAGCTTCTCCGGTTCAGATCGAATGGACAACCTCTTGAAAGATCACAGGTGGCCCAGAGTTGGCGTTTTTCCAACTCTGGGATTTGGCGTACGCATCATCGGGCTTGAAAGGTTCCGACTCGACTTCCACTCCAACATCGGTTCCTTTAGGAAATCCTGAACAGTGCTCGGAAACTCTTGGGCAGCCGCCGAGACACCCGAGTCCCAGAGTTGGAACTGAACCAACTCTGGGCCACCCACCTGGATTCCTCGCAAGGTTCGGAATGATCTCTCATACATTCGCGGCTACTCGCCGGTCATGATGAAGAGAGGCTTCATGTGGAAGCTCTTGTAGTGGGGGCGCAGGCGCTCGACGTTGTAATGATCGTGCACGTTTACGAGCTTCTTGCTGCCGGTTACACAGTCGATGGGCATGTCGTCATAGCGGCCATTTTTTAAAACCACTAATCGGCCATGAACCCGGCGCATCAGCAGGTCCAGCGCGAGATTGCCGTAGGCCATGGGAACGATTGAGTCGGTGGCGTCGGGATCGCCGCCACGCACCAGGTAGCCGAGCTTCTGGTTGATTACGTTGACGGTTTTGCCTCCGTTGTACTTGGGCGAAAGCTCTTTGAGCTTTTCTGATACGACGTCGCCGATTCCGCCCAGCTTCTTGTGGCCGAAGGCATCGGTGGTTTCGTGCTCGAAGACCATCTCGCCACCTTCGAACATTGCGCCTTCGCTGACCAGCACGACGGAGTACTTGCTGGGATTCTTGCGGCGGTCATAGCAGAGCAGTTCGGTGAGATGGTCGATGCTGAATTTGTGTTCGGGGATGACGCAGCGGTTGGCGGCTCCGGCCATGGTGGGCAGCATTGCGGTGTAGCCGGCGTAGCGTCCAAAGACCTCGAGGACGAGGAAGCGCTCGTGCGATCCGGCGGAGGTGCGCAGCGAGTTGGTCATCTGAATGGTGCGGGTGACGCAGGTGCTGAAGCCAATGCAGTAATCGGTGCCGGGGACATCGTTGTCCATGGTCTTGGGAATGGCGATGACCTTGGCGCCCTCTTCATAGATGCGCACGGCGTAGCTGAGCGTGTCATCCCCGCCGATGGGAATCATATAGTCGATGCCAAGCCAGGCCAGGTTGGCCAGGACTTCCGGGGTAAGGTCGTTGCGCTCTTCGGTGTACTTGTCCTGGAGATGTAGCGGGACGAGGTCCTTCGGGACCCTGCTCGGGTTGGTGCGGGAGGTATGCAGGAAGGTGCCGCCGGTGCGTCCGGCGCGGTTGACGATCTCTTCGTTCAGATAGAGAAAATTCTCCGAGTTGTCATAGCCCTTTTCGCGGACAATATCGATCAAACCGCCCCATCCGCGTCGGATTCCGATAACCTGACAGCCCTCGCGCAGGGCGCGGATGGTTACGGCGCGAATCGCCGGATTCAGTCCCGGAACATCGCCACCGCCGGTTAAAATTCCGATGACCCCTTTGCCCGATCTTACGTTCGCCATACTTTCACTCCACGTCCTCGAGACGGTAAATAATTATAGCCATGCTATAGACAACTGTGTTGCTGCGGGCCGGCAAAGCGCCTGGAGGTGATCCGCTCGACGCTAATCGGTTGGAGAGCTGGACGCAGCCGGGGTGGAAATTTCCTGCAATTGATTGGGGTAGCGCTTCAGCTTCCAGATGCCGGCGCTGTATTCCCGGATGGTGCGGTCGCTGGAGAAACGATGCGAGCGCGCGGTATTCAGGATGGACATGCGCCGCCACTTTGCGGCGTCCTGAAAATCGGCGTCGATCTTCTGGTTAATATCGATGTATTGCGGCAGATCGGCCACGTGAAAGAATCGGTCTCCGCGATTGATCAGCTCGTCGAAGATCCAGCGGAAGAGTCCGGGCTCGCTGCGCGAAAAACGGTCGTTGAGGAAACAGTCCAGCACGCGCTTGATGCGGGGATCGCGCTCGTAGTACTCGCGCGAGTTGTAGAGGGAGTTGCGCTGCATCTGTTCGATCTGTTCGGCGCGCAGGCCGAAGATGTAGATGTTGTCCTCGCCTGCCTCCTGGGCGATTTCGATGTTGGCGCCGTCCCAGGTTGCCACGGTGATGGCGCCGTTCATCATGAGCTTCATGTTTCCAGTGCCGCTGGCCTCCATGCCCGCGGTTGAAATCTGCTGGCTCAGGTTGGCTGCCGGAATGATCGACTCGGCGAGCGAGACGCGGTAATCGGGCAGGAAGGCGATCCGCAGAAGCTGATTTGCCTTGGGGTCCTTGTTGATCACGGCGGCCACGCTGTGGATGAGCTTGATGATCTGCTTGGCAGCCCAGTATCCGGGAGCAGCTTTGCCGGCGAAGATAACGGTTCGCGCCGTCTGCGGAGCTTCGCCGTCTTCCACGATGCGGAGATAGTCGTGAATGATGCGCAGCACATTGAGTAGCTGCCGCTTGTACTCGTGGATGCGCTTGATCTGCACGTCAAACATAGAACGCGGATCGGTGTTGACCCCGGTCTCATCGCGAATGATTCGCGCCAGCTTGAGCTTGTTCTGAACCTTGACCTCGGAAAAGCGCGACTGGAAGGCAGGGTCATCGGCAAAAGGTTCCAGCTTCTGCAACTCGTCAAGGTCGGTGATCCAGGCGTCGCCGATGCTCTCACAGAGCAGGCGCGACAGATGCGGGTTGGCCTTGAGCAGCCAGCGCCTCGGGGCTACGCCGTTGGTCTTGTTGCTGAACTTTTCAGGCCAGAGCTGAGCAAATTCCGGAACCAGCGAAGTGCGGATGAGTTCGCTGTGCAGGGCGGAGACGCCATTGACAGCGTGCGAGGCGACGATGGCAAGGTGCGCCATGCGCACATTTTTGTCATGCCCTTCCTCGATGATCGACATTTTGCGCAGCTTTTCGCCGTCGACCCAGGAGTAGGCGTTGAGGGAGCGCAGAAAATTGTGATTGACGGCGTAGATGATTTGCGTGTGACGCGGCAACACGCGTTCCATCAGAGCGACGCTCCACTTTTCCAGGGCCTCGGGCAGCAAAGTGTGATTGGTGTAGGCAACCGTCTTCTGGGTGACCTCCCATGCGTCTTCCCACTCCAGATTGTTTTCATCCACCAGCACGCGCATCAGTTCCGCAACCGCCAGCGCCGGATGAGTGTCATTCATCTGGATGGCGACCTTCTCCGGGAAGGCTGAAAAATCGTTATGTGAGGCAAGAAAGTTGCGCGCAATGTCACGCACGGCGCAGGAGACCAGGAAGTACTCCTGCACCAGCCGCAGTTCCTTGCCGGCCATTACCGAATCACTGGGATAGAGAACGCGCGAGATATTCTCGCTTCCGATCTTCTGTTCGACGGCGCGAATGTAGTCGCCTCGGTTGAAGATGTCGATGTCGAAGTCTTCCGACGAGCGCGCCTGGAAGAGGCGGAGGTAGTTGACGGTCTGGCCGTTGTAGCCGACCACCGGCATGTCATTAGGTACGCCGACGACCACCTGAAAATCCAGCCAGCTCTGGCGGGATTTGGCGCGGTCGCCTCCATTTTCAACCCGGCCATAAAGAGGAATGACGATGGCTTCGGCGGGGCGCTGAATCTGGAGCGGAGTTCCGTTGGTCTTCCAGCGATCCGGTTTTTCGCGCTGGAAGCCATGGGCAATCTCCTGGCGGAACATACCGTATTCGTAGTCGATTCCGTAGCCGTAGCCCGGCATATCCATGGTTGCCAACGATTCAAGAAAGCAGGCCGCGAGGCGGCCAAGACCGCCGTTGCCGAGTCCGGCATCGGGCTCACTCTCCAGCACCCGTTCGAGGCGGATTCCGAACTCACCGAGCACGCTATCGAGAACATCGTTGAGGCGAAGATTGCAGACGGTGTCGCCAAGCAGACGGCCCATGAGGAATTCCATAGAGAGGTAGTAGAGGTGCTTGGCATCGGCCTTGCGATATCGTTCCTCGGTGGCGAGCATCTGGTCGACAAACAGATCCCGCACTGCGAGCGAAACCGGAACCAGCAGCTCGGCCGGAGTAAGGTGGTTCAGCGACCGTACAAGGGTGTAGCGCACGTGGCGCTCAATGCCTTCGCGCAGGGCGTTTGCTATGGCGGGCGTGGAGTCGAAGGTCGAATGCAACATAAGGTAAGGAAAATCCGGAATCCAATGGGAATGGCTTCAGCGCCTGCCGCGGTTCGGCTTAAACCAGCCGGAGACAATCGCTCCGACGAAAAACGCGCAGCGCCACCCACGCAGCGAGCATGGCTGCGGGAAGTTTGCCGACGCACAACCCTCTTCTAGTTAGGATTCTACGCATGATTCGTCCGCTTTACCATGCGCCCAGCGACAAACATGACGGCAGGGCAAAAAGATGACCCGGCAAGTCCGTGCGCTCGTCGCGCAGGAGCGGATGCAGAGTTGCTGTTGGGGGAAGTAAGCCGCAAATAATGAAGGGCACCTCAACGAGCGTGCCCTTCGATCCACTGCATGCTCAGCGCTTGATTGCGATGCTGAGTTCCTTCAATTGCGCGTCGGTTACGGGAGTTGGAGCGTCCATCATCAGGTCGGTGGCGGCGGCCGTCTTGGGAAAGGCGATGACCTCGCGCAAGTTGTTGGCTCCGGCCAGAATCATGACAATGCGATCGAGTCCCAGTGCAATTCCCCCATGGGGAGGCGTTCCATATTGCAATGCTTCGAGGAAAAATCCGAAGCGCAGCTTCTGCTCTTCCTCGCTCATGCCGAGGGCTTCGAAGATTTTTGCCTGCACATCCTGCTGGTGGATGCGGATCGATCCGGAGCCGAGTTCGGTTCCGTTGAGCACCACATCGTAGGCGCGGGCGCGAATTGCACCGAGCGCCGAGTTGGGATCGTGCAAGCTCTCCACGCCCTCGTGCAGCAACCCCATGTGATCTTCATGCAGAGAGGTGAACGGGTGATGGGCAAAGGTCCAGCTCCCGATCTGCTCGTCCCACTCGAAGGAAGGGAAATCGGTGACCCAGAGAAACTTGAAGGTCTTTCCCTCGAAGGCCTTGTGGCGCGCGGCATAGCGCTGCGCCAGCGCAAGCCGGAGCTGTCCTGCGGCGGAGTAAACGGCGTAGGTGTCGCGCTGATGGCGGCGTTCGGCGGCTGCATCGGCTGAGCTTTCCTCGGCTTCGGCCTTTTTGGGAGCAGCCACCATCACGAGCAGGTCGCCTTCTTCGGCGCTGGCTGAGCTGGCGAATCTTTGCGATGGCTTCGGGCCAGCTCTTTTCCAGACGCTTGAAGTCGTCGAAGAACTTGATGACTCTGGATTGCCTGTCACTGAGCAGCGCCTTGTGCTCGTCGCGTTCCTTGCGTGAAAGCTCACCGACGTTCGGCGTGCGGATCACGACAACGGGCAGTGAGGGATCGATGAGCAGGGTCTCCACGGCATCGGCGGGAAGCAGTGCTTTCACATCGGTCATAGCCGGAAGGCGGAGGTCGGGTTTGTCGATTCCGTAGAGGCGGATCGCTTCGTCGTAGGGCATCTGCGGGAAGGGAAGTTCGATGCTGTAGCCGGCGGCTGTGAACGCCGCATCGAGGAAGCCTTCGACCACGGCGTGGATTGTCTCTTCGGTGGGGAAGCTCAGCTCCAGATCGATCTGGGTGAACTCCGGCTGACGGTCGGCGCGCAGGTCCTCGTCGCGGAAGCAGCGCGCAATCTGGAAGTAGCGGTCGAGGCCTCCGATCATGAGCAACTGCTTGAAGATCTGGGGCGACTGCGGCAGGGCGTAGAACTCGCCGGGATGGACGCGGCTTGGGACGAGGTAATCGCGCGCGCCCTCGGGAGTGGAACGCGTCATGTACGGGGTTTCGATCTCGTAGAAGCTCTGGCTGGAAAGATAGTTGCGGATGGCCAGCGTAATCCGGTGGCGCATCTCGACGTTGGCATGCATCTCCGGACGGCGCAGGTCGAGGTAGCGGTATTTGAGGCGCACCTCTTCGTTGACGTTGACGTTGGCGTCACCGGGGAAGAAGGGTGGAACCTTGCTCTCGTTGAGCAGCTTCAGTTCAGTGGCGATCACCTCGATCTCGCCGGTCTCCATCTTCGGGTTGCAAGTGCTTTCCGAGCGCGCTTTGACGAGGCCGGTGACGGCCAGCACATACTCGTTGCGCACGGACTCGACGCGTTCGTGCATCTCCGGATTGCGCTCTTTGTCGAAGACGATCTGGGTTATGCCCGAGCGGTCGCGCAGGTCGATGAAGATGAGGTTGCCGTGATCGCGGCGGCGGTTGACCCAGCCCATCAGAGTGGTGGTGCTTCCGGCATCGCTTGCGCGCAGTTCACCGCAGCGGTGGGTGCGCTTCAAATCGCCTAAAAAATCAAGTTGCATAATCGCTTTCCGTGTTGCGGAGTAAATATCCGCATAGTTCATCGTACACAATCGGCGCACGCTTCAGGCATGGGCCGACCGGCTGGTGAAATTCGTTTACTTGCCTTCCAGGTATCCTGGTAGTTCGGCGCGCGGAACGGTGGTCTGTTCGCCGCTCTTCAGGTTCTTGACCGCGAAGCCGTCTGCCTTTACTTCGTTTTCGCCGACGATGATGACAAACGCCGCACCCAGCTTTTCCGCGGTCTCAAAGCTCTTCTTCATGCGGAAGCCTTCATCGCCGATATCGGCCGTAACGCCGGCGCTACGTAACTCGCGGGCCAGCTTCAGGGCGTGGCGATTCATGCCTGCGCCGAGGGGAATGACAAACGCCTTCAGCGGCGCGAGCGCCTGCGCAAGCTGGGCTTGCAGGGCCAGCACGAGGCGATCTTCGCCGATGGCAAAGCCGATTCCCGGAGCCTTGGGGCCGCCGAGCTGTTCGCTCAGTCCGTCGTAGCGTCCTCCTCCGAGCACCGCGCTCTGCGCGCCCAATTCGCCGTGGGTGAACTCAAAGGTGGTGCGGGTGTAGTAGTCAAGACCGCGCACCATGCGCTCATTGACCTGATAGGGAACTTCGAGCATGTCGAGAATGGCGCGCATTTGGGCGAAGTGTTCGCGGCAGTCCTGGTCGAGGTAATCGGCGATCTTCGGCAGCTTTTCGATGATTGGCTGATCGGCGGGAACCTTGCAGTCGAGCACGCGCAGGGGATTGGTCTCGGCTCGCCGCTGGCAGTCAGCGCAGAGCTGATCCTTCACATCCACGAGGGCTTCGCGGAGGGCCTGGTTGTATGCCGGACGGCAGTTCACGCAGCCTACGGAATTCAGGTAAAGAGTCCAGCCCTGGAGCCCGACGGCATCAAGCAGGGCGGTCAGCATGTCCAGAACTTCGGCGTCGCGTATGGGCAACTCGCTGCCCGCCGAGGGCGGCCCGAGAACTTCCGCACCGATCTGGTAGAACTGGCGGTAGCGTCCCTTCTGCGGACGTTCGCGCCGGAACTGCGGCCCGATGTAATAGAGCTTCTGCAGGAGTCCGCTGCGGCCCAGCTCGTGCTCGATGTAGGCGCGGACGACGCCTGCGGTGTTCTCCGGACGAAGGGTCAGTGTCTGGGTCTTTTCGCTGGCGGCGCGAGCTTTGTCTTCCCAGGTGAACATCTCCTTGGAGACGATGTCGGTCTCTTCACCGACGCCGCGAGCAAACAGCTCGGTGGATTCAAAGACCGGAGTGCGAATCTCGTGATAGTTATAACGGGCGAAGACCTCGCGTACCTTGCGCTCGACAAAGTTCCAAAGTTCGGTGTCGGGAGGCAGCAGGTCGCGGGTCCCGCGTACAGCTTTAATCATTTTTCGTCCTTGACCGGAAGCGGGGTTCATCCGGATATGGATATTCCATCTGCCGCGCGGCGGTGCGCGCGATGGTCTGTCCGTAAATCTGCGCCACCAGGTAGAGCGCCATATCAATGCCGGCGCGGATGCTGTTTGCGGTGGTGATGTTTCCGTCGATGGCCAGCGGCAGTTCGGGGCGCAGCGAAGTGCGGGGAAAGCGCTCGCGGAAGAAGTCCACCGAATTAAAGTGGGTGGTGGCGTTCTTACCCACCAGCAGGCCGGCTTCGCCGAGCAGCAGCGAACCGGTGCCCACCGAGGCGATCCGGTCGACCTGCTGCGCCATCCGCTTCAGCCACTCCAGGCACTCCGGCTGATGAAAGAGGGCGCGAATTCCATGTCCTCCTGGAACCAGCAGCATGTCAAGCCTGGGGCAGGTTTCGAAGTCGGCGTCGGGCAAAATCTTCATACCCCCGCTGGTACGCACCAGCTCTGTGCTCTCCGAGACCAGCAACTGACGAATCGGCGAGTGACTTTCGCGCCGCGTCTCTTCATCCAGGCGGGTGGTGGCAAAAACCTCGAAAGGGCCGCAGAAGTCCAGCACTTCCACGTCCGGATAAATCAAGATTCCAACTGTCTTCGGCTCCCTTGTCAGCGGCCAACCGTCGGCGCTCACTGGCCCAATTCCTTCAGGTATTGCTCTTTGTAGTCGAGATAGTGCGCGCGATAAGTCAGAATCGAAGCCTTCTCCTCTTCACTCAAAAAGCGGCGGAACTTTCCGGGCGCACCCATCCACAGCGAGCCCGGTTCCACCACGGTACCTTGGGAAATCAGCGTTCCTGCGGCAAGGATCGAATCATGGCCGATGCGTGCGCCGTTCAAAACAATTACACCCATGCCGACCAGGCAGCGGTCTTCGACAACGCAGCCGTGCAGAGTGACATTGTGACCCACGGTCACGTCATCGCCCAGCAGCACCGGCCACTGGCCTAGCATGCCGTGCAGCACGGAGTTGTCCTGGATGTTGGAGTTGTGGCCGATGCGGATGGAGTGCACGTCGCCGCGGAGCACCGCGTTCATCCATACGCTGGCATGCTCGCCCAGCACCACGTCGCCAATGACTTGCGCGGAAACATCTACGAAACAGGTGGCGGGAATCGTGGGCGTCACACCCCTATAAGGTCGAATCAAGAGTTACCTCCAGCATGGAAACCGGCTCGGCGGGACGTGGTTCGGCGCGGCCGGTGTCGCTATGCTTACACAAATTGTCCCAGAATATTGAACATACCAGAAGCAGTGGCGCGAAGAAACCCGGTAATGCCGCCGCGAATTCCTCCCCGCGGTGCGCGCCCTGCTGCTCCCAGGGAGGCAGGCGGCATACCCACCGCCCACCGAGAGACGTCGCATCCAGCAAAAAGCCTCGCAGCAAAGCGATTTCAGTAGTAACATTTGGGCGCTCGTGGTTGCTGGATGAGCCGAAAAGTCTTTGGCGAGCAGGTGCGGCCAGCTGAGCGTGCTCAGGGTGGGGAGCAGTCCTTTCTGGGATTGGCGAACGATCCAGGCGCGCAATGCACGAGCGGAACCTGCTCGGTGTAGGCGCAGTGGATTTGGGGCTGAAAGGGGATCCCATGGAATTCCAGGATAGAGTGCTGAAGTGCAGGGATTGCGGACAAGATTTTGTTTTTACGGCCGGAGAACAGATCTTCTTCCACGGCAAGCAATTCAAGAATCTCCCAACACGGTGCAAGGCCTGCAAGCAGAAAAACTCTCCCTCGAAGGCTGCGCCCAACCAGGGTGCCAAGCAAGAAACCGCGGCCGTGTGCGCAGGCTGCGGCAAGGAAACTACCCTGCCGTTCCGCCCTACGCAGGGCCGGCCGGTGTATTGCCGAGAGTGTTTCGGGAAGCAGAAAAAGACATCGGGCGCACACGCCTGAGGGTCTGTTTTCCGCTGTGACGGTTTCACACGATGAGATCGTGGAAGCAAGAGGCTGCTACCAGCGTGCGCTGGAGTGGTCAGCCCATCTTGCGCAAATGCCCTCTTGAAGCGGCAGCGCCGGGATGGCCCACCTTGGATGGAGTTTCCGCGAACTTTGTAATCATCTCTTTCTGCAGGCTGTCCTGATGTGTTACCAGCAGCGCTTCAATCTGGCGGAGCAGGTCGCCGGTGTTCATCGGCTTAACCAGCAAGGATTCCGCTCCGTGATTCTTCCAGTCATCGCCCAAGTTGGGGAAGGCGGTGAGGATTGCCGTCGCCGGATTGTAGCTCTGGGAGCGCGCCGCACGAATTACTTCGAACCCCGCGGTCGGAGCCTCCATGCTCATATCGGTGATCACCATGTGGAACGTGCTTCCCGCCAGCTTCTGTTTCGCTTCGCGCGCCGAGGAAGCCGTTTCGACTTCGAATCCGTTCATCTCCAGAATTGCCTTGAGGGTCAGCAGAATCGCCAACTCGTCGTCCACCAGCAGAATGCGTCGATTCATTTGAGATCTCCAAGATTATTCGGCGGGCAGCTTCAAGTGAGCCGTCCCACTGCGCACGTCCAACCACTATTGGTTGACCGAGAAAATCGATCAATATTGTCGAAAAGAACGGTGGCGGCAGTCCCCACTCCAGCAGCAGCGGAGCCACCCCCAAGTTCCCATATAATACTCCCGTGAGCAGTTTTTATGTTGAAAACTTCGGCTGTCGCGCCACTCAGGCTGATGGAGCGGCCATCGAAGGCCAGTTGATTGGTTGCGGGCTGTCGCGAGCCGGCACGCCGCTGGTGGCCGAAGTGGTTGTTCTGAACACCTGCACGGTCACTTCGTCTGCCGATCAGGATGCACGCGCCGTAATCCGGCGAATTCATCGCACCAATCCAGGGGCGCGCATCATTGTGACTGGATGCTACGCGCAGCGTGCGCCAGAGGAGATATCCGCCCTGGAGGGCGTGTCGCTGGTGATCGGCAACTCGCACAAGCATCGCCTTGCGGAGATCGCGACAAGCAACAGCTTCGTACCGCTTACCTCGCTGGCCGCGCCGTCGAGTGCGCCGGGCGGCAATCGCGCGCCAGTGGTAATAGAAGACATTTTTGCGCACACCGAATTGCTGGCCGCGCCGGTCTTCGATTCCGATCACGAGAAGACCCGGCCTAACCTGAAGGTGCAGGACGGATGCAGCAACCGTTGCTCCTTTTGCATTATCCCTTCGGTGCGCGGTCGCAGCCGCTCGCAGCCGCTTGGCGAAGTATTGGCCAACGTCGATCAACTGGTGGCCAAGGGCTATCAGGAACTGGTTCTCAGCGGAATCAATCTTGGGCGGTGGGGGCGCGATCTCGGTCAACGCTCGCCGCTTGATGATGCGACGGCTACCGATGCGTCCGCCCCGGCTGCGGCGCGCAGCCGCTTTGTCGATCTGCTGCGGGCGATTCTCGAACGCACCAGCGCGCCGTTGCTGCGCATCAGCTCGGTTGAGCCGATGGACTGGAGCGACGAACTGATCGCCCTTGCCGCCACATCGCCGCGCATCGCCAAGCATGCCCACGTTCCGCTACAGAGCGCCAGCGACCGCATTCTTCGCCGGATGCACCGCCGCTATCGTCCCTGGCACTACGAGGATCGCATTCAGCGGATTCATGAGGCGATGCCCCAGGCCGCCATCGGCGCCGACGTAATGGTTGGCTTCCCAGGGGAGAGTGAGGAAGATTTTGAACAGACGCGCGCCTTTATCGAGCGGCTACCCTTCACTTACCTGCACGTCTTCACCTACTCGTCGCGGCCCGGCACGGCTTCGGCGCAGATGCCCGCGCAGGTTCCCGTGCATCAGGCGCGCGAGCGCAACCGCGTGCTCCGTGAGCTTGCTGCGCGCAAGAAGCACAGCTTCCAGGAGCAGTTCATGGGCAAGACTTTGACGGCGCTCACGCTTACACATATCTTGGATGGGCGCACTGAGGCGCTTTCGGGAAATTATCAAAAGTTGTGGCTGGCCGGCTCGCTCCCGGCGAATCAAATGGTCACCGCGCGCATCCATTCCATAGAAGGTGAAGCGCTGGTTGGAGAAGTGGAGTAGACAAGCAGGTTTCAAAGTTTCACAGGTTTCATCGTTTCAAAATTGAAAAATCCAGCGCGGCCGGAAGTTATGTTGTGAAGTCCTTGTTTTGAAAGGAGCATTCATGATGACTGTCTATGATTTTTCCGCAAAGCTCAACAATGGAAAAGAGAAGTCTCTCGCCGATTATCGCGGTAAGGTTTTGCTCATCGTCAATACGGCGAGCAAGTGCGGATTTACGCCGCAGTACAAAGGACTGGAAGAGCTCTACAAGAAGTATGGCAAACAGGGGTTGGTGATTCTCGGCTTCCCCTGCGATCAATTCGGGCATCAGGAGCCGGGGAGCGACGAGGAAATCCGAGGTTTCTGCGAACTCAACTACGGCGTCACCTTTCCGTTATTTTCCAAGATCAACGTTAATGGCGTTCGCGAGCACCCGCTCTATAAGTATCTGAAATCCGAAGCTGGCGGCGTGATCGGCGACTCGATCAAATGGAACTTTACCAAGTTTCTGGTGAATCGTGAGGGCAAGGTGCTGGGCCGCTATGCACCGGTCACCCCTCCTGAGAAGCTTGGCGCTGATATTGCCAGGGCGCTGAAAGCTAAACAGTCCGCGGCATAGGCTTTCGCGCTTCCGGCTAAAGTGCGGCGCAGCGCTCTGCTTAGGCCGTGGTCGAACTTCCTTTCCGTGCTATACTTTGAGCGGTTTAGGTACCATCGGAGGACCGTATCGATAAGCGTTTTATCCGCACTAATGAGCGCATCCGTGTCCGCGAGATTCGCGTGATCGACGACCAGAGTGAGCAGCTTGGCATCATGGCACCTCTTGACGCGCTTAAAATTGCCAGGGAAAAAGGACTCGACCTGGTGGAGGTTTCACCCACCGCGCAGCCGCCTGTCTGCCGCATCATGGACTTTGGCAAGTACATGTATGAGCAGGAGAAAAAGGAGCGCGCGGCCAAGAAGAATCAGAAAGTCATCACCATCAAGGAAGTGAAGTTCCGCATCAACGTGGACGAGCACGATTATCAGACGAAGAAGAATCATGCTCTGCGCTTCCTGAGTGACGGTGACAAGGTCAAGGCGACTATCTTTTTCCGCGGACGTGAAATGACCCGCCAGATGCTCGGTCGTGAGATCCTGCAGCGGCTGATCAAAGACATTGCGGATAAGGCAGTGGTGGAGAACATGCCGCGGCAGGAAGGTAACACCCTGCACCTGATTCTGGCGCCGCCGAAGGTTCAGAAGTAGCCGGAAAGGTTCCCAAGCGATAGGTTTTGCGGGCTTTCCCGCCGGGCGTTTGCCCGGAGAGGCCTTTCTCGTGTTTAATAACAGTAGTTGTAGTTAGGACCCAGACAATGCCGAAGATGAAGACTCACAGCGGCGCTTCCAAGCGCTTCAAGAAGACGGGTACAGGCAAGGTAAAGCGCGGTTTTGCTTTCCAGCGCCACATCCTGACTTCGAAAGGCACGAAGCGCAAGCGCCAGATGGATATGGGTGGAATGGTCGACAAGGCCGATCTGCCTAAGATTCTGAGGATGATCCCCTACTAAACGGGCGATCTCCCACCGGACGGCATCGATTCGTCCGGTGTAACAAAGGGTGCAAACCCGGGTGTGTGAAGAGGTCCAAGGTGTAAAGCCTCCTGCCTCCAGCCGCCATAATCCCGCGGACTTCGGATCCAGCGGAAGTTTTAAAAAGGAAGGTAGCAGCAATGCCTCGCGTAAAACGTGGTACCAAGCGCCGTGACAAGCGCAAGAAGATATTAGAGCGCGCCAGTGGGTACTTCCTCACTAAATCCAAGCTCTATCAGGCAGCCCAGGAAGCCGTACAGCGCGGCCTCAAATTCGCATTTACGGGCCGTAAGCAGAAGAAGCGCCAATACCGTTCGCTGTGGATCGTGCGCATCAACGCCGCCGCCAAGCTGAACGGGCTCAGCTATTCGCAGTTCATCCACGGTCTGAAGGTTGCAGGAATCGAGCTTGATCGTAAGATCCTGGCCGACATTGCCGTGCATGATCCCGCGGGCTTTGCCGCCCTGGTCGTGCAGGCCAAGGCCGCCGTGCCGGCACAAGCGTAAAGCAGCCCTCGACCAAGTATTGCAAGCCACGAATGGCACGGGAGCACGAACCCAAGCGGTTTGTGCGCTCCATCGGCCGTTCGTGGCTTTTCTACGTTTAACGTGCGCCAAACCCCTGGGTAGTCAGCAGACAGGAGCAGCGAAGCACTCATGTATAGCGTTCCCAAACTCGAAGATTTCTCTCCCGCGTCACTTGACAAGGCCGCTGCTGAGCTTCTCGCGGCGTTGGTTGCCGAGTCTGAGACTGCCGACGGCGCCAAGGCCTTTGAAGAGTTTCGCAACCGCTGGATGGCCCGCAAGAACGGCCTGCTGACGCAGGTCAACGATCTGTGGTTGAAGGCTGCGCCCGGGCCCGCCAAGCGTGATGTGGGCCAACGCGTCAACGCCCTCAAGCAACAGGCCGAGAAACTGGTCTCCGATGCCGAACAGCGCGCCTCGGCCTCTGCTCTCACCGGCAAGCTCAAGGCCGAGAGCGTCGACATCTCATTGCCGGGCATCGTGCGTCCGCTGGGGGTGAGGCATCCGGTTCTGCGGACCTTGGACGAGTTGATCTCGGTCTTCGTCAAGATGGGTTACTCGATCGCGGAGGGCCCTGAGGTCGAGAGCGACTACTACAACTTTGAGGCCTTGAATTTTCCGCCCAACCATCCCGCGCGCGACACCCAGGACACGCTGTTCATCGCCAACCAGGAGCAGCGCGCGCAGCGCGACCGCCTGCTGCTGCGCACGCACACCTCGCCAGTGCAGATTCGCACCATGGAGAAGCTTGCGCCTCCGGTGCGCGTCATTTGTCCCGGCAAAGTGCACCGCAATGATGCGCCGGACGCCACCCACTCGCCGGTCTTCCACCAGCTTGAGGGGCTCTGCGTCGATGCCAACATCACCTTTGGCGACCTGAAGGGAACGCTTGACCACGCCATGAAGTCGCTGTTCGGCTCGGCGGTGAAGACCAGCTTCCGTCCGTCGTTTTTCCCGTTCACCGAGCCCAGCGTCGAGGTCTCCATCTCATGCCCATTCTGCGGAGGCAAAGGCTGCCGTCCATGCAAGCAAAGCGGCTGGATCGAGTTGCTCGGCGCGGGGATGGTCGATCCCAACGTCTTCGGCTTCGTCGATTACGACCCGAAGAAGCTCAGCGGCTTTGCCTTCGGCATGGGCGTGGAACGTTTGGCGATGATGAACTACAACGTCGATGACATCCAGCAGTTCTTTTACGGCGATATGCGGTTCCTGGAGCAGTTTGCGTAATGAAAATCTCACCGAATTGGGTTCGCGACTTTGTCTCTCCCACGGCGGACGACCGCGAAGTGGCCGAGGCTCTCACCATCAGCGGCATCGCTATTGAAGGCTACTTCGGCGAGGGCACCGACCAGACGTGGGAGGCGGAGATTACCACTAACCGCGTCGATGCCATGAACCATTACGGGGTCGCTCGCGAGGTCTCAGCCATCTACGATCTCGATCTTGCGCCGCTTGCTCCGAAGATCGCCGAGAGCGGCCCCGCGAATTTCTCAATCAACATTGAAGACGCCGAGGGCTGCGCGCGTTACACGGCCCGCATTGTACGCGGGGTCAAGATTGCGCCATCTCCTGCGAAGATCGCACATCGCCTCGAACTGATTGAGCAGCGCAGCATCAGCAACGTGGCCGATGCCTCAAACTACGTGCTCAATGAGATTGGCCAGCCTACGCACACCTTCGATCTTGACAAGCTTGAGGGCGGAAAGATCATTGTGCGCCGCGCCCGCGCTGGAGAGACGCTGACCACACTCGACGGCGTTGAGCGCAAGCTGGCAGCCGACGACCTGGTCATCGCCGACGCGGTAAAGCCGGTGGCGCTGGCCGGCGTGATGGGCGGCGAGGCGACGATGATTACTTATGCCACCAAGAACGTGCTCATCGAGTCCGCTTGGTTCGATCCGGTCTCGATTCGCCGCACCGCACGCCGGCTGGGCATGCACACGGACGCATCGCACCGTTACGAGCGCGGAGCTGATCCGGGCATAACCTCGGTCGCCTGTGCACGGGTTGCGGAGCTGATTTTGGCCAGCGCCGGTGGCTCGCTCTCTGCAGAGATCGACGCGGTGGGGCGTACGGTGGCGCAGCCGCGCCTGATGCTCGCGGCTAGCGAAGTTAAGCGCATCCTCGGCGTGGAAATTCCTGCGGCGGAGATTGCCCGTATATTGCGTCGCCTGGGTTTCAGCGTCGAATGCAAATCCGCGGAAGGCAGCGGCCCGGAGTTCACTGTCACGGTGCCGAGCTGGCGCCTCGATGTGGAGCGTGAAATCGATCTCATCGAAGAGGTCGCTCGCATCTACTCTTACCTGAAGATTCCCAGCACCCTGCCTTCGTTTGGCGGCGGCGTTGTGGAGCTGCCCAACGCACGCAAGCAGGCTGAGCTGCGTGGGCGCCTGCTCGCGCTCGGCTACAACGAATCGCTTTCGTCGACGTTTATTCCGCAGGAGGACGCGCGGTTTTTTGCTGCGGTCGAGCCGGTTCGTATTGCCAATCCGCTGAGCGAGGAAGCCTCGTTCATGCGCACTACGCTGGTTCCTGGATTGCTGTTGCAGATTGCTTACAACCTGAATCGCGGCAACACGGATGTACGATTGTTTGAGGCTGGTCACGTTTACGCCATGCAGGGCGAGGGCGTCGATGAGCACAACTCGCTAGTCTTTGTTTCGACGGGAGGAGCACGCGAGGCAGGCGTACATGGCAAGGCTGAGCCGCTCAACTTCTTCCACATCAAGGGAGACGTGGAGCAACTGCTCGCGGCGTTTGACGTAGTCCCTGAAAGCCCGCAGGTCGTCTTTGATCGGCAGGTGCCCGGCTGGCTTCATCCGGGCCGCTCCGCACGCGCCCAGATTGCGGGCAAACGGCGTGGGCACAACCCTTGCCATCTTCGGCCAGCTTCATCCCGAAGTGGCCGCCGCGCGCAAGCTCAAGCAGGATATTTTCGTCGCGGAGATATCGGTTGAAGCGCTTTATCAGCTCGCACTGCGCCAGCCCGCTTATACGCCGATCTCGCGGTATCCGGCGGTGGAGCGCGACTTTTCTTTTGTTCTGCCTGACGGTGTGGAGTTTGAAAGCATTCGCCAGAAGATCTCCGCACTGGCGATTGCCGAACTCACCACCATCCTTCCGGCGGAAACTTTCCGCGGCGGCTCGCTGGCGGCAGGAACTTATTCGTTTCTGCTGCGGGTGCGCTTCCAGTCTGCCGAGCGCACACTGCGCGATGATGAGGTCGCGAGCTGGTCACAGCAGATTGTGAAGGCCGTGGAGTCGCTTGGAGGGTCACTGCGCCAGTAAAGCTTTTTGAAAGGAAAAGGCCCTGCGTTTCGTCCCGCGCAGGGCCTTTGCAATTTCGCGATTTTATGTCTCAATCTCGTGCGTGTTTAACTGCCGCTCGCCGCAGCCTGCTCGGGCAGCAGCGGTTCGTCCTCGGCGCTTGCGTCCACCAGCTCGGCCGGCAGAGCCTTCTTCGGCTTTATGCCCAGAGTTTTCAGCATCTCCGCCTGGCGGATTACGTTCCCTTTGCCGGTCGAGAGCTTATTGAGCGCAAAGCCGTAGCTCGACTTCGCCTGATCAAGCCTTGCTCCCACATCTTTGAGGTCGTCTACAAAGCCCGTCAGTTTGTCGTACAACTCGGCGCCGCGGTTCACAATGTCCTGCACGTTTTGCTTCTGCCGCTCCTGGCGCCACAGGTGCGCTACCGTACGCACCACAAAGAGCAAGGTACTCGGACTCACCAGCAGCACGTTGCGTTCGTAAGAGCTGGCCCACAGCTCGCTGTCATTGCTGATGGCCGCCATGAACGCGCCCTCGATGGGGACGAACATGCAAACGAAATCGATGGATTGCAACTGGTGCAGCGACTGATAATTTTTCTCCGCAAGCTCCTTGATGTGCCGCCGTACGGAGTCCATGTGCCGCGCCAGCGCCAGCTTGCGCACGTCATCGCTCTCCGCGTTGACGTATTCGTTGTAGGCGGTGAGCGAAACCTTGGAGTCGATGATGAGGTGCTTGTTCTCCGGCAGCTTCACGATTACATCAGGGCGCACCTGCCGCGAATCTTCATCGCGGAAGCTGTTCTGCACAAAATATTCCTCGCCCTTGCGCAGCCCGGAGGACTCGAGAATCTTCTCAAGGATCATCTCGCCCAGATCGCCCTGCGCCTTGGCCGAGGTGGTTAGCGCGCGCGTCAGGTTACTGGTGTCGGCGGAGAGTTGCTGATTCATCCCCATCAGCAGTTTCACCTGTTCGGAGAGCGCAGAACGATCCTTGCCCTCCTGCACGTAAACCTCTTCCACCTTCTGCTGGAAGCTCTTGATCTTTTCGGCGAGCGGTGTAAGTAGTTGCGAAAGGTTAGTCTGGTTCTGCTCAGTGAAGCGCTTCGACTTCTCTTCCAGAATGTCGCTGGCAACGGTCTTGAACTGGTTTGAGAGTTCGACACGTACGCCGGTGAGCAACTCAAGCTTTTCATTTAGCTGTTGCTCTTGCTGCTTGAGCTGTTGTAAATATCGAAGTTCCAGTTGCTTGATCTGTTCGTTGAGCCGCACCACTTCTTTTTCGGCGGTGGAGCGAGCTTCGCTGTTTATTTTTAGGTCGTCATTGGACCGGTTCAGTTGCTCCTGCAGCAGGTCCAGACTGTTGCGGCTCGCGGTTAACTCTGCTTCCATGGAGGCCAGCCGCGACCGCAATGAAGTCGAACGCGTGCCGAGAATTACGGCGATAATGCAAGCTCCGAAGAGGAACGCAAGAATAGCGGTAAGGAAAATTATGGACATGAGGACGGCTCCGAGTTCTTGGATTGTAACCTACTCTCGCCAGGGAAGGTTACAGGTGAGCGCCTTAAGCTGCCTCCTGACGGTGCTTCTGCTCGCTGCCGCCTCGTTTGCCCAATCCGCGCCGGTTTTCGCCGCACAGGATGAGCAGGAGATTGTGCGGCTGGTGAACCGTGAGCGGCATTCACGAGGTTTAGCCACGCTGGTCGTCGATGAGCGCCTGCAACAGGCGGCCCGCAAACACAGTGCGGGCATGGCCGCCGCCAGGGAGGTGTCACATCAGCTTCGGGGTGAGCCCAAGCTCGCGTTTCGTCTGGGCGAAGTGGCCCTGCGTTTTGACGCAAGCGGCGAGAACGTTGCTCTTACTTCCAATGCGGCCCGCGCGCACACCGCTCTCATGAACTCGCCCGGTCATCGCGCCAATATTCTTGACCTGGATTTCAATTCGATCGGCGTTGGCGTGGTGCGCACGGCGGAGGGAATTTTTGTTACTCAGGATTTTGCCAGGTGCCTTCCCAATGCGAGCGTTGATGAAGCCGAAGCGCAAGTAGCCTTCAATCTGAACCGGTTGCGGCGCATGACGGGCACGCCTGCACTGAAACGCGTGCCTGCACTCCAACTGCGCAAGCGGGCCTGCGAGATGGCGGCCAACAATAGGCTGGATCCTCATGCCGGGCTTTCAGCCAAGGTGAGCAATTCTGTCGCTTTCACTGCACTTGATCTCAAACAAGTTCCCGAATCGCTGGAGCGCCTCAAGGCGCAGCCCGCCAGCGGTTTCTCGGTGGGGGCCTGCTATCAGGCCAGTGCAACGTACGAAAACCCAGTCTTTTGGGTCATCGTAGTGACGTACTTTTGAGCTCTGGAATTATTTCTAGAAAAGAGTTTATCGATCCGGAACCTTCGCAAGTGGGCCGCCGTATATGGTGCCATGCGCTAGCGAACACATAGGGTGTTCGTACAATCGCGCAGGAGGTTCAAGCCATGAAAGCCAAATACAACTGGATCATCGACAGCCCACTGGTTCGGATCGCCATCAACAGCATTGCATTCGCCGCCTGGTTTTGGGTGAGCTTCGGCCTCATGATGCTGGCCGTGAAAGGCTAGTGTGTGGGCTCATCAAGTTTGTTGCCGCGGATGCAGAACAGAAGGTAACGCGGGCGATCGCGAGCGCCTGCGGCATCCTTTGCCGCGTTCATTCGCGAAGCTGGTGGCCCTCGCCCCGTGGCTTGCAGGCGCTAAACTTTGGCCGCCTCGTTCCTCTTGGCGTACTTGTTTTCCACGTAGTTGCTCAGAATCTGCTTGAACTCTTCGACGATGTGATCGCCCTTCAGCGTGGTCACCAGGTGACCGTCGATAAACACTGGAGCTTTCGGGTCCTCGAAGGTTCCCGGCAATGAAATGCCGATGTTGGCGTGCTTGCTCTCGCCCGGTCCATTGACGATGCAACCCATCACCGCCAGCTTCATCTCTTCCACGCCCTCGAACTCCCGACGCCATGTGGGCATCTGCTCTCGCACGTAGAGTTGAATCTGCTGCGCCAGTTCCTGGAAGTAGGTCGAGGTGGTGCGTCCGCAGCCGGGGCAGGCCGTAACCTGCGGCAAAAAGCTGCGAATTCCCAACGACTGCAGAACCTGCTGCGCAACCTGAACTTCTTCCGTGCGATCGCCGCCCGGCGCCGGAGTGAGCGAGACTCGGATGGTATCGCCAATGCCTTCCTGCAGTAAAATCGCAAGCCCTGCGGTGCTGCTTACAATGCCCTTGGCGCCCATGCCTGCTTCGGTCAGCCCGAGGTGCAGGGGATAACGGCAGCGCGATGCCAAGTCGCGGTAAACGTCAACCAGATCCTGAACGCCACTTACTTTCGCGCTGAGTAGAATGTGATCGCCCGGCAAACCATAGCTCTCGGCCAGCTCCGCCGAGTGCAGCGCGCTGGCGATCATCGCCTCAATCATCACCTCGCGGGGATCCTTCGGTGCGGTGGACTTCGCATTTTCGTCCATCATGCGAGCAAGCAATTGCTGGTCCAGCGAACCCCAGTTCACGCCGATGCGCACCGGTTTGTCATTCTCAATCGCGCACTCGATCATGGTGCGGAAGTTGTCGTCGTTCTTGCGCCCAATGGAAACATTGCCGGGGTTGATGCGGTACTTGGCCAGGGCGCGCGCGCAATCTGGAAACTTCTTGAGCAGCAGATGTCCGTTATAGTGAAAATCGCCGACGATGGGAACGTGCAGGCCCATCGCCGCAAGTTCCTCCACAATGGGACGGACAGCAGCGGCGGCAGCTTCATTGTTCACCGTGACTCGTACCACCTCAGAGCCGGCGCGAGCCAGTGCCGCCACCTGCTGCACGGTCGAGGCCACGTCCGCCGTATCTGTGTTGGTCATCGACTGCACCATCACCGGAGCGTCGCCGCCCACCCGTACGCTTCCAATCTTTGCGGTAAAGCTTTTTCTGCGTTTGATGATCGCCATGGAGAGTCTTTTCTAAGTTTATCAGCACTCCGGGGGTTGGGAAAAGGGCGCCCACAGGCGCCCTCTTCAGTGAATTCCCTTGCGTTACTGGCCGGGCAGCATCTTCACTAAGTCATTGAAGATTACCATGCCGGTGAACAGGATCAGACCCACAAACGCTGCCTGATAGAGACGGATTTTGATCGCCTCATTGATGTCGCGCCGCATCACGGACTCCACCAACAGCATGGCAACCAATCCACCATCCAGAATCGGGATGGGCAATAGATTGAAGAGCCCAAGCTGCAGGCTGATCATTGCCATAAACTCCATCAGGTCGTTGGCGTTGCGATGGTGCACTATCTCGCCGGAGAGCCGGACGATTTCGATGGGTCCCGACATCTGCTTCATCGAGACCTTGCGCTCAGCCATGCGTCCAACCAGTTCGAAGATCAGTCCGGAGAGTTTTTTGCACTCCTCCACGGAGCGCGCAAAGGCCTGTGATATGGGCAGCTTTTCTACCTGCATCGGCTCGGAGGCAAAGCCGATGCGATAGGTCTGCGTCGTGGTTGAGCCCTCTTCGATCGTGGCCAGCTTCGGAGTCACCGTCAGATCAACAGGCGTATTCTGGCGCGAAATTTCCAGGTGTACCGGCCTGCCTTTTGTCGACTGCAGATAAGCTTGCATGGCGCCGGTGGCATGAATGGGTTTTCCGTCGACGGCCACAATCTCGTCGCCGACCTGCATTCCGGACAGGGCGCCGGGCATGCCTTTTTCCAGCGCCGTTACCAGGAAGGGCTTGCTGGGGATCCAGCCAGCATCGCCACCATGTTGCCTGCCCTCAGACTTGGGCACCAGCGTCACCGGCAGTACTTGATTGCCACGCTTTACGCGCAGCGCGAGCGGTTGGTTAGGATTGATCAGAACTTTGTTTTGAACGTCTTGCCAGATCGGGTTCTGCACATCGCCGATTTGCAGAATCTGATCGCCTTCCTTGAGTCCGGCCAGTGCGGCCGGAGAACCAGGCTGGCACCAGCCCACCACTGCCGGCTGATAGAAGCCGTAAGGAATCTCATGATGGAGCGTGAAGACAGCTGTCAGCAATACAATGGCGAGCAACACGTTTGCTGCCGGACCTGCCAGGGCGATAATAAGCCGCTGCCAGCGCGGATGACGCAGGAAGCCGCCCGAATCGTTGGCGTCCGCACCCTCCTCGGCCATCTCGATGGCACTTACCCCCGTCATCTTTACGTATCCGCCCAGCGGCAGTGCTGAGATCCGGTAGTCGGTATCCCCGCGCCGGAAACCAAGCAAACGTTTGCCGAAGCCGATGGAGAAGACTTCCACGCGCACGCCGAGCAGTTTGGCTGCGGCAAAATGGCCGAACTCGTGCACCAGGATCATTACGCCCAGCACCAGAACCGCGCCGACCAGAGTGTAAAAAGCGCTACTCATGTATAGGATATGTTTTCTCCACCGGCAGACTGCTTACTTCGTAGCTGCCACCCGCGAATCACCCGTACTTGCACGGACAAAACGTTGCGCCATCTGGCGCGCCTCATAGTCCATGCCTAGTACCTCCGATATAGATTCCGGTTTACGTGTCGGCGTTTCATGCAAAACCGCCTGAATTGTAGCCGGAATGCCTAAAAAGGAGATTTTGCCTTCCAGGAAGGCGGCCACCGCCACTTCATCGGCGGCGTTGAGGGCTACGGTCTTGGCACCGCCCGCCTCGGCCGCCTCATAGGCGAGCTGCAAGCACGGAAACTTATCCAGATCCGGCGCACAGAAATCCAGATGCTTTAGCGACAACATGTCAAAGCGGAGATCGCTTGCGATCCGTTCCGGCCAAGCCAGGGCGTACAGAATTGGCAGCCGCATATCGGTCACGCTCACCTGTGCCAGGATGCTGCCATCGACAAATTCCACCATGCTGTGCACGGTGCTCTGCGGATGCACTACAACCTTGATCTGCGACGGCGGGGTGTTGAACAGCCGCACTGCCTCAATCACCTCGAAGCCCTTGTTCATGAGCGTCGCTGAATCGATGGTGATGCGCCGCCCCATCTTCCAAGTCGGATGATTCAGCGCCTGGGCAACAGTGATGCCGGCAAATTCTTCTTGTGGCGTGTGCAGGAACGGGCCGCCGGAGGCGGTCAGCCATACCCGCTCGACCTCATCCATACGTCCGCCGCGCAGGCATTGGTGTACGGCATTATGCTCGCTGTCGATCGGCAGCAGCGGCTTACCCTGCCGTCGCGCCTCGGAGGTAATCAATTCGCCGGCGGCGACCAGGCATTCCTTGTTGGCCAGCCCGATCTGCTTGCCCGCTTTGACCGCTTCGTAGGTGGCTTCCAGCCCGGCCACACCAACAATGGCGCTGACCACGAAATCGACTTCGCTGTGGGTCGCCACGGCCACCGTTCCAGCCGTGCCCCAGACCACCTCGGTTTCGCCCGCACCGGCGTCGAGCAGCCGCTTTCGCAATCCTTCTGCCGCGTCCTCGCGGGCCACCGAGAGCAGCTTCGGACGCCAGCGCAGCGTCTGTTCAAAGGCGAGCTGTAAATTCGAGCCTGCGGCCAGAGCCGAAACCGCAAAGCGCTCTGGATAACTTTCGACGACTTTGAGAGTGCTGCAGCCAATGGAACCGGTCGAGCCCAGAATTGCGATTCGCTTCATCTATGATCCAGTTTAACTCGCCAGCCTACCCTTGCACCAATCTGTGGCCGAAAGCCAGGAACAGAAGAAATGCCACTGGTAGCGCCAGCAGCAGGGCGTCGATCCGATCCAGAATTCCACCATGCCCCGGCAGCATGGTACCCGAATCCTTTATGCTGGCCCCGCGCTTTAAAGCCGATTCCAGCAAATCCCCTAGCTGTGCCGCCACGTTGATGGCCAACGCCAGCAGAGCCACAATCCCTAGCGGTGCGCGCACGTACTTGGGAGTCCCGACCAGCACCGACCCCTGCGAGTCGACCAGCAGGTGCGCCCGTCCCAAGGCTGCCGCAATCTCGGGCAGATAGTGCGCAAAAAGGCAGCAGACAGCCATGGAAAACAGCAGCGAAGCCACTGCACCCTCAACCGTCTTGCCGGGGCTGATTCGTGGCGCCAGCTTGTGTTTTCCCATGCTTTTGCCCACATACATCGCGGCGGTGTCGCCCACCCAGACGGCGAAGAAAGTAAACACCACGTAGACCCATCCCCGCACCGAGTCGCGCAGCAGCGCCAGCAACAGCAGGGGCAGTCCAATATAGGGAAGCGCCAGGTAGCTCATGGCGGCAGCGGGCAGCGCAGTCCTTAGCTCTTCGCGGCCCATAGCTGCAATCATCAGCAGGAATGGAGCAAACAGTAATAGCATCAGAATCCCCGCCAGCAACGCCCCAACTCCAAATTCAAAGGCTCCGTAATAGATCACAAATAGCGCGGCGGTGTAGAGGTAGGTCAGAAACCGGAAGGGCTCAAGGCCGTAGCCGACGGCGATGCCAAGATATTCAAAGACAGCCGCTAGCGCTACTACCACGAGAATCAGCAGGAATAACCAGAGCGGCGCGCGGAACACGGCCAGCAGCACCAGAGGAATTAAGACGGCAGCGGTGAGGATGCGTTTCATGTCGATACCAGCAGGGTACCTTCTGGCGCGCTCAGGAAGCAAAGCAAGATTTCTACGTGGGAGTTATTCAGTAATCGCCAGCGAAGCAGTTTGATAAGGCGAGCCCGGTCGCGCTAGACCGCCGCGCCCACGTTGCCGTAGCGGCGCTCGCGCTTCTGGAAGTCCGCCAGCGCCTCCAGCAGGTGGTTGCCGTCGAAGTCCGGCCAGAGCGTCGGGGTAACGTAAATCTCTGTGTAAGCTAGTTGCCATAACAGGAAATTGGAGAGCCGCATCTCACCGCTGGTGCGGATTACCAGGTCCGGATCAGGGAGATCCGACGCATAGAGGTGGCGTGAAATCAGCTCTTCGTCAATCTTTAAATCTGCCAACCCTCCGTTGCAGGCCGCCTTCCGCACGATCGATTGGAAGGCATCGATCAGTTCGGCGCGTGCTCCGTAGTTCAGCGCCAGGGTCATGATCATTCCATCGTTTTTAGCGGTCTGCTCCGTTGCCCAAGCCATCCGCTCCTGCACCTCGGGGGGCAGTTCGTGAATCCGCCCGATGTAGCGGAGCTGGATGTTGTTCTCGTTCATCAGCGGAATCTCATTCTTGAGGTAGGTCCGCAGCAAGGCCATCAGGAAGGTGGTCTCGGTTTTGGGCCGCTTCCAGTTCTCCGCTGAAAACGCATAAAGCGTCATTGCGCGAAGATGAATGCGCGAAGCCAGCGTGATCACGTCGCGCAACGAATCAACTCCTCGCTTATGTCCTGCGACGCGGGGCAGATGGCGGCGCCGGGCCCAGCGCCCGTTGCCGTCCATGATTACAGCGATGTGTTGTGGTAGCCGTTCTGGATCGAGCTTGGCGAATAACTCTGCTTGCTTACGAGTCAGCCCGGCAGGGACGGTGATGTGCAAATGTTAGGCCTCAAAATCTGAAGCTAGCACACGCTTCGGCTTCTTGCAATGGATGGAACAAGGATGGCACGCACCGGGTGCGCTGAACTTCGAATTCGGAACATCAGATGGCCATGGTCCGAAATTGCCGGCACTGCCTAGGCCACGCGGCGGCGGCGGATCAGGCTATATTCCTCCAGGCGCCGGTCATAGCGCAGATCGAACTCCTCCGCACACTCCTGACACAGCCATAATGCCTTCTGTGCCGTCCCACTTTCTTTATTCCGGGCTGGGCGCACGAACAGCTTTCCCTCGCCGAGCCGCCTGAACTCCTTCCGGCAGCTCGGGTTCGCGCAGGTAGAGATATTCGCATTTTCCATAGCGCCCTCTCCGACCCAGCCCGCTCTGCGCCAGCTCTCGGCCTCTTAGAAGTGGTTCGGTACTGTGCGGTTAGATGTGTTTCATGGGCGCGGAGTTACCCATGCCAAGCTTAGGCGCACTTGCAGACGCCCGCTCCGGGTCGGTGCGCCCGGAGTGGGCTCTGCTATTTCAGTTCAGGTCGGCTCAGGCGCTACGCCGAGGCATCGCCGTAAGCTCACGTACCTGGTTCAGCACGCTCGTCCACTGCATCCCGTTCAGCTTGCGCATGTAGGGCAGCAGTTCAGAGATGAACTCGTCTTGAGAAAGTTCGCGGATGTCATCTTCGGTCGTGCGCGCGGTCTTCAGCAGGTCATAAACGCGCACCCGTAGCGCTCCGGCCAGCCGTTCCAGCGATCCCAAGGTCGGGCAGGCTTTTTCGTTTTCAATCTTCGACACGTACGTGCGAGGTACGCTCATGCGCAGCGCGAGTTGCCGCTGGCTCAATCCCGCCCGCATCCGCAGGGAGCGAATGGCGGCCGCCACCGGCAGTTGATTCGAGGGCATCAACGGTGCCGGAGACATGGCGACAGGCGCACTCATTTGCACGGGCTCCGGAACATCGTCCAGAGTGGCCTTGCACCGGCGGCACATATGATTAATTGTCCGGAATTGGACCAGATGACATTCGTCGCAACGCACTACTTCGCGAGAGTCCACGGGCGCTAAAGTCGTAGCCATACAATTTTGTACGGAGCCGCCAGAGCGGGGCAAACTCCCGTCATCCTTATCGTAAGCGAGCGATGACAGTCTGTAAGTTGCTGGATTTTTGGTGCAATGTCAACAAAAATCTTTCAGGCAAAGCTCTGCGATTTACTAACGAAGCCCTAAAAATATCGGCAAAACCCGGAGAAAACTTGGGGAAGAATCTGTGTTCTGATCGGCGACCGCTGTTTACTATTAAGGTTCATCCCGATTGTGCATGGCCAGCTGCGAAGGCAAGGAAAAAAAAGGCCAACCGATTGGCTGGCCCCGTGGCTTTCCTGATGTGTACGAATTCTGCATAGGCCACCGTGGATGCAATCCAGCGGACGCCTGCGCGTAAGCAAATCGGGAGTGTGCGCTTTCAGCGCAGTACTGCCGCCAGCTTGCCCTGGCGGATAATTTCGCTGACCTTGGCGATATCGGGTGCCAGGGAACGGTCCTGGGTCACCATGGGCGATATCGCGCGAATCTCGCGCAAGGCCTGTTGGGCGCGTTTGCCCGGCTTCAGGGGAGCCAGCAGATCCACCGCCTGCGCTGCCGCCAAGGCTTCGATTGCGAGCACGTGGCGCACATTCTGGATCACGCGTCTCAGCTTCAGTGCGGCGGTCATTCCCATCGAAACGTAGTCTTCCTTGTTTCCGCTGGTCGTGATCGAATCGACCGATGCCGGATGCCCCAACACCTTGTTCTCGCTGACCAAGGCCGCCGCCGTCACCTGCGGCATCATGAAACCCGAGTTCAATCCGGCGTGCGGCGAAAGGAATGCCGGCAGACCTTCGCTCAGCGCCGGATTCACCATGCGCTCTATGCGCCGCTCGCTGATGCCCGCCAGTGCCGCAATCGCTATCGCCAAGAAGTCCAGTGCGAAGGCAATGGGCTCTCCGTGGAAGTTGCCGCCCGAAATGACTTCGCCCTCCACCGCAGCTGCAGGTATCGTCCTGGATGAGCCCGGCGTACGTTTCTTGACGAAGACAAGCGGGTTATCGACCGCCGAGTTCATCTCGGTTTCAAAGATCTGCCGCGCATAGTCCAGTACATCGAGCACGGCTCCGTGTACCTGCGGGATACAGCGCATCGAATACGCGTCCTGCACTCGTTTGCAGTCGCGATGGCGCTCGCGCAGCGCCGAGCCTTCCAGCATGGTGCGCAGATGTTTCGCCACCAGCGTCTGCCCGGCATGCGGGCGCGCACGGTGAATTCGCTCGTCGAAGGCCACATCGGTGCCCTGTAGCGCGTCCAGGGAAATTGCTCCCAGCACATCGGCAGTATCCGCCAGCGTCCGCGCCTCCAGCAGCGCCAGCGATCCCACGCCCAGCATCGCCTGGGTTCCGTTGATCAGCGAAATTGCCTCTTTGGCCTCCAACCGGATGGGGGCAATCTCTGCTGCGCGCATCGCCGCGCCGCCGCTCATGCGCCGTCCCTGGAACCACGCCTCGCCCTCGCCTGTCAGCACCAGTGCCAGGTGTGCCAGCGGTGCCAGATCGCCTGAGGCGCCCACCGAACCCTGCGATGGAATCAGCGGATGCACGCTGCGATTCAACATGTTGCAAAGCGTGTCGATCACCACCGGGCGCACGCCGCTGAAGCCTTTGGCCAGTGAGTTGGCGCGCAACAGCATCATCGCCCGCGACTCTGCCTCGCTCAGCGGCTCTCCCACTCCCACCGCGTGCGAACGCACCAGGTTCACCTGCAGCTCGCGCGCCTGGTCGGCGGAGATGCGTACATCGGCCAGATGCCCCACGCCGGTTGTAATTGCATAGGCTACATGGTCTCCCGCAACCAGCGCGTCCACCACCTCGCGCGCCCGTGCCACCCGCTCCCGCGCATCAGGCTCCAGCAGTACGGGCTGCCGGTGCAGCACCACCTGCTCAAGAGCTTCGAGCGTTAAGTCGTTGCCATTCAAGTGCAGTGCAGCCATTGCTCTCCCCTATGGCGCAGCGTTTCCGTGGAGTTTAGATCCTGCCGCGGAGTGCGCCATTTCTGCGGCAGCGTGCAGCGCCTCCCGGTATTTGCCCGGTCAGATGAGCGCGCTTCATGTCGCGTCCTGCCACGACGTGCGCGCTATCGCCCTCGGCCAGCAGGCGCCCGTCGGACTTGCGCACGATCTCGTAATGAAAGCGCAGAAACGAAGCGCGCATCTGCGCCAGGCGCGTGCGAATCGTGAGCTCGTCATCATAGCGCGCCGGATGCTTGAAGCGGCAAGTCACCTCAACCACAGGAAGGACCATCCCTTCGGCTTCCATATCCTGATAGCTGAAGCCCAATTGCCGCAGCAACTCGACCCGGCCCACCTCGAACCAGACGATGTAATTGGAGTGATACACCACGGCCATCTGGTCGGTCTCGGCGTAGCGCACCCGCAGTGTTGTCTCGCTGATTGTGCTCATCTGCTTAGGTTACATCAAGCCGGGAGGGATCACATCGGCCTACTCGCTTGGCACCGGGTTCGCGGCAACGACCGACACTCCCCGGCGAGGGCTCGGCGAACGCAGGCATTCGCGCTACTCGCTCCAGCGCGGCTTGCGCCGCTCCAGAAAGCTCCTCACGCCCTCCACGAAGTCCGCGCTCTGGCGCATCGAGGCGTTGGCCTCCATCCCGTTATGTATGTCGAGGCTCAATTGTTCGCCGATGTAGCTGCGCAGCAGCGCCTTGGTCGCCCGTAGCGACGCCGGAGAATTTTCCAGCAACTCCTCCGCCAGCCGGCGCGCTCTCGCCTGCAGACTCTCCAGCTTCTACAACTTCGTTGACCAAGCCCATGCGGTAGGCCTCTTGGGCGGTGATGATGCGTCCGGTGAGCAGCAGATCGCGAACGTGCTTTTCACCCACCTGCCGCAACAGAAAAGCCGAAACTATTGCGGGCACAAAGCCGATCCGCACCTCAGTGTAGCCAAAGCTGGCCGCCGCAGAGGCCAGCGTAAAGTCGCATAGCGTGGCCAAGGCCGCGCCGCCTGCGATGGCCGCACCGTTCACTGCCGCGATCGTCGTCTTCGGAAAGTCGTAGAGCGTGCGGAAAAGCCCCGCGACGCGCTGGCTATGGGCGTGGTTCTCCTCCGCCGTATGGGTCACAAGTGCCTGCAGGTCTTCCAGGTCCATACCCGCCGAGAATGCCTTGCCCTCGGCAGCCACAATCAGCACCTGCGCGGCGGAGTACTCCACCTCGCGCAGCGCAGTTAGGAAATCATCGATCAGGGCATGGCAGATGGCGTTGCGCTTCTCGCCGCGGCTCAGGGTCAGAGTCGCAATCTTATTATCGAAAGTCAGCTTGAGTGTGGTGTACATGGCGGCAAAAGCTTAACCCCGCGCAAGGGTTTGCGGCAACCCTGGGATCTCGTCCATTCGCAACACATTTTCCAGGGGTTTTCGGATCGGCAGCCGTGCGCCTCAGCGACTGCTGCTAAGCTTCAGCTTTTGGGCAACCCTCGCAATGATTTGTCGCGAGTCCAGAGCAATGCACCTGCTGTCAGCTTCACTGCCGCCAATAAATGAACATCGATATAGCCAACTCCAAGCCCGAATAGGTTGTAATCCGAGATAAACCGGAGAACTTCGTCATCCTCGGCCATGGTTGCTTTTGGCAAATCCCCGATCGCGGTCAGAAAGACATCGCGCTTTGGGATTCTTCCCAATGCTAATTCTCCAATCACGAAGGGGTGAGGGAGCACGCTTCCATGTTCCAAGAGGTCTTCCAGTTCGGCATCTCCCTTGCGAAGATGATCGACCCAGACCGATGTATCAACCAGGATCATCAGCCGATCCTTCGTCTAGGGATTGATTTGAGATGAGGTGCACTGCCTCCGAGGCGGGCGAGACGCCGAGCGCTTTCACGCTCAATCAGCGCATTTAGCGCCTCGCGCAGGATGGCCGATTTCTCGCTGAGCCCGGTAAACGCTTGCGCTTTGCGAAGCAACTCATCGTCCAGAGCAACCGTAGTCCGCATGGCAATCCCCCTTAAATCTTTAACCAAGGCACGCAGTATAGCATCAAATGATGCTACTTAGCGCATGGAGGCGACATCGAAAGAGGGTGAGCGGTACCCTTTAGCGCATCCCTATCTCGCAAACTGCAGTGCAATGTCCTCATTCATTCGCAGCACATTTTCCAGAGGCTTGCGGATCGGCAGTTGTGCGCCATGTTCGGCAAGGGTCCGCAATACAATCTCGGTAGGCACGTTGCCCACCAGCACATCCTGCGCAAATGGACATCCACCCAATCCGCCCAGCGCCGAATCGAATCTCCGGCACCCTGCCTGGTATGCGGCTAGAATCTTTGCGCCCGCGTTCTCCTTGCGTGCGTGCAGGTGCGCGCCAACTTCGATGTAATCAAACTTTTCGACCACCGCGCCAACGATCTCTGCAATCATCTCCGGCGTAGCCACTCCCACAGTGTCTGCCAGCGAAACCGTCTGGATTCCGAGGTCGGCAATGTTCTGCACCGCCTGCAAAAGCTCATCCACATTCCACAGGTCGCCGTACGGGTTGCCGAAGGCCATGGAAACGTAGGCCACCATCCCCAACCCCTGCTCTTCGGCCTTGCGCCAGACTGCCTCCAGCGCCTCGCTGTTCTCTTCCGCGCTCTGGTTCTGATTTTTCTTGAGGAAGGTCTCGCTGATCGAATACGGAAAGCCAAGCGTACGCACCGCCTCGGTGGCCAGCGCCCGCTCCGCGCCTTTCTCGTTCACCACGATGCCGATGATCTCCACGTCGTCCGGCGGATCAAGCCGCTTCAGCACGTCTTCGCTGTCGGCCATCTGCGGCACCGCCCTTGGAGACACAAAGGAAACCGCATCAATCTGCTTGAAGCCCACTGCCACAAGCGCCCGCAGATACTCGGCCTTGCGTCTCGGCCGGAATCTGCCGCGCCAGCCCCTGCCACGCATCGCGCGGACACTCTATGATCTTCACTGCCTTCTCGGTCAAAGCTTCTCGCGTGCCATCACGTTCCATCAACCTGCGTACCCTCGCGAATCTCCTTAAGTCTGCAAAACTCCCACGTTGAATTTCTCCACCACCGGATTGCAGCGCGCGGCGGCCAGCGCCCAAGCCAGCGCCTCACGGGTCTGGGCCGGATCGATGATCTTGTCGATCCACAGCCGCGCCGCGCCGTACTGCGGCTTCATTTGCTCCATGTAGGTCGTGCGTATCGAGTCATAGAGCTCTTTGCGCGCGGCCTCGTCCACCTGCTTGCCTTCGCGCTCCAGTTGCTTCAGCTTGATCTCCACCAGCGTGCCTGCCGCAGCTCTCGCCGCTCATCACCGAGTAGCGCGCTGTCGGCCAGGCAAAGACAAATCGCGGATCGTAAGCCTTGCCGCACATCGCGTAGTGTCCTGCGCCGAACGAGCCGCCCACAATCACCGCAATCTTGGGCACCACGGAGTTCGAGACTGCGTTCACCATCTTCGCCCCGGCGCGGATAATCCCGCTCCACTCCGCGTCGCGCCCCACCATGAAGCCGTTCACGTCATGCAGAAAGACCAGCGGAATCCGCCCCTGATTGCAGTCCATGATGAAGCGCGCCGCTTTTTCCGCGCTCTCCGTGTAGATCACTCCGCCGAATTCGGTGCGCTTGTTGCCCTCGTGGTCGATCTGCGTAGCGTGCAGCTTCTGGTTGGCCACAATGCCCACTGCGTGCCGTCGATGCGCGCATACCCGCACAGCAGCGTCTCGCCGTAGCCTGCCTTGTACTCATCGAAGCGCGATCCGTCCACCACGCGCGCCAGAATCTCGCGCATATCATATTGCCGCGAGATATCGCTCTCGTAGATGCCGTACAACTCCTCGGCCGCATAGAGCGGGGCCACGGGTTCGCCAAGGTCAAACGGCGCCTCCGGCCGCGCGCCCATCTTGTCCACCAGCGAGCGCACCCGCTGGATGCAGGCTTCGTCGTTCGGCCTCGCGGAAGTCCACCGTACCGCTGATCTCCGCGTGCATTTTTGCGCCGCCCAACTCTTCGGCGCTCACCTTCTGTCCAATCGCCGCCTGCACCAGCGCCGGACCAGCCAGAAACAGTCCGCTGCCCTCGGTCATCAGAATGTGGTCGCACATAACAGGCAGATAGGCGCCTCCGGCCACGCACATTCCCATGATCGCCGTGATCTGCGGAATCCCCTTGGCCGACATCACCGCGTTGTTGCGGAAGACCCGTCCAAAGTCGTCCTGATCCGGAAACACGTCCTCCTGCAGCGGCAGGAAGACACCTGCGCTGTCCACCAGGTAGATCGTCGGCAGGCTGTTCTCAATGGCGATGTTCTGCGCCCGGATCACCTTCTTGGCCGTCATCGGGAAGAACGCTCCGGCTTTCACCGTGGCGTCGTTGACGATCAGCATGAACAGCCGCCCATGCACCCGTCCCAGCCCGGTCACCACACCCGCCGCCGGAGCTCCGCCCCACTCCTCATACATCCCATGCGCCGCGTGCAGGCCCAGCTCGAAGAACTCCGTCCCCTCGTCCAGCAGCAGCCCAATCCGCTCGCGCGCCGTCAGCCTCCGCTTGCTGTGCTGCGCCTCAATGGCCTTGGCCCCGCCGCCCTCGCGAATCTGTGCTTCTTCCGCGCGCAGCCCCGCCACCAGCGCCCGCATCGCCTCCACATTGCGCAGATATCGCGGCGCATCCGGCTTTACCGCCGTCGTCAGTCGATCCTGCAAGGGAGTGGATTTCAACTTGCTCATCAGCTCCTCACCAGAGTCAGATGCGAACGCACCAGCCTACAAGAGGTGGAGAGAACAAGCAATGGGGCCAGAGTCTCTGCACTTCCACGCCTTGTGCAAGAGTCCTTGCCTCCTGCACACGATTCCGGGCAACTTTTCGACCGGTAAGCGCTCCTAATGTTGGAGAATGTCTAACGGAATGGCGGCCGGTTTTTGTCGTTTCTCGGCCTCGGGTGCATCGAAGGAGAACGATATGGCAGGTGCCCACATTCCACAACCGGTTCCGGCAGGTTCGCTTAGTCCACGGCTCCTGCCGGAACGTTCTTGTCCCCGTCGAAGTCGCTCTTGTTAGCCAATGTCCTCACAGCCACCGGCTAAAGTCTCTCCCGTTTTCCGCCAGCTCAAATACCCCGGCCCGCGATAGTTCGCCGACGATGCGGTGCGTCTCCGGGTCGCGTGCGGCGCGTGTGATCCAGTGATTTGCGATGTCGTAAGTTGCCTGGGTAATCCAATTCTGCGGCAAGACTTCCACTAGTCCGGCCTGCGGATAGACCATCAGAATCGCGACTGCGGGATCGTTCTGGGCCAGCGCTCTGTAGTTGCAGGGAGCCAGCACTTCGTCCACCGCGTGGAAACTGACCGGCACATCGATCGCGTGCACTCCAGCCTCCAATTCCATGCTCACGTCGAACTCCGCCTGCGGTGGCGTGGTGGCATAGAGGCGTTCGCTGGAGGCCGCAAACCAGCCGGCGATCTCTTCCAGGGAGAAGGCCTGCATTCGGTCCGGCTCAAAGCAGGCAAAGCGCAGGGTGCGGCCTTCCGGGCACCACACGCCAACTTTTCCGTCTTCGATAGGGAAGGGCCGGCAGTAGGTATTCAGCGCCAGCCGGGGCTTGTCCGGCTCGCCCTCGCCGTGCAGCGTCACCAGGAAGCTCAATCCTTCCTGCTGCCCATGGAAGCGCCACCGGTAACGCCGTGAACCGCTGCCGCGCACCTCCGCGAAGGTCTCCCAGAACCAGGGCGCTGGCCCCGTCGTCGATTGCACCAGCTTATTCAGTTGTTCAGGGAGAGACATCGCGCGCTCTCTCTTACGCGGGAACCCCGCGCGGCTTCACATTCTCGCGGATGAACTGGACGATATCGTCCATCGGTGTGCCGGGCTGAAATACCCCCTTCACCCCCGCCGCCTTCAGTGCCGGGATGTCCTGATCGGGAATGATCCCGCCGACCAGCACCAGCACGTCGTCCATCTTCTGCCCCTTCATCAACTCCGCAACCCGCGGAACAATCGCGTTATGCGCACCGGAGAGAATGGACAGGCCGATCACGTCCACGTCTTCCTGCAGCGCCGCATTTACCACCATCTCCGGCGTTTGCCGCAGTCCTGTGTAAATCACTTCCATGCCGGCGTCGCGCAAGGCGCGAGCGATCACTTTAGCGCCTCGGTCGTGTCCATCCAAGCCGGGTTTCGCCACCAGTATGCGAATTCTGCCTTCGTTTGCCATCTATGTGCGCCGAGCCCCCAGAGAAAACATGTGAAAGTACCTGCGTCCATGATACCGCGCCTCACACTCCTGCGCACTCTGCAATTCCGCAAATCCATTTCTAAGTGAAAGATGATTCCTCGTACGTTCCGTAAACCTCACGCAGGGCCGCGCAGATCTCCCCCACTGTCGCATAGGCTCGCACCGCGTCGAGGATGTAGGGCATAGTGTTGGCCTCGGAGATTTTTCCGTCGCGCCCCGCCACGGGCGTCTGGGCGGCTGCCCGTTTCAGCGCCTCCAGTGCCCGCCGCACCGCCTCGTTATCACGCTTGGCGCGCAGCGCTTGCAACTTGGCCTTCTGGCGCTCTCCAACGCCCTCGCCGATGTAGAGAATCGACGGCGGCGCCTCTTCGATCACAAACTCATTGACGCCCACGGTGATCTTCTCCCGCGCCTCCATCGCTTTCTGGAACTGGTAGCTGGCCTCGGCGATCTCCTTCTGCGGAAAGCCGCGCTCGATGGCCTTGACCATTCCTCCCATCGCGTCCAGTTTGTCGAAGTAGGCAAACGCACCGCTCTCCATATCCAGGGTCAGCCGTTCCACAAAGTATGAGCCTGCCAGCGGGTCGATCGTATTTGCTGCTCCGCTCTCGTAGGCGATCACCTGCTGGGTTCGCAGGGCAGTCCGCGCTGACTCGGCCGTCGGCAGTGCCAGTGCCTCGTCGTAGCTGTCTGTGTGCAGGCTCTGGGTTCCGCCCAGCACGGCCGCCAATCCCTGCAGCGCCACTCTGGCGATATTGTTCAGCGGCTGCTGCGCAGTCAGCGAAACTCCTGCCGTCTGGGTGTGGAAGCGCATCAACCGGCTCCGCTCATTCTTTGCACCGAAGCGATCTTTCATCAGCCGGAACCAGATTTTGCGTGCCGCCCGGAATTTCGCGATCTCCTCGAAAAAGTCATTGTGCGAATTGAAGAAGAAGCTCAGCCGCGGCCCGAACTCATCCACATCCAGCCCGCGCCGCTGCGCCCACTCCACGTATTCCACGCCGTCGTAGATTGTGAATGCCAGTTCCTGCAGCGCTGTCGAGCCCGCCTCGCGGATGTGGTATCCCGAAATTGAGATTGTGTTGAAGCGCGGTGTGAACTTCGAGCCGAACTCAAAGGTATCAATCACCAGCCGCATCGATTCGGCGGGCGGATAAATGTATTCCTTCTGCGCGATGTACTCCTTGAGTATGTCATTCTGCAGCGTGCCTGAAATTTTCTTCCAGTCCGCGCCCTGCTTCTCCGCCACCACCAGGTACATCGCCCACAACGCACTCGCCGGAGAGTTGATGGTCATCGAAACCGTGGTCTTCTCCAAATCGATGCCGCGGAAGAGAGTCTCCATATCCTCCAGCGAGTCAATGGCGACACCGCACTTGCCCACCTCGCCTTCGCTGAACGGGTGATCGCTGTCGTAGCCCATCAGTGTCGGCAGATCGAAGGCCACCGAGAGCCCGTGGCCGCCATGCTCCAAAAGATATAGGTAGCGCTCGTTGGTCTCTTCAGGCGAGGCAAAGCCCGAGAACTGACGCATCGTCCACAGTTTGCCGCGGTAGCCCGTGGCGTGCACCCCACGTGTGTAAGGAGCCTCGCCCGGATATCCCAGATACTTTTCCTCGCTCCAATCCTCGGGCAGGTCAGCTGCCGTGTAGAGCCGCCGTACCGGCTTGCCTGAGATGGTCGTAAACCGCGCTGTCCTGTCTTCGTTCAGATTCGTTCCCGTGGCGGCGCCAATCGGCTTCTCCGGCTGCTGCTCCAAGGCCGCCGCGAGGGTCGTTTCCGCCCAGTGTTGCTCACTCAGGCTCGGATGCCTTCCACGCAGCACTTCCTCCACCGGGTTCACCGGCGCCTTCTTCTCGGTCATCAAGCTATCCTCACTCTCTTCTTCAGATGCTTCTCGCCCTCGCAGGAAGCATCCAGCGGTCATTCGCTTGCAATGAAAGTTTCAGATTGTGCCTTGAACTTGTTCTTTGAATTGACTTTGCCCGCTCTACTCGCGCCCTTTTTCCCACGCCTTGGCATACTTCCAGCTCACGTACACCGAATGGTATAGATGCAGCAGCAATCCTTCTCGCCCGTCCAGAAAGCCCAACCGAAAAATGTAGTTTTTCAGGAACGTCGCCGCCGGATTGACCACGATGTTGACGAGAAACGCCGCCAGGGAGCGGCTCGTCCGCCCCTTGCGCAGCGCCATCACGGCACTCGCCGAGCTATAGCGATCCATGTGTTCGATATACAGAGCCAGAGTTGGATATTGATAGTGAAGCAGGTCGTGCTGCAGAGTTCCCGTCGCTGCCGTGGTTTGAGGTGTCTCGTGAACCTCGACGTCCTCCGGAAGCCGCGCCACTCCCTTACGGAAGAGCCGCAACTTGCGGTCAGGATAGAATCCTCCGTGCCGCATCCACCGCCCAAAGATCAGATTTCGCCGGGGAACCCAGTAGGCTTCAAACTCCGGCTTCCCAGCCAGCAGTGTTTTTATCTCTGCGGCCAGCTCGGCGCTCACCGGCTCATCCGCATCCAGCAGCAGCACCCAGTCGCCCGCAGCCTTGCCAATGGCGGAATTCTTCTGCCGCGCAAAGCCCTTCCACGGCTCTTCAAAGATCCTGACTTTTGGCCCGAATGAGCGTGCGATCCCCGGCGTGCCATCGGTGGAACCGCTATCCACTAGAATGATCTCGTCGGCCAGACCGATAACGCTCTGCAGTGTCCGCGTGATGTTTGCTGCTTCGTTGCAGGCCACCATCGCAATGGAGAGCCGCTCGCGCGTGCCTTGGATCGGGTCGCCGGTCGAATTCAGCTCTGCCATGCCCCCATCGTAGCAAACGATGCGGGACGATGCCCTATATTTTCCAGGAGCTTAGAACAGGAGGTCTGTCGGCTTGGGGAGAAACCTTCCAGGCAAAAGTTAAGGCCGGGGAGCCCTTTTTGAGGTACTCGTCCGGCCTGAAGTGTTCATCAGGAGGTTATAGGTAATAGACGCGCCTCCAACGAAAAAGTTAGCATTTATTTTGCAGTCGGCGGTGGCGTCACCGTCGAGGGAGTCAGATTCGGCTGCAACCCGGGAACCGCGGGCATGTGCGAAACCCGTCCTCTTGCCGCATCCTCCATCGAAATGCCGTTCTTGTCCAGGATGGTTGCCGTAACCTGGTCCAGCGCAACCCGCGCTTTTTCGTACGACGAGAGTGCCGCTATGTAGTTCGAAGCCGCCTGCCTTGAATTACTTTGCTGCTGCAGCACCAGGTAGCTCGTCGAGGCTCCCAGGGCGAACTTTTTCTCCTCTGCATCCAGGCTCTGCCGGGCGTATTCGTTGGCGGCGTGAGCCGCGTCCACTCCCGCGCGCGCCTGTTGCAGCGAAAAAGCAGCGTTGCGAACCTGCAGGTTGATCTGGTTCTTCTGCTCCTGAAGGTTCAACTGGTTCTGCCGGTACTCCAGTTCCGAGCGGATCTGGTTTGACTGTGCCATGCGGTTGCGCAGCGGAATTGATAGATTTACAAACACGCCTTTATCCGGAATGCTCCGATCCACCAACTGGGTAAAGGAATCGCCGTAGTTGGATGCCTGCCCTGCGCCTCCGTAATACCCCACCAGGTCTAAGGTCGGCAGCAACGCATTTTTCGCAGCCTTATTACTAATCTCGTTGTTTTGCAGGTTCAGCTCACTTTCCAGTAGTTCCGGCCGGTTAGCCAGCGCGTAGCTCACCAGTTCTTCCGCCGGAGGCACCGGCTCATCGCTCAATGCCATGGTATCGGTCGGGATGACCTCCGCCGCAGTCAACTCCGGATCGTTGAAATTCCGCGCAATCGCATTTTTTGTAATCAGTTGCTGATATTGCAGGGTAGTCTGCGACAGAATCAGCTTCTGCGTGGCCGTTGCTACCGCCGACTGAGCCGATACCACCTCGATCGGAGCCAAGGTGCCGATCTCAACCTGCTTCTTGTTGTCTGTCAGTGTGCGTTGCGCAAACTCCAGCGCCGTCTGCTGCACCTTCAGATCTTCGTAGGCGTTCACCAGATCCCAGTAAATGTTCTGGATCTGCGCTGTGGTTGAGATGACCTGCGCCTTGAAGCTGGCGTCCGTCAGCTTGCGGTCGTTCTGCGCAATGATGATCTGGCGGCGATTGTTGTCGATCCCCCATCCTTGCAGCAGGTGTTGCCGCACCTGTAATTTCCACGTTCCATCCAGCTCCGGATTGTAGAAGTTGGCGGCTAACGCGGTATTCGGAATATTGTTCGTTATCCGCGTGTTGTTGTAGCTCAAAGTTGCCAGCGTGCCAGTGGACCAGCCCTGCGTGTAACTGAAGTTGTACTGGTTCGTGTTTTGGTAAATCGCGCTGATGTCGCCGTAGTAGAACACCGAATTCGGCCCTGGGGCAATCTGCAGTGGCGACTTCACCCGGTCTCCTGAACCCGTTGCCGACAGAACTGGATCATAGGAATCAATCGGCGAGCCCACCGAGCCCTGCGTGGACCGCACAATGCCGCCCGCACCCGATGCCGATCCGGCTGTTCCCGTCGAGGTGCCGCCCGGGGCATTGCCTGTCGCCCCAGCCGTGCTTGTCGTCGCCTGATTGCCGCCCGGTGTGCCCGTCAGTAATCCGGTGGAAACGCCGCGCACTATGCCGCCGGACTTGGCGAGCAAAATGTCCATGTCAGCGATGTTCAGGTTGTAGCGGGCAATCGCGATATCAAAGTTGTTTTCCAGCACCAACGCTATAGCGTCGTTCAATGACAGCATCAACTTGCCGTCCTTCAACAGGCTGTGCAGCCTGTCGCTGTTTTTCAGTACCGGCTGTGGCAGGCTATGCGGCGTATAGGGCTTCCACACACTCAAAATCGAATACGGCTGCGCTGACTGGTCAAATGGGGTGGCGTAGTCAATCTGGCTTTGCGGGTTATCGGCTTGCGTAATCTGTTGTGGGCCTTTCGCTGTCGGCGTCTGCGCCGCCAGACCAGACGACAGCATAGACAATATGGAAACGGACGCAACCATCCGGTAAAGCATATGTACTGGACGCGAAACGGACATCACTCTTCTCCGCTATGAGTTCGGTATCTACGGGTTTCGGAAATGCTCCGCACTGTGCCGTGAAGCCGGGCAAGTTCGCGGAACGCAATTACCAGTACGCAATTCTCCCGCCTCATGTTCCGGCTCCCGCAAACTTTCCGGAGTCGCCGGCTACCGTGCGGGCGTACTTGCGCCACAGCAGTCGAGTATATCTGACCGGCTCTGCTTTCGACGTCCCGGTCCTGCTCTCGTTTATTTGTATTGAAGAAATTGGCGCCCGAAGGGTTTTGGCGCACGCTCTCAACTTACAGGCGATTGCGTCTTAGCGCACCCATCCAGTGCTGCACCGCCGTTCGATCTCCAACTGAAAGCATCATCTTCAGAATGTGCGGCTTCTGGCTCGCCTTCCGACATTCCGCCTCGGCGGCATTCGCGTGCGAGGCTTGCCTGTCTCCCGTCAGATCAAGCACGGCTTGCAACAAACCGCGCTGAAATGGCGCACTCAGAACCGAGTATCCACGCTGGCGCGCATCGCGCCGCACTTCCTTGCTCGCATTCGCTACCACATACGCACTCTTAACACAGCCCAGCATCGGCAGATCGTGCTCTGTGTCGCCGATGGCCGCGCAACTCGCGCGCGCAGCTCCCTTCATCTCCATCACTTTGCCGGTAGCAGAGGCTTTTCCCGCCTCGGCCGGAAAAATATAGGTGTCCACCGGGCTGGAAATAAATGTCAGTTGCGGAAACTCCCGGAGCGCTTCGCGGACGAAGGCTTCCGGCAAGCCGACCGCGCGGCCATTCTCGAGTCCGTAGCCGCGGATGGCGAACTCATAGGTCGGGTCGAGAAATACTCCGCTGTTGTCCTTTAACTTTGCGCGCAGCAAGGTTAGTTGCTCGCGGCTCTCCGCGTCCATCAGCAACGTCTCGCGCCCGGCGATGCGGTCCACAAACACACATCCATACTCGGCAATGCCTCCCGCCATACCGTAGCCGGCACAATACCGCCGCACGTGAGCCACAGGTCTGCCTGTGTTCAGCACCACCGAGTAGCCATGCCGTTTAAGCGCCGCCAGGGCCTCCATGCCCTTTGCCGTGGTATGAGGAAAATAGAAAGAAGAGCGGTCGAAAACTCCATCCAGATCCATAAAGAACAAATCCCGCGACCAATCCGCAGCCGTGGAGTCCATAAACTGCTCCGCGCAGAAGGCAGCGAGCGTACAGGTAAGGAAGTTGCATGCCTGGATGTGCTCGGATTCCAGTTGCTTACGCGCCTCGTCTGTACGAGCCCGCAATGCATGAAAGCGCGCCCACTCGGCGGCCAGATGGCCGCAACTCAGTGCATGGAGCACAACGCGCTCACCTGCGCCCTCGTCTCTCGTCAGCCTGGCGTACTCCTTCAGCAGGCAGCGCTGCGCCTCCGGCGTAAGATTCAACTGCAGCGCGGCGAGTGCCAGATCATAAGCCGCATCCACGACGTTCGGCGCCGGATTTCCAAATCCGTGATGTTCATAGTCGATCTTCAGCAGCTTCTTCCCGTCATTCAGCCATTCTTCTGCGCCCAGATTTCCATCGATGAACGCAGGCTGGGGCGTGGCGTACCTCTGCAATCCAGTCCATATCGCAGGCATCTTCAGCCAGCGCAAATAGGGTGGATAAACACCGCGCAACACCTTAGCAAGCGTATAGCTTCCCCCGACGCTCGGCCCCAACCGTGCCACCGCCGGATCGCCGGCAAGTGAAAGCAGCTTTGTCCTCGCCGCTGCATACGCCGCGACGCGCTCCGGGATTTCGTCCTCCGATTGCGCCGGGCACGGCTGCGCCTCGATCCACTCGCTGAACAGCATCCCCTCCCGCAGTCCATACATCTTCGGAACGAACTCCTGCAGCCGACTTCCTGCCAGGTACGCGTGATAGCCCAACCAGCCCCAGCCCACGCTCTTCGCCAGCACCCTGTGAATTGTTCCGCCCACCCCCGGTGTCCTCAATGCGAAGACGCGCTTTCTATGTACCTGGAAGTCGTCGTAAAGGTGCGCTTCAAGCCGCCGGTTGATGCGTAGTTGTCGCCTCATCGTCGATCACTGTAGCGCCTGGATACTCGGCGGAGACCATTCGCTCCAGCAGTGGATGCAGCCGCTCCCCGGCCAGCAAACGATGCTTGTATGAGTCCTGCGCGGCAATGGTGACCAGCTTTACGTCCGTACGGCCGCCGGTCAGTGCCCGGCCATCGCTCTGTGCCTCATGGCTCGGCACCACCACTGTGATTTTTTCAGGCCCGGTGCCACACTCCTCAAGCAACTCAATCATGAGGCGGATCGTCTCGCCCGTGTCCGGATGATCGTCCACAATCAGCACTTTCGCCGCCTGCCCGGTTACGGCCAGCAGACTCTTCTTCTCCCAATGCCCCAACCCGCCCTTAGGACGAAGCGCGATCCACGCCGATTTCCACCCGCGCTGTTGCAGCCTGGCGTGAATCAGCGGCGCAAAATAGGTGCCCGCCGTACGCGCGCCCACAATTGCCAGCACAGCCCTCGCGAGTGCTTTGGGCGCTGTCGAACGCATCTGCCAGTGCAATCGCGTCGTAGTGCGTCAAATCCTGTGCGCGGAATCCGGACATTATCTGCATAGGGGCGCAGCGCAGCGACTCCGGCAGCTCACGCCCGGCCAACTCGCGGCTCAAGGACGCCAATCGCACGGTCTGCGGACTCTGCGCTCCGAGTTCGTTCAAAAGAATCCCGCAGGCCAGCTCGACGCAGCCCGTCCACTGCTGATGCCAGCTCCACAGCGTGCCGTCGCGCCACGCACTCTGCATGCGCTTCGCTGCCAGCGCTGCCTTGCCCGCAGCACCCAGCGCCAAGCTGGCAAACGGCCAGCGTTCAGCCAGTTTTGCAAACGAAGGCAGGTGCGGTCCGAGGTAGTCGGAAACCGTGCAGTGAATTGCGCATGTCAGCAGATACAGGTTGATGCGCGCTTCCTGCTGCTGCCACTCCACCTCCAGCGCCGGATACCATTCCAGCTCGTCGCGGAGTCGCACGAACAACTGGTCGAGCGGCTGTAGCGGGTTCAGGCACCACGCGTAGCGCTCATAAAAGTGCCGCTCGCTCTCCTGCTCAGCATTGTGCGCGCTCTTGTAACTCGCTGTGCTCACTTCTATGCCTGACCATTCAGGGATGGGCTAAATCAACTCACGCCAGCAACTATGGTTAGAGGCAATCTTAATCCCAAGGGATGCCAAGCCAGCCGTTGTTGCTGATTGCTTAAACTGCATCCGTCTTGACTTCACCGCGAAAACTCGACACCCTATGAGAGCTCGACTCTTCCTTGAAACCTGAACCCTGAGAATCCCGTGAACTCTCGGACACTTAAACTCACTCTCGCTTACGACGGCTCTGCCTTCCATGGCTGGCAAGTCCAGCCCGGCAAGCCAACTATCCAGGGCGCTCTGGCTGAAGCCATCGAGAGCCTCACCGGAGAGAAGCTACTGCCTCAGGGCTCCGGGCGGACCGACGCAGGCGTTCACGCTCTGGCCCAGATAGCAACCTTTCAAACCGCCAGTTCCATTCCGGTCGCAAACTTTCGCATCGTGCTCAATGACCGCCTGCCCGCCTCCATCCGCGTCCTCGCCGCCGACGAGATGCCCGCAGCCTTTCACGCCCGCCACTCCGCGCGCGCCAAGCGCTATCACTACCGCATCTGGCGAGGCTGACGTGGTGCCGCCCTTCCTTGCCCGCTACGTCACCCACCACCCCTATCCCTTGAATGAGGCGGCCATGCAGCAGGCTGCCGCGCTTGTCGCCGGAGAGCACGATTTCACCTCCTTTGCCGCCGTCGATGCCGACCGAACTCTGCGCCTCGCCCAAGCCGAGCGCCAGTATCCGGGGCCGTTGCCAAACTCGAATGACCTCCAGTCCGCCACCAACATTCGAAGCATCTATGAGTCGCGCTTCGAGCGCCACGACGAAGAACTTGTTTACGTCGTCCGCGGCAGCGGCTTCCTTCATCACATGGTCCGCAACCTCGTTGGAACGTTCCTCCTCGTGGGGAAGGGAAGTCTCGCCCCCTCGGATATCCTTGCCATCATGGAGTCACGCGACCGCCGCGCCGCCGGTCCCACCGCTCCACCTGAAGGTCTCTACCTGGTTGAAGTCGAGTACTGAAGCTTCCCGTTGCCGGAGACGAACTGAATTTCCATTCACCTTCTCCTTCCCTCTGCATCCAACTTGCGGTACAACTTCCTGATAATGGACTCTGGAATTCATCTCGTCGGCAAGGCTGGTTCCTGCGATCGGTTTTCAACCTCCAACCCGGCCACCGGCTCGCCAATCTCGGACTACCCCGTAGCGTCTGCCGAGGACGTTTCCGCCGCTGTCGCTCGGGCTCACCAGGGGCAGCTCTGGTGGTCGCAGCTGCCCATTCTGCGCCGTGCCGCTGTCCTCCGTCGCCTCGCCCAACTGCTCTCCGCGGAGAGGGAAGTGCTTGCCCGCGTCATTACCGCCGAATCCGGCAAACCACTGCAAGAAGCGCTCCTCAACGATGTCATGGTGGCCGCCGACGCCGCCCTCTTCTGTGCGGAAAACGCCGCCCTCATCTTTCGCTCCGAGCCAATCCCCCACTCCAATCCGGCGCTGCGCTTCAAGCGCGGCCGGCTTTCCTGGCGGCCGCTCGGCGTCATCGGCATCATTTCTCCATGGAATTATCCGCTCTCCATCCCCGCCGCCGATGCCTTTGCTGCCCTTGCCACCGGCAACGCCGTCGTACTCAAGCCCAGCGAGCTAACTCCCCAGTCCGCTCTCGAGCTCGAGCGGCTTGTCGCCGCCGCGCTGGATGCCGAAGGGTTGTCCACTCTTCCGCGTCCCTTCCAGGTCGTCACCGGACTGGGCCCCACAGGCCAGCATCTGATCGCAAGCCCTATCGACAAGCTGATCTTTACCGGCAGCGTCGCTACCGGCCGCCGTGTCGCCGCCGCTGCCGCCGCCCGGCTTCTTCCCGTCACCCTCGAACTCGGCGGTAAAGACGCCATGGTTGTCCTCGCTGACGCCGACCTGGACACCGCCTCCAGTGCCGCCGTCTGGGGCTCCATGATGAACGCAGGACAGACCTGCATCTCCGTTGAGCGCTGCTATGTTCACCGCAGCATTTATTCGCCCTTCCTCGCCCAATGCCTGGACAAAATCAACCGGCTCAAGGTTGGAGATGGCTCGCTTCCTGATACTGATCTCGGTCCGCTCATCAGCTTCCGCCAACTTCAGATTGTCATGCGTCAGGTTGAGGAGGCGCGCGCTCATGGAGCCACCGTCCACACCGGCGGAGTACAGCTTCCTCACCTCGGCTCCAACTTCTACGCTCCTACTCTCATCACCGACCTCGACCGCTCCATGAGCCTGATGCGTGAGGAAACCTTCGGCCCCGTCCTTCCCGTCATCCCCTTCAGCTCTGACGAGGAAGCCATCGCCCTCGCCAATGATAGTAATTTCGGTCTCGCCGCCAGTGTCTGGGGCCGCGCCGCTCACGCCACTTCCGTGGCGCGCCAGATCGCCGCCGGCACCGTCCTGGTCAACGATCTCATCTCCGGCTTTGCCGTCAGCGCCGCTCCCCACGGAGGGCTCAAGCTAAGCGGCATCGGACGTACCCACGGATTGCTCGGCATGCGGGAGCTCGTCCGCCCCTGTTATCTCGATATCGATCTGGTTCCGCGCATGAAAAAGCTCTGGTGGTATCCCTATGCCGGGAACTTTGCGCCCATGTCGGCCTTCACCGAACTGATCCACGCCGCTACGCTGCGCAGCCGCCTGGCCGCCGCTTGGCGTTCGCTTCCAGCCTTCTTCCACAAGCGCCATTAGCCTGAGGGAACGGGGACACTGGTCCGGATGTATGCAGAGAGAATGCCGCCAGAAGGACGGCATGATTCATGACAACGGGCATAACGCAGAAAATGCGAGGCTAGTTGAGGGAACGGGTGTCGCTAGGACGCGAACCACTGCCGTTCCCGATTGCGGGAGGCCGGCCAATCGAGTCGGCCCATCTAAATCTAAGAGCCAACCGCGCGCATCTTCACTCCCGCCTTGACGGTTTCCGGCAGCAGGAACAGGGCGGCCAATCCGATGAGATTGAACACCACTGTGACGCCAAGACCGAATCCCAAACCTTTGGCCGCGGCCACCGCGCCGATGATGAAAGGCGATGCCATAGATGCCGTCCGACCGATGTTGAAGACCAGCGTGGTGCCGGTGGCGCGCGATTCCGCAGGGAAAAGCTCGGAGATAAACGCGCCGAAGGGACCGAAGAATCCGTACGAGACAAAGCCGAATATCGGGCCAAAATACAACAGCGCTCTTTCGCTGCTGATCATGACATAGACCAGAGTGACGATAATCGATCCGGTCATGCCCAGCGTGAAGGCCAAGCGTCGGCCCTTGCGGTCGGCCAGCCAGCCAAAGAACTGGTATCCCACGAAGGCGCCGGCGTTCAACGCGAACAAGAACGCGGCGGTACGGACGACATTCAGCCCTCGTGCCTTGGCCAGGTAGGAAGGCAGCCACGTGGCCGACCCCCAGTATGCCATCAGCGCGCCGCTGGTCAGCACTCCACCCAGCAGAGTCAAGCGCAGATATCCCTTCGTGAACAGCAGGGTCAACGGGAACTTGTTTGCGGAATCGCCGGCCGTTGCGGCGGCGACTCGTTTCCCGTGCACCTCAACCCAGGCTTCCGGCTCGGGAACGGCGGTCCGGAACACCATTGCAAGTATCGCCGGGATGATTCCGACAAAGAACAGGCCACGCCAGCCATAAGTGGGAGAGATCCACACAAACGCCACAGTTGCCAGTCCGTATCCAACCGGCCAGCCGCTATGCACGAACGAAGTGCATTTGGCGCGGTATTTATCCGGCCAGTATTCCGATACCAGCGTGGCGCCAACTCCCCATTCGCCCCCCAGACCAAAGCCGGTGAGCAGGCGGAGAATCAGCAACTGCTCAAAGCTCCGGGCAAAGCCGCAGGCCGCCGTGAAGACGCCATAAATGATCATCGTCAGCATGAGGGTGCGAACGCGCCCCCAGTAATCGGCGACGATCCCCATAACGGTTCCGCCGACGGCGGCACCGCCAAGGGTCAGAGTTGCGAGCAAGCCAAGTTGAGGGAGCGTGCAGTGGAATTCGTTCTTGATCATTGGCAGCGCCAACGCCAGAAGCATCCAGTCCATGGCGTCCAGCGTCCACCCGGCGAACGCGCCTCCAAGGCTCATCCATTGTTGTTTGGTGATCCGGTCGTCGCCGGTGGAAGCCCCAGGCTTCGGCGTGATTATGGCAGGCATTCTCGCTCCCAGGCCTTTGCGTGCTGGCAAGAACAATAATGGAGCCGACGATCGGACTTGAACCGATGACCTGTCGATTACGAATCGACTGCTCTACCAACTGAGCTACGTCGGCGACTGTTCCTATAGTAAAGGGAGCTTCGCAGGTTCGTAAAGAGCGCAGTGATTAACCTTCCGGTCTCTGGGGTGAACGTCGAAGCAGTGCAACACCCGTAACTGCCTTCCCAGTTGTGCACATTGGCCGTTCGTGCATTGCCGGGTGAATTTCCTCTTGCAATTGAACGCCGATGCTGGCGATAATTGCTGCGAACGCCGAATACAAAAATCACTGTGAATCACTTCGAACGTTCGGATTTACTTAGAATTCTTCGAATCACGGCGCGGCAACTGAGCGGGTGGCAAAGAGCCGGCTTGGTTGCAGTGAGCGATTCCTTTTCTTTTTTTGACCTCCTCCAGGTAAAGAAAGTTCGCGACCTGCGTGCCAAGCGGGTCAAGAGCGCCACTATTCTTGCTTCGCTCCAGGCAATGCAGGAGCGAGTTGCAGGCATGGAGAATCCGTTTCTCGAGGCCGGTTCATTCTCCATCGGCTCCCGCGTCGCCTTCCGCACGGAAGGCAAGGCGCTCGATCCCATCAATGGCCAGTTCGTCATGGACTTCTGCGATTCAGGGCGGGTGGTGGAAACCGCCTCCGGCTTCCGTCCGGTGCCGGTCCGTGAATCCGTCGGGGCGCTGTTTGCCCGGGGTGTCGCTCTGGAAGAGGATCCAGCTACCGCGGAACAGGCAATTTCCTATTACAAGAAGGTTTTGCAACTCGATCCTGATTACGCTCCCGCGCACATCAATCTCGGCACCCTCTATTACAATCAGTCTGACTACGAGCAGGCTGAAACGCAGTACCGCAAAGCCATCGAAGCCGATCCGCGATACGCGCTGGCCTATTTTGATCTGGGGAATGTGCTGGACGAAACGCAGCGCCTGACTGAGGCAATCGCCGCGTACAAGACCGCTTTGCAACTTGCTCCCACCTACGCGGATGCGCATTACAACCTGGCGCTCGCCTACGAACGCTCGCGGCAGTCGCGTCTCGCTCTCCAGCACTGGCGCGCCTACCTCAAACTGGATGCGCGAGGCCCCTGGGCGGCGCACGCCCGGGCACAATACAAGAGATTGCTCGAGTCCGAAAAGCTCAAAGTGGTCTACCGCCGCTAGTTCGCATTACCTCCCTTCGTTTCCGTTGCGTCCGTCTCTGGAACTGGTACAATCGCCCGTCTGACACCTTATTGACAACGCGAGGACGGGATTTTCCATGACGACCACCGGTAGTCCTGAATTGAAGCCACAGCCTTTGCTCACATTGACGGAAGACGAGCAACTCTTTCGCGACAACATCCGCAAGTTCGCCGAAGAATCGATCCGGCCTCTGGTGAGAGAGATGGACGAACGTGGCGCACTGGATCATTCCCTGATCGAGCAGTTCCACCAGCTCGGGCTCATGGGTATTGAGATTCCAGAACAATACGGCGGCGGTGGAGGCAGTTTTTTTGAGGCGATCCTCGCCGTTGAGGAACTTTCCCGCGTCGATCCGTCGGTCGCCGTTCTGGTCGATGTGCAGAACACGCTGGTGAATAACGCGCTGATTCGCTTTGGCAGCGAGGCACAGAAGCAGAAATATCTGCCGAAGATGGCCGCCGAGTGGGTCGGCTCCTATGCGCTCAGCGAAGCAGGCAGCGGCTCGGATGCTTTCGCCTTGCAGACGCGCGCCGAGGACAAGGGCGATCACTGGCTGCTTAACGGGCAGAAGCTATGGATCACCAATGGCAAGGAATCGGAGCTTTTCATCATCATTGCTACCATCGACCCCGCCGCAGGCTACAAGGGAATTACCGCCTTCATCGTCGAGAAGGGTTTCCCTGGCTTCACCGTCGGCAAGAAAGAGGATAAGCTCGGCATCCGCGCCTCCAGCACAACCGAGCTGATCCTGGACGACTGCAAGGTTCCCAAGGAGAATCTGTTAGGCAAAGCCGGCAAGGGCTACAAAATCGCCATGGAGACCCTCAACGAGGGGCGCATAGGAATTGGCGCCCAGATGCTTGGCCTAGCCCAGGGAGCCTGGGAATCTGCCGCTAAATATGCCCAGGAGCGCAAGCAATTCGGTCACTCGCTCACCTACTTCCAGGCCATCTCCTTCCAGCTTGCTCAGATGGCGACCGAGATTACTTCGGTGCGCCTCATGGTTTATAACGTTGCGCGTATGAAGGATGCCGGGGTACCCTTTTTAAAGGAAGCGGCCATGACAAAGCTCTACGCCGCTCAAGTGGCCGAACGCGTAGCTTCCCAGGCAGTCGAGATCTATGGTGGCTACGGCTTCACCAAGGATTATCCGGTGGAAAAGTTCTTTCGTGATTCCAAGATCGGCAGCATCTACGAAGGAACGTCGAACATGCAGTTAATGACTATTGCAAAGCTCAGTCTTGGCGGAAAGTAGGGGCATGCAGCGAAAGAAAGCTAATATTCCACCCAATCCAGGAGGTGAAGGCGCGCCGGTGGATCGGCGCCAGTTCGCGCGACTGGAACTGCCTGCCACAGCCTTTGCGCTGAATGTGCTTGGTAAAGACTTGGGCCGGGTGGTGGAAATCGGTGGTGGCGGATTGCTGCTCGATCCGGCTTCGCCGTGGGCAAGGCTTTCTCTGGTGAAGGGACAGCAACTGGTTGTCACCGTGGTTGAACCTGCAACCGCCAATCAGACGGATGTAGCCGTGGAAGTGCGCCACGTCCGCGCGCATCGCATCGGATTGCGCTTCCTGTAACGGCCGAGCCCGCATCGCCATTTCGCCCCGTGCGGATGCCGGATTTCCGCGCTGCGGTGATGCCTTTAGACTGAGGGGTAATGCAAGGCTTCAGGGCACCAGATCAATTTTCCAGCGACGAGACGGCCGGAGCTGTTCTGGCTGGTCGCCAGTCAGCTACGAGCGAGCCAACATCAGCCATCTCTTCGCGCGATGAACCAGGTGTGCGCGCCGTTATCGCCGTTACCTTGGCCGGAATCGCGGCGTTCTTCAATCTCTACGCAACCCAGCCTTTGCTTCCGCTCTTCGAGCAACTCTTCCATGCTTCCAAGTCTCAGGTCGGGCGCACCGTCAGCGCTGCAACTCTCGGCGTGGCCCTGAGCGCTCCGTTTTGCGGATCGCTGGCCGAGCGCTTCGGCCGCCGCAAGGTCATCGTGATCGCGACCTTCCTGCTTGCCCTGCCCACCTTAATGGCAGCTACCGCGAGTGGGCTCTCGCAGCTGGTCTTCTGGCGTTTTCTCCAGGGCATTGCCATGCCGGGAATCTTCGGTGTCACCGTCGCCTACATTGCCGAGGAGTGGCCGCGCCACCATGTGCCGCATGTGATGTCGATTTATGTCAGTGGTACGGTGCTTGGTGGTTTTCTAGGGCGCATGTTTACCGGGGTTGCGGCCACACACCGCCTCATTCCCTTTATCACACCCAGTTGGCGCAATGGATTTGCCACGATAGGAATCCTCGACATCGTCTTCGGAATTCTCCTATGGCGATGGCTACCCCATGATTCGCCCTTGCCCGAAGGTGCCGACGAAGCGACGGACATCACGCGGCACCTTCGCAATCCGCAGCTTCTCGCAACCTACGCCGTGGGATTCAACGTGCTCTTCTCACTGGTGGCGACCTTCACCTACATCACTTTTTATCTCGCTGCGCCGCCCTTCAGGCTCTCTCCCGCTCAGCTCAGCATGATCTTCATGGTCTACCTTGTGGGGCTGGTCGTTACGCCTCTCGGCGGGCTCTGCATCGCCCGCGTCGGTTCGCGCGCCACTCTCGTTGCCTCCGTGGCTGCGGGTATTTTAGGAGTTCTGCTGACGCTGATTCCGAATCTGCTGGTCATCCTGTTTGGCCTTGTGTTGTGCTCCTCGGGAGTTTTCATCTGCCAGTCCGCGTCATTCAGCTACATTCGGCGCGAGGCACGCTCCGGTGGCCGCGCATCCGCCGCCGGACTCTACGTGATGTTCTACTACGTCGGCGGCAGCGTGGCCGGAATTCTGCCCGGCATGTTGTGGCGTTACGGTCAGTGGAAGGCCTGCGTTGCGCTGATCGTTCTGGTGCAACTGGCGACCGTGGCTATCGCCGGAGGAATATGGAAGGGCAAAGAGGCCTGAGCGGCAGATCGTCTCACAATTTCAAGTTTGCGGTGCATAGGAGAATTCATTATGAAGAAACTGTTGCTTGTCATCGCCTGTTGCTGCTGTGCTACATGGGCCAGCGCACAGGTACTCGTGGTGGCTGCCGCAGCCGATCTTTCATCCGTCTTTCCTCAAGTGGCGGAGAAGTTTGAGAAAGAAACCGGCAAGCAGGTGAGGATAAACTATGGTTCCTCGGGCCAGTTCCTTTTGCAGATTGAAAACGGCGCGCCCTTTGACGTGTTCTTCTCTGCTGATCTGCAGTACCCGCAACGCCTCGAATCCGAGGGACTGACGCAGCCTGGCTCCATTTACAAATACGCCGTCGGCAAACTTGTGCTCTACGTTCCCAATGGCTCCCCTAGTCGATCCCAGCCAGGGGTTGCGCGCACTGCTCGCTCCCACTGTAAAGAAGATTGCCATCGCCAATCCGCAGCACGCTCCGTATGGTCGCGCCGCCGTCGAGGCTTTCAAGAAAGAGGGTCTCTACGACGCGCTGCAAAGCAAGTTCGTGATGGGAGAAAACATCTCGCAGGCGGCTCAGTTCGTGCAGTCAGGAAGCGCTGACGCGGGCGTCGTTGCACTCGCTCTGGCCTTGAGTCCGGCGATGAAATCCGCTGGACGCTTCGCGGAGCTTCCGGCCTCCGACTACACGCCTCTCGAACAGGCTGCAGTGATTTTGAAAAGTTCACGGGACAAGTCAACGGCCGCGCTCTTTCTCGATTATCTTCGCCGGCCTGAGATCGTCAGCCTGCTGGCACAGTACGGTTTTATCAAACCGAAGTAGCGCCGCGTGCCTCGCGACGCGGATCTCAGTCTCAAGTATCGGCACGGCGGTGCGTGCGGCTCGGCTATGATGGCCGCATAGGATCTCCAATGGACTGGTTCACCGGGCGAAGCCGGCGAATCGCGGCGTGGGCACTGTTCGCGCTTGCATTGGCCTACGCCTTTGTCGCCGGGCTTGCGAACCGTAGCCGACTTTGACGTGGGCTGGATGCTGGCGACGGGTCGCTAACTCGTGAGCCCATCACCAGGTGCCGCGAACCGAGTTCCTCTCCTATACCGCCTACGGCGCTCCCTGGATCTATCCATCCTTTGGTGGCGCGTTGCTTTATCTGGCCTACGCCACCGGCGGTTTTGCCGCGCTCTCGTGGATCAATGCGCTGGCCTGCGTTGCCGTGTGTTGGTCGCCATTGGCCGCCCGCGACTGCTCACTTGCGCCCTCGCCATCCTCGCCGTGCCCTGCCATCGCGCTTAGGACTGCGCCCCGCGCTGAACTCTTCACCACGTTGTTTTTCGCCGCATTCCTGGCTCTGTTGCGAAGGCACGACGAGGCGAAAAGAGCCATCTGTGGCTGCTTCCGCTGATGATGCTCGTCTGGGTCAACGCTCATCCAGGGCTTCGCCGCCGGAATCGCACTGCTGGGCGTTTACGTGGCACTGGAGATCGAGCAACTTCGCTTCCCATCCGCGACGGCCCAGGTGGTCGCGCGGCTCAAGAGCGCCGCCCCGTGGATCGCACTCACGATTCGTCGCCACGCTTCATCAATCCGTGGGGAGCCAGGGTCTATCAGGGACTGGGTGCACAGGACAAGCTAACAGCCTTGCAGAGCGTTCAGGGCAGTTACTGGTCGGGCGTGCAGCTCACCGCTGCCTCCTTCGCCGGAGCCTTGCAACTCCGCAATCCCGACAGCAGCTACTGGTGGCTGCTGATCTTTGCCGCCTTCGCCGCGCTGGTCGCGCTCTATCGACGCCGGTTCGGAAGCGCAGTGCTGCTCGTCGGCGCGGTGTACATTTCGGTCGCAGCACCTGCGATTTCAGGCATTGTTCGCCATCGTGGTGATCGTTGTGGCCGACGAGGTCTTTGCGCCTCCGTTCAGGACCGGAGGCAAGCCAGAGCCTCGCGCGATCCTGCAGACGTCAGCTCTCCTGCTTGTGGCCGTGCTCGCTCTGCTCCACATCGCTGATACCATCAGCGACCGCTCTTATCTGGCGACGAGCGATCTCTCGCTCTTCGGCACCGGCCTATCCTGGTGGTATCCTTCACGCGCCGCTGCATTCATCGAGAGTAACCGGCTTCCGGTGCAGCTTTTCAATGACCACAACAGCGGAGGCTATCTCACCTTTCGCCTCGGCCCCGGCTATCGTGATTTCGCCGACGGGCGAGCCATTCCCTTTGGCGCCGGCATTCTGGCCGAGCAAGCCGCACTGGTGCAGTCGCCGCCCGACTCAGCCCTGTGGACGCAGCAAGCCGACCGCCGCGGAATCAATACCATCATTCTCTCTATCGCGCGCTTCGGCGGATTGGAATTCGTTCCCCTCAAGGACTACTGCGAGAGCAGCGAGTGGAAGCCCGTTTATCTCGACGATGTTTCCATTGTGTTGCTGCGCAATCAGCCTATGAACCAACCGCTGATCAGTAGCCTGGCGATTGACTGCGCGCATCATCGCATCGCTCCGCCTCCCGCCGATCCGGCCAGCGCGAGAGGACGCGCCGAACTCTATAACTTCTACGCCAACGCCGCTTCAATTTACTACGTGCTGGGTCGCGATAACGATGCCTTCGAAGCAATCAGCCGCGCCGAAAGCCTGTTCACCGGAGATCCCAACCTGTTCACGCTTAGCGGGCAACTGGCACAGGCCAACGGAAGGTTCGCCGAGGCCGAGGCGCAATACCGTCGCGCTCTCCGCCTTCGGCCCACCGACAACGGCTGGTATCTGTTGGCGCGTGCATTGATCGCACAAAAGAACTACGCAGAAGCGGCTGTGGCCGTGCAGCATTCGGCTGATCTCGCCGTGCTACCCGCCGAGCGTTATCGTTTGCTCGGCTATCTTGAACTCGCAATGAACCAGCCTGCGGATGCGTTGCCGGCCTTTGATCGCGCCGAGCGCTTTGGGCGAAAGCTGGCCGCGCTGCCGAGCTATCCGGCTTTTCAGGCAAAAATATCGGAGGGCCGCGGACGCGCCTGGCTTGCGCTGCATGACGCCGACCGCGCCACAGCCTTTGCCGAGGAGTCTACGCGGCTGGCTCCTGAGCCGCAGCGCTGGAGCCTTCTCGCCGACTGCTATGCCGCGCAGGGGCGGCTCTGCTGACGCCGAACAGGCGCGGGCCCGCGCGACTGTTGCCGCCTCCTCTCCCGGAGTTGGAACCCGCGAAGCTCGTCCGAAGTAGGACGAGCCGTTCTCTACTTCGCATGCACGTCCTTGGCTTCTGCTTTCTGGTCGTTCGAAGGAAATTGGGGCGCGCGTTTGTTGCGAATCCCGTCAATGCCGGCGATCAGGTCTTTGGAGAAAAAGCCCATCATCTCCAGAGCCGCCGAGTGGTCGAACACCGCGCACTCTCTGAGCAGCCACTGGTTGAGCACGCGCTTGGTGAACTTCAAAGCATCGCGCGGGCCATTCGCCAGCTTCGTCGCAACGTCCATCGCTTTCACCAGCACCTGGTCATCGGGCACCGCCAGGCTGATCAAGCCAATGCGCTCCGCTTCTTTACCGGTCAGCATCTCACCGGTCATCAGATAATACTTGCTCTTCGCCATGCCGCAGAGTAATGGCCAAATCATTGCGGCGTGGTCACCGGCAGCCACGCCCATACGGATATGTCCGTCGCCAAGCTTCGCGTTCTCGGCCATGATGCTGATGTCGGAAAGCAATGCAACTACGACGCCGGCACCAACTGCCACACCATTAATGGCTGCAATGATGGGCTTGGAGCAGCGGAGAAGGTTGTAAACGATGTCGCGGGTTTCGTCGATGATCGCGACGATTTCTTCATAGTTCCCGTGGGCATGCAGTACGCGATCCAGATCGCCGCCGGCCGAAAACGCACGTCCCGCGCCGGTGATCACCACTACGCGCACGGCGGGATCGCGGTCGATCATCGCCCAAACCTCGGAGAAGGCCTGGTGCATGGCAGCATCGGCCGCGTTCAGTTTGTCAGGCCGATTCAGGGTCATCAGGAGGACTCCATCCTGACTGACTTCGAACTTGATATCTTTAAAACAGGAGTAATCCATCGCGAGCCTCGCTATCTCGTAGAAACGGGTAACGCTGCAAATCGACAGAAGCGTTACCCGGAAATTGGAAAGCTGAAATCCCTTACAGCTTCTAGTTATGAGCCTGTCTACAAATCGATCCGCTACTAAATCTCCTGGCTCGGCTTATAGGTTCCATACACGCCTCGCAGAGTGTCACAAATCTCACCGAGAGTGGCGTAGGACTTGACCGCTTCGACCAAGGGCAGTACCAGGTTCTGTTTGGCCTGCGCGGCGCTGACCAGATCGTCCAGGGTTTTCTTGACCAACGTGTTGTCGCGTTGCTGGCGAAGCGTCTGTAGAAGCGCAAGCTGGCGACGCTCGGATTCGGGATTCCCTTTGAAGACCGGAATCTCTCCTTCCTTTTCGCTCTGGAAGGCATTTAGTCCAACCAGAATGCGGTCCTTGCTCTCAATCTGGCGCTGATAACGATAGGCAGCTTCGCCCAGCTCGCGCTGGTAATAGCCGTTCTCGATGCAGCGCACGGCTCCGCCCAGCGCGTCAATCTTATCGAGATACCCGAGCACTTTCTGTTCCATCGCATCGGTCAAAGACTCGATGGCGTAGGAGCCGCCCAGCAGGTCGACTGAACCGGTGACACCGGCCTCATTCGCTACAATCTGCTGAGTACGCAGCGCGATGGTTGCGGCTTCCTCGGTAGGAATGGCGAACGCCTCGTCGTAAGACGAGGTTGCAACCGTCTGCACACCACCGAGCGCGGCGGCCAGGGTTTCAATGGCCACGCGAGCGATGTTGTTCAAAGGCTGTTGCGCGATGAGATTGCCGCCCAGGGTGTACCCGAAGATCTTAAGCTTCATCGACTCAGGGTTCTTCGCACCGTAGCGTTCCTTCATCAGCTTGGCCCAGATGCGCCGTCCCGCTCGGAACTTGGCGACTTCCTCCGGCAGGTCAATGCCCACCGACAGGAAGGTCCAAATCTGTGGAGCGAACGAATCGATATCCATACCGCGCCGCAGGCATTCATCGATGTAAGCCAAACCATCAGCAAAGGTGAAAGCCAGCTCCTGCGCCGCCGTGCTGCCGCTGTCGCGAATGTGATATCCGCTGACGGCCAGAGAGGTCCAGCCCGGCAATTCCTTGGCGCAATACTCCATCACATCAGCCGAGAGCTTAACCCCGGCTTCGGGTCCAAAGATGTAGGCACCGCGTGCGACATACTCCTTCAGAATGTCGTTCTGCAGGAACATGCGGGTATTCTTGATGTTCACTCCCTGCTTTTCAAAGCAGGCAATGTACATTGCCAGGGTGATCGGGCCGATAGCGTTGGCCGTGGTCCGGATCTGGCGTACTTTTTCCAGAGGAATGCCCTTGAATAAGCGCTCCATATCGGCCAGCGAGCCGATGTGGACGCCGGTAACGCCCACTTCGCCAACCGCGAAGGGATGATCGGCGTCGTAGCCGCACTGGGTCGGCAGATCCAGTGCAATCGAGAAGCCAGTCTGCCCGCGCTCCAGCAACATGCGGTAACGCTCGTTCGCCTCTTCCGCCGAACCGAAACCAGAGTACATACCCATGACCCAGAACTGGCTGCGATACATGGTCGGCGAGACTCCGCGGGTAAAGGGATACGCGCCCGGATAGCCTAGCTTCTCGCTGGGCGTGGCATCCTTCGGCCAGTCCGCTTCGGTGTAAACCCGCTCCAGCGGCAGGCCCGAGATTGTGGTGAACTCGGACCGCCGCTCGGGGTCAGCCTTCAGTTGCGGTGCCAGAACGTTTTCTTCCCACTCCGCCTTTGGGTTGACCGCAGATTTTTTCTTACGAGTAGCTTTTACGCTCATGATCTTTTTCATCCAACCTTGACAACGACGGATTCGGCTTCACCGACACCACCACAGATGCCAACTACTCCGTAGAACGGCCGCTTGCTGCCAGCTTCCTTATATCGGCGGCGCAGTTCAAACATGAGGGTCATAATCAGCCGTGAGCCGGTCGCGCCCGTGGGATGACCGATGGCAATGGCGCCGCCGTTGACGTTAAGCTTTTCGCGAATCTTATCCGCCTTCTTGCGGTCTTTACCGGCCAGAACGTACGAGGAAATCAATGGTACTGCGGCAAACGCTTCGTTGATTTCGATCAGGTCGATGTCGTCAATCGTCATCTTCACCTTGTCCAAGGCGAGGCGAATCCCTTCGGCGGGAATGGACGCAATGCGGTCAGGATGGCCGGAAGCCATCGCCCAACCCATCAGGGTCGCCAGCGGTTCTTTGCCTCGACGCTCCGCCTCTGTCCTTGACATCAGGCACAGTGCCGTGGCGCCGGTGCTGAGGCCGGGAGCATTGGCCGCAGTAACCGTCGCGCTGTCGTAAACCGTGGGCAGCTTAGCGATCTTTTCGTACTCGATGTCCGGACGGGGCGACTCGTCATCGACCACCGTAAGGACCTTGCCCTTGCCTTGCGCAACTTCGATCGGCATCAGTTCGTCGGCGAATTTGCCCGCCGCTTTAGCCTTAGCGTAGTTCTGCTGGCTGCGCACCGCCCAGTGATCCTGCTCTTCGCGAGTGATGCCCATCTCTACCGCCTCTTCGCCGGCCTGCACAGCGCGCGGTTTACCGGTCATGGGGCAGGCGATGATTAGCTGATCTTTCAGGTGCACGTCGCCAAGCCTCGCGCCCCAGCGGAGGTCATACAGGAAGTATGGGATGCGGCTCATGTTGTCAACGCCGCCAGCGAGAGAGACTGCGGATTCGCCGAGGCGGATTCCACGCGATGCCATATTGACGGAGACCATCGAAGAGCAGCAGGCGCGGTCCGTCGTATAAGCAACACTCGATGGAGGAATGCCCGCCTCGATCAAAACCTGGCGGGCAATTGACCGGTCACCGCCTGGGAGGTTAACACCGGTGGCCACTTCGTTAACATCTGCCGGTGTGATGCCGGCACGCCGAATCGCTTCGGCGAAGACCATACCGCCGAGCTTGGAATGCGTAAAATCCTTCAGAGCCCCGCCAAATTTTCCGAACGGACTCCGAACTGCACTGACTACAACCACTTCTTCTTGATTCATCTCGTCTCCAAAATCGATGTCTATATTATCGGTACAGTCAACCCCGGTGCCCGCAAAACTTTGCGCGCGAAAGGGGACGACTCTAGGTGATGCCGTCCGCCTTCAATTGTTCAACCTGCTCTTTGGTGTAGCAGTTTTATAGATAAGTTTCAATGTGGTCCAGTACTTTCATTCCGCGTTCGGCAGGCCCAGTGCAGTAAAGCTCGCAGGATCTGCGCGTCTCGACTGGCCCTGCCGACTTCTTGCGGTTTCCAGCTATGACGACCGACTACACTTGCGCGCCCACAGTCTTAGCTTTGGCTTCGGCTTCAATCCTTTGCTGAATGTCGGCTCGCAACGCTTTCTTGTTGACCTTACCCGGTGCAGTCAGTGGAAACTCTTCCGCGACGAACACAAAGCGTTCGGGTATCCAAATCTTCGAAGCACCCTTGCTTTCCATGAACTTCTTGATTGTGCTCTCATCGACATTGGCACTTGGGACCAGACGGATGTAGGCGCAAACTCGTTCCCCGAGAGAGCTGCAAGGCATGCCGATCACCGCCGCGTCAAGCACGCCCGGGGTCTGGCAGATGAGTTCCTCGACTACGGAAGGCGTGACGTTCTCACCGCCTCGAATGATGAGGTCCTTGATTCTACCCGTGATCTTCACCCTGCCGCCGGGAAGTATCCGCGCCTGGTCGCCCGATCTAAAAAAACCATCCGCCGTGAATTGCCTGGCATTGACTTCAGGACTCTTCACATAACCTGGGAAGATGCACGCCCCGCGCATGCAAAGCTCGCCGTCAGTATTTTCTGGAAGCTCCCGTTCGCTCTCAGGCTCGAGTACCTTCACCTCGTCCCACGGACAGGTTGGCTTACCTACGCTTTCGCAAATGGTTTCAAGATCGTCTTCCAGTCTGCTGCGGCAAAGCAGGCCCTCAACCATGCCGAATTCGTTGATGTAGGTCGCGCCGATCTTCTGGGTTACCTGCCGGATCAACTCTGGGATACTGGGCTCTCCACCGGCCATCGCTTTCTTCATCGACGAGATGTTGTAATTCGATATCTCAGACGCCTCGATAATTCTCCGCCACAGGCTCGGAACGCAAGGCATGTAAGTCGCCTTGACTTCCTCGATGCGGCGCGCAATGTCATCGGGTCGCGTGGAATCCAGCAGCACTAATTTCCAGTTGAAAACAAAAGTGCCGACCACGTTCAGCAAGGCTAGGTTATGACCGACCGGGACGGACATCAAACAAACGTCCTTGGTGGTCATATCCCACCCCCAGTTCAAGCTCGTAACGTTGCACAGGTACTGGCCGTGGGTGCGTGGAGCGCCCTTGGGCAAGCCGGTCGTGCCGCCCGAAGGCGCGACATGGCACCAATCCGTACACAGAGGGCGTCGCCGGTCCAGCTCTTCCAAATCCTGTGAGGAGAGCGGAGTGGCCATCAGATCTTCGAGCCTGTCGGTAAACCCTGCAACCGGCCCCTCGGCCCTGACCGAGATGATGTGCTTCAGTGTAGGGCACACCGATGCGATTTCCTGCGCGAATGGCGAAAGGTCGTTTGCGCGATAAGCCGCCGGGCCTATATACGCCACTGCTTCGTGCACGTTGCCCAGGTGTTCCACTTCGATCTTCTTATGCCCGATGTTGCAGAGCACCATGATTCCGCCCACCTTGTAGATGGCGAGCAGGGCATAAACGAATTCGGTCCAGTTGGGTAACTGCAGAAGTACGCAGTCGCCTTTCTGGACGCCGATTCGCAACAGGCCTGCAGCAAGGTTATCGACCTTCGCCCGCAGCTCCTTGTAAGTGAGGCTTGCCCGGTCGTCTACGAGAACTACCTTTTCCGGAAAGTACTCGCTGGACCTGTCAAAGACATCGGAAATGTTAGTGGAGGGCCACCAGCCCATTCGGACGTACTTCTCCACCAGCCCTGGCTTAAATTGCGGAAATTCAATCATGTCACCCCACCCTCGTTGCGCAATTTGTAAATCACCCAACCCGAAACCGTGACCGATGAACTATTACAAATGGTTTTTGTCGATAGCGCCCGGACGCGCTTGCGCAGGCACAAACCCTTCTGGGCAAGAGAGCTGGCCCTCCGGCCAACGGGTGCAGTTCACCTTCTCGTACCGTGAGTCAGCATCCACGCACCAGTTGCAGGCGGCGCAGCGCACAATCTCACTCGTCCGGCCTTCTTTCGCCTTCACGCACCAATCCGGGTCGGCGAGCAAGGCGCGGCAGAGTCCGATGATGTCGGCCTTACCCTCGGCGAGAATCTTCTCCGCGTGTACTGGCTCTCTGATCTTGCCGGCAATAATGATCGGAATGTCATGTCCGGCCTCTCTGACCGCCTGACGGATACCCTCCGAGAGGAAGGTATGAGTTCCATCCGGCCACCAGAACCCAGGGCTCATGCGATGGCCGCTATAGCCGGACATCGGATCGGGCGGATGGCCCTCGGCCGGCGTAACCGCGTCTTCAAAACTGCTGCCCGCCGACACGCTGACATAATCAGCTCCCACGTCGGCAAATTTCACCGCAATCTTCGTGCTATGGACCAGCGTGTTGCCGTGCAGATGGAAATCCTCGCCGTTAATCCTCACACCAAGAGGGAAGTTCTCGCCCACAACCTTGCGGCAGGCCTGAAACACCTCGACCGGCAGTCTCATCCGGTTGGTCATGTTGCCGCCGTACTGGTCTGTGCGCTTGTTCGCCCTGGATAGGAAAGATGCCAGGCAGTAAGCGTGCGCGCAGTGGATTTCAATGAAGTCGACGCCTGCATCCAGGGCGCGCTGGGCCGCAGCGGCGTGGTGCGCCGGAACCTGCGCAATATCTTCCGGCTTAAAGTCCTCAACCCTCTGCCTCCAGCCGCTTCGGGACAGTTTCAGAAACTGCATGATCTGTATCCCGATCTTGGTCTCGCTGTTGGCCGCACGGATCGCTTTGACCATCTCCCTCAGTCCAGGCACGAATTCATCGCTGGACAAGCGGATGTTGAACGGGCTTTTCGACGGGATAACAACGGCGGCTTCGATTACAAGTGCACCCACGCCGCCCTTTGCCTCCCGCACGTACCGGTTCGTAAGCTCCTCGGTAATATATCCATCTTCCGTGGCCAGGCCAGACGCCATCGCTGTACGCTGAATTCGGTTTGGAAACGTCGTTCCGCGCATCGTAATTGGAGAAAACAGATGTTCGAAGTTCACTCTAAAACTCCTCTTAACCGCAGTTGTAAGCGTTTATTCCTTAGCGGCTGCTGCAGCCGCTCTCCACTCGCTGAAGGCGATCCGGGCGCGCCCCGTCATACTGGTCCCAAGAATGGCCAAGGCAGCAATCAACATGGGAAGCGCGATGGTCAGATACAACTTGGGTAGCGGCCACTTCCAGGCCAAAAGCAAACCGCCGATCATCGCTGCAACCACGGATCCGCAACGGCCTATACCCAGCCCCCAACTGACGCCCGTCGAGCGATTCACCGTCGGATAGAACGCTGCGGTCAGTGCGTTCAATCCGACCTGGCTGCCGCTGGTACCCATCCCTGCAATAAGAATGCAAATTATGGTGAGCCACAGCGTTGACATAACGTGTCCGATCAGGAAGATCGCGCATCCGCCCATGATCATGCTCGAGATGAGCACTTTGTATGGATTGAATCTGTCCATCAACCAACCGATCGAGAAGCCGCCCACAGTTCCTCCGAGCAGGTACACGGAGGCAATGACAGAGGCTTTTGTGAGAGACATGCCCAGGGCATGAACAATCGACGGCAGCCACAGTGTGAAGAAATAGACCACCATGATGTTTACGAAGAACGCGACCCAGAGGCAGACTGTTCCGCTGGCCAGGCCTTTTGCAAAAAGCTCTTTGACCGGGAAACCTACCAACTTCTGTTCAGCGAGCACGAACCTGGCGTTACTGACATCGGCGCCAGGCGCGATCCACCTGAGGTTACTCGCGATCTTTTCCTGGCTCTTACCGTTTGCCACAAGGTAGCGGATCGATTCCGGCAGGCAGAAATAAATGATTAGCGCGATTACCATGGGGGCGATACCGCCGAGCACGAACACCGAGCGCCAACCCCACAATCCCACCATTTTTGCCGCAAGTATGCCGCCGCCGGCGCCGCCAATAGTAAAGCCGCAGAACATTAACGTGGTGAGAAATGCACGCTTTCGCTGGGGACAGAACTCAGAGGTGATGGTAACCAGGTTCGGCATGGCGCCGCCCAGCCCAATGCCGGTCAAAAAGCGCAGCATATTGAGTGACTCAATTGAGTGAGCGTAGGCGGAAGCGAAGCTGAACACCCCAAATGAAATCACCGAAACGATGATGATCAACTTGCGGCCGAACCTATCAGCCAGTGGTCCAAAGATGAAAGCGCCTACCATCAGGCCAAAAAGTCCCATACTGAAAAGTCGCGACAGGTGGGCCGGTCCAAGATTCCAGGTGCTTTTGATAGCCGGCGCGATAAATCCAATCGCCTGCGCATCGAACCCGTCGATGGCGATGGTCAAAAAGCAGACAACCACGATTAGGATCTGCCGGACGGAAATATTGCGTGAGTTAATGAAATCCTGAACGTTGATGGTTCGTTGCGCCCCGGCGTAACTTCCTTCCGGAACCGATTTGACGCCGCGTGACGCAACGCCTGCTGTAGAAGCTTCTTTGTCCATTGCATTTACCCCGAATCGTTCGGCGCTATGAAATTCACACCAGAAGCCACTAGCCACTGCTACGAGCTCTGATTTTCTCCAAAGGCAAAAAGGCTTCTGCCCGTGAGTTTGTCGGCTCGAAACGTCTTACCCCGCAACCCTGGTTGGCCCGCGTGATACTCCCGCGTGGTGCTGTGGCGTCGTGATGCTATGGTATAGTGGTCTCACTATACCACTATTCAGGCCCTTGCCGGGGGCTTGGTGTGCGTCGATAATGTCCCGGGTTTACGTTTTGTACAAATGAATACCGTGCATCCGTTCAATGAATCGCGTGCATTGAGCCAAGTCAACCTGAACCTGCTGGTTGTCTTGGAAGCGCTTCTAGCCGAACGCCACGTCGGCCGGGCAGCGGCGCGGCTCCGCCTGACGCAATCGGCCGTCAGCCACGCCTTGAATCATATGCGCGAGATATTCAATGACCCGCTGTTTGTGCGGGTTACGGTGGGGGTCGAGCCTACCCCGCGCGCCTTGGCACTCATGGTTCCGCTCGCCGGCGTGCTTGAGGAAGTTCGAAAGATGATCGTGCCTGCCAGCCCCTTCAATCCGCAGCTGGCAACCGATTGTATTGTCCTGGGCACCACGGACTACTCCAGCCTTGAATTGATACCGGCCCTGGTTCCGTTCCTGCAGAAGAATGCGCCGAATATCCACTTGGAGATGCGCAATCTTTGCCTTGACAGCATCATCGCCGACCTCGATAAACGAGAGTACGATGTTGCCGTTGCTCCAATCGGCGAGCGCCTCCCCAAACGTATTGCGACCGTCTCTCTTTTCAGCGATTCCATCACCCTGGCGGCGCGGAAGGATCATCCGCTGCTGCAACAGCGGCTCACCTTGGAAACCTTCGGCAAACTGCGCCACTTGCTGGTTGTCTCAAGCCGAAGCAAAAACACAGCCATTCACACCACCTTGAAACCCTACGGACTCGACGAAAGCAACATCGGCATGGTGATCCCCCATTTCGGTGCCGCCGGCTTCATCGTGGCCAACAGTGATCTCGTCATGCTGGTCCCTGCCCGTGTGGCCAAACGTTTTGCTCCCCTCGCAGGATTCGTCAGCCACGAACTACCCATTCCAAACCCGCCCATGTTTAAGATGGGGCTGCTCTTCAGTCGCGAACGCGCCAGCACGGAACCGGCTCTTGCCTGGTTCCTCTCCGCCATAAAATGCCTGTCGTTGGATCGGTAATGGCAGGAGTGGCAGGACTTGAAGCCGCGACCCTCTGCTTATACCGCGGGAACTCGCACGTTCGTTTGCCGAAGATAATTCTAGGTGCTTTCGCGACATACTTCGCATTTCAGTGTACAAATGACTGAGATTGTCGACGCTGTCATTCTTGAAAGAGGTGCTGCAGTGTGCGTTGCCGTTTGCAACAATAGTGATGAATTCGAGGCCGACAATGGCTGAGTCGAAGTATGGGAAACACATCGTTACGGAATTGATGACCCCAGAGTTTAGCCCGGAGTCCGTTGCCGAGTATGCCAAGTGGGCGACCCGGATCCTGTGGATTGATGACAAGGCGGTTCCGGGGGCATGTCAGATGAACGTCTCATGGTACCGGAAGCCGAACACCACGTTCATGGCCGAGGCTCATCGTCACGACTGCAACGAGCTTATTGGCTTCTTCGGCAGCAACCCGGACGATCCGCATGATTTGGGCGGCGAGGTCGAGTTTTGGCTGGAAGATGAAAAGCATGTGCTCACTAAAAGCTGCCTGATCTTCGTCCCCAGCGGGATGAAGCACTGTCCCCTGCTCCTCAGGCGGGTCGATAGACCAATTTTCCATTTCAGTACGGTAACAAGCGGTAAGTACGAGCCAAAAACGAGCGACTGATTGGCTAGGGCCCATACCGGGGGTTCCGCAAGCGACAGCTTTAAGGTGCAAAGCGGAACTGGATGAACTTCCCGCCGGACGCACGCGCCCGAGGGGCAGAATGTTGGTCGTGGTCCGATACAGGCGTTCATTTGCAAACAGAGCAGACGGGGGCGTTAGTTAGAAACGATCCTTGAGTTGGCTGCGGGAGCGCAGAGCTAATGTATCGATGATGGCAGCGCAAACGTCGTCTACGACCTCATCTACGGGCTGCGCTGCATCGACAATGACGTGATTTCTCGTCGTGTTCACAAACGAACGATAGGCCTCAATCTGCCGGGCTGTTTCCTCTTCCGACACCTCTTGCTTGCGCGCGCGCACGACGTCCAACGGAGCATCCAGCAGCAACCACAATTCAGGTTGTGGCATCATGGAGCCTACTAGTCTCGCAATCCACTGCGGTCCGCCGTATCGGTAGCGGAGGCTGTCGACCAGCAGGTCGTGGTAAAACCGGTCGCAGATGCGCAGCGTAACGGCTTTACGCCCAACATACTGGCCAACCCACTCTTCCGCAAGCCAAGCAAGAATCTTGCCAATAGACGTCAAACCCGACCGGGGAGGTTTGGCATGAGGATCGACAACTACACCGTGAGCGCCTTTCCTCCCGAATAGGAAATGCGGGCGCAGATGGCGAAACTCCACGCTTTTAGCGACGTGGTTGAGCCTTACCTTTAATCCCGAAATGACAGAACTCTTGCCCGATCCGTCCACCCCCAGCACAGCCACTGTTGTGAGGTGCTTGCGAGAATACCGAGCCTGAAGCTCGCACGCGTAGTAGCGAATCGTGCAGGCGGTCGTGTGCATCGGAGCCCTGAAAATGGCGCGCTTCACCAGCTCCCGGCGTAACGGCTTCAGCAAACTCGTGAGTTGCGGACGATCATCTCGAATTACGGACTCGACAAGCTGCCCGGCTAAATCTGGTCCAAACGGGATAGCAAGCGTTTTCTGTACTAACCCTGTTCTCTGCTGAAACGTTTCGATTACTTTCTGTTGATAACGTTCTTTGACAAATCCGCCGATCAAGTAACTGGACATGAAGCTGATGATGGCCTCGTGTTCGTCGCAGGGCACCGGGATCGGCAAATTCTCCTGCAACAGATGCTTGCGGCGGTTCAGAACTTCGCGGCAAGCATCTGTTGCAGGAGACCCCCGATCCCGGTGCCCTGCGACGAAGACGAGGCCATCATCCGCATGTCCAGTTACTTGATCGGCATTCTCAAAGAACGTTATCAACAGAAAGTAATCGAAACGTTTCAGCAGAGGACAGGGTTAGTACAGAAAACGCTTGCTTATCCCGTTTCGACGGGATTTTAGCCGGGCAGTTTGTCAAGTCCGTAATTCGAGATGATCGTCCGCAACTCACGAGTTTGCTGGAACCGAGTACGCCGGGAGCTGGTGAAGCGCGCTCTATCAGGGCTCCGATGCACACGACCGCCTGCACGATTCGCTACTACGCGTGCGAGCTTCAGGCTCGGCTACTCTCACAAGCACCTCACGACGGTGGCTGGGAGGGTGGACGGATCGGGCAAAAGGTCTGTCATTTCGGGATTAAAGGTAAGGCTCAACCACGTCGCTAAGAAAAGCGTGGAATTTCGCCGTGTGTGTGCACCCGCATTTCCTTATTCGGGAGGAAAGGCGCTCGCGTTGTAGTTGTCGATCCTCATGCCAAACCTCCCCGGTCAGGGGAAAAATTTTGGCAAGATTCTTGCTTGGCTTGCGGAAGAGTGGGTTGGCCAGTATGTTGGGCGTAAAGCTTCGTTACGCTGCGCATCTGCGACCGGCAACTCCCACGACCTGCTGGTCGACAGCCTCCGCTACCGATACGGCGGAGCCGCAGTGGATTGCGAGACTAGTAGGCTCCATGATGCCACAACCTGAATTGTGGTTGCTGCTGGATGCTCCGTTGGACGTCGTGCGCGCGCGCAAGCAAGAGGTGTCGGAAGAGGAAACAGCCCGGGAATCAAGCCCTATCGTTCGTTTGTGAACACGACGAGAAATAGCGTCCATTGTCCGAATGCAACGCAGCCCGTAGATGAGGTCGTGAGAGCGTTTGCGCTGCCATCATCAATCGTCACTCTGAACAACGCAGCCAACTAACAGATAGTTTGTCAACATAACGCCCCCGTCTGCTCTGTTTGCAAATAAACACCTGTCTATCGGACCACGACCAACATTC
>CAWCZZ010000014.1:0-20025 GCA_963800195.1 uncultured Acidobacteriota bacterium
CCCCGCGTCATGGTTCCATCCCAGGTGCTGACTTTTGCGGGGATCTCCTTACCGGTAAACCAGGTCGAGGTTACGTTCTTGGTTTCGGTGTAGAAGATGAAGCCGTCTCTTCCCATGCAGTGCAGATCGCCGAAGAAGGACTGCTTGTGTCCGGTGAATCCGAAGATGCCGAGCGGAACCGGGATGCCGACATTGATGCCGACCATGCCGCCGTCCGTACGCCGGGCGAACTCGCGCGCGAAGTGGCCGCTTTCGGTGTAGATCACCGAGCCATTGGCGAAGCGGCTGTTGTTCATCACCTTCAGCCCCTCTTCAAAGCTGTCCACGCGCTTGATGCAGAGCACCGGCCCGAAGATCTCCTCGCGGCCGCATGACATCTCTTCGGTGACATGATCGAAGATCGTGGGACCGACAAAGAAGCCTTTCCCGCATTCCTGGGGAAGTTCGGGATTGCGCCCGTCGAGAATCAACTCGGCGCCTTCCTTGATTGCCGTCTCGATCCAGTTGAGAACGAACTCCTTGTGTCCTTTGTTCACGACCGGGCCCATGCCGGTTTGCTTTTCGTAGGCAGCGCCAAGGTTCACCTGCTTGGCGAGGCGCACAACGGATGCGACGAATTCGTCAGCAACGGAGTTTTCTACGACCACCACCGGAAGCGCCATGCAGCGCTCGCCAGCGCAGCCGCAGAACGAGTTGATGACGCCCTGGGCGGCACGCTCGATGACCGCATCGCTCATGATAAGCGCATGGTTCTTGGCTTCCGTGAGGGCCTGCACCCGCTTGCCGTTGCTGGCTGCCGTCGAGTAGATGTGCAGACCTACGCTGGTGGAACCAACAAATGACACGCCCTTGATGTCAGGATGCCGGAGCAGAATCTCGGCTTCGTTGCGGCTGGTGGTGACGATATTGAGAACACCGTCAGGCAGGCCAGCTTCCTTCCACAACTCGGTGATGCGCATGGCGGATTGCGGTGCGAAGCTGGCCGCTTTGAGCACCATGCAGTTGCCGGTGACCAGGCAGATGGGAGCCATCCAGCCTTGCGGGATCATGGCCGGGAAGTTCCAGGGAGCGATGCCGGCGAAGACGCCCATCGGCTCGCGGAACTGCACCGTGTCATAGCCGGAGGAGACGTTGCTCAGCGACTCGCCCTTCATCATCTGGGGCGCACCGCAGGCGAACTCGACGACCTCGATGACTTTGAGGATATCGCCCATGGCTTCATCCCACTTCTTGCCGTTCTCCTGGGCGCAGAGGTGAGTAAGCTCGTCGAGATGCTCGTCGAGCAACTGCTTCATCTTGAAGAGCACCTGCACGCGCTTGGTCACCGGAGTGTCGCGCCATGCGGGATAGGCCTGCACTGCGGCCTGGATGGCCTCTTCGACCTCCGCTGCGGTGCACTGCGGCGCATGGGCAATTACGGCGCCTGTCGAGGGGTCATAACACGGCATGGACTTGATGGATTTGGATTCCTTCCAAACGCCGCCGACAAAATATTTGAGCTGTTTCGGACGCTTCCCGCTGATGGGATCAGGTACCGCGTCATTCGGAATAAAAGAGTAGCTGTCGTTGGTCGCGGGAGCGCTAACAACGTTGGATACAGTCATGGAAATTCCTCTTTGAATCGGTTAAGACATTGCGATTAGGGTGATGCTGCGCGTCCGCCGGTGAAATCATGGCTTGAGATGCCGCCATTGCAAGAACTGCCGATGGCGACATCTCAGTCACGAAATCATCTAGTGTCCGAGGCCGACGTGAGATTTCTTGGGCTCCTCAATTTTTCTCTTCTCTGCCCAGCCTTCCGGCAACCACTGATAGTTCCTGTCGCCGAGGTTATTCGGATCGAATGCTGCCTTGATCTTGCGCTGGAATTCAAAGATGAATTGTTGCGGCATCTTCGCCCAGGCATCGAAAACCTTATCCTGGTCCCATCCGACCTGCAGGTAGATTAGCTCCTTGCCCGGCGGATAGCCTATGGCGCGCGAGTCCACGACGGCATCTTCCATGTGCTTGATGCAGGCTTTGATGGAAGCATTGTCGGCGGAGTCGTAGGAGACAAACTGCTCCAGGGCAGTCTGGCCTCCGCCCGGCAGCGCGCTGCCCGGACCCATCAGAGCATCCCCGCCGCATTCCACCAGCAGGTGGCTCTCCTGGTCACGGTCAAATGCCTTCACTGCAGCCGGAGCATATCCCTTGACAAAGTCAGGGGTGCCCCACTGCATCCAGCTTCCCATGTAGCCGCCCACCCACATGTAATTGCAGTGTTTGTGTCCCATTCTCTGCATGTACATGTTGGTGAACTCGGCGAAGTCCTGCTCGCAATAACGCTTGACCTTGAAGCATCCGGTGTTGGCCAGAATGGCATCCAGGATTTTGTCCTGCAACTGAATGTCATCGGTCGAATTTCCTGCCATTACGAACTGGAAGGATATGCGGGACTCCTTGAAAACCTCCTCGAGCGCCGGGTCCTTGACAGCAGTCTCAACGTCGTTCATGGTCTTGGTCGGGTCGATGTAGGTCAACCACATCGCAGGTGCGACATTGGCACCGGCAAAACCAAACTGCTTGTGGAAGATGTACCCGATACGGTTGTCGTAGATCTCGTGATAGCAGTTTGCCCAGGCATCCCAGTCGGGGGCGCCGATCGAATACACCCGGAAGTTCTCATGGATCGGTAAACGGTATCCCGGAAGCGTGCCCTTCGGCTCCATAACCGGCGGACCTGGATAGTGGCTAAGCTTGAGCGCACACTTGGTGAAGGTTCCAAGGCCGCCACGCGAACCGAGTACCCCGCGGGTAACGGCGCGCAAACTGGGACCGGGGCCTTCCGAACAGAACCAACCGCAACCGGAGCTTAACGATCCGGTCCGAATGATATCTCCGCCCGGAGTCACCCACTCCTGACCCAATAGGGCGTCGGCATTGCCGCCCATGTTATATGCACCCGGTCCGGCACCGGAATAAGCGCATGCACCCGCCAGGACCGAGCATGAGCTGCCCGCGCCGATGATGGAGAAATTCAGCCCTCGCTTCATCACCTCCGCCTGCAATTGAGCGCCGATCACATAGGGTTCAATGATGGCGAAACGGTTCTTCTCATCGATCTCAAGAATGCGATTCATCCGGCGCAGGTCGAATTGGACGGTCGGCTCATTGTCGAGCAGCGGTGCGGCCCAGTGGTACCAGCCGGTGGATATAGGCTTCAGCTTGATCTTGTACTTATTACAGACCTTGGTGACTGCCTGTACCTCTTCGGTTGAGCCCGGCAGGACGGTTGCCCACGGCCTCGGCATGAAGTGACTCTGGTTAGGACGAATCGTCTCCGCCATCACTTCAAAGGCGTAGGAGTCCAGTAATGCGGGATCATCCGTTATGTTATCCGGCCCTACGATGTCTTCTATCGCGCGATATGCATCTCGGGAAATTTCCATCGCTCTCTCCTCAGCCTTAAAGGGCTTGCTCCACCAGTTCCATAATGTCGAGTACTTTCATCTTGGTGCCGTCGCCGCTCGTGGCGTCGAGGAAGTTACGCTCACACCAAGGGCAGGCGCTTACGATAGCGTCGGCTCCGGTGGATTTCGCTTCTTCGATCCGCTCCGTCGCCGTCCACTTCGAGAACTCCGGATATGCGTCGCGAGCTCCACCGCCGGCACCGCAGCACCAGCCAGCCTCTTTGATACGCTCCATCTCGACCAGTTCGAGGCCGGGAATCGCTTTCAGCACATCACGCGGCGGTTCGTAGATGCCAAACGCTCCGTTGTATCTGGGGCGCGGCGGATCGTAGCAAACGGCCTGGCCGAAGATCTTCTTTTCCTTCCCATTCCAAGGCACATATTCTTCGCCCTGCCGGCCCAGATGACATGGATCGTGATAAGTGACGGTCATCGGCACTGGTTTGGTGAACTTCAATTGGCCGGCCTTGATTAGCTGGTCAACGAACTCCACCATGTGCACGACCTTGATCGTCGAGCCCGCTTCAGCCGTGTAGAGACGCTTGAAGGTGTGATAGCAATCCGAACACGGGGTGATCACCGTCTCGACTCCCGCTTCGGTCCATGCTTTCAGGTTGAAGTCGGTGCGAGTACGGAAGTCCTTGCGATAGCCCATGTCGTAGGCGTGGCCGCCGCAGCAGTTTTCCTGCTTGCCCATGATGCCGAAATCTACGCCGGCCTTCTGCAGAATCTTGACTGCGGTTCGGGCGACATGACCCAGCTCGCCGTCAAAGGAATAACGACAGCCGGCATGGAAGACAATCTTCGCCTTCTCCTTCGTCAGATCCTTCACCTGCAAATCGGCGATCCAGTTGCCGCGCTGCTTCTTGGACTGGCCCAGCATATTAAATTCTTTGCGCAGCCCATCCATCACCGGCTGAAGCTGAGGAAGTTCGTGACCATCCTGCACCAGGGTGGAGCGAAGCTCGCGCAGGTCCGCCAGCGGCTCCATGTCATAGCGGCACATTTTGCAGCTCACGTCACACTGTCCGCACAGGGTGCACATGAATACTGTGTCTTTGACTTTTTCCGTGACCGTGGAGCGTCCGTCCATCAAAGACAGCGCTGTGATCAATCTTCCGCCGGCCGAGTACGAGTGAAACTTACCGTACTCAATGCTGGGGCAGCCCTTGGAGAATCTCCAGCTTTTTACCAGGTCGAGCGGAATCCATTTGCAATAGGCGCAACGGGTGCACCGCATCGCGTCCAAACGAAGATCTTCTAATGACATTTCTAATCTCCTTCTCCAGTTCGCCTAGAAGCAAAGCTTTCCGGGATTCAAAACGTTCTTGGGATCTACGATATCTTTCACTGTGCGCAGCACTCGCGTAGCGGTGGCATCGCGGGTGTAAACCAAGTCGGCCCACGCGCCATAAGGCCGGGAGAAGTAGGCGCCTTGCTCAATCAGAGCTTCGCTGACCTTGGCGTAAACCTCTTTGACCATCGCTACTTCCTTGGCATTGGTCGGGTCATAAGGAAGATTGAATTCCACGTGCTGTGACACGCCGTGATGCTGCGGCTGAATATAAATACCAATGTCTGAAGTCGGATATTTTGCGGCTCCAGCCACCGCGAACACGGTCTTTACGAACTGAGGCGTCTTGTCGAGCGTGGTGAGGAAGAAGATGTCCTGGCAGCCGCCCTTGGTTTTCAGCTTCCAATACGGCTCGCAAGAACAGGCAGCGATCGTGCTCACCACTTCGGCATTGGTGACGCCCGGCACGCCGTTAAGTATCTTCACGCCGAATTCCGAACCCAGCTTCTTCACTTCCTTCTCTTGCACATCAACCCGCTCCTGCGGATAGTAGGCGGCACCGGCCAGGCCCACGATCACGACCCAGTTCGGCAGGTCCTGCTTGAGCACCTGCACATCGCCGGGTTGAGGCCCGAGCATGCGTGGCCAGCTGCGCGCCGTTGAGCAGGAAGATTTCATCGCCCACGCGGAGCCGTTCCAGCTTGTAGCAAAAGTCGACCAGGTCCTCGAGCTTCTCGCCCGGCACGAACAGGTATTTGTGAACACTGGGGATCAGTTCGCACTTGATCGAAGCCCAGACCACAATGCCCATCGAGCCTTGTGCGCCGGTCAGCAGACGCATCAGATCCGTGGACATTGGCCCCTTCGGATCAATCTGCGCCCCGCCCTCCTTCCACTGCGCTTCCAGCGACATCGGCCCCATGCCGGCTTCACCGGTGAAGGCCTGCTCGCCACTTCCCCACACTACGCCGCAGCCTCGCAGACGGTTCAGGCAGCGAGTGGTTGAAGCGGGGAATCAGGGTCGGCTGGCGCTCCAGAAGGCTCGCGATCACCGATTTGTTCTCGCGCGGCAACAGCGGCCGGCTGATCCGAAGACCCTCTTTGGCCAGCGCCGGTTCCAGTTCGCTGTAGGTCACGCCGGGCTCGATCACTACGACCTTGTTGCGAAAATCGATCCGCTTGATCGCCTTCATGCGGCTGAGATCGACAATGACAGCCTCGGGTAGGCTGGGCACGGTGTCTCCGTGAAAGTGAGGCGCGCCGGAGCTGACCGGCACCAGCGGAGTCTGGCTCTCGTTAGCCCATATCACCAGCGCCGTTACCTGTTCTGCATTTTGCGGCCGCACCACGAACCAGGGCTTACGCGGCGCCACAAAGCTCTGGTCGCGCGAGAAGTTCTCCAAGGTCTGGGCGTCGTCCGCCACATGTTCGGCACCGACAATTGCAATCAGATTTTCTTTCTTAGTTTTCACTTCCTGACCTCCCTAGTGACCGCTTCGCTCGCGAATCCTGCTTGCGTCGCTCGGTCACGTCCCGCGCTATGCGGGCACAAGTCCACGTTTCCAAATGGTCGCTAACCCGCCACAACTGAGAGTCAACGCTTATGACGACGGAACTACTCAACAAAAGTTTGGCCCAGACTACCATCTGTTTCAAAATTGGAAAGTACTTTGTGTGTTCGACATCTTACATGGGAAGTTCCGAATTCGTGGTCGAGCGGAAGGCTGTTGGGAGGAACGGAAAGGTGCCGCACCGCTGGAATTAGGGGCCCAGCAAGAGAGAAGCAGGCGTTTCCTGGCGATGCCAGCTCGCTTTGCGGAAAAATCGAGGAAGAGGACTGGTCCGCTTATGGATGCAGGCAGTTCAGGGGTTCGCCCCGAACTGCCTGCATCGAACCAGCGAAAAAAACCATATCAGACTTTACACAAAAGACTGCCGATCCCTATACCAAAGGGGCATTGGGATCGGCAGATTGAAGTTAGAACAGGAACACGAAGTCCATGTTAAACATCGTGTTGCTCTTTTGCGGTGCGGCCAAGCCAAGAACGACATCCGTGTTGTTGGTGCCGAAAGCGCCATGGTTGTTCCAGTCGTGACGGAACTCAGGACGGATCTTGAGGTGCTTCATGGCTTGTAGACCATCCCGAGGGTGGCGTCATTGTAGGCGCCTTTGCTCAACCCAAACGGGCCGATCGTGGCGGGGTTCCCCGGAACTGCAGCCGTACCATAGACGTCCAACGGCAGCAGGAAGAAGCCTTGGCTGTCGTGGAAGTTTTCATAACGGAAGCCGGCAGCAAGTTTCTTATTGAGCTCATAAGTTACGCGGCCATTGAAGCCGGACGCCTTAGCTCCAGTGAAACCGGGGTGTGCAAACGGAGGTGCTAGCACCGGGAACGAGTAGATAGTGTTCGCCGCTCCATCGCCGGACTGTTTCGCATATTGGGCGTTGAGCACGAATTCCCACTTCTTGTATCTGTGGGTAATGAAGGCGTCGTGCATCTGGCGAAGCTGATTATTCGGAGAATAAATGGGGTAGTTGGCACCGAAGGGGGACTGCCCCGCCGGGGTGATGCTGTTGGTCGGAAGACCGGTTAGCACATTGGTCTGTACGTTGCCGGCGCCCATGCGGAATGAGTAGTCAACCCATGTGGACATGTGCGGGCTGCGCCAGCGGACTGCGGATTCAAAGTGGTTCAACTGACCGCCGTTTGCTGGTTGAGCAACCTGCGAGCCGCCCTGGTTCAGGCCGAATTCGACCATCATCCAGCCGTTCTTGGGGCTGCGCATGACGTTTACCGAACCCAGAATGCCTAGCACCTGGCTAGCTTCCATGTAAAAGGCATAGTCGTGTGAGTAGAAGAAGTTGGGCCCGAGCGTAAGGTTCGGCGGAATTTCAAAGCCCAGACCATCACCGTAGCGTCCGGCCGTAATCGCGATGCCCTTGAAGGCGGGGATGTAGAACTGGGTGTACAGTTCCGGGGCGCACATCAAGTTCGCCTTGGTCCCAGCAGCCCAATTTGGATTGGAAGCTCCCGGTTCGTTGGGGCCCCAATAAGCGTCAATGCCATTCATACGGCAGGGTTGACCGTCGCGGCCGTAATCATACTCGGCCATGAAGCCCCAGTCGAATTTCTTCGGCATCGGCCCAGGAAGAGGCGTGATGCGCGGCAGGAGGTTCGTCTTCATTTCGCGATAGAAGAACACCCATGCGTCGTTGAGTTGGAAACCGGTGTCTCCCGGTTCGCCGTTCGGGAAGTTGGCTGTGCCGTCCATGGGTCCCACGTTGCCATTGACGCTTTGGCTGGCAGCGTTTGTGTTATTCCATGACCAGCCCTCATCAACGAGGAAGTCCATTCTCAAACCGGTCTTCTTGATGAATTTCTCGCCAACGAGTTCGCGCCAGGCAGTGCCCTCGCCAACTTGCGGTTGCGGAGGAGGTGGTGGGGCCGGGGCTGTCGCATTTGCTTCCGCGGCTGCGGGCATCGCGGGAGCGTCAGCTGCCGTAGAATACGGCGTCATCGCCACCAGAATGACTCCAGCACATACCACTCCTAATAGCCTGCTCCAGCTTGTTCCCCAAGCTGTTTTCTTCGCTTGTCGAACGCCCCCAACAAATGTTGCAGATAACATTTTAAGGTCTCCTGATCGATGTAGATTTCTGAGTGACGGCCTCAGGCAGATAACCGCGGCTAGGCAATTTCAGAGCTCCCCAAAAGGGAAGTTGCGATTTTGTCCAGACGCAGATACTACCCACTTGTAACAATCTTGTAATCATTTAGTACTATGGAGTCAGGTGCTTGTCAATCATAAGCAGCAGCACAGCTAGTTTTCTTCTGTGTTCATTTTGCCTGTTCGTCAGGGCGAGTTTCAACCATTCACGTCGTTTCATACGGTTAAAACGCTCTAACCCGTCCAAACAAACGACTTGGGTGTGCGCGTGGGAGGTTACGTAACCCGCTGGCTCCCATGCTCCTCCTGGGGGCGCTACACTAAGTTGCAGACTTCCATTGACTCCCGGCGTCCATTCCGCGCTTTATCTCTCGGTTCCGTTCTGCCGGACCAAGTGTTCCTTTTGCAACTTTGCCTCGGGAGTGTTTTCTCGCGGGCTATTTGACCGCTACATCGCGCATCTGGAACAGGCAATCGCCAATGCACCCACACTGGCCGGAGAATGCGGCGCGGCGTTCGACCCGCGGCTCGATTCGGTCTATCTCGGCGGCGGCACGCCCAGCGTTCTGGCACCCGATCAGCTCGACCGCCTCTTCGAAGCGGTCACGAAAATTTTCGTACTTCAGCCGCATGCCGAGTTCACGGTCGAAGTCGCACCTGGCACGCTCTCCAGCGAAGTTCTTGCCGCACTGCTCCGGGCCGGGGTCAATCGCGTTTCGCTCGGAGTGCAGTCCTTTGTCGATCAGGAATCCCGCTCGGTCGGCCGCTTGCACAGCCGCGATGTCGTCATTGCCGACATTGCCCGTCTGCGCGAGGCGGGTATCACGGAAATCAGCGTCGATCTCATCGCCGGTCTGCCTTACCAGACAGCCGCCAGTTGGGAGCACTCCCTCAATGAGGTGCTCGCATTGGCGCTTCCTCATGTCAGCGTCTACATGCTGGAAGTGGATGACGAATCCCGCCTCGGCCGGGAACTCATCGCCGGAGGCACACGCTACCATGCCCATCACGTCCCCGATGAGGAGTTGACGATCGCTCTCTACGAGCGAGCCTGCGAGCGCCTGAATGATGCCGGCATCGCCCAATACGAAATCTCGAACTTCGCCCGCTCGGGTCACCAGTCGCGTCATAATCTGCGTTACTGGCAGCGTCTCCCTTACTATGGCTTTGGCGTCGATGCCCATTCCTTGCTGCCCGCACCCACACCCGGCGATCCGCATCGCGCCGTGCGCCTCGCCACTGCGGATTCGCTCGACGCGCTACTTGCTGGAGCACCGCCCGAGAGCACAATCGTCTCCACGCGACAGGCCATCGAGGAGACCTATTTTCTCGGACTGCGCATGAATTGCGGCGTCGAGTTGCTGGCCATCAAGGAGGAATTCGGCATAGACGCCGTGGACGGCTACCGGGAGGAGATCGCCGCACTGGTAGCCAACAAACTGTTGTGGCTGGAAGATGGATGGCTGCGCCTGACTCCGCGTGGTCGCCTTCTCTCCAATGAAGTGTTTGCCGCCTTTTTGCGCGACTAGCATTTACACTGGGCTTTTCAACGGTTTTCTGGAGCACTGATGAGCACTTCATGGATTGATCTTCGCAGTGACACCGTAACTCATGCCCAGCGATGAAATGCGCCGTGCCATGGCCTCCGCCGAAGTAGGCGACGATGTGTACGGAGAAGATCCGACGATCAATCGCCTGGAAGCCCGCGCCGCTGAAGTCTTCGGGCGTGAGGCCGCGATCTTCGTTCCCTCCGGCACCATGGGCAACCAGATCGCCATCAAGCTGCACACCCGCTCCGGCCAGGAAATTCTCTGCGAGGAGCGCGGCCACATTTTCAACTATGAGATGGCTATGCTCGGTTGGTTCAGCGGATGCATCGCGCGCCCGGTCAGCGCTCCGTTGGGAATCCTTTCCTGGGAGTTGCTGGCTGCGAAGATCTCGCCAGCCACCTATTACGTCGCGCCGACCGGTCTGATTGTGCTGGAGAACACACACAACATGGCAGGCGGAACCGTCACCCCGGTCGCTTTAATGGAGGAAATCTGTTCCCTTGCCCATGAGCGGAATCTCCCAGTGCACCTGGACGGCGCCCGCATATTCAACGCCGCAACTTATCTCGGCAAGCCAGTCGCCGAGATCACCCGCAGCTTCGATTCGGTGATGTTCTCGCTGTCCAAGGGCTTGGGCGCGCCGGTCGGCTCATTGCTCGTCGGCGGCAAGGATTTTATTCAGCGAGCGCGCTCTGTCCGCAAGGCACTGGGAGGTGGTATGCGCCAGGCTGGAGTGCTCGCAGCCGCCGGGCGGATCGCTTTGGAGTACGGTCCCACTCGCCTGCACGAAGACCACGCCACCGCGCGTCTGCTCGCCGAAGGTGTCGCTGGCATCCCCGGCGTCAGCATTGATCTCGCCACGGTGCAGACCAACATCGTCATTTTCGACGTGAGCGGCACGGGGAAATCTTCCACCGAAATCGCAGCCACCCTCAAGTCTCAGGGTGTGCTGGTTGGCACGGTGAATCCACAGCTGATCCGCTTCGTCACGCACCTCGATGTTTCCCGCACGCAGTGCGAGCAGGCTCTGCGGAAGCTTCAAGAGGCTTGCCGTGCAACATAGGAACAAGACCGCGACCAAAGTCACTGCGGGTTGCAGCAGGTATGATGATGATCGGAGTTGTTATGGCAGAACACAAATGCCCGGGACAGGACTTGCGCTACTGGAAGCCGGAAGACATCTTCGAGACGCTATGCCCACATTGCGGTCAGGCAATCGAGTTTTTTAAAGACGACCTGAAACGCTGCTGCCCCTCCTGCGGTAAACAGGCCCTGAACCCTAATAATGACCTCGCCTGCGCCGAGTGGTGCAGATCGGCGAAGCAGTGCCTCGGAACCCTGGACGTAATAGATACGGATAAGCACTCAACTCCGCCACGCTCGAAACAATAGGCACCCGGGCGAGCGTCCAATCTACAGATGGCGAACTTCAGCCCAGCCCTGCTTCAGATCCTCATCGGCATTACGACGTAGCGGTACTTGTATTCTTCCACACCTTCGGGGCGGAGTTGTCCAGCCGATTGGGAGTCCTTGAACTCGATGCGGACATTTTCACTGTCGGTGGCCTTGAGGAAGTCGACGAGATACTGCGAGTTGAAGCCGATGGCGAGAGGATCGCCAGTGTAATCGGTTTCAATCGAGTCTTCAGATTCGCCGGTCTCGGTGGAAGAAGAGGAGACGCGAACTTCATTTTTCTCGAAGCGCATCTTGATGGCGCCCGAGCGTTCGTCGGCAAATTGGGCGACGCGCTGGATAGCCGCCTGAAGTTCCAGGGTGCGAACGCTGACGCTCTTGTTGTGCTCCTTGGGGAGCACCGCCTCGTAGTTGGGAAACTGGCCCGTCAACTGGCGCGAGGTTAGCAGCCGGGAGCCGAGGCGGAAAAAGAGTGTGGCGTCATCTTTGGCGAATTCCACAAACTCGATCTCTGCGGCGCTCAACAACGAGAGCAATTCAACCATCGCCTTGCGTGGAATCAGCGTCTTCAACTCGCCTGTGATGTCGAAGGCAAGGCCGTCCTTGACGATGTGCGCCAGGCGGTGCCCGTCGGTGGCGACCATGGTGATGGACTCTGGCTTTAAGACCAGCAGCGCGCCGTTCAGGGTGTATCGGGATTCTTCATTGGAGATGGCAAAGACAGTCTTTGAAATCAGGGTGCGGAAGGTTTGCGCGGGAATCCTGACCACGCCGCTGGTTGGAAACACGGGCACACTGGGAAAGTTCGAGCGGGCCATACCAACCATCTTGGTAATGGAGCGGCCGGCGCGGATGTTGACCCAGTGGTTCTCCAGCAACTTGATACTGACGTCGCCCTCGCCGAGAAGCTTTACGTAATCGTAAAGTTTGCGGGCAGGAATCGTACAGGCGCCCTCCTTTTTGACCCCAGCTGGACAGCTCGTGCGCAGGCTTAGGTCCAGGTCGGTCGCCGTGATGGTCAACTCGCCGTCGGCGGCCTCAAAAAGGAAGTTGGACAGGATAGGGATGGTCGTCTTGCGTTCGACCACGCCCTGGGTCGCAGTGAGTTCCTTGAGCAGTTCGGATTTGCTGACCGTGATCTCCATGGCGGTTCCTTGAGCGATGGCTGTCTCTGGCATAGGTTCCCCAAAATCTTTCGCTGGCTTCAACTTGCACTTATACCAAACTCATGCCAACAGAAACCAGTAGTATTTGCAGCCACTTCGCGAGAAATGGAAAACATTGAAAATTTATCACTGTTCGGCACTCAGGGCGAGGAGGAACTCGGAAAAGAACATCTTCACAAAACAGCATGGTGACTCCATCCACTCGGTGAGGAGTTATAGGGCGGTTGTGCAGATGGCGTGCCAAGCTTCGACAGGTAGTAATAGTGCCCGGAGCGCTGGAAAAGCGCCCCGGGCCTGCGCCTAATTGCTCAACTGCTCAGTGAGTTTGTTGAGCATCCTGTTCAGGTCCTTGTCGTCCTTACGCTGAATATTGATCTTATCAATCGAGTGGAGGACCGTAGTGTGGTGCTTTCCGCCGAATTGGCGGCCAATTTCGGGCAGCGATGCCTCGGTCAGGTGCTTGCAAAGATACATTGCAATCTGGCGCGGAAAGACAATCTGACGCGAGTTGTTTTTCGTCTTGATCTCGGGAACCCGCAGGCCAAACTGCTCGCTCACAGCCTTCTGGATGGCCTCGATCGTCACTTTGCGGCTCTGCTGGTCGATGATGTTCTTCAACACCTGTTGCGCGGTTGCCAGGTTGATCTCGGCACCGGTCAGCGAACCATAGGCAACAAGGCGAATCAGCGCGCCTTCCAGTTCACGCACGTTGCTGCGGATATTGCTGGCGATGAACTGCGAAACATCATCGGGAAGCGTGACATGTTCGCTCTCCGCTTTCTTCTGCAGAATCGCAATCTTCGTCTCAAGGTCGGGCGGCTGAATATCGGCGATCAGTCCCCACTCAAAGCGCGAGCGCAGCCGATCCTCGATTTCGGCCAGTTCCTTGGGCGGACGATCGCTGGCGATGACGATCTGACGGTTGGTGTCATGCAGCGCGTTGAAGGTGTGAAAAAACTCCTCCTGGGTGCGCTCTTTTCCGGCAAGAAACTGGATGTCGTCGATGAGCAGAACATCGACACCACGGAAACGATCGCGGAAACTCACCATCTTGTCGTGTTTGATGGAGTTGATCATCTCGTTGGTGAATTTTTCGGTGGAAAGATAAACGATGGAACTGTCAGGCTGGCGCTGCTTGACCTCGTGGCCGATTGCCTGCATCAAATGGGTTTTGCCCATACCGACGCCGCCATAGAGGAAGAGCGGATTGTAAGCCTTTCCCGGAGCCGTAGCCACGGCCAAGGCGGCGGCATGGGCGAACTGGTTTCCGCTGCCAATCACAAAGCCGTTGAAGGTGTAGCGCGGGTTCAGTTGCGCGGCACCATCAAAATCAAAACGCGATTGCGCCGCCGGACGCGCGGAAGCTCCGCTCAGTCCGCCGTTGTGGCGAACCACCGCAGCCGGAACTGGTTCCGATTCGGGCGCAGCGGCGATGAACTCGACATCATCGTAGGTCAGGCCGAGATTCTCGATGGCTTCCAGAATCAAGTCGCTGTAACGCTCTCCGATGATGCAGAACTCCGACGAGGGAACGGCAACGAAGAGCTTGCCATCGGCGTCATGGCTGAAGCGCGTGGGCTTGAACCACGTGTCATAGGAGTGCCGGTTGACTTTCTTTTCCAGAGCACCCAGGATCTGCGTCCACGGATTCGGTGTTGATGTAACCAAAGCTGACATGTGCCGACCAATGCCCTCACTCAAGTCCGCGAGCCTCCCTGCCTTACACATTATGGAAATGCTAAGGTGGCCCTGCTGGACTTGGCTGGACAGATTTTAAAATATCGTCGCTGAACAGACTCAACCGCACAGGCTCAACAAGGAGACCTGCGAAGCTGGGAGATGCGGAGTATGAAGCGCTACTTGCGCTCGTGACTGGGCTGAACCCGGTTAACGACAACGTTAGCGACAACCGGATACTAGCACAGTTACAGGCCTTCAAAGAGCGGCTCCACACATTTCACGCGACGGAGTGTTCTCACTTTTGGCCTTTTGATGGCACTTCGTCAAGAGGGAAATCAGCCGATGCAACAAGGAAGGTGCAGAGAGACGAAAAAAAATGATCGAGTGAGCGGAATGGCCAGTCTTGCCGGCACAGTTTGGCCGAAGAGGCATCCTTCATTTATACTTACCCTTTGCTCATCGACATTTCTGGAAGCAGGAGCAGTCAGTCACATGCCAAAACGGACATTCCAACCCAACCGCCGCCGCCGTGCCAAAGTGCATGGATTTCGGCAGCGAATGAAGACCAAAAGCGGCCAGGCCGTACTGTCGCGCCGGCGCGCTAAGGGACGCAAGCGCGTCTCAGTTAGCCCCGGCTACCGCGATTAACCAACGCAGAACCACGTTCGTTCCTGGCACATTTACAAGCGCTGAAGCAGCCATTCCGACCGGGCGGGCAAGCTGAACCATGAAGCTAAAAGCTGACCGGAGTGAGTGCGGAAGAAGCTGGAACCCAAGCGCCGTGGATGACAGCGTGAGCGACACACCGAAAGGCATTTTCCCGAAGAGCGCGCATTTACTCAGACACTCGGACTTTCAAAGGGTGTATGAGCAGGGTCGGCGCCACTTTTCAGGGAATATGACCGTCTTTTATTTGCGCTCCGTAAGTGAAGCTGCTCCCGCGCCGAATGCGGCCAGGGCAGCCAAGCTGATGTGTGCGCGAAAAGAGGGCGGGGTGCGTGTCGGATTCACCGTCTCCAGAGCGCTCGGCGGATCGGTGGAGCGCAACCGGATGCGAAGGCGGACACGGGAAGCGGTAAGACACCACCTGCAGATACTGCTGGAAGCAAGCGTTGCAGTGGACGTGGTAATCAACCCGAAGAAGAGTCTGATGTCAGTGGATTTCCGCCAGATCTCGCAGGAGGTCGAGCGCGCCTTTCGCGTGATCCGGCAGAATTGCGAAGGCGCGGAAAAGAACCGTGGAAAGCAGGGTGCACGGCGCGTATGAAAAAAATCATGCTGATGTTGCTTGCTGCTTATAAGCGTTACGTTTCGCCGCAGTTGCCGGTGGCCTGCCGCTTCACTCCCACCTGCTCTGAGTATGCAGCCGAAGCGCTAACTCGGCATGGTGCGCTGGGCGGAACGTTGTTGGCGCTCTGGCGTGTGTTGCGCTGCAATCCCCTGGGTGGGCGCGGGCTGGATCCGGTTCCAGAACATTTCGGCTGTCACCGGGCGGAAGACGCTTCGGCGGCCCGCACGCATTAGAAAAGGCGCGCGTACTGGCCGGAGGCCGGACGCGCAAGGTCAGGACTGTGAAGCATAAACTCGCGGCCGCAGCCGCGCAGATCGGCATACTACTTTGAGCGAGTTCCAGAATCCGCACAACCAGCCTGGCATTGATAAGCGCGTGATAATTATCTTTGGCATCACGATGCTGCTGCTGGTGGGAGCCCAGCAATTCCTGGTTAAGCCGCAACCGGCGGCGAGCCCGCAGCAGCAGGCCGCGAAGCAGACGCAGGCAAACCAGCAGCAGGCGCCTGCAAGCGTTCAGGCAAAGCCCTCAGAGCCGAGCAGCCTGAGCAGGAATCCTTCCGCCCCTCCATCTCAGCCCCTTGCGGCCGTGCACGCGGCCACCGAGAGCACCACGGTGGTTGAGAACGATCTCTACCGCATCACCTTCAGTAATCGCGGTGGACTGGTCAAGAGCTGGATTCTAAAGAAGTATCAGGACGAACAGGGCCACGAGCTGGAGCTTGTGAATGAACAGGCCGCGGCGCAGTATGGCTATCCGCTTGAGCTCTGGAGCGGAGATGATGCGTTACGCCAAAAACTCAACACTGTGCTATACGTTCCCAACGAAACAGGCAATGTGGGTTCGGCGAAAGATCTCTCCTTTGAGTACGTCGAGGGCGACCTGGTGGTGAAGAAGGACTTTCACTTCGACAATACCTATGTTGTGGGCGTGAAGACGAGCGTGCGCCAGGGTGGAAACTACCTCACAGCGCTTCCCTCGTGGCCTGCCGGATTTGGAGATGCCACCGGGCTGCCAAGCTACGCGGAGCAACGTCTGGACTACGTGCCGACCGGCGAGGACGTGAAGCGCCTGAAACTGGACAAAAAGGGCGCTTCCATCAGCGGCGGACGAGTGCAGACCGGTAATTTCCAGTGGGTCGGCGCCTCTGATGCATATTTCGGAGCGATTTTCCTTCCTGAGCAACCGCAGAACTCCGCCTTTGCCGAGTTGCGCAACGCCATCCAGATTCCCAAAGATCCGGCCAATCCGCAGGGCGAGAAAACCAAGGCGGAGGTGCTGGGCGTCGCTGTTGGAACTCTCAATGCGCCTTCGAGCGTGCGCCTGTTTGCCGGTCCAAAAGCGGTCGACATACTAGAAACCGTGCATAGCGCCGGCGGCGTGGATCTGCATAGCACCCTGGATTTCGGATTTTTCGGAATTATCGGCAGGCCGCTGTTTGCCTGGGTGCGCTGGACACAGCAGCACTGGACCTCAAACTGGGGATGGACGATCATCCTGGTCACTGTGCTGATCAACATCGCGCTCTTGCCGCTGCGAATCTCGCAGATTAAATCTTCGATGAAGATGCAGAAGGTTGCACCGCAGATGCAGGCGGTGCAGGAGAAGTACAAGAAATACAAGATTGATGACCCACGGCGCGGGGATATGCAGAAGGAAATCGCCGCGCTCTACAAGGAGCACGACGTCAACCCGGTGGGCGGATGCCTTCCGCTGGTCGTTCAGATGCCCTTCCTCTTCGCGTTCTATACCATGCTGAGAGTCGCTATTGAGCTGAGGCATGCAAGCTGGCTGTATCTAAGCGATCTGTCAGCGCCGGATCATTACCACATCATTCCGATTGCGACCATCGTTCTGATGGTTGGGCTGCAGCGCATGATGCCGGCTACAGGCATGAGCAAAGAGCAGCAGAAGATGATGAACATGATGACCCCGATCATGTTTGCCATGTTTACCTGGTCGGTAGCCTCTGGATTGGGTCTGTACATCATCACCGGTTCGGCGGTGCAGATCGTCCAGCAGTGGATCATGAACCGGACGGAAATGGGCCGCGAAATGCGTGCGTTAGCCGAGAAGCGCGCCCTGAAAGCAGCGGAAAAGAAGCGGTAACCGGCAAGGAGTAGCGATGGCAATCGAAGAAAAAATAGCTGCAGCGAAGCAAATCAATGAATTGCTGAACAACATTGTCCGGCTGGGCGGTTTTCGCGTTAAGTACCGCATCGCGGTCGATCCGCCGGTAACCCAGGGAGCTGAGTGGGACAGGCCGGCGATCCTGGTGGACTTTTCCGGTCCGGACAGCGGGTTGCTGGTGGCTCGCGGCGGCGAACTGCTGCACGCGTTGGAGTTGGTGACGGTGGAAGCTGTGGGCGACATGCTGGACGAGCATGAGCGGATCAGCTTCGACTCAATGGGCTTCTGCCAGACGCGCACCGACGAGCTTGTAATGTCTGCCAGGGTTGCGGCCGAAAAAGTTCGTAAGAGCGCCGCGCCATACGCCTTCAGTCCGATGAACAGTCGCGAGCGCCGGGTCGTGCATTTGGCGCTGCGCGATGAAGAAGACCTGCGGACTGAAAGCGCGGGGGAAGGCCCGGCGCGGCATCTCATTGTGTACCCGAAAAACTACAACGGCCCGGCTCCGGCCGCGCCTGCTACGGGAGGACGACCCAGCGGACGGTCTGGTGCACGGTCTGGTGGACGTCCCGGAGAGCGTCCGGGCGGACGACCGGGCGGGAGGCCACGAAGGTAAAATCGCTCGAAGCAAGCAGACAATTTGAGCCCCGTTGCGATTCGATGAGAATATCGCAGCGGGGCTTTTCCGTGCCGAGGCCGCAGTTCGAGACCGTTTTGGAAGGAAATAACGCGTGAACCTTGACGACACCATCGTAGCCATTGCGACACCGCCCGGACGAGGCGGGATCGGCGTAGTTCGCCTTTCTGGTCCGGAGTCGAAGTCCATTGCTTCGCGGATGCTGCATCTCTCTGGCAAACATGTTTTGGAGCCAAACCGCGCGGCCTTCGGCGAGTTGATGGAGATCGAAAGTGGCGAGCGCATCGACGAAGTGGTTGTGACCTGCTTCGCGGCTCCGCACTCCTACACCACCGACGACATTGTCGAAATCAGCTGCCATGGCTCGCCCGTCGTTTTGCGCAGAGTGCTGGAGATGGCCATATCGCAGGGTGCGCGCCTGGCTGAGCCCGGAGAGTTTACGCAGCGCGCGTTCTTGAACGGAAGGCTGGATTTGACCCAGGCCGAGGCGGTGCGTGACCTGATTGAGGCGCAGACTGTGTACCAGGTCAAAGTTGCGGCGCAGCAGCTCAAAGGATCCTTGTCGCGCCTCCTGCTGCCCATAAAGGAAAAACTGATCGCACTGACTGCGCGGCTTGAGGCAGGCATCGACTTTGCCGAGGACGATGTGGCCGTGATGCCGGCTGATAAAGTGCTGGCTGCAATCGACGAACTGATTGCACTGCTGCGCGGCCTTGAAGCAAGCTTCGCCTTTGGCAAGTTGGTGCATGAAGGATTGACCCTGGCCATTGTGGGCCGTCCGAACGTGGGCAAGTCGAGCCTGTTTAATCGGCTGGTGGAGAGCGATCGTGCGATCGTGACCGCCCTGCCGGGGACGACGCGCGACCTGGTAACGGAGACGGTTGCACTGGGCGGAATTCCGGTGCGACTGGTGGACACGGCGGGGATTCGCGAGGCCATGGACGAAGCGGAAGACATTGGTATTCGTAAATCCATGGAAGCACTGTCAGATGCCGACTTGGTGTTGGTGGTTCTGGACGCAAGCGATGAGCTAAGCCCGGTGGATCGTGAACTGCTCGCCGATGTAGCGGGCCGCGTGGCAATTGTTGTGGATAACAAAGCGGATCTGGGAGCGCGCGTCGAAGAGCTTTCTTTGGGAAATGTGCCAGCGATCCGGACTTCAGCAGTAACCGGCAAAGGGATTGTCGCTCTGCGCGAGGAAATTCTGCGCACTATACGCGGAAGCGCGGTTGAGCAAGGAGGCGCGATGCTAACCAACCTGCGGCAGCAGGGCCAGGTACGCTCGGCGCTGGAAGGACTGACCTCTGCCGCATTCTCGGTGAAAAATGCCATTCCGCACGAGATGGTGCTGCTGGATCTTTACAGCGCGCTTCGCGCATTGGATGAGCTGACAGGCGCGACCACGGCAGACGACATTCTAAACCTGATCTTTTCAACCTTCTGTATCGGAAAATAGAAGAAGCGTGTCCAGTGTGACCGCGACGACGTAATGGGAGTCGGCATCGATGCGTGTGCTGGGCGGCATGATGCTGCGGCTCTGAAGAGCGCGCCATTACCAATTCACTTGGCGCATGCGCCTTGAGGATGACCTCGCTGTAGTTATTCATGCGCTCAGGCCGTCGCTTCCGGGGAGCCGGCAGAATCGCGGCAAGCCGTGCCGACGGTTCCCTGCCGATATTCCGGGCCGAGGTCCTGTCATAGTAACGACACGCCGCCTCTGCGCCATAAATCCCGGGGCCCCATTCG
>CAWCZZ010000015.1:0-104224 GCA_963800195.1 uncultured Acidobacteriota bacterium
ACTGCGGAATCTGTCACCTGCCATTTACCGACTGCAAGGATATCGTCCCCGACCACATCGAGCCGAAGGGTATGGGAGCGGCCTGGCGCGATGACCACCCAGACAACATTCAGGCGGCGCACCGGCTCTGCAACCTCCTCAAGGGTTCAAGACGCCTGTCCCATTTATCCAGTGAATAGTGCGCCCCCTATTCTCTTCGGAGCTTCACATGAATTTCTTGCTCTTGATCCTGTTGGACATTTCTGCCTCCGACGACGACTCCCCCTGCATATCGGTTGCTCGAAGGCCGCTTGAGGCCCTGATGGCGGATTGGCTGAGGCAGCGAGAAGAGATCAACTTGCTGCGGGATCGTGTCGCCGGGCAGAGTCGCCCAGTTCCCAGAGGCGCAAATCCGTTCCGTCGAAGGGAATTCCGTAAACCCAACTCATCGACACTGGCGTGCCCACCCTCACCTGACCGTCTTTCATTTCAAAGGACAATACTCATGAAACCTTCTCACCTCGTTGAGGCGCTGATCACCGCTGTGCCTCAAAACGTTCCTCTCCATATCTGGGGCGCCTGTGGCGTCGGAAAATCCCAACTCGTTAAGCAGGTCGCGCAGCATTTGAAGCGCGAATTCATTGACGTGCGCGCCGTCCAGCTCGATCCCGTCGACTTCCGTGGTCTGCCACGCATCAAGGATGACCGCACGGAATGGATCACGCCGAATTTCCTCCCCACAAGCGGGCGAGGGCATTCTCTTCCTCGATGAATTGACCTCCGCGCCCCCGATGACGCAGGCCGCCTGCTATCAGCTCGTTCTGGATCGCGCGCTCGGCGACTATCGGCTCCCCGACGGATGGTCGGTGCTTGCCGCAGGCAATCCCGCCTCCGAGCGTGGCGTCAGCTACTCCATGCCCCGCCCGCTGCTCAACCGCTTCCTGCATCTCACGCTGGAACCTGATCTTGGCGAGTGGTGCATCTGGGCCGGCAAGGCGGGGATCAGGCCGGAAATCATCGCATTCCTTCGCTTCCGCACGGAGTTGTTGCACGACTCTGCCGTGCGGTCGGGTGTCAACGCCTGGCCGACGCCGCGCTCCTGGGAGATGGTATCCAGGGCGATGGACGGAATCGACGCCCGGAAGGCCAGCATCACCGCGGACGTCTACGAGATGCTGCTCATGCACCTCATTCAAGGTGCAGTGGGCGACGGCGTAGCCGCGGAGTTCATCGGCTTTCTCAACCTTTTTCACGCGCTGCCTTCCATTGACGAGATTCTCCTGAACCCCACCGGCGCGCCCTTGCCCAGCGATCCCTCGGCACAGATTGCAATTGCCACGGCACTCGGCCGCCGCATCACCGATAGCTCGATTGCGAAGGCGAAGCTCTACCTTGAGCGTCTTCCTGATGAACTGCAGGTCCTGTCCATGCGCGATGCTCTGCTTCGTGACCGGGCCATCGCGACCACCCCCGAATTCACCCAATTTGCTGTCACTCACAGCGATTTACTCGCGTAGCCCTGGACCAATCCGGGGCTACGCCTGGAGGTTTGAAACGAAATGATTTCCGACAAAGCCATGTTGATCTGTCTCCATATCACGATGTGGACCGCACGCAAGCACGACAAGCGCGTGTCCGAGGAAGTAGCACAGTCCCACGAAGCAAACACGAATGCCGGCCGCTACAACAAGCACCTGCTCGACCAGGCCGAAAAGCTGGAGGAACTGCGCACGCTTGCGGGCCAGATCCGCCAGTACTTCTACAAGGTGACGCTGCCCTGGTCGGATGAGGGCTACCGCTTGCTCCCGTCCCACCTCTATTTCGAGTTCACCAACCAGATGAGCGAATTCAAGACGGCGTACGAACAGCTGGTGCGGGAGTTTCTCGACGCCTATCCAACCTATCGCGAACAGGCCCGCAGCAGCCTTGGCCTTCTGTACCGCGACAGCGATTACCCGGACTGGTCGAAGCTGACTGAGAAGTTTGATCTGACGACCGACATTCTCCCCATACCCTGTGGCGAGGACTTCCGCGTCACGCTTGGCGAGGAGGAGAAAGCTCGCGTCGCCCGCGAGATCGATCAGCAGGTGAAGCAGTCCCTCACGCGCGCCACATCCGAGCTGTGGTCGCGTCTCATGCAGTCGGTCGCCCACCTCGCTGCGCAATTGGAGCGGCCGAAAGCCCGTTTGCATACGTCTACTCTGCGCAATGTGACGGAGATTGCCGACCTCGTTCCGCGGTTGAACGTAACGAACGACGAAGAACTGACGGCGCTCGCGCAGGAGACAAACTCGCGGCTCGCCAGCTTTACCCGCCAGGAGCTCGCAGAGCACCCAGCGGCGCGCGCTCGGGCGGCAGGAATTGCGAACGATCTCGCAGCCAAGATCAAGCACGCAATGAAAGATCGCGGCTATGACAGCCGCGGATGAATCTGCCGCCATCGGCCATGTTTCCGGAACAGCGGAAGCCCCGGCCGTGGCGGTCCAAATGCCCGATCCGAAACCAACCGATCCGGCGCCCCAAACCGCGCCAGCACCCGAGGTTGATCAAATTCTGGCGAAGATGAAGGACTACATGGAGCTAATGGCATCATGACAAACCTCTCCCCGGCCGTCCGGCTCAAGCAGGGCCGGACGAAACTGCTGCTCGATTTCCCATTCTTCGGGGTCCTGATCCTGCGGCTCAAGGACGTTGAGACTCCATCGATCGAGACCATGGCGACCGATGGAGTCTCCCTGTTCTATAACCCCGAATTCGTTGCGAAGCTGACGCCGCCGGAACTGCTTGGCTGCCTGGCGCACGAAGTCATGCATCCGGCGCTGCAACATCACACCCGGCGGGGGACGCGCTCGCCGAAACGCTGGAATGTCGCGTGCGACTTCGCCATCAACCCGCTCATTCGGGATGCGAACCTCGCTCTCCCTGCCGGGGCACTCTATGATCCGGCGGTTTCGAAACCTGAGCGCGGAGCGGATCTACAACTTGATTGCCGAGGACAAAGATGGCGACTCCGCCGGCGGCCAGGGCGACGGCTCCACGAATTCCGGGAGCGGAGATCCTTCGTCCCAGGGAGACGAGAAGGGAACTGCCGCGCCCAAGGTCCCAGTGACAGACGGCGGTTTTGGACAGGTGATCGATGCGCCCAACCCCGACAAGGAAGGCGCGCCGGCAACCAGCGACCAGATCGAGAAGCAGCGGATGAGCTGGACTGGAGCTGTTGAACAGGCCGAAGTTGTCGCTCGTATGGCTGGCAAGGCTCCTGGCGGCGTGCGCCGGGCCATGGAAGCGGCGGATCGGGCGACCGTGGACTGGAGGGCAGCGCTCCGGAATTCATTCGCCGCGGCAATTCCCGAGGACTACTCCTGGTCGTCTCCCAATCGGCGCCACATCGATTCTGGCCTATACCTGCCAAGCATTCGCAAGGATGGCGTCGGTGAAATCGTGGTCGGCGTGGACTGCTCCGGCTCGATCAACCGCCGGCAGCTTGGACTCTTCCAGGATGAATTGAACTCGATCATCTCGGAGCGGAGGCCACAGCGGGTGCATGTGCTCTATTTCGACACCCAGGTTCATAACGCCGCCATCTTCGAACAGGGCGAGCCGATCACGCTCGAACCTGTGGGCGGAGGCGGAACCAGCTTCTGCCCCTGCTTTGAATACATCGAGGAGCAGTCGATCCAGCCACAGGCGCTCGTGGTCTTCACCGACCTTGAGGGCTGCTTCCCGGACGCCGCACCCAACCATCCAGTCCTTTGGGCAGCCACCAAAGACCACTCCGGCGCCCTTCGGAGAGGTGATCTCTATGGCTGCGGCATAGCTTTACGCCGTCAGCGCGAGATTGCCCAGATTCGATAGAATCATAGTAGTAATAGCGTTGCTAGAAATGGTATTGTACTATGCTTATCGAAAGGAGCGGCATGTTCAAGGTGGCATTTCGGCTTGTGTACCGCATCAGGGGAAGATGCTCCCGGCATCCAGCCTACAACCCCGCGAAGGATGAACTAGCGGGTATCAAGGGGGGATGTCAGGAGTGTTACGGACTCTTCCAGGCATATCGGGCCTGTCTCACACTGCGTGAAGCGATCGGGGCCTTCGAGACCACGGTTCACTCTTTCATCACCAACAAGCAGGCGCGCGGAAGGCGCGGGGACCATCGCGCATTCGTGCCGGAGGCGCCACCGCGCGCGCGGCGGCGCACCCAGGCAACTGGCGAGGCTATTGCTCCAGAGGTGCTCTCTGAACCAGCCGAGTGAGGAAGACGAAACGTTCGATTCGTTAGCGCCGGCGAAGGGAATTCTGTTCGGCATTCTGATCTCAATGGTCTTCTGGACGTGCCTTGGCCTGGCCCTCTGGCGTTGTGGCTGTGCGGGGTGACAGATATGACACTCGATAAAGCAGGCAGGATTAGGGAATGAGGAGCATTCAACGAAGCCGATGACACAGGAACTACAAAAACCAATAGTCGAGCAGTTCGTCGAGGCCGAAGCAGCGGCTGATTTTCTGCACCGATCTGTCAGATGGGTGATGCAGGCAGCTCGCGACGGATTGATCCCGGCACATTCTTATGGAAACCAGCGTAAGCGCTGGTACTTCCTGCTCTCAGAGCTTGCTGAGGATCTCCGCGGTAAGGTAAATTCCCCGAATGGAGAAGCTGGGCGTGACGAGACGCAAAGGAGGGTCTATTGAGTCACGACAACAACGTGCGCCTGCGCCACAACTGGGGCACGGTGCGCAAGGAGAAGCGTGCAGTGGGCATGGTATGGGTGTTTCGGTGGAGCGAAGAAGTGAAAGGCAAGCGCCGCCAGCACAAAGACGTGCTGGGCACCTTGAAGGAATTTCCAACACGAGCTGCAGCGGACATCGAGGCGGATCGGCTTCGGGCACGGTTGAACGAGAAGAAGCTGTTCTCGAGTTCTGAAGGAAATGACTTTTGGGGAGCTTGCGAGTCACTACTTGAATCACGAGCTTCCACGTCTCGCGAAGTCCACACAGAAAACCAACAAACAGTACCTGAACAACTGGGTCATCCCGGCCTGGCGCGATCGGTTGGCAAACCAGATCAAGACGATGGAGGTGCAGTCCTGGCTGGACGGTATCGACCGGCCGGACGGCACCAAGCAAAAGCTGAAGAACATTATGTCCAGTGTGTACTCCCATGGAGTCCGATGGGAGTTTGCCAGTCGCAACCCGATCTGCGGCCAAGGCGGCACGCCAGGGCACCGCGGCGCTTCGACCGGGGTCAGGCAAAGTGCCAAGGCATCGATTCAGCGGGTCATCTTACCCCCGGAGATCGTCCGCCAAACTCTGGAATCGTTGCCGCTACGGGAGACCACGATGTGTTTGGTCGACGCCGTTACGGCACTGCGGGCTTCCGAGCTGATCGCGCTGAAGTGGAAGAACGTGGGCTGGAAATCGGCCACCCTGAAGTCGGAGCATGCATGGGTCGAACGCGAACTGAAGGAGACCAAGAGCAGGGACAACGACCTGCCCCTGAGTCGCCCGATCCTGGAGGTCCTGCGACTATGGCGACAAAGTACTCCGTTTTCGAGAGACGAGGACTTTATCTTCGCCTCGCCGTATTTCAAGGGGAAGGCGCCATACACCTACCAAATCCTCTTTCGCCGGCACATACGCCCGATCATCGAGGGTTTGTCCGGGCTCAAGAGCAGCAAGACAATGCCCATCGGGTGGCACACTTTCCGCCGGTCGCTGGCCACGCTGTTGATCTCAAACGGCGAGAATGTAAAGGTGACACAATCCCAGCTGAGGCACACTACGCCGAAAATCACGCTGGAACTTTACGCTCAGGCGGTGTCGCCGGACCAGCACAAGGCCCATGCAAAAGTGGTGAAAATGGTGGTGCCCAAGCGGTTGGTGAGAAAGCTCAAGGGGCAGGCGGCTCGAAGCCCTGCTTAGCCTGCCTTTGGGTCCGTATCCCCGTTGGGGGTCCAGGGGGGTCTGAAAACTGCTCGCTTGATTCGGCGTAAGTCTTTTAGAATCTTGGTGAGCGCGCTGGGACTCGAACCCAGGACCCACGCCTTAAAAGGGCGTTGCTCTACCAACTGAGCTACGCGCCCACACAGCTCTAGCGTAACACAAAGCGCTCGGCCTCCGGCAAGCGGCTGCGGCGGCCACCCATGGCAAAGGCGCCTTTGCGGCGCCCTTAGCATTCAGCTGTTTCATCTTTTCCTGCTAACGTCTGATCCTGAACAGCATTGCCGCCATCAGTGCGACCACGGTCGCCAGCAGCCACTCAATTCGCCAGCACTGGACGGCCTGCCATTCTGCGAGGTTTGAAGTGTTGTACACCAGACCGGTCATCACCGCAGCCAGCATGAAAATTACGGATACCAGCAGGCAGGCCAAGGATAGCGGAGAAAGCCCGAATTGCGCCCGCAGGACTCCAAGATCGAACCAGTTCTTCATCGCATTCCGCGCCCGGATCCGCGCTAGTGACTGTCGATCGCCCTCGCGCCCAAATCCACAGAGATGGCAGAAGAGCGCCCCCATGGCAAAAGGGGCTCCGCAGTTGGTGCAGAAAGGCTGATTTAGTTGTGTCGGAAAGCCGGGCCGCTGCGGCGCGTTACTCACGGCTGGCGCAGGACGCCAGTATTCCTCTGACCGCGTTCTAGTAAACTCTGCCATGCCCATCTCCCTCACTTATTTTCTACTGCAAGTGGTGGGCCAAACTGAATTTACCGCAATCGCCGCGAAGGCGAGGGGTTGCCATCGAAAGAAATTACATGACCCTCGAACGAATCAGCAGCCGCCTAGTTTCGGGAAGGCATGGCGAGCACGTTATCGCTATGCTCCGGTACTGCCCAGACGGAAAGCAGGAGCAGCTCGGCGTGAGTGAACTCCAGTACTTCCGGGCGCGGATGCTCCGCGTCGAAGACGTGCTCGTCCAGTATCTCGTGGAGGGCCTCTAAAGAAATGCACAGTGTGTGTGCGGCCTCTATTTCACTGTAGTACGGCTTCAACGGTTTTTTTAAAGTCAACATGAATATGGCGTCCTGCGTATCCAGGGGAGCAATTCTCTTGTACCCTGCCAGACAATCGGTGCATATTAGGTGAATTGCTCATAACCGTGTAATTCGGCTACTTACCGTGAAAAAAATACCCTGAGTTTCTACGTGCGCCCGCGGTGCGCGAAGAAGAGTCGTAACCCATTGGATAAAAAGGAAGTTCGTGCTTCTATTGCTAAAGAGGCGCCATTGTTCTGCTGCCAGCGCTCTGCTTGGCGCCGCTTGCGCCCTTGAGTCCGGAAAAATATTGGACTTAAACAAAGGTGCAACTTAACGCGACACAATCAGAGCATGGGTTGTATGGGAGAGCTGGCGGTTCAGCCGATAAACTGCACTGCACCGTGCTAGTGACGCTCATCGTCGGCCTCTGGTCCTGCCCAAGCGCCAGCATTCGTTGTAACATCTATTGAGGGAGTGCATGGTGGAGCAATTCGACGTACTCATCATCGGCGCCGGACCTACCGGCCTTGCCTGTGCCATCGAGGCCCGGCGCTCGGGCTACTCCGTGGTTGCACTGGACAAGGGTTGCGTCGTCAATTCGCTTTATAACTATCCGACCAACATGACCTTCTTCACCACGCCGGAACTGCTGGAGATTGGCGATGTTCCCTTTGTCACCGCGCAGCAGAAGCCCTCGCGTGCGGAGGCGCTGGAGTATTACCGTAAAGTGGCAGAGTTCTATCGTCTCGACGTGCGCCAGTATCACAATGTGATCCGCGCCGAGGGAGCCGATGGCGCATTCCTGGTGCACTGCACGGATTCACTCGCCCGCCCGCTTGAATTCCTTGCGCGCAAGCTGGTAGTTGCTACCGGATATTACGATCTCCCCAATCAACTGGACGTTCCCGGTGAGGGGCTGCCCAAGGTCACGCATTATTATCGGGAGCCGCATCCGTTCAACAACTCGGATGTCGTGGTGGTTGGGGCAAAGAATTCCGCAGCCATCGCAGCACTTGAGCTATGGCGCCACGGAGCGCGCGTCACCCTAGTGCATCGCGGGCCGGCCATCGCGTCCAGCGTCAAATATTGGATCAAGCCCGACATCGAAAATCGAATCAAGAACCACGAAATCGCGGCGTACTTCAACACCTCCATACGTGAGATCACCCCGGAGTCCATCCTGCTTGCAGACACCGCAGGGCGAGCGTGCTGCTGAAGAATGATTTTGTGCTGGCCATGACCGGCTACCATCCCGATTTTGATTTCCTGCGTGCGCTCGGAGTCGAGCTGTCCAGCCATGCTTCGTCCAAGCCCGTGGTTGACGCGCAGACCCTGGAAAGCAATGTGGCTGGAATTTACCTGGCAGGCGTGATTATTGCCGGGATGAATACGAGCGAGGTCTTCATCGAGAACGGACGCTACCATGGGCGGCAGATCGCCGAAGACCTGCGCCGCAAGCTGGGCGCTTTCCACTTCCGAGCCGTTCGATCCCGAAGACGCGCGCAAAGCGGCTTCCGCTGCCATCCCTCCCGCGCATCTCGAAACGCGGAACTGCTCGAGTAGGCTAGCTTAAGGTGACGGCGTTGCCGGTCTGTTCGGTGAGCAGGCGCGCCACAAGCGGCAGTAAAGGCTCTCCGCTCTGGCCGTGCACGAAGTCGGCATAGGAGTCGCTCCAATCCATCTTGAAGCTGGTGGAGAGCGCCGAGATCCAGAGTCTGCCGGGCCGCCGAGTTGGGCGAGATGATGAAGGTTCCGGGCGGTTCCTCGAAGGTCAAGTGCAAGGCTCCGCCTCGTTCTTCCACGTCAAAACCAGCCGCTTCCTCCACCGCGTAAAGTGCGCGGGTCAGCCGTTCCATGGCTTCGTCAGCGTGCATCCGGAAAGTCTCGTTCGTCCATACCCGTGATCATACTGCAGAATCCTTCGCCTTAGCTCTTGCAGCGGCGTCGCCACCCTCCACGTTGGTACCTTCCTCATAGTCGTTCCAGGTTTCAATCATCAGAAAGGGAAGTGGGCGGCTGGCGTCATAGTAGCGCCGGAACATCTGCAGTGAGTCTTCAAGAGTACGTCCGCATCGCGGGTCCATATGGCGGTTGAGGCTCCATGAGGCACGCGTGTCATTGAAGCCCGGCCAGGCCGCGCCCACCGCCAGCTTTTGCGGATAGCTGCGAGTCATGGTCGAGTAAAAGTCATCCAGGTACTGCTGCCCCCAGTTGCTGCCGTCGCGCTGCCATCCTCCCTTGCCCGGCTGAACCCACGCGAAAAAGCCGTCAAAGGCTCCTGCCCACTTCCGGTTCGGATCCTTGTAAATCAGAATCGGCCGCTCGTCCCAGCGGTTTACCACTTGCCGCACGCGGTTCCAGTCAGTCTTGCCCTCCTTGGGAAAGATAAAAATCACCGGCTGGCCGTTGTAGCGCAAGTAAGCTGAACTGGGCACTTGCGAGGAGGGCGAAAGGTAATGCTCGTAGGCGTAGTTCATATCGGCCAGAACAGCCTCGGTTCCGTTGGCCGGATCGCTGTCGTCTTCGTCATACATCAGGGCCACTTTGAAGCCGTCGCGGTCGGCGTCGGCAATACGCTGCAGCAGCGCGTAGGAACTGTCCTCAAACGGGTGCAGCCTGCCGTACCAGTTCACCACAAATCCGGAGATGCCGAGTTGCTTGGCGCTGGCGATTTGCCGCTCCAGCACGGTCCGGTCTTGCGATGAATAACCCACGTTGATGTGGCCGGTGCTGCCGAACCAAGGCTGATAGGCAGCCAGCATCACCGGCTGGCTGTTGGAAGAAACCACGCCCTGCGACCGCAAGGAGCGCTTATAGTCCGCGTGGCTGCAGCCCAGACCGACCCCCAGAACTACCGCCATGCCGGTAGCGACTAGAAAATGTTTCGTTCTTTGCAGTAGCATCTACTCCACGCAGCCCCCATCCGGCTGACGTGGTTAGATGTGACTTGTGGCAGCAGTGTTGGTACCCGCGTTTCCGCGCCGAGGCTGCGCTCCCGTCCCGCCGTGGCGCGATTCGCACAACTCACTATCTAAGAAAGCTGCCTTAGCAGTTATAATAAAACGTAGGTGCTATGAGTTGTGAAGCTGTGCTCTAAGTTCCTGAAGGGGATACATGGACGATCCGAAGCCAAAACCGCGCGTGCTTGTGGTGGATGATGAACACGTTATCGCCGACACTCTGGCCATCATCCTGAACCGGGCAGGCTACGATGCCTCCGCTGCCTACACGGGGAACGAGGCTGTCGATCTTGCCCGCAGCGAGAGGCCGGACTTAATCATCAGCGACGTAATTATGCCGGACATGAATGGCATTGAAGCTGCAATTCACATTCGCGGATTTCTGCCTTCTTGCAAGATCCTTCTCTTCTCAGGCCAAGCCGCTACGGCCGATCTGCTGGAAAACGCCCGTGCGCGCGGCTTTGAATTTCAAATTCTTGCCAAGCCCGTCCACCCGCAGGATTTGCTGGCCAAGCTGCGCGAATAACGTTACTTGAATAGAGAGCCGCGAACGACCGGCGCCGAGTCAGCTCTCACCCGATCGGCCGCAACATCGAAGCCCTGCCAAGTCCGCAGGGCTCATTCTTTTGCCGCTTGCGCAATCCTACATCTCACGCCGGCCTTCGAGAGCTCTCTGCAGAGTTACTTCGTCGGCGTACTCAATGTCACTGCCTGCGGGAATTCCGGTAGCGATTCGCGTAACACGCACCCCGGTCGGCTTTAATTGGCGGGCCAGAAACACTGCCGTCGCTTCGCCCTCGACGGTGGGATTGGTCGCCAGGATCACCTCGTCGACAGAGCCGCTTTCGGCGCGGCGCATCAGGTTTGCAATGCGCAACTGCTCAGGGCCAACGCCGTGTATCGGAGACAAGGTGCCGTGCAGCACGTGATAGGCGCCGTTGTAGTTCTGCCCTTTTTCCAAGGCAGCAATGTTGGTTGGCTCTTCCACCACGCAAACTACGCGTTGGTTGCGGGTTGCGCTTGAGCAGTACACGCACGGATCGACGTCCGTAATGTTGTTGCAAACCGAGCAGAGCCGCAGCGCTGCCTTGATCTCACGTATGGCTTCGGCCAACTGTTCGGCATCTTCGTCAGAGCCGCGAAGAATGTGGAAGGCGTAGCGCTGAGCGCTCTTGCTGCCCACTCCCGGCAGCTTCTTCAACTCGTCGATCAGTCGAGCCATAGGCTCGGCAAACTTAGACATGACTTACTCTGACTCCGCGCTTGGATACTACGCCGAAAGTGCAACCCTTCTGCCTTGCGGCCCCTGGGTTAGAACAATCCCGGCGGCAGACCCATTCCGCCCAGCAATCCGCCAAGTTGCGATTGCACGGCGGAATCCACTTTGCGAGCAGCTTCGTTAACCGCTGCCATTACCAGGTCCTGCAGCATTTCCACATCGGTTGCCGCCTCTTTTTCGATTCTGATTGAGAGCACCTGCTTCTCGCCATTCATGCGCACCACCACCGCGCCGCCACCGGACGAAGCCTCGACGTGGGTCTCGCGCATCTTGGCCTGCATCTGCTGCTGCATCTCCTGCGCGCGTGTCATCATCTCCTGGATCTGTTTCATGTCCATCGCTGTTACCTTTCCGATCGGTCCATCACAATGCGAATCTCTGCTCCGAACTTCTCCATCATCTTTTTCACCACCGGCTCCTCGGCGGCCTTTGTCTTGATGCCTTCGGTGCCTGTGCGGGGAGCGCGGGGTTGCCGCGGCTTTAGTTCTGCTGTGCTCGCGCCGCCGCTCACCAGGCGAACCTTCACCGCGCGCCCTGCCACTCGGCTCGCTGCCTGGTTAGAAAGCTTCTCCTGCTCTCTGGTGTAACTCAATTCGATCATGCTCTGGGACATATCGACGTGGATGGAAAGCTGGTTTCCCTCGCCGGACCAGTGTCCCTCCTCCAGCGCGTGCACCAGCATCTGCGAGCCGCCTGCCTCCATGGCCTGCAGCACTGCTTCGCGAATGGCATCAACATCGAGAGCCTGTGCGTCTGCGACCGGCAGCGCAGTGTTACCCGACACAGCGTTACCCGGCGAAACCAAATCGAGAGCCGTGTCCGGTCTCTCCAGTTGCGCGGCGACCGCCAGCGCGCTGCCATTGCTGAACGACGAGTTGCCCGCCTGAATAGCAGGAACCGCCTGCGGAGCCATTGCGGGAATACGCTGGCCGAATGCTGCCGGAATAGGCTGGCTGCTCTGGCTCATAGGCAGATTGGATGTTGCCGGCGTCGCCGGAGCGTCCGGCACGGCAGACAAATCCTCACGTCCTTTGCGGGCCTTATCGGCTTCGAAGGGAGACGGCTTGGAGGCAGGTTGTCCAAAGGGCGACCCGGCGCCGCCGAGCGGCGCTACACCGGGGGGACGCGATGTAAATGCAGGAGGCGCGGAACGCTGGGTGGGAGGCGGCGCAGTCGAAGTGGACTGCCGCGATGAAGCGCCAGCAGAACTCGGCGTGGCTGCCGCATCGACAAGGCTTACGCTGCTCAGCAATTGCTCCAGCGGGAGCAGGCGTTGCGCGTGCACCATCTTCAACAGTCCAAGTTCGAGGTGAAAGCGTTGCTCCTGCTTATAACTCACGTCGCCATGAGTGCGCAGCATGATCTGCAGAAAGCGCGTTAGTTCCTCCTCGCCAAATTGCGCGGCCACGCCTGCGACGCGCTGCTTTTCGTCGGTGCTGATCTGCAGTATCGGACTCTCGGTTCCGGCGACTTTTGCAACCAGAGCATTGCGCAGGAAGCGCACGGTCTGTTTGGCGAAGTGGGTTGCGCTCTGGCCCTCAACCATCAGTTTATCGACGATTCGCAGCACTTCTTCGCTGGAGTTTTCGTGCACCGCGTGCATCACCCGCTCCAGCACCTCGGTGGAGACACTGCCCACCAGCCCGCGCACCACCTCGGCCGTCAGCGTGGTGCCGCAGCAGGAGATCGCCTGGTCCATGATGCTGAGCGCGTCGCGCATCGAGCCGTCGCCGGCTTCGGCAAGCAGAGCCAGCGCGTCCTCATCTACAGTAAGACCTTCGTTCCTGCTGATCTCACGCAGATGGTTGACGATCTCGTCAAAGCGCACGGCGTGAAAGCTGAAGTGCTGGCAGCGTGAGCGAATGGTCTGCGGAATGTCCTCCGGCTGGGTGGTCGCCATCATGAAGACAACCCACGGTGGCGGCTCTTCCAAGGTCTTCAGCAGCGCGTTGAAGGCAGCGTCGGTCACCTGGTGCGCTTCGTCGAGAATAAAGATGCGATAGCGGTCGCGTGCCGGTTCGGCCGAGGCGGTGGCAATCAACCCTCGCACCTCTTCGATGCCGCGGTTAGTCGCCGCATCGATTTCGATCACGTCCATCGCACCCACCGAGCCCTCGCGTATCTCTCGGCAGGAGTCACAAACTCCGCATGGCTCGGCCACCGGACGATCACTGGAGCGGCAGTTGAGTGCCATCGCCAGGATGCGGGCAATCGTGGTTTTGCCAATGCCGCGATGTCCGCTGAATATGTATCCGTGGGCGATGCGCTGCTGCTCAAGCGCATTCTTCAGAGTACGCACTACGTGATCCTGTCCGATCACGTCGGAAAACTTTTGGGGACGGTATTTGCGCGCCAGAACGGTATAGCTCATGGGAGAATCTCATTATAACCGCCGAGCCGCACGCCAGCGCTCGGAGGTACTCGGTTGGCCGGAAGCGGCCGCCGGAGCCCAGTGGCTCAACTTAAGTTAATGGACGGGAGTTTGTATGCAGACACTTGGCTCGCGCATCGTGTATCAGAACCGCTGGATGACCGTGCGTGAGGACGATATCCGCCGCGCGGATGGCTCCAGAGGAATCTTCGGCGTAGTCGAGAAGCCCGATGCCGCGTTGGTTATTCCGGTCCAGCATGGCCGGGTTCATATGGTGCGCCAGTACAAGTATGCGGTCGGCTCGCGCTTCTGGGAATTTCCCCAGGGCACATGGGAGCAGGGGAACAACTACAGCATCGAAGAACTCGCCCGCGGCGAACTGCGCGAGGAGACTGGACTGGTGGCTACCCAACTCGAACTCCTGGCTCGCATCTACATCGCTTATGGTTTTCTCACTCAACCCCTATACGTCTTTGTTGCAACCGGACTGGCTCAGCTTGATGCTCAGCCTGAGCACGAAGAACAGGACATTATTTGCGCAAGCTTTACCTGGGATGAGTTTCATAAGATGGTAGAAGGCGGAGAAGTAACCGATTCCCATACGCTGGCCGCACTCTCACTGCTTCGCCTTAAGCGTCCTGAGCTGGCTGGGTAACTACCCACCCAAACACTTATTCCGGAACCATGTGTGTTATTGGCAAGTATTTTGACGTATAAATTCGACGGGCGGCTCAACCCGGCAAAGCCATTTCTTGTTACACTGTACCAATGTCAAATCAAGCAATCAGTGCAGCTGTCAACCAGTTGAAGCAGGAACATATCCGGCTTTGTAAAGAACTAGCTCGAGTTGATGAAGCTCTTTCCGTTCTGGGTGGGTTGGATGGCATGCCGGCTGTCTCGGCTAAAAAGGCGAAGAATGCCAAACCCGTTGAGGTAAGAGCGAAACGCAAGATTTCTGCTGCTGCGCGCAAGAAGATGTCCGACGCTGCGCGTGCCCGCTGGGCTGCTCGCAAGAAGGAAAAGCCTCCCGCGAAATAAGCAGCGAATCCAGGTCTAAACAGCCGCACATTTCTCTCGCACCTGCTTCCGGAGGCGTGAGGAATGGGGCTGTTTTATTTTGGCGTGCGGTTACTTCTTCGCGGCGCGGGTGGGCTTTCCGGCCTTCTTGCGGGCGTGCTCCTGCGCTGCGCGTTTGCGCTTGCCTAACTCTTTGGGGGAATACATCGTGCCGCGGCATCTCCCCGCGCCACAGGTACAGGGGGCCTCTCCCTCGCCGTCATAGAGGAAGTAATCATAGACCAGTTCTTCGCCCGCTTCGATGTCGCGAGTGGCGCGAATCCAAACGTGCTCGTCTTCGTCTTCTTCGGTCTCACAGTTCGGCGCGCAGGAGTGGTTGAGGTACATGGCCATGCTGAAACCATCGACAACATAACTGCCGTCGCCGACTCCGAAGAGATAGGTATAAGGGCGCTCTTTGTACAAGTTGTCGGCGTCGTCATGCTTCATGCGGGTGCCGGTGTACTCCACAACCAGCGCTCCCTTAGGGATGCGTTCCAGGGTGAAGACACCAGCGGCGTGGATGGCGGAAGAGCGTACGATGAGGCGCATGATGAAGAATTGTAAACGCTGGCGGCATCTGTAAACAGTTCCGGGTCGGGAATAGTTTGTTGGCGGCGCGTATTGACTTACCTTCACTATGAAGCCGAGCTGATCTAAACTGAATCCAGCTTGACACTCAAATGCGCAGCGAGAGCGCGGGGACAGAGTCCGCGCAGGAGAAACCTATGAACGATACAGTGCGTCTGCTCCAGGCACACCGCAGCGAGCGCAGTTATAAGTCTGATCCCATTCCAAGCGAGATTCTCGACGACATCATCGAGTCGGCGCATCTTGCACCCACGTCGATGAATAGCCAGGATGTCTCCATCGTCGTGGTCAAGGACGCAGCCCGTCGCCAGCGCATCTCGGAGATCGCCGGCGGGCAGCCGTGGATTGCCAAGGCTCCCGTATTTATTGCAGTCGTTGCTGATCTCAACAAAACGCGTATCGGCGTTGAGAAGACGGGCGTTGCGCAGCAGACCCATCACAGCGTGGAGAGTATTTATTCCTCTGTCACCGATTGCGGGATCGCGCTGGCGACCATGATGATTGCAGCTCGCTCCTACGGGCTGGGCGTTGTACCCATCGGCGGTATCCGTCGCAATCCGGATGAGATGGTCGAACTGCTTGGCTTGCCTGCGTTTACTTTTCCGGTTGTGGGCGTGGCCATCGGCTATATTGATCAGCCTGCGATTCAGAAGCCTCGTATGCCAATCGCCAGCTATCGTCATGAGGAGCGTTACGATGCTGAGAAGCTGGGCGAGGTCATCGACGCCTATGACGAGAAGCTGATGGAATACTGGAGGCAGACTGGACGCGCCGACGGCCTCCCATGGTCTAAGAACACCGCGAAAAACTACTGCAAGGTGTACTACCCGAAGGTGAAACCTGTGGCCGCATCACAGGGATTTACCTGCGAAGATTAGCTTTCGAGATCTGAAATGTTCATTGTTGCCCGGTTGCAGGGTTCTGCTGCCGGGTGCAGATCTAGAGCGAACGATTGGCAAATTGGTTAATCGTTGCCGAAGCTTGTATGACAATTAAGGTAATCGTCACACGGCTTCCCAACGATTGCCTTTGCGATTACTCTCCCGCGGCCCCAACCATTGACAGAAATATCAATCGTTGAGGGCGGAGCCGTGCCGCGGGCAGGAAATCTTAAGACCTTGAAAATCTACTTCTTAAAATCTAAAAACCCCTGAAATTGTGACTGAAAACGTGTGACTGAAAACAGTGCTCACAATTTCCAAAGCTGAATATCACAATCCGGAGTGACTGCTGTCATTGCCGGGTGGGGCTTGCGTAACTGATAAACAATTCGTTGTATTCACGTCCCATTAATTAATTTGATGTTGTGTTTATCGCGCCGGGTCTCTCCGACGATCAGGAGCAGACTGTTCCGCTTCCATGATTGTTCGGCCGGAACTAATTTATGCAAGCAAATGTCACCGCACAGGATATGACATGGCAAAAGACGCTATTAAAGAGGTAACAATAGCCCAGAGTTTGAAAAATGCGGGCTACTCACGTCGAGATTTCTTACAACTTTGTACAACCCTTGTGGCAACTGCTCCGGTGGGACTGGCCCTGACCGATAAGGCTACCCCGGCGGAAGTTGCCAAGGCGGTTGCAAAAGCGAAGAAACCCTCGGTCGTATGGCTTCACTTCCAAGACTGCACCGGGTGTTCCGAGACGCTGTTGCGCACATCCAAACCCGACGTTGCAGACCTCATTATCAACGTTATTTCCCTTGATTATCACGAGACTTTAATGGTCGCCTGCGGACAGCAGGCCGAAGACGCTCTGAAGTCTGCGGTCACTAACAACGCCGGAAAGTTTGTGCTGGTCGTTGAAGGTGCGATCCCGACCAAGGAAGAGGGAATTTACATGAAGCTGGGTGGCCGTCCGGCACTCGAGGTCCTGCGAGAAGTAGGATCGAAGGCTGGGGCGATCATTGCCATGGGCTCGTGCGCCTCCTGGGGCGGCGTGCCTTCGGCCGATCCGAATCCGACCGGCGCATGCGGTGTGGATTCGATCATTAGCGACAAGCCGATCGTCAATATTCCGGGCTGCCCTCCGAATCCTTACTCGCTGCTGGGGGTTGTGCTTGAGTTTGCAGTGCTGGGCAAACTGCCTGCGCTGGACGAACTGAAGCGTCCCAAGTTTGCCTTCGATCGCCTGATCCACGACCACTGCCCACGGCGCGCGCATTTCGATGCGGGGCGTTTTGCAGGACAGTTCGGCGACTACAATCATCGCGAAGGCTACTGCCTGTTTAAGCTGGGCTGCAAAGGCCCGGTGACCCATGCGGGCTGCTCGACGCGCCACTTCAATGAAATGGTGGATGCATGGCCGGTGGGTACTGGCGCTCCCTGCTTTGGTTGCACGGAGAAATCGGTAGGCTTCCGCATGCCCGCGTTCAGTGTGGTTGACGTTCACTCGGTGACTCCGCCTGATACCTATGCTCCGATCGCTAGCCCGGTTGGCTCGCTTACGGCTGCTGCTGCCGGTCTGGTTGGCATTGCGGTGGGCGCTCTGGGTGGAGTGGCATGGGCGACTTCGCAGAAATTAGTTGGCAGCGAAGAAGCGATTGCTGAAAAGGGTTATGCCACTGGCAAAGAAAAGGTTGCTGAAGAAGCTGCCGGAGGTGAGTAGCGATGGAAATGACTCGCCGCGAGGCATTCCAATCTATCGCTAAGGGCAGTCTGCCGGTACTTGCGGCAGGTTGCATCTCCGCCGCCATTCCGCAGACAGCCCAGGCTCAAGAAACTCCATTGCCTGCCGGAGCACTGGGTCTGCTGTACGACGCGACCAAGTGCGTGGGATGTAAGTCATGCATGGTGGCCTGTAACGAGGCCAATAACCTGACGCCTGATACGCGCGTCGATGGCATCCATCAAGAGCCTGCCGCGCTGAACTACTTCACCAAGAACATCATCAAGCTTTACCGTACCGCCGATGGTTCGGACCATTCGTATTTCAAACAGCAATGCATGCAGTGCGCCGATCCTAGCTGCGTGGCTGCGTGCATGTTCCGGGCGATGAGGAAAGACCAGGAGACGGGCATCGTGTGGTGGGAAGGCTCGATGTGCGTTGGTTGCCGCTACTGCGAAATTGCCTGTCCCTTTCACATTCCTGCATTCCAGTGGGACCGCTTCAATCCCAAAATCGTCAAATGCGAACTTTGCCGCGAACGTCTCGGCAAGAATCTCCAGCCTGGCTGCACCTCGGTTTGCCCGACCAAGGCGGTGGTCTACGGACGCCGTAAGGATCTGCTTGCCGAAGCTAAGCGCCGCATTGCCAACAATCCCGGCCGCTACTTTGAAAACAGGGTATACGGCGAGGACGATGGCGGCGGTACGCAGGTTCTTTATCTTTCACGGGTTGCCTTTGGCAAGCTGGGATTACCCAACCTTGGCGACGACCCGGTGCCGGAACGGTTGAAGTTCCAGCACAAGATTTACAAGTGGTTTGCCTTGCCGACCGTGCTATACGCCGGCATGGTGTACTTCGCCGCAAAGAACTTCAGGCAGCACAAACATCACTTGGTCGAGGAGCAGAACAAGACCGGATTGAGGGCACAACTATGACACGCTGGGAGAGAAGTGTTCCTGTCTATGGTGTGCCGGTGCTCAACCGCGGATTCTGGATCCTGCTATTCGTAGTGGTGGTGGGTCTGGTACTGACAGTTTTCCGCGAAGTGGTTGGCCTGGGCATTACCTCGGGAATGTCTGACCCGTACGCATGGGGTCTCTGGAAAACCTTTAACGTGATGGTCCTGACGGGACTTGGCTCGGGCGGCTTTGCCGTGGGCCTGGCCGCGTGGGTCTTTAACCGCACCAAGCTGCACTCGGTGATGCGGGTAGCGCTGCTTACCAGCTTCCTCGCCTATGCCAGCGGTCTTATCATGCTTGGCGTGGATGTGGGCCGTCCCTGGAATTTCTACTGGGTTATGCTCCCCTGGGAGTGGAACCTGAAATCTCCATTGCTGGAAATTGCCTTCTGCATGTCGTTGTATGCGACTTTGCCGTTGCTTCTGGAAAATCTACCGCCGCTGTTTGAGTATGTGATCTACGAGTTTCCCAGTTGGGGCGGGGTGGCTAAGGTTTGCGAAAAAGCGATGAAAAAGGTTTATCCCTTTATCATCGGCCTTGCCTACCTGCTGCCGATCATGCACCAGTCTTCACTGGGCGCGCTGATGTTGCTGGGTGGCAATCGGGTTCACGCGCTGTGGCAAACGCCATTTCTGCCGCTGATTTACGTTTGGGCGGCGGCGTTCATGGGGTACAACTGCGTTGTTTTATGTCTGCTTCTGGCCAAGATCATGTGGAAGCGCGATCTTGATCCGGAGGTGCTGGCCGAGCTGAACAAAATCACCTGCTGGGTTGTCTTTGCCTGGACGATCTTCCGCTTCGCCGACATTATCGGTCGCGGAAAGATTCTGCTGGCCTTGACTCCCTCGTATTACTCGGCGCTGTTCTGGATCGAGACCATCCTGATAGCGGGATCGGCCTTCATCCTTTACTCGGCCAAGGGTAAGAACCTACAGGTCATGTTCATGGCGCAACTAACATGTGCGCTAGGCGGCATGATCTATCGCTTCAGCCCGACGACTCTGGCCTTCCGGCCAAGAGAAGGGGCATTTTATTTCCCATCCGGCATTGAGTTGCTGATCTGCCTCGGTTTTATCGCACTGGCAGGGTTGGCCTACATTATTGCCGTTAAGAAACTGGCGATTCTGCCGGGGACTAACGACGACTGGCTGAAGATGGCGAGATACGAAGAGCAGGTAAAGCCCGGCATAAAGTTGACTGGCTACGCATCAGCGGACTAATCCAAGACATCGACTAGAAGGTTCAAAATGGCGAAACGCATAACGATTGACCCCATCAGCAGGATTGAAGGCCACCTCCGGGTTGACGTGGAAGTGGACAACGGCTCGGTATCGAACTCCTGGGCCTCCTGCACCATGTGGCGCGGCATTGAAACGATTCTCAAGGGCCGCGACCCTCGGGAAGCCTGGTTGTTTACCCAGCGCTTCTGCGGCGTGTGCACCACGGTGCACGCTATGGCTAGCGTCCGTTCGGTGGAAGACGCGCTTAAGTTAGAAATTCCGCTGAACGCGCAATACATTCGCAATCTCATTCTCATCAATCATGGACTGCACGACCACATCGTGCACTTCTACCATTTGTCGGCGCTGGACTTTGTGGACATCATGAAGATTCCCGCGGCTGACCCGAAGAAGACGGCGGCATTGGCGGAAAGCCTGACCAATTGGCCCGGCAACTCCTGGAAGACATTCCAGGCGGCGCAGGACAAGGTGAAGGCGGTTGCAGCCAGCGGACAGCTCGGCATCTTTACCAACGGCTACTGGGGACACCCGGCGATGAAGCTGAGTCCCGAGGTCAACCTGCTTGGATTTGCGCACTACGTTCAGGCCCTCGACTACCAGCGCAAATCGGTTCAGGCGGTTGCGATCCTTGGTTCGAAGAGCCCGCACATCCAGAACCTCACTGTAGGCGGCGTCTCCAACGCCATCAACCTTGACAGCGAAGCGACCCTGAACATGGATCGGCTGGTGATGTTGAAGAAGTTGATGGACGAGGTGAAGCCGTTCATCGATCAGGTCTATCTGCCCGACGTCTGCGCCATCGCGGCGATGTACGCCGACTGGTTCAACTACGGCGCCGGCGTGACCAATTACCTGGCCTCTCCGGATCTGCCGACCGACAGCAAGAACACCAAGTTCGACCTGGTGGGCGGCTACATCATGGATGGAAACCTGTCCACGGTGAAACGCTTCGATGGCTTCCGCGACAAAGTCTTTGTGGAGGGCGTGACGGAAGAGACCAAGCACGCCTGGTACAAGGGCGAAGCACCGTTGCAGCCGTGGAAGGGCGAGACCGAACCCGAATACAGCGACTGGAATGCGGAAGGCAAGTACTCATGGGTGAAGGCGCCGCGTTTCCAGGGGCATCCGATGCAGGTTGGGCCGCTGGCTCAGATTCTGGTGGGCTACGCCTCGGGAGATCCGCTGACCAGGAAACACACGGACAAGGCACTGGACCTGATCTCGACGATCGCCGGAAAGAAGATCGGCGTGAATCAGTTGCAGTCCACCATGGGACGCCACGTTGCGCGCGCGATTCGCGCCTCAATGCTGGCCGAGCTTGGCGAGAAGCACTGGAAGCTGCTGGTGGACAATATCGCTTCCGGCGATGTTGCCATCCACAACAATCCGGAGTTTCCGGCGGGCGAAATCGAGGGCGTGGGCGTGCATGAAGCACCGCGCGGCCTGCTCTCACACTGGACGGTGATCAAGGGCGGCAAGATCGACAACTACCAGGCGGTGGTGCCTTCGACGTGGAACGGCTCTCCGCGTGACGCCAAGGGACAGCATGGTCCTTATGAAGCTTCGCTGCTTCATAATCCCATTGCCGACCCGGTTCGTCCGCTGGAAGCGATCCGTACCATTCACTCGTTTGATCCTTGCATGGCTTGCGCCTGCCATACCTTCGATCCTGAAGGCAATGCGGTGGCAACGGTAAAGGTGCTGTAGAAATGAAGAAGATCAGGATCTGCGGTGTCGGTAGCGTGCTGCTGGGCGACGACGCCGTGGGGCCGTACATGGCGCGCTGGATTGCGGCTAACTATGAGTTCGGGGAAAGTGTCGAGGTGGAAGACCTCGGCACACCCGGGCTTGATTTGATCGCGTACATGACCGGCATCGACGTGCTGATCCTGATTGACTCGGTTGATAACCGCGAGCCGGCTGGCACGGTGACTGTCTATGACAAGATGGCCATCACTCGCCACCGGCCGGCGGTTCGACTCGATCCACATTCGCCGTGCATCACGGAATCGATCTTTATTGCGGAGCTGGCCGGGGACGGTCCGGAAGACGTCTATCTGATCGGCATTACGGGCGAGCAACTGGAAGTTGGAGCACCGCTGAGCGATGCGGTGCGCAACGCGATTCCAGAGGCGGTGGATAAGATACTGGAATATGTTACTGCGCACGGCGGCAGCTACCGGAAGCGCGAGGTTCCGATGGATTCGGAAATCTGGTGGGAGCAGGCGCAGGCGAGCGCCTAGCGCGTAAACGGCCCGGAAGACGCAGAGCAGCGAGAACAGACGAATCGATTGCTGGCCGAAAAGCCTGGAGGCCGCTCGGGAGAGTTGGGCAGCGCTGGGGTTCTTCGCTGCGCTCAGAATGACACTCTCAAAAATACAGCACCGCTCCATCAACCCCACATCAAAAACAAAACCGCTGCATCGGCTCAGCGCTAATCCGTATTCCTATTATTGCGTCTCGGTCAGGTCTTGCTCGGCGGCGATGGCTAACGACTCCTGGGTGAGACTGTCTACGCGGCGCAGGGCAGGGAAGAGCCAGCTCCACAAGGCGACGACGACGATGGTGCCGACTCCACCGGCGACTACTGCCGGCACGGTCCCCCACCACTGTGCGGTGATTCCGCTCTCGAATTGTCCGAACTCATTGGAGGCGCCGATGAAGAGCATGTTGACGGCGCTGACCCGGCCGCGCATCTCGTCAGGGGTGGCCAACTGCACCATGGTGTTGCGCACGATGACGGAGATCATGTCGGCGGCGCCCACGAGAAAGAGCGCAAGCATCGAGAGATAGAGATTGCGGGAGAGGCCGAAGACCACAGTCGCGACGCCGAAGGCCGCGACGCCGCAGAGCATTTTGAGGCCGGCGCGGCGGCGCAGAGGAACGTAGGCGATGAGCAGGGCCATGAGGCCTGCTCCAACGCCAGGAGAGGCGCGCAACAGGCCAAGGCCGCGCGGGCCTGCGTGCAATATCTCGCGGGCAAAGACCGGAAGCAGGGCAACGGCTCCGCCGAGCAGAACGGCAAAGAGATCGAGGGTGGTGGCACCAAGCACCAGCTTGGTTCGCCAGACGTATTTGAGACCGGCTATCACGGTCTTCCAGTCGCGTCCCTGGCTGAGCTGCTGCACTCCCCGGATGCGGATGGCGAGGACGAGCAGGACGCTGGTGACGAGCGCAATGGCGGCGGTGAGGTAAACGGGGACCGCGCTGCCGCTTAGAGCGTAGAGGACTCCGCCGATGACCGGGCCCAGGATGGTTGCGGCATTGAAGACGGAAGAGGCCCATGCGGCGGCGTTGGGAAAGACGGCGGCGGGCACCAGGAGCGGCGAAAAAGCCTGTCCGGCCGGGCCGTTGAAGACGCGTACGAATCCCATGGCTACGAGGACGGCGTAGATCGGAGCGACGCGGTGCAGCCCGTGCCAGCTAATCGTGAGCAGGGCGAGCGAACAGAGTGAAAAGGTGGAATAGCAGGTGATGAGCACGTGGCGGCGGTCAAAGCGGTCTGCCACGTGCCCGCCCAGCAGAAACAGAAGCAGGCCCGGAAGAAACTGCGAAAGCCCGGCGAGGCCCAGGTCGAGCGGGCGGCGCGTGATCTCGTAAATCTGCCAGCCTACAGCTACGGATTGCATCTCAAGGGCTGCCACCATGAGAAAGCGGGCGGCCTGGAAGAGGCGAAAGTTCGGGTAATGGAAGGCGGCGGCTGCGGGATTCTTTACTGGCTCGGTCATCATGCCTGCTTCTACTTTGCCACAAGCGCAGGCGGGTGCGCTTGTGGATGAGGTGAGGGTTGTCCCCACATTCGCCAGCAGCGGGCTTCGCCGCGTGCAAAGTCAACAGCCCCACATAAGCCAAAAGATGGCTTATATGGGCCACCCTGCGCAGTTGGCGAAAGGGGTGCATGGGCGGTTGGCGAACAGGGATGCCATAATTGCGGGATGGATGAATGCAACGGGAGACCAACGCTGGTATCGGCCGTGAGGCGCTGGCAGCGCGACTCGATTCGTGCGCGGGGGGTGGTGGGTTCGTTGAGGTACCTTGCCACACAGGCGTTCGAATGCTTTATGGATTCGCTGCCGGAGCGGCGGCGCAGCCGCTTCGGAGACATCGACTATGACTGCGATCACGCGGTGGATACGACGTGGGCGCGCCTGCCGGTGTCGGTGCGGTTGCGTGAGATTTTCAGCGAGCGCCTTTATCAGCCGACGGTGGAAGAGGAATTTGATGCGATCATGCGGCACCTGGCGAAGGTCGATTTGAGTTCATTTACATTTATCGATCTTGGCTCGGGCAAAGGGCGGGCTTTGTTGCTGGCGTCGATGTATCCTTTTGCGCAGATCACGGGCGTGGAGGTTCAGCCGGAGCTGCATGCGATTGCCTGCGACAACATTGAGCGCTTTTGCGAGGCCGGGCAGCAATGCCGCAAGATCGAGTCAGTGTGCGCCGATGCACGAGAGTATGAATTTCCCCTGAGCAACATCGTGCTTTATCTTTTCAATCCGTTTCCGGACTATGTGCTGCGCGAGGTCCTGAACAAGCTGGTGGCCTCGTCGCGGCGCGCTCCGCGCAGGATATTCGTTCTCTACAACGCTCCGTTTGAGAAGCAGGAGTTCGAGCGCATTCCCGAACTTTGGCGCTACTACGAAAGCTCGCAGTACCAGCTTTACCGGGTTGAGGTGGAGTAGCTTCCCGGCACGACGCTGGATTGCTCACTGGGAGCTCGAATTCCAGAGGTGCGCAGGGCAGCAATTAAAAGCAGGATCAAGATCACCAGAAAAGCTGTTTCCATTTTCTTCTTTGCAAACCAAGCACAGGTGCTTTGCGTCCTCCAACGAGGAGGGTGCGAATCGTTGGGATATCGACCCGGAATCTTCGGCTATGCGGATCGGCTGAGTGACCGTATATTCTTACAGTTAGGTGACTTGTAAGGGCCGGCAGGGATAGGCGAGGAGCAAACGTTGGCCTGTGCCGCAGGTCACAACCGGGTGTGTTCGTCACATAGCAGTGTGACGCATGTACTTACTTTTGGTGCGCATTAAATCTTACAAGCAGAGGTGTGCATGTGTGTCCGGAGTGCGTCGGGTGATTTGTGCCCAGACGGGCTGAACATGCAGTAAGAACGAGAGCGGCTGCCTGTCAGTGGCCGTTCGGCCAGCCTGGTCCGGAGTCTGGGATGGCGAATTCAGGGAGGCCACAGTGCTTTCACCATATGGTCTGGATATTATCGAGAGCTGCCTAACTTGCAAAATGCGGGCTGACCAGATCTTTTGCGATCTGCCCGACGCCGCCCTCCAAACCTTGGAACAGATAAAGTACGCGACTGCTTATCCAAAGGGAGCAATCCTGTTTGTGGAAGGGCAGGCGCCGCGCGGCATCTTTGTTCTTTGTAAAGGGCGGGTAAAGCTGTCCATCTGTTCAACCGATGGCAAGACGCTGATTCTCAAGATTGCCGAAGCCGGCGAAGTTCTTGGGTTGAGCGCCTCAGTCAGCGGTAAGCCGTACGAACTCACCGCTGAAACCATTGATCCCTGCCAGGTGAACTTCGTCAAGCGCGAGGACTTTCTGCGCTTCCTGAAGGAGCACTCCGACGCCTGTTTCCGTGTGGCGGAGCAGTTGAGCGAGAAATATAACTCTGCCTGCCGTGAGGTCCGTTCCCTGGGATTGTCACATTCGGCAGCCGAGAAGCTTGCCAAGCTGCTGTTGGAATGGACGGTCAAAAATGGCGAAGGCGCTAAACAAGAACCACGCATCAAACTTGCACTTACGCACGAGGAGATCGCACAGATGATTGGAACCTCGCGCGAAACCGTTACCCGTCTGTTTGCGGAATTGAAGAAGCGGCAGATCGTACAGGCGAAGGGTTCCACTTTGGTCATTCGCAACAAAACTGCTCTCAAGGCGTTAGCAACCACGTAATTTAAGGATTCATACGCATATATATGCAAAGGTTCGGCGATGTTGCCGGACCTTTCTTTTGTTGACTATTCGACAGATTGCGGGTGAGTTTTCTGCTAGGACAATTTTCGTTAATGCGTTGATCGCTTTGGGGCGCTCAACATCGAAGTGTGGCAGGACTCACGCAAACGGGTGACTGCAATCACAGCGTGGGACACCAACAAAAGATAAAAACCATCCATGGAGATTGACATGCAGCCCAGTTGCTCGCACTGCGCGTTCCGTTCCGAGCGCCCTTTCTGCGATATGTCGCCCGAGGCGACTCGCGGCTTCGATGAGATCAAGGAGCAGACCGTTCTTGGAAAAGGTGCGCTTCTGTTTGCTGAGGGCCGTCCGTCGCGCGGCATTTATTTGCTATGTGAGGGTCGCGCCAAACTCTCGATCTGCTCGGAGAGCGGCAAGCGCCTGATGCTGCGCGTGGCCGGGCCGGGCGAAGTACTTGGCCTGGGCGCGACGTTGAGCGGCGAAGCCTACGAGATTACGGCCGAGTTGCTGGAATCTTCGCAAGTGGTTTTTGTGAAGCGCACGGAGCTGCTGAAGTTCCTGCGCGACAATCCATCGATCTGCATGGAGGTTGTGCGGCGGCTGAGCGACGACTTGCACGGAGCGTATGAGCGTGTGCGTTCGGTGGGACTGAACCGCGCGCGCCGGGCCCGTCTGCACCGTGCCCGCGCCATCGCCTAGTAACTTCCCTCCTGAGTTTCTTGCATCCTGAATTTAAAGCAGGGCCGCCGAGCGCGGCCCTTTTCCATTTTCCAGGGCTGCTGCTGCTGAAGATTGTGCTTACACGAGTTGGCGATCCCTGGCCGGCGGTCGCGAGCGGCGCTGGGCCGGCAGGCTGCGGCGTGGCCGTTTTGCGGTCGGAGGCGTCAGGTATCCCATGGAGGTGTCACAAATCGCTATGACGAAGAGAGCGGCGCACTGGCCCATGTGAGATGTGTCACAGAAAGTCGTGAGAATACTCACTGCCCTAAGTGCGGTGCGGGTGCGAAAACCAATATGTCCTGTAAAAGCGGAGGGACACGGCCTGAGCTAGCGCCGCTTTCAGGAATGGTTAACAATACAGGAGAATCGATGAAGAGGTTCTTTGCATTAGCGATCGTTGCCACCATGGCAATGCCCCTATTTGCCGCCGACGGTGCAGCGATTTTTAAAGCCAAGTGCGCCGGTTGTCACGGAGCGGATGGCCTGAAAGCCATGGCCGCGATGGGCGTAAAGCCTTTGAATTCACCAGACATCCAAGCAAAATCCGAAGCTCAGCTGATCGTCGCTGTTACCAAAGGCGAGGGTAAGATGCCGGCTTTTGGCGGCAAGTTGAGCGACGATGAAATCAAGGCTGCTGTGACGTTTGTGAAGGGTCTGAAATAAGAGTTCGTATCTGCAAACTGTTGGACTGGGCAGCCCGGGCCAGTGTGCCCGGGCAGCCACTTGAGTTGTTCATGCCGAGGCGAAGGTGAAACCTTTGTGAAGAATTTAAAATTATTATGCATATTTTCTCTTGTATTTATCTGTGCCGGGTATGCGTTTGCGGGGAGTAAGGCTGAAAGCCAGCCGAAGTTGACCAACGATGATTGTCTTGCATGTCATAACGATGCATCGCTGGTGAACGGTAAGGAGTTGCACGGAGACGCATTCAAGGCATCCATTCACGGTTCGATGTTCTCGTGCGTGGATTGCCATACCGCGGTAAAAGCCATTCCACACGAAGAAGGTCTTGCAAAACCGAAATGCATTACCTGCCACGCCGAAGAACAGAAGAAGTACGACAGCGGTATTCACGCGAAAGCGCTGGCTGCCGGGAATCCAAAAGCTGCACAATGCGAGAGCTGCCATGGCAATATTCATGAAATCCTACCTTCCAGCGATCCGAAATCTCGTGTAGCCAAGGGCAACATTCCCAAGACGTGCGGCGAGTGCCACTCGCAGCCGATCCCCGGCATGGCGGGCAGACCCGCCGTGGCCTACCAGGAGTCGGTGCACGGAAAGCTGGTTGCGGCGGGCAACGACAAAGCTGCGGTGTGCTCGGATTGCCACGGTGAGCACGATGTGCTCGCGCCGAACGATCCTGCTTCGCCGGTCTTCCGCACGAACGTGCCCAAGACCTGCGCGAAGTGCCATACGGGCGAGCAAGCTCAGTTCGCCAAGAGCATTCACGGCAAGGTTCTCGCGGAAGGCAATACCGAGGGGCCGGTCTGTACGACCTGCCATGGTGTTCACACGATCAAGGCTGCGGGAGACAAGGACTCGATGGTGTCCCCGCGGAACCAGGGTGACATTGCGTGCGCGCAGTGCCACAACAACGTAAGGATGACCGAGGAGTTTGGCATTCCGGGCGGACGTTCGGACAGCTATAACGCCAGCTACCACGGGATGGCCAGTTCGGTGGGCTCGAAGCGGACGGCAAGCTGCTCGTCATGCCACGGAACCCACAACATTCTTCCGTCCGCAGATCCGGCGTCGACAGTCAACTCAGCCAACCTGGTGAAGACCTGCGGACAGTGCCATACGGGTGCTTCCGCCAACTTTGCCAAGGGGCAGATCCACCTGAACCCTGAAGCAATCGCGCAAGCTGACTTCGGGCAGAAGGTCAATAGCTGGGTTCGCCGCTTTTACATCATGATGATTGTGGGCGTGGTCGGCTTCATGGTGCTGCACAACCTGATGATTTTTGTCCGCAAGCTGATTGACCGCCGCAAGCATGGCGGCCATGTCACCAACGGTCCCCGGATCGTTGTGCGCATGACCAAGAATCAGCGCATTCAGCACTGTCTGCTATTTATCTCGTTCTTTACCCTGGTGGTCACCGGCTTTGCCCTGAAGTTCCCGGATGCGGCGACCAAGTTCCTGTTTGTGAACGAAATTGGACGCAGCTACATTCACCGCTTCGCAGGCGCGTTGATGATCCTGGTCAGCCTGTACCACATCATCTACCTGGCGTTCTATCCCGAGGGACGGCGGATGCTGCTGGACATGCTGCCCGAGCTGAAGGACGCTACCGACGTTGTGGACGTGGTTGCCTACTATCTTGGGTTCTCCAGGAAGAAGCCGCAGTTCAAGCGCTTCAACTATGCCGAGAAGATGGAATACTGGGCGCTGGTGTGGGGCACGTTCGTGATGGCATTCACCGGCTTGACGATCTGGTTCAAGCTGATCTCCACCGAGGCGGTTCCTCGCTGGGCGGTCGATGTTGCCATTACGGTTCACTTCTACGAGGCGATTCTGGCGACGTTGGCCATCATCGTCTGGCACTTCTACCAGGTGATTCTCGATCCTGACACCTACCCGGTAAACTTCGCGTTCCTCGACGGCAAAATGTCATTCGAGCATTACCAAGAAGAGCACGGGCTGGATTCAGCAACACTGTCGCAGTACGCGGGCGGCGGTGACGAGGATGACAAATACCACCATACGAAGAAACGTTCGGAACTCGACGCCAAGGTCGAGGTAATAAGGCACGATTGATTCAAAGCGGGGTGCGTGGAAATGGGGCCGCGCACCCCGGCAATGTTAGCCGCTGAAAAAATCTACAAGCGGGCAATGATAAGAGTTCATCTGAAAGGACAAAACTGCGTGCTCATAAGAAGCAAACGTGACTGGCAGGCAAGACAAACGCCAACGGAGCCAGGCGCGGCAAGACAGTCCTGGCGTGTACCTGATTTTCCGGTTTTGAGCATGCGTGGGGCGCTCCCGGGATTGATTGTGGCTTTAGCCGTGCTGCTGTCGGTGGGATCCGCCTGGGCGGCGAAGGGAGCTGATTCCAGCGATACCTGCCTGGCCTGCCACGGCGACAAGAGCATGAGCACCAAGCGGGGAGGCAAGACGGTTTCGCTGTTCGTCGACGGCAAGAAGTTTTCGCCATCGGTTCACGGCAGCCTGGGTTGTACCGCTTGCCATGCCGACCTTGAGGGCAAGGACATACCGCATCCGACGCCGGCGAAGGTGAATTGCGGAAACTGCCACTCGGATGAGATGGCGCAGTACACGAAGTCCCTGCACGGCAAAGCTGCGGCGAAGGGCGACGCGCTGGCGCCGCGTTGCGTGAGCTGCCACGGCAACCACGATATTTTGCCGGTGAAGGACAAGCGATCGGCGGTAGCTCCGCTGAATATTCCGTTCGTCTGCGGCGGTTGCCATCAGGAAGGCACGCCGGTACAGAAAAACCGGAATATCGATCAGCACAACATTCTGGAAAATTACACGGAAAGTATTCACGGCGAGGCGGTGCTGAAGAAGGGGCTTTCGGTAGCTGCCACCTGCGCCTCCTGCCATACGGCGCACAGCATTCTTCCGCACACCGATCCGAATTCATCGATTGCGCGGAAGAACATTGCGGCGACGTGCACCAAGTGCCACGGGCAGATTGAAGCCGTGCACCGGAAGACGATACGCGGCGAGTTGTGGGAGAAAGAGGCCAACGTGCTTCCGGCCTGCGTGGATTGCCACCAGCCGCACAAAGTCCGCAATGTGTTCTACGAGCTTGGCATGGCCAACAAGGACTGCATGCGCTGCCACGGCGATATGAACCTCAAGGCTCGCGATGGGCGCTCGATGATGGTGAACGAGGTCGAGGTCGCCGGTTCGCGGCACGCCAAGGTTGCGTGCAGCCAGTGCCACTCCGAGGTAAATGTTTCGCACGTACGGCCATGCGAGACGATCACGCACAAGGTCGATTGCTCGAAGTGCCATGAGGCGGTGGGTGAGGATTACGTACGCAGCATCCACGGGCAGCTTACGGCCAAGAAGGATACGAACGCACCGGGCTGCCAGGAGTGCCACGGCACGCACGGCATCCTGGGAAAACTGGACCCGAGATCGCCTACGTTCCCGACCAATATTCCAAGACTTTGCAGCCAGTGCCATTCCGAAGGCAAGAAAGCGGCGCTGCGCTACACCGGAAGCCAGCACAACATCATCCAGAACTACACGGAGAGCATCCACGGCAAGGGCCTGCTGGAGAGCGGATTAACGGTGACGGCGACCTGCACGGGCTGCCACACCTCCCACCGCATTCTGCCGGCGAAGGACCCGGAGTCAACGGTCAATCCGAAGAATGTGCCGAACACCTGCGGCAAGTGCCATAGCGGCATTGAAGGACAGTTCGTTAACAGCGTCCACTCGCCGACGGTTACACATACGGATAAGGAGCTGCCGGTTTGCAGTACCTGCCATACGGCGCATACGATCAGCCGTACGGATGAGACCGGCTTCGAGCTCGGCATTATGAACACATGCGGCCGCTGCCATGGTGAAATTGCCAAGACCTACTTTGAGACCTACCATGGCAAGGTTTCGCGCCTCGGCTATACGAAGGCGGCTAAGTGCTATGACTGCCACGGCTCGCATGACATTGCTAAGATCGGCGACCCGCGCTCGCACCTGAGCCGGGCCAATGTGGTGACAACTTGCCGCAAGTGCCATTCCAGCGCGACGCGCCGTTTTGCCGGCTACCTGACCCATGCGACACACCACGATCCGAAGAAGTACCCCATCCTGTTCTGGGCGTTCTGGGGAATGACCGGATTGCTGGTGGGCACGTTCGTGGTGGGCGGCGTTCACACCATGCTGTGGCTGCCGCGCGCTTTCCAGATGCGCCGCGAACTCAAGCAGGCCGAAGCCGAGGAAGAGGCTGCGCTGCGTGCCGAAGAGGAAAGGGAAGCGCAGAACCCGCCTTCCGAGAAGGAGTAGTAGTGATGAGTGTTGAGTCGAAAACAGGAGAGTACAAGGTGACCGCAAGTCCGGATCGACCGTCGGCGCACGGAGAGGAGCATGTGGGCACGCGCGAATTCGTGCGCTTCGTCCCACTGGAGCGTGGTCTGCACGCGACCATGGTCGTCTCCTTCCTTTGCCTGGCGATGACAGGAATGTCGCTCAAGTTTTCCTACACGCCGTGGGCGCGCGCGTTATCGCGGTTCCTGGGAGGATTCCAGACCGCCGGTTACCTCCACCGCTTTGCGGCGGTGGTGATGTTCTGCGTTTTCGTGACCCATCTGGTCTCGCTGCGAAATCTGAAGAAGCGTGTGTATGGCTCCTGGGCCGCGATGATCCTTGGGCCGAACTCGATGGTGCCGGGATTGAAAGATGGCCGGGAATTTGTGCAGACGATGAAGTGGTTCCTGGGAAAAGGTCCGCGTCCGCATTACGGGCGCTGGACGTACTGGGAGAAATTCGACTACTTCGCGGTGTTCTGGGGCATTTTCATCATCGGTTCCACGGGACTTACGCTGTGGTTTCCGATCACGTTTACGCGGATATTACCGGGATGGTTCATCAATCTGGCAACCATCATTCACAGCGACGAAGCGCTGCTGGCCACCGGCTTCATCTTCACGGTGCATTTCTTCAACACGCATTTGCGGCCGGAGAAGTTTCCCATGGATGTTGTTGTGTTCACGGGGCAGATGCCGCTGGCAGAGCTGAAGCGCGATAAACCGATGGAATATGAAGCGCTGGTTCGAAGGGGAGAGCTGAAGAGTCATTTGGCGGAGCCTCACCCGGCGGTTGTGGTGAAGGCGATACGGGCGTTTGCCTGGGTGGCCCTGACGATCGGCTTCTGCATCATCGTCGGGATCATTTATGCGATGATCTTTGCGTACCGGTAGAGCGGTTTCTACATAGACAAAGTTAGGGCGAGCGCAGAGGCGATAGTGGGCCTCTGCGGCGGGATAGTCAGCGGCGACGAGATCACTTGCAGCTACTCCGCAGGTGTTTTGCCTTTGTGTGCCTGACCCCGGAATGACAGCCGAGATGACCGAACGCGTTGCTGTCAGGTACACTTAATCACGCGAAAACAATTGGCGCAGCCGGAATTTGATTGGCCTTCGGCTGGGCTACGTGAAGTTGCAGAGGGTGGTCGATGCGGACGATCCCGTGGGGGGATTGGCACGACGCCATCATAGAATTCTGACCTGATAATTTAGGAGAGCAAATGCCCGAGACGGGAAAGGTCGTTGCGCCAAATCAACCTTCTGAACACCATTCATTGCTAGGTCTTCTGCGTAACTACCTCAGCCTTACTGGAATTGCGTTGGCCGCCATTTCTCTGGCCAATATTATTGTTCTGTTCTTCATCGACATGACTTCGTCGAAGCCCAACCCGTATGTTGGGATTCTGGCGTATATGATCCTTCCCGGCTTCCTGGCAGTTGGAATCATATTGATCATCGCCGGGATGATCGGCGAGCGCCATCGCCGGCTGAGAGCGATCCCTGGGGCGCCTCTGCTGCCCATGATCGACCTGAACAATCCCCGGCATCAAGCCCGGCTGGTCGGCTTCGTGAGCCTAGTGGTCGTATTCATCCTGCTGAGTGCGGTTGGCAGCTATCACGCCTATGAGTTCACCGACTCGACGACCTTCTGCGGAGAACTCTGCCATACGGTGATGCATCCGGAGGCGGTCGCGCACGATCACTCGGCGCACGCCCGCGTGAGTTGCGTGGAATGCCACGTTGGCTCCGGTGCGAACTGGTACGTGAAGTCGAAGTTGTCAGGCATGCGTCAGGTTCTCAAGACGATCACCAACACCTACCCTCGCCCCATCGAGACTCCGGTGAAGAACCTGCGCCCGGCCTCGCAGACCTGCGAGCAGTGCCATTGGCCGCGCCGCTTCTGGGGGGCTCAACTGAAGGTCTTCAACCACTTTTCTTCCGATGAAGCCAACACGCCGCGCCAGATCCGGTTACTGATCAAGACCGGCGGCGGCGATCCGAATCTGGGTAGCGAGGCGGCAGGAATTCACTGGCATATGAACATTGCCAACAAGATCGAATACCGGAGCGATCCCACGCGGGAGAACATCTCCTGGGTTCGCCGGACCGATCGCAATGGCAATATCACCGAGTACACGGTGGCCGGAGCTACTCCGGAAGCGGTGAGCAAGCTGGAACAGCGGCGCATGGACTGCGTGGACTGCCACAATCGTCCCACGCATGTCTATACTCCGCCGGACCGCGCGGTCGATCAGGCGATGGGTGCAGGGCGCGTGAGCACCGCGCTGCCCTTTGCCAAGCAGCAGGGAGTGCAGGTTCTGACGGCGGGGTACAAAACCACCGCGGAAGCCGAGGATGCTATCGCCAAGCAGATTCCGGCGTTCTATCAGCAGAAGTATCCGCAGGTGGCCAGCTCACACGCGGGAGACATCCAGAACATGGTGATGGAGCTGCAGCGCATCTTCCGCGAAAACATCTTCCCGGAGATGAAGGTGGATTGGCGCACGCACCCGGACAACGTGGGCCATTACTACTTCAACGGCTGCTTCCGCTGCCACGACGGCAACCACACCAGCAAGGATGGCAAGGTGATCTCGAAGGAGTGCAACTCCTGCCATACCGTGCTCAGCGAGGAAGCAGGGCGTGCTGCCGGCAAGCGTGGTGAACACCGCAATGTCATTCAAGCATCCGATCGATCTGGGTGACCTGACAGCGGTGAACTGCTCTGACTGCCACAACGGCGGAGTGGGACCGTAAACGGCAAAAAGTCTGCGGCCCCGGCGAAGAGAGTGCCGGGGCCGTCCTACAAAGTGAGCAAGCGCTCGTGAGACAGATGCAGGATTGCCTTGCGGGTTGCTTGTGTGACACAAATCACAACAGTTCTGTGACAAGAATCATGGCTCCATGGTTATCTCGGCCCGTATCTTTAAGTTGCGGTCCGGAAGGTTGGATCGTTTTTCAGGAGATCTCATGAGTGCAAGTCCTCTTACCGGCGCCGGCCAGCATCTGCCGCGCCTTGTTTTTTGGGAAGTCACCAAGGGCTGTAATCTGCGTTGCGTGCATTGCCGCGCCACGGCCACCGAGCTTGCATCACCCTCCGACCTGCCTACGGCTCAAGCGCTGAACATCATCGATCAGATCGCCGCATTCGCGAACCCGATCCTGGTGCTCTCGGGCGGCGAGCCGCTGTATCGTCCGGACATTTTCCAACTGGCAAAGTATGCCACCGACAAGGGGCTGCGCGTGGCGCTGGCCACCAACGGAACACTGGTGACCAAGGAAGTGGCGCAGAAGATTGTGGACGCAGGAGTGAAGCGCGTCTCGATCTCGCTGGACGGCGCCAATGCGGAGACGCACGACAGCTTCCGCGGGATTCCGGGAGCGTTTGAAGCGGCCATTTACGGCTTCAGGAATTTGAAAGAGCTTGGCATGCCGGTGCAGATCAACATGACGATCGCCAAGCACAATGCCGCGGAGTTGCCAAAAGTATTGGAGATGGTGCGCGGGCTTGGCGCCGATGCGCTGCACACGTTCCTGCTGGTTCCAGTGGGCTGCGGGGTCGATATCGCCGAGTCGCAGATGGTGGCACCCGAAGAGTACGAGCGCATCCTCAACTGGTTCTACGATCAGGCTGCCACGGGCGACATCGAACTGAAGGCCACCTGCGCACCACACTATTTCCGCGTGGTGCGGCAGCGAAGGGCCAAAGAGCGCAAGCTGGCGGCTTTTGCCGTGGCTGAGCAAACCATTGAGGGCAATCCCGCGATTGGTCCAACCGAGATGGCTATGCCTGGTTCCACCGGCATGGCTTTTAAGACCAACTATGAAAAGTTCGGCAAGAGCGGACTGCGCCACGATGGAATGCCACATCCGCACGGGCATCCGGGTGGAGATCCAAATGCGATGAACGCGATGACGAAGGGATGCCTGGCCGGAACCGGCGTCTGCTTCCTTTCGTTCGATGGCGAGGTTTTCCCCTGCGGATACTTGCCCGCGATAGCCGGGGACGTGAAAAAGCAGCCGTTCTCCGAGATTTGGAACAACTCGCAGGTCTTTGCCGACCTGCGCGACACCAGCAAACTGGAAGGCAAGTGCGGCTGCTGCGAGTTCCGCAATGTGTGCATGGGCTGCCGCGCCCGCGCCTACGCGGTGGACGGCAACTACATGGCTTCGGAGCCCTTCTGCGTTTACCAGCCCAAGGGGATGGCCGAGAAGAAATAGGCGGGCTGGGTATGGATGGATCTTTGGAGACGGCGCGGGCGAACCGCGCCGTTTCCCATTGGTTACGGGTGCTTACGGGGCGGTCACGTCTCCGCCGGCAGGTTTGATTCCGTAATCTACCCATCCGACGAGTCCGCCAAATGCGTTAGCCACCTCTGAGGGCTCGAATTCACAGTGGCCGAAGCGATCGACTGACTGCTGCACCAGCAAGTTCTGGCGGTGATGGAGAGTGGCCAGACCGAGATAGACAGCCTCGTGCCAGAAGGGAACGAGCGGATCGCGCGTGGTGTGCAATGTTACGGTGGGGATCAGGATCTCACCGGTCGGCTGATAGTAGCGGAAGAGATATTCTAAGCCTTGCACGGTGCCCGCCACCCGCTCGACTCCAGCGTTCAGAGCGAAGTCATTCAGCGAACCGAAATACCAGATGAAGCGGTTGTCGTAGGGGCTTTTGTCATCGGTACGCGCCAGTAGATCGTTGACGTAACGGACATCAAAGCCAAGCACTTCGACCAATCCGTCTACAACTTCGGTGGGCGAAGCTGCCTCCAACTGCAGCGTGTTGTAGAGCTGCAGGGTAGGCAAGGTGGGACTGAGCGACGGAGTTATGCCGATGGTGACCGCCTCGGCCACGGCGTCACCCAAGTTCGGCGAAGGCAAGCCACCTGGATTGTATGGTAGCAGCGGAGGAGTAGTGAGCAGGGTTCCGGGAATTATGCCGGGGAAGAAGTAATCGAAGAGCACGCGCGAGTTGCCGACATATTCGATCTCCAAGGGGCTGCCGCCGATGAGGCCGCACATCGGCATAACGCCGTCATAATGTTCCGGCGCGCTTTCGGCCAGAGCGAGGACGACAGCACTGCCCAGCGACTCGCCGACGAGAAATGTTTTGGTGGGCTTTCCGACCAGGCTGGCAAAGATGCTGCGCAGCTGGTCGGTGTCGGTTATACCCTCCTTTATGGCATAGCCGTTGGCCGCAAAGCTGGAGTATGCGATGGCGAACCCATCGGCCAGCACGGCAGCGCGAAAACCGGTAAAGAGAGGATCGCTGGGGAGGGCGATGGGTTCCTGCGGGTCCACAATTCCGTGAGCGAAAAGGATCAGTTGATTATTCCAGCTTGCAGGCACAATGATCTGGTAGAGCGAGCCGTCAATGGCTGTGCCGCTGTAAGTCTGGGCGCTTGCGCCGGTGACTACCAGGAGCAGGGTGCAGAGCAGAAGGACGGTGGGGCGAATCTTTGCGGATCGAATCACGTACGCCTCCATGGGCGCGAGAAGATCGCTCCTTAAACGGAGCAGGACGCGCCAAATAAAGTAGAAGGAATACTGGGCTGAGAGGATGGCCGGAAAAAAGCAAACTACGTTGAGTTGGTGAAATGGGACGCCGGGGCGACAAAGCGGGGCGAAAAGGCGCGCGCTGTGGAGCTGGAGCACTCGCTCCCGCCATTGCCTGATACCGGACGTCTCGAAGCTGGTGTCCCGTAATTGCGAAGGTTACCTGGCGGATTCGGTTGCCGGAGCTGGAATGCTGACGTCAATCGGAGTTACTGGGCCGAGGGTTGCGAGTTGTTTTTCGAAGTCAGCGGCGTTGCCGATGACGAGAACTTTGAAATCCTCCTTGTGCACATACTTGTTGGCTACGCGCAGCACGTCGGCAGCGGTGACCTTCTCGACGCCGGCGCGATATCGCTCAAGGAAATCCGTGGGGTAGCCATAGAACTCATAGGTCACCTGCTCGTGCTGAACCTTGGCCGGAGTGTCGAAGTTGAAGATGAATGAGTTGAGTATCTGGTCTTTGGCGCGCTTCATCTCCAACTCAGTTGGAGGATCTTTCTTCAACAGCTCGACCTGCTCCCAGAGTCCCTTGATCGCCTCGGTGGTGGTCTCCGTCTTGGTTCCAATCTCCAGCACGGTGAGGCCAGGATGGTCCCAGTTGCTGCCTACGCCGCCGCCGACCGCATAGGCAAGTCCGGCCTTGGTGCGCAGGTTGCTGAAGAGACGCGAGGAAAATCCTCCGCCGAAGATCTGGTTCATCACTTGCAGCGCGAAGTAGTCGGGGTTGCGGCGCTCGATTCCCACGCTGATCATGCGAATCTCGCTCTGGTTGACGTCAGTTTTATCGACGAGATAAATGCCGGGCTTGGCAGGGTCGATGGTGACCTCCGGCTCCTCGAACTTTTCACCCTTGGGCCAATCAGCGAAGGCCTTGCGCAAGGTTTCTTCCATCTGGCGGGAGTCGAAGTCGCCGACGATTCCGAGGATGATGTTGTTTGGCGTGGTGTGCCGGCTGTGCCATTGCAGGAGGTCTTGGCGGCTGACGGCGGCAACTGTTGCATACTCTGGAACGCGCGCGTAGGCGCTGTTTTTGCCGTAGCCGAGGATGTCGGTCTGCATCTCGGCGATATCTGAGGTCTCGTCATTGCGGCGCGAGATGTTGCTGTCCATCTGCTTTTTGGCGAGGGCGAGTTTGTCTTCACGGAATGCTGGATGGCGGAGCAAGTCGACGAAAATTCCCAATACGTCGGGGAAGTCGGCTTTGAGACAGTTGAGGCTGAGGCTGGTATCGGCGTCGCCGCCAGTGGCTTCCACCTTGGCGGCGCGCGCCTCGAGGTAGTCGTCCAACTGATCGCCGGAGAGCTTTTCGGTGCCGCCGGTGCGCCAGGTTTCGCCGTACAACTCAACGAGTCCGGCCTTGTCGGCGGGTTCGGAGTCAGAGCCGCCGCGAATTTTGGCCGAGCCGGAGATCAATGGCAGCTCGTGGTTCTCGGTGAGGAAGACGATCATGCCATTTTCCAGCACGACGCGCCGGGGCTGCTTGGGATTGAAGGGAGGCAGCTCAGGGATTTTGATCTGCTTCCAGTTGGTGGCAACTCCGGATGGAGAGGCTTTGGGCGTGCCAGACTGCATGGCGTCTTGCGCTTGCGCGGAGGGCAGCAGCGAGGTCAATGACAGCGTGAATAACAACGGGGCAGTCATGGCAGTGGTCAGGAACTTCGTCTTCATCGCTGTGCTCCTTTCGCCGCGCTGTTGGTTTCGAGGATTCCAACGGTGCGATTGGTGTCCACGAAAATCTGATTGGCGACGCGCTTCACGTCGTCGTTGGTGATGGCATCAATCTTGTCGATGCGGCGGAAAAGTTCGCGCCAGTCGCCGTATTTCAATTGGTTCTCAGCGAGTTTGATGGCCAGTCCCTGGTTGTTGGCGAGGCTGCGCAGCAGTGTCGCTTTGGAGCGGGTCTTCACCATCTTTAGTTCGTCGGGGGTCACGCCATCCCGCTTGAGACTGTCAATGGCTTCGTGGATGGCGCTGCCTACCTCGGCTGCGCTGTGTCCATGGGATGGCACTGCATAGAAGGCGTAGAGGTTGCGATATTTGTCTCCGGGGAAGCCGCTGAAGCCTGCGGCGGCGACGGCGATTCGCTTGTCACGCACCAGCGAACGGTAGAGGCGCGAAGTGCGGCCTTCGCTCATTACGCCGCTGATGACCGAGTAGACAACGTCGTCTTTATCGAGATAATCGGGCTTCTGGTAGCCCTCGAGGTAGAAGGGCTGGGAGGGATCGTGCAGCACGAGAGTGCGCTCGGAGTTCTGTTTGGTTTGCGCGGTGACGAACTCTTCGGGCTTGGGACCGGACGGAATTCGCCCGAAATATTTTTCTACCAGCGCGAAGGTCTTAGCGGCATCGAGATCGCCCACTACGGCCACCACCATGTTGCTGGGCACGTAGTGGGTTTTGAAGAATGTTGCGGCGTCGGTTGCGGAGAAGTGCTTGAGGTCGGTGGCGTAGCCGATGCCGGGACGGTGATAGGGGCTGCCGTCATAGGCTATGGAGAGAAACTGCTCGACGAGGCGTCCGGTGGGCGATGAGTCGGTGCGCATACGCCGCTCTTCCATGACGACATCGCGCTCTTTGTAGAACTCGCGCATGACGGGTTGCAGAAAGCGCTCCGACTCGAGGTAGGCCCAGAGCTCAAGGCGATTGGATGGCAGGGAATAGAAATACTGGGTGTGATCCAGCGATGTGGAGGCGTTGAGGCCAACACCGCCATTGCGCTCGATGATTTCGCCGAACTCGTTTTTCACCACGTACTGATCGGCTGCTTGGCGCGCCTTCTCCCATTGCGCCTTGAGCTCCGCAATCTTTTTCTCGTCGCGATTTACTCGGCGGTTATTTTCGCGGTCATAGAGGGCGTAGATCTCTTCCACTTTGGCCAGAGCCTTTTTTTCCTCGGGATAATTTGTGGTTCCGATCTGGTCGGTGCCCTTGAAGGCCATGTGCTCCATCATGTGGGCGAGGCCGGTCTTGCCGTCGGGATCCTGCGCATCTCCGGCGTCCACGACGGTGAAGAAGGAGAAGACGGGAGCTTCGGGGCGGCTCAGGAACAGGACGGTGAGTCCGTTGGGAAGGGTTTTGACCTGGACTCGCTTCTCGAATGAGGCCAGGTCCTGGGCAAGTAGTGTCTGCAGGGCGCAGAAGAGCACAAGTAGAGGAAGGTAGGCTTTCAGCCGTCTCATCAGGCCTCCGTGGAAGCCGATGGCCTCCGAAGTACAGAGTTTACAGCCGAGCTACTGGGACTGTCGAACCCGAGGCGGTGGATCAGTTTCCGGATGGAAGACGATTTGGGGGTTGTCGCGCGTGCTCGAATTGAGATTCCGGGCGCGGCCACCGAAGTGGAGTCCATTTACCGCAAATCTAGAGCTGGAGCCAAGTACCTGGGCCAAGAGCCGTGGCTAGCATGCGAGAGAACTCCGGACTTTGGTGCCGACTATGACTTCTGCCAGTTGCTGGCTGAACACGCCACTTCTAGCATTCGCAAATATGCGTCTTATGTGTCTAGATGTACTGTCGGGAAGTTAGGGCAGAATTGGCTTTGCGTGCGATTGTTTTCATCAGCGGTCCCTGCTCAAGTAGCACTCGACCGAAAAGGCCCCACACGAACTATACGAACTACCAGTTGACGTGCGCAAGCTTAACGAAAACAATTCGTTTCGGGGGAGGTTTCAATGGCACCCACGCTGCTAAGGTGTAGGGCAATTCTTTTGCTTTCGGCGGCCTTGTTTTCGTCTGTCGCGCAATCCGCTACGAATCCCGTGGCCCAAACTCCTGCGAACCCTGCGAATCAAACCGCGCCGCCCAAGCCCCCTGACATGGTCTGCTGGGGCAACAATCCGGACTGGAGCATTCAGTTTGCTTCCTGGGGGGCTAGGTACGTGGGCATTAATCAGCCCGACCAGGACTTTGCCGGCCACTTTATCTGGGCGCCCGAAGACAAAGTTTGGGTGTGGCAACGGACCAACCAACTTCTCGGTCCGGTCAACGGCCTTTCGGCTGTCATTAAAACGGCCTCCTGTAAGGATCCCTTTCACGAGGAAACTTTCCCGTACTCTGCGCAGGTCAATCTGCCGGAGGGTGACACGGTCAACGGCTGCTGCCGGAAATTGAAGGCGGGCGAGGCCCCGGTCGGGCCGCACGGTGTGCCGTCCGACAACCCGCCACAACAATGAACGCGTCGCATTGGACGGAATAAAATAAATGGCCGTGTATTTGACCCTAATAATCGTGCAGACGGTCGGCTACTTCGGCCATCCCTGAAGGGGGTGTAGTGCAAAACGACGACGCGGCGTTCGGTGCGCAATTGGGCCATGGCGCGCTCCAGTTTCCGCGCCTCGTCAACGGAGAACTGCACAGGTTCACCGATAAATCTACGCAGCTGAATTCAATGTTTCGTCGATCGCTACCATGATTTTTCCATCGACAACCTTCACGGGATACGCAGAGACTCCGTATCCCGGAGAGCTAAGTGTGCTTCCGGTTGTGACGTCATACTTCCAACCGTGTCCGCGGCACGTGACGAAGTTGCCAGTGAGTTTGGAACTTCCTAACGACTGTCCGTGGTGAAGGCAGGAGTCATCCATCGCATAGATGGCTCCATCTACGTTGAAGAGCGCGATGTCTTTGCCGGCTATGGTGACGACCGTTCCACGTCCCGGAAGAAGTTGCTCTAAACTCGCCACTTCGACATAGTTCGCCATGGTCATGCCACCTTCTTATTTGATGTATTGCGCTCCAGTTCCTCCGCCAGGATCGGCAGGCCCAGGTTGAAGGTCTGAACGCCTTGAACGACACACAGTTTCAAGACCTCCATGATCTCCTCCATGGTTGCGCCAGCCTTCAGTGCGTTCTTTATGTGCCGGCGCGTGCCGGGCGCGTACATATGCGTGAAAGACGCATCGAGGGCGATGCTGAGAAGTTCGACCTCCTTGGGAGACATGACCCCACTCTTGTAGATGCCCGCCCCCATCGCCATGAATTCGTCCGTAAATACCGGATCGAGTTCGAAGAATGGATCCCAGGCCGTATTCCATTGGCCGATCTTCTTCATCGCATCACAAGCCGGGGTCGGCTCCGTGTTGGCTCGCGGAGTCAACTGGATATTCGCGGCTTTGGCTTCTTCCAGGACAATAGGCGCGGCTAGGCTGCAGGAATGAATGGACAAGGCCGATCCGCACTTGAGAACGAATAGAACCTCCTCGCGAGTCGCACCCGCTTCGAGCGCGGCTCGGATGTGGCGGCGCGTTCCCGTCGGATTGAGATTTGTGCAGGCGGCATTCAAGCTGACGCTGACCAACTCGATAAATTTGCGAGGCAGAACATGGTGGGTCCATGGATTGGTGCTCATCCGGAAGCAGAGCTCGGCCCACTCCGGATCCCATTCGCGTAGCTTTTCCAAAGATGAATCCCATGGACTGGTTGCTTGAGTAGCCTGAGTCGTCGATTTCATATATTCCCTCACCACTTGTCTCTTAATGGATTCCCGACACAGGGCCCCACCCCATTTAGAGGCGGGCCCGTAGGGTTTGCTCAGGCCACTTTTTTCCGCGGCTCCGGCGGCACCATGCAATAGGCCATCGGATGCGAATCGGACATCGTAGTGGCGACGCCCTTCTTTCCGTCGGTCGGCCAAACCATGAAGCCATGCTCGCCTCCCGCACGGTTGGGCGGCAAACCGAGGTTCTGTAACGTCTCCTCAACGCTGCCGTAGGTGACGCCGATTTTCATGATCGAGCGCGCCTCTTCTGCAGTCGCCACCTTGCGGTTGAACTGCTGGGAGAGCCGCACTGCCGCCTCGACCTGCTGAACCGTGGTGATGCGCTGCCGCTTGGAGTTCCACAGGTTGTCCTCGTTGCCGACCCGCACGTGATGACCGAGGATGATCGCCATCGACTCAGCCACGGCGCTGATGCGCATGGGCGCCCAGAACGTTGCGGTTGCACCCTGGGGGGTGCGGCGGACGAACTCCATCCAATCGAAGGGATTGTATCCGCACCCGCCCCCGCCGTAACAGGTAATCGCGAGATTTAGCGGGCCCATGTAAGCGCCATGGCGGATCAACCGTTCCACGATTTCCAGCTGGTGCACATGGGCGAGAGGAAAGTATGGCTGGATGCCGTGCGCCTTCAGCCGCTTCAGATGCTCGAGGTAGAAGGCCGGACCGGCGTCGGTATACATGCCTGCCCACGCGGCGAGCACCTTCGGATCCTCGAGATGCGTTCCCTTGATATCATCCTGACTCCACATCTGCGTGATGTCCATCATGCAGGTGCCGACGGCCACCGTAACCATCTCCGGCGCTGGCTTCAGCTCCGCGAGCATGTGGCGCGTGTCATAGTCCAGCCACTGGGCTTTGGCTTCGTCCGTCTTCGGCGCAAAGGAGATCGAGCCGCCGACCTGGATGATCATCTTGGGCACGGCTTGCTTGATGCGTTCGAGCAAGTAGTTGAACTGTTCGAAATCCGCGGACAGGTGCCCGGTTGCCGGATTGCGCACGTGGAAGTGCAAGATGGTTGCGCCTGCGTTGTAACAGTCCACCGCCGCCTGGACCTGCTCATCCCAGGTGACGGCGATGTCAGCAGCGTCACCCGGCAGCCACGACGGCCCGTAGGGCGCAGCCGTGATGACGAGCGGCGCCATATTCTCCGGAAGGAGTGAATCATCGGTGTAGTACATATCACGGTCTCCTTTTGTTTTTGTTCCGTTGCGGTTGGTCTTTCTGGTTTTTGACGTTAATCCGGTTCCGGCGGTGGAAACGCGGCCGGGTCGGCCTGCCAGAGGCCGAAAATGTTTCCCTCTGGGTCGGCCACGATCGCAACCCACGCGGTCTTCGGCACAGCCGTCTTCGGACGCAAGACCGATCCGCCCAGATCTAGTACTTGAGCGACAGATTCATCGAGCGACGTGACGTTGACGTAATGTACCCAACTGCGCGGTTCGAACGCCGGGCGATTCGTCAACCCGCCGTTCACAACTTTGGCGTCGATCGCACCGGTTTGAATTCGCCAGTAATCGATGCCGGGCGCCTGATCGATTTGCCATCCGAAGAGGCGGCGGTAAAAGTCCGCTAGTTTAGCTGGCCCCTCGGCGTAGATTTCAAAGTGGGTTACTTTCGGAGAACTCAATAGCCTCCTCCAGAGCTGACTTCGCGCGGATGTTTCCGATGTCTAACCCAGGCCAGAGTTGCCACGCGGAGCGGTAGCTGGGTACGGCGAGAGTTCAATCTTGCTTGCGCCTCGGGGTTGGATGCCGCCTGCGGCGGCGAGGTGTCTTGTGCGGATCGCAAGCAATCCGTTGCTATACCTCGAAGAGCCGGTACGGAGTGGTAATTCCAGCGGCATGCAGGATTGGGAGGGCCACGTTGTACACGGGGATTCCGCCTGCCGTCTTGCCATCGGGCGAGCCGCGGTGGGCGTGGCCGTGGAAGACAATGTTGGCGCCGAGGCGGTCGACGACTTCTGCCATGCGCGAATTTCCGAGATAAGGATAGATCTCCAGAGGCTCGCCTTTTACGGTTTCCGTGATGGGGGCATAGTGCAAGACGACGACGCGGCGTTCGGTGCGCAATTGGGCCATGGCGCGCTCCAGCTTCAGCGCCTCGTCAACGGAGAACTGCACAAAGCTCTTGACCTCGGCTTCGCCGAAGGCGGTGAGAATGCCGCGCCCGAAGCCACCCAGAAATCCCTTGGTCCCGGCAAAGCCCACACCCTCGCGTTCATAGCCGCTGCCGTCGAGGACTTTGATTCCTTCGGTTGCCATCAGCTTCATCAGCTCATGCTGCTGGCCGCTCTCAAAGTCGTGATTGCCCATGACGGCGACAATAGGAATGCGCAGGCGCACCAGCATGGTGAGGAGCGAATCCATCTCGGAGACGCGCCCGTAGTTGGTCAGGTCGCCGGCGATGACCAGCACATCCGCGTCATCACGCACGCGCAGCATCTGGTCGCGAATCCGATCGTAATTCTGCGGACTGTAATGCAGGTCCGCCACTGCTGCTATCCTCATCCGGTCTTCCTGTCCCTCATCTTCTTGTTGAGGTCCGCCATGCCCCACTCTTCAACGTCGATGGCAAACATCTTTTCATCGATCAGAGTTCCGCGGAATGCAGTGCGGGGGCTCTCGTATTCGAGTTCGTGTTGTAACCGCGCGAGCAGGTCATTCCACAGCGCGCGCGGCACAAATTGCGAGTGCGCAGGATAGACATACTGAAAGAGCAGCAGCGTCCAGAGCAGCATGAGCCAGTGCTCGCCGAGCAGTTGAAGAATGCGCGTCCAGTCCAGTTTTCCGGCGGTTCCGTGGATGACGTGCACGATGTCGGCGCCGTCAAAGCGCTCGCGACGGGTGACGAAGAGCTTGCTGGCGATGAGTTCTTCGGCGGCCAGAACCTTGGCTGGAACGCCGAGCACCTCGGAATCATCGGCGCGCTCGATCCAGTCCTGCTGCACGCTGATTGCGCCGTTGCTCATGCCGGTGATGAGGTCAACGAAAAATTCTCCGCTGTGAGCTTTGCAGAGCCAGACGGGATCGGAGACTGTGGTCGCGAGCCCTATTGCTTTTAGCGCGGACAGGGCGCGCTGCATATCCTGGCGGGGCAGGAAGAGGTCGAGATCTTTGGTGTCGCGCCAGATTCCGGTGTGCTCGTGCAGCGCGAAGGCACCGCTGACGGCGAAGGGAATCCGCTCGGCGTTGAAGAGCCTGAGTACCTGGACGAACATGGCGTGCTGCTCCGGCGCAAACTGCGGAGGGGTCGAACTGCTTATGGGCAGCGGCTTCTGGTCGGCGTCAGACATCAGCCATTGGATGTGGGACGGAGCTAGGGTGTTGCGGTGATGCGATGCGTGATCAGTAAAGTGCGGGCTCGCCTTCGGGACGGGTCTTCCAGCGCCGGTGGACCCAGAGCCACTGCTCAGGATGGGCGCGTACGGCTTGTTCGATTGCGGCGGTGTAGTTCTGAGTGTTGGAGATGGCATCGGCGTCATCGTCGCCGGTGCAGACGATGGGAATGGCCGGTTCAAAGCGGATGCGGTACTTACCCAAAGCCTCGTCCCAGATGGTGAAAGCAGGAAGTACGGCGGCGCCGGTGCGCATGGCTACGCGGGCGATTCCGCCGGCGGTGCAGGCAGGGCGGCCAAAGTAGTTGACGAAGACGCCCTGCGGCGGGGTCATGTTGGTGTCCATGAGAGCGCCGACGGTTTCGCCGCGCTTCATGGCTGCAAAAAGGCCGCGGGCGTACTCATCTTTGTCGAAGGTTTTATTGCCGTGGAGGGTACGCAGGTGGCGTATCCAGCGGTCGAGCAGGGGATTGTCGAGGTCGCGAACAATGATGTTGAGCCAGTGTCCGTGCATGGAGTGGACGAAGGATCCGATCTCCCAGCCGCCGAGGTGAGCGGTCATAAACAGCACGCCCTTGCCGAGGTCGCGGGCGGCAAGGTAGTTCTCCAGACCGTCATAAACGGCGATGCGATCGACGTTTTGCAGGGTGTAGTCGGGGAACTTTGGGATCTCGGCGAAGAGGCGGCCGAGTGAGATATAGACGCCCTTTGAGAATACGTTGGCGCTCGGCGAGAGTCATATCGGGGAAGGCCAGTTCCAGGTTGCGCATGCCGACGCGGCGCAGCCGTGGATGCGCCCAGTAGACAAGAATGGCGACGACGTGGCCAGCGCCACGGGCCACCGGACGCGGCAACCATCGCAGCGTCTGTGCTACGAGCCAGACGGGAAGGTACTCCAACCAATAGCGCATGAGCGAAGCTTGACCGTATCAAATCGACAGTAGGAGGTCAATGGATTGGACGGGAGGCGGTGGGGGAGGATTACCGGCAAGGGAGTCGGGAGGTGGAAAAGCACGAACCCCGTGTGCGACGAGGTGGACCAGCTACGCGCTTTTTTTTCTAACTCCAAATCCCTCTGTTATCCGGAATGAAACTGCCGTGCCACAGAAGTCGCATTCCGCAGTATGAACGCCATCCGGGAGTGGGGCAGGGATAGGGAATGTTCGCAAACAGGACGAACAAGTCACTGCAATGTAATCCGCATCGTCTTTGACAGGAATCCAGACGGCAGCTTTGGGCTGACGGGCAACGCTCGGGCGTTGGGGAATTTCTTCAAGCAGGGCGGTGATCTTCTGGAAGAGGGCTTCTGGGGAGTACTGGCCTTTTTCAAAGAAGGCGTCCGCCAAAACGCTTTCGGGCACATCGAGACCGGAAAACTCGCCACTGATTGCGATGACGGCGATACGGGGGAAACGCTTGCGGACCACCGCCAGGAATTCAAATCCGCTCATGTTCGGCATACGCAAATCGGAGATGACCACATCAGGCAGGGATTGCTTCAACTTCGTGAGGCCATCGAATCCGTCGACGGCGCACAACACCTCGTACCCTTGCGATTCGAGAATGGCCTTAGCAATCGTGCGGAGGCTCTTTTCGTCTTCAACAAGAAGAATCCTGTAGCGAAAACTCATTGAACCCCACGAGCGGTCTGGTTAAATAAAGACTGGGTAATTCGATGCCAGCGAAAGGAGAAGTGTTGTCCCCTCGGATGTGAGCGCAAAGCACGGAGCGAAAGAACTTGGTTGACCGTAGGCTCAATCCACTTGCTGCTTTAGTTCATACAAGAGGCTCATTGCCTCGCGAGGGCTGAGGGAGTCGAGGTCGCAAGCCGTCTCTCCGACTACAGCAAACCCCGGCGTGGGTCATCCTGAGCGAAGCGAAGGACCGCGGCGCGGTTCAACTCGCTGCTGTTGCACCAGGTTCTTCCGCCTACTCTCGGTTTATCTAATCGATCCTGCGAACTGTCCATCTCCTTCATTGATCTTCCCGGAGGGCAAGTCTGTGCGCCCCAATGTTGCGCAAGATCCTCCCAGTGCGGGTTCATCGATTCGATCAACGCGATCTTTTTCGAACGGAGCCAGCCCTTGATCTGCTTTTCGCGGGCGATAGCAGTGCCCGGATCAGAGAATTCCTCGAAGTAGATGAGCCGGGTGCAGTTGTACTTGGCAGTAAAACCGGGGACGAGGTGGTGCTTGTGCTCAAGGGCGCGGCGGTCGAGGCTGCCGGTCATGCCGGTGGAAAGCGTGCCGCTCTTGCTGGCCATGATGTACACCCAGAAGTGTCCGTGCATGGGCGAATGAGAACACGGGTTAAAGCTGCAGAGCAAGAATAAATTGAGAGGGAAGACGGGCGGTTAAGGAATGGGACGCTGGTGGTTCTGCCAGCCTCGCTGGGGTCCTTCGCTATGCTCAGGATGACCCAAATAAGCGCTGCAAGGCCAATCCGTGACCTTGAGACCTGCTTCGAGACCGCACTCCCTAGTCCACCTGTTTTTTCAGCTCGTACAAGAGGTTCATGGCCTCACGGGGGCTGAGGGAGTCGAGGTCGGCTTCGCGAAGGCGGTCGAGGACGGAGTTGGAGACGGGGGTGAAGATGGTTAGCTGAACGGGGCCGGATTTGTCCGGTTTGGGCGAGAGCTGGGTGGTGGCGGCGTGCTCGGCGTTTTCATGCTGGTGCAGCACCTCGCGGGCGCGGGAGATGACTTCGGCAGGAAGTCCGGCGAGCTTGGCGACCTCGATGCCGTAGCTTTTGTCGGCGGCTCCGGGTGAGACTTTGCGCAGAAAGACGATGCTGCCGCCAGCTTCCTTGACGCTGACGTGGTAGTTCTTGACCGAGTCGAGCAGCTCTTCGAGTTCGGTGAGTTCGTGGTAGTGGGTGGCGAAGAGGGTTTTGGCGCGGCTGTGCTGGTGGATGAATTCGACGACAGCCCAGGCGATGGCTAGGCCGTCATAGGTGGCCGTGCCGCGTCCGATCTCGTCGAGGAGGATGAGCGAGCGCGAGGTTGCGGTGTTGAGGATGGCGGCGGTTTCGGTCATCTCGACCATGAAGGTGGAGCGGCCGCGCGCGAGATTGTCGGAGGCTCCGATGCGGGTGAAGATGCGATCCACGGTGGCCAGACGGGCGCGGGTGGCAGGGACGAAAGAGCCCATTTGCGCCATGAGGACGATGAGCGCGGTCTGGCGCAGGTAGGTGGATTTGCCTCCCATGTTGGGGCCGGTGATGAGCAGGATCGACTGGCGGGAGGAGTCGAGATAGAGATCGTTGGGGACGAAGCGATCCGAGGAACCGGTGAGTTCGGGCTGCTCGATGACGGGATGGCGGCCTTCGAGGATTTCGAGCAGTTGGGAGGCGTCTTCTAACTGCGGGTCGTCAGGCTGGTCGTCGGACTTCGGGTCGTCTAGCTTCGGGTCGTCGAACCGGGGGGCGTCGAACCGCGGGTCGTCGAACTGGGGGCGGCAGTAGTTGCGCAGGGCGGCAAGATGGGCGAAGGAGAGCAGAACGTCGATTTCGGCGAGGGCGAGGGCGCTCTGGCGGATGCGGCGCGACTCGGCGGCGATGGCCTGGCGCAGTTCGGCGAAGAGACGGCGCTCGATTTCGACAATCTTTTCTTCAGCGTCGAGGACTTTGGTCTCGTATTCCTTTAACTCCGGAGTGGTGAAGCGCTCGGCACCAACGAGGGTTTGCTTGCGCTGGTAGTCGGCGGGAGCATGTTGCAGGTTGGCATTGCTGATCTCGATATAAAAGCCGAAGACGTTGTTGAACTTGACCTTGAGCGAGTTGATGCCGGTGCGTTCACGCTCGCGCTGCTCGATCTGGGCGATGTAGTGCTTGCTGTTGCGGCTAATGTCGCGAAGTTCGTCGAGCTGGGGATCGAGGCCGCGCTGGATGACGCCGCCGTCGTTGAGGGTGATGGGCGGCTCGGCGACGATGCTGCGCTCGATGCGCTGGCGGACGTCGGCGAGTTCGTCGAGTAGCCCGCAGAGGACGGCGAAGCGGGCGGCAGGGAAGTGAGCCAGGGAGTGGCGGACGCCAGGGAGTTTGGCGAGCGAGGCGGCGAGGGCGAGAATGTCGCGCGGATTGGCCGTTTCAAGGGTGATGCGGCTGAGCAGGCGCTCGATGTCGAGGATGCCATCAAGTGAGCGGCGAAGTTCCTCGCGATGAATGACCGTCGCGAGGGCGGCGGCGACGGCATCGAGGCGGTGATTGATCTCCGTGACGTCAATGGAAGGGCGCAGCATCCAGGCGCGAAGCAGGCGCTTGCCCATTGGAGTGAGGGTGTGGTCGAGGGCGCGGAAGAGAGTGACGGCGTCGCCGGAGCCGGAGAAAGGGGCTCGAGCAATTCAAGGTTGCGCACCGTGACGGCGTCAAGCATGAGGCAGTTCTGGCGCTCGTAGTAGCTGATGCGGTCGACGTGGCGGAGCGAGCCGCGCTGAGTCTGGCGGACGTAGTGGAGGATGGCTCCGGCGGCGCAAGCGGCGGCGTTGTGGTTGGCGAGGCCGAAGCCTTCCAGCGATAAGACCCCGAAGTGATTTTCAGCCAGCGGAATGGCGTAGTCGGGGGCGAAGATCCAGTCGTCGAGAGGAGTCTCGCTCCAGCGCGCGAAGGGCGCAAGCTCGGTGGATGCCATGCGCGGCGCAGCGGCCGAGACGGGGGCGGTTGAGGCTGCGGCGAAGCTGGGCTGCGGCGAGGCGGATTGAAAAAGAGGCAGGGATGAGGCGTAGAGCAGCTCGCGCGGACGCAGGGTCTGGAGTTCGTCGGCGACGCGGCGGTCTGCGTCGGGGCCGCTGAATTCGGTGGCGCGGAAGTCTCCGGTGGAGAGATCGAGAGCGGCAAAGCCAACGGTGGTGGCGACGGGTAACGCTGCGCTGCCGGCCGCTGGCGCTCGGCGGGCGACGGCGCAGAGGAAGTTGTTTTCCTCCGAGCCAAGCTGGGAGTCGGCGGCGGTGCCTGGGGTGACGACGCGGGTGACTTCGCGGCGCACGAGCTTCTTGGTGAGTTTAGGGTCCTCGACCTGATCGCAGATGGCAACCTTGTATCCCTTGCGGATGAGCTTGGCGATGTAGGCTTCAGCGGCGTGGTAGGGAACTCCGCACATGGGCAGGGCGACGCCATCGACCTTCTGGCGCGAGGTGAGGGTGATCTGCAGCTCGCGGGAGGCGGTGACGGCGTCTTCGAGAAAGAGCTCGTAAAAGTCGCCGACACGGAAAAAGAGCAGCGCCGTGGGATGCTCTTTCTTGATTGCGGCGTGCTGCCGCATCAGCGGTGTTGAGGCTTCACTCATGGGGAAAATTGCGGGCCTTGAAAGGGCGAGTATAGCAGAGCCGGCTGGGGCAGGCAGCGCATGTGCCTGAGGGAAGGGATGGGTGGCGAACAAGGTTTGCTGCTGGACGAAAGCTCTGGTCGCGCAGCTTTCTTCCCCCACTACTTCCCGAAGTGGAACTTAGAAATCCTGGGATTGCCCAGAAGCATCAGAACAGTCCGGAGAAGAACTATGCGTCACCGCGCGATTTCCACAAAACTGCTTCTGTTTCTGATGTTCGCGTCCATAGCGTATGTGACGCTGTTGTGCACCTGCAGCGGCAGCAAGACGACAGATGCCAGTAGTAGTTCGGGAGGTAGTTCGGGATCAGGATCCGGCGGTTCGGGAGGTGGTTCGGGCTCAGGGTCGGGCGGTTCGGGAGGTACTTCGAGCTCGGCAGCATCCACGACGTTCGTTTATGTCACTACCCTGACGGAAAGCTCCGGCACTAGCGGCAGCTATTACACAGGATCAGGCGGCATCTCCGAATTTCAAATGGCCACGACCGGTGTGCTGACGAAGGTCCCGGGCTCGCCCCTATTGTTCGGCTCGAATATGCCGACGGCGCTTGCGGCGGACCCCCTGGGCCGCTTCCTCTTCGGCGCGAGCGCTGGCAACATCTATACCTTCCGCATCGCCTCAAACACCGGCGCGCTTACCGAGGTGGCGAACTTTGTGCTTTCCGCGAGTACGTACTCTGCGGGTGGGTTGATGGCGGTGGCTCCCTCAGGCAACTACTTGTATGCGCTGACGCCCAACGGACTTTATGTTTTCGCGATTGGAGCGAACGGTGTACTGGGTTATTTACAGACGATTGCAACTGCGATTGGCAGCAGCGGGATCGCACTGGACAACGCCGGGAAGTTCCTCTACACCGTTACCAGCTTTGGCGCCGGGGCGAGCGGCGCGTCTGTGTTTTCGGTCGATTCCGCCTCGGGAATATTGACGAGCGTTGGCGAGTTTCCGCCCTACCAGTTTGGCACCGGCGGCATGGCTGTAAATCCGAATGGAAACTTTATCTATCTGTTGACGGCAAGCCCCGTGGCTGACCTGGTCTTCGAGAACGCCAGCGGAACCGTGACGCAGGTGCAACAGACCACGTGCGGCTGCAATTCGCAAGGCGACGGTAAATTTGTTCTGGTGCATCCCTCGGGTAAGTTTCTCTACGAAACAGTCGGCAATCAACTCGCCGGGCTCACTATTGCGACCGATGGCACGCTGGGCGCAGCGATATCGCCCTCATCAGGCTTTTTCCTGACGCCAACCACAGGACTGAACGTTGCCATAGGGCTAGACCCTGGAGGCAACTTTCTGTTCGCATCGCAGAGCCTGCTGACCGGCCCGACCTCTAGCCTGGGGACTCCGGTTGTGACTACGTTTGCTGTGAATACCAGCTCGGGATTCCTGACCCAGATTCCGGGCTCGCCGTTCAAGCTCGACGTGGCAGGCAGCGACCCGTTCGCGACGGTTGCGATGAGTGTTCCGCAATAGCAGCCGCAGGCATAGCAAATAATTCGGATTTGACTCTGGAGCCGGGGAGTGGTTTGCTATCGCAATGGAACTTCGCAAGGATCCAATCACGCGTTCCTGGGTTGTTACCGGGGATCAAGCGTCGCCGGGGCGGAATTTGCAGCAGGTATGCCCGTTCTGTCCGGAGTCGCCGCAGCAGCCGCAGGTGATTACCTCGATGGCATCGGTGAACTATGGGCCGTGGTCGGCGCGTGCGGTGGTGCATCCGCTGCCGCTGTACCGCGTGGAGGGTGATCCGGGACGGCGCGGGGTTGGGCTCTACGACGTGATGCGGGCGGTGGGCGCGCATGAGGTGATTGTGGAGAACGCGCGTCATGACCGGCAGCTGTGGACCGCCTCGGATGCCGAGATCGAGCAGTTTCTGCTGCTCTGCGCGCAACGGCTGGAGGATCTGCAGCACGATCAGCGCTTCAAGTATGTGAGCATTTTCAAGGATTTTGGATCGTTGAGCGGGCAGGAGTTCGACCATCCTACCTCGCAGATTGTGGCCACGACTTATGTTCCGCGACGGGTGCTTTACGAACTGCGGGCGGCGCGTGAGCACTATGCGCAAAAAGAGCGCTGCGTTTTCTGCGACATTCTGACCCAGGAGCTACACCAGCGGGAGCGCATTGTGGAGATTCGCGGCGACTACGTTGCGTGTTGCCCGTTCGCCTCGCGGGCTCCGTTTGAGAGCTGGATTATTCCGGTAACGCACGAAGCGCACTTTGACCATACGGCGAGCTCGCGGCCTGGTGCGCTGCGCGATTGCGCCTCGTTGCTGCGGCGGATGCTGAACCGGATTCGCTCGTTTACCGACAGCTTCCACTTGGTGATGCACACGGCGCCGAACACTCAGCACCAGTCGAGGGCGCTGAATTACTGGCGCACCATCGACGCGGATTATCACTGGCATATTGAGATTCTGCCGATCCTTCAGGAACGCCAAAAGACTTACACTTTTAAGGAAACTTATCGCTCTGCGGTGATGCCGGAGGAAGCAGCAGCACGGCTGAGGGAGGCTCCGACGGAGCATACATTGACCACAACCTGAGCTGCGGCAGGGCAGAGCGGAAACCGGCGCGATGAGCTTCGAGCAGGCGGGTCCGTCGCGTGATATACTCAAGCGTTGCCGCATGTTTGCGGTAGTGGTATGCCTGGCTGGTCAAGGCCGGGAGCACGGGTTTACAGAAATCACACAATCTACGAGGTTGGCATGTCTGGCCACTCAAAATGGGCCACAATTAAGCACAAAAAGGGCGCGCTGGACGCGAAGCGCGGCAAGATATTCACTCGCCTGATCAAGGAAATTACGATGGCTGCCAAGGGTGGCGGCGATCCGGAAAAGAATCCTCGATTGCGCACTGCAGTGGCTGCGGCGAAGGCGGAAAACATGCCGCAGGACAACATCAAACGCGCGATTCAGCGCGGCACCGGCGAACTGCCGGGCGTGACCTACGAGGAGATCACCTTCGAGGGCTACGGGCCGGGCGGTGCGGCGATTCTGGTCGAGACCTCGACGGACAATCGCAACCGTACGGTGAGCGACATCCGGCACATCTTCGGCAAGAACGGCGGCAACATGGGCAACGCGGGCTCTGTGGCGCACCTGTTCAGCAAAAAGGGCGACATCCTGATTCCGAAGGCGCAGGCCAAGGAGGACGATCTGTTGAACATCGTTCTTGAGCATGGTGCCGACGACCTGCAGGATGATGGCGACAACTGGGAAATTCTGACCGACCCGGCTGTTTACGAAGCGGTTTTGGAAGCCGTGAAGGCCGCCGGATACACGCCGGAGCACAGTGAACTGGGCATGATTCCGCAGAACTACGTCAAGCTCGAAGGGCAGCAGGCGCGTACGATGTTCCGCCTGATGGAAGCGATGGAAGACTACGACGACGTGCAGAACGTGTACTCGAACGCTGACATCGACCAGAAAGATCTTGAGGAAGTTGCGGGCTGAAGGTAAGTCAACAGGTCGCATTAGTGGGTTGCGTTAATGGTTTACAAGGTGGGGCCGCTCAGGCGGCCTTTACTTTTTGGACTTGGAGGTGAGTTGCTGGGCTGTTACTTTTAGTTAGAGAGATGCTTTTTGTGAAATTATTTCGACTGGCAATCTTCACACTACTGATTCTAGGCGCGACGGCAGGCATGGCCCAGGACGACGACGCGGCGGCCGCGATCCGGCATGAGCGCTGGATGGCGGGAGTGCTGGCCAGCGCGGGCAATGGCCTGTACGACCGCACTAACGTTCACTTTGTTCGAGCCGGTGTGCGCATCGGCCGAGTGATGACCGGAGAACTTGGCTCGGGCTGGGCGCGGGGAACGTTTGAGTTGGATGCCGAGATTATGCCAGTGGAATTTGTTCTGTGGGGCGGGTACAGGAATGTGTATGCCCTGGGCGTGAATCCACTGGTGATGAAGTGGAATTTTACCCGCGGCAAGAAATTGATCCCGTATTTTCTGGCGCAAGGGGGAATGCTATGGAGTACCGATTACATTCCGCCGGGCAACACTTCGAAGATCAATTTCACCGAGGGTCCGGGAATCGGCTTGAACTATTTTTTGAGACCGCGACGTTCGGTGAACTTTGATTTCCGGGCGACGCACCTGTCTAATGCGTCGCTGGGCACTCATAATCCGGGAGTCAACTCAAGCTTGCAGTGGTCGGTGGGATACAACTGGTGGAAGCAGTAATGGAAAGGATCGAAAGATGGCGCTGATTGAATGCGTCCCCAATTTTTCCGAAGGACGCGACAAGGCACGGGTCGAGGCGATTGTGAACGCGATGAAGCGCGATGGCGTCTACGTGCTGGATTACGAGATGGACGCCGACCACAACCGCTCGGTGGTGACGCTCGTGGGCGAGCGCGAGCCAATACTGGCAGCGGCGCTGGCAGGCATCGGCAAGGCAACGGAGCTGATTGATTTGAACGTGCATCGCGGGGCGCATCCGCGACTTGGCGCCACCGATGTCATGCCGTTCATTCCGATTGAGGGCGCGAGCCTGGAAGATTGCGTGCAAATGGCGCGGGAACTGGGAGAGCAGGTCTGGCAGCGTTACCGTGTGCCAGTGTATTTCTACGAAGCTGCCGCCGCGCGACCCGAGCGGGTGAACCTGGAGAATATACGGCGTGGACAGTTCGAGGTAATTCGCGAGGAGATCAAGACACTGGAATCGCGCCGTCCGGACGTTGGCGAAGCGCGCTGCCATCCGACGGCGGGCGCGGTTGTGATTGGGGCGCGCAAGTTTCTGGTGGCCTACAACATTTATCTGCAAACCAAGGACGTGGAGATTGCAAAGAAGATTGCCAAGGCGGTTCGGTTTTCAGGCGGCGGTTTCCGGGCGGTGAAGGGCATGGGAGTGGAGGTGCGCGGGCAGGCGCAGGTTTCAATGAATCTGACCGACACCGACCTGACACCGATTGCAAGGGTCTTTGAGTTTGTAAAGCGCGAGGCGGAACGCTATGGCGGGCCAGTGCAGTCGAGCGAAATTGTAGGACTGGTGCCCAAGCGGGTGATCGAAGACGCTGCGGAATGGTTTCTGCAGGTGGAGAACTTCGATTCTTCGATGATATTGGAAAACCGGATGGCGGCGGTGACCGGCGGCAAGAACGCGGCTGCCAGCTTGCGCGCTGGCGTGGAACCGTTTGTGGAAGCGCTGGCGGCTCCAACGGTAGCGCCGGGCGGCGGCAGCGCTTCGGCGGCGGCGGCGGCGATGGCGGCGGGGCTGGCGGCGATGGTCGCCGGGATATCGCGCGGGAAGAAAGCCTATGCCGCGTTTGACGCAGAGTTGAGCGCAGCACTGGTGAAGCTTGGGGATCTGCGAGAAGAGCTGAAAGCAGCAATCGATGCGGATTCGGCGTCTTACAAGGCGCTTGTGGCGGCCTACAAGGCAAGAAGAATCCGCCACACCAGATCAGAGCTCTGCGACGACCGAGGCGGTAGCGAAGGCGTTGCGCGGGGCCACCAGCGTGCCGCTGCGCGTGGCCGAGTGCGCCTCGGAGGTGAACGCGCTAATCGCGGCACTGCGCCCCAAGACGAATCCAAATGCGGGCGGCGACTTGACGGTGGCCGCCGCATTGGCGCGGGCTGCCACGGAAGGCGCACTTACGAATGTGGAGATCAATCTGGAGTCTTTTGAGCCTGGGATGGAGACGGCTTTTGTGACGCAAACCCGGGAACTTGCGGCTAAACTGCAGAAATAGCAGGACTGAAAACCCTATTTGCAAACTGCGACATTTAACTCAGTGATGGATTCCGAGGGTCGGGGGTACAATCGAGGAGATATGAAGACGATCTCAATTGCACTTGTTCTGGCGTTTGCGCTCTGCACCAGCGTTCTGGCGGCTCCGCTCGGTACGAACACGCGAACCGTGCTGCCGGCGCAGATTCAGCAGATTATTTCGGTGGATTACCGTGCCCTGCGCAATTCGCCGAGCGGCATCGCTCTGAAGAATCGCGTGCTGCCGGAAAATCTGAAGTCATTCGAGAGTTCACTTCGGAGTATGGGGGTGAACCCCGACGAGGAAGTGGAACAGCTCACCTTCGTTGCTTATCGCACGGCGAAAGGAACGATGCGCAATTTTGGCATCGCCAGCGGGCAATTCGAGCCAAAGAAGGTGTTAGCTCGCTTGAGGCTTAAGAAACAGAAGGGCGAGAAGTATCGCGACTCCTACCTGTGGCCCACCGGCGGCGGCTTCGTTATGACGTTCCTGGACGACAACACCATGTTGTTCGGCGAGAACACATCGGTAAAGGATGGCCTGGATGTCCGCGACGGCGAGCAGCAGGGAGTTGCTTCAAGCCCGGATACGATGCAGATGATCGCGGAAGCCGAGGCCGGGCCGGTGTGGAGCGTGCTGGATCAGCAGGGTACGCAGAACATGCTGCGCTCGGCGTTGGGCGAGGCTTCGGCGCTGGCGGATTATGACACGATCAAGAAGCGTCTGCTGGGATCGAATTACAGCCTGGACCTGCAGCATGGCGTGGACTTCGGCCTGAATGTGCAGACCTCGGACTCGTTCACTGCGGGTACGCTCTCTGCCTTGATGAAGGCGGGCGTACTGTACAAGAGGGCGACCGGGAGCGCGGCTGAAAAGAGCGCAATGGAGAGCATGCAAATCGACTCCGAAAGCGGGCGCCTGGTGGTGAAGTTCAAGGCCGACGACAGCAAGTTCCAGTCACTGTTGAAGACGGACCTGTTCAAGGCGGTTTCGCACTAGGAAGGGCAGGAATTCAAATGGAGGCGGCCGGTTGGGCCGCTTCTATTTTTGCGCCGATAGATGAGCCGCAGCTAGCTAAAGCTCCTCGAACAATCCTTTGCGCAGGGCGCGAATCGCCACTTCAATTCGGCGGTAGCGCACCCAGGTTCCTTTTTTCTGGGTCTCGATGAGACCTGCGTTGCGCAGGATTTTCATATGGTGCGAAATTGTGGGCTGGGCGAGTTTGATTCGCTGCTCAACGTCGGAGGCGGTCCAGCCTTCGGTGGCGGCGTTCTTGCGAGGCGTGCTGGGATGGAGCAAGCGGAGGATCTTGCGCCGGGTCGGATCGGCGACGGCGCGAAGCGCCAAGCTTAGCTTATCGGGTGCAGCCTTCATGACGGTTCACCAATCATAAAACATCCGGCGGCAATGGCAAGCAGCTACTCTGTCCAGTGGTGACCGTAGTAACGGCAGCTGCATGTAAACCGCTGGATTGACATGTGTCGATCTAGCGTTTGAGGAAAGCGTTATAGCCCGCGCTGAGGAGATGGGTGCGAATGTCCTCGGCCTCCTTAATGTCAGCGTATGGGCCCACCTGCACGTGGAACAATTTGTCTCCGGGCTGGGTGATAATGACAGGGTACTGTTGTTTGCGGAGAGTGTCGCTAAGCAACTTGGCGTCGTCCTGGTTGCGCACGGCGGCAATCTGCACGAGATATCCAGCACCGAGCGTGGTGCGCGCCGGGGCGGGCTGAACTGACGAGCCCGGCGGGGGCTCCGGCGGCGTGAGTTGCGGATGCTCAACCTTCTTCTGTTGCACCGTGTCGTAGAAAGTAAGGTCTGTGGAGCTGGGGCCTGAGGCGGCTTGCGGCGAGCAGTTGTCGCCGGTAGCGCAATCCGGCGTTCTGGGTGCGGCCACCTGCGAGGCTCCGGGTTTGTTGGCGGAGGACGGAGGTGGCGCTGCAGGAATGGTGGCGGCTGTGGCCTCGGCGGCATGCTTGGCAGCGCTGCGCCCGAGCGAATAACCTACGCCGAGAGAGATGCCGCAAAGAATCACCAGGCCGAAAAATAGTCCCAGCATTTTGCCCATACCGAGCGTGATTTCGGTGTCGGTAGATTTGGCGCCAGCCGTCAGTTCCTGCTCCTGCATTCTCATAGGAGACAATTATGCCCCGGTTTTAGGGGCAATGTCGCTGGTTGGCTGAGTGTTTGTTGCAACAATTCCAGTTAGCTTGTGGATACCCGCGAGCAGGTCGATAGGCACCGGGAAGATGACGGTGGTATTTTTTTCCACGCCGATCTCGGCCAGCGTCTGGAGGTAGCGAAGCTGAATCGAAGCGGGCTCGGTCTGCAGCAGGTGGGCAGCATCCACAAGTCGCTGTGCGGCGGAGTATTCGCCTTCGGCGTGGATGATCTTGGAGCGCTTTTCGCGCTCGGCTTCGGCCTGTTTGGCCATGGCACGCATCATGCTTTCTGCCAGGTCCACCTGTTTCACCTCAACGTTTGCCACCTTCACACCCCACGGGGCGGTGTGCTGGTCAAGGATAGATTGCAGGCGCAGGTTGATCTTGTCGCGATGGGCCAGAAGTTCATCAAGTTCGACCTCACCAAGCACGCTGCGCAGCGTGGTGAGCGCGAACTGCTGGGTCTGGTACTGGTAGTTGGTGACTTCGACGACGGCTAGACGAGGGTCGATGACGCGGAGGAAGACCACCGCATTCACCTTCAGAGTCACATTGTCGCGGGTGATGACATCCTGCGGCGGCACATCAAACGCTATCTGCCGGAGATCAACGCGCACCATGCGATCAAGCGGCGCAAAGACGAGGATAAGGCCGGGGCCTTTGGGCTGACTGAGGAGGCGACCCAGCCGGAAGATGACCCCGCGTTCATACTCGCTGAGAATCTTGATGGAGCTGAATAGGTACAAGGCGATGATGACGATGATTACGCCAGTGAAAGGAAACATAGTGCCTCCGGGCCTATTTGCAGGTCAGGAGGATTCTATCGCAAAGCAGCAAGGTTGCAAGGCTCCAAAAGTTCAAAGCTTTCGGGGGCTGGGGAAGAGGCCGGAATATGTACGCGGAACGCTGAGGTGATTGCCGGAAAGTTAGCGCCGGGTGTAAGCTAGCTTTGCTCACCAATGAGCGGGAGTAGTTCAGTGGCAGAACGTCAGCTTCCCAAGCTGAATGTCGCCGGTTCGATCCCGGTCTCCCGCTCCAACTTACAGACATTCAGAAACCGACATCCACAAAAACATTCACAAATCAAAACCGTTCTCCGCATATTCGACGGATCCGCCCACGCCACATGGCTCTGCTGTATTACTCAAGCTCTTACATTTTCCGCTGCGGGCGGCACACTCATCGTGCGCCGCCCGCCGGGATCATCGTAAGTTGGAGAGCGCGTTCTGCTCACCGTGTGGCGACCATTTTCTACTGTAATCGAGTCGCCGAGTGTTGTTCTTCGTTGCTGCCGGAAAATATGTCATAGACATAGTCGTAGGCGGCCAAGGCGGCACCGTCCAGAGTGCCGGATTTAACGCGCTTGAGGATTTCCTCGCGGGAAAGTTCGAAGATCGCGTCCAGAATCTGCGAGCGCGCCTGAGGATTCGCGCGCCCAACAACGAAGAGTACACGGGCGCTGTGCTGGATGTAGCGAGGCGAGAGTAGCTGCCGCCTCAACAGTTCCATAATGACCGTCGCCTTACCGCGGTCAAAGCGCCCGGGATCGCCGCGGCGATCCAGTTCCGCAAAGAAAGCGGCCGTCCATTCGTTGTGGTAATTCCATACTTTCTCGAACAGTTCTGGGGTGAAGCGGGTGCCCGCCTTGATCAACTCGGCGTTCACCGCCGGTTCAATGCCGTCCTCGGTTAAGGCCGGACGTTTGAGATAGCCGTCCTTAGTGATGACGGCCTGGTGATGGGCGAGCGTCCATAGCCACGCGACATCAATCCGGTAGGTGGCGAGATCATTCATGAATCGCAGCTTCAGTTCGTAGTCGTCTATGGCCGCCGCAAAATTGCCGTTGAGAATCTGGAAACCGTAGTTCGCGGTCATGTAGAACGCATGCTGAATATGCTCGATAGTGACTTCACCTTGCGGCACACCGTAGATGCTGTCCCAGAGTTGTTGTGTGAAGATTTTCTCCGGCGCATCCACAGACTCCCTGGTGATGAGCCACGGCGTGATCTTGCCCTGCGCATTCAACAGGCCGCGGGAGTGCAGCAGAGCCCTCTCCGAGTCGGTGAGACCACTGGCTGCGGTTGCCACCGATTTGCCTTTCACGTCCGCAAACTCCTGCGGCGCATCGATGATCTGCTGGATCTGCGTCACCGGGGCTTGCAGCGGCCGATTGCCTGCGGCCACATAGGCCGGCTCAGGGCTGGCCACCCAGCTTTGCCGATAGGCGTCGTACAGTCGTCCCTTCACCCGTTTTGCAAGAATGTCTTCCAGTGTAGGGGGCTGAGCAATAGGCTGCGAATCTCCGGGTATGAAAATCAGACCCAACAGCCGCTCGCGCAGCTTGTCTGTCACCATTGCCCGCAGGGCTAGCGGGTTGTATTTGAAGCGGCCATAAGCGTCGTTCGATTGATAAATCATGACCGCAGCCATGCCGCCGATAGGGGCGCCCTGGCTGAGCTCGCCGTCCTTCATTCCGGCCATAAGCATCATGAGCGCGTTGTAGCGCTGATAGGCGATCATGTTCGGGGATGCCATGCCGATCGTCTGCGGATCGGGGAAGATTCCCTTTGGGTCATCTTTCCACATCTCGATGATGCTGCCCAGATAGTCCCAGCGGCCGACGTTGGTCCCAATCAGCCGGCGGCGCAGAACCCAGGCGATTGCGGGTAGAGTCCGCCCGGCGTTTCCTTCCTCATACAGTATTTTGATCTTAATGGTGCCAGGCTCGACACCGATCATGCCTTCCAGCCGCGCCAAAAGCTTCTCCACAATCAGGGCTTCCTGAGGGGCCTGCAGCTTCGGAATGTAGAAATACACCCCTGTGCCGGCACGCGTGAGAGACTCGTAATTATTTAAGACCCAGAGCACCGCGATGACGATCAGACCGGGCGCCGGCTGGCCGTCGACCGTAACGTGGTCATAGCGCAAATGGATGCTGGGCGGACGGACGAAGCGTATGGGCCACTGCGCCGGGGGCCTGTCGATCTTATAGGCGCGCTTGTTTCCTTTCTTGGTCACCTCATAGGGGCGGTCAGTCCATCGCCCGTCGAAAATCTCTTTGGCGTTCTGTAGGGCGGCAAAAATCCCCACCGGCTGATTCGTAGGCGTGCCATCGGGCTGGAAGTGAGGCGGGGAGGCGTCCTCAAAATCCGGCATATTCATCGGCGCAGGGCTGTTCAACGCGTTGAAGGCCATGTCGAGCGGAGACCACGGCCCGGTCAGCTCCAGTCCGGGATTGGTCAAGGGGCGAGCGTCCTTGGGGACGGGCACGTCATCATTGAGCCGCCAGCGCCAAGGGCTCTCCTGTCCGAGAAAGTTGTCAATCAGGCCTTGCACGATCTGCCGGAAAGTCCAGGATTGGCCGGTAACTGGATCCGCAAATGTATCGTCCCAGTTTGGCCAGGCATATTTCCTGGTAACCGGCGCGGCGGACTGAAGTAGCACTCGACGAGCGGTCAAGGCCGCTGCGATGTCGGGGCGCAGCTCTCGTGTGAGCGTAGCAATGGTCTGTTCGACACTGACTTCACGTCCGTTCACTTGCTTGGTACCGAATAGGTCCGGGAATTTCTGCAGAATGTCCTCACGAATCACGATCTGAGCTCCTCAAAAGTTCGTTGATAATAAGTTCATTGATAAATTGACAACAGGACGCCGCCCTCGAGGTTGCGAATCCAATACACGGTCGGGCAGCGAACGAAACGACGAGATATCACGCTACGTAAGAAATGCCACTCGGTTCACAGAAGAAATCCACGTTACATGCGCAGCAAATCAGCGTCGAACACAACCCATGCGCAGATGAAAATTTCGGTGCAATGGTTGTCAGCTCGGGGCATCGCAGCAGCTTCAGTTGAGATGCCTCGGTGTTCTCCTGGCTGCCGGGAAATGACGTGGTGGTCGGCTGTGCGCCGCGATTTTCATCATGACCGCTAAAAGCGATAATGATAACAAACCAAACTGATTCGTACCATGATCGGCCAGGGCGTCGAATGATCACGGCGCCGGTACGGCGCAGCCCCTGAACACACCATGGTTCATCTTGCAATGCAGGAGGCGGACGACAATGGCGTCGATGCGGCATGGTTCGAGCAGGTAACAGATGCAGAGTATAACGGCTGAACAGACCATGGCCGCGGCATAAATAAACATTGAGTTTTATGTTCGACTTGCGGTAACCAGAGTGGCCCAAGGCGGTCGCTCGATCATCCAATCTTCCCTTTTTGCCAGTGCCTCTAACGCTGTTAATCGATTGATCATCTGAGCAAGTGGCGGGGACGTCGCCAGGACCACCCGCCGTTCTCTAAACGCGCAACCTGATCTGATTCTTGGCGGGAGAGATCGTATGAAGTCGATTGATCGATATATGAAGCTGCCGATAATTTGGATTGCCCTTATTTTGGTGATTGCAAGCTGCAATAAAGGGCCAGAGCAAGGTTCCCAAACGACCGCGCCGCAGAATCAAAGCGCACAGGATCAGGGCGACCCAGCCGCCGCAAATCTGGCACCCGTTGATCAGTCGGCGCCCGCCAGCTCGCAGTCGGCACCCAGCGCGCAGCCAGCACCCAGCTACCCGCAGCCAGCGCCTAGCGCACCCGTCAGCACGGAATCGGCGGAGTCGGCGCCTGCTCAGGATTACAGCGAATCGGCTTACGATGCGGCTCCTGCGCAATATGCCCCGGACCCTCCTCCTCCTCTACCGGAATACGAGCAGCCTCCTATTCCCGAAGCTGGATATATATGGACTCCGGGATACTGGGGCTGGGCCGCGGCGGGCTTTTTCTGGGTACCCGGAGCATGGACGGCACCCCCATACCAGGGAGCGCTTTGGACGCCTGGATACTGGGGCTACCACAGAGGTCGGTATGGCTTTTACCGTGGCTACTGGGGCCGCTATGTTGGATATTATGGCGGTGTCAATTATGGATACGGCTATGGCGGAAGAGGCTACCAGGGCGGATACTGGCATGGAAACGACTTCTACTACAACCGCTCCGTAAACAACATCCGCATCAACAACGTCTCGGTGTATAACCGCACGGTGGTCAACTACACGACCGTCAACCGGGTAAGCTATAACGGCGGGCCTCAAGGGATCCAGGCACGTCCGACCCCGGCAGAAGTAGCGGCATACCGTGCGCCACATGCCCCGCCGATGACGTCACAAGTACAACTTGCCAAGACTGCTGCGACCAATCGCGCGCAGTTTGCTTCCGTCAACCATGGCAAGCCAGCGGTGATCGTGGCTGCAAAACCGATTCCGGCCGATAGAGGAATTTCTCCGGCTCCGGTAATACGGCCCGCCGCGACCAATACTGCGCGTCCGGCGCCGCCACGTCCCAACACCACCGAAGCACGTCCGGCAGAAACCAGGCCCGCAACTCCCGTACCGACAAAGCCCGGAGCAGCGCCAGCGCCGGTGCGACCGGCGGTTCAGCCAAAGCCCGAGGCGAACCGGCCAACCGCGAAGCCTGAGGTTGCCGCCAAGCCTGCGCCGCTGCCTCGTGCTGAGAGTCGGCCCGCTCCAGGCAATCCTGCTCCGGCCGCGAGGCCTGCTCCTGCTCCGAGGCCTGCCCCCGCTCCGGCCCCGAAGCCTGCCCCTGCTCCGGCTCCGAGGCCTGCCCCTGCTCCGGCTCCGAGGCCTGCTCCCACACCCGCGCCAAAGCCTGCTCCTGCCGCGAGGCCTGCTCCTGCTCCCGCCGTGAAGCCTGCTCCTGCTCCGGCCCCGAGGCCTGCTCCTGCTCCGGCTCCGAAGCCTGCTCCTGCTCCGCCTCCGAAGCCTGCTCCCGCGCCAGCTCCGAGGCCTGCTCCCGAAGCGAAGCCTGCTCCTCAGGCACGTCCTGCTCCGCAGCAAAAACAAAGCCCGCCGCCCACGCCTAGGAAAGAGGATGAGCGATCAACGCGGTGATTCATTACCGAATCAGGGCATGCAGGACGAAGCCAGTGTTCTGATTCAGGAACTCAATGCGCGAGGATTCTTCTGGAGCTTCGCGATTCCGGCATCCAAAGGTGTAAGTTGCTGAATGGAGGCGCGGAATGAGGGCGTGCGTGTGTGCGGCTTTTATGCTGGCGACTATGCTAGGAATCTGCCGGGCGGACACGATCCACCTTAAGGATGGAAGAGTCGTCATCAAGGCCAGCAGTGTCACGGAAAAGGATGGTCAAATTCAGTTTACTGTTGGTGGCTCCCAATATTCCATCCCGAATTCATCGGTTAGCAGCATCGAGCATGGCGACTCCGTCGGCATCTCCGTTGGAACCTCCAAAAGCGGTTGGATCGCTCCGCCTGCCAGCTCAGTTTTTAGCCGAGCGGAATCTGGTACCGCGCAAAGGGTTTCGCATAGCCAGTTCGACGCGGCATTGCCTCGCGAGCCGAAGATGCGCGGTGTGGACTCCGCCGCCCTCTCCTCGAAGGTCGTGAACTCAAACGGGGTCAATGAAAGAGCGCTGCACGACATCGAGGCAGAAGGCAGTCCCGCACAGTCGGCGGCAGCTTATTTTATCGCTGCGCACTATGCCTGGGAGCACAGCGAGGGTGAAGCGGCGCGCAGGTACATGCAGCGCTGCGTTGAGTTCGAGCCCGAACAGGCTGCTTGGCTGGAATGGTATTCCGTCCTGCTGCTCGACGCCGGGCAGCATCAGGAGGCGGTGACGCAGGCCGAGCGCGCAGTACAGCATGCACCACATTCTGCCGAAGCTCTGCATGTGCTTGCGCTGGCTTATTACGATTCAGGCCGCTTCTCCGAGGCCATTGAAAACTGGAAGCGCGTCCAGGAACTGCATCCCAGCGAAACCGTAGCCGCTTACATGGAGAAGGCAGAGCGCGAAGCCAAGGTGGAGGGAAACTTCAGCGAACGAGAGGGGATGCACTTCGTCTTGCGCTATGAAGGCAGGCAGACGGGCTTCACCTTCGCATCCGAGCTGCTCTCCAACCTTGAGCGCCAGTACGGCGATCTCCAGCGCGAGCTCGGGTTTGCGCCGGAGATTTCTATCACGGTCATCGTTTATACCGGACAGCAGTTTTTCGACGTAACCAAGGCTCCGTCCTGGGCTGACGGCCTCAACGACGGCAAGATGCGCATCCCGGTCCACGATCTTTCCGGAGTGACTCCGCAGCTTGAAGCTGTGCTGAAGCATGAGATGGCGCACTCGTTCGTTCACGCCGCTACCCGTGGACGCTGCCCGACATGGCTCAACGAAGGGATCGCACAGATGGAGGAACCTCGAAGTTCCAGCACATTCGCTGAGCCTCTGGCGCGATTGTTTCATGACGGCAAACAGGCGCCGCTACGCTATCTGGAGGGGCCGTTCAGTGGCTTTTCGCGTGCGCAAGCGCATCTGGCTTACGCGGAGTCGCTGGCCGCAACCGAATACTTGCGCGCCAACTACGGCATGCGGGGGCTTCGCCGCATGTTGGAGTTACTCAACGATGGGGAAGCGCCGGAAGCCGCGTTGAGCCACGCCGTCCAAACCAATTACGCCGAGTTGGAGAGAGACGTCGGTTCGTATCTCGCCAAGAACTCACAGCAAGCGATGCAGTGAACTGTGCCGCTGGGCTCTGGCATCTCTGGCACCGCTTCAGTCCCTGAAGCTTAGCTTGAGGAGCGTGGACCGTTGATGAGTGCGCGATACTGGAAGAACATCGCCGTTCGCCAGCGCAGGATCATTCCAAATGCCAGAATGAAAAACAGCGCCGCTGTTTGTTGAACTGAGAGCACGGTATCGAGATAGCCTCGCGCCGCGACGCGGATTCCGGCGAGCAAAATAATGACGGCGAAGAACGCATGCGAGCGCTGCGCCATCACGGTGTCACCTTCGCGCACCAGGCGCGAAGTCCGCAGCAAGGGATAAGCCAGTCCAAGCGCACCTCCGAGAAATGCTACGGCGGCCCAAATCCATGAGACGCGAAACGCGGGCACAATAAACATGCAGAATCCGGTGGCCATTCCTAAAGGCGGGATGATGATCTTCTTTGCTGAAACCGCGGTGCGCGATTCCCGAACTCGCCAAACCATGACAGCAATTGCGCCGACGACCGAACTGATCAGCGACATCACATTGAGAGGAGGTATCGTCATGGGAGAAATCTGCTTAAAGCGAGGGAGAACAGCCACTATCGGTCATCGCCTGCTTCGGCGAGCCCTCCCGAAGACGCTCATAGGTTATTTTAAGGCATATTGGATTTGCCTGTGAACCTGCGGAATTTCGCAGCCACAACTTAGAAAATCCAGTGAGGAACAAGTGGCGTGACCTCAGTTGCTGAAGCCGGGAAGATCTACGCGCCTGGCAATGTGATCCTTAATCCAGTGGCTGTCCCACCATTCCTTCGGATCAATCTGGACACCGTCAAGTTGCATAGCAAAGTGAATATGGTCGCCTCCCGCCATGCCGGTCTGGCCGCTGGTGCCCATGACCTGGCCGCGCTTCACCATGTCGCCCTCGTGCACATTGATCTGGCTTAGGTGGCCATAGATCGTCTGTAGTCCGTAACCATGGTCGACCACGATGCAATTGCCGTAGATGCCCAGCGGTGCTGCATATACGACACGGCCATCGTTGGAAGCCTCCACCCCGATATGCTGTGTTACCGCGAGGTCATACCCGAGATGCACCTGCTGATCGATCTTTTTTCCTTGATAAATATAGTTCCGCAAGTCGGCAAAGGTCGCTTCCGCCTGGGAATGAGACTGTCGCGCGAATGGCTGCGACCATAGGAACTTATCCGCGGTCTTGAAGCGAAGATCCGACAGTGTCTTATTATTGGCGCGACGCATGTCGTTGTTGATCTTCACAAAGCGCGTTACAGGATCGCCCGAGCCATTCGGATCCAGCTCTCCATCCACCTTTTGGATGAAGCGGTCAGAGACCTGCAAATCGTGAACGGTGTAGACAGGCTGTTCTTTCTTTGGGAACTGGAAGACGATTGGGCTTGTCACGTCATTCCCCGCACCATTGGAGACGTAGACCATTGGGACCGTGCCCGATGGCATATTCCAGGCAAATGCAAAGAGCGAAAAGAAGCCGGGCTTGCCTCCGGGCATGGGCCAAGCCCGAAATGTCTGATCGCCGACGCGTACACCCGCTTGCGTCCACGTGCCGGAGACATTGAAGGTAGCCAGATCAGCCATACCCAGGTATAGGTAGTGTTGATCGGAATCGACACTGACGGATGGCGGGTGAATTACAACCGTCACGTCGCGTTCGTAGCGTGCAGTTTTCCGAAGCATGTCGTTCGAGATAGCTTCGACAGTCAGCTTCGCCTTGCCTTCTTGAAGCTGAGGCGTAGTGGTGACGCCGGCCGTGAAGTTCCATGAGGCGTCGGGCAGGGTCGATGGTTGCGCAAGCTCCCAGACGCGATAACGGGCGCCATTCTGCTCGACAAACGCTGAGAGCCGACGAACCCCATGGGGGTCGCGCACGTGGACGGTAATGGGCGTGGCCTGGCCGAGGGTGGTGACTGGAGATGACAAATCCACGACGGGTGTCGCTGATCGTCCCACGAGAAACGCAATCGGCAGCAGGACTATGATGGCAATGACGACAACAAGGATTTTCCGCACACGTCATTGTAGCGCCCGCTTAGCAATTCGAGGATCAGTGATTGAACCTAATTGGGACAGACCACGTTCAAGGATTCCTGGATCACGCGTAAGGAAAATCCGCGGAAGGGTTTCTCCGCAATTTTGGTCTCCCGCTCGATTGGATTTCGTGCTCGCAGTTTTTTTTCCACTTAGTAGAATGCGCTTATGGCAATCGGCGTAATCAGCGACACCCATGGATTGCTCAGAGTGCAAGCCGTGGAAGCCTTGCGCGGCAGCGAACTGATTCTGCACGCGGGCGACCTTGGGACCGCCGAGGTGCTGCGAGAGCTGAAGCGCATTGCGCCGGTGGTGGCCGTACGCGGCAACGTGGATCTGGGGGCGTGGGCAAAGCGGCTGCCCACGTCGGAAGTGGCTGAATACGCGGGGAAAAGTTTCTACCTTCTGCACCGGATCGCCGAACTGGATTTGAAGCCCGAGGCGGCGGGAATTGCTGCCGTAATCTTTGGGCATTCCCATCAGCCTGCGATTGAGTGGCGCGAGGGTGTGCTGTTCTTCAATTCTGGAAGTGCCGGGCCCCGCCGATTCTCTCTGCCGGTGACCGTAGGAAAGATTGAAATTGTGCAGGGCGAGCTGCGTCCGGAGATTATTCCAATTCTTTAGCCTGGATTACCAGATTCCTTTGTCGCTTCCGGTTACTTTGTAGCTGATGACGGCCGCCGTTGCCAGATATGGAAACAACGAAAGGCGCATGGTTCCGGCGATGTCTCCGCGGCGTGCGGACGCCGTGACCTGCTCGGTGTAGAGGCGGGCCGCGTGGGGCAGGATGGGCACGCGAAAGAATTGGGAGTCGACGTAGAGCTTCTCGCTGCCGAAGGTGGCGTCGGCAAGAACCGTAGAGGGGAGCACAACGGGCGTTCCACGATACTCGAGGGTGTAATCGCTGACGACGCGGAGAAGCGAACAGACGCCTTTCCAGATTCCTCCCATCGAAGCTGCGCGATGCAGTTCAACGAAGTCCACGGCGCCGGATTCGACCAGGGCGGCGATGTTTACGATGTCGCAGATGCGGAAATAAAAATGCCGGTACAAACGCTGCAATGTGGCAACAATAATACGTTCTTCAGGCGCTGGAACGAGGAATTCAAGGCCAAGCACCGACCGCTTTACCCGGCGGGAGACGAAGCGCCGTGCCATGGCAAGCTGTTCACCGGTCTGGCCAAGGCGCTGGGCATGTACCTCGACGGACTCGGATAGTCCTGGCACAAGGAAGTTCCACTTGTCGGCGAGGTGGTCGCCCCAGCTTCGAGCGTCAATGCGAGCCTGGAACTGCATGGTCATCACGCGGCAGACCTGGATGGCGCTGGCGGTGGTGTAGAGGTCGAGGTCGCAGCCGAGATCGGGCCAGTGGTCGAGCGACTTCATCACCGTAGTGGGGCAACCCGCAGCCTCCAGCGCTTCGACGATGAGGAACAGATGCTGTACCGCGTTGACGATGCGGAGCCGCTCACGGTCGATACGCGTCTGGCAGCGTGCGGCGAGAGCGTCGTCGCCGAATTCAGTGGCGATATTCTGTAACGGAATGAGAGAACGCAGCACAACGTGATTTACGTCGGCGAGTGAGACCAGCTCATCAAAGTCCCGCTCGTTGAGTTCACAAAGCTGTGCATAGACCTGTCCGGAGCGGGCAGGGGCGAGAGCCAGAATCGAGAGCGCCCGGAGGAACGTTTTTTCGTGCGAGCCTGATTTGGACATAAACAGGGGTCTGGCTTAAAACAGGTGAGATGAAACGGGCAGGCAGGGAGTTGGCAGCAAAGGAAGTTGAGCCGCGTTATTGCGTCGCTCCAGATGACGAGCTAAGAACAAGATGAAATTCGAGCGCAAGGAGGCATATAAGTTCAGCGGAAAGAAAGAGAAAGAAAGAGCTAAGAGCAGAGATAGGCCTCAGCCAGAATGAATGCGGCAACACGCCGCTTACTGCGATTTGTGAGCCGAACCTGGGCGCGAGGTGGGTGCTGCGCCCAGTTTCTTCAGACGCTCGCGCGCCTGGGTAGCTTCAATGGCGTGGGGATAGCGCTGGATGAGGGCGTTCAACTCGCGGATGCCCGCTTCTTTGTGGCCAAGTTCGATGAGTGCAAAGCCCTTCTTGAGTTGAGCTGCCGCCGCCTTATTGCCGCCTGGGAACTGCTCGAGCACCTTATCGTAGTCTGCGACTGCGGCCTCAAAGTTCCCGGAGCGGTACTCCATGTCGGCGATATAGAACTGCGCGTTTCCGGCCAGATCCGTGGTGGGGTAATACTTGAGGTAATCCTGGAATTGCGAGACCGCCAGGTCGTAACGGGCAGCATTGTAGTCACGCAGGGCGTTGTTGTAGAGCACGTCGGCGGGTGGGGCCTGAACAGCAGCCGCGGGAGGCGCGCCGGGTGTTCCGGCCGGCCCGGCGGGCTGCGCCGGTTGCGTGATGTTCTGCTGTTGGTTCTGGATGTCATCGAGCTGCTTGCTGGTCTTGGCAAGCCGCGACTTTAGTTCGTCTATGGAATCGTTGAGAGTCTGAATCTGCCCGGAAACCTGATCGATCTTGCCCTGGGATTCGACGCCTTGCTGTTGCAGATTCTTCTGCATGATCTGCACCGACTCGGAGAGCTTGTTCACGTTGTCGGTACTCTGTTCCACCAGGCTCCGCATCACGCCCATGCGTTCGTCGAAGGATTGCTGCATGTGAGCGATGCGATCAGTCAGATCCTGAATTTGGGTCTGGAGCTGGATGATTTCCTTGGAGACGGCAAAGGCTGGGGTTGCCGGCGCGATTACCATCAAGGCCATAGTTGCAACAGCAGCAAGCTTTCTAAAATTCATCTTTAATCTCCGGGCACCGGGCTCCGTTCACAACTGGCGAAGGGAGCAAAGCCAACGAAATCAAATTTGATACCACCGGCTCACACTCTCAGTATAAGCCGGTGAATTCCGTAAGAGTAAAGCGGCGGGGCGGTTGGAGCCACCCTGCCGCTGTTGGTTGCCGAGTTATCAATGGCCGTAAACGAAGTGAGCGCGACGATTCTGCTGCCAGCACGCCTCTGTCTCTTCGGCGCAGAACGGCTTCTCCTTGCCGTAGCTGATGACCTTGATCTGGCCTGCGGAGACGCCTGCCCTAACCAGGGCGTCACGGGTTGCGTTGGCGCGGTTATCGCCGAGAGCCAGATTGTAGTCAGCCGAGCCGCGGCTATCACAATGTCCCTCGATCGTGAACCTGATCGATGGGTGGGACTTGAGGAACGCGGCGTCGCTATCGATGATCGCTTGATCTGTGGCACGAATATCATAGCGATCATAATCGAAGTAGATGTCCTTCACGGAGCGGGAAAAGAGTGCTTCGTCGTTAAGCGCGGGCGCCTCAGCCTGTTGTGGAGGAGGCGGAGGAGGCTGGACCACGGTGAGGCGCGCGGTTGCATCGACTGAACCGCCGGGGCCCGTTGCGGTGAGGTGATAGGTGGTGGAAGTGGCTGGCGAAATCTGTTGCGAGCCGTTTGGCTGCACGCTTCCGATGAAGTCGATGCTGACGTTGCTGGCATCCTGCGAGGACCAGGTAAGGGTTGCCGCACCACCGCTATTAATGCTTTCGGGGTTGACGCTCAAGGTCGCCTTGGGCTGTGGCGGCGGGGGAGCGGGCGGAGCAGGAGGAACCTGCTTCTTTTTGCACCCGCCAACTACCACGATAGCGGCCAATGCCAGCAAAACAAAAGTCCATTTAATCTTGCTCTGATTCAATTGATCCTCCTCAAGCGAGAAAACTCGCGTCAATCCAGCATTTTGGGATACAGATGTTTCGTCTGCCTGTTACTTCCAGCTCCAATTCGGCTGCGAGTTGGAACCGGTAAAAGTCAATTGAGTCTGCTGGCTGCCGTCGGCCAGCATAGACCAGATCTGTTCGGTGCCGCTGCGGGTGGATTGGTACACAATGTGGCGGCCGTCCGGCGACCAGGATGGAAAATCGTTGCGGCCGCCGTCGTGCGTTAGTTGCACCCATTGGCGGCTGGCAACGTCCATGATGTAGATGTCAGAGGCTCCGGGCGCTCCGGGACCGTAGTGGCGGACCCAGGCGAAAGTAAGGAACTCTCCGTTGGGCGACCACGAGGGAGAGACCGCATAACCCTGGTCGGTGACTCGCTGTACGTTGCTACCCTCCGCGTCCATGATGTAGATCTGAGGCAGGCCCGTGCGTCCGCTGACCCAGGCAATCTGGGCATTGGTCTTAGGATTCCATACCGGCGAGACATCGGGTCCATGATACGACGTCAGACGCTTGAGGTTGTTTCCGTTCTGATCGCATACATAAATTTCAGGATCGCCGCTGCGCGATGACGAAAACGCAATACGGGTACCGTCGGAACTCCAGGCGGGCGATAACGTAGTGCCGCCAAAGGAAGGGAATTTGACCAGACGTCCGAGTTCAAGCGACCACATTTCGATGTTGGGCCCACCGCTGAAAAATGAAGCGAAGGCGATGCGCGAATTATCCGGCGAGACACGGGGCTCGAGCGAGATGGAATTGAGGTGCGTGATCTGGTGCTGCGCTGCGCCATCGTAGTCCATGGCCCAGATTTCCTTGTGGCCGCTACGGATACTCACGTAATAGAGCTTGGTTTCGGCGATTCCGGATACTCCGCCACCGAGACGGAAGATAATTTCATCGGCGAAACGATGCGCGATCAGGCGGGCATTTTCGTCGGTGGCGCTCTCGCGGTACTGCTTGGCGAGCACTTGCGGGTTCTGCGCGCTCTTCACGTCAAACAGCCAGCCTTGCACCTGGAGCATACCGGCGTTTACGCCAAGGCTGCCAAAAGCCAACATCGCAGCGCTGGGCGGAGGCGCGGCCCAAAGGTCGAGCCGAACATCGGCAGGCCCACCAATTGCGCCGAGCGGATAAAAACTCTTTGAAACCATGTCGAACAGGCCGGCCTGAGACAAATCATTGAACAGCACAGAATTGAAGGTTTTATCGAACTGTGCGGATTGCGGATCAGCGCTGACGATTTTGAAGTCGGGCGATGCCAGACGGATCTTTTCACCGCCGACGCCGGTTCCCGTGCGAATCCAATCCTGTGCAAGGGCGGACAGCGTAAGCGCGAAAACAAGTGCGGACAAGGCTGCGAAACGCTTCATTCATCTCTCCGAACTAAATGCGGTGGCGCGGCGCTCAGCGCCGGTAATCAAACCAGAACTCCACGGAAACATAACTGCCGCTATAACCTGGTGGCAACGGGCCAAAGGTGTCAATGCGCTGCAAGGCCCGCACCGCGGAGAGATCAAGCGACGGAATTCCCGATGACTGCTCGATACGGACATTGGATGGCGTTCCTGAACGCGAGATGTCAAAAAGTATATAAACCCGCTTTGCTGAATCAACACTCGGATTCACCTCGCTTTGCCATGCCTGATGAACCTTTCTTGCTACTACGTCAGTGTACCAACCGAAGCGACTGCCGAAAGTGCCGGATCCGCCCTCGCCGAATTTCATTCCTCCGGCAGTATTGCCGTTCTGGAAGGTAGTGAAGGGGCCGGCGACAGGACCGCCTGCGCCAAAGGGAACGATGTTGCTGTTTTCGACTCTCGCCATCTCGCGCGGTTGTTCGCGGGTTGGGGTTGCAACTTTCTGCTTGGTCGGCTTTACCTTGGTATTTTTGTCCGGAATCGCGATGGCGTGCTCGTCTTCTTTTGCCTTGGGCGCAGGGATCGATTTCGACAGGCCTTTGCTCTCGTTGGCCAGCACGTTTTCCGGTTTGGCCTGGGGATTGGGAGGCAGGGGAATTCCGCTTACCAGGTGCGCACTGATGGCTCCGCCCGAAGCGCCGCCGCTGCCGTTATTGCCCCAATCTTCTCCGCCGTGAGAGAGCAGGGCGGGAAGGAAGACAACGCAAGCCAGCAGCGCAGCGTGGAGTGCGGTGGAAAGGGCGAGGGAGGGAGCCACCGCGTCCTTGTGACCGTAGATGTCAGCGTCGAGCGGCATCGGCTTTCGTAGTCAGGGGTTGGGTAACAATGCTCACGTTGGTAATGCCGGTCTGCTTCACGGCGTCCATGACGGTGGCAAAGGCACCGAAGGGGACGTTCTCGTCAGAGCGGATGAAGATGCTCTGGCCCTGCGGATCGCGAATCTTCTCATGCAAGCGGTTGGAGATTTCATTGATGTTTATAGGATCGTTGCCGAGGAAGACACGCTGATCCTTGTCGATGGTGATGACCAGCCGCTCCTCGGAGATTTCCTTCACTGTCTTTGTCTTGGGGACCTGCACCTCGATGCCGGACTGGAGGATCGGTGCGGTGACCATGAACATCACCAGCAGCACAAGCACGACGTCGACAAACGGAGTGATGTTAATGTCCGAGAGTGAGGATTGGGTGCGTCCTTTGTTATTTGTAAACGCCACCAAGGTCTCCTATCGCGAGTCGCCGCTGCGGTCGATAATGTTGAGCAGCTCGAGGCTGAAGTCGTCCATTCGCGCGGCAAATTCACGAATCTTTTGCAGGAAGTGATTGTAGGCAATCACCGCGGGTACGGCGGCAAAGAGGCCTGCGGCAGTTGTAATCAGCGCCTCGGAGATTCCGGGGGCCACCGCGCGGAGGGTGGCGGCTCCGGCGTTGCCGAGTCCGTGGAAGGCGTCAATAATGCCCCAGACGGTGCCGAACAGTCCGACGAATGGAGCGATCGAGCCGGTGGTGGCAAGCCAACTCAGGCGGCTCTCCAGACGGGTAAGCTCCTCGGAGGCGGCAATCTGGGTGGCGCGCTGCACGGAAAGCGTACGGGGATTGGCACCGCAGCGCTTCAACTCTTCCACCGCTCCCTCAAGCACCGCCACCAGCGGCGAGGGTTTGAACTGCTCGGCCACGGCTGCGAGGTCCTGCAGGCGGTTGGCGCGACGGAAGACGCGGACGAAGCGTCCGCTCTGCACGCTGGCGCGGCGGAAAAGGCCGTATTTTGAGAGAATAATCGCCCACGACAACAGACTGGCGGCAAGCAGAATGAAGAGTACGATTTTGGCGACCAGTCCGGTATTGGAGACCATCTCCATTACCTCTCCGCCCAGCGCGAAAGCAAACAAATTTAGAATCGGCATCCTTTTCTCATTGGAACGAGCGCTGAAAGTGCGTCATTGAATTGAGCTCCGCAGCGCGAAGCGAAGTTAGGTTCATTATAGCCAGCACTGCAGGCGTTTGCGTGTGAGGTTTGCGCAGCAATCCAGTATATCCCGCAAACTCGAATACAACTGGTTACATTGAGAGTACGATTTTGGGGCGAACCGACCAGCGACGTTGCGTCAATCGCATGCAAATTTCGTAATGGCAGCAGATGTCCGCGTTTTTTGGCCGATGCGATTTTTACTGTAAGGCGTGGATAGCCTTGGCGTGGTATGCTCGCCGGGAAAACTCCTACGAACGGGTGCTCAGTGCTCAGGGAATTGCGCGTTGAAAACTACGCCGTCATTGACAATGTGGTAGTTGAGTTTGGAGCTGGGCTGAATTTGCTGACCGGTGAGACCGGCGCGGGCAAGTCCATCCTGATCGACGCCCTGGCGCTGCTGCTGGGCGAGAAGGCTTATAGCGACGTGGTGCGCCACGGGGCGGAAAAGGCCACGGTCGCTGCCGTTTACGAGAGCGACGATCCGGCCATTGCGCAGGCGCTGGAGGAGAACGGAATTGACGGGGCGGGCACGGAGATTATTCTGCGCCGCGACATCGCGCTCAACGGCAAGGGCCGTGTCTTCATCAACAACCAGCCCGCCACCGTAGCTGTGCTCAAGGTCCTGGCTCCGCGACTGGCCGTCATTCACGCCCAGAATCAAGCCATTCTGATGTTTGACCCTCCTGAGCGGCTGGCGTTGCTTGACGCGGCGGCTGGTGTGAGCCTAAGCGGGGTTGCAGAGGCCTACGTCCGGTGGAAAGAGGTTGCGCGAAGGATTGCGGAGCTGGAAGAAGGTGAGCAGGAGAAGCTCCGCTTGGTTGATCTCTGGAAGTTCCAATTGAAGGAAATTCGCGAGGCCAATCCCATCGCCGGCGAAGACCAGAAACTCGAATCAGAAAAGCGCGTGCTGGCGAACTCCGAGCGTGTGTACGGTGCGGCCCTTGGGGCATTCAACGTACTTTATGAGGTGGAGGAGTCGGCGATTGCCCGCCTTGGCGCCGCGGCCAGGCATCTGGAGGAGCTGTCACGCTTTGATGAGTCATTCAAGGAGTCATTGAGTCAGCTTGATAGTGCCCGAATTACGTTAGAAGACGTTGCAACGACTCTGCGGGATTTTGCCGATGGAATCGATGCCTCACCTGAACGCCTCGCCGAGGTGGAAGACCGCCTGGCCGTTCTCGATAAGCTGCGCCGTAAATATGGCAAGAGTTTGGAGGATGTGCTCGCCTTCCAGGAGGACATCGCGGGGAAGCTCAACGACATTGATAATAAGGATGAGGTACTGGCTGCTCTGCGCAAGGAAATGGCGGAGGCTAAAATCACTTATTTGGACGAAGCTCGCTCGTTGAGCAAGCGTCGCTATGAGATAGCTCGAAAACTTGAGAAAACAGTTGAAGGCGAAATCAACGACCTGGCGATGAAGGCGAAGTTCAAAATTGAGGTTTCCGGCTCAGACGAGGAAGCTAACTGGACGGCCTCGGGCTTCGACCACGTCGTCTATCTGATCTCCACGAACCCAGGCGAACCGATGGCGCCCATCGAAGAGATCGCCTCTGGGGGTGAACTCTCGCGTGTGATGCTGGCGTTGAAGGCCAGCGTCGAGGCCGGAGGGGCGCATTCGAGGCGCTCGGACGCGCAGCGCTCGCTGGTATTCGACGAAATCGATGCTGGCATCGGCGGTCGCGCGGCCGATGCAGTAGGCAAGAAGCTGAAGGCGCTTTCCAGGAGCAAGCAGGTTCTCTGCGTCACCCACCTGCCACAAATTGCGTCGTTTGCCGACCGGCATTACCTGATCGAAAAACACGAGAGCGCGGGACGCACCAAGACGACGGTCCGGGCGCTTGCCGCCGACGAGCGGCGCCGCGAAATCGCGCGTATGCTGAGCGGAGCCAAGGTCACAGAAGCTAGTCTGCAGAACGCAGAACAACTGCTTAGGGCGAACGCCTGAGTGGCTGATTCTGGCTTCAGAGAGAAGGGGCCGCTGCTTTCCTGGGCTGGTCTAACCTGCTAAAATGAAGGAAGTCTATGGCGCGGCCTTATGCTCGAACCGGAGCCGCCTTTTGCCTGCGGTTTTGGGCAACCGGATGCCTGTTCCAGCACTTCCACTGGGTTATGGTGGTGCGGAATGCGCTCAGGACCATAGACTTACAAGAAGTGATGTGCGTCCGTGAGACTCTCAGCATGCTGGCGGCCCATCTGAATCGAGGCCAATGACGCAGATAGCCGAAGCCAAAACTCTTCTCCTCTTGAAGCCGCGAGGATTCTGCGCGGGTGTCGTGCGCGCCATTGACATTGTGCGCATCGCCCTGGAAACCTTTGGCCCGCCAATCTATGTCCGCAAGGAAATCGTGCACAACAAGTATGTGGTTGAAGACCTGAAAGGCAAGGGCGCGATCTTTGTGGATGACGTAGAAGAGGTGCCCAACGGCGAGCGCGTTATCTACAGTGCCCATGGAGTGGCTCCTTCGGTGCGGGAAGCATCCAAGCTGCGGTTGTTGCGCGTGATCGACGCGACCTGCCCCCTGGTGACCAAGGTGCACGTGGAAGCCATCCGCTTTGCCAAGGATGGGTACTCGTTGATTCTGATTGGACACATGAATCACGATGAAATCGTCGGCACCTTGGGTGAGGCTCCCGAGGTTACCCAGGTGGTCAGTAACCCGGAGCAGGTGGCGGAAATCGTTGTGCCGGACCCGCATCGTGTCGCTTACCTTACCCAGACCACGCTTTCTCTTGACGAAGCCAGAGAGACTATTGAGGCGCTCAAAGCCAAGTTTCCCAATATCCGCGGCCCTCAGGCGCAGGATATCTGCTATGCCACGGAGAATCGCCAGGTGGCGGTTAAGAATGTGGCCGAGCAGGCAGATCTGGTTCTTGTGGTCGGATCGCCGAACAGCTCGAATTCGAACCGGCTCGTCGAAGTTGCCGGAAATCTGGGCACCAAATCGTTTCTCATTGACACCTGTCGGGACATCGACGAGAACTGGTTGGAGGACGTCAGGACTGTCGCTCTTACGGCGGGTGCTTCTGCGCCGGAGATTCTGGTTCAGGAAGTAATTGCGTTCCTTGGGCGGAGGGGATTCTCGAATGTGCGCGAGGTCGAAGTGATGCCGGAGAATGTGCGCTTTGCGCTGCCCCCGGAAATCGTTGCCGCCATTGCTGAAGCAGGGACGGAGTAAGGTAAAGATGGAAGCGAGTTCAGCGCAATCGACTTCAATTCGCTTTGGAAAGATCGCAGGCCTGGGTGCACGGCTTGCCAGTTCGATCCAGAGGGCGCAGAAGTTTTTGTTTGGCAAGCAGGATGAAAACGGCTGGTGGTGCGGCGAACTGGAAGCCGACTCCACGCTGGAATCAGATTACATATTTCTACACACCGTTCTTGGCACTCGCGATGAGCGCCGCTTTCAGCAGTGCGCCAAGGAGATCCTACGCCACCAGAACGCGGATGGCGGATGGCCGATTTATCAAGGTGGACCTTCCAACGTGACTGCCGCTGTCAAGGCGTACTTCGCCTTGAAGATATGCGGTTATCTGCCCGAGGATCCGCGCATGGCGCGTGCGCGCGAGTGTATTCTTGCCCTAGGGGGCGTGCCCGCCTGCAACACCTTCAGCAAAATATATCTCTGTGCCCTCGGACAATACGATTACGACGCGGTTCCGGCAATTCCACCGGAGATTGTGCTTTTTCCCAATTGGTTCTGGTTCAATATCTACGAGATCTCTTCGTGGTCGCGCGCGATTCTGATTCCGCTCTCCATCTGCTACGCCAAAAAGCCATTCAAGAAGATTCCCGACGAGTGGAATATTGATGAACTGTTTCCAGAGGGGCGGCACGGCAGTTCACTGCGGCTCAAGTGGGAGGAGAAGCCGCTCTGCTGGCGGAATTTCTTCATGGTGCTCGACCGCCTCTGCCATGCCTTCGAGCGGGTGCATGTGCGTCCGCTGCGCTCGGTGGCATTGAGAGCGGCTGAAAAGTGGATGCTGGAACGCTTAGAGATGAGTGACGGACTGGGAGCGATCTACCCCTCGATTCTGAACTCGATCATCGCACTGCGCTGCCTCGGCTACTCGCTCGACGATCCGCAAGTGATTCGCGCTCTGGACGAGTTTGAAAAGTTGGGCATCGAAGAGGGCGATACATTCCGCATGCAGCCCTGCGTTTCACCCGTGTGGGACACTGCCTATGCCCTGTTTGCGATGGCCGAGAGCGGAGTGGACACAGCCGAACCGCGCATGGTGCAGGCCGCCGAGTGGATGCTCAAGAAGCAGAATCGCAGCAAGGGCGACTGGTCGATAAAGGTTCCCAACGCAGAGCCCGGCGGCTGGTATTTCGAGCACAACAATGAGTTTTATCCCGATGTGGACGACACCGCGCAGGTGTTGCTGGCTCTGAATCAGATTGAAACCAGGGATGCGCGATTCCAGAGCGAGTCCGTGCAGCGCGGAATCCAATGGGTGCTGGCCATGCAATGCCGGAATGGCGGCTGGGCGTCATTCGACAAAGACAACAACCGCATGGTCTTCCAATATGTCCCCTTTGCGGATCACAACGCGATGCTCGATCCGGCGACGGTTGACATTACCGGTCGTGTGCTGGAGTGCCTGGCGGCGCACGGCTTTACGCTGAAGGATAGACCTGTCCTGCGCGCCATCGATTTCATCCGCAAGGAGCAGGAATCCGACGGTTCGTGGTTCGGGCGATGGGGCGTCAACTACATTTACGGAACGATGTGCGTGCTGCGGGGACTGGAAGCCATCGGCTTCGATAATCACGACGCGATGGTTCAGCAGGCGACCGAGTGGCTGCGGATGATGCAGAATCCCGACGGCGGATGGGGCGAATCCATCGGTTCCTACGACGACGTGAACCAGAAGGGCGCTGGCGTGAGCACGAGTTCGCAGACTGCATGGGCGGTACTCGGATTGATGGCGGGAGGAGATTATCGCTCCGAATCCCTGGCGCGCGGCATCGCCTACCTGTTGGATCATCAGCAGGCCGACGGTGGCTGGAGCGAGGTCCCTTACACCGGAACGGGCTTCCCCCGAGTTTTTTATCTGAAATATCATTCCTATCCGTGGTATTTTCCGCTGATGGCGCTGGCGAAGTATTCCCGCGATCAGGGAGCTTAGAGCGCAAACAGCGGCAAATCTCCGGCTGGCCCTTTGAACGCAGCCTGAATAGGCTGCGGTTGCTTTTCTGGGAGACCGATTTTGAAAGCTTTTGTGACTGGTGCAACAGGGTTTGTGGGCAGTCACGTGGCCCGCCTTCTAGCCGGGCAGGGAGCTGATTTGCGCCTTCTGGTAAGGGCCGCGAGCCGGCGCGAAAACCTTGAAGGGCTGCGCGCGGAGCTCGTCACCGGCGACCTCACTGATCCGGCTTCGTTACGCAAAGGGATGCAAGGTTGCGAGGCCGTATTTCATGTGGCGGCTGACTATCGTCTGTGGATTCGTGATCCACAACCGATGTATGCGGCCAACGTGGACGGCACCGTAGCCGTAATCGAAGCAGCACAGGCGGCAGGGGTTCGGCGTACGGTGTATTGCTCTTCGGTGGCCACCCTTGGATTTGGCTATGACCGCGAACCGGTGAACGAAGAGACGCCGGTGAACGAGGCCAGCATGATCGGTCACTACAAACGTTCGAAGTACTTGGCCGAACGCAAGGCGATGGAATTCGCGGTTAGGGGCGCCGAGGTGGTGATTGTCAACCCAAGTACCCCAGTTGGAGAACAGGACATAAAACCCACGCCCACAGGGCGCATCGTGCTCGACTTTCTGCTCGGAAACTTTCCCGCTTACATGGAAACCGGGATGAACCTGGTCGACGTTCACGACGTCGCGCGTGGGCATCTCCTGGCCTTCGAGAAGGGACGGCGCGGCGAGCGCTACATCCTGGGCGGAGAAAATCTTACGCTGAAGCAGGTCCTCGATATTCTGGGTGAGTTGACTGGCCTGCCATCGCCCACGATGAAGGTTCCTCACGCTGTGGCAATGGCCTATGCGGCGTTTGATCAAACCTTCAACGGATACTTGATGAATCGCGAGCCAAGAGCAACAATCGAAGAGGTTCGCATGGGGAAAAAGTTCATGTGGGTGGATTCTGCTAAGGCTGAGCGTGAGCTGGGATACACACATGGCACGGCCCGTGAAGCGCTAGCGCGCGCGGCCCGCTGGTTCGTCGAAAAGGGCTATGCTCCGTCCTTTGAAGCGACATGTCCAAGCGCATGAGCCCAAATCCAGTCGAGTTCGGATTAGTGGCGGCGCTGGAGCGTGAGGTTTCCGGCCTTGTCCGGGCTTGGAACTCCACCGATGTGCGCATCGAGGATCGTTGGCAGAGAATCTATTCCACTCGGAGTACTGCGCTGATCTGCGCCGGTACCGGGGTTGAGCGGGCGTACGCCGCCACGAAAACGCTCGTTGAGAACTGCTCGCCAAAATTTATAATTTCAATTGGTTTTGCAGGCTCGTGTGTGCTGCAACTGCGTCCTGGTTCGGTGGTAGCTCCAGCCACACTTCTGGAGGCGTCCACGGGCAAGAGTTTCCACTGTGTTTTCGGGGGTGGGAAGTTGGTTACGCTGGATTGTGTGGCAGACAGGGCACTGAAGCAGGAGGTGTCCGCACGTTTCGGTGCGATAGCCGTGGATATGGAAGCAGTGGGGGTTGCCGCTGCGGCCTCTGAGTCCAAGAGGGAATTTGCTGCAATCAAAGTGATCTCCGACGGGGCGGACGAGGATCTTGGTTTCCTCTCAGATTTTGTGAAGCCCAATGGCTTTGAGACCGGGCGTTTTGTTGCGCATATTGCGCTCCGGCCCGGGCTGTGGCCCCGTGTAGCAGCTTTGAATCGGAACAGCAAATTGGCGGCCATGGCGTTACATGGTGCGGTTGAGGAATGTATCTGCGATTGGCGGAGTTTTGCAGCAAAGCACTCCGATGCCGCTGCACAAGTATGACGAAAGAAGGTTATTGAGAAGAATGGGAGTAATTTCCAACGCGGGACTCGCATCATTGACGCCAGCTTCGATTCCCGACAGGATGCTGGCCGCTGTCTATTACGGACAGAACGATGTGCGCCTTGAAACGGTTGCCGTGCCCAGGATCGCTCCCGGCGAGTTGTTGGTACGAATCCACACCTGTGGCATCTGCGGCACGGACCTCAAGAAAATCTCAACGGGATCGCACACCGCTCCGCGCATCTTCGGCCATGAGATGGCGGGCGTAGTCGTGGCGCGCGGCGCGGGCGTCTCCGCCTTTGCTGAGGGAGATCGGGTCATGGTCTTCCACCACATACCCTGTGGCAAATGTTACTACTGCGAGCGCAAGGTGTTTTCGCAGTGCCCAAGGTATAAACGGGTGGGCACAACGGCCGGCTTTGGCGAGCCATCTGGAGGTGGCTTTGCCGAGTACATCCGGGTGATGGATTGGATTGTCGAAAAAGGGGTAATCCGTATTCCGGATTCCGTGTCTTATGAACAGGCTTCCCATATCGAACCGGTCAACACGGTCTGGAAGGGAATTGAGACCCTGGCGATCCAGAAGGGCGAAACCGTTCTGGTGATCGGGCAGGGGCCCATAGGCCTGATGCTGGCGAAATTGGCCCAACGTGCAGGTGCAAACGTAATTACTTCCGATTTGTTCCCGCAGCGGCTTACAATTGGTGAGCGCTACGGATTAAGTCAGTCGATTGACGCTTCGCGCTATGATGTTGTCCAGGCGGTTCGAGAAAGAACAGAGGGCCGTGGCGCTGACGCGGTAATACTTGCAGCAGGCGGCAGCTCGCTGATCCGGCCTGCCATTGATGCGGCTCGTTGCGGCGGGCGGGTTCTTTTGTTTGCGCAGACGGTGCGCGGTGAAGTCGTCATCGATCCAGCCTCGGTTTGCGTGGATGAGAAGACATTGCTGGGTTCCTACAGTGCATCCGTGGAGTTGAACGAGGAAGTAGCTCAGTTTGTTTTCAGTGCAGAGATGGATCTGGCAGGGCTCTACAGCCACCGGTTTCCTTTGGCTCAGGCGCTGGAGGCTTTGAGGTTGGCCGCACATCCGCAGCCGGACACGATGAAGATCGCGATTCAGTCTTGCGGCGTCTGGGAAGGATAGCAGAGTGAACAACGGACAAATGACGGCAGCGGTCCTCTACGGCAAAGAGAACGTGAGGATTGAGCGCGTACCGATTCCAGAGTTGGAGAAGGGCGAAGTACTCATTCGGGTTCAGGCTGCGCTGACCTGTGGTACCGATCTCAAAGTGTATCGACGTGGATATCATGCCAAGATGATCGTTCCGCCTGCACTGTTCGGTCATGAGTTTGCCGGAGTGATCGAGGAGATAGGTCCGGGGGTCAAGAATTTCAAAGCTGGGCAGCGCGTGGTTGCGCTCAACTCTGCTCCCTGCGGCCAGTGCTTCTATTGCAAGAAGCACCAGGAAAATCTTTGCGAAGACCTGCTGTTCAACAACGGCGCCTATGCGGAGTTCATCCGTATCCCGAGACGGATCGTTGAAAACAACATGCTGGTTGTGCCCAAAGATATCAGCTTTGAAACCGCAGCCCTCACCGAGCCTTTGGCCTGCGTGCTGCGCGGATTGCACGAAACCGGTGTGGAGATCGGTGAAACGGTCACGGTGATTGGCGCCGGACCGATCGGACTGATGTTCATGCAGGTGGCCCACATCATGGGATGCGACGTGATTGCCGTTGTGAAACATGACGAGCAGATTCTCTCGGCGAGACACGCCGGAGCCAGCAAGGTAGTGGCCTTTCCCAAGGTCGCCAATCCGATTGAGGCTTTGCGCGATCTGACTCCGGAGCGCCGCGGTTCCGACGTAGTAATTGAAGCTGTGGGGCGTCCCGAAGCGTGGGAATGGGCGATCGATATGGTGCGCAAGGGCGGCACGGTCAACTTCTTCGGCGGATGCGCCAAGGGAACGCGCGTGCAACTGAATACAGAGCGCCTGCACTATTCGGAGATCACGCTGAAGGCCACCTTCCATCACACTCCGGATACGGTGCGCCGCGCCTTTGCGCTGATTGCCGAGCGCAAGATCAAGGGCGCGGACTATATCACGGGCGAGGCGCCTCTCTCGAAGCTGCAATCCGTGCTGAGGGAAATGCTGACTCGAGGCGGCGAAATCAAAACCGCTATTATTCCAGGACACTGATAAGGGAAGACGATTGACGCCATTCGTGCCCAGCACCCATTCGAACGGGGACGGTTCTCCCGGCGCAGAACAAAATTTCACCAACATTGAAAATCTGCTGGTCCGCGGGTGGGCAAGACTGCCGCCGGAATATGCCATTCCTGCCGTCGCGCCATCGCTTGACGAGGCGCGCGGTTATTGCCGGCGGCTGGCTACTTCGCATTACGAGAACTTTTCGGTCGCCACTTGGTTTTTGCCAAAGCATCTGCATCAGCATTTTTTCAATATTTATGCCTATTGCCGAATCTCGGACGATTTGGGAGATGAGGTTGGCGATAGCAGTGTTGCGCTTGCTCTGCTCGACCGCTGGGAGCAGGAGCTGGATGACACCTACTGCGCACTTGAGGATGTGGCCACCGCGGGCAGAGCACGGCATCCGGTCTTCGTCGCGTTGGCCGAAACGATTCAAAGTTGCTCAATTCCCAGGCACGAGTTCAGCGATCTGCTCAAGGCATTCCGGCAGGATCAGACAGTCGCGCGCTATGAGACCTTCGGCGAACTGCTTGACTACTGCCGGAATTCGGCTAACCCCGTCGGCCATCTTGTGCTCTACCTCTGCGGATACAGGGATGAAGAACGGCAGCAACTGTCAGACTGCACCTGCACCGCGTTGCAGCTTGCAAATTTCTGGCAGGACGTCTCGGTGGACTGGAAAAAAGGGCGCGTGTATCTGCCGCTCGAAGATCTCCGTCGCTTCGGCGTCAGCGAAGCTCAGTTGGCTGACGGCAGCTTTAACGGCCAGTTTCGCGAATTGATGCGCTTTGAGGTAGAGCGGGCGCGCCAGTGGTTCGAAAGAGGCCTTCCCTTGGTGAAGATGGTGAACCGCTCGCTTGCCCTGGATCTCGAGCTGTTCAGCCGGGGAGGGTTGGCGATTCTTGAGGCAATTGAAAAACAGGACTTCAACGTGTTGGCCCGACGCCCAAGTTTAAGCAAGCTACGCAAAGCAGGCCTGGCCTTCCGCGCGCTGGCTGGCCGGATGACCGCGGGAAGAGCCTTATGAGCGGGATGAGCGATACAAGGCAGCACGCTAAGCTGAGGCTTACGACGGCCTATAGCGTGTGCCGCCAGATTGCGCGTTCTTCGGCAAAAAATTTTTACTATGGCTTCATGTTGCTGCCCGCACGAAAGCGTAACGCGCTCAGCGCCGTTTACGCATTCATGCGCCACGCAGACGACCTGAGCGATGATCCAGGCATGACGCCGCAAGAGCGGAAGACAAAGCTCTCGGGCTTCATCGAGTCCTATCGCCGCTCGTTCGAAAGCGGCAGTACGGATGATCCGGTCTTCCTGGCCCTGCGCGACTCTCAGCAGCGGTACAGCATTCCAATCGAATTGCTCGAGCAACTTGTTGCGGGAACGGAAATGGATGTATGCGAGAGCGAGTCGCAGAGCGATGTGCCGGTGGTCATCTACCAAAGCTTCGACGAACTCTATAACTACTGCTACCACGTTGCATCGGTTGTGGGCCTGGTTTGCATCCGCATCTTCGGTTATCGCGACAAGGTCGCCGAGCGATATGCCGAGCATCTCGGCATCGCATTCCAACTCACTAATATTCTGCGCGATGTAAAAGAAGATTCGGCGATGGCTCGCGTCTATTTGCCGCAGCAAGATCTCGAACGCTTCGGCGTGACTGTTGCAGAGCTGGGCTCGGGTGTGCCGCTGGAGAAGCTGCGTCCGCTGCTGGCGTTCGAGGCCGCGCGCGCGAGAGAGTACTACGTTTTCGCGGAGCGCCTTCTGCCTCTTGTCGACGAGGTTAGCCGGCCCGCGCTCTGGGCGATGGTGGAGATCTATCGCGGCATTCTTGACCGAATTGAGCTCAGGCATTTCGACGTTTATTCCGAACGCGTGCGCCTCTCACTGCACGATAAACTTTTAGTCCTGGCCAAAGGGTTCTGGAAGAGACTCCTGTGAGCGCAGCGGTTGCGAGGCGTGAACCGGATGCCAAACTTCCTAGTGTGGGCGTCATTGGCGGCGGCCTCGCCGGACTCTCGTCCGCATGCGCGCTGGCCGATGCCGGTTACAAAGTCGCGCTCTTTGAGCGCAAGGCGTATCTCGGCGGCCGCGCATCTTCCTATGAGCTTCCTGGCACGGGCGAGGTGGTGGACAACTGTCAGCATGTGTTGCTGGGCTGCTGCACCAACTTGCTCAACCTTTATCATCGCCTCGGCGTTGAGGACAAGGTGCGCTGGTACAAACGCATCACGTTCATCGAGCCCGGTGGGCGCTCTAGCTTCATTGAATCCTCATTCTTGCCAGCTCCCTTTCATTCTGCGCCTTCATTTCTGAAGTACAAGCTGCTCTCGCCGCGGGATAAGTTTGGGATTGCGCGCGCCTTGATCGCGCTGCTCGCGGGAGTGCCCAAGGACAGCAGCGACGATTTTCTTTCATGGCTGCGTCGCAAGGGTCAGACGCAGGCTGCGATCGACCGCTTCTGGGCTCCAGTTCTAATCAGCAGTTTGAATGAAGAGCTGGACAAGTCTTCGGTCAAGTATGCCGCGATGGTGTTTCGCGATGCGTTTCTGAAGTCTGCGGAAGCGGGGAAAATGGGTGTGCCCACGGCTCCGCTTTCCGAACTCTACGGAGTGGCCGCGGGGTATATACTTGCGCGCGGCGGCGAGGTTCTGCTGCGCAGCGGAGTCGATTCGGTCATCTGCGGAGACAGCGCCGTGACGGTGCGTTCCAATGATCGCGAGTTCAACTTTGAGTATGCCATCAGCGCGATTCCGTTCCATGCCCTCGGGCGCATTCTGCCGCAATCGCAGGTGACTGAAGAGGTGCAACAGAAAGTAAACCATCTGCGGACGGTGCCGATCACTGGAATCCACCTCTGGTTTGATCGCGAGATTACTCACCTGGAGCATGCCGCGCTGCTCGATCGCAACATCCAGTGGATGTTTCAGAAGTCGAAGATACTGGCCAGTTCCGCAGAGCGAAACGCGAAAGCCTGCGGCAGCTACCTGGAACTGGTCGTGAGCTCTTCGAAAAACCTCCTGGAGATGGGCCGAACAGAAATAGTCGCACTCGCGATGAAAGAACTTGCCGAGTTCTTCCCGACCGCGCGCGATGCAAAGTTAATTAAGTCCACGGTGGTTAAGGAAGTTCACGCGACCTTTGCTCCAGCGCCGCTCAGCGATGAGTTCAGGCTCACCCCCACAAGTCCATGGCCGCGCTTGTTCTTCAGCGGCGACTGGACCGCCACGGGCTGGCCTTCCACAATGGAAGGCGCTGTTCGTGCAGGGTATCTCACGGCCGAAGCTATTTCCGCCGCTGCCGGGAACGCACGGCACTTCGCTGTGCCCGATCTCGAGCCGCAGGGCTTGATGCGTTTGTTCCGGCCCTGAGCTTACGCGCGGATTCTCCCCTGGCATTGGGGACTGAGGGCACGCTTCGGCGAGCTACGCAATCTTTCCTACCATCGATCAACGACTGTGCCTTTAGGGCAAGAACCAAGCTCCTATAGGGCCGGCTCTTCATTTGCAGTGGAAATCGGTTAAGCCACTTTCATCACATTTCCGGCTTGTGGGCCTTTTTGCCCCTCGACGATTTCGAATTCCACTTCATCGCCTTCCTGAAGGCTCTTGTAGCCTTCACTGCTGATGGCGCTATAGTGTACAAAAACATCGGGCCCATCTTCACGTCCGATAAATCCAAACCCCTTGGCATTGTTGAACCACTTGACGGTTCCCTTAAGACGAGACACTTACTCTTCCTCCGAGCCTCTTGCTATCGGCGACTTAGCCGACGGTCGCAACCGCGCAACCTTACGGAGCTCAGATTTCGTTCTTGCACTGCTGAACTTCACGGGGCCGGTTGTTGACCTGATTGAGTGGATTGTGCCTCAGTTCCTTTGGGTTGTCAACATGGTAAATAGCTGGAAAGCCTCGTTCTACTTGGGTTTCAGCCCTTCGCGGCGCATTGTGAGCGGAAGTCAGCTCCGCTTACCCACTTTGCTACTCCCAGATATGTGAAATTTCTGTGCTGCCCAAAAAATTCCCGCGATTGCCTTGCCGTCATGCACTTTTCCGGTCATCACCCACTGCACAGCCTTAGCGAGAGGAACGAGTTTGCACGTAATAAACTCGTCTTCTTCTGGAGTAGCTTTGCCCTTGTGCAGATCGCGAGCCGCGAAGATGGACATTGTTTCGTCGAGAAAACCTGGACTGGAGTAGTAACACAAAGCTGGTATCCACTCTGATGCCGAGTAGCCTGTCTCCTCGGCCAATTCGCGCTTGGCCGCCGTCAGCGCACTTTCTCCCTCGTCGATGCGGCCCGCGGGCAACTCCCATAGCTCGCAATTTGCGGCGTAACGGTACTGCCGGATCAGCAGGACCGAAGGTTCGCTCTTGCGCTCGTCGAGCGCGAGGATCACCACCGAGCCTGGGTGACGGACAATGTCGCGCCGCACTTTTGCTCCGGATGGTTCGATCACTTCGTCACTGGTCACACGGAAGACCGGAGCTGTGTACGCCACCGTAGATGACAAGACCTGAACTGCCTTTTGTTTGAGCGCGCGCCTGGTTGCGGTCTTCGCTTTCGGGGAGTTCTTGCGGGAAACCTTTCTGCTTACGTTTCTCATGCCGACACTATACACAATTCGACATCCACAATTCGATGGCGCGCCGTGCTACTCTGCTGTCGTGAAAAAGGTGAAAACTATCTCCTTCGTCGGCTCCGGAGCGCTTGCCGGGGCTCTCGCAAAATTGCTCCGGGCGCAAGGCTTTACCATCGGTGAAATAGTTGCGCGGCCTGCAGCGGCATCGCAGCGCAAGGCGCGCACATTGGCGCGTTCGGTAGGCGCGACGGCCACTACACCAGAGAGCGCCACACTCATATGTGACCTGCTGTGGCTGGCGGTACCGGACGAAGCGATTGCGGAGGTCTCGCAGGCGCTGGCCGTACGTGCGCAACTGCCGCCGATCATCTTGCACGCCAGCGGCGCACTGAGCAGCGAGGCGCTTGCCACCCTTGCAGAGCGCGGCGTGCACACCGGAAGCGCGCATCCGATGATGACTTTTGTGGCTGGCGAGCCCCCTAGCCTGAAGGGTGCGTGGTTTGCGGTGGAGGGCAGCCCAGCGGCGATGCGGACGGCGCGTGAAATTGCACGCAAGCTGGGTGCGAAGAGCTTCACTATCAAGCCAGGCGCAAAGCTGCTCTATCACGCGTTCGGCGCCATGCTCTCCCCAATGTTGGCTACTCAACTTGCGGCCGCTGAGAGCGTCGGACTGCGGGCAGGAATCGGAGCCCGCGAGGTGCGCCGCATCATGGAGCCAATCGTGCTTCGCACGGTGCGCAATGTTTTGCGAAACGGAGCAGGGAAGTCCTTCAGCGGGCCGCTTGCACGCGGCGATGTGCGCATCGTTGCATCGCACCTGCAGTCGCTCAGGGCTTCGGCAGAATCCCCGGTTTATCGGGCTTTGATGGAGTACGCCTGCGACATGCTGCCGGTGAAGCGAAGCGAAGAGATGAAGAAGCTCCTTCGCCAACAGCTTGCACGAGGCGGAAAATAAGGATTTGCGGGGCGGTTAGTGAAAGGGGGTGAACAGATGCCCCATCTTGTCGCGCTTGGTGCGGAGATACCTGGCGTTGCTTTCGTAAATCTCCACGTCGGCCGAAATACGCTCCACAACCTCGATTCCCACGGCCTCGACGGCGTTCACTTTTTCGGGATTGTTCGATATCAAGCGGAGTTTTCGCACGCCCATGGCCTTCAGAATTTCCACTGGCATGTGATAGGCACGGCAGTCTGGCTCGAAACCAAGCTTCACATTGGCCTCCACGGTGTCCAGCCCCTGGTCCTGCAGTTCATAGGCCTGCAATTTCGCCATCAGGCCGATGCCTCGTCCTTCCTGCTCCTCGTAGATCAATATGCCCGTGCCCGCTTCGGCGATCTTGGTTAACGCGAGTTCCAACTGCTGGCGGCAGTCACAGCGCAACGAATGAAAGACGTCCCCCGTCAGGCACTGCGAATGGATGCGGACCAGCGGCACCTCCGAGTAAATATCCCCCATCACCAGAACCACGGCTTCTTCCCTACGGCGCTCCGTTCCGTCAGGCGAGCCTGTTGCGGGGGTTCCCGGGACCAGGCCTTCAAATCCAAAAATCCGGAACTGTCCCCAGCGTGTGGGAAAGTCGGCTTCTGCAAGCTTTCGTATCGGCATTGTACTCACTTGTACAGTATAGACGCTGCGGCGGCGTTTGCGGATTCACGCGAGGGCACGAATCTGAGAACTACTCTGCGGTCTTAACGCTCCCGGCTGGCCGCGTCATGATGCTGAGTACTACCGAGGCTGCCAGGACGGCAACAATGAAACCGAGCGCAAATGTAGTCGGAATTTCGACGTAGTTTGCCGCAAGCATTTTAACTCCAATGAACGCCAGGATGATGGCCAGCCCAAAATTGAACAGATGAAAGACTTCCATAAGGCCGGCAATAGCGAAGTACAGCGAACGCAGCCCAAGAAGAGCAAAAATGTTCGAAGTGAAGACTACATAGGGCTGCCGAGTGACCGCCAGTACTGCTGGAATCGAATCGACGGCAAAGATGACGTCCGCAGCTTCGACTACGATGAGGACGAGTGCCAGTTTGGTGAACAGATGCGTGCCGCCACGCACGGTAATAAAGCCCCCGTCGGCAAAGTCGTCTGTCAGTCTCAGGTGGCGTTGCGCAAAGCGCGTGATGAAACTGTCTCCTGGATTCGCCTGCTCCCCTCGCTGGAAGACCAGCCTGATGCCCGTATAGACCAGGAAAGCACCGAAAAGATAGGTCACCCACTGGAAACGGTTTAGCAGCGTGATTCCGGCGCCGATGAACACAGCCCGCATCAGCATCGCGCCCAGGATGCCCCAGAACAAAACTTTGCGCTGCAATTCCGATGGGACCTTGAAAGAACGGAAGATGAGCAGAAAGACGAAAAGATTGTCAATGCTGAGCGCCTCTTCCACCACGTAGCCGGTCAGGAATTCAAGCGAATATTGACGATTGGTGCGTGCCGGATCGCCAGTCATTTCATGTCCGTAAAAATACAGCAACACAGCAAAACCCGCTGCCAGCGCAATCCAGATCGCGATCCAGCCCATGGATTTGCGGAGGCTGAATGCGTGTGTCTTGCGGTTGAATACGCCGAGATCAAGCACCAGCATGAGGAGCACAAAGGCAAGAAACAGAATCCAGAACAGCAGGTTGGGAGGAGTTTGCATGATCCAACGTTCTCGGTAACTCGGACGGATTTCCGCTCTTGACCATCTAAGCCTAACATCCGCGTAAGCCTGATATTCGATTGGCTGCGCGGAGCGTGTGGCCAAAACAGAACTGGTGGGAGATCCCGCCGTGAGCCCGAGTAGAAACTGCTCTAGCGCGTATTCAAGGCGCGAATGGCTTCCATCACAATGTCGCCCACAATCTGCAAACTCGCGGCGCTACATTTGTCCGGCGTGTCCTGGGTAGTATGGTGATAAAGGTTGTTAAAGCCGTAGTCGAGGTCGATGATGTCGACCACCGGAATCCCAACCGCACTGAAGGGAAGATGATCGTCCTGAATCCCATAGTTGCGGTTAGAAAAGTGCGAGGCTTGTCCTGTGCGCTGGGCAGCACGGAAGACCACATCGAAGAGCCAGGTCGTGGAATTCGTATCGCGTTCGAGGTCCAGGTCCTTGTCCCCGATCATATCCAGCAACAAAAACGCCTTGATCTTTGCGGCTGTGCCATCCTCGGACCAACGCTTCGCCAGATGTTTGCTGCCGTAAACGCTATCCGCGTCGCTCCACTCCACGGTGGCTTCCTCGCCGTCTGTAAATAACAGCCAGATGCTGTAGCCCTGGGGTGGATGAAGACGCAGTTCGCTGGCTATTTCCAGCATTAGCCCTACATTGGAGCCGCCATCGTTGGCCCCTGCGTAGCTCGTATTCCTCAAGGGATAATTTGTATCGTAGTGCCCAGCGATGACAATGATGCCATCCTTTGGGCCGGGAAACTTTGCGATGATGTTGTTCATCGCAAGTGGCCCCGCGGCTGTCTGGACGTTAAATTTGTCCTCTTCGACCTGTACGCCATTAAGATGCCCAACGATGAACTGCTCTGCTTTGGCGTGTCCGCTGCTGCCCAGGTAGCGCGGACCGAGCGCAACGAAGTCTTTCAGGTTCTGGTAAGCTGTCTTTCCGCTGATCTTCAGCGCTGGTGGCGTCTCCGGCTTGGGATCGAAATCCTGCGCGCGCAACTCAGTCCGTTGCGTGGTGCTGGCCTGTGCAGCTGCCTCTCCAGCGCCGCTCTTGTGGTCACGGCAGCTTCCGGTGAGCAGGGCTGACGATGCCAGTAGCAGAGCGAGAATCATGGAGCCTAACTTCCGGGGAGGATCGCACTCCATGAATCCCGGATGCTCATCGATCATTTCTTTTCCAACTCCCGCTTCCGGCGCTGCTTTGGATGCACTAAGTAAGCGACTCCGATGCTGATCACGTACAGAGCGATCATGGGCGCGGCAAAAATGCACATGTTCATGACGTCTGCGGTCGGTGTGATAATCGCAGCGATCACAAAGATTGCCAGAATCGAATAGCGGAAGTTTCGCCACATCCAACCTGGGCTGACGATGCCGAACAAGGCAAGGAAGAAGACCAGAATTGGCATCTCAAAGATCACGCCAAGTCCCAGCACAATGGTCATAAACAGACCGATGTACTCGTTGATCGTGATCATTGGAGTGAACTGCAGGCTGTAGGTTACCAGGAACTCCAACGCCGCTGGGTAAACCGTCTTGTAAGCGAACAGACCGCCGGCTACAAACAGCCCGACGGTGCTGAACATGAAGGGCGCCACATACCTGCGCTCATTCTTATAAAGGCCGGGAGCGATGAATCCCCACACCTGATAAAGCACAAATGGCGAAGCCAGAAAGATTCCGGCGATCAGGCTGATCTTTATATACATATTGAACGGATCAACCGGATTTGTATAAACCAACTGGGTGTTCAGCTTGTGGCTGGTGAGGGTCTGTACGATTGGCTTCTGTATCCAGCCGAAGATCGCCTCATGCCAGAAATAGCAAATGCAGAAGCCGACACCGACGGAGCTGATGCTCCAGATAATGCGCTTGCGGAGCTCCTCAAGGTGCTCCATAAAGCCCATCGACGACAGTTCCGATCTTTCTTTGAGAGTACCTGGAGGGGGGGCTGTATCTTCCATCAGAACCTTTGTTGGATCATCCGGTCAGCTGCTCTGCAGAGCAGAGGTGCTTTTTTCCGGCGCCGGATCGGGTGTGAGTTGCACGGTCGCCGCTTCAGCCGGAGACGCGTCGTGGGCGGCGGCCGCAGCGCCGGTTTCTGCCGCAGGCGTTTCGGCTTGTGCCGGAAGTGCGTCGGTTTGTGCCGGGAGTGCGTCGGTTTGTGCCGGAAGTGCGTCGGTTTGGGCTGCTGGCGCGTCGCCTTCCGCAGGGAGCAGAGCGGGAGGTACTTCAGACGCGGAGGTGGCATAAACCGGCGCTTCGGGACGTGCTGTGTAGTTCTGTGCGTCGAAGGCCATCTTGGCGGTCTTCATCAACCGATCATGGGCGTTGTCAATGTCCGAGAGGGCTGATTTCACCGCCGGAGGAAGTAACGTCTGCGCGAACGAAGAGGTCTGCTGCCCTCCAGACTGCATCATCGGGCCGACGTCAACTCCAGCCTTTTCCATCTCAGACTGAATTTGAGACTTGAAACTGTTGGACGCGCGTTTGAATTCGGCGAGGAATTTACCAATCTCGCGTCCAATTTCAGGTAACTTCTTGGGGCCGAATAGGATCAGCGCCAACAAGAAAATGAAAATTGTATCCGGCATGGACATACGCTGCTATCATACACGGCAATTCCCTTCGCCGTTAAGCGGGTTGTTCATCTGAGAACTGAAAAATGTACGTGCAGCCACCGCGGAGCCTGCTCTAAGCTGGAACGCCCTGCTGAAGAAGTTACGAAGCCGAGGCGCCGCCTCGGGCATCTTACATGGTGTGCCGCGGGCGCAGTCGATTTCCGAATTCAGCATCCGTGGCCGGCTAACCTATTTCCCGGCGAAACTGCTATACTCTTGTGAAATCGAGGGTTGCGCCTTTCCCCGGTGTTATGGCGCGGCAAACATTCATGCAGCGCTCAGGCGCAGGGCAAAAAGAAGGATGTATCAATGGCTGGTCGTTCCCGTCGCTCACTGGTTGTAGTTTTCCTGATAATTCTGACTTGCGGTTTGCTGGGAGTTGTCTTCGGACGAACCGGGGCGGCGCCTGCTGATAGCGATGACGATATGCGCGATTCGGCGCACACCTTCGCGCAGGTGTACAGCGTCATCGAGCAGAATTATGCAGACAAGGTAGACGCCGACAAGGCCATCTATGACGGCGCGATCCCTGGCATGTTGCGGGTGCTTGATCCGCACTCGAACTTCTTCGATCCTAAGCAGTACTCGGCTCTGCAGGAAGAGCAGCGTGGCCGTTACTATGGCGTGGGCATGCAGGTCGGCCCCCGCAACAACAAGGTCATTGTGATCGCGCCATTCGCCGGCGCCCCCGCTTACCGTGCCGGAATACGTCCTGGCGACATCATTGTGGCCGTCGATGGCAAGCCCACCGACAACATGACGACAACCGACGTAGCCGACCTGCTCAAAGGGCCCAAGGGTACAACGGTACACATTGCAATCTTGCGTGAAGGCAGCGACAAACCTATGGTCTTCACCGTGGTTCGCGATGAAATTCCGCGCTACTCGGTGGATCTGCACTTCGTCATCCGCCCCGGCATCGGCTATCTCCATATCAGCGGCTTCCAGGAGACCACCGAGGCTGAGACCACAACGGCGCTCGATGAGATGGGCGAACTCAAGGGCCTGATTCTCGATTTACGCAACAATCCCGGCGGTCTGCTCAGTGAAGGCGTAGGCGTGGCCGACAAGTTTCTCAAGAAGGGACAGGTCATCGTAAGCCATCATGGCCGCAATTCACCTGAGAAGGTCTATCGTGCGGCCCACGGCAGCACCAAGGACTACCCGATTGTCGTGCTGGTAAATCACGGTACGGCTTCAGCGGCTGAGATTGTCTCAGGTGCCATTCAGGATCATGACCGCGGGTTGATCGCCGGGGAAACCACCTTCGGCAAAGGACTGGTGCAGACCGTCTATCGCTTGAGCGAAAACACCGGACTGGCGCTCACTACAGCCAAGTACTACACCCCGAGCGGACGACTCATCCAGCGCGACTACAGCGGTGTTTCGCTTTACGACTACTACTACAACCGAAATGCCGATGATAATTCCATCAACGGGGTAAAGCCGGACGAGAACCGCGAAGTCAAACTTACCGACAGCGGCCGTACCGTTTACGGCGGCGGCGGAATCACGCCTGACGTCAAGATTGCGCCCATCAAAGCCAATAAATTTCAGGAGGAGCTGCTGCGCAAGTACGCTTTCTTCAACTTCGCCCGGCACTACTCGATCAGCCATAAGATCGACAAGACCTTCCAGGTAGATGATGGCGTCATGCAGGAGTTTCGCGCCTTCCTGGTCGATGCCAAGCTTCCTTTCACGCCGAAGGATTTGGCAGATAACAACGATTGGGTCCGCTCCAGCATCAAGAGCGAACTGTTCGTGGGCGCATTTGGTCAGCGGGAGGGAATGCGTGTGCAGGCCGAGGCTGACCCCAATGTGCTGAAAGCTTTGGAGCTGTTGCCCAAGGCCAAGGAACTCGCCGACAATGCGCGCAAGACAATCGCCGAGCACAACCAGGCCCGCGTGGGCGCACCCGCCAATTAACAAAGGACGAGCGTGCTTCAAGAATCAAAGGGCGCCGAGAGGTGCCCTTTGACTTTTGTTCTTCGATTATTTATCGGGAAAGGAAGTCGTTTGTGACCGGCGCATTTTCCGGATACGCGCCCCCGCCGAGTTCGCACATATCCAGCCCCTGCCGCTCTCCGTCCTTGTGGATGCGTTGCCGATAGATGCGGTTCAAGAGCAGATTCAGGCAGTAGGCCAGCGGCAAAACAAAGCCGAGCAGCGCCGAGACCATCGCCAACTGCGCGAGCCATTGCCCTGGGCGAAGATGCACGAACATCCCCGCTGCAATTACACTCCACAATCCGCCTAATGCGTGTACGGAAATCGAGCCGCTCGGGTCGTCGAATCCGAGCCGGTCCAGCCATTCTACCGAGAATGGCACCAGCAGGCCCGCTACCAGCCCAATCGCCGCCGCTTCTACCGGCGAGATCAGCGAGCACGCGCTCGAGATCGAGACCAGTCCAATCACGAATCCGTTTGCCGTGATCGAGGCATCCGGCTTGCCGAAGCGAATTCTGGTTACAATCAGCGCAGTCAGCAAGGACGTACTGGCTGCGACGAGGTTGTTCACGGCGATCAGAGCAATGCTGCTGATGGCCGCGCCGGCAAAGAGCATCGCGCCCGCCGTGTCCAGCCCCAGCCATCCGGCGAGAGTCAACATGCAGCCGAACAAAACGAATGCCATGTTGTGGCCCGGAATTGCCATGGCGTTCATCTCATACTTACCGCGTCGTGCCCCTAAAATCCAAGTGATCGACAAGGCCGTCATTCCGCCGACCGCTTGGATTACGCCCCCGCCGCCTGCATCGATGGCGCCGCTTCCGCAGGATGCCGCGTCGCCGAGTTGCGCGAGCCAGCCTCCGCCCCAAACCCAATGCGCAAAGATCGGGTAGGTGATGCCGGCCAGCAGCGCGGTCGATGCGCAGCTTGCGCCCAGTCGCCAGCGCTCTGAGCCGGCACCGAGGGGGATCATGGCCGCAATGCCCACGCTGAAAAGCTGCAGGCAGGCCACAAGCGAAAGAGCGGAGCCATTGAAGACGACCCCGCGCAGCATCAGGCGCTCGGCTCCCAGCAGGTTCCAATGCCGGCCCCCGATGCTCCACACATGGGCTGGTTCTCCGATGTAACCCTGGAAGCCAAATCCGATGACGAAATAGACCAGCACCGCAACCGCAAACACACACATCGCGCTCAGTATGGAATGGGCTGCGCTGCGCCCGCGCCCGAATCCCGCATGAACCAATACTAGACCGGCTCCCACCAGCGGCACCAGAAGAACACATACCATGCAGACGGCAGCTCCCGTTTCAGTGAGGACTACTGGCGTTGCCTGCATCATCGTCCCTCGTCCAGAGTGATGTGGGATCGGAATGTCAATATGAGTCCGAGGAACTGAACCGCCATCCCGGCGACAATGAACACACCACGCGGCGCATTCGAGGGGAGCAGCACAAAGACGCTCAGTACAATTGCAAATCCCGCAAAGAGCAGAAGTAACCCAGCAGCTTTCATAGCGAGCTTCCAATCGGGAGTTTCAGCGAACTCTTTTTAAGTGTGCCGTGCAACATAAAGGAGCAGCCCGAAGATGATTACGGGAATCAGAGCGAGCGCAACGTACATCGCAATCCTGCGCGCCCATGGAGAACGGCGCTTCTTCCAATTGAGCAACTCGGGCCGGTCTTCCACGCCCACCTGGTCCAGATGCTCCAAATCGTGGGCTAGGTCGCGCGCGCTGCGATAACGGTTGTGCGGGCTGCGCTCCAGGGCGCGATACAAAACCTCCTGCAGCTCTGGCGAAAGCTCGGGGTTCAACTCGCGCGGGGGCACCGGATCGTTGACCAGACGGTCGTTCATGATAGTAAAAGGATTGGAGCCGGTGAAGGGAACCGAGCCTGTCAGCATCTCGTAGAGCATCACGCCTACCGCATAAACGTCGCTACGAGCATCGCCGCGTCCTCCCTTCACCTGTTCCGGTGAAATGTAATCCGGAGTCCCCAGGGTGTCAGTCAACTTTGCGAAGGTGATGCGCCGAGAGCCAAGGTTGGCAGAGATGCCGAAATCGATGATCTTGATGTTGTCATTCTCGTCGACCATAATGTTTTCCGGCTTCAGGTCACGATGAATCACACCATGGCTGTGAATATGGTCGAGTGCCTTGCAGATCTGCACCACGATCTTAATGGCCCGTTCGGGCGCCATTTTGCGGTTTTCGGCGATGATATGGCGAAGCAGGCGTCCCGGAACCCATTCCATCACGATGTACGGCTCATGGCGGTCGTTGTTAGCGATCACCTTCATCACTCCGGGATGATCTAGCTTTTTCCCGATCTCCTCCTCGCGCTGGAAGCGTTCGAAGAAGATTGGGTCGCACTCCATCTCAGGGTGTGGAATCTTGATGGCAACGCTCTGCCCCGTACGCAGGTCGGTGGCCTGATAAATCGAGGCCATGCCGCTTCGGGCGACAAGACGCTCAATCTGGAAGTGGTCGAGTTTTTCGCCGGCGTGGACAGAAATCATACGGTAGAAAGTTGCGCCTGCACAGCGTAAAAGAAAATCTCGCTGAGGCTCTTCCGTTCGAGTGACAGATGTGGTGCGCCTGGCAGGGTTCGAACCTGCAACCGCGAGTTCCGAAGACTCGTGCTCTATCCAGTTGAGCCACAGGCGCGCTCTACCATTCTAGCTCAGGAGTTGTGTTTTGGCTTCCATCAGTAATAGCCATCGACTTCGGAATGTCGGATGGCTTGGTCGAGGAATCATCTCGCAGGCGCCAAGGCTTGGGGAGTTTATTCGAGTACCAATCCCTCAAGCCGCGGATCAAGCAGCGCGGTGTTCACTGCACAATGATCTGCTCAGTGGGCTGATTGCTCAAAACAGCGCTTGGATTTGCATTCACCAGCTTCTCCGCCGCGTCGTCTCCGATAATCTTAGCGGCTGCAATGCGCGCGGCGGAAAGACCTGGAGGGCGGTTCTTCACGCCATGGGCGTCGCTGGCAATGAAATGAACCATATTCTTCTTCAACATCTCTTCGCACAGTTTCTGCTTTGCTTTACCCCAAAAACCGGTGAGCGAGTTTGCCGTGACCTGAAACAGACAACCCACTTCAGCAAACCTGTCAAGCAACTCCGGATTGCCCAGAATCACCTGATTGCGCTCTGGATGAGTGACGATCGGAAGCAATCCGACGGTTTCTAACTCGAAAAGAGTTTGCGGAATATTGAACGCGCTGTAATCGGACAGTTCCACCAGCAGGTAGCGCGTATCGCCAATGGCATAGCGCTCAGGATGATTCATCGCATCCCGAATGTTCTCGTAGGAGAGATGAAAGTCGCATCCCAGCGAAAAGCTCAATTCTGGTGCACGCGTGCGCAGTTCTTCCAGCAGGTCGAGGTGGCGGGTGCGATCGTAATGGTATTCGTAATTTGCATGCGGAGTCGCGACGATGTGGGTCACTCCATCTTCTTTTGCGAGCCGGCACATCTCGAGTGTTATGTCCCAGGATTTTGCGCCGTCGTCAACTGCGGGAAGGAGATGGCAATGAATATCGATCATTGCCGGACCTCGCGTGTACCGTGCTTCACGCCCGTGTCCTTTGCCTGGCCGCCTGCCACTTTGCTACGAAACTCGGAGTAGGCGATTCGAATCCCCTCTTCCAGTGAAACCTTTGGTCGCCAGCCGTAGCTGAACAGTTTTGAGCTGTCCATCAATTTCCGAGGAGTTCCATCCGGTTTACTGGTATCGAAGACGATCTTGCCGTTGAACCCGAGCACCTCGCAGACTTTGTTCGCCAATTCGCCAATAGTCAAGTCGGTGCCACTGCCCACGTTCACCAGCGGCGCAACCTCGGGATTGCCGCTCAACGTGCGATATTCATCCGCAGGGAGGTTCAAGAGAAAAACGCAGGCGTCGGCCATATCGTCGCTAAAAAGGAACTCGCGCAAGGGCTTACCTGTACCCCACACGGTCACGCTCTGCTCGCCGCGCTGCTTCGCCTCATGCACTTTGCGGATTAACGCAGGCAGCACATGCGAACTCTCCAGGTCGTAGTTGTCGCCCGGCCCGTAGAGATTGGTCGGCATCGCGGCCAGAAAGCCGGTTCCATGCTGCCGGTTGAGTGCCCAGCAGAGTTCAATACCGGCAATCTTTGCAACCGCATACGAGCGGTTGGTAAATTCCAGCGGCCCTGCCAGCAGTTGAGCTTCCCCGATCGGCTGCGGTGCCAGCTTCGGATAGATGCAACTTGATCCGAGGAAAAGCAGGCGCTTAACCCGCGTGCGAAAGGCATTTTCGATCACATTGCTCTGGATGCGCAGATTCTGGGCGATGAAGTCGGCAGGGAAGTCACGATTGGCGAGGATACCTCCCACTTTCGCCGCTGCAAGAAAAACGAACTCTGGACGCTGCTCATCGAAAAGCCTGCTCACAGCGTTCCAGTCCTGCAGATCGACCTCCTGCCGGCTGCGCAGCAGCAAGTTTCGGTAGCCCAACGAGCGCAGTTTACGCACAATCGCGGAGCCTGCCAGACCACCATGTCCGGCGACAAATATCTTTGCGTCTTTCTGGATGTAGTCACTCATGATGATGCAGTATCTTGTACCCTTTTGCGCGCACCAAGGCATCGCGCTTGGCTAGTTCGTAGTCTGAGGTCACCATTTCGGTCACGAGCTGGTCGAAGCTGGTCTTGGGAGCCCAGCCCAGCTTGGCCTTCGCCTTGGCGGGATTGCCCAGCAACGACTGGACCTCCGTCGGACGGAAGTAGCGAGGGTCGATGGCGACGATCTGACGGCACTGTTCGTCGTAGCCCTTCTCATCCACTCCCTCGCCCTTCCAAGTGATCTTCATCTCCAGCTTTTCGGCAGCTGTTGCGATAAATTCCCGCACGCTGCGCTGCTCGCCAGTGGCGATTACAAAATCATCAGGCTCTTCCTGCTGTAGCATCAGCCACTGCATTTCCGCATAGTCGCGGGCGTGTCCCCAGTCGCGGAGCGCATCGAGGTTGCCCATGTAAAGCGATTCCTGCAACCCTGCTTTGATGCGCGACAGTCCCCTCGTGATCTTGCGGGTTACAAAGGTTTCTCCTCGCACCGGCGACTCATGATTGAAGAGGATCCCGTTGCAGGCGTAGATCCCGTAAGCCTCGCGGTAATTCACCGTAATCCAGTAGGCATAAAGCTTGGCCGCCGCATAGGGAGAGCGCGGATAGAAAGGCGTGGTTTCCGTCTGTGGCGTTTCCCTGCACCAGGCCGTACAGCTCCGAGGTGGATGCCTGATAGAAGCGGGCCGATTTACCCATGCCGAGGATGCGGATTGCCTCAAGAACTCGCAGGGTGCCGATGCCGTCGGCATTGGCCGTGTACTCCGGCTGTTCAAAAGAGACAGCCACGTGGCTCTGAGCTGCCAAGTTGTAAATCTCATCCGGTTGGACGCGCTGTATAACGCAAACCAGGCTGGCCGTATCTGTCATGTCTCCATAGTGCAAGCAGAAGCGACGCTCCCGCTCGTGCGGATCTTGGTAGAGATGATCAATCCGGTCCGTGTTGAACAGGGAGCTGCGGCGCTTCACCCCATGCACTTCGTAGCCCTTTGAGAGGAGCAACTCGGCAAGATACGATCCATCCTGCCCCGTAATGCCGGTGATCAAGGCCTTCTTCATTCGTCCTAACCCTTATCTCGGATTTCTCGATTCAACCAAGCCATTTGGCAGCAATTACTTCTCTCGGCGGCAACCCCAAGTTGTAAGATGCTCATCCGAGCAGATGGGAATACGTGCAGGCCGTAACCCCGCATTTGGTCGGGCCTCGAATCGTGTTTCTGAACTCGATTGCGACTGCCTAAAAAGCATATCAGCTAGAACCGGGGAATGTGTAATTCGGCAAAGTGTCCCGCATGAAAGCGAAAATCGTGAATCTTCAACGTCGCGCCAACCCTTCTTTGCAAATCGCGGTCGTTGGCTCCGGCTATGTTGGGCTGATTGCGGCGGTCTGCTTTGCTGAGATCGGCCACTCAGTCGTTTGCGTGGACATCGACACAGAGAGGGTGGAGGCTCTGCAGTCCGGCGTTGTTCCTATTTATGAGGAGCGGTTGCCTGAGCTGCTGGCCCGTCACCGCGGCCATCGCCTCGTCTTTTCCAGCGATCTTCTATCCGCGGTGCGCCAGGCCGAGGTCATCTTCATCGCCGTAGGCACGCCGCAATCACCCAATGGAGAGGCCGATCTCTCCTACGTCGAAGCCTCGGTTCGTGAAATTGCAGGCGAACTCCACGATTACAAGGTGGTGGTCGAAAAGAGCACAGTTCCCGTGCTGACCAGCCAATGGATCAGCCGTACCCTCCGCTTCAACGGTGCCAGGGATGCGAACTTTGACGTGGTTTCCAACCCGGAGTTTCTTCGCGAGGGCACGGCTATCGAGGACTTTCTCTACCCCGACCGAATCGTGGTGGGTGCTGAAACCGAGCGTGCGCGCGCTGTTTTGCGCCGGGTCTACCAGCCGCTTATCGATGGCAGCTACTTCTGCCGCCACGATCATGTCCCCAGTCCGAACGGTTTTAGCGGCAACGTTTGCTACCTGGAAACCAGCGCCCGCAGCGCCGAGTTGATCAAGCACGCCTCCAATGCCTTTCTGGCCATGAAGATTTCCTTCATCAATGCCGTATCCAACATCTGCGAACTCGTTGGCACGGACGTGGATGAAGTGGCCAACGGGATTGGCGCTGACTCGCGCATCGGGCCGCACTTTCTGAATGCGGGAATCGGCTATGGCGGTTCCTGCTTTCCGAAGGATGTGCGCGCCTTCTACAAAATCGCCGAATCCGTCGGCTATGATTTCGAGCTGCTCAAAGCGGTCGAGAAGGTCAATGAAAACCAGCAGGCCTGTTTCCTCCGCAAGCTCCGCAGCGCGCTGTGGACTCTCAAGGGCAAACACATCGGCGTGCTCGGTCTCGCCTTCAAAGGCGGTACCGACGACATCCGCGAATCGCTCTCCATCAGCATGGTCAAGCGTCTTCTTGCCGAAGGCTGCCTGGTTTCCGCCTATGATCCGGCCGCGATGGAGAAAGCCCGAGTCGCACTGCCCCCAAACGACAGCCTGCGCTATGCCAACGACGAATTCGACGCTGCCCGAGACGCCCATGCGCTCGTGGTGCTGACGGAATGGCCGCAGTTTGCCTCGCTCGACCTCGGACGTTTGCGCCAGGTCATGCGCTACCCAGTCGTTGTCGACGGACGCAATCTGTTCAGTCTGAATGAAATGGCCGAGGCGGGCCTTCATTACTACAGCATGGGCCGCCCTCTGGCTGAG
>CAWCZZ010000016.1:0-16179 GCA_963800195.1 uncultured Acidobacteriota bacterium
CGCGCTCCCCCCCTGAAGCTTAAGCGTGACCGCTGCCAGTCGCGGCGCCCACAGATGAAACTCCACCACCTCGCCACGGACGGTGGCGCCAAGAGCGAAGCTCTGAGCGGCAATCGGCACCTTGGTAGGACGAACGGATCAAGCGGCTGGGTTGCGTGACTTGTTTGCGTGACTGGGTTACGCGACTTGTTTTGCCTGACTACGTTGTACACGACTGGTTTGCGAGATTATGTTGCGTCACCCCCGAAAGCCGTCGCGAACACAATATAGGCAGACTGGTGATCAAGCATTTCCCAGCCTTGACCGTTCTGCTCATCGTTGGAAGTTCGTGCAAACATAAGCAGACTAGTAACCGGCTCGTTCCAAACGATCCACTCTTCCGCCAATAGTTTTGCGATTTTTGCACAATTCCTCGTGCAAAAACCTCTTCGCACTACTCGTAGGCCAGCGCCTCGATCGGATCTTTCTGCGCCGCCCTCAGCGCCGGATACAACCCGCCCAGCAGCGCGCCGACAATGGCGATAGCGCCGCGCGCAGCACCCAATGGCCGTCCCACACCATGCGGTGCAGCGGAAATTTGTAGTTGATCGCCGTGCTTGCCAGCCCGTAAGCACCAGCCCCAGCAGCACTCCGCCAATGGCCAGCGCAGCGATTCCCGCAGCACCACATTCACAATGTAGAGCTGCTTGCGCCCAGCGACTTCAGAATTCCAATCTCCCGCGTGCGCTCCATCACCGCCGTGTACATCGACTGGAAGATCACAATAAAGCCGATGGTCACCGAGATTCCAATCACAATATCGATGAATGATCCCAGGAACGGAATGTTGCTCACCGTCATCAGGGACGCGTATTCAGCCAGCGAGCGCGCCACATACTGGTCCATTCCCGGAATCTGCTTGATGGCCGCTACCACCACCGCAGCGTTCTCCGGCGTGTCCGTCTCCACGTAGAACATGCTCGCCTTGCCCATCGGAGCCAAGCAGGTCCTGCAAGGTCGCAATCGGCACATACCGCCGCGCTCCCTTGCCATGCTCCACGATGCCGCAAATGCGGAAACTCTGGTTGAATACCTCGAAGTGGTCGCCAACCTTGGCGTGATTCTGTTCGGCAAACAGATCGTCCACAATCATGTCGTACGGGCCCTGGAATGGGCCTCCCGCAAGATAACTGGAATGGCCGGCCCATCTTGTTAAAGTCGTTCGGCGAGTTCGGATCCAGATCGATACCGTCGATAATCTCCAGGTTCTCCGTGGTGATAAAGTGCGTCACAACCGGAGCCACGGCGTTCACGTGCGGAACCGTCCGCAGTTTGTCCGCCACTTTGATCGAGACCGGCGCGCCAGTGATGCCGGTAAAGAAGCTCGAGCCCGGCGGCGAAACCATCACGTCGAATCCGATCCCTTTTTGTCGGTCGGCGTTATCGTTGAGCATGCTCAAGCACAGGCCTACGATGAGCAGAATCAGCGTGACTTCAATTGAAATCGCAAAGACGCTGATCAAGGTGCGCAGCGGGCCGGTGCACCAGGTTGGAAAAAACCATTTTGTTCACTCTCTGAGGATAACAAATCCTCATCGATAATCAGGGAGTCCAAGCAGGCAACTCGGAATCGCAAGGAGGAAACGATGTTCGGACGCAATCGTCGGAAATCGGAACGCGGTGGAGAAGAGCAGAGCAATCGGAGGCGTAGCGCTCGGCGCCGCCTCCATCGGAGCGATCGCCACAGGCGCATTCGCCGTGGGCGCGCTCGCCATCGGAGCCTGTTGCCATCGGGCGCATGGCGGTCGGCTCGGCGCACATCAAGCGCCTGGAGATCGACGAACTGATCGTGGGCAAGCTGACAATTCGCGAGCAATAATCACTCGCGGCGCATTCGCCCCGGCATGCAAATCCAGCAGGCGGCTTACGCGCTGAATTGCTTGCTCGTGCACAAAAGCCACGGTGGCATCCAGAATTTCGTTCACCGTCTCTGGCGCTGCCGCTTCGCAATAAACACGCAGCAGCGGCTCGGTGCCTGAGCCGCGCACCAGCACCCATGCCTCTGCTCCGTTGCCGTCTGTCGGCGCATCCAGAGAAAATTTAAAACCATCGAGGTCTTCCACGCGCTGCACTTTGTATCTGCCCATCGTGGCTGGCCTGGCAGCGGCCCGCCGCAGCGCGCTCTGCTTACCTCTTCGTTCAGGCGCAGGTCACGCCGTCCGTAATAGTGGCGGCCATATTTTTCCTGCAAGTCTTCCACCAGCTGGCCCAGCGTTTTGCCCTCTTCAGCCATCACGTTGGCCAGCAGCAACGCGTTCAGCGTGCCGTCGCGCTCAAGCAAAAATCTAGGTATGCCGATGCCGCCCGACTCCTCGCCGCCGATCAGCACCTGCTTGCCGCTGAGCACAATTTCAGCCACGTATTTGAAGCCGACGCCATGCTCGATCAGTTCACGGCCATAGGCTTTGGCGATTCGGTCCAGCATACTCGGTCGTGTTGAAAGCGCGGGTGATGGCGCCCGGCCACTGCTTGCGCTTGAGCAGCCATTCCAGCAGCACCGCATAGCACTTATGCGCATCCACCAGACTGCCATCCTCTGCCACCGCGCCAATGCGGTCGGCGTCGCCATCGGTGGCCAGGCCCGCGTCGCATTGGTTGGCGACCACCGCCTCCTGCAGGCCGCGCAGGTGCGGCAGAATCGGCTCAGGATTCATTCCCGGAAAGAGCGGATTGATCTCGCCGTGAATCTCGATGTGCTCCACGCCAAGCTCCTTGAATATGCCGGCGATGATGCCCCGCCCCGCGCCATACATCACATCGATAGCAAACTTCTGCTTCGCCTGGGCGATAAGTTTGAGATCGACAAAGGCCTTGACTGCCGCAATGTATGCGGTCTTGAAGTCCGCCTCAACCACGCTGCCGCCCTTGCCCTCGATGTGCCTGCTGTCGATCAGCGCTTCAATCTTCCTGGTGATCGCCGGCAAGGCAGAACCGCCATAACTGGCCTTGAACTTCACGCCGTTCCAGTCCCATGGATTGTGGCTGGAGGTGATCATGACTCCACCGGCCGCGCCCAGTTGCTTCACCATGTAACTGAGCGCGGGAGTTGGTGTGATCTCGCGCGCAAGCCTCACGCCGATGCCGCTCGCGGCGATGGCTTCCGCCGTGATCTCGGCAAAGCGCCGCGAACCGAAGCGCGTGTCATAGGCAACCAGAATTCCCTTGGACGGGTCTTCGTACTGATGAACGTAATTTGCAATGGCATGGGCAACACGGCGGACATTTTCAAATGTGTAGTCGTCGGCGATCACGCCGCGCCATCCGTCGGTGCCGAATTTGATCTGTTCAGACATGACCACCTTTAAACCAGCTTCAACCGTTTCTGCTGGTCAAGATATTTCACGATCTTGCCAACATCCTGTGAACGCTCGATGGTCGTAATCAGCAGGGCGTCGCCAGAGTCAACGACAACGAGGCCTTCGACTCCAACTGCGGCGACAAACTTTCCCGGCGCATGAAAATAATTTCTGTGGGCTTCGAGAACAAAGGTGCTTGCCGCGGAGATGACATTATCCCGGTGCGTTCCTTGCGCAATGCGATGTTCAAAGTGTGCTGCCCACGAACCAAGGTCGTTCCATCCCCACACGGCAGGAATACAAAAGATGTTTGAGCCTTCTTCGCCGCGTGCGGAACGAGGTTCGAGAACCGCGTAATCCACACTCCTATCCTCACACTTTGGATAAAGTTTGCGCAGTGTGTCGTCGAAGTTGCGCGTGCCCCACGTTGCCGCAATCTTTTCCAGCAGAGCCGCCGTAGCCGGCAGGTATTCGCGCAAAGCGTTCGCCAGAGTTCTGGCAGACCACAGGAACATCCCGCTATTCCAGTAGAAATTTCCTGCCGCGAGAAACTGTTCTGCGATCTCTTTCTCCGGCTTTTCGCGAAATCGGCGAACCCGCGTTACCTCGCCATGATAGATAGCGCCCGCCTCGACGTATCCGTATCCGGTCTCCGGGCGTGTAGGCTTTACGCCCATCACCACAATGTTTTCTCCCGCGGCGGCCAACTCAATGCCGGCCTTCAGGTCCTTACGGAACTGCTTTTCCTTTTGGATTACCTGATCGGAGGGGAAAAGTCCCAGCACCGCCTCCGGATTCCGGCGATGCAGAATGAAAGCCGCAAGCCCGATGGCGGGAGCGGTGTTGCGTCCAACCGGTTCAGCAACAATTTGCTTACGCGGCAGCGAATTGAGTTGGCGCGCAATGTTCGGGCGAAGGTCACTGTTGGTGATGATCCAGAAGTTCTCGTGCGGTGCCATGGGCAGCAGACGCGCAACGGTTTCCTGAATCATCGACTGCGCGGAGTTGAGCGGCAGCAGTTGTTTCGCAAATGTCTTGCGGCTCAGCGGCCAGAAGCGCGTACCGCGCCCTCCGGCCAGAATGATTGGGTAAAACTCCGGCTTACGAGTCTTTGCCACGTTCGCTCCTTCGTCAATCGTGCGCGCTTCTGCCACCAGTATGCAAGGTCGTACGCGGCTCCGCCACAGCTTGTGCGGGCAGGCGCATGCGCAGAATCTCCGAGCTCCACTGCGGACGCAGCGTCACCGCCGGCGACGAGGCAGGAATGACTACGGCTTCGCCACGCATGAAGGTGAGAGGCTGAGAGCCGGCGCATTCCACCACAGCTCCGCCATCCAAGGCGACAAGCACCTGGACCGCACTCTTCCCTGGCTCAGCTTCAAGTGTCACCGGGCCTTCGATCTTGTATTTCTCAACGATGAAACACGGCGAGGAAACCAGCTCGACGTGCCCCCTCACAGCGCGCGGCCCAACCAGGCCCGCGTGCGTTTTTTCATGGATCGCTTCCATGCCGCGATCCAGATGGAGTTCGCGCGGACGGCCGTAGTCGTAAAGGCGATAGGTGATATCGCAGTTCTGCTGGGTTTCAACAATGATGGAGTTAGGACCCACGGCGTGAACCGTGCCCGCATCGACATAAATCATTTCGCCGGCGCGCACATCCAGCCAGTTCAACATGTGCTCGGCCTGATTGGCCTCGATGGCTAGGCGGAACATCTCGCGATTGATGCCAGGGCGCAGACCGAGACCGACCTGTGCGCCTGCAATGGCCCGAGCCACGTACCAGCACTCCGTCTTGCCGCAGGCTTGGCCGATAAGTCGCGCGCCGTCGTCATCGGGATGCACCTGTACGCTCAATTTCTGCCGGGGAAAGAGGAATTTGATAAGCAGTGGGAAGCGCGTTGACTGCGGTGAAGCTTCTCCCGTGAGTTCGGCTCCGTATTGCTCCGCCAGTTGGCCCAATGTTCGTCCGGCAAGCGGGCCGTTGGCTGCCCGGCACTCTTCGCCCGTCAGCCAAACCTCACCGATCGGCTCAGTCTCCGCTACGCGAGTGAAATAGGGGCGCAAATCGCGCGTCCCCCACAACCGCTCATAGAACTCCGGAAGAACCAGGAATGGATATAGTGCCGGCATGCTTCAGGCGCCTCTCTCTCAGAGTAGCGCAATCCAACCGTTGGATGGGAGTGGCGGAGGAATGAGATGCCGGGCAGCTTCTCACTCCTCCTCATTTCGACGCTATACTTCGCAACTACAGCGACGCGAAGAAGGTTCGTATCCGCTCCATGCCGCGATCGATCTCCCCTGCCGAGGTTGCGTAGGAAAGGCGGATGTGTCCCGGCAAACCGAAGGCCTCGCCGGGAACGCCTACGACGTGGCCCTCGCGCAACAGCCGCGACGTCAACTCTGTAGTGCTGATTTTCGCGCGCGCAGCAACCTCGCTGACATCCGGAAAGGCGTAGAAAGCACCCTCAGGAACGTTCACCTTCACGCCTGGGATGGTGCGAAGTCCGGCGACGATGCGATCGCGCAGCTGCATGAATTCGGCACGCATCTCCGCCACGCACTGCTGCGAAGCGGTTAACGCGACCAGGCCTGCCTTCTGCACAATCGAGGTCGGATTCGAAGTTGACTGGCTCTGCAACTTCTGCAACTGCCCGATCACGGCCTTTGGCGCCAGGGCAAATCCGAGACGCCAGCCGGTCATGGAATACGTCTTCGAAAGCGATCCCATCAGCAGCAGCGAATCCTTGTACTCCTTAAGCGAGCCCAACGAAAACGAGTGGCCTGTGTAGTCCAGATACACATAGCACTCATCGCTCAGAACGTAGATGCCGCGCGACGCCGCCAGTTTCACAATGGCCGACATCTCCTCGGGAGCTACCACGGCGCCCGATGGATTGTTTGGCGAATTCAGCAGGATGATGCGCGTGCGTGGAGTAATCGCCTTCTCAATCATCGCGGCGGTCAAGCGGAAGCCCTCTGCCGCGTGGGTTGCCACAAATGCGCATTTGCCTCCGCAGAACTCCACCATGTCTTTGAACGAAACCCAGTACGGCACCGGGATGATGACCTCGTCGCCATGATCGATCAGCACCTGAAAGGTGTTAAAGAGCGCGCTCTTGCCGCCGGTGGTAACGATGGTCTCATCAAAGCTGTAGTTCGAGCCGAAATCCTGTTTGTGGCGCGCTGCTACGGCTTCACGCAACTCCTTGATCCCAGCCACCGCAGTGTACTTGGTGAAGTTCTTCTGAATGGCTTCGATGCCGGCCTGCTTGATGTGCTCGGGCGTAGTAAAGTGCGGTTCGCCCGCACCAAAATCCACCAGGTCCACGCCCTGCGATCGCAGCGTGGTTGCTTCATTGTTGATGGCCATGGTGGCCGAAATTTCGATGCGGCCAATGCGTGCCGTGAATGCGGTAGCTCCTGCAATTGGTGACACTGGAAATCCTTTCCGGTTGTAATCTATTTGCGCTCCGGCACTGTGGACCGGAGCGGCGGAACTTAACTGGGAGCCAATGAAAGGTCCCTGAGTCGGGCGCGAAGCCGGCTCTCCACCGAGGCAGGAACCAGGCCTTCGATGGCACCGCCAAGCGAGGCAATCTCGCGGACCAGCTTCGAGCTTAGATAGGCATAAGCCCCTGCCGGCATCATGAAAACTGTCTCCAGGCTGGGATCGAGCTTGCGATTCATCCACGCCATCTGGAGTTCGTACTCGTAATCGCTGACGGCACGGATGCCGCGTAGAACCGCCTGGGCACCGCGGTCACGTGCGTAATCCACCAGCAGCCCAGCAAAAGACTCAACGCGAACATTTCTCCACTGACCGGTGCACTCATGCAGCATTTCCAGCCGTTCCTCCACGCTGAACAGTGGAGTTTTTTCGGAGTTCTGCAGAATCGCCACGACCAGCTCATCGAATATTTTCGCGCCCCGCTGAATCAAGTCGAGGTGGCCGTTGGTCAACGGGTCGAAGGATCCGGGGTAGATGGCAATGACTCGCTTCAATGTTCCTCGGTAAACCTCAGCGCTTCTCCGATTTTATGCCCGCGTTGGAGAGGTGAATCAACCCGCTGCCAAGTTTTTCTGCCTTGAAGCGCGCCGCAGACCGCGGGGAGGCTGCGCCTATGCCAATGGGCAATCACCCATGCGACGCAACGCATCACAGGGTTGCATAACCTCAGCGCATGCTGGGGCCAGAGTTCCTGGCTGCGGAATTTGGGCCGTGGCTCTGCAAACGGGGCGACTCTCTAAGGCCTCCATGTCATGAGCCTTCTCGACAAGAACACGCTGCGCGTCCTGTTTACGGTGCTGGCAACGGCATCGCTTTTCGCCTTTGTCTGGCTGGCACGCAAGCCGCTGCTCGCCTTTTTATTTGCGATGCTTTTCGCCTACCTTTTGGAGCCGTTAATCGGGCAACTGCAGCAGTGGACACGCCTCAACCGCGGAATAGCCATCGCCACCGTCTATGTTGCACTGTCTGCGGCTCTGTTGACCGTAGGGTTGGCGGCGGGACCGATGGTGATGGAAGAGGTCCGGCATCTTTCCGAAGCCGCTCCTGAACTCTACAACAGAGTTGCCTCCGGCAGTATTGCCAAGCAAGTCGGCGAAAAGCGAGGGTGGAGTCAGGAAACGCAATTGCGCGTGCAGCAGCTCATCGTGGGACACCGCGACGAAGTTCTTGCCACGGTTAGCGCACAGAGCAGCAAGGTAACGGAAATGGCTGGAAATGCGCTCTGGCTGATACTGATTCCAATCCTGGCAATATTCTTTCTGAAGGACAAAGGCCGCTTTGGCCGCAGCATTAAAGGCCTGCTGGACAACGAGGGCAGCCGCCAGCTCTTGAGCGACATCATGGGCGATCTCGACCAGATGCTCTCGCATTTTGTGCGTGCGCAGTTGTACCTGGCGCTCATCTCGGGCGCCGTCTATATTGCCGCACTGTCGCTGATGCGAGTGCCTTATTCGCTGGCGCTTGGGACTCTGGGCGGTCTGATGGAGTTCATTCCATTTGTCGGCCCGCTGGTGGCCGGCGTGTTGATTCTGGCCGTCAGCTTTGGATTGAACTACGGCCATCTGGTCATGGTGTTGTTGTTTCTATTCATTTGGCGCGGCCTGCAGGATTACGTTGTCTCCCCGCGCGTCCTTGGCGGGCGCGTCGAGTTGCACCCGCTGGTAGCCATCTTTGGAGTGTTGGCGGGCGGGGAAATTGCTGGCGTGGCAGGAATCTACTTCGCTGTTCCCGTGATGGCTGCCGCACGTATTCTCTGGCTTCACTGGCGCCGTTACAATGCAACAGTTAGCCTGGCCCCAAAACCCGCCATAGAAATCGCGGGAGAACACCAAGCGAGCGAGAGATAATTGCCCTATGAGTGAATATATCTTCCGGGTTGTGCGCGTAAGTGACCAGCAAGAAATTTATAAGTCTGTGCAGATGGTGCGTTCATGTTTCGTTTGGGCAGAAAATCCAGAAGAACTCCGCGTGGAAATGGTCGATCTCCTCAGTACAGCCGAAAACCGAGCGATTTCCCCTGCAGACTGTTGTGCCAGAATGCGGACTTGGTTTCGCGGGCAAATGGATATTCTTTCGGACGCAAAGCGGAAACGCATAACGGAATTAATTCAGGGAGCATGTAGGCGGGATCAGGAATAAACGAACATAACTAAACTTGAACTACTAGACGACATCGGATGGAAGCAGCACGCCGCGTTTGCCTATGGGTATCTTGCTGTGCGAGGCCAGAATCTTTAAGATGACGAAAGGGCGTGGATACTTTCTGCCGTGGCAATCACAGCGTTGAAATCAGCAGGATATCTCGCGAGGAGGATGGAGATGCCTTTTGTTGAAGACTACCTGTCGAAAGTCGGCCTGCAAACCGGCGACGCGATGAAACGCATGCTATTTGAGTTGTTATTAACTCGATACGGGCTGGCTGACAAGACCGATTTTGCGGACAAGACGGCCTCATCCGTTGTGAACTACTTGTTCTGCGAGACTTCGGATAATCCCGAGCTGCGTTCTTTCGCCAAGGAAAACAGTACACTCGTAGAATCGAAAGCCAAAGAATTGTCGAAGGAAGACCCGCTCTGTCGAGCATTGACGTGTGCAGTTTATCTCTTTTGCTACGGCAAGTACGTGGACTCCGGTCACAAAGTCGGTTTGCTGTCTCACCCGTTCCTCGGGTACGTTCGAGCTCTTCAGGAAGTCGCAAGCGGCAAAGAAAGGATTGACTTTCTGGGGCAGTTTTATGCCAAAGTTGGGCGTGTCAATGTAGCGCCGCTGGAAAATCTGTGGCTGCTTGGGCTTTTCAGACCGCTTCCGTATACTCCCGACACTAAACTCATAATGGATGAGGTTGTCTTGTATGGTAGGTCTGTTGGATTGTTGGCCTAGGGCGGATTGCTCCGCCCCTTCTTAAATGCTTCCAAGATTCTACCGCTTTGGCACAGCAGCCTTGGCGGCCGCGTCGAGTTGCATCCGCTGGTAGCCATATTTGGAGTGCTAGCGGGCGGGGAAATTGCTGGCGTGGCAGGAATCTACTTCGCTGTTCCCGTGATGGCTGCCGCACGTATTCTCTGGCTTCACTGGCGTCGTCACAATGCAACGGTAAGGCAGGTGCCAAAATCAGCCATAGAAATCGTTGAAGCGCCCTAACCCGGACGCAACGCTTATTCCTGTTCCCGGAATCGTTCCCTTCATGCATTCTTTAATTTCTATTCACACGTCTGCAACTACCGCTCTCTAGGCTTGAACCCGCTAAATAAGAGTGAGAATGAATTCAACCGAAGGGGCGGTTATGGAGCTAATTCTGGAAGTTCGTACCGGCCGCGAGCGCGTAACAATGGCATGCCATGGGAAACTGGTCGGCGGCAAGGAAGCCGAAGCTTTTCGCCGCAGCGCCATGCTGCTGCTGGGCGGCTTCGATAAGCTAATTATCAACCTGGCGGGAGTCCGTGCCGCGGATTCCGGAGGCCTGGGCAGTCTGGCCTCCGTGTATGCGCTGGCCGGGGAGAGAGGCAAGCAGGTGCGCGTTACGCACGCCAACCCGCAAATTGTGCGGATGATCCAGGTCATCCACCTGGAGCGGGTCCTGGACCAGGCTAGTACATCATGCCCGCAATTGGGGCCGAGCAGTGAGCAAGCAATCGCCTGATATCGGACGAATGCAGCAGAGCCCATTCCCCGCTACTAATCACGCGCAACTTGGTGAGGCTGCACTCGGTTGCGTTCTGCTAAAATGAAGGGTCAGTCATCGACGTTGCGCTCTAGTGGCGGTTGCAGGACTGGTGTGCTTGGCCATCCCCGCAGACCTACATTTGCTAGCTGCGGCAAATATTGATGGATAAGAACGAAGGATACATTTTGTTGAAGTGGCAGAGTCGCGATTTGATTTCCGGTTGTGCTAGTGGTGGGCCGTGTCGTCGGCGATGATTGCGATTGCGGCGGCGTCGGCGGCGGCGATGACCTTGTCGCGGTCGAGCATGAGGCACTTGTTGGCATCAAGGGCAAGGCAGCTTGCTCCGGCGCGCTGCATGGTTTCAATGGTGTGGATGCCGACGACAGGGACATCGAAGCGCATATCCTGATTGGGCTTGGCGACCTTGACGACGGTGAGGGCGCGGCTCAGGGTGCTGGCGTCGCCGTGCAGAGTGCTCATCAGGGCTCCGGCGCGCAGAATGGCCTCGTCGGTGCCTTCCATGGCTTCGATGGCGACGCAGGCGGCTTCGGCGATGACCACGGTCTGGCCGATGTCAAAGCGGGCGACGTGCCGGGCGACGGCGCGTCCGTAGGTGATGTTGGACTGCTCGGCGTCGCTGGGTGCGCGGTGGGTGAGCACTCCGGCGGGAGCCAGCATAGGCTCGAGCAGAGAGGTGGAATTCTGCAGGTGGATGCCCTCGTCAGCGAGCACCTTGGCGACGGCTCCGATGAGCGAGTCGGTGTTGCGGGTGCCGAGGCTGAGGAGGAGTTTGGCAAGCTTCCAGTCAGGCTTGATGGAGCTGAAAATCTGCTTGTGCTTGACCTGGCCGGCCATGATGGCTTCGGTGACGCCGGCGTTCTGGAAGGTGGTGATGAGCTTGCTGAGGTCGCCAAGGCTGAACCAGTGGACGGCTGTGGCGCCGCGGGTTTCGATGGCCGGATCGGCTTCTTCGCGGATGGCGACGACGACGACCTCGTGTCCCTTGGCGAGTGCGGCGTCGAGCACCAGCGGGGAAAGTTTCCGTTTCCGGCAATGAGTCCGAGGCGTGTGGACATGGATGCTCCTATCGTTGCTGCACGTTCGCCTGCATCTACATCCCACATTCGCCAAAGGATGGCGGATGTGGGCCACCCGCGTTGCTCAGATCCCACTCAAGCAAAAAAGGCTTGAATGGGTCACCCGGTCTCATCCCGGTGTGCTTCGTTACTTCAGCACTCCGCGCTCGCTGGTGCGGATGAAGGCGACCAACTGTTTTACGTCGTCGGTCTGCTCTACTTCGCGCTCGATGCGCTCGAGCGCCTGGGTGGTGTTGAGCTTGGCGGCGAGCAGAATGCGGAAGGCGCGCTGGATGGCGCGCACGCGCTCCTTGGTGAAGCCGCGCCGCTCCAGCCCGATTGAATTTGCGCCGTAGGCGTGAACGTCACGCACGGCAGAGGTTTTGGAGTAGGGCATCACATCCTGGGTGATGACGGTGCCGCCGCCAATGTAGGCGTGAGCTCCGACCCTGACGAACTGGTGGATGGGCGCCAGGGCCGCCAGTTGCGCCCAGTCCTCGATGGTGACGTGTCCGGCGAGGGTGGCTGCGTTGGGCATGATGACATGGTCGCCAAGAAAACAATCGTGGGCGATGTGGGCGTAGGCCATGATGAGGCAGTGCGAGCCGATCTTGGTGAGGCCGCCGCCTTTGACGGTTCCGCGATGGATGGTGACGTACTCGCGGATCTGGTTGTGGTCGCCGATCTCCAGACGGGTGGGCTCGTCTTTGAAGGAGAGATCCTGCGGCCCCATGCCGACGACGGCGAAGGGGAAGATGCGATTGTGGCTGCCCAGGCTGGTGGGTCCGGTGAGTGAGACGTGAGAGAGGAGCTCGCAGTGCTCGCCCATCTCGACGCCGGGGCCGACGAGGCAGAAAGGGCCGATGGTGCAGGAGTCCGGTATGCGTACGCCGGCGTCCACTACGGCGGTGGGATGAATGGCCATGCTACTCGGCTGCCGCCTCAGGGGCTGGCGAGGCCGCTGCTTTCTTCAAGTCCACGAGCTGGCAGGTTACCGTGGCTTCGCAGACTTTTTTGCCGTCGACGGTGATGGTGCCTTCCATCTTGACGGCCAGCGAGCGCCAGTTGATGACATTTACGGTCGATGCGCAACTGGTCGCCGGGCGTGACCTGGCGGCGGAATTTGGCGCGCTCGATGCCGGTGAAGACCGTGAGCATGTCGGCGCGGTTGGGAATCTCGGTCATGAGCAGGGTGGCGCCGGCCTGGGCGATAGCCTCAACCATGAGCACGCCGGGCATGATGGGGTTGCCGGGGAAGTGTCCGCGAAAGAACTCTTCGTTGGCGGTTACATTCTTGATGGCAACGATGTGCTTTTTGCGCTCGAGTTCGATGACCCGGTCGATGAGCAGAAAGGGATAGCGGTGGGGGAGAATTTTCTGGATAGCAACGCTGTCGATTGGTAACTTCTCCAGCACTTCAGGCGTGAGGGTAGCGTCAGGGGTGTGAAATTCGCTCCATTGAATGTCCCGTGGAAAGAATAAAGTATAGCAGCCAGAGATGGTGGGAACGAAGCGCTGGGCGATTTGCGGTAGTGGATCAATTTTCGGATTGGCTGCGATTCAGGAGACAATCCGGAAATTGACTGTGACAGCGATATTTCAATCGAGATGTGCCAGCAGTATTCGCGGAAGCGGCGGGCAGGTGATCGGCCGCTTACCGTTGTTTCACAGCAGAAGAATATTGCCAATGAGAGTGACCAGGAGAATGATCCCAAGCAAAAGAATTGCGAGGGCCATCTGGAAATTAGGATTGCTGACGACACTCTCTTTCCTGCCCATCCGTTTCAATGTTCGGAAATACTGGATGATCATGGCCAATAAGGGGACGGTTCCCGCCACTACCATGAAGGTCCCGATGTTCCTTGGCGTCTGAGGCCGCATGAGTTTTATTGGAGTATGCTCTTGCACGTACTTCAGGACATTGAATATCGTGAATCCAAAGCCGATAAATGACATGGATGTGCGCACCCCGGCCAGCATGGTTCGGTCGGCTGCCAGAACTGTCCGTTCAATTGCAAGCCTGTCGGCCAGTTTCAGTTCTTGCCTGAATTGCTTCTCTTCTTTCTTCGCTGCCTGCCCCACTTTTTTCGTTGTCTAGCATTTTGCTCCTTTGCCGTCTTCATCCTTTGCGACGGTTGCGCGGCAAGCGCAGTTGCGTGAGCGACACGGGTTGTGGCGTCGAGCACCCCATGGTACTGCACGGTTCAGGTGCGCGAATAGGCCAAAGGCATGTGTTCCGGTCGGTGCCGATAACCGTCGCAGCTTCTACACGGGATTTTTCCTGGGTTTCGGCGCTCTGGAAATCGGTCCGCTACGCAATTTGCCGAACGAGAGGCGCACCGTTGATAATCAATCGCAAGCTAGCCGGGATGCAGGTCACTTTTTGGATTTGGCTGCTGATTCTGGCGTCATTTTCGGTGGCGGGGCAGGCGCAGCAGCGGGCTGTGCGGGAGGTTACGTTTCCAGCGCTGCTGGTTAGCGATATACATTTTGATCCTTTTCACGATCCTTGCAAGGTGCGGCAACTCGCGCCGGCTCCGGTGAGCAAGTGGAGTTCCCTCCTCTCGGCGGCGGATTCTGGTGATCAGGCGGAGGCCTTTGCGAAGCTGCAGCAGAGCTGCCAGGCGCGCGGGGTGGATACGCCATACGTACTGCTGCACTCAAGCCTGGAGGCGATGTGGCAGCGGCAGAAGGATGCGAAATTCATGATGGTGAGCGGCGACCTGATGGCTCACAACTTTTCATGCAGGTACGCGACGTTGCTTCCGGAGGCGAAGGCAGGGGAGTACGAGGCTTTTGTGCTGAAGACTGTGAGCTTTGTGATGGAGAGCTGAGCGGGCGCTTTCCGGGGATGGCTGTTTATGCGGCGCTGGGCAATAACGACAGCGCGTGCGGCGACTATCGGCTGGATGCGGGAAGTAAGTTTCTGGCCGGGACAGCGGGGATAGTGGCGGAGGGGCTGGCGCCGGCGTTATCGGCAGGCCAATTGCAGGCCAGAGGCAGAGTTGATGAAGGAGTTCGCCAGGGGCGGCTACTACAGCGTGATGCTGGGAGCGCCGCTGCGCAAGACGCGGCTGATCGTGATCGATGATGTTTTCCTGTCTCCAAGGTACAGCACGTGCGGGGGAAAGGCCGACCCGGCGGCGGGCAGTGAGGAGATGGCGTGGCTGGAGAAAGAGCTGGCGGAGGCGCGGCGGCGGAGAGAAAAGGTTTGGGTGATGGGGCACATTCCGCCGGGAGTCGATCCGTACGCGACGGTAGCGAGGTTTACGGATGTGTGCGGAGGCGCGGCTCCTGCGATGTTTCTATCTTCGGAAAAGCTGGCCGATATGCTGATTGACTATGGCGACATTATCCGTCTGGCAATTTTTGGACATACGCACATGGATGAAATGCGGCTGCTGGAGGGCGGCGTGCAGAGCAGGTCCGGGAACAGCGTGGCGTCGAGTGGAGGGGCGAAAAACTCCAGCGGAGTGGCGATCAAGATGATTGCGTCGATCTCGCCGGTGAATGGGAACAACCCTTCATTCACAGTTGCGCGGGTGGGCGAGGCTTCCGCGATGCTGCGGATTACGAGGTGATTGCGGCTTCTAACCAGAGCGGCGTGGGTACGACGTGGTCGAGAGAGTACGACTATGCGCAGAGTTACCATCAAGCGCGATTCGATCCGTCGGCGGTGAGGAAGTTGATTGGGCAATTCGAAGGCGATCGGGAGGCAAAGACGGAGGCGAGCCGGGAGTATATTCGCGATTATTACGTGGGCGACCAGACGGCGGAGCTTAAGCCGTTCTGGCCGCTGTACGTCTGCTCGCTGGAGAATTACACGGCCAAGGCGTTTGCGGGCTGCGTGTGTCCGGCGGGGAGGTGACGGATGGGATTTGGTCGGCGCCCCGATCGGAATCAACGGACCCACTCAAGCCAAAGGAGGGCTTGAATGGGCCACCCGGGGACTTGCTGAATCCAAGGGAGGGATTGGATGGGCGACACGGGCGGCCGGGCAGGCGGTCGGTCAGTCGTCGCGCTCGGTGTCCTTGGACTGTTCGCCGGCAATGTGGGTACCGGGAATGCGGCGCAAGAGCAAGGGAAAGACGAATGCCACAATAAAGTAAGCGCAGGTAACAAAGAGTGCGAGCAGCAGCAGGCCCGCTCCACAGGCCATGCCGACTCCGGTGACGAGCCAGACGGTGGCTGCGGTGGTAAGTCCTTGTACCTTGTCCACGCGGACAAAGATGAGACCGGCGCCGATGAAGCCGATGCCAGAGACAATCTGGGCGGCGACGCGTGAGGGGTCGAGAACAACCCGTCCGTCGGCAAGAACGTTCATGAAGCCGTATTTCGAGATCAGCAGAAAAAGTGCCGCGGTCATGCCGACGATGGTGTAGGTGCGGAGTCCTGCACTCTTATGGCGGAGTTCACGTTCAAGTCCGATGGCGGCGGAGAGTACAAACGCCGTGCCCAGTTCCACGAACTGTTTGGCGCCCTGGCCGGCGATCTCGAAGAGCGGCATGACGGTATTCTAGAGCGGTTTCCCCTCTGGTGTATGCGGTAAAGCTCTAAGACGGGAGCAAAGGGTAGAGACTTCCCAGGTTATTG
>CAWCZZ010000017.1:0-57768 GCA_963800195.1 uncultured Acidobacteriota bacterium
TGGAACTGTTGAAGTTAGAGAACGTCAGTAAGAGCTTCGGTGCCATCAAGGTGGCCGATGATGTCTGCCTCTCGCTCGAGGAGGGCGAGGCCGTAGGCATCATCGGCCCCAATGGGGCCGGCAAGAGCAGCCTGTTTAACCTGATTGGCGGCAATCTGCGGCCTGATAGCGGAGAGCTGCACTATGACGGAAAACGTATCACCCACTCCAGTCCACAGCAGCGCTGCCATCACGGCATCGCTCGCACCTATCAGATTCCTCGTCCGTTCTCAATGATGACCGTCTTCGAGAACTGCGTGGCGTCTGCCGCCTTTGGCAAGGGAATCTCTGAAAGCCACAGTTACAAGCACTGCGCGGAAGTCCTCGAACGCACCGGCCTGGTGGAGAAAGCCAACCGACTGGCCGGCAGCCTGACCTTGCTGGAACGCAAACGCCTGGAGGTGGCGCGCGCGCTTTCCTCTTCGCCCCGCCTGCTCTTGCTTGACGAGATCGCAGGTGGTCTCACGGAAAAAGAAACCACCGAATTGGTCGAGATGATCTTCGCTGTGCATGCTTCCGGCACCACGATCTTCTGGATTGAGCACATTGTGGACGCACTGCTGGCGGTTGTCAGCAGGCTAATCGTCATCCACTTTGGAGCGATGATCCTCGACGGCGAGCCGCGGCCAGTGATGGCCAGCAACGAAGTGAAGCGGATCTATCTCGGATTGGAAGGGATCGGGATAGAAGGAGTATGACTTTACTGGAAACCAGCGGTCTGTCGGCGAGCTACGGCGATTTTCAGGCGCTGTTTGGGATTGATTTTCGCATCGACGAAGGTGAGACGGTCGCCATTCTGGGCGCCAATGGCGCAGGGAAATCGACCTTCCTGAATGTCATTGCGGGCAATGTTGCGGTGGCCAAGGAAAGCCTTCGCTATGACGGCGCTGCGGTGGGCGGTGCCCGCTCCTGTGAGATGGTGGATCGCGGCATCACCCTGGTTCCGGAGGGGCGGCGTCTGTTCAGCAGTCTTACGGTCGAGGAAAACCTGCTGATGGGAGCCTACGGCGGCAAGCGCGGACACTGGACGCTGGACAAGGTGTACGAGCTGTTTCCCAAGCTCAAGGAGCGGCGCAAACAGCCGGCCACCCAGATGAGCGGCGGCGAGCAGCAGATGGCAGCGATCGGCCGCGGATTGATGGCCAATCCGCGGCTGTTGCTGTGCGACGAACTTTCGCTGGGGCTGGCGCCGATCATCATCGCGGAAATTTACGAGACCCTGGCGACGGTGCGCGACCGCGGCCTGAGTCTGATCATTGTGGAGCAGAACGTGCAGCAGGCGATGAAGTTTGCCCAGCGCGCGTATTGCTTCCTGGAAGGGCGAGTCTCGCTGCAGGGCTCGACCGGCGAACTGACCCGAGAGCAGGTTTCGAAAGCATACTTTGGAGTGTAAACACCCGTGCTGAACACTATTCTGGATGCCGTGATCCAAGGGATTCTTCTGGGAGGACTCTACGGTCTGTATGCCGCCGGGCTCTCGCTGGTCTTTGGCATCATGCGGCTGGTCAACATCGCGCATGGCGATTTCATCATTCTGGCGGCCTTCTTCGTTCTCGCCTTTCAGAAGTATCTGGCAATCGGCTCACCCTTTGCGGCCCTGATCGTGGTGGTGCCGCTGATGTTCATCCTGGGCTATGTGTTGCAGCGCTTTGTGCTCAACCCGGTGCTCGGGCAGGACATTCTGCGACCGGTGCTGGTGACCTTCGGCCTGTCGGTCATTATCCAGAACGGCCTGCTGCAGGCAGTCTCGGCCGACTCGCGCAAGCTGCATGGCGGCAACATTGAGATCTCGGCGATGACGCTGCCGGGCGGAATCATCGTCGGCACCTTTCCGCTCACCATGCTGGCGGTCTGCCTTGCCACCATCGGCGGGCTGCAATGGATGCTGTTTCACACCCGCATGGGGATTGCCTTCCGGGCCACCTCTGACGATGCTTCGGCGGCTGGATTGATGGGTGTCAATACCCGCCACCTGTTCAGCATTGCCACCGGAGTGGTGATGGCGACGGTGGCCATCGCCGGCGTATTTACCGGGATTCGTGCCACCTTCTATCCCACCTCGGGCCCGGACTGTCTGCTCTACGCCTTCGAGGCGGTGATTATCGGAGGCCTCGGTTCGCTGTGGGGAACCCTGCTGGGCGGCATGATTCTGGCGGTTTCGCAATCGCTCGGATCGCGAATCTCTCCGGCGTGGCAGGTTCAGGCCGGTCACCTTGTCTTTCTTATAGTGCTGCTGATGCGGCCGCAGGGACTCTTCCCACGGCGGTTGGACTGAAGTGAATAATCCATCCATGAATGTTACGGTTGAGCGCAGCACGCGAACCTCGCGCACGGCTGCAGTGGTGTTTTGCGTGGCGATTGTGGTTCTGCTGAGCGCGCCTGCCTGGGCCGGCCGCGGCGAACTCAGCATGCTGGTGGAGTTCTTCTACTACCTGGCAATCGCCGAACTGTGGAACCTTCTTGCCGGATACGCCGGCGTAATCTCGCTCGGCTCGCAAGGCTTTATCGGCCTGGGCGGATATGTAATGTTCTTTTGCACGCTGAACATGGGCTGGCACCCGTTGCTCGCGCTCGCCGCCGCGGGTATTGTCGGATTCATCATCGCGATACCCGGCGCGGCAGTGGTGTTGCGGCTTCACGGCGCCTATCTCGCCATCGCCACCTGGGTTCTCGCGGAAGTCGCGCGCCTCGGCTTCGCTGAGATGACTTCCCTCGGTGCTGGCTCGGGCACAAGCCTCGACGTTGATATTGTGCGTCGTCTCGATCTTCCATTCATGTCGCGCGATGCCGTCCTCTTCCTCTTGGCGCTGCTCTTTGCCATTCTCACGGTCGGACTTTCCTACCTCCTGCTGTGCAGCAAATACGGTCTGGCGCTCAAGTCGGCTCGTGATGACGAGACCGCCGCGAAAAGCAGTGGGATCAACAGCTTCGGACTTAAGCTTGGCGTATTTGTCGCCAGCGGCGCCGGTACCGCGCTCATCGGCGCATTGATCTACCTCACCAAACTTCGTATCTCGCCCGCATCGGCCTTCGATATCAACTGGACCAGCAACATTATCTTCATCGTCATCATTGGAGGCATCGGTACTCTCGAAGGTCCGATCATCGGCACGGTTCTCTTCTTTGTGCTCCGGCAATATCTCTCCGACCTGGGGAGCTGGTATCTCATTATCCTCGGCGCATTGGCAGTGGTGATCATGCTGAAAATGCCGCGCGGTCTCTGGGGAGCCTTCTCCTATCGCTTCGACGTGCGACTCTTTCCCACTCGCCGCAATCTCGTGCTCACCTCACATCAGCCTCACATATCTCCCGTTACGGCTGGCGAGGCAGCACTCGCTGCGCATCAAGGAAAGCGTTAGTCACTGTACCTTAACCATCGAGACTCGATGGCGGCTGCCCTATTCACCCCCGCTTTCGGCTTGAGCGGGCCAGTTCTTCTGGACTAAACTGGACCTTCACGGAATGGAGGTTCGTCATGTTGGCCAAACCGCGCTACAAGGTAGTCGGCGAGCTGGAGCGCTTTGACGAGCGAGACAATGTCCAGGCGCGCAATACACTGGAGCCCGGCTCAGAAGATTACCGCGACTTCTATGCCCGGCATCCCGAATGGGAAGCCAAAGATGCCGAGACCCGCGAGCTCTCCAAAAAGATGGTCGGCAATCCGCTCGATTTCTTTTTCTTTCTCCAGCAGATCGGCAATGTTGCCCAGCGTGGCCAGGAGCCCAATGTGGATGGCCCCGTTTCGCCCAACCGCATGGAACTTTCGCCCGAACGCGCGACCGAAAAGATCAAGGGCTTTGCTCGCATGCTCGGGGCTGATCTGGTCCGCACCGGCCCGCTCAACCCCGCATTCATCTACACCAACATCGGCAAGACCTGGCACGACCCCGCCCGGCCTTATGGCGCGCCCATCACCTTGAACCACAAGAGCGCTATCAGCATCGCCGTAGCCATCAATCCCGCGATGCTCAAAACCGGCCCGGTGCTCTCCATGGCCACCGAGATCATGCGCGTCTATACCCAACTGGCAATGATCTCCACCACCCTTGCCTCTTATATTCGTTCCTTGGGTTATCCGGCGCGCGCCCACATCATCAGCAACTACCAGGTCCTCTGCATCCCTATCGCCATCGAAGCGGGCATGGGAGAGCTGGGCCGCCACGGCCTCATGCTAACCAAGGAACTCGGCAGCAGCCTGAAGCTCACCACCATCACCACCGATCTCCCGCTGACCTATGATCACCCAGTCGACATCGGTGCCAACGAGTTTTGCCTCGACTGCAAGATATGCGCCGAAACCTGCCCCAGCGGTGCCATCTCCCACAGCAACAAGAAGAAAGATGTCAGAGGCGTAGAGAAGTGGGCAATCAACGGGCAAGCCTGCTTCAAGGTCTGGAATGAGACAGGCACCGATTGCGGCGTCTGCCTTGCCTCGTGCCCGTGGACCAAGCCGCGCACGCCCTTTCACCGCCTCGCCACCACGCTGGCGACCAAGAAAAAGAAAGCTGGATGGTGGATGAGCCGCGGAGAAAAGCTCTTCTACGGAAAATTCAAGCCGCAAACCGGCCCCGAGTGGTTCGAAACTCCGGAGCAGATTTGGAAAAAGTACAAGCCATTTCTCTAAATAGCTTCCTCCTCTCCCAAATGGAGCGACGGGAGGCCATTCGGTTACACAGGAAATCGTGAAGAGTTAGGGGCTCCAATGCATAAAGTGGGATGTAGATGAGGGGCGATGGGCTGCCACGCCAGAGAGAGCCCGCACAATATTCCCCTTGCTCTGCCTCTGATTTCAGAATCTACTAATTCGTCATGTCGGTTTTGCTCTTCACCGCGCTGGTTTTGTTTGGCTCCTTTCTCGCCGGATTCCTCGGCGCGCTCACCGGACTTGGCGGCGGGGTCGTCATCGTCCCGCTGCTCGCCCTCGTCTTTCATGTCGACATGCGCTATGCCATCGGAGCCTCGCTCGTCTCCGTCATCGCAACCTCCTCCGGCGCCGCTGCCGCCTACGTCCGCGAGGGCTACAGCAACCTGCGCATCGGAATGTTCCTCGAAATCGCAACCACCCTCGGGGCCATCGCCGGAGCTCTCATCGCCGCCCACGTCTCCACCGCAACCATCGCCATCGTCTTCGGCCTCGTCCTCATTTACTCCGCCTATCTCTCCATCCACCCCCAGCCTGTTCCTCCGGTCAATGAATCGCAGGATGCTCTCTCCCGTTTCCTGCGCCTCGATAGCTCCTACCCCTCCGGCGGAGGACTGCAGCGCTACACCGTCCACCGCATCCCTCTTGGCTTCGGCCTCATGTTCAGCGCCGGAACCCTCTCCGGCCTGCTCGGCATCGGCTCTGGAGCCGTAAAAGTTCTTGCCATGGATCAGGCCATGCGCATTCCCTTCAAAGTCTCCACCACCACCAGTAATTTCATGATTGGTGTCACAGCCGCAGCCAGCGCCGGAATCTATCTCGCTCGCGGCTACATCGATCCTGGTCTTGCCATGCCGGTCGTCCTCGGTGCCCTTGCCGGCTCCATGCTCGGAGCCCGCGTCCTCCCCAAAGCCCGCACCAAGGTCCTGCGCTACGTCTTCGGCGCCGTCATCTTAGTCCTCGGATTCGAAATGATCTTCAACGGCTTCACGGGGCGCATATGAATTCATCGCCGCACAACCCGCAGCCGCCCACCCCCGAACGATCAGTCCCTCGAAATCGTCATCGGAACCTTGCTCCGCGTCGGAGTCCTGCTCTCGGCTAGCGTCGTCCTCCTCGGGGGCATCCTCTATCTCGTCCACCACGGCCACGACACCGTCGCCTATCGCACCTTTCTTGGAAACCTCTCATCTCTGCGCAGCCTCACCGGCATCGCCCATGGAGTCGCGCAACTCAGCGCCCAGGCCATCATCCAATTTGGCCTTCTCTTGCTGATCGCCACTCCCGTCGCCCGCGTCGTCTTCTCCGCTATCGGGTTCGCCCGCGAGCACGACTACCTCTACGTCGTCTTCACCCTCGCCGTCCTCGCCATCCTCCTCTACAGCCTCTTCGGAGTGCAATTGCGCTAGCTCGGCCCTGAGGATGCTGTCAGACAACGTGTGCCTTCACGGAGACCTTTCAGGTATTGACCCTGCGCTCCGAGCGGGCTACAATCTGCGCACTTCGCCAGCGACAACAAATTCATTTCGCCCCGTTCATAAGCCGGGCCGATGAAGCGAGCCCGTATCTTATTGACCTCGACAGAGGGAGGGGAATGAACCAGCTGGAAAAGACGATTGCCGCCTGGGATTTCGATAGAGTGCGCCCCATCATTGAGAGACGCGGCGAACTGTTTCCACCCAATGCCCTCATGGCTCCAAAGACGTAGATCTTTCTTAGCAGTCCACCGTAGGCTTTCGAGCGGCGCCAAGATAACGTAAGCGAAAAGAGGCACCAAATGGCAACCGGCACTATTCCGTCAGTTACTTCTGTAAACGTCAACAAGTGGCTCGCTGGCGCCAGATTCAACCCGTTTCACCTCCGCGTATTTCTTCTGGGCTTGGGCATTTTCACCTTCGACGGTTACCACCTGTTCATCTACGGAGCAACAATTCCATTGCTCATGAAGGCATTTCACATGGGTCCGGCGCAGACCGGGGCCATCGCCGGCTACACCTTTGTAGGCACCGCCCTGGGTTCGCTCTTATTCGGCGCTCTGGCCGATAAGATTGGCAGAAAGCAAACCATCATTCTTTGCGCCGCCGTATTCAGCGTCGTCTCGTTGCTCACCGGACTCGCTAACGGTCCTCTCGCCTTCGGCCTTTGTCGCTTCTTTCTGGGGTTGGCAGTCGGCGGATCAATGCCCAACGCCATTGCCATCGCCAGCGAGTATTCTCCATCGCGCAACCGGACATTCATGGGCGGCGGCATTACCGGCGGCATGATGGTGGGCGGTATCATTGCCGCCCTTTGTGCCATGTGGCTCTTCGCTCAATTCGGCTGGCGCTCGGTCTACTTCGTCGGAGCGATCCCGATCATCCTTCTGCCGCTCTATGCCAAGTTTCTTCCCGAATCCCCCGAGCACCTGATGAAGCGCAACCGCCTGGAAGAGATGCGCGCCTTCATGTGCAAGGCGCGGCCCGCCGATGCCTTGCCCGTCAACGTGACCCTGGAGGTCACCAAAGGTAGCGGCAAGGTACCGCTCGCCGCCGTTTTTCAGGATGGCCGGGCCTTCAGCAGCGTCATGCTCTGGATCATGTTTTTCATGAACATGATCGTCATCTACGGCTTCAGTGTCTGGCTGCCCAAACTGATGATGAATGCCGGATATTCGCTCGGCTCGGGCCTGTTCCTTCTGCTGACCCTCCAGGTTGTTTCGCTCTTTGGTGTGGGACTCTTCGCCATGATTGCCGACCGTATCGGCGCCAAACCCGCACTGGTCATCGCCTTCCTGCTCGCATTCGTCTGCATCACTCTGGTGCCATACACCCACAATTTTGCCTTGCTCGCGCTCTTGGTCGGCATGTCCGGCTTCGGCTTCAACGGCGGACAAGGCATCACCAACGGCTACGTCGGAAGCTTCTATCCGCCCGCCATTCGTTCCACGGGAGTTGGATTGGCATTTGCCATCGGCCGTTTGGGAGCCATCGTGGGCCCGGTCTTGATGGGCGTCCTGCTCTCACTTCATTTCACATATCAGACGAATATGCTCATGCTCGGCGCGCCCGGTATCGTAGCCGCAATCTGCATTCTGTTAGTTAGGGACAAGTACAACTTCGGACGCCAGCAGCAGGACGCACAACGACGGGAGGCAGCAGCACAGCACGCCTGATCCGCCGGTAAAGTTCCAAGGTTGACGCGCCTGCTTGGTATGCGCGAGCTTAAGAGGCGTGTATTTTTGAGAGTGTCATCCTGAACGAAGTGAAGGACCCCAGCGCTGTCCGAGTCTCCGCGTGGCCTCAATGCATTCGGCCAGCGATCGATTCTTCTTTTGCTCTCGCCGGGGACGCCTTCGGTGGGACCGCTCTAGCACTCAATAGGCAAGTACATCCGAGCGGCAAGTCAGGACAACGCTGTCGCCTAGAAAAGGGGCTCAAATTGCCAACAGGAACCGTAACAACTCAGTCAGCTAATTCGATCAACGTCAACAAGTGGCTCGCGGCGGCCAAGTTCAACATCTTTCACTTCGGCGTGTTTATTCTCGGCTTGGGCATTTTCGCCTTTGACGGCTATGATCTGGTAATTTACGGCGCGGCGGTTCCGTTGCTCATGAAAGCCTTTCACATGGGGCCGGCGCAGACCGGCGCCATCGCTGGATATGCCTTGATGGGCGCCGCCATTGGTGCGCTCGTCTTCGGTGCCCTGGCAGACAAGATTGGCAGGAAGAAAACGGTAATCCTCTGCGCGGCTCTGTTCAGCGTCTGCATGGGGCTTACGGGCTTCACCAACAGTCCTCTCACCTTCGGGATTTGCCGCTTCGTGATGGGATTGGGAATCGGCGGATCAATGCCCAACGCGATTGCCATTGCCAGCGAATATGCTCCTTCGCGCAATCGAACCTTTATGGGTGGTGGGATTACCGGCGGCATGCAGGTCGGCGGTATCGCCGCCGCGCTCTTTGCCATGTGGCTGTTCCCTCACTTTGGCTGGCGCTCGGTCTTCTTCGTCGGAGCCATCCCCATACTTGTTTTGCCGCTTTATGCGAAGCTCCTTCCGGAATCCCCGAACCACCTCCTGAAGAGCAACCGCCTTCAACAACTGCGACTTTTCATGCGCAAAGCAAGACCGGCTGATCCGTTGCCCGACAATGTGACCCTGGAGGTCACCAAAGGCAGCGGCAAGGTGCCGCTGGCCGCCGTCTTTCAGGATGGGCGTGCCTTCAGCAGCGTGATGCTCTGGATCATGTTCTTCCTCAATATGATGGTCATCTACGGCTTCACCGTATGGCTACCCAAGCTGATGATGAACGCCGGATACTCGCTCTTCTCGGGGCTGTTTTTCCTGCTCACGCTGCAGATCGTTTCGCTGGTCGGCGTCGTCGTCTTCGGCACCATTGCCGACCGCTTCGGCGGCAGGCCTACGCTCGTGGTCGCCTATCTGCTGGCATTCGCCTGCGTCGCCCTGGTGCCGTACACCCACAATTTTGCTTTGCTCTCGCTCCTGGTCGGCATGTCTGGATTTGGTTTCAGCGGCGGACAAGGCGTCGCCGGAGGCTACATTGGAAGCTATTATCCGCCTCCGATGCGTTCCACAGGAGTTGGATTGACCTTTGGGTTGGGTCGTTTGGGTTCCATCGCAGGCCCCGTGTTGATGGGCATCCTGCTCTCTCTGCATTTCACCTATCAGACCAGCATGCTCTTGCTCGCTTCACCAGCCATTGGGGCCACCATCGCCATACTTCTAGTCCGTGACAAGTACAACTTCGGACGCCAGCAGCAGGACGCGCAGCGCCAGGAAGCCGCTGCGCAACACGCCTGACTCCCATTGCCCATATGGTTCCCAGATGAATCTTACCCAGCGCGGCGGACTGAGTTCCGCCGCGCTGCTTTTAGAACTTCACCGCCAGCCCCGTCGAAATCCGTGCATTGTCCTCTCCGGTGCCATGGAAGCGCGTATGAAACGACTCCACCTGCACCCGCCAGTTCACCCGCGGGACCAGGTTGTAATCGACGCCGGCGCCAATCGCGTCCGTATAACACGTCTCGCCGTTCGAGAAGTCACTTGCCGATTCGCTCAGATGTGCGGCTCCAAGCAGGAATTGCGCAAAGGGCCGGAACTTGCCCACCGGAACCGAGAATCGCGGCCCGAACAGAATGCTCACAATGTGCGTCGTTACATTCTCGCCCAGCACCGGATACCCCAGTTTACCGTATTCGCCGCCCACGTCGGCAACAACCCCGACATGCGGAAACGTCCTTCCCTCCAGCGTCGCTTCCCATCCGTTCAGACTCCCCGTATTGCTTACCCCCGTGTTGCCGTGAAAGTACGAGTACCCAAAGTAGACATTCCCCGACGTCGGAAGCTGTGCCATCCCCGCGGCGCTCAACACCAGCAACGCGCACACGGCGACAAAATATTTTCGCAAAGCGGTCTCCTTTCCAGAGTTCGAATCCAAATGACCCCCATGGGTTGCGAACTCAATTTGCGAAATAAAAATCGGATTGCAAATTCGGATTGCAAATATTGTGGCGGGCAAGAACCCCACCATCGTTGCAGGCATCGAGTCACGGCTTCGAACTTCCGCGGCTCGCCTCATTGCTATCCATGTACTTTGCAGTATATGCGCCCATTGCTTTTATTGGCAGATCAGTCAAACGTTTTGTATTCTTGCAAAGATTCACCATTCAAGTACTCCCCCTCCTGCAACCATCCACCATTTGGTCAATCGTTGTCGTCGTCTAAGTCACTCCCGGTTCGGCTCCAAAATTGTCCGGCTTCGCGCCAGGCCAATGTTTTCGCGCTTCAAACGCCTTCCCCAGTGCAAATGGTAAAATAGACCAATAACTTCAGCGCAGCCTCACAAGTCGTGCGGGCGTTTGGACCTCGAAAGCAAAGCATGGACCGCACCTCGATTCGGAATTTCGCGATCATCGCGCACATCGACCACGGCAAGACCACGCTCTCCGACCGCATGCTGGAGATCACCGGCTCGCTCAGCGCCCGTGAAATGGCGGGTCAGGAGCAGGTGCTCGACGCCATGGAACTCGAACGCGAGCGTGGCATCACCATCAAGGCCCACGCCGTCCGCATGATGTATCAGGCCAAGGATGGCCAGACCTATCAGCTCAATCTCATCGACACTCCCGGCCACGTTGACTTCTCCTACGAAGTCTCCCGATCGCTCGCTTCATGCGAAGGCGCGCTGCTGGTCGTCGATGCCACGCAGGGCGTAGAAGCGCAGACCCTGGCCAACAGCTACATCGCCATCAACCATGGCCTTGAGATCATTCCGGTCATCAACAAAATTGATCTTCCCAGCTCTGACGTTGAACGCACAAAAGAAATGATCGAAAGCGCCGTTGGTCTCGACGCCTCCGGCGCGCTCTCCATTAGCGCCAAAACCGGCGAGGGAGTCATCGAAGTGCTTGAGCAGATCGTGCATCGCGTCCCACCGCCCAGGGGCACCATCGACGCGCCGCTGCAAGCCCTCATCTTCGATTCCTGGTTTGACAGCTATCGCGGTGTAGGCGTGCTTACCCGCGTCGTCAACGGTCGCCTATACAAGGGCCAAAAGATCAAGCTGATGGCCAAGGGCACAACCTTCCTTGTCGATTCCATGGGAGTGCTTACACCGAAGGCACAGGAGATCGGCGAACTCACCTCCGGCGAGGTTGGATTCTTTTTCGCCACCATGAAGACCGTGGGCGATGTAAAGATTGGCGACACCATCACCGACGCAGACAAGCCTGCCATCGAGGCGATGCCCGGCTTTGAAGACATCAAACCCATGGTCTTCGCGGGCCTGTACACAGTGGATTCGCACGAACACGGATTGCTGCGTGATGCGCTCGAAAAACTGCGGCTCAATGATGCATCTTTTTTCTTCGAGCCGGAGAGCTCCACCGCACTCGGCTTTGGCTTCCGTTGCGGCTTCCTTGGTCTGCTTCACATGGAGATCATTCAGGAGCGACTGGAACGTGAGTACAATCTCGACCTCATCATCACAGCGCCCAGCGTACGCTACCTCGTCACGCTCACCAGTGGTGACACCGTCGAAGTCGACAACCCATCGCGCTGGCCCGACCCCACACTGATCGACAAGATCCAAGAGCCGATCATTACAGCAACCATCCTCACCGCCGAAGAATACGTCGGTGGAATTCTGAAGCTTGTAGAAGAAAAGCGCGGCAAGCAGAAGAACTTCGAGTACGTCGGCTCCAGCCGCGTAATGATCACCTACGAACTTCCACTCAACGAGATCGTTCTCGATTTCTATGATCGACTCAAGACGGTTTCGCGTGGTTATGCTTCGCTGGATTATCACCTCTCCGGATGGTGGGAGTCGCCGATGGTGAAGCTTGACATTCTGGTTGCCGGCGAGCCGGTCGATGCGCTCTCCACTATCGTGCATCGCGACTACGCCTACGAGTATGGCAAGGCGCTGGTCTCCAAGATGCGCAAACTCATTCCGCGGCAGCAGTTCGAAGTCGCAATTCAGGCCGCAATCGGAGCCAAAATCGTGGCGCGCGAAAGCGTTGCTGCCTTGCGCAAGAACGTGATCGCAAAGTGCTATGGCGGTGACATCTCACGCAAACGTAAGCTGCTGGAAAAGCAAAAAGAAGGCAAACGCCGCATGAAGCGAATCGGCAAAGTGGACATTCCGCAGGAGGCTTTCCTTGCCGTTTTGCGCGTTTCCGGCGACGAGAGCTGATTCCGGAGTAAGGCCGCATCCATTGCACTTAGAAGCGGGAACAAGGAATCGCTCGTCTGTTTTCACCGTACCCGGGACTGCCAGATGACGTATTTACAAATATGGATGTGTGCAAAACCTCGAATTGCGCGACTGGTGAAAACGTCTTTTGACCGGCGTCAAGAATATTTTTAAAGTTCTTATAACTCTAACAAATAAAGTTACTTAGGGCGATTTTTGGGAGCTCTTGCCACGCTCCCGACTTTGTCGTCAGATGTTCATATTCAAATTCTCCGCACTTCTGCACAACTTTTCCACATGTCCAGCCCTTGCTTCAAAACGCGAGGACGAGCGCCGCTACAGGGGACCCGAAAACTTGTAGACGCCATGGAAAAGGCCGCCCTCCTGAGGGCGGCCTAAGCTCACAACCTTAACCTCTACTTCTTGGGAGCAGCAGCCGGACTAATGCCTGGCTTGGGCGCAGCTCCTGATTTGGGAGCAACTGCCGGCTTGGCTGGAGCCGCAACGCCGGACTTAACGTTGTAGGCTTCGACCACGGCCTTGGTGATGTCCACTGAACTGGCGGCCCACAAAACCGGGCTGGACTGACCGGAGACATCAAGAACCAGAGTGAAATTGTTGTTTTTGGCGTAGTTGTCCAGAACCTCAACCAGCTTCTGGCCGATCCGGTTGGCAATTTCGTTCTGCTGCGCCTGGATGTCTGTGTTGGCGTCTTCGTAATTGCGCTGCAGTACCTTCTTCTTGGCATCGATCTGTTTGAGCAACTCACCACGGGCTTCATCGTTGAGTTTGTCGCCCTGGGTGTTGAACTTCTTCTGCAACTCGTCAACTTCCTTGTTCAGGTTTTCGAGTTCGGTGCGCTTAGGGTCGAATTTTTGCTGCAGCGCCTCGAAGTCGCGCTGACCTTCGTTGGAATTAACAATGGCAGCCTGAATGTTGATGATGCCGACCTTGGTGACCACAGGAGCTGGGGCGGCAGCCGCAGGAGCAGCAGGCTGGGCGAGGGCGGGAACGCTGAGAATGAGTGCCAGCGCCGCGGCTGGGATCAAACGTGCAAAGTTGCGATTCATCGAAATTAGCCTCAACTCTCTAGGAGCTCACGGAGATTCCGCAGAAAACTTTAAGCAGGTGGGCGAGCCCAAATGATCCAGCTCCAGCCCTGATCGAAAAATTCTTCTGGCGGATGCTCCCGATTATAGGTTGTGAAAAAAAGAGCGTCAAACGGCATTGTGGCGTTTGGGCCTCTTTCCCAAGAATCGACATACTTACTAGAACGTAGTAGACACGGTAAAGCGTAGGGTCTTTCTCGGCTCACGAATTCGGTACCCAGGAGCATAGGCGGCAATGGCGGATTGGTAGGTGTAGTCTCCTGCCGCGCCTGCCGGGAACATGTTTCGCGTAAAAGCCGGCTGCGGCGACTCCGTATCCACCCGCAACGGGTTGTAGGCGTAGTAGAGCCGGAACGGGGCGTTCACCACCGGCAGAATCACCTGTAACTCCATGCCGGTAGACATGCGCACGATGTAGTTGGTGTGGGGAAGCGGCACTACGTCCTGGCTGAACTTGAGGAACTGCCCGCCCTGACACACAAAAGAGCTCTGATTGACAGTTGGGCATCCGAACGGGGTATCGTCCAACGCGCTGTACTGTTGGGAGCTTAGGCGCAATTGCGACTGGCGCACCGCCATGTCCATGCCTGCGTCGTCGAAAACAGCAAGCGTTACTGGTCCGACGATGGGGATGCGGTACTCGACATTACTCACCCAAGCTGGTATCTCCGCCGGGATAAACCAGTTGGGTGATCGGTATTGTGACCGTGTAGGGGTTCGGTGTGTTCGCGCTTGGCAGCAGGTTCGGATTCAGCGGAACCGTACTGCCGTCCGGATTCGTTAAAGCCACAGTCGCCTTATTCGCGATGAAGGCAGTGGGAGAAATGGCGCGGACATCGAAGCCACGTAGATCAGTGTCGCCGCCCTGGAAAAAGCGCTCGAAGGGAGGAGCCGTCTTGCCTTGCCATCCGGTGATGAAGGATCCCTGGAGACGGTAGCCCAGAGTTTGCATGCCTTCCTTTTTCATCCGGAATCCCTTCATGGGAATGAACCGCTTGTATTCGGCGATGGGGCGAATGTCAGCCACGTTGCCGCCGAGACCTGCAATATCCATACCCACGAAGTAGCTGCGGCCTGTGTGCGGACGCATTGGATTGTCGATGGTACTGCTGCTGAAGCTGGGAACCAACTTGCTGGTAACAATTCCCTGCAGTGCGTTCGGGCCGGCTACGTTGCGGAACGCCAAATACTGGAAATATTGCTGGGAGGCCGTCGTGTATGTGGTGATGGTCGAGGTGTCGAATGAATAAGTCAAGCCGAAGCGCTTGAAGGTGCGAGGCAGCGCGTAGGCAGTCGAAACCGTAAAGCCAGTGCTCTGCTGCGAATAATTCTGCAGCGAGTTCAGATAGGAGGGCGGCAGGGTCGACTTCGTCCCGGTGTTGATGCTGGCCTGCTTGGCCTGGTTATACTTGTAGTTACGCGTAAAGACCGTGAATCCGAGCTGGATTGGCTTATCAAGGAAATACGGTTCGGTGAATCCGAACATGGCATTGCGCTGGTAAGTACCGACCGAAGCCGAAAGCGAAAGTGTTTCGCCCAACCCCAGGAAGTTGTTGGTCTCGTAATTGAGGCCGACAAACGCTCCCGCCAGTCCACTTACGCCGCCATTCAGGCCAATCGAGTTCTTGCCCTTTTCCTTGACCTTAAGATTGATATCGACCGTATTGTCGGCAACGTCCTGGTGAACTTCCGAATCCTGTTCCGGCTTCAGAGCCTCAAAATAGTTCAACTGGTTCAGCCGCAGCAGGCTGAGTTCCCAAAGGCGGGAGTTGTAAACGTTGCCTTCTTCCAGGGCGAGCTGGCGGCGAATCACCTTGTCGCGCGTTGTCGTATTGCCGGAGAACTCAATCCGACGCACGTAGAACTGTTTGCCTTCATCAACGTCGATCTTTAGCGTGATGGTCTTATGTTCTTCGTCGATCTCCGTATCAGGAATGTTGGTTTCATTGATGTAGCCCAGCGAGCCATAAGCCTTGCGCAACTCATCCAGGCCCTTGCTGATCAGCGTGCGATTAAACCACTCGCCGTCCTTTATCTTGAAGAGCCGGCGCAGGGCTGCCGTGTTGGTAAGCGCCTTATTGCCGGTGAAGGTAATTTCCTTCAGGCGATAACGGTCACCTTCTTCGACTGGCACGGTAATGTCGACTGCTTTGCCGTGCTGTGACTTGCCGGGGTTATACCAGGCAACATGTTTGACGTCGCGAATCTTCGTCTTCGGATCTTCAACGATGGCTTTGAAATATCCTTTGTCCTGGTACGCGAACCGTACGCGTTCGGCGTCCTCGCTCAGCTTGGTGGCGTCAAAGGTGCGCGCAAAAAGGTTCTCCAGGAAGATCGAGTGCGGAATGCCGATCGGCTTGGAGTTGTGCATGGCGTCACGCAGATAGCTTGAGGGCACCTTCTTGTTGCCTTCGAAGCGAATCCTGCCAACCTTCACCTTGGGACCTTCTTTCACGTTGAAGGTGATGCCGACGGCGGCCGGGGGGATCTGGCGGATTTCGGTGGTAATGGTCGCGAACTGGCGGCCGTGGGCCGCAAGCATTTCCTTCAGTACCACTTCCGCTTTCTTCACGCGGGTGGGATCAAACTGGCTCTCCTGACTCAGCCCCACCTTGAGTTCCTTGAACTTATCGAGCACATCACTCTGCGTTACGGCGTTGAGTCCGATGTACTTGATTTCGCGAATCGTTGGCTTCTCCTTCACGTAGACATGAAGAATCCATCCCTTGGAACTCGCTTCGCGTTCGATGCGAAGGTCGTCAAAGTATCCGGTATTCCAAAGTGAATTGAAGTCGCGTTCCAGGCCCGCCGGATCGTAGACATCGCCAGGACGAGTGAACATTCGGGCTCGGATGGTTTCGGCCGGTATGCGGCGATTGCCGTGAATGCGTATGTCCTCGATTATGCCCTGCTGGGCAAAGGCCGTTCCGGCAAGCAGCATGAGGACCAGGCAGAAGCTAGCGAATTGGAACAACCCCCTCTTGGGGCAGCTCAGGCGAGGCGCGGCGCAGACGTAATCAGTGCGAAAAATGGCGAGACCCTCATGCGTAAATCTTGGGCGCGGAAGGCCTAATTATACAGGTCAGGTGCTCTCAACGCCATAAACCGCTTGGATACTCCAACGCACTGCTATCCTGTCTTGGTAAATCACGGCTCAAGCCTTCTCAACTTCCACCAGAACCGAGTAAAACGTGGCGCCACCGCCCATGTCGCTCAGGCGGTCGCTGGTGAGAACGTTGATGTTCTTGCTGTCCGGCGAGGTGCGTGCCCAATCGAGATGGGCTGCAACCACGCCCGGAGGCACACTGTTGTCCACGCGTGCGAGCAAGCGCAGGTCGCCCCGAAGGTTGTACACGCGAAGAGCGTCGCCGTCGGTTATGCCCCGAAACTCGGCGTCCGCGGCATTCATCTGCAACTCGAAGCGCCGTTCCATCTTCTGATGGCCACCCAGATTGCAGAAGGTGGAGTTGAGATAGTTGTCATGCTTGCGCGCGAGCAACTCCAGCGGGAATTGGCGCGCCTGCTCGCTGTGCCGCGATTCGGCGGGCGCGCTGAATGCCGCCACCGGATCCAGGCCCGCTGCAGCCAGCGCCTCGCTGTACAACTCAGCCTTTCCACTGGGGGTGGCAAAACCGTCGGCAAAGGGAAGATATGCGCCGTTGTTCCGCGGAACATTCAGCGCGATTGAGTGTTCCCGCTCCAGCGCCTCGCGCGTAATGCCCTCGATGAAAGTGTGGCCCGCGCTTGTTTGCTCAACCGCCAGCGCGTCGTCGATCAACTGATCGTCGGAGGCGCGCAGGCATTCATCCTCCATCCCCATGCGTGCGGCCAAGCGACGGAACAGCTCGGCATTACTACACGATTCGCCCAGCGCTTCGATCGCCTGGCTGGAAAGCTGCAGATGAAGATGTCCGTAGGAGGGAACGAGATCCTTATGCTCCAGAAAGGTTGTCGCGGGTAGAACAATGTCAGCGTAATCGGTTGTGTCAGTTAAGAATTGTTCGTGCACTACGGTAAACAGATCGGGACGCTTCAAGCCTTCGACCACGAGATTGCGGTTGGGGCAGACCGCCGCTGGATTGCACGCGTAGACGAACAGAGCTTTCACGGGCGGAGCCAGCACTGCATCCGTCAGCAACTTGCCGAGTTGATTCATGTTGAGGATGCGCGCGGGACGCCCCAGCGCAGCAGTCATTAAGTCTGGACGCTGCAGCTTCGCCTTGTTGATTGCGAAGGTGCCTGAGGTGGAGAGCGTAAGGCCGCCGCCCTGCTTCTTCCACGCCCCGGTGATCGCGGGCAGCATGGTGATGGCGCGTACCGCCATGCCTCCGTTTTCGCTCCGCTGCACGCCGTAATTCAGCCGGATCACGGAAGGGCTCGTGGTGGCATATTCGCGAGCCAGACGTGCAATCTCTTCGGCCCCGAGGCCGGTGATCTCAGCCACTCGTTGAGGCGCATACTCGGCGCTACGCGCACGCAGTTCCTCAAAGCCGCTCGTGTGGGCTGCGACGTAGGGCGCATCGTAGAGATCATTTGTGATGATGTAGTTGATCAGCCCCAGCGCCAGCGCAACATCAGTGCCCGGACGGATTGCCAGGTGCCAGTCAGCGGAGCGCGCCGTGCGCGTGCGGAACGGATCGATGACCACCAGTTTTGCGCCATCGCGGCGTGCTTCTTCCACAAATGGCCAGAGATGGATATTGGTGCCATGGATGTTCGCGGCCCAGGCGATGATGTAGCGCGCGTGCTTGTAATCCTCGGGCGGGACGCCGTATTTCGCCCCGTTCACGCTGGTCAGCGCAACCCCGCCAGCCTCCGAGCAGATGGTTCGATCCAACTGCGAAGCCCCCAAACGGTGGAAAAATCGCCGGTCCATCCCGCTGCCATGGACTACCCCGAGCGTTCCCCCGTAAGAGAACGGAAGAATCGACTCGGAGCCGAACTCTGCGGCCGCAGCCTTCAGCCTTCCCGCGACCTCGGCTAGCGCCTCATCCCATGAAACGCGCTCGAAAGCCTCCGGTCCGCCGCAGCCCTTCGGCGCGATCCTCTTCATTGGGTACAGCAGACGATCGGGGGAGTACACGCGATCCAGATACTTGGCGACCTTGCCGCAGAGAAATCCGCGGGTTACCGGATGATCGGGATTGCCTCCGACTCGAGTGGCACGGCCACCTTCGATGGTCACCAGCACGGAGCAAGCATCGGGGCAGTCGTGGGGACAAGCCGTATGTACAACGCGGGACATGTCAAATTATAGCCGCAATTCAGCGAGTCACTCTCGATTTTGGCCGTGCACCGGACGCCGCACGCACAGCAGAGCCCGGGATCGCCCCAGGCTTTGTGAACTTGCGAGGATGCGATAGAACCTCAGACCTGCATCACTTCTTTTTCCTTCACCTTGAACATCTCTTCCAACTTCTTGATTTCGTCGTCGGTGATCTTCTGCATCTGCTCCAGCGAGCCGCGCTCCTCATCCTCGGAGATCTTCTTGTCCTTCATCGCCTTCTTAATCGCTTCATTGCCGTCGCGGCGGATGTTGCGAATCGCGGTACGATGCTCCTCCAGAACTTTGTTGAGGTGCTTCACCATCTCTTTGCGGCGCTCCTCGGTGAGGGCTGGCACGGGAATGCGAATCACCTTGCCGTCATTCTGTGGATTGAAGCCGAGGTCAGAGCTGCGGATGGCCTTTTCGATTGCCGCCGTCAGCGACGTATCCCAGGGCTGAATCGTGATAAGTTGCGGCTCCGGCGCGCTGATGTTGCCGACCTGCGTGAGCGGCATCTGCGAGCCGTAGGCGTCCACGTGAATGCTATCGAGCATATGTACGTTGGCGCGGCCGGTGCGCTGCGAAGTCAGTTCCTTGCGGAAGTCTTCCACAGCCTTGTCCATGCGTGTCTTGAGCTGCACGAATGTTTCTTTGAGAGCGGGCAATGCCGCCATGCTGATCTGAGCCATAGATGTAACTCCGTACAAGCGAGCCGATTATAAACCCGGCATACGATCCTGCGTACTCTACCAAATCCGGCGCAAAGTAAAACCACTACGCTTCGGGTCCTACACAAAATCCGTCACTTCAGCAACCAAGTCAGGCCATTACAACCGAGCCGACCTTCTCTCCCAGGCACACCCGGCGAATATTGCCGCGTGTGTTCAGGTTGAAGATCACAATGGGAAGATTGTTTTCCCGGCAAAGGCTGATCGCGGTCGCGTCCATCACCCTCAGTCCCTGTTTCAGCACGTCGGTATATGTAATCGTTGCAAACATCTTCGCATTCGCGTCCATCACTGGATCGCAATCGTAGATGCCCTCGACCTTGGTGGCCTTCATGATAACTTCCGCATTGATCTCCATGGCACGCAGCGAGGCAGCCGTATCGGTGGAGAAATATGGATTGCCGGTACCGGCACCGAAGATGACGACGCGGTCCTTTTCGAGATGGCGGATGGCCCTGCGCCGAATGAAGGGCTCAGCCACCTGGTTCATCTCGATCGCGCTCATCACGCGGGTGTGGACCCCCTGCTTCTCCAGTGCATCCTGCAGAGCCAGCGCGTTAATCATCGTGGCCAGCATGCCCATGTGATCGGCCGAAACCCGATCCATATCTCTGGCCTGCTCGGCTACGCCGCGAAAGAAGTTTCCACCGCCCACCACCAGGCCAATCTGCACACCGAGCCGATGCACGTCGGCTACTTCAGCTGCAATCTCGTGCACGCGGGTGTTATCCACGCCAAAACCCTGGCCCGCTGCCAGTGCCTCGCCGGAAAGTTTGAGAAGGATGCGCTTGTAGATGGGATCTGCCATTGTTGAATGCCTTAATGAGTGTAAACGATCCGGCACGGCGCGTCAGCCCAACCGATAACCCCGGCCCGGTAACGCCGCCCCAAAAAAACGGGACGGATCGCTCCGCCCCGCTCATACCCGCTCTGCTTTGAACTACTCAGCTTTCTCTGCCGCGGCCAGCGGCTTGGCGACCGCGATCGTCTCAGCGGCGTCGCCGACCTTGAAGCGGGCGAAGCGGCGAACCGAAATGTTCTCGCCAAGCTTGCCGATCACGGTCGCGATCAACTGCGTCATCGTGACGCTCTGTTCCTTGATGAAAGGCTGTTCCAGCAGGCAGACCTCCTCGTAGAACTTGCCCATTTTGCCTTCCACAATCTTCTCCATCACCGGAGCCGGCTTGCCCGTCGCGGCAGCCTGGGCGCGATAGATGTCCTTCTCCTTCTCCATGTCGGACGCGGTCACGTCCTCTTTGCGAACATAGCGCGGATCGACGGCGGCGATGTGCATCGCGATATCATGCACAAGCCCCTGGAACTCGGCCGTGCGGGCCACAAAATCGCTCTCACAGTTCACTTCCAGCAAAACGCCGATCTTTCCCCCGGCGTGGATGTAGCTGCTGACGACGCCTTCGCTGGTGGTGCGGGTTGCCTTCTTGGCGGCGGTGGCCATGCCGCGTTTGCGCAGCACCACGATGGCCTGCTCCAAATCGCCATTGGCCTCGGTAAGGGCCTTCTTGCAGTCCATCATCGGAGCGCCGGACTTTTCGCGGAGCTCTTTCACCATTGTTGCGGTAATCTCTGCCATTGCAAAAACCTTTCTTGGATCAATACGGCCGGGCGAGCCCAGGCTCCTAAAGTGCTTTCAACACAGTCATGATTCTCGCAAAACGACCCGCGCCGGAATATGCAGCGCGGGTCACCTTTCACGAAAATTCGCGAATACCCCTTGGGGCTGCGGACCTACCGCGGTTCCACCTCAACATCGACCTCGGGAGCCGCCGTTTCCACCTTGCGTACGCCCTTCCCGAGCACCTCTTCCATGTTCAGTTCCTCGGCAGCCGCGACATCGGCGGACGTTTCGCCTTCAGCGGCGATGGCTTCGCTCGCCGTTACGCCGGCGGCAAGGTCGGCGCTCTGCTTGTCGCTGGCGGCCTGCGAACCTTCCACAACTGAATCGGCAATCTTGGACGCAAACAGCCGGATCGCCCGCAGCGCGTCATCGTTGCCCGGAATAATGTAGTCCACTTCGCTCGGATCGCAGTTGGTGTCAACCACGGCAACCACCGGGATTCCAAGCTTGCGCGCTTCCTTCACCGCAATCTGCTCCTTGTTGGAGTCGATGACGAAGATTGTGTCGGGAAGGCGATTCAGATTCTTAATGCCGGCGAGGTTGGCCTGGAGGTGCTTGCGCTCCCGCTCCAACTTCACGACTTCCTTCTTCGGCAGCAGCTCATAGCGGCCATCGGTCGCCATCTCGTCGAGTTCCTTCAGCCGCTTTACAGACTTCTGTACGGTCACCCAGTTGGTGAGCAAGCCGCCCAGCCAGCGCTGGTTGATGTAGAACATTCCGCAGCGCGTCGCCTCTTCGGCAATCGCTTCCTGCGCCTGGCGCTTGGTGCCGACGAATAGGATCGTCCGGCCTTCGGCGGCGTTGTCCTGCACGAATTTCGACGCTTCCTTGAACATCTTCAACGTCTTCTGCAGGTCGACAATGTATATTCCGTTGCGCTCGCCGAAGATGTATTCCTTCATCTTCGGATTCCAGCGCTTGGTTTGATGCCCGAAGTGCACACCAGCTTCGAGCAATTCCTTCATGGTGATATTGGCCACTGAACCTCCTTGGATGGATTTGCATTGCCTGCTTGCGCCACCAGTGCGCCAGACAATTCAATTCCCGTTGCCCGCCCCGGAATCAGCGGGAGCGGGAAGATTTTTGATTCCGCACACAACAAAGTGCCATGCGCCGCCGGAATCTGCGGCACAGGGCCAAAAGCTAAGTCTGACAAACCAACAAACGCAGAGCAGCGCCGCAGGTCCCGGGCGAACCGGAGCCTGCCGGCGGTTTAACGTTTGCTGAACTGGAAGCGCTTGCGAGCGCCCTTCTGGCCGTACTTCTTGCGTTCTTTCTGGCGCGCGTCGCGCGTCATAAAGCCCTCGGCCTTCATCTTGGCGCGCAACTCAGGGTTGAACTCCTGCAGTGCGCGCGCAATGCCCATGCGGACCGCCCCAGCCTGTGCCGTAATCCCGCCGCCGGAGCAGTTGGCAATCACGTCAAAGCTGTTGACAGTCTCGGTAAGGATCAGTGCCTGGCGCGCGATGATGCGCTGCACGTCGGTCACAAAGTGTTCCTCGAAGCCTTTGCCGTTCACCTTGATGACGCCGGTGCCGGGGCGGAGGAAGATGCGGGCTACGCTCGATTTGCGTCGCCCCGTTCCGTAATATTGAACCAGTTCAGCCATTCGATGTTAATCCTTAAATGTTGAAGCTGCGGTTACGCAACCGGAGCGATCGCCTCAGGCTTCTGCGCCTGGTGCGGATGCTTGTCGTCGCGGTAAACCTTGAGCTTTGTGGCCATGGCACGGCCCAGCTTCGATTTGGGCAGCATGCCTTCAATGGCTTCCTGCACAATCGACTCGGGTTTGCGGGCCAGGCGCTTGGTAAATTCTTCTTCCCGCAATCCGCCCGGGAATCCAGTGTAACGGCGATAGACCTTGGCGTTTGCCTTCAACCCGGTCAGCTTCACCTTGCTGGCATTGATGACAACGACATGGTCGCCGGTATCGAGAAACGGCGTGTAGCGGGGATTATCTTTGCCGCTTAGGATGCGTGCGACGCGCGTAGACAGGCGCCCGAGCGTCTGCCCATCGGCATCGACGACGTACCACTTGCGCGCAATCTCCCCCTTGGGGAAATAGGTTGACATTCCAAACTCTCCCAAATGTAAAAACGACTCATGAGAAGACCGTCTCGGTCTTACTCTGCCTGATTACGGCAGGCACCGCTACGCACCCCAACAATCTTTCGTCGAGGAGTTGAAGACCCAAGACTTTGGTCTGGGAGCTTCGTTGCGTTCGTGCGGGACAAAAACCGTCAGCAGAACCGCTTTGCAAATCCCGGCCGGTGAGGCCGACAAGATCCGCTGCGACGGGTACCGTCAGGCGGGCAACCGCAGGACAGCCGAAAGACTAAACGGTAGCGCATACCAGAGTTGGCTGTCAACGCCGGAAGACGCGCAAATATCCAGAGGCGCGTTCTCACGCCCTCCTTCAACCCCGTTCCCAATCCAAAGCAGTATAACACAGAGCGCAGCAGAGCCGCTCCGGCCCATAATTTGGTCTTTTCTCTGATTGGCGGGGCCGGGGACTGGCTGCCACCCTCCGCTTCCGGGCCGTAGAATGGAGGAATGCTGATATTAGCCTCCCAATCGCCGCGGCGGGCCGAACTGCTGCGCAATGCAGGGATTCCGTTTGAGATTCGTCCGGCCGAGGTGGACGAGCGCGCCTGCCAAGGCGAAGACCCGACCGAGTATGTTCGGAGATTGGCCCAGGAGAAGGCGCTGGCAGTGCTCGCCGAAGCACCCCAGGGTGCGCTGGTTCTGGGCGCCGACACAACCGTGGTGGTGGATGGAGCGATCCTCGGCAAACCAGGGGATCAGGCGGAGGCAAGGCGAATGCTGGAGCGGCTCAGCGGACGAGTACACCAGGTGATCACCGGCGTGTGCCTGGCATGGCGCAACCCGCAAGGCGCGGCCTTGGCCGAGGTCGAGTCCGAGGTGACAGAAGTAGAATTTCGGGCGATGACCGCCCAGGAGATTGCGGTCTACGTCGCCTCCGGCGAGCCGATGGATAAAGCCGGTGCCTACGCCATCCAGGGTAGAGCCTCGCGATGGATTCCCCGGATCTGCGGATGCTATTTCAATGTCGTGGGACTGCCAGTTGCGCGGGTGTGCGCAATGCTTGCGCGGGGGCGCTAACACGTCCCCGTACCACGGCGGGCGTACGGTGCATTCACGATCGCAAGACAACTGCGCGGCGCGTCAAAGTCTGAAAGCCTCAACCAGCCGCCAGCCTTGTTATTAGCTCTGCCAGTAGAGCGCTACGGCGGGGCATCTCGCGGGCAATCACGAACTCGTTGCAAGCATGGGCTCCGTCGCCTACCGCTCCAAGGCCGTCGAGGGTCGGCACTCCGAGCGCCGCGGTGAAATTGCCGTCCGATCCGCCGCCAACCGCCGCCTCTCCGAGTTGGAAGCCAAGTCCTTCGCCGGCCTGAGCAGCCATCCGGTAGAGCCGGACGGTCTCTGTCGAGCGCTCGAACGGGCCACGCTCGACGCCTCCAAAAAGCTCCAGCCTGCAGCGCCGGTCGTGCGGGCGCAGTTTGCGGAGGCCAGCCTCCACCCGCGCCGCCTGCGAGGCCGTGACAAACCTCGCATCCACTACAATTTCGGCAAAATCGGCCACCACGTTCGGTCGTGTGCCTCCTGAGATCAGCCCAGGATTGATGGTAAGCCCCTTGTCCGTGCGGGCAAGCGCGCTGATCGCCAGAACCTGCTGCGCCGCTTCCACTATGGCGGAAGCTCCGCGCTCAGGGTCAAGCCCCGCGTGCGCTGCCACCCCGTGCACCTGAAGCCTGTAGCGGGCGACGCCTTTGCGCGAAGTTTTGCACGCGCCCTCCGCACCTGCCGCCGGTTCCAGCACCAGCACCGCGTTGGCAATGCGGGCCAGCCGCTCGGTGAGCGCGCGTGAAGCCGGACTGCCAATCTCTTCGTCGGGCACCAGCAGCAGGGTGAGCGCACAGGGCAAAGGCCCGCGGGCGAGCATCGCCCGTAGGGCAAACAGCGCCTGAACGATTCCGCCCTTCATGTCGAATGCGCCCGGCCCATAGAGCCTTCCGCCACGCTCGCGCCATGGCATGGTTGATAGCGTCCCAAGAGGATAGACCGTGTCCATATGCCCCAGCAGCAACAAGCGCGGTGAGCGGCGCGGGCCCGCGAAATCGATCTGCAGCGCAGGTCCAAATTGCGCCGTGCCGCGTCCATGCAGTTTGTGCTGCCGAATGCGCGGGGAGAGCAGGTTGAAGTCCGAAGCGATCAGCGCAACCAGAGAGCAGATGGCAGCGGGCGAGTCAGATGGCGACTCCTGCTCGACGTAGCGGCGCAGGGTTGAGACCATCTCGGGAAGTTGCGCTTTGAGCGCGCCAAGAAGCGGAGATTGGAGCCGGGTTGGCATAGCGTTCTTCGGTGCAGCCCATTATCTTAAACCCGAACTCTGCTTCCTTCCAGAAAAGCAGACGGTTGCTGCCAAACCGCTTTTGACTTGGGGTAATCTTCCAATCAGCCTTGACATATTACTATATTTCTACAATTATCGAAGTATGACAATCGACTCGCTCAGGAAAGAGAACCAGAATGTCGCAAAATACGCCGATATGTTCGCCGCCATGGGCACCGAGGCGCGGCTTCGAATTATGCAACTCCTGCTCTCCGCACATCCGGACGGTCTGGTAGTAGGCGACATTCAGAGCGAGCTGGACATTCCGAACTCAACGCTTTCGCATCATCTGGAGAAGCTGAAGAGCGAAGAACTGGTGAGCGTGCGCCGCGAAGAGCACCTTTCTTCGCTACACCGCCAACACAAAGGCTCTGCAGGAACTTCTGCAATTCCTCTATGCCGAATGCTGCACCCGCAACAAGGCCATCAAACCGAAAAAGATCGTCCAGCTTTGCAAATAGGAGAGTCACACGATGAGCGACATCAAGGACGTAGTCAAAGAGAAGTATGGGCAGGCTGCCTTGCGCGTAACCAGCGGCGGGAGTTGCTTGCTGCGGTGCCAGCGCGGCCAACGGCAGTTGCGACCCGATCACTTCCAATCTGTATGACGCATTGCAGGCCGGGCAGGTGCCGGAGGAGGCGCTGCTGGCTTCGCTGGGTTGCGGCAATCCAACGGCGCTCGCCGAACCTGCATCCCGGCGAGGTAGTTCTCGACCTTGGTTCGGGAGGCGGCATTGATGTGCTGCTTTCGGCCCAGCGGGTGGGGCCGACCGGCAAGGCATACGGCCTTGACATGACCGACGAAATGCTGGCGCTTGCCAAGGAGAACAAGCGCAAAGCCGGAGCCGAAAACGTCGAGTTCCTCAAAGGCGAGATCGAGCATATCCCGCTGCCGGACAACTCGATTGACGTGATCATCTCGAATTGCGTGATCAACCTTTCAGCCGACAAAGACGGTGTACTGCGAGAAGCTTTCCGCGTGCTGAAGCCGGGCGGACGCTTCGCCGTTTCCGACGTCGTCACCCGCGGTGAAATCACGCCTGAAATCCGCCGCAATGTACTGCTGTGGGTGGGTTGCGTGGCAGGAGCGCTGGATGATGATGAGTACCGCCGCAAACTTGCGGCCGCAGGATTTGAGCAGATTGATATAGAACCGACACGTGTCTATCGCGCCGAGGATGCGCGTGAATTTCTTCGCGCGGAAGGCATCGATGTGGATGCGATTGCTCCGCAGGTGGACGGCAAGTTCATGAGCGCCTTCGTCCGGGCAGTGAAGCCGGCATTAGACCTGGCGAAGCCGTGCTGCGCGCCCGGTTGCGGCAACTAGGAGAGCACGCTATGGCGAGACACTACAACGTTCTATTTCTGTGCACCGGGAATTCGGCGCGCTCGATCATCGCCGAAGCGATTCTGAACGCCAAGGGCAAGCCAAACTTCACGGGTTACAGCGCGGGCAGTCATCCGACAGGCACGGTGCGGCCCGAGGCCTTGCGCCAACTTGAACTGACGAACATTCCGACCCAGGGTCTGCGCAGCAAGTCGTGGGATGAGTTTGCGTTGCCGGATGCGCCTAAGCTCGATTTCGTGCTGACGGTGTGCGATAACGCCGCGAAAGAGGTGTGTCCGCTTTGGCCGGGACAGCCGACGAGCGCACACTGGGGCGTGCCAGACCCGGCGGCCGTGCAGGGCAGCGAAGCGGAGGTGGTGCGAGCATTTCGCGAAACGCTATTTCTGGTCAATCGCAGAATTGATTTGTTTCTCTCGCTGCCGATCGAGAAGTTGGACACCCTGGCAATCAAGCGTGAGTTGGACGGCATCGGGCAAACAGCGATTGGGAACCTGTGAAAGACGGCAATCCACGCGGTCTGCCGCATGAGCGTCTGATTGGTTCGGGCGCAGGGGGACGGAAGAGTGGCGAACTCACGGGCTCGTAGTTTGGGATTCATCGATCGCTATCTAACGGCTTGGATTTTTGCCGCGATGGTGCTCGGCGTGGTCTCGGGCTGGCTCGTGCCCGGAATTGTTCCGTTCCTGAATCGGCTTAGCATAGGCACCACTTCCATTCCGATCGCTATCGGCCTCATCGTCATGATGTATCCGCCATTCACGAAGGTGCGTTACGAAGAACTGCACCTGGTCTTTCGCGACAAGGCCATTCTGCTGCTTTCGCTGGTGCAGAACTGGGTCATCGGGCCGATCCTCATGTTCGTGTTGGCAATTACTTTCCTGCATGGGTATCCGGAATACATGGCTGGATTGATCTTGATTGGTCTTGCTCGCTGCATAGCCATGGTCATTGTTTGGAATGAACTGGCCAAAGGCGACACGCAATACGCCGCCGGCCTGGTTGCCTTTAACTCACTCTTCCAGGTCTTTTTCTACTCGGTCTATGCATGGATTTTCATCACGGTTCTTCCGGCCAAGCTCGGTCTTCATAGCACGATCGTAAACATTTCAATCGCGGAAATCGCGAAGAGCGTCTTCATCTATCTCGGCATCCCGTTCCTCGCAGGACTGGCCACGCGCGCCGTGCTGCTTCGCTTCAAGAACCGAGAATGGTATGACCACAATTTTGTGCCGCGGGTCAGCCCCCTGACGCTGATCGCCCTGCTGTTCACGATCGTCGTGATGTTTTCGCTCAAAGGCGCCTACATCGTTCGGCTCCCTCTGGACGTCGTGCGAATCGCCGTACCGTTGCTGATCTACTTCGTTATCATGTTCCTGATTTCCTTCTTTATGGGAAGAAAGCTCGGGGCCGGATACGGGAAGACCACCACGCTGGCGTTTACCGCAGCTTCAAACAATTTCGAGCTTGCCATTGCAGTTGCGGTCTCGGTGTTTGGCATCAACTCCGGGGCGGCATTCGCGGCTGTAATCGGTCCCTTGGTTGAAGTACCGGTAATGATCGCCCTGGTGAACGTTGCCTTCTATTTCCAGCGTAAATACTTTGCCGCACCGCGTGGCCCCATCCGCCAATCGACCGATGACCCCGATTCTCTCCGACGTTTGCCGACCGGCCCCGGTGGTATCCTGTAGCGTTCCATCCTCACGGTTTGAGGTGAATCGTGCCGTCTCCGATCATTGTCGTGCATGGTGGCGCGTGGGCCATTCCAGACGAGGCCTGCCAGGCCCATCAGCAGGGAGTTGAGCGGGCCGCTGCCGCCGGTTGGCGAGCGCTTGAGCGCGGCGCTTCTTCGCTGGATGCGGTCGAAGAAGCGGTCGCCATGCTGGAGGACGATGAAACGTTTGACGCCGGACGCGGAGCGTTTCTCAATCGCGATGGCCGCGCGCAGCTGGACGCGCTCATCATGGATGGCGCAACCCTCAAGGCCGGGGGCGTTGGCTGCGTCGAGCACCTGCTGAATCCAGTACGCGCCGCTCGCGTCGTGCTCGAAAAGAGTCCTCACCTCTACTTTGTCGCCGAGGGAGCCGAGCGCTTTGCTGGCGAGAATGGCATCGCCTCATCGACAATAGCGAACTGATTCTGCCGCGTGAAATCGAGCGCTGGAAGAATGCCGCCGAGCAGCGCTACCTCAAGGTTCCTGCGGAGTTCGGCGGCAGCCTGTGATTCGCATGACACCGTCGGCGCCGTCGCCCTCGACCGCCATGGCAACATTGCAGCCGCAACCTCCACCGGCGGCACGCTGAACAAAGCTCCGGGACGCGTCGGCGACTCCTCATTGATTGGCTGCGGCTGCTATGCAGATAACGAGACCGCTGCCGCGTCCACCAGCGGCTGGGGAGAGCCGATGATGAAACTCGTGCTGGCCAAGTGGGCCACCGACCGCGTGACTGCCGATGTGGGACCGCAGCAGGTCGCGCCGGCGGCAATCCATTACCTGCACCGCCGCCTCAACGGCCAGGGAGGAATCATTCTCCTCGACCGCGAAGGCCGTGTGGGCATAGCCCACAACACCCCTCGCATGGCCTGGGCATGGCGCAGTCAGGCCGCCAGCCAAAGCGGCCTGCGTTTCCCGGCATCCTAGCCTCTCCGCAGGTAATGCTTGCACAGCGCGACTTGCGCAGCGCGCCCAATCCCTTTTAGCTTGTAAGCCATGCGATTGTTCGCCGCCATACTCGCGCTTTCCGCCAGCCTCTTTGCCGCACCGCCGCCCTGGACACCAGCTAACTTTCGCGGCCTCAGCCTGGGAGCGCACATCGCGAAGATGCGTTGCGTGTCCTGGGCGCGCCGGACACCGCCAGCCGCACCCGCGACGGCGAAGAGCTGATTTACAAGGCGCGGGGTAGCCACAACGGGGACCTTACCGTGTTCCTCGACCGCTCCGGCATCGTAACCGAAATTCAGGAGTTGTTCCCCATCGCCATTCCCCGAACCAGTCCTGTACAAAGAGTTCGGCAAGGATGCATTGACTGCGCACTTCTCCCGCGCAAAGTGTGCCGCCAACGCGCTCTATCGCGATCCTCGCGGCAACATCGAACTGACCCTCTATCCTGCGCGCGGAATCGTTCTCTGGCCGGATCAGTTCGGTTACGACTTCGCCGCCATTCTCTATGTCGCGCGGCACGCCCGGTCTGCCGCGGGAGCCAGCTTGCGTCGCCGGCCACTGAACTTCGCTTGCTCTCCCGGCAGCATGCACTAAACTATTGCCGAGGTGCGCCTTGCGCATACGCATTCTTCTTTCTCTCTGCCTGCTGCTGAGCGTCCTCGGCTGCAAAACTCAAAAGCCGGCCACAGCGGAGCGCCGTTTCCCCATCGAGGGACGCGTCGTCGCCGTTGATGCCGCCGCGCACACGATCACGCTCGACCATCACGAGGTCGTCGGATACATGAAGGCCATGACCATGCCCTTCTCCGTGCGCGATACCTGGGTCTTCAACGTCGTGCATCCCGGCGACACCGTTCAGGCAACGCTGGTCGTCTCCGATGACGCCTATCTGGAAAACATCTCCGTGACCGAGGCTCGTGGCGTCGCTGATCTCTCCACGACCTCGCCCGTCCACCTTCCGCAGACGGGCGAGCAGGTTCCTGACTTTCACTTCGTCAACCAGCAGGGACGCCCGATTCACCTGGCGCAGTTTCGCGGAGAGCCGCTGTTGATCACGTTTCATCTACTCCCGCTGTCCCCTGCCTGACTACTGCATTCGAATGAGCAACAACTTTGCCGAGGTTGCGCAGATACTGCAGAGCCAAACCCGCGGCCTTCGCCAAACTGCAAATGCTCTCCGTCAGCATCGATCCTGACTTCGACGATCCCAAGGTTCTGCGCGGCTACGGCAAGGCCTACGCCGGAGCAGTGGACCCGGAGCTGAAGCATTGGAGCTTTGCTACCGGCAAGCCCGCCGATATCCGCAAAGCTGCCCAGTACTTCGGCCTCTCCTACGAGACCCAGAACGGCCAGATCATCCACGACCTGCGCACCGCGCTGTTGGACGCGGATGGCAAAATCGCCGAATTTTACAGCGGCAACCAGTGGAAGCCCGCCGAAGTGGCTGCCCAGATCGAGGAGTTGCAGAAGTAGCGGCCGCGAGTACCATGCGCTCCACGAATTCATCGGTACTTCTTCTGCGCATCCTGCAGAAAATTCACCGCTTCCGCGCAACGCGTGAATCATTCACTCAACGTTTTGCATCCATGCTGCAATGAGCACGGCTTTGCCAGGAGCGGCGATTGGTGCGGCCAGGTTGGCCTCGGGAAGCCGACTGCCATCGCTCTGCGGCTCTTGTTTCCCGTTGCTCTGATTGAAGTGGCTCTCTGGGCGCCTCTGCCCGTGGGGATCCTCTGCGGGGTCTGCGCCTTGTGGTACATCTCGTGGAATCTGTGGCAGGCTGCCGACAGCGCCCGCTCCATGGGCTTCGATCTGCGCGGATTGATGCGCGAATCGTGGCTGCTGGGCACAACCTTGGCGCTGGCGTTGGCCGTTCTTGCCGCGGCATACTTTCCGGCTCGTTGCACCGTCTTTGGGGACTCCAGCACCCCTGGTACGCGGTCCTCTTATATGTCTGCTGGGCCTTCGTGCAGGAGTTCATGTTGCAGTGCTTCTGTCTGCGCATGCTGCGCGCCTTGGTCTCCCGCGCCAGCGCCCTGATTCTCTCCGGAGCGGTTTTTGCGGTGGCGCATCTGCCCAACCCCAGTCTTACCTTGGTCACCTTTTTCGCCGGAGTGGCCTTCACCGCCATCTACGCCCGCAAGCGCAACCTCTACGTCGTAGCTATCATTCATGCCGTCCTCGGACTCACCCTGGCTGTAAGCGCTCCCGACGCCTGGTTCCACGAACTGCGCGTAGGCCGCGATTTTGTGCGAGCCTCTTCCACCATCGCCGTCGATCATCCAGCCTGCGCGCTAGCCTTCCTCTTCCTCCTTCAACTCCTCCAAGCCCTTCTTGTGCTTCTCCCCGCGCAACTCCGCCTTCGTCTTCGCGTCCGGGATCGCCCGGGTCGGCTTCGGCTCGCCGATATTCACGCGCGCGGCATTCTTTACGGCCTTCACTTTGCTGAAAACCTGCTTCTTATGCGCCATCGTTCTCCTCACTGAAGGGTGAAGCTACCGGAGTTTAACGCAGGAAATTATTATTTGATAATTATTCTTAAATAATAATATTTCTTCTGATAGAATCCTGAATACATGGAACAATTCCTCGAGTCCGGTTTTCAACAGATCTGCCGCGAAAAACAGCTCGCTGTCACCCATCAGCGGTTGGTGATTTACCGCGAGTTGATAAAGATGTTGGATCATCCCAATCCGGAGCAAATCTTCGAACGGGTTCGCCTCGAACTTCCCTCTATTTCGCTTGCCACGGTTTACAAGAACCTGCGCATCTTCCTGGAGGCAGGAATAATCGGCGAAGTTAGTCCGCATCATGGCTCGCTCCGCATCGAACCTAATGTGAAGCGGCATCATCATTTCATCTGCCTGCGGTGTCGCGCCATCACCGACCTCGAACTTAGCGAAGTTGATGAGGCGCCACTGAAGAATTCTGTACCTCGCGACTTCCAGATCGAGCAGGTTTCGATGGAGGTTCGGGGTTTATGCGGGTGCTGTGCGGAGAGCGACCTCTCCGCGCCAAGCGTCTGAAACGTCAAGCCGTTTTATCCAACGATCAACATAGTAACACATTAAGGAGATTACTCAATGCTGGGTGTCGGAGAGAAGTTCCCGAATTATTCGCTAAAAGCGGTTGTCAGCCTTGAAAAAGGCAAGGAATTCACCACCATCAACGATGAAAGCTACGAAGGCAAGTGGAAGGTTTACTTTTTCTGGCCCAAGGATTTCACCTTCGTCTGCCCTACTGAAATTGCCGGCTTCGGCAAGCACGACAAAGACTTCAAGGACCGTGATGCGCAGTTGCTAGGCGCATCCATCGACTCCGAATTCGTCCACCTCGCCTGGCGCAGGGATCACGCCGATCTAAAGAATCTTCCTTTCCCAATGCTCGCCGACATTAAGCGCGAGCTCACCTCTGAGCTTGGCATTCTCGACCCCGCCGCCGGTGTGGCGCAGCGCGCTGCCTACATCGTCGATCCGATGGGTGTGATCCGTTTTGCTTATGTCACCGACCTTTCCGTGGGCCGCGAGCCCAAGGAAGTTCTGCGCGTCCTCGATGCGCTGCAAACCGACGAGCTCTGCCCGTGCGGATGGCAGAAGGGTGATGAAGTGCTAGCGGTCTAAGGCAAAACTTTGCGGCTTGATGGAGGATTGAATAGGTTCATCTACGGTACACTCCATCTCTAGAGGATGGGCGCGGACCAAATGCCGCGCCCGCCTTTCTATCCCCAACAGATCGAATAGGCCCGACATTATGACGATCGAAGCGATTCTTGATACTCTTCCCGACTATGCCAAAGACCTCCGCCTCAACTGGTCCTCCCTCATCAACGCCACCGAACTGACGGACGATCAGAAGTGGGGCTCTTTCATAGCTGCCGCCTACGGCGCGCGCAGCCCTCAACTGCTCGCCGCCGTTGAAGCTGAAGCCGCCGCGCATGTGAAGCCAGAAGTCATCAACGCCGCCAAAGGCGCGGCAGCCATCATGGGCATGAACAACGTTTACTATCGCTTTCAACACCTCAGTACGAATGAAAAGTACTCCACACTTCCGGCGCGCCTGCGCATGAACATCATGCGCGGCCATGGCGCCAATCCTGTTGATTTCGAACTATGGTCGCTGGTCGTTTCGGCCATCAACGCCTGCGGCAAATGCGTCAGCGCGCATGAGAAGGTTTTGCTGGAGAAGGGAATAACGGAAGAAATGATCCTCGCCGGAGTCCGCATTGCCGCCGTGGTCAATGGCACCGCCGCCGCACTCGACGCACTGCAAACCGCGTAATCCAGCATCACCACAAAGAAAGCGGCGGGCCAATGGCGCCCGCCGTTCCTGCTTTGCAACGTGTTAATTAAGCCTGTCGGGTGATACCCTAGCTGCGATCAAAATAGTTCTCGCATATGACATCTTTTTATCGAGCAAGCGTCGAGGAATTTCTCGGCCAGGATGAGGAGCACGTACTCGCGCGTTTGGGGATCGCGTATGCAAACCGCGGCTACACGAGCCAGTATTCAGACCAGACACTCACTTGGGAACGAGACATCCGCTCGCTTCGCAGGTCGTTGACACAATGTGTTGGAGCCTCGGATTCCGCGAGAACATGGGGACTGCTTCTGGAGTTCTCGATTCCGCGGAAGGAGTTGCGAATCGATGCGATCTTATTGATTCGAGATGTCGTTGTTGTCCTGGAAGCGAAAGCTGGAAATGCCGACTCACAGGCGAGGAAGCAGGTCGAGGAGTACGCGTTACTCTTACATTATTTCCATAAAGCGTCGTTGGATCACCGAATTGTGCCTGTCGTCGTATCGTCAGATACGGGTGAAGTTGATTTCACTGCCTTGAAACAGCGTGAGTTATTTCCGCAGCTATCGACGTTTTGGATCGCGCCTGCGATACGGAGTTCATGGCGCGAGTTGTCCAGACTATTACTCGAAGTTCAGGGCACCCAAGAGACACAGATTGTTGCGGCAGTCTGGGATGACAGCCCATATTTCCCGGTGCCAAGCATCATTGAAGCGGCGCTTGCTCTCAAAGGCGGACTTTCGATCCGGGAGATTGCTCACTCGGAAGCTTCGGAACACGAAATTGAAACCGTGGAGCATACAATTCAGCAGTATGTTCATAAGGCTCGCGCCGAAGGGCATCACGCAATCTGCTTTTTGACCGGTGTTCCTGGTTCGGGAAAAACTCTCGTCGGGTTGAGCCTCGCCCATTCCTCTGAAAACAAGACTGACGCCATTCACTTCATGAGCGGCAACGGCCCGCTTGTGAAAGTAATGCAACATCTCTTCACCGCACAGAGTATGCAAGGTGGCGCGACAGCCCTATTGGCCCGTACTGAAGCAAAGACGCTACTAGAGAACGTTCACGTGTTCGCGCGCTATCACACAGAAGATAATCCTGGACCACCGTCCAATCACGCGATCATTTTTGATGAAGCACAGCGTGCTTGGAACCGCGCTCAGAACAAGAAGAAGTTCCATCGCGATTACTCGGAACCGGAAATGCTCCTCCGTATCATGGAACGGCACCAGGATTGGGCAGTCGTTGTAGCGCTGGTCGGCGGCGGTCAGGAAATAAATGACGGTGAAGCTGGGCTAGAAGAATGGGGACGAGCGCTCGTCGGCAGTTCTAAGCAGTGGGTAATCTATGCTTCTCCTGAGGTCCTAGAAGGTGGGGCGTCTACAGCGGGACATCGGTTGTTCGACGACTTCGTCGACCCAAAGCGCGTTGATACCTGTTCGGCACTGCATCTTCGTACCTCGAACCGCAGTTTGCGCGGGGACCGGTTGGCGACGTGGGTGAATTTTGTGATTGAAGGCGATGCTGAACGGGCAGCCTCGCTAAGAATCACGGAGAAGTTCCCCATCTTTCTCTCACGAGACCTAGACCAAACTCGATCAAAACTTCGAAAGCAAGGGATTGGCACAAATCGGTACGGGCTCGTGGGTTCCTCGGGGGCTGCGCGTTTGCGGGCAGAAGGGCTAGAACCAAGCTCCACCTTTCATGCGGAATATCCTTGGGAACACTGGTATCTAGCGGAGGAAACCGATGTGCGATCGAGCTACCGATGTGAAGTTTTCGCGACAGAATTCGAAATTCAAGGGTTGGAACTGGATTGGATTGGGCATTGCTGGGGCGGGGACTTCATCTGGAACGAAACACAAGGCTGGCAGCTACGTACGCTGCGGCACGGTCGACAAAGCAAATGGAGCGCAATCAAAAATATTGAGAAGCAAAATTATCGACGAAACGCATATCGTGTGTTGCTCACCCGCGCAAGACAACGCATGATTCTCTTCCTGCCGAAAGGGAGCGCCGATGACCCGACCAATCAGCCACATGAGTTTCAGGCGACGACGCAGTATTTGCTTCGATGTGGCGTGACGCCGCTACCCTAGAACAGAATGTTTTTGGCGGCGCGAAACCCCAGCTATTCTCCGCAGCCATCAGGTCCGGCCACCGCGCCGACCATAACCTCGTCGATCAGATAATTCCGTCCCGCCTCCAGCGCTCTTTCATTCATCTCCGCCAGCTTCGGATTTTTCACCATCCCGCTCAGTACTTCCTTCGCGGTGGTAATCGGGAGGCAGTCGGTTGCTTCGAGCAATGCTCCCATCATCACCACGTTGCCTACCTTGGCCGAACCAATCTGGTCGGCGATCTCGGTCGCCGGAATGCATGCCACCGTCACGTCCGTCGAAGCTCAGATCCTCCGGCAGGCTGCGGCTGTTGTACAGCAGCACTCCGCCCGGCTTCATCGTAGGCCCGAACTTGCGCAACGAGGGCTCGTTCATCGCCACCAGCACCTCGGGGTGCGACACCAGCGGCGCGCCGATGCGTTCATGCGAGAGCGTCACATGGCAGTGCGCGCTTCCCGAGCGCATCTCCGGACCATAACTCGGCAGCCAGCTCACTTCCATCTCTTCCCGCATGCCCATCTCGGCGATCAACTGTCCCAGCAGCAGCACGCCCTGCCCGCCAAAGCCCGCAATCTTGATGGTCTTGGCCTTGGTACGTCTCCGCCGCGCGCGGCCTTCTTCTTCCGTCGCTCGCTTGCCGGTGATCTCCAGCACTTCGGCCACGCTTTTCTGCGGTACTTCCACCGACGTAAATTCCGGCTTGCGGTCGCGAAAAACGCCCAGCGGAAACTGCTTGCTCAGAGTCTCGCCAACCCAGCGCCGCGCTGCCGTCGGCTCCATCTTCATAATCGTCGGACAAGGCGACAGAATCTCCACCATGCTGAATCCGGCGCCCTTCTTCTGCAATTCGAGCGCTTTCTTCACCGCTTTGCGAGCCTGCATGATGTGCTTGCTGTCGCTCAGCGCCACGCGCTCCACGTACACCGGAGCCTCCATGGTTGAGATTATCTCGGCCATCCGGATCGGGAAGCCATCGTTATTAGCGCGCCGTCCCCACGGAGTCGTAGTGCTTGACTGGCCGACCATCGTGGTCGGAGCCATCTGGCCTCCGGTCATCCCGTAAACCGAGTTGTTGACGAAGAACACGGTAATGTTCTCGCCGCGGTTCGCCGCATGGATGATCTCCGCCGTGCCGATCGCAGCCAGGTCGCCATCACCCTGGTAGCTGACGACAATCGACTCAGGGAGGGCGCGCTTCAAACCCGTTGCCACAGCAGACGCGCGTCCGTGCGACGCCTGCACATTCGCCGTGTTGAAGTAGTAGTAGATGAAGACCGAGCATCCCACCGGGCTAACCATGATGGTGCGGTCCTGCAGGCCCAATTCTTCCAGCGCATCGGCAATCAGCTTTTGCGCTACTCCATGGCCGCACCCCGGGCAGTAGTGCGTCTGGTGCTGGTTATCTTCCTTGCGCTCAAAGCGGTCATAGAAGACCGGCGTCCTGGACTCTACGATCTTGTATTCGCTCATCGCCCGCTCCCCGTAGCTACACCTTGCATGCGCGCCAACAACTCCGCCTTGCAATCTTCCGCCGAAGGCGCATTGCCGCCCACGCGACCGAAAAACTCCACGGGCTTACTGCCGTTGACAGCCAATCTCACGTCCTCCACCATCTGTCCGGTGGAAAGCTCAACCACCATCACCATCGACGCGGGTTTGGCGGCCTCCGCCAGTGCCCGCGAAGGAAATGGCCAGAGCGAAATGGGACGGAACAGCCCCGCCTTTACCCCTTGCTCCCGCGCCATATCCACCGTCGAGCGCAACACGCGTGAGACGATGCCGTAGCCCACCAGCAGCACCTCGGCGTCTTCTGCCCGGTAGCACTCCCATCGGCATTCCTCGCGCTCGCACTGCTTGTACTTGTCTTCCAAATACCGGGTGTGCGCCTCCATCAGATCCGGCGTGATATGGATGGAGGCAATCAAATTCTGCCGCGTCTCGACCGTGCCCGTCACCGCCCATGGCTTTTCCGGGGGTGTCGCTTCGGTCAGCTCAAGATCCAGCGGCTCCATCATCTGTCCTACAAATCCGTCTGCCAGCAGCACCGCCGGATTGCGGTATTTATCGGCCAGCTCAAAGGCCAGCAGCGTCAGTTGCGCCATCTCCTGCACGCTGGAAGGAGCCAGCACGATACAGCGATAGCAACCATGCCCTCCACCCTTGGTCATGGCAAAGTAGTCGCTCTGCTCCGGTGCGATATTGCCCAGCCCCGGTCCTGCCCGCATCACGTCCACAATCACGCACGGCAGTTCGGCTCCTGCCAGGTAGCTGATTCCTTCCTGCATCAGGCTCACGCCCGGACCGCTCGAGGCGGTCATCACCCGCTGGCCCGCCGATGCCGCGCCGTAAACCATGTTGATCGCCGAAACTTCGCTCTCCGCCTGCAGGAAAGTCCCTCCCACCTGCGGAATCAGCAGCGCGGCATACTCGGCGATTTCGCTCGCGGGCGTGATCGGATAGCCGTAAAACGCGCGGCAGCCTGCCATAACCGCCGCTTTTACCACGGCCACATTTCCCTTACAGAGTTGCCGCATCGCCCACCTCTTGTTTCTCCGCCACCTTCTCAACCACCCGCCGATATACCGTGATCGCTCCCGGCTCCGGACAAACGTAGTAGCAGACGCCGCAGCCGAAGCAGAGACCCTCCTTCAGCTCCGCCGTGTGCACTCCGTAATGATTCAAATCCGCGCTCAGCTCCAGCCCATGCACAGGGCAGGACTCGACGCAAAGGCCGCAGCCTTTGCACTCGTTCCGGTCCACCTCAATCTTGCCCTTTGCTTCATCGGCCATGTTTCACCTCGACCGTAGTGGCAGAAGTCTTCGGTCCCAATCCCATATCGCGCAAATGATCGATCAGCTCCTCGCGGAACCGGGGATGGGCTATCTGTATGAGTGCTTCGGCGCGCTGCCGCACATTTTTCCCGTGCAGATAAGCCACTCCATATTCTGTCACAACGTAGTGCACATCGGCGCGCGTGGTCACCACCCCGGCGCCATTCTTGATCTGTGGCACAATCCGCGAGACTGTTCCATTCTTCGCCGTCGAGGAGATCGCGATGACCGGCTTGCCGCCCCGGCTGCGCGCTGCGCCGCGCATGAAGTCCAACTGCCCGCCAAATCCGCTGACGAATCTCGTCCCCACCGAGTCCGAAACCACCTGTCCCGTGACGTCGATTTCAATCGCCGAATTGATCGCAACCACGTTCTCGTTTTGCGAAATTACAAACGGATTGTTGCAATAGCTGCTCGGCTGAAAGTCAAACAGCGGATTGTCGTCCACGTACTCATACCATTCGCGATTGCCCATCGCAAAGCCCAGCACGATCTTGTTCGGATTAATCTGCTTTCTGGCCCCGGTGATCACGCCCTTTTCGATCAGTGGAATTGCGCTCTGCGACAGCGTCTCCGTGTGGATGCCCAAATCTTTATGGTCGATCAGATAAGGCAAAATAGCGTTAGGAATTCCACCGATGCCAACTTGCAGGCACGCACCGTCGCCGATCAACGTCGATACATGACGCGCAATCAGGCTCTGTTCTTCGGTCGTCTCTTCCGTGACCAGTTCAGGCAGCGCGTGCGAACTCTCCACAATGGCATCGAATTCACTGACGTGCATGAACGTATTGCCGAAAGTGCGCGGCATCTGGTCATTGACCTGGGCAATCCGGATACGTGCGCAGCGTGCCGCTGTCAGAGTGGTCTCCACCGACACGCCCAGACTGCAATACCCATGCCGGTCAGGAGTCGAGACGTGCAGTAGTGCAACATCCAGCTCTATCTTGCGGTCGTGAAAAAGGTCTTCGACCTCGCTCAGGTGCACCGGAATATAATCAGCGCGTCCGTCTTGCACCGCCTTGCGCAGATTACTGCCGATGAACAGCGCATTGTGCCTGAAATTGTCGGATAATTCCGGACGGTCGTAATAGGCGTCCCCGAAACCCAGCAGATGCATGACCTCGACGTTTCGGACCCGCCTCGCCTGGTGCGCCAGCGCCTCCAGCAACACCTCGGGAAAGGCCGCGTTGGCGTGGACATACACGCGCATGTCGCTTTCAATCACGCGCATAGCCTCGTCGGCCGTCATCAACTTCTTTTTGTACTCAGCCTCCCAGGCCATAACTGAAACCAACCTCTCTAAACAACTACGGACGATCCTAGGCCGGTTTTGATTTCGTAAGCTCCGAGAGACGCGCCTCCCGCACTTTCTCGTGTCCGCGGACCGCATAATACATCGCGCGGTCAAAGAACTGGTCCACCATCTGCATCAACTCTAATTCCCCAAAGATCTGAGCGGTATTCTCAAGCGATTCGTTATTCTTCAGATAGTCCCAGAGGTTCTCCTTTACGAGCACGATGCACCAAAGCAGTTGGCTCACCGGAACGCACTGTTCGGCTCGCCGGGTTCCGATCATCGTGTACCGTCGCTCGATATCCTCCTCTGTCTTGGTCACCAGCCATTGCCCCAGTTGCCCGTAGATCCCTGCGACCAAAGTGTTCAACTCGTCGGAGGAAACACGCGTGTAATCCGCGCAGCGCTCAGAGCTCGCAATCTTTTCTCGAGCGTTGCTGTAAGTGGTTCGGCGTGCTTCTCAATCAATCGCATCAATCTTTGAGCTAGTAAGCTCATTGCTGCCTCCGTCTCTTACCCGCTTTCGGGTGAAGGTTCTCTCGGCCTCTCGAAAGCGGGTCGCCCGATCAGGAACGGTGATAGTCTCTAGCTTTCCGACGGGCCAAGCCGTGATTCTAGTCACCCCCGCCTGTGACTCTAGTCACCCCTATAACCTATTCGCACTCAGTAACTTAAAATCCACTTTAACCCTGTTTTCGGTCTTTGGAAAGCACCGATTCAAGACGCAAAAAGCCCGGGGGTGGTTGCCCCCGGGTGAGTTGCTCAAGGCTCCCGCTTTGTGCCGGAAGCCTTCGCCGAGCAGAAGTTAGGCCAGGAAGAACTCTTTGGTGATCTCGACATACTTGTCGGCCGGCAGCTGTTTGGCGATCTCGCCGTGCGCCTTGCCGCCGTCCTGCGCCAGGGCCAGGTTGCCGGCGGTGGCCGGAAGGTAGGCGGCCAGCTTCTTGGCGCTGTCGGCCATCAGGTTGCGTGCCATGTTGCCGCTGAGCAGGTTGCGATAGTTGGTCTTGGCGTCGGGTGCCTGTACGGTCATCAGCCAGCTGTTGCCGTAAGGATCGGCAGTCAGGCTCTCAGGGTGACGGACCACTTCGTCATTGACGTCACTGACCGTGCCCTCGATCGGGGAAACCATCTCCACCAGCTCACCGTTGACGCGGAAGCTCCACACCTTCTGTCCCTGGCGAACCCACTGGCCGCGCTGCGGCAGGTTGACTTCCTCGGCAGCGCCGATCAGCTTGGCGGCAAAGTCGTCGATGCCGGCGCGAACCAGGTTGGGGCTCTCGCCCAGCGCCCAGGCATGACCCTGATGGAAGCGGAGGTGTTCGGGAATCTCGAAGCCGGCCACGATGGGCTGGGCCTTGCGCGCACCTGCCGCCGCAAACGGCGCGGTTTGCAGAACGTACTCCGGAGCTTTCTTATTGGTGAAGCGCTCGACCACCAGGAAGATTACGAAGAGTGCGAGAACCAGAATGACTGTCATTGCCTTATCCTCCGCCCCCTCGTCGGGGCTTTCATATGAAGTGTTCACGGCTTGAGCGTTCTTGCTGGCCTGCCGCGTACGCCCTTACTAAGGCACTCTGGTGGCCAATGTCGGAGCACGAAGCTACAGCACAGAAAACAAGCTGTTTAGTCCATTTCTCCAGATAAGTGCGGAAATTCGCTACAGTGCAGTTTGTTGAGAATCGCCACGCATGAAACGACGCTACGGCTTGCACTCTCATCCACTGGACATGAGGAATCAACAGCTTAGAAGGAATCCTGCCAAACGTGAGGTATTTCGTTACACTGTTGTGCTTTGCAGCGCTTAAATATGAGTTTTCCACATGGCGCGAATGTCCTTCAAAAGAATTAAGCGCCTGGGAAAGAACAATCCGCAACCACCTGTTTATAGCCATTCGAACTCAAATGGTAGGCAGGCAACTCCGTTTCAGAACGACTTTCACGGGCAGCAACGTTTTGCAGTCGGCCTCGTTATCAGAGGCCAGCGGCGGAACAACGCGAGAGCACGCATTGACTTCACGTTGCTATGCCCGCAGATTCCTCGGTCCACTGACAAAGCCGGCTGTATAATCGGGATCGATAGCGTTGGGATCGGGTGATCGCCGCCCGGAGGGCTTACGCCGGCTTTGCCGGAGGGTGCGCTTCAGGGGGAGGAAAGTCCGAACTCCACAGAGCGGTGTGCCGGATAACGTCCGGGAGCGATGGCGTCAAGGCCATCCGACGGAAAGTGCCACAGAGAAGATACCGCCTCGCAAGAGGTAAGGGTGAAAAGGTGCGGTAAGAGCGCACCGGGCGTTCAGTAATGAACGTTGCATGGCAAACCCCACACGGAGCAAGACCAAATAGGGACGGATGGATTGCGGTGCGTTCGCGCACTGCAATGCTGCGAACCGGCTCGGTTCGCCAAACGTCCGGGTAGGTCGCTTGAGCGGCGTGGTAACGCGCCGCCTAGACGAATGATCGCCACGGCAGCAATGCCGTACAGAATTCGGCTTACAGATCCCAACGCTATGTTTTCTATTATGCGAAGAAATGTTAAGCAGCCCCATCCAACTCAGCCGGACGAGCAACATTCCTGCTGTGCAGCGTGATAATAATCCCAAGAATAATTAGGACGATACTGGCGATTTCGGTCGTGCCAATGTGCTCGCCAAACACAGCAGCGCTCATGAGAAAGGCCAGTACGGGGTTTAGCGTGACGATCTGTCCAAGGCGCGCTGCAGGCAACACCGCCAGCGCCTTGCCCAACCACCAGTAGCACAACACCGTGCAGATGACCCAGTTATAGATGACCGCGCCGATGGATATCGGATTGAGTTCGAAGCGTCGGTGCGGTGCGGCGATCGCAAAGATGATCACGATCACAACGGCACCCCAGAGGATCTGCCACCAGGTTTGCGTCCAGAAGGAAGTTGACCATTTGCGACGGCGATAGAGGCTGGCGCCAACCGCCCAGCTTAAACCCGAGCATAAGACAAGCGCATTCCCGAGCAGGGTGCGCGGATTTTCCCAATTCACAGTCCACGGATTGACGAAAAGCACAATTCCAAAGAACCCAACCAGTCCTCCTACCAGACCCTTTCCGGTGATGCGTTCGCGTGCCAGAATCCAGCCAAGGGGAAGGGCCCACAAGGGAAACGTATATACCAGCACCGCCGCTCGGCCTGGCCCTACGTACTGCAAACCAGTCACAGCCAAGCCGAGCATTCCGGCGACCTGAAATACCCCGACAAATGCCAGCAAAAGCCGTTCACCCGCCCGCGGTAGCAAGGGCTCCCTTATGATCAGTGAAATGACAAGCATCGCAATCGACGAGCCCACCAGCCGGATCACCGTGAAGAGCAGGGGAGGAGATACGAACGCGAGGACTTCCTTCATCAGCAACCAATTGACTGCCCAAAAGATGATGAAACCGGCAAGTCGCAGATAGGTCGCAAGATCTGCCACCGCTGGCTGCGACTCGAGGGTTCCGGATTGTGACATCGCGCGGTTACTCCTTAACGGCTGGTTGCAGGTGTGCGGAGCAGCCTCGGCATGTGCCGCTCACCGCCCACAGACCCGAATGGGCGGAGTGACTTGACGGCCCTCTAAGCTTTCGGAATCGAGAAGTTACCTGTCTGCAAACAACTTGCTCTCTGCCAGGAGTTCCCATGCACCTGCGGAAGGTTTCACTTCTTATATATGGTTCCGTCCAGCGCGTCCACACGGGCGACATTCTTGCTGTGCAGCGCGATCATAATCCCGAGGATAATAAGAACGATGCTGGCAATCACAGTGAAGCCAATGTGCTCACCATACACCGCTGCGCTCATCAGAACGGCCAGTACCGGTATAAGCGTAACGATCTGCCCAAGGCGCGCCGCCGGCATGACAGACAGCGTCTTCCCCCACCACCAGTAGCACAAGACCGTGGCGAGGAACCAGTTATAGGCGAGCACGCCGATCGATACTGCATTTGGCACGAAACGGTGGTGAGGCTCGGCCCCTAGCAAAATCGTCAATACAATGGCGCTCCATAGCACCTGCCACCAGGTCTGCGTCCAAAAGGAAGATGACCACTTGCGACGCCGATAAAGGCTGGCGCCGAAAGCCCAACTCAAGCCCGCGCATATGACAAGTGCGTTGCCGAACAGCGCGCGCGTATCCTTCCAGTTCACAAGCCACGGGTTGACGAATAATGCGATCCCGGCGAAGCCGACCAGCCCTCCGGCCAGACCCTCTGCGGTGACACGCTCGTGCGCCACAATCCAGCCAAGCGGAAGCGCCCACAATGGAAGTGTGTACACCAGTACCGCCGCTCGCCCCGGCCCTACATACTGCAGACCAATCGAACTGAAGCCGAGCATTCCGGCTATCTGAGCGACTCCGGCAAACGCCAGCAGCAGACGCTCACCCCGCCGCGGCAGCAAGGGCTCTCTTATGATCAGTGAGACCACGAGCATCGCAATTGCCGCGCCCACCAGCCGAATAGCGGTAAAGAGCACCGGAGAGACGAACGCAAGGGCCATCTTGGTTAGCACCCAGTTTGCGGCCCAAAAAATAATCACAACAGAAATGCGAAGATAGGTGACGCGATTTGCAACCGCTGGTTGCGATTCCGTCGTTCCGGACTGTGACATTGCGGGCGTACTCCTCAGCGGCTCGTATTCTTTGCAGATGTGCGGAGTAGCTTCGGCGTGCCACTCACCGCATCAAAGTCTCGATTGGGCAAACTCTATTGGCGTGCAGATCTGAGCCTCGCGGGACCGAGATCTGTCTGGCTCAAGAAAATAGCTCTCTGCCGGAACACGCGGCCTGACAGAGAGCCCTAGCGAAGACCAATCCTAATCCTCATTCCGCCACCGTTGTAAGTGGCAGAATGAGGATGTTGTTAGCGGTTACAGATCCAATGCCTTCTTCGATGGGACCAGGAACTCCTCCATATTGGGAATCTCCTGGAACTTCGCGCGCTGGAACTGCTCTTTCATCTCCCAAGGCGCAGTGCAGTCAAAGATAGTCTTGCAGGAAACCGACTTGAGGCGATGAGTATGCCTAAATTCCGGCATTTGCGAAGGATCGAGCGGATGGCACGCCACGCCGGGAATGAAGACCGTGCTCACATCTCCCTGGAATCGAGTTTGCATCGCCCACAGAACATCATTGGTGTTGAAGATGTCCACGTCCTCGTCAACCAGAATGACGTGCTTGAGCTCCGAATAGGCGGCAAAAGCGACGAGAGCAGCCTGGCGTGCGCGTCCTTCATCGACGGGAATCGATTTCTTGAACTGCATGACGGCAAGGAATTTCCCGCCGCCCGAGGAGTGGGCGTAGACGTTCAGCACGCGGCCAGGCATCGCCTGCTGACACAACCCGAGGATGCTTGCCTCGGTCGGGATGCCGGCAAGGCTGACGTGCTCTTCGCCCGGTCCACACACTGCCTGAAGGATTGGGTTCTTGCGATGTGTAATCGCCGTTACCTTCATGATGGGAAGCGCAGGATGGGCGGGGCCGTTGTAGCCGGGGAACTCCGGCATGGCTTTGCCCGTGTTGGTGTGCAGGTCTTCACGCATCCGGACGTCGGGAATCAGTTCGCCCTCGATCACGATTTCCGCGTTGGCGATTGCAGTTTCATTGATGGTGAGACATTTGCACAATTCGACGGGCCGTCCGCGGAGCGCGCCGGCACAACTAAGCTCATCATAGCCAAGTGGAGTGGTGGGCGGCTCGAAGCAGGAGGCGAGGTAAATCGCGGGATCGAGACCGATGCTGATGGAAACCGGCAGCTTCTGCCCTTTCAGTTCAGCCTTGCGGCGGAAGGCGTCGATGTGACGGCCCGGCGTGAACCAAATGCTAATTGTGTTTTCGTCCTGCACGCAGCAACGATGAATGGTCACGTCGGTCTCGCCCGTTTCCGGGTCAGTGGCTCGAAGCAGGCCCATCGTAAAGTACGGGCCGCCGTCCTCCGGAGTGAAGTTCGGGGCGGGAAGAGTTTTTAGAAGATTGATATTGTCCTTGTAAACGACTTCCTGGCAGGCGGGTTTGCCGGTGAACATAACCGGAGCGATGGGCTTGCGAACTGCATCAAGCAACGTCTGCCCCAGATGTTCCATTGGAGCACCAAGCAGCAGCGCGGTTCGCTCGCGCGATGCCATCATTCCCACGACCACGCGATGTCCCGGATAGCCCTTGATGTTCTGGAACATCATGGCCGGGCCGATTTTCGAGCGTTGCACCGTGCCGCCCGCGCCGACGTTAACGTAAACACCCGCCAGTTCGCCGTTTGGGTCAACCGGGCAATCCGTGCGAAGTAATTGGCCGGGAGTATTTTCGAGCAGTTTGAGAGCTGAGCGAAGATCGATTACTTCATTTTGATTTGCCGCATTCGCGCGGACTGGTTCTGTGACTGTACTCATATTGCGCACCTCATTTCACTTACCGGGAAGTGTTAAGCAGGAGAATTTTCCGCTTTATTATCATCGACGTCTAATACTAATTGATGACCATGTGATAGCCTGCGCTTATCAATGGAGCGCTTGTGATTAGGCAAAAGCAGCTAAAAACTTAAATCTCTAACTGCAGAATTCTAACTGAAAAATAATCCCCCGGCATTGTGCGCTGCCCATTGGTCGTACCCACCCTGAAGCTGGTCCTTGCCGCTTGCGCAAGTTACGTGGGTTCTCCTGGCTTTGCAGCCAGTGCAGCCTCGGCATTCTGCGAAGATGGGCGGACGTGCCCTGCGGTGTCGAGCACCAGACGCCGGCGTGTCGGAAACAGTCGCACGTCGAAGCGATGCGCGAACGCTCCCCATAGACCGCGCGGCATCTTCAGCATAACCACCACCGCCAGAGCGCCGAGGATAATCAGATACCAGCTCCCCAGGTCGGAGAGATATTGCCGGAGCACAAAAAAGACAATGGTACCGACGATCGGCCCCTCCAGGGTACCGATGCCTCCAATAATTACAATAAAAATAATGTTGCTTGTCCAGTTGATATCGAAAGCTGAAGCGGGCGAGATGCGGAGTTTGGTGAGGTAAATCAATGCGCCGATGAGCGCGGTACCGGCGCTGCTGGCCACAAATACGCCAAGCTTGACTCCAAAGGCGTTGACTCCACTGCTCTTCGCGCTGGTCTCGTTATCACGGATCGACTTCAGTGCCAGGCCGTATTTGCTGCACAACAGGAGATAGGAAAGCGCAACCGTGAGTATCGCGCAAACCAGCGCCAGCAGGAAGAGGACACCATCGCGTCTCAGGAATGAGAACTGCACATGACGCACTGCCTCCACACCAAGGCTTATGCCTGACCCAGCACCCAGGGTAGTCACCTCCGAGAAGCCAAGACGTGCGACTTCCGCGAGAACCCAGGTGGCGATGGCAAGATAAGCGCCGTGAAGCCGCAATATCAATGCCGCGCTGGGTATCGCGATTATCAGCCCCACAATCCCGGCTCCAAGCAAAGCGAACAAAGGATTCCAGTGCATGTTCAGAGTCAAGAAAAACAGCGAATATCCGCCCAGGCCGATAAAGCCTTGCGCGCCGAGCGAGATTACGCCGGCGTATCCGGCAAGAAGGTTCCACAGTTCGGCGATTGCCAGGTAGTAGAAGAACTCCACCAGCATGCTGAGTTCGCCGCGGCCGGCCCAGGCAGGCGCGCTCAGCAGAACCACAATCGCCACGCAAAATACCACTGCAGCCGTGCGCGAGGTTCGCGTGCTGCGCTCAACCGTAACATTCATGGATGGATTATTCACTTCAGTCCAACCGCCGTGGGAAGAGTCCCTGCGGCCGCATCAGCAGCACTATAAGAAAGACAAGGTGACCGGCCTGAACCTGCCACGCCGGAGAGATTCGCGATCCGAGCGATTGCGAAACCGCCAGAATCATGCCGCCCAATAAAGTTCCCCACAGCGAACCGAGGCCTCCGATAATCACCGCCTCGAAGGCGTAGAGCAGACAGTCCGGGCCCGAGGTGGGATAGAAGGTGGCACGAATCCCGGTAAATACGCCGGCGATGGCCACCGTCGCCATCACCACTCCGGTGGCAATGCTGAACAGGTGGCGGGTATTGACACCCATCAATCCAGCCGCCGAAGCATCGTCAGAGGTGGCCCGGAAGGCAATCCCCATGCGGGTGTGAAACAGCATCCATTGCAGCCCGCCGATGGTGGCAAGGCAGACCGCCAGCATGGTGAGCGGAAAGGTGCCGACGATGATTCCGCCCGGCAGCGTCATCGCCGAGATCTCAATGTTGCCGCCATGCAGCTTGCGCGAGTCGGCCGAGACTGCCTGCAGCAGGCCGTTCTGGATAATGACCGACAGGCCGAAGGTCACCAGCACCGGTCGCAGAATGTCCTGCCCGAGCACCGGGTTGAGCACAAAGCGCTGCAACACATAGCCCAGGATGAACATCAGCGGCACCACCACGATCAGGGCCGCAAAGGGTGAGCCGATCGCCAGATACTTCTGAAAGGCGAGAACGAAGAAGGCCGCCAGAATGATGAAATCGCCATGCGCGATGTTGACCAGCCGCATGATGCCAAAGACCAGCGAGAGCCCGGCGGCATACAGACCGTAGAGTCCTCCCAGAAGAATCCCTTGGATCACGGCATCCAGAATAGTGTTCAGCACGGGTGTTTACACTCCAAAGTATGCTTTCGAAACCTGCTCTCGGGTCAGTTCGCCGGTCGAGCCCTGCAGCGAGACTCGCCCTTCCAGGAAGCAATACGCGCGCTGGGCAAACTTCATCGCCTGCTGCACGTTCTGCTCCACAATGATCAGACTCAGGCCGCGGTCGCGCACCGTCGCCAGGGTCTCGTAAATTTCCGCGATGATGATCGGCGCCAGCCCCAGCGAAAGTTCGTCGCACAGCAACAGCCGCGGATTGGCCATCAATCCGCGGCCGATCGCTGCCATCTGCTGCTCGCCGCCGCTCATCTGGGTGGCCGGCTGTTTGCGCCGCTCCTTGAGCTTGGGAAACAGCTCGTACACCTTGTCCAGCGTCCAGTGTCCGCGCTTGCCGCCGTAGGCTCCCATCAGCAGGTTTTCCTCGACCGTAAGACTGCTGAACAGACGCCGCCCCTCCGGAACCAGGGTGATGCCGCGATCCACCATCTCACAGGAGCGGGCACCGCCCACCGCAGCGCCGTCATAGCGAAGGCTTTCCTTGGCCACCGCAACATTGCCCGCAATGACATTCAGGAAGGTCGATTTCCCTGCGCCATTGGCGCCCAGAATGGCGACCGTCTCACCTTCGTCGATGCGAAAATCAATCCCAAACAGCGCCTGAAAATCGCCGTAGCTCGCCGACAGAGCGTTGGTTTCCAGTAAAGTCATACTCCTGCTGTCCTATTCCGACCTATTCCGATTCCTTCGATTCCAAGGTAGATCCGCTTCACTTCGTCGCTGCCCATCACCGATCGCGGCTCGCCGTCGAGGATCATCGCTCCAAAATGGATCACGACAAGCCTGTTCACCGCCGCCATCAATGCGTTCACAATGTGCTCAATCCAGAAGACGGTGGTGCCGGAGGCATGCACGCTGCGGATCAAATCCACCACTTCGCCGGTCTCGTTCTCGGTCAACCCACCCGCGATCTCGTCTAGCAACAGCAGGCGAGGCGAGGAGGAAAGCGCGCGCGCCACCTCCAGGCGTTTGCGCTCCAGCAAGGTCAGGCTGCCGGCCAGGTGGTTGGCTTTGTCAGTCAACCCGGTGCGTTCGAGGACTTCCGCGCAGTGCTTGTAACTGTGGCTTTCAGTTATTCCTTTACCAAACGCGCAGGCCGTCAGGCAGTTCTCAAATACGGTCATCATCGCGAACGGTTGGGGAATCTGATATGTGCGGCCGATCCCGTGATGGCAGCGCTGCTGTGAACTGGAATGGGTGATCCGTTTTCCGTCATAGTGCAGCTCTCCGCTATCAGGCCGCAGATTGCCGCCAATCAGGTTAAACAGGCTGCTCTTGCCGGCCCCATTAGGGCCAATCATGCCGACCGCCTCGCCCTCATTGATCGAGAGGCAGACATCGTCAGCCACCTTGATAGCGCCGAAGCTCTTACTAACGTTCTCTAACTTCAACAGTTCCATTGCAAGGTTTACCCATGTGACGATACAGACGACTCGCCTGTTAATTCAAAATGATTTAAAGTGCCGATAGTATGAATTTCGCGGTGCAGCCTGTCAAGTATAAGTTGCAGGCATCGGGAACCATCTTACAACAGGGAACGTCAGGAGAGACTCATGACGTTTCCCGACTGCCGTTTCATCAAACTCCGAACTTGTGCGTGCTGTTCCCCCGCTGGCCACCCATAAGATTTTCTAAGGGTGGCCAGCGGGGCTTTTCGTTCATAAGATTGGAGCGACAACGGAGGTAAGTTAGTTGTTCTGCGCGGCCGCGATCATCGCTTTCACATTTTCGACCTTGGCATTGGGTGGAGCGGAACATCCGGTAGACAGGATCAATCCAGGGCCTATGTCCTTGATCAGTTTCGAGCTGTAGTTGTAAACCTCGTCGGGTGTGCCCAATGTGAGCATGACGGCACCCACGTCGCCCATGATGCACATGCGGTCGCCGAGCTTTTCCTTGATCTTGTATATGTTGGTGACGCCGTCGGTCTGGAATACGCATTTTCCCTTGGGCATGGCTTTGAAGAAGTCGAGATCGCGTTCCCAGTTGGAGTCAATGTGGAAGTCCATGGCCGCGCCTTCTTCGATGATTACGTCGGCGACTTCCTTCAAATACTTCCAGACGAAGCGTTCCCAAAGCTTGGGGGCGTAGAACTCGCTGGCACCGCGGGCCGGGGAGAGAAATACGACGGTAGATTCGGTGGCACGAATCTGCTGGCGCAATATCTCCAGCATTTCTTTTTGGATTACGTCTAAAACGGCCTCGACCTTGTCTGGCATTTTGTACATATCGTGATTGAATTTGGGCATGGAGCGCCCGCCGCCGAGGAGTTCAGGAACGGAGCTAGCAACGATGGGGGAATAGACGAGATAGCCGGCATCTTCAAAATTCTTTACGAGTTGAGGAGTTTCAGCTAATTCCGCGAAAGTTTCGTCCAATGGGAATTTGATCCGGTTCTTCAGGAAGTCCACCATGAACGGCATCCAGCCTTTATTGAGGATGGTGTCATAATCCGCGGTGGTCATCATCTCCCGTTCATCAAGCATCCAGAGCGCGTCCTCAGGCAATTCGACTCCCGGTATCTTCACATGGGTCATAAAGATCAATGGGAATACAGCTGATGGGGCGAATGCAGCATTCATGCCTTCAAAATCGCCCAGTGCTTTTGCAGATTCCACCATGGTCTGGTTGGATGCTTTTATGGATTTACAGAAATCAGACATCTTGACGCCCATGTGCCGGGCACAGAAAGCATCGGCCATCAATATGCAGCAGGTCTTGTCGGATTTTTCTAATGCAATGGCTTTTCTAAGCCGTTCCTTACGCTCGCTAAGTAGCTCTTGATTCGTTTTCATCATTACCGCCTTTGATAATCGCCTGGGATTTGGTCTTTCACTACGTTTCTGAATTCCTAGTATATAAAGTCACCACTCCTCTTGAGCTTTCCGGGATCGCGTCGCCGACGTAATTTGCAGTCTTCGCCCGCTGTATCTCCAGCTTCCAAAAGGATTCTTGGAACGGTAGTACCGTTCCCCTTGGAGTGTCAAGCTCAAATTTGGAACCCATCTTTTTACGCGATTTCGCGACCTAACCCAGCTACCGCGCGCGTGCCCTAATCGGTGAGTATCACTGGCCGGTTGATCCAGATTCGCCCCAACAAATCTTGTCATGGCAATACAGATTGCATACCCCCAGCCCAGGACTAGCCAGCGTCCGGACGCTTCAGACAATTCGAGGTTCGTGCATCGTGTTATACCCATCATCCTCTCGTTTGGCCGACGATTTTGTTCGCGATCATCTGGCCGATAGGAATCGCGGACGTAGCGGCAGGGGACGGCGCGTTACAGACGTGAAGCATGCGCGCCGTTTCCAGAAACAGAAAATCGTCTACCAGAGTGCCGTCCTTCATCACGGCCTGGGCCCGAATTCCAGCCTCGTACGGTGTCAGATCCTCGATCTCCAAGCTCGGACAATATTTACGGCACTCTTGCAGATAGCCTGCCTTAAACACCGAGTTTTTCATCTCCCTGATGCCGCTTGTGAGGTGCCGCCCCATTGTTTTCCAGAAGCCCGGAAACACCGCATATTCGGAGACGTCGCGTAAATTGAAGGAAAATTTCGGATAGCCCTCGCGAGCAAAGCCAAGTACCGCGCTGGGACCAACAATTACGCTGCCGTCGATCATTCGCGTCAAGTGAACGCCCAGGAAAGGCAGTCCCGGATCAGGGATCGGATAAATCAGATACCGCACGATGTGGCTCTTGGAAGGCGGCAGCCGATAATATTCGCCGCGAAACGGGACGATCTGATGGCTGGTTGCAATGCCTGCCATCCTAGCCAGCCGGTCCGATTGCAAGCCGGCGCAAACGATAAGTTTCCTGGCTTGCCACTCATCCTTGCCCGACGCCACAGTCACGCTGCTCTGCCTCTCGCCGATTGCAGTCACATTGACATTCATCTTGATGGCCCCGCCCCCATCACGAACCACCGAGGCCATGTTTTCGCAGACTCGCCGGTAATCGACGATACCGGTTTCGGGCACAAGCAATCCGCCAATGCCCTCTATGTTAGGCTCGCGCCGCCGCAGCTCGGCGGCATCCAACTCCTCGACTTCGATTTGATTCAGTCGAGCGCGCTCGACGAGGCGATGCATGCGCTCGAGCTCCAGTTCATTCGTCGCCACAAGCAGCTTTCCGCACGTTTCGTAAGGGATGCCATGCCGGTCGCAGAACGCCTTGGTAGCTTTCGCGCCACGGCGGCAGAAGTCTGCCTTCAAACTTCCCGGCACATAGTAAATTCCCGAGTGGATGACCCCGCTATTATGTCCAGTCTGATGCTTCGCTAAGCTGGCTTCTTTCTCGAGCAATAAGAGGCTCGCACCCGGTCGCAATTCCAGCACTTCCATGGCCGTTGCGAGCCCGACGATTCCGCCGCCGATAACACAGTAGTCGTAAATCATCTGTAGTCCTTATACTCTACAAAATGTTCATCGCGGCCCCGCATCGGCAACCCGCAGCCTGCACTTGCACTCACGATTCCATGCCCCGGAAGAAATTCAACTTTGGTTATCAGCATACTCAAGTCCCAGTTCAGCCGACCCTTGGGCTCTCTGAATTTTCTTGACAGGCCACTTTGACATCACCATACTTACTCATCATTTTTTAAGGTCGGGCAAACGGGGTAAGAGTGCCACCCAACACACCTTCGCGTTAACAGAACTAGCAGAAAGCGCTGCGTTAGTCTCAACCTCCACGTATTCAAGCGTCCGGGGCAGAGAGGTTCGCCACCGGACACCACAGGCATGTTTTGGCCGTTTTCGGGAAAAGGATCTGACAGTCTGAATTCTCCCGTACAACATAACTAACGAGGAAAATCTATGAATCCAGAAAACAAGTCACCCAACGAAGAACAAGTCGTGGAGCAAAAAACGTTACCCACCCGCCGCGATTTCGTGAAGACAGCGGCCGTCGCAGCCGCCTCCTTAGCGGCCGGCAGCCTGGTCCCGTCGGCGCGTGCATTCACATCCGCTAACCGCACGATTAAGGTCGGGTGGGTGAGCCCCAAAACCGGTCCCATTTCAGCCTTTGCGGCAGCCGATGATTTCGTGCTCGCTGGCATTCGCAAAGCCATCGGCGACGGAGTGGTTGTCAATGGCGTGAAGCATCCAGTCGAATTCATCGTCAAGGACAGCCGGTCGGACCCGAACCGTGCCGCCGAGGTTGCCTCTTCCTTGATCAAGTCCGATAACGTCGATCTCATCATCGCTGCCATGGCCCCGGAGACGACCAATCCGGTGGCCGATCAGGCCGAACTCAACGGCACGCCCTGTATCACTTCCGGCACTCCCTGGCAGGCATACTTCTTCGCCCGCGGCGGCAAGCCTGACAAGGGCTTTGAGTGGACTTACCATTTCTGCTGGGGCTTGGAAGACGTAACCACCTCTTATCTCGGCATGTGGCGCAGCGTTCCAACCAACAAGGTGATAGGCGCTCTCTGGGGCAACGACGGCGACGGTAATGCCTTTGCCGATCCGGAACACGGACTTCCACCCGCGATAAAAGCAGCCGGATTCACGCTGCTCGATCCCGGCCGCTTCCCACCTGAAACCAACGACTTTTCGGCACAGATCAGCGCCTTTAAAAAAGCCAACGTCGAGATTCTGACCGGCGTGTTGCCGCCGCCAGCCTTTACAACCTTCTGGAGCCAGGCGGCGCAGCAGGGCTTCAAGCCCAAGATCGTCACCATGGCCAAAGCGCTGCTCTTCCCCACCACACTCGACGCCCTCGGCGAGCGCGGCAACAACCTGACCTGCGAACTCTGGTGGACTCCGCATTTCCCCTTCAAGTCCGGACTGACAGGACAGAGCCCGGCCCAATTCGCTGCTCAATGGGAAAAGGAAACCGGAAAGCAGTTTACCGAACCGATTGGCTTCCAGCATTCCCTCTTCGAGGTGACAATAGATACACTTCGACGCACCAAGAACATCGACAAGCCGGAATCCATTCTGGAAGCGATCCGCACAACAAATCTGGATACGATCATGGGTCACATTAAGTTCGGCCAGCCGGTGAAGAATGTCTGCCGTACCCCGCTAGTCGGCGGGCAGTGGATTCGAACTCCCGGAAAGAAATTCATGTACGAATTTCTGGTCGTGAATAATGACAACAACAAGCTAATCTCGGTACAACAGCCAATGAAGCCGATGGTTTACTAGGGCTGATCCAAGTCCTCCCGTTCAAAAGGGCCGATGACTTACTCCTCACGCCAAGTGAAGTAAAAGTCATCGGCCCTTTAACTATGCTTCGCACTCCTTGCAGCTTCCAGCCGGCCGGATTATGACGTTCGCCCCTCCTGCAGCCTGCTCTGAAATTTCTTGACAGGCCACCTTCGCCTGACCATACTGGCTAATCATTTTTTATTACGATTCGGGTGACGTGTAGGACCGCCCGATACATTCGTGTGTTCGTTATCCCCATAGCGCTGTCAGGAGGCGGCGCGCTGGTATCCATCTTCAAAACGCGTCCGGGGCGGAGATGTTCGTCATCGGAAACCTAAACATTTTTCATACGCATTTCGGGGATCAGATCTGGCGGTCTGAATCGCCCGTGTAGCGCTTTTATAAGGATAAACAATGAATTCAGGGAAGAAATCATCCAACATGGAAACTCCTGTGGAGCAAAAATCATTGCCGACGCGCCGCGACTTTGTGAAGACAGCGGCCGTTGCAGCCGCTTCGCTAGCGGCCGGTAGCCTCATCTCATGCCGGTCAACATCTGCCGCAGCTCGCACCATCGAAGTCGGATGGGTGAGCCCGAAAACGGGTCCCATCTGGGCTTTGCCGCAGCAGACGATTTCGTCCTTGCCGGCGTTCGCAAGGCGATTAACGACTCAGTTGTTGTGAACGGCGTCAACCATCCCGTCCAATTCATCGTGAAAGACAGCCAGTCGGACCCGAATCGCGCAGCCGACATTGCCTCGTCCTTGATCAAGGCCGATAAGGTTGACCTGATCATCGCCGCCATGGCACCGGAGACGACCAATCCGGTCGCCGATCAGGCCGAACTCAACGGCGTGCCCTGTATCACTTCCGGAACCCCCTGGCAGGCATACTTCTTCGGCCGCGGCGGCAAGCCTGATAAGGGCTTTGACTGGACCTACCGTTTCTCTCGGGGAATTGAAGATTGCACGCATCTTACCTCGGCATGTGGAATGCCATTCCTACCAATCGCGTTGTCGGCGCTCTCTGGGGCAACGATGGCGATGGCAATGCCTTTGCCGACCCCGAGCGCGGACTCAAACCGGCCATCCTGTCGAATGGATTCAAACTGGTCGATCCTCGCCGCTTGACATTATGACCAATGACTTTACCGCTCAGATCAGCACGTTTAAGAAGGCAAAAGTCGAAATTTGACAGGCGATCTTCCACCTCGGCCTTCGCCACCTTCTTCAGCCAGGCCGCTCAGCAGGGCTATAAGCCCAAGATTGATACCATGGCCAAGGCGCTGCTCTTCCCCACAACCCTCGACTCCCTGGGCGAACTCGGCAATAACCTGACCTGCGAACTGTGCATGAATACACACTTCCCTCAAGTCCAGCCTCACCGGTGAGCTTCCAGCCGACCTCGCTGCAGAGTGGGAGAACCAGACGGGAAAACAGTTCACCCAGCCGATCGGCTTCCAGCAGTCACTCTCGAGGTAACGGTGGACGTTCTTCGCCGTACCAAGAACATCGACCTCGCGAATCGATTCTGGAAGCGATCCGCACACAAGTTTGGATACCGTTATGAGTCACATTCAGTTCGGCAACCCGGTCAAAAACGTCGGAAAAACACCATTAGTCGGCGGGCAGTGGACCGAACTCCCGGCAAGAAGTTCATGTACGAATGCTTGGTGGTAAACAATGACAAACAACAAGCTGAATTCCGTACAGGCGCCGATGAAGCCGATAGCCTAAGGCTGATCCAATCCGTGCCCATTTCAGCAAACGGGCTGATGACCTGCTACTCGCGCGAGTGAGTAGTCGTCATCGGCCCGAAATTTCCAAACATAACCTGAAGGAAGACAAACTTTCTCAGGAGAGAAAACGGCTCGCACGCCCACACGTGCCAACCTTCTACCGGACTCTGTGACTAACTCTGACACGCAGCCTGAGGCTAATCATACTTTTCGCGCTCCTTCACTTTGAATTAGTCAGGCAAGTACTTGAAGCATTAATGGTGGGGCCTTCGTACTGGCGGTTCGCAGATTGCAAATGAGAGGAAACCTATGAATCCTGAAAATGATTCACCGAACAAAGAAGCTGCTGCGGCGCAAAAATCGTTACCTACACGCCGCGATTTTTTCAAAACAGCGGCGGTGGCAGCCGCTTGGCTCCCGGCCGGTAGTTGATCTCGTCCCGCTCGGAGACTGCCGCGGCACGCCCGTCAAAATCGGCTACGTAAGCCCCAAGACCGGCAAGCTTTCGGCCTTCGCTGAGGCCGACGAGTCCGTGAATCGGCGGAGTGCGAAAGCAATTTCCTGATGGACTTGCAATCAATGGCACCAGGCATCCGGTTGTCAACACGAAAAGGACGGCCAGTCGGATCCGAATCGTGCCGCCGAAGTCGCGAGCGATCTCATCAAGAACGACAAGATCGATATTATGCTGACCGGCAATTCTCCGGAGAACGTCAAACCCGTAGCCGACCAGTGTGAGTTGGATCAGGGACCTGCGTCTCAGACGATGCGCCCTGGCAGCCTTACTACTTGGGGCGTGGTCTGCAAACCAGACAAGGGCTTCGACTGGACCTATCACTTCTTCTGGGGCGCCGAGGATCTTGCCGCGGTTTACACCAACCTCTGGCTCTCGCTGCCGACCAACAAAACAGTCGGTGCGCTCTGGGGCAATGACGCTGACGGCAATGCGTTCGGCGATGCCGCCCATGGCTTCCCTCCGGTCCTGAAGCAACTCGGCTTCAAACTTGTCGATACCGGACGTTTCCCACCAGACACCAACGAGTTCTCGGCGCAGATCAGCGCCTTCAAAAAAGCCAAGGTCGAAATTCTTACCGGAGTGCTGCCGGCGCCGGCCTTTGCGACCTTCTGGAGC
>CAWCZZ010000018.1:0-349387 GCA_963800195.1 uncultured Acidobacteriota bacterium
ATGTTCATCCTTCATGCCGTGATTGTCATGCACGTGGACCGAGCGAATCAGCGGCTTCAGCGTCTCAAAAGCGGCCTCCACTCCCAGCCCCAAGTGAGCATGGCCAATATCCAGGCATACGCCGATGTCGTCGTAGTGCAGGGTCTGAATCAGCGTCACCAGTTTCTCCGGTGCGGAGAGTTCGTTGGGAATATTTTCCAGCAACAGGCGTACGCCGAGGGGTTTGGCAAATGCCCGCAGATGCTCGATGGAAGTCAATGCGCCTTCAAACTTGTGCTCATCAAAATTCTCGCCCAGGACTCCGACGTGCAGCACGAGAAAACGGAATGGAATCACCTCGGCGACTTCAATGGCGCGCTTGATCTCGTCCATGGCCTCGATTCGCTCTTTGCGCTCGCGCCCGGCGATATTGAGCGCAGGGCTGTCCCAGCGGCCCCACTGCCCCGAGGCAAACATCGGTGCATGCATCGACTGGAAGCGAACGTCAGCCTGCGAACCGAACCAGGAAGCGAGTTCGCGAAGCTGTTGCGCGCTGCCGTAGTCGAAGTGCCCGCGCATGGCAAAGACCTCAATGCCTGCGACTCCGCCTGTGGCCAATCTGTCCAGAATTCCAGGATGAAGCCGCTCCCTTATATGTACATACGTCGAGATTGCCTTAAGCATCGTTCGCTCCGCTTTCTTCTACCAGCCTACAGCGCTGCCGCCGTTACGTGCATCGCTGGCTCCCAGACGCTCGCCATTCTTGTCGATAGCAATGCACTCGGCATCGCCCCAGGGGCCGGTGCGCTTAATCTTGTGTCCCATTTTTTCGAGCGCGGCAAGTGTATCCGGCGAGAGCTGCCCCGCTTCGACCCGCAGTTCGTCGGGCATCCACTGATGGTGAAAGCGCGGCGCGTTCACCGCCCGCTGGATATCTTCCCGGAAGTCCACCACATGGATTAGAACATTGGCAACCGTGGTGATAATTGTGGGCCCGCCGGGCGAGCCCAGAACAAGCAGCAATCGCCCGTCCTTCACTACCATGGTTGGTGCCATGCTGCTGAGCGGACGCTTGCCGGCAGCGATCGTATTCGCCTCGCCCTGCATCAGGCCATAGAAATTCGATACTCCCACCTTGGACGTGAAGTCGTCCATCTCATCGTTGAGCAGAAAGCCAAGACCGGGCAGAGTAACGCGCGAGCCGAACAAGTCATTGAGCGTGGTGGTGACCGCAACAGCGCCGCCGGCTTCGTCCACAATGGAGTAATGCGTGGTGTTCTGCTTTTCATTAATGTAAGGAGGATGAATCGCTGCCGACTGATCTAGTCCGGCCATGCTTGGCCGCTGTAGCTCAGCGCTTATCGAAGCCTTGTCAGGATAGATCGAGGAGCGCCATTCGTCTGCGTATTTCTTGTCAATCAATTGTGCAACGGGGATGTCCACGAAGTCCGGATCGCCGAGGATTACCGCTCGGTCGAAGAAGGCGCGGCGATAGGCTTCAGCGACCAGGTGCAAGTGCAGAGCGGAGTTACGCTGGATCGCACGCAGGTCGAAGCCTTCCAGAATGTTCAGCGTCTCAAGCAGCGCAATGCCTCCAGAGGACGGTGGTGGTGCGCTGTAAATCTCATATCCACGATAACTTCCACGCACCGGCGCGCGCTCGACAACTTTGTAATCCGCAAGATCTGAGACCGCGATGAGACCTCCGCCCTGGGAGATCGCCGAGGCGATCTGGCTGGCGAGCGGGCCACTATAAAACTCCTCTGGATTTTGCGCTATTCGCTCCAAGGTACGCGCCAGCTCCGGCTGCTTTAAGATTTCGCCCTGCTGAAAAAATCGCCCATTGCGCTGGAAGATCCTGCTGGACTCCGGATCATGCGCCAGCTCCGGGTCGTGCAGCAGAGCGGCTTCATACCTCGTCAGCATGACGCCGTCGCGGGCGAGGCGAATCGCCGGCTCCATTACTTTGGCCAGTCCCTGCTTGCCCCAGCGCCGCTCGGCATCCACCAGTCCAGCAACCGTGCCCGGCACACCTGCCGCACGGTAGCCGAAGCGGCTCTGCTCGCTCACGTTCCCCTGCCGGTCCAGATACATGTTGCGCGAAGCCGAGGCCGGAGCCTTTTCCCGAAAGTCGAGGAAGTGCATCTCGCCTTTGGCCGTGCGATAGAGCATGAATCCGCCGCCGCCGAGATTTCCCGCCGACGGATGCACAACGGCCAACGCAAAGCCGGTCGCTACCGCGGCATCAATCGCATTGCCTCCCTCGCGCATGATCGCAGCACCCACGCCTGAGGCCTGCGGATGCTCGCTTGAAACCATAACGTGACGCGCCCGAACCGGCTGCGAGCCCTCGGCCCAGAGCTGTAGTCCGGCCAACAACAGGGCGAGAAGAATCAGCGTCGTGGCGGGGCGGAGATTGGGGGGCATGTGCCTCCTGAAACTTTCCAACGCTATCCCATGCGCGTCCGCTGGTCAACGCGCGACCTTGCAATCCTGCGAATCTTCGAGTTTGAGGCTTGCCGTGGGGACCTTTCCGCAAACAGGGGGTAAGGGGCAAATTCATTAGATCAGGATATAATCGAAGAAGATAACCCGATGAAAGGATTCGAGTTTTTCATCCGGAAGCAGTGGAATATAGCGCAATCCCGAGCGCCTAATCCCGCAATATTCATCTTCCGTTTTCTGGAAGGTAGTCGATTCATAGGCTTCCGAAGATGGAAGCGAACTTGCTGAAATGTAATACTCAGGGATGCCCTCGTGCTGTGCGGAATATGAGCGGCCAGCTACGCAACGCAGTGTAGTGGCGTAAGAGAAGAACAGAGATCACATGGCGGCATGGTTTCACCAATTTGCAGGTCGGAGAGCGGATTATGTCGGAGGCAAAGGAAATGCAACTAGGGGCAAAGAAAGTAGGGAGCGGCCACCCCTGTTACGTGATAGCCGAGATCGGAATCAATCATAACGGCGACGTCGATCTGGCAAAGCGTTTGATCAGCATTGCGGTGGGCGCCGGCTGCGATGCGGTCAAGTTTCAGAAGCGCACCATCGAGATCGTGTATTCGGCTGAGGAGTTGGCCAAACCACGCGAAAGTCCCTTTGGCACCACGAATGGCGACCTGAAGCGCGCGCTCGAATTTGATTACGATGATTTTGTCGAAATCGACCAGTACTGCCGCGCCGTCAAGATTCCTTGGTTTGCCTCCGCCTGGGACGAGCCTTCCGTTGATTTCATCAACCGTTTCGACGTGCCCTGCTTCAAGATTGCCTCGGCCTCGCTCACCGATGACAACCTGCTTCGCCATACTCGCGCCACCGGTAAGCCGATCCTGCTCTCCACCGGCATGAGCACGGTTGCGGAGATCGACCACGCAGTTGAAGTGCTGGGCAAGGAGAACCTGATCCTGCTGCACGCCTGCAGCACTTATCCTGCCTACTACGAAGAGCTCAACCTGCAGGCCATCGGCACTTTGGAAAAGCGCTACAGTGTTCCGGTCGGCTACTCGGGCCATGAGTCCGGCCTGCCCTCCTCGGTCGCTGCGGTTGCCCTGGGAGCTTGCATCGTTGAGCGCCACATTACAACTGACCGTGCCATGTGGGGTTCGGACCAGGCTGCTTCGCTGGAGCCGAATGGAATTACCAAGCTGGTCAGCTACATCCGTGTCGTCGAGCGTTCGATGGGCGACGGCGTTAAGCGGGTGCTGGAACGCGAACAGCCGATCCTCAAAAAACTGCGCCGCATCGGAGCCGGCAGTGACCGTTAAGCTGATCGCAATGGATGTGGATGGCGTGCTCACCGACGGTTCATTCTGGTGGGGGCCGAACGGAGAAGAGTGGAAGCGCTTTCACTTCGCCGATATCATGGGGCTTTCGCGGGCGCGAAAAGCGGGCCTGAAGCTCGCTCTCATCTCCGGCGAAGACAGCCCGCTGATCGACCGGCTGGCGGCGAAGATGCAAATCAGCGACGTTGAAAAATCCTGCAAGGATAAGGCCAAGGCCTTGCAGAAGCTGGCTGCTCTTCACAATCTCGCGCTCGAGGAAATCTGCTTCATGGGTGACGATGTGAACGATCTGCCCGCCCTAGAGATTGCCGGGCTCGCCGCCGCGCCGGCCGATGCGCAACCGGCGATTCGCGAGAAGTGCGGCTTCGTCTCCGTGGCCAGGGGAGGAAACGGCGCGGTGCGTGAACTGATCGAAATGATTCTCTCCGAACCCACCTTCCGCGTTGTTGCGGACAAGGGATAGCCTGCAATGAAATTGTCCGACTTTGTGGTGAACTTCGTTGCCCAGCAGGGCGTACGCCATGTCTTTCTGCTGGTGGGCGGCGGAGCCATGCACCTGAACGATTCGCTCTCCCACTGCCAGGGATTGCAGTTTATATGCAACCATCACGAGCAGGCGGCGGCCATCGCCGCTGAGAATTACGCCAAGTTCACCAATCAGCTTGGCGTTGCCATGGTAACCACCGGCCCTGGTGGAACCAACGCCATTACCGGACTTGCCGGTGCGTGGCTCGATTCAACTCCGTGTCTGTTCATCAGCGGACAGGTGAAGCGTCCCGATCGCATGTATGACAGCAACGGGAAGCATCGCGGCGTGCGGCAGATGGGTAATCAGGAGCTCGACATTACCTCCATCGTTGCGCCGCTGACCAAGTACGCAGTGACCATCGACGATCCCAACAGCATTCGTTATCACCTGGAAAAAGCCGTGCATCTGGCGCGCACCGGACGGCCCGGGCCAGTATGGATCGACATTCCGATCGACGTACAGGGTGCGCAGATCGATGAGAGTTCCCTACCCGGCTTCAAGCCCGAGCCAACGACAGTTACTAGCGGCGATGTGCTCTCGCGGCAGGTTCGCGCCATCATCGAACAGTTGAATAAGGCGGAGCGCCCGCTACTGATGATCGGCAATGGTGTACGTTTGGCCGGCGCGGCTCCGTTGCTGGAAGAGGCACTGCATCTGCTCCAGCTTCCGGTTGAGACTACATGGGTCGCCATGGACTTGATAGGTGAGGACGATCCGTTATTTGTTGGACGTCCTGGGACCCTTGCCGCCCGAGGCGCAAATTTTGTCCTGCAGAACTGCGATTTTCTGCTCGTAATTGGGGCGCGGATGGACTTACCCATCGTGGGTTACACGCCGGAGAACATGGCGCGCGCTGCTTTTAAAGTTATGGTCGATATCGACGCCGCCGAACTGGCGAAGCTCGGCGCTACGGTACAGATGCCGGTGCAGGCTGACGCCAAAGATTTTTTGGCCGAGTTACTGGCGCAGCGCGGCCACATTGCCTCACGCGACCGCGGTGGCTGGCTGAAGCGTTGCCAGGAATGGAAGTCGAAGTATCCGCTGATTACCGCTGAACACCGCGCACCGCGGTGGCCGCGTCAGCATCTTTCATCTCGCCGAAGTTATCGCCGCTGAAACCTCGCCGCAGGATTGCATTATTTCCGGCAGTTCGGGCAGCGGCATTGAAATTTTCCTCTTTGCATTTCCTGTGCGTAAGGGGCAGCGCGCCTACCATACTGCCGGACTGGGAGCGATGGGGTACGGCATCGCGGCCAGCATCGGCGTTTGCGTTGCCAGTGGGGGCCGGCGTACGGTTTGCGTGGATGGTGACGGCGGCTTTTTACTGAACATTCAGGAACTGGCCACGGTCGCGCATCTCGGCCTACCCATCAAATTTTTCGTTTTGAATAACAACGGCTATGCTTCGATCCGCGCCTCGCAAACTAACTTTTTCGGTGCGCCGAGCATCGGATGCAGCGAAGCGACGGGAATTACCATGCCGGACTTACTCAAGATTGCCCACTCCTATGGCATTGCCGCGGTTTCGATCGAAGATCAGAGCGATCTGCGTGCATCGGTGCGCAAGGTGCTGGAAATGCCCGGCCCTGTGATCTGCGATGTTAAGGTGATTCCTGATGAGTTGCGCGCGCCGCGCCTCTCCTCGGTGCAGCGTGCGGACGGATCGTTTGTCTCCAAGCCGCTCGAAGACCTGTGGCCGTTTCTTGACCGCGACGAGTTCGCTGCGAATATGATTATTCCGCCGTTACCGGAGTGACTTATGGCAAGCCATCGCGGCGATAAGTGCGATAGGATGTCTGCGTGAAAGTACTGCTCACAGGTGGCTCCGGATTTATTGGAAGGAACCTGGCGGAATACCTTGGAGGAAGTTACTCCATTGTTGCGCCTTCCTCCGCCGAGTTGGATCTGCTCGATCAGGATTGCGTTGCCGGGTATCTGCGCGCGGGACACTTTGACGTTGTGGTGCACACCGCTACTACACGCTCCAACCGCCGCATGGGCGCCTCGGCTGACATGCTGGACCGTAACTGCCGGATGTTTTTCAACCTGGCGCATAATCGCTCTTTGTTTGGCAAGATGCTGCACTTCGGCTCCGGTGCGGAGTACAGCCGCGAGGGGCTTCCGGCGAGGGTAATCGAGAGTTACTTTGATACTCGCATCCCCACCGACCCATATGGGTTTTCCAAGTACATCTGCACGAAGTATGCCGAGACTACGGATAACATTTTCGTGTTGCGACTGTTCGGTGTCTTTGGCAAGTACGAGGCATGGGATGTGCGCTTCATCTCCAATGCCTGTGCGAGGGCAGCGAAGGGATTGCCGATTGTTATCCGGCAGAATGTAAGGTTCGATTATCTTTATGTTTCCGAGCTTGCCGGGCTAGTTGGCATGGTTTCTTGAGCACGAGCCCCGGCAGAAAGCTTATAACGTGTGCCGCGGCGAAACTTATACGCTGCTTGAGCTGGCTGAAATCGTAGCCGCCGTATCGGGCTGCAATCCGGAGATCAAGGTGCGCAACAAGACGTTGGCTCCCGAGTATAGCGCGGATAATTCGCGCATGTTAGATGAGATCGGCGGCTTCCGCTTTCGGCAGATGAGCGATAGCATCGGAGAGCTTTATGATTGGTATAAGGCACACGCGGAGAGTATCAGCGTGGATCAACTGACGTTTGACGATTCGGAGTGAGCCAGTGAAGACCATCAGCATCATTACGCCCTGTTATAACGAAGAGCTGAACGTGCGCGAATTGTACGAACGAGTGCGCGCCGCTATCGCCTCGCTGGGCAACTACCGTTACGAGCACATTTTTATCGACAACGCTTCCACGGATAACACACTGGGCGTGCTGAAAGTGCTTGCCGCGATGGACAGGAACGTCAAGGTAATTCGCAATACGCGCAACTTCGGCCATATCCGGTCGCCAATGCACGCCTTCCATCAGGCTACGGGCGACGCCGTTATAGGTATTGTGGCCGATCTGCAGGACCCGCCAGAGATGATTGTGGACATGGTGAGAAACTGGGAGGCAGGCGCGCCGGTGGTGATCTGCATTAAGGTCGCCAGCGACGAGCACAGCCTGATGTTCTGGATCCGCAAGCGTTATTACCGGATGGTGAACCGGCTCTCCGGGATCGAGACTTATGAGAACTTCACCGGCTTTGGTTTATACGACCGCAAGGTGGTGGACATCATTAAGTCATTCGACGACCCATACCCGTACTTCCGCGGAATCATCGCCGAGCTTGGTTTCCCTCGCGTGGAGTTACCTTATCATCAGCCAGCGCGAACCCGCGGAATTACCGCGAATAACTTTTACACTCTGTACGACATGGCAATGCTGGGAATTACTAATCTTTCCAAGGTGCCATTGCGCATAGCGGTCTTTGCCGGATTCGGCGGCGCGATTATTTCCGTACTGGTTGCGCTGGCCTACTTCAGTTATAAGTTACTTTTCTGGAGAAGCTTCTCACTGGGCGTTGCGCCGATCCTGATCGGATTCTTCTTTATGGCTTCGATTATCCTACTTTTTCTGGGAATCATCGGCGAGTACATTGGGGCAATTCATACCATGGTGCAGAAGAGGCCGTTCGCGATTGAACAGGAACGGATTAATTTTGAGTTCGGCCCCGGCGAGCCGCTTGCTTCAATCGAAGAGAAGAACGCGGGACGAGCCTGATGGCATTGCAGTCCAAGCTCGAAGTGCTGGCGAAACATGTGCCGCCCGGCCAACTGGCGCGCTACCTTGTGACAGGGGCCTGGAACACATTGTTCGGCTACGGAACATTTGCGCTGTTTACCATGCTGCTTGCGCCGCTGGGACGACAAAGTTACATTCTTGCCGTAATTCCATCGACGATGATTAACATCACGGTTTCTTTTCTTGGTTATAAGTGGTTTGTCTTCAAGACCAAGGGAAACTACCTTCGTGAATGGTGTAAAGTGCGTCGGCGTATACAGCAGCAGCATGCTGCTGGGCATGGCATTGCTTCCTGTATTCGTCTTTGTGATTCGCCACCAATTCGGTTTGGAGAAGCAGGCCCCGTACATTGCCGGAGCGGTGCTGGGTGTTATCACCGTGTTATTCAGCTTTTTTGGTCATAAGCATATTTCCTTCCGCCAGTCATAACGCAAATACGTCCGCAGGCACTTTGAGGCCGAGTACGCGGAATGACACCCAAGTAACCTAACCTTCGGCCTTGTCGAATAACTCCTGCTCGATAATTTCACAGAGAATGTGGCCGGTGAGGATGTGCGCTTCTTGGATGCGCGGAGTGCACGCGGATGGAATGCAGATGGGATGTTGGGCGAGGGTTGCCAGGCTTCCCGCACGTCCGCTGAGCGCGATGGAAATCATCTGCTTGGTGTGCGCAACTTCGATGGCGCGCAGCACGTTGGGCGAGTTACCGCTGGTACTGATGCCGAAGGCAATGTCTCCGGCGGCGCCAAGTCCGGCGAGCGGGCGGGCGAAGACTTCATCGAAGCCATAATCATTGCCGATGGCAGTTACCGCAGAGCTGTTAGTGCTGAGCGCGAGGCCAGGCAGGCTGCGGCGTTCGAGAAGAAAGCGTCCGGTAAGTTCCGCGGCAAGATGCTGTGCGTCGGCGGCACTGCCACCGTTTCCAAAAAATAAGACTTTGTGGCCGGAGCGCAAGGCGTGCGCCATGGCCATAGCGGCTGCCGAGACGGCCTGCAGGTAAGCGTCGTCCTTAAGAAGCGAGGCCGCGAGCGCGATGTGGTCGTTGATGCGGTCAGCAATCAGGGAGCGGTGCGTGGACGACATGAATTCTCCATCGAATACCAACTCAGTCTAACTTACGCCGCGGCGAAAGGTTCAGGTTCGGGTGCCTGCCTTGGCTTCTTCGAGTTGGACTCTCGCGCTCTGCCGCTTTTTGCCGTGGTAGTACACGATGGAGACGGTGTCTCCGGCGCGATGGTTGTTCATCAGGTGGGCAAGGTCCTGGGTATCCTTGACAGGCTGGCCATCGACTTCGACGATGAGATCACCGCCGATGAGGATCTCGTAGTTGCCATAGTAGACACGCTGATTTCCGCCCTGAATTCCAGCGTGGGCGGCGGCGGAGCCAGGAACGACCTGCATGACGAGGACGCCGGTGTCCGACGGCAAATTGAGCTGCTCGGCAAGTTCGCGGTTCATGGGCACGGGCAGGGGCCGGATGCCGAGGGTGGGACGGCGAACACTTCCAAACTGCACCAGGTCATTGAGCACGGCTTTGGCAGCGTTGATGGGAATGGCGAAGCCAACGCCTGCGCTGCCTCCGCTGGCCGAGGCAATCATGGTGTTGATGCCGATGACCTCGCCGCGCGAGTTGAGCAGCGGGCCGCCGGAGTTGCCGGGGTTGATGGCGGCGTCGGTCTGGATGGCCTCGTCGATGTAGGTGCCGTCGGGCTCCTGTACCTGGCGGATCGAGCTGACGATGCCGCGCGTCATGGTTCCGTTGAAGATGCCGAAGGGATTGCCGATGGCGAGCACATTCTGGCCGACCTGAAGGCCGGAGCTGCTGCCCAGGGTGACCGGCTGCAGATTGGGCGCCTTGATCTGAATGACGGCAAGGTCGTGCGATTTGTCGGTCCGATGACGGTAGCGGAGTAATGCTTCTTGTTTTCCAGGATGACTTCCAGCTTCCGCGCGCCGTCAATGACGTGGTAGTTGGTGAGGATGTGGCCTTCTTTATCAATGATGAATCCGGAGCCGGAGCCCTGCTGGGATTGCGGACCGAAGAAGAAATCATAAGAGACGACGGTGGAGGTGATGTTGACCACGGAGGGAACGACGCGTTTGTAGACGTCCACGTTGTTCTGCTCTTCACTGTCGAGCGGCGGGGCGGCCTGTGCCTCGTTGATGCGATGCGGTCAGGGTGGTGCGCGGGAAACCCAGGAGGCGGCAGGGCCAAAACGATGGCTGGTATAGACGAAAAATGCTGCGGCGAGCAGCACTCCGAGGGCGAACGGTCGTAAGGCTTTCATAAATGATGTCTGTTTGATGGGCATGAGAACAAGGTGCACACATAATTATAGACGCGTGGGCGAGATGGAAAGTTGCGGTCAACATCGTGCTAGGAGGTTGCGAGAGCGCGGGCGGGGCGGCGGTGCAGGGCGGCACGGCGCGACGGGCGGATGGGAAGCTTCGCGGGCATCTGCTGGGATGTGGAAGCGCTCCATGATTTGCAGCAGGTGCTGCGACATTTTGGACATTTGCTCGGCGGAGGCGGCGAGTTCGGCGGAGCTGGAGCTGATTTCGCGGCTGCCCTCGAGCATGGCGTCCATGGTGCTGACGACTTGCCTGGGTGGCGGTGGCCTGCTGCTCGATGGAGGAGGCCATCTCCTGGGTGAGCTGGTTGAGGTGGCTGGTGGCGCGGGCGATCTGGCTGGCGCCGCCGGCCTGCTGCTTGGTGGCGTCGCCGATCTCGCTGGCGTGCTGGTAGACATCGGCGACGGCAGCGGAGATGTTGGAGAAGGACTGGCGGAGTTCGTTGGCGAGTTGGAGGCCTTCGTCGACGGCGCGAGTGGATTCCAGAATCTGGCCGTCGTTGCGGGCGACCTCCTTCTGGATGCTGGCGACGAATTCGGCGATCTCGTGGGCGGATTCGGCGGAGCGGTTGGCGAGCTTGGTGAGTTCGTCGGCGAGGACGGCGAAGCCAGCGCCATGTTCTCCGGCGCGGGCGGCTTCGATGGCGGCGTTGAGGGCGAGGAGGTTGGTCTGCTCGGCAAGTTCCTCGATAAAGGAAGAGATGCGGCTGATGGTGGCGGTCTTCTGCTCCAGGAGTTTGCTGTTTTCCTGGGTGACGGAGTTTACGGACTCGATGCGATGGAGGCCGCTCTCGGTGCGCTGCATGGCGTCCATGCCATTGGCGGTCTCCTGGCGGGAGCGGTCACAGAGCTGAAGCAGGCGGCTTGCGCCTTCGGCGATGCGGTCGATGGAGGCGGCCATCTGCTCGACCGAGTTGGCGCTTTCGGAGACGCGCTGCGACTGGGTACGGGCGCTTTCCACCATGCTGTGGAGGCTGACGCTCATCTCATGCATGGTGCTGGTGGCCTGGTTGACGCGATCGGCGGAGCTTTCGCCCACATTGGCGAGACGGTCGGAGGCATCGGCGATCTGGCCGGAGGCGGAGGCGACTTCGGTGGCACGCTCGCGGCTCTCACGGACCAGGGTTTCAAGGCCGTTGCGCATCTGGACAAAGGCGTGGCCGAGGGTGTCATCGCTGGAGCGGGGATGGATATCGAATGGCGAGGTTGCCGGAGGCGATGGCTTCGGAGTGGGCGGCCATCTCGCGAAGATAGGTGACCATTTCGGCGAAGGTGCGGTCGAGTTCGCCGATCTCATCGTCGGAGAGTGGTGGAGAGTTCGCCGATGGCAAGATCTCCGGAGGAGATCTGGCGGGCGTGGGAGATGAGAACGGGAACGGTGGTGGCAAGGCGGCGGCTGGCGAGAACGGCGGCGGCGGTAGCGATTCCGGCGACGAGAACGGCAATGATAATGGCCATGACAAGAGCGAAGGTGGCAATCCAGGTGGCGTTGCGGCTCTCGCGACTGGAGGCGGCGCTGACAACATCGACGAGGGAGCGGGCACCGGCGCGGACCTTTTCGGCCCAGAGAACGGAATTCAAATTGATGGAGACCGAGGCCTGGTGGGCGCCTTCGTCGGCGCCCTCTTCAAGGCGGAGATAATCGTACTGGGCGCGGCGGGTTTCCTGAAGATCGGCGAGGAGGTCGGGAAGGCGCTGCTGCGCCTCGGCGGAGCGGAGGCGGGGATCGAGGCTCTGAAGCGTGCCGGTGGCGGTGTCAATGTCGGTCCAAAGGTGGTCGATCATGGCGTGCAGGCGGGTGGTTTCATCAGGATCGTTGTTGAGGCGGGCGATGATGTATCCGCGCAGTGCGCCATTGAGCTGGCTGACGGCGGAGAGAATCTCGTAGGAGGCCTTCATCTCCTGGGTGCGGCACTCGGTGACCTTCTGGGCATGAATGATTTGTGCCATTTGCCAGAAGGTGAAGCAGGAGCTAACACTAATAGAGCGATGATGCCAATGAATCCGGTGGAGAGCTTTTTTGCAATCGTCTTGCGCACGGAGAGCTCTCCTCAGAGCAACACAGATAGGATTGGAGCGCGACCGGCGTTCTGCGGAAAACTGTCCGGCAGCCGACTCCTCGCAGGAGTCAAGTAGGCTGGCGACTGTTCACAGAGTACACGGCAAGAAAATCAGGAGTATTACAGCCCGAAGAAATTGACGGTACACGCCGCACCAAAGTAACACCTGTGCACGGGGCATTCCGAAAAAGGGAAGGCTAATCTAGCCTTGAACGACAGATTCCGCCGCGGGTTTGGCGAGGCGGCGGAGTTTGGCGGCTTTGACGGTGTTGCTCATGAGCATGGCGATGGTCAGCTTGCCGACGCCGCCGGGAACGGGAGTGCAGGCTCCAGCCATGCGGGTGACGCGGGGATCGCAATCGCCGATGATGGTGCTTCCCTTTTCCGCAAACTGTTTTTCGCGCTTTTCGTCGCCCTTGAAGAATCGCTCGAAGAGGACCGGGTCGGTGATGTGATTGATGCCGACATCGAGGATGGTTGCGCCGGGCTTGACGAACTCGGTGGTGATGAAGCCGGGACGGCCGATGGCGGCGACCAGGATGTCTCCGCGGCGGCAGACGGCGGGCAGGTCCTTGGTGCGCGAGTGGCAGATGGTGACCGTGGCATTGGCGTTGGTGAGCAGCATGGCCAGGGGCTTGCCGACGATGTCGCTGCGTCCGACGATGACCGCCTCCTGGCCTTCGAGGCGAATATTGGCGCGGCGGAGGATCTCCATGCATCCGGCGGGGGTGCAGGGGACGAGGCTGGGACGCTGGGTGCTGAGGTTGCCGACGTTGACGGGATGGAAGCCATCGACATCTTTCGCGGGAGAGACGGCGAGCAGGACGCGCTTGGCCTCGACGTGGGCGGGCAGCGGAAGCTGGACGAGAATGCCGTCGATCTCATCGCGGGCGTTGAGTTGCTCGACCATGGCGATGAGTTCCTCGGTGGTGGAGGTCTCGGGCGGAGTGATCAGTTCACTGTAGATGCCCAACTGCTCGCAGGTGCGAACCTTGCTGCGGACATAGGTCTGGGAGGCGGGATTGCTTCCCGACCAGAACGGCGGCCAGGCCGGGACGAAGTCCGGCGGCGGCCAGTTGCTGCACCTCATCGGCGATCTCGGCCTTGATCTGGGAGGCAAAGAGGTCTCCGTCGAGAACGATAGCGGGCATAGTGTTCCCCCGGAAACGATGTACTAGCAGTACCATCCTCAGTGTACCGGGATTGGCGCGGGGATGCGAGTGGGTGCGGATAGAATGGCAGGTATGATTCCCGCGAAGCTGGTGAAAATAGTGGTTTGCCCCATCTGCCACGGTGGATTGCGATTTAACGCAGATTTCACAAAGTTGCGCTGCACGGGGTGCGACAAGCGCTTCCGTGTGGAGGATGGCATCCCCGTACTGCTGGCGGATGAGGCGGAATGAGGATTATTTAACCGGCGAGCTCTGAACTTTCGTGACCTCAGGCCGATAAAGAAGGTGTGCGAAGATGCCGAGTGACCTTGAACGCAAGGCGCATGACGAGCTCGAGGCGTGAGAGCGAAGGAACGAAGACCGGGGCCCTGCCCGAAGCCAGTTGATTGGCTCCAAGGCGCGAGCCAATCAAGGGAGGTGGCGGGGAATGTCTGCATCGAAACGCGACCTTTTAGAATCTGACGGGTTACCACAGATGCAAGGGGGTGATCCGATGAGCGGCGAAAAGTTTTCAGCTTTGGAAATCGCGGAACTGCGCAGCGAGGTAATCCACAGCGGGTTGGATGCTCGTGACGCGGCGGAGTTGATGCAGGCGTTTCTCTGCGGGCGGGGCTATGGGGTCTCCCTGGAGGCAGCGCGGGCGGCGGCGTTTGCGGTGGAGGGCTCAGGCTGCTCGCTGGAGGTAATGCAGCGGGAGTTGAACCGCATTGCGATGGTGCAGTAGGGACAGAATGTTGCCTCACAGGTTATCGCCCCAAGGGACGGGGCGCGAAGGCTCCGGCGGCGGTAGGAGCGAGCAAGTAAGGGGACGGCCGGGAGCCGTCCCTTTTGCACTGGCCTTGGGCCACTTATTTTTTGGTTTTCTGGTGCCGAAGCTGGTCTGGACGGGGGCTCCGATGGAGGCCAGCAGGTCCTTGGCGGCCTGGGCGTACTTACCATCAGGCGCAAGTTCCAGATATTTGTTCAGGGCTTCGGCGGTGCCGGGAGCGGGAACCATCTTGCCATCTTTGCCGAGGGTCGCCTTGGCGAGGAGGTCCACGCCTTTCTGGTAGTAGGCATCGGCGCGGGTGGGATCGGCAGCGATGGCTTTGTCAAAGGCCGATTGGCGTCATCCGTCTTGCCCTGATTGGTGAGGATGGCGCCTTCGTTGAAGTAGCACTGTCCGGCGGAAGCGGGATCGAGCTGTCCAACTTTGTCGCATTCAGCGATGCCGGGGCCGGTTTTACCCTGCTGCAATAAAGCCAGCGCCAAGGCGGAGTGATAGCTGCCAAGGGACTTTGAGGTTGGAGGGGCAAGCGCGATGGCCTTGTTGTAGGCGGTCTCTGCCTCCGGGTACTTCTTGTCCAGCAGGTAGGCGTCGCCCAGCGAGGCGTAAACAACGTCGTGGGTCTGGTCCTGGGCGGCGGCTTGCTCCATGGTGGCTACGGCCTGGTCGTACTGTTTTTCGCTCTTCTGCTGCGCGGCCTGGTGAGCAGGGCGTTGATGCCCTTGATCTTCTCGTTATCCTCCTTAGCCTTCTCCATCCGCCTTACGCTGCTCATCGGTGAGGCCGGATTTTGACGACTTCGGTTTTCAGCTTGGCCAAGTCGAAATCGTAGATGTTATCAACGGCGAGTCTGACGGGCACGTTGTTGAGAAAAAAAAGCAGCTTGCCGCTGGAGTCGAAGAGGGTGATCTTGTACGATCCCGCGACGGGTGCCGATGGTGGAATACTCGCCCTTACTGTTGGTTTTCACGTTGTCTTCTGGCCGCTGTCGAGATTGAGCAGTTCGACGGTGGCGCCGGCGATGGGTTTGCCGTTTTCGTCCTTTCAGAAGCCCTTGACGACGGTATTTTCCTGCGCGACGGCGCAGAGGTGAACAGAGCGAACATCATGGAAGAGAGAAAGAAGAGTGCGATGCGCTTTGTCATTTCCGCCTCCAGCGGAGAACATTATCGTTTGCCACGCTCGCCTCAGCGGCGCGTCGGCTAAACGGCAGGCGACGCCAGATAAGGAATGGGATCGGAGGTACCGGCGGCTTTAAAGGCGCGCAGACGCAAAGCGCAGCTCTCACAAATACCGCAGGCACGATCTTCCCGGCTGTAGCACGACCATGTTAGCTCGAAGGGAGCATTGAGTTCCATACCCAGGCGGACGATCTCCAGTTTCTTGAGCGCAATCAAGGGAGTTTTGATGCGGATGTCGCCCACTTTGGTACCGGCCTGGATGAGGCGATTGAAGGCCTCATAGTACTCGGGACGGCAGTCGGGATAGCCGGAGCTGTCCTGGGCGACGGCGCCGATATAGATGTCTGCGGCTCCGACGACCTCTGCCCAACTGACGGCCACGGAGAGGAAATGGGCGTTGCGGAAGGGAACGTAGGTGATGGGAACGTGCGAGCCGATCTCCGGGCCGGCGGTGGGCACGGCGAGGGCGGAGTCGGTGAGGGCGGAGCCGCCGATCTGGCTGAGCGCCTGGTTGTGCACCATGAGGCGGCGCGCAATGCCGAGACGGTCGCAGATTTCAGTGAAGGCGCGCTGCTCGCGGGCTTCGGTGCGCTGGCCGTAGGACACGTGCAGGGCGGCGACATGGGCCGCGCCTTTATCGCGAACGGCAAGGGCGGCGCAGACGGTGGAGTCCATGCCTCCGGAGAGAGTGACGACGGTTTGGATTGAGTTGGGCATAGGGTTCTCTTTCTACTGCATTTTGTGATTACGAATTTCCCACTGCAGAATTGAGTTATCACTGCTCTTGCCATCATCCGTCGATACCCCACTCAAGCCAAAACAGGCTTGAATGGCCGCCCTCCGGCTGCGGGCGCTTGGCAACGTGGAATCAATCTACACGCCTTTCAGTTGCGGCTCCCAGATGAATTTGTGGATCTGGAGGCCGAGGCGGGCGTTGAGATTGTCGGCCAGCATCCACTCGGCGAGCGAGCGCGGATCGAGCAGGCAATTTTCCGTCGAGCGCGAGCCGGTGGCGCCTTTGCGAAAGGCGGGCGAGAGGATGAGGCGCGGCGGGAGCGGACTCCAGAGCGTGTTGGTGGATGAAGTCGCGGGCGTACTCGTAGTCTGCACGCGAGGCGAGGACGAACTTGAGCTCGTCGCGCGCGGTGAGGGTGGCGAGGTTCTCCGGGCGGAAGCGCAGGTGTTCGCCGCTGCCGGGACATTTGACATCGACGATTTTGTGGACCTCGCGGGGGACGAGTTCGAGGGGACGCTCGCCGCTGGTTTCGAGCAGCAACTGGTAACCGAGAGCGAGAAGCTGGCGCATGAAGCGGGATCAGTTCGCGCTCCTGCAACATGGGCTCGCCGCCGGTGATTTCAACGAGACCGCCGTTGGGCGAAAGGCGCTGGACTTCGGCGAGCATCTCGGCGCGGACATTTTGCGGCCGCCGGTGAAGGTGTACTCGGAGTCGCACCAGGAGCAGCGGAGGTTGCATCCGGCGAGGCGCACGAAGACGCAGGGGAGTCCGGCGAAGGAGCTTTCACCTTGCAGCGATTTGTAGATTTCGATGATGTGCATGTGGGTCGGTTTCAAATTTCAAGGTGCAAAGTTTCGAGGTTAAAAGCAACGCCAGAACTTCAACGCGCTGCCCGCAGACGGCTGATGCCATCGCGCTCTACTCGTAGTAGGTGGCGATGGAGGTGTCGGTCTCCCAGATGGTGACCTGCTTGACGCTGGACACGGCCGCCGGTGGAATGTTTGAGGCCGCTGGTTGCACTCGTCGAAAAAATACTTGGCGAGGTTCTCGGCCGTCGGGTTGAGGACGGTGAAGGGCTCGATGTCATTCATCATCTGGTGATCGAGATAATCGACCACGGGCTTCATCACCTGCTTGAGATCCTTAAAGTCGAGCAGCAGGCCGGCCTTATCGAGTTCGGCTCCATGGAGGGTTACGCGCACACGATAGTTGTGGCCATGCGGATTTTCACATTTGCCTTTGTAGTTGCGCAGGTAGTGGCCCGAGGAAAAAGTGTCTTGCACGGTTACTTCAAACATAGATCTCCAGACAGGATGCGGGGCATCCATTGCCCTTGACGTTGCGCCGGGGCGCCCTGGCAGATGGCGAGGGACACGGCGCAGGTCTCAAGGGAGCAGTGCGCAGTTTTCATTATACGAGGGGTGGGAAGGAAAGATCCAAGTTTCAGGGTTTCGCAGGTTTCAAGGTTTCAAAGTTGAAGGCAAAGGCAGGAGCAAAAGCGACTGTCGAAATTTGCGGGCACGTGCGCTGGGCTGCACGCAACCGGCGGCTTCAGATTGGCTTGCCTGAGAGCCATGCCGCAGCCAACAAACACAGAGTAATCGGGGTTAAGAAAAGGATAGGTAAGGTGAAGAAGTATATCCAACTCAAAATCGTCAGGGCGACAAAGCAAAGTGCGAGCGCCCATTGAGCGCCGCGCATGACCGCCAAAGTTTCTGCCGGAAGGCTGGCCAGCTGCCACGCTAATACCGCCGCGAATAAAAGAAACACCGAGACAAAGAATCCGGCCCCAACAAAGAGGTCCCAATAAGTACGGCTAAACCCTTGCACGTCGAAATGAATTGACCGCATTGAGGCGAGAAGCGCGTCCACTCCCCATTTGGGATCGGACTGGCGAAAGCCAAGCGTATGTCCGAGGTCAAAAAGCAGCAAGAGAATAGAAGCGATTCGATAAAGCAACGGCGCTTTCACGTCTTGCCTCCAGATTCACTCGGCGGGAGTTTACCACCTTTCAAAGCTGCTTGCGGAGGAAGAGGGTGGCCTGGGGATTGTCATTGTAGCGCGGACAGCTCTGGTATCCGGTGCCGAGGTAAAAACGGATTGCGACGTTGAGATCGTCCTTGGTATCAAGGTAGAGCCACTGGAGGCCGGAGCGGCGGGCATGCGCTTCGGCGGCCTGCATGAGAGCGTGAGCGAGGCGCAGCCCGCGGAAGGCAGGGCGAACGTAGAGGCGCTTGACCTCGGCGGCGTGGGGGATTTGCGGCAGCGGGCGGAGCATGACGCATCCGGCGGGAGCGGCGCCGACCAAGGCGATCCAGATGGGCGAGTCGGGGGCGGCGAGGTAGTGCTCGAGGGCGGCGCGTTCGTCGCGCACCAGAACGCCAACGGCTTCGTAGTATTCCTCGATGAGCGCAAAGGCGGCATCAGCCTGCGAGGCGGTGGCGCGAAGGACGGTAATGGGCGATCAGGTTTCAAAGTTCAAGGTTTCAAGGTTTCGCAGGTTTCAAGGTTTAGAGGTTGAAAGCAATAACGGACACAAAGGGCGGTGCTGGAAATTCATTCACAATTAAACGCTGCAGCCGAAACAATAACGTGCGCGGCTGGTTGAAAGAGTAGAGGATGTCGCGGCGAATGGGAAGGGCGCGGAGTTGCCGCATTTCCCTGTGAACCTTGGGAGTTGAAGGCTGGGCAAAGCTGAAACACTTTCACGCTGCTTCGTTCGGCAAATTAGAATGGCGGGGATGACATCGCAAAAGTGGAGGCTGGGCACGGTTCGCGCCGGGCGGGATGAGGCGTGGAGCTATCAGCCGAGTTATGCGCGGCAGGTGGTGGGCGGAGTGGAGCGGCTGGTGATTGCGCCGGGGGCAGCGCCGATGGGGCTGCTGCGCGAGTTGCTGCCTCTGCTGCCGGAGCCGCTGTGGGTGCTCTACGTGCTGGTGACGCCGCGCACGGAGGCCACGGCGGGACGGTATCAGTCCAACAAACCGCATACACGCAACGAGGTTCTGGCGCTGCTGGAGCGCTTTGAAACATTTTTGGGCAGCGATGGACGGCATAATCTATGGCTGGCCGCGCCTCCGGCGGGACAACTGGTCTTCGACCGGCACGAGGTGATTTACGCCTATGGGCCGATTGCGGAGATTGTGGCGCGGCTGAAAGAGAAAAACTTTGCCGAGGTGGAGATGATTCGCGTGCCGGTTCCGCACTCGCACCACTTCCATGAAGAACTGGATGCGGAGGAGAAGGCAATTCTCGGGTACTGGGAGTGGGTGGAGTCGGAGCTGCAGGAGACGGATGATCTGTGAGGCGGAGCAACTCGAAAATCAATAACCAGCGCTGCGTGTCTGTTGCACTACCTTCTCTGTTTCGTTTGAACCTGCATTCGGCAACCCATGCCACCGTGTCCAGTGGCATGGATTTTGCCGAATGCGCTACAGCATTACTGAGTGATCACCATGATTCGTGGCGGTGCAGTCGTTTGCCGTGTTGCTCTCCACCACCGCACCGTTGGCGTTGGCGCAGACCAGCACATAGTGACTACCGTTAATGTTGGCCGGCAGCTTCACGTTGGTTTAACGGGCCCGAAGTGGCTCCCGCCAAAAGGCCGGCACCGAACGCGTCGCCAGCACCGCCCCCTTGGTTACGCCATCACTGGACAGGTAGAGGTAGGTCGTGCTAGCAATCGCTGCCCCGCCACCCTGGTTCTTTGCCGTATCAGTGACCTGAATCGTAGCGCCGCCCGCCGGTGTGCCACTGTAGCTCACGCTCGTCTCGATCAGGTCGGCACCGGCCACGTTGAATTGCACCGTCGCGGTGCAGTCGTTTGCCGTGTTGCTCTCCACCACCGCACCGTTGGCGTTGGCGCAGACCAATACGTAGTAGTTACCGTTAATGTTAGTAGGCAGCGTTACGTTGGTTGTAACCGGGCCCGAACTGGCTCCCGCCAACAAGGCTGCACAGAATGCGTCGCCAGCACCGCCCCCTTGGTTACACCATCACTGGACGAGTAGAGGTAGGTCGTGCTAGCAATCGCGGCCCCGCCACCCTGGTTTTTTGCCGTATCGGTGACCTGAATCATAGCGCCGCTCGCCGGTGTGCCACTGTAGCTCACGCTCGTCTCGATGAGGTCGGCACCGGCCACGTTGATTTGCGCCGTCGCGGTGCAGTCGTTTGCCGTGTTGCTCTCCACCACCGCACCATTGGCGTTGGCGCAGACCAATACATAGTAGTTACCGTTAATGTTGGTAGGCAGCGTTACGTTGGTTGTAACCGGGCCCGAACTGGCTCCCGCCAATAGGGCCGGCACCGAACGCGTCGCCAGCACTCCCCCCTTGGTTACGCCATTAGTGGACGAATAGAAGTAGGTCACGCTACAAGGCGCGCCAACGGCGCCCTGATTCATGACGGTGTCCTGCACCTCAATCGTACCGCCTGTGGTAGCTGATGCCGGGCCGGAAACGGTGCTTTCGATCAAATCAATGCCTTGCGCCCAAACGTGCAGCGTGCCGGGGTTGACCGTCAGGGTATAGATAAGGGCCGCTGTGCCACTCAACGTAGCCGTGACGGTATAGCTTCAAATAGGGCTGCTGATGACAGCCGTTGTGGAGTAGGTAACGGCTATGCTGCCGGTGGTTAGGTCATTGTTCACCGCGCCGCTAACCGTTCCGGTGAAGGTGGGGTTAGCTGTGTTCACTGCACGCGAATAGCTACTGGGTGAAACCGTCACTGTCAGCGGAGCCTGATATACGGTAAAGCCTACGAGCACAGGAGTAGCTGCAGAGTAATCGTTGCTGCCGGTTTGTGTGGCCATAACCGTTACGGATCCGGCGCCGGTAATTGTTAGCGTTCCCGTAACGTTGTTTACCGATGCCGGCCCGGTCACAGAGTAGCTCACCGGAAGTCCGGAAGAAGCAATGGCCGTCAGCGTAATCGGACTCGCTCCGTATGTCAGGTTGGGTAGCTGGTTGAAGGTGATTGTCTGCGCGGCCGGCGTGGCGGTGCCGCTGCAGTGCAATCGTCTGCTGAACCGAACTGGCATTCAAGCTATTGTCGGTCAAAATGACGCTACCGGCGATGCTGCCAACTGCTGTAGGTGCAAACTCGATGCCGAGCACGCAGCTCGCCGCCAAAGCCAGCGCCTGGTTGCTAGAGCTGCATGAGGTATCAGAGCCGCCAAGACTGAAGTTCGCCGTCGGGCTGATCGAGCTAATCGTCAGTGCTGCATTGCCGAGGTTCAGCACTGCGACATCCTGAGCGGCGCTGACCGCCCCGTAGGGCGTGCTGGCAAAGGGGCTGAGCCATTGCGTGGTGGAAACATTGACTCTACGGATTGCATTATTGTACGAGTCCACTATGTAGAGGTTCCCCGAGCCATCCACCGCGATGTCCCAGGGGCCATTCAATTCTGCACTCGTGGCCGCACCATTGTCGCCGTTGTAGCCTTGCGTGCCGTTGCCTGCTACCGTCGAAATCGTCCCGCCCGGCGTCACCTTGCGGATTACGCCATAGCCGGCGCCTTGACTCGGGTAGTTGCCAGAGTCCGTGATGTAGAGATTGCCGGCTGCATCCAGCGTCACCTCTTCCGGGTAATAGAGTTGTGCAGCGGTGGCGGGGCCGCCATCCCCGCTATAGCCGGGACCTGCTGAATTATTGCCAGCAATTGTCGTGATCAAGCCTCCTGGCGCAACCTCGCGAATTACGTTGTTATTAATGTCTGCGATGTAGAGATTGCCAGCCCCGTCGATCGCGCCAAGTTGGGGACCGTTCAATTGCGCGGCCGTGGCAAGGCCGCCGTCCCCGCCGTATGCAGCCGCGCCGGTGCCGGCTATGGTCGTAATGGTTCCATCTGGCCCAACCTTTCTAATGACGTTGTCGCCGGAGTCCGCGATGTAGAGATTGCCACTGCCATCTGACACAGTACCCCAAGGTCCGTTTAGCATCGCGCTGGTAGCCGGGCAGCCATCGCCCAGATCGTCCGTCTGCGGGGCCGAACATGTACCGGAGCCTCCGCCTGCAACCGTAGTGATGATTCCGGCAGGCGTGACCATGCGGATGCGATTGTTGCCCCAATCAGAAATGTAGAGATTGCCGGCTCCATCCACTCGCACAGGGCCTGGATAATAAAGTTGCGCGGCTGTAGCAAGGCCACCGTCCCCGCCGTAGCCAGCCCCATTACCGCCGGCAACGAGTGTAGTCACACCGCTTGGCGTTGTCTTGCGAACTGCGTGGTTAGATGTGTCCCCGATGTAGACATTGCCGGCTCCGTCCAACCCTACGCCACTAGGCAAGTTCAAGCCACCCACAAAGGTTGTGATTGTGCCCGGACCAAAGGCCACCATCGGCCCACTGCCGGTGCCAGACAGTGGAACTGTGATCAGCGTATTGGGCGGGGTGTTCTGATCGGTTAGTACCACCGCGCCCAGGCGTGCGCCAACGACTGTTGGCAGGAACTGGACTTGCACCGTACAGTTTGACGTGCTCCCGATGCTGCAGGTACCGCCCGTAACTGTGTAATCGAGATTGGCCGCACCCTCGGTCAGTACCGAGATACCTCCCAGCGGGATGCTAGACGAATTCGTAAATGACAAGCTCTGTGTGCTGCCGGTCGAGGCGCCAACCGCAACCAAACCGAAGTTCACTGAAGACTGAGCTGAGGTCACCTGGGCCCACAATTGTGGAGTCCCAACGGTGACTAAGAGACAGAGAAGAGAGAGAACGACCCTAATACCGCTACGGTGCATATGATTCTCCGAATACTTTGCTCTGAAAGGGGGAAGAGTTGCCAAGACGGATAGCTAGCGTGAAGCGAGACAACGACTCATAACTCGGGCCCCACCCATCCGATAAAGAGAAAGGAGTGAACTGTTCGACCGAAGATAAAGAAGCCTGCGTGAGAAATATGTGCACTGACCCCTCTGTGCACTTCATCCCCTGGTGCAGCCAAATGCACGAGAACGCATCTTGAGCTGAATCGGGAATGATGTCATTTCAGGAACTTAGCTTCGGTAAGATGTAGCACGAGAGTTGCTCAAGGACAAGATTTAAGTTCTAGAACTTTCGTAATGTATGTTTTTGATCTTGATAGATCGAACAAGATACGTCCGGCGCGAAGCCGTCGGTGCACCAGCAACTCGTTGCGGAGATAGCTGAAAACAGGGGCTGTTGTTGGCGGCTCGCGATGCGACCGCGCAGATCTGCGCTCTGGGATCGCCCGCTTAGACCCAACGCTTTATTTATCTGCCATTAATAATCTGCATCGAGAAGCAGTGCCGCGTGGCATTTGTAAATCTCTGTAGTTCGCTGCCAGGACGTTCGCGACGGCTTGTAATTTGCCCCGCACGCGGTTCCAGTCCGTAGCACATTTTTGAGACACAACCCGACCAAATTCAATCGTCGTGGAAACAGCCGAAGAACTCTTCGACTTTGCGGAGGTCCGTGGTGCGGGTGTAGGCGGGAAGGCTGGAGACGAAGACTTTGCCGTAGCGCATTTTGAGGATGCGGTTGTCGAGCAGGACGAGCAGGCCGCGATCATTGAGGGAGCGGATGAGGCGTCCGAAGCCTTGCTTGAGGGTGATGACGGCGGCGGGGACCGAGTAGTCGAAGAATGAGTTGCCACCGGATTCGTCGATGGCGCGGCCACGGGCCTGGACGATGGGGTCGCTGGGGACGGCGAAGGGAATTTTGTCGATGATGACGCAACTGAGCTGCTCGCCCTGGACATCGACTCCCTGCCAGAAGGACGAGGTGGCGAAGAGGACGGCGTTGGGGGTGGAGCGGAACTGCTCGATGAGCGCGGTTTTGGGCGCGGAGCCCTGCAGGAGCATGGGATAGGAGAGCTGGCCGAGAAGCGCGTCATGCACCTGCTGCATCTGGGCGAGGCTGGTGAAGAGGCAGAAGGCGCGGCCACGGGTGATTTCCAGCAGTTGGCGAATGCGCATGGTGGCCTGCGGCGGTGAAGTTCGAATCGCGCGGGTCGGGCATATCGGGCGGAACGTAGAAGATGGCCTGCGATTCGTAGTCGAAGTGCGAGGGGACGATGAGTTCGCGTGCGCCTTCGAGGCCGAGGCGCGCCTTGATGTAGTCGAAGCCGTTCGCGACGGCGAGGGTGGCCGAGGTGAGGACGATGGACTCAAAGCGGTCAAAGAGCGACTGGCGCAGGATGGCCGAGACGTCGATGGGCGTGGCCTGGAGGAAGACGTTCTCGACTTTGGTGACTTGCTGCCGCGGGTGCGCTGCCGCCGCGATTGGCGCTTTGTTCGGGTGCGCTGCGCTGCCGGCCGCCGGCGCTGCGGCGCTCGATCCAATAGACGGTGTTTTTGCTCGCGGCTTTCCATGAGGAAAGAGAGCTGGGCGTGGAGTTCGTCGGTGCGGCGGATGAGGTTGTGCAGTTCGTCGGGCTTGTTGGGGATGGCCTGAAGTTCGGAGTGAAGCTGGCGGATCACGTTTTTGAGGCCGATGAACTCGGAGCCGAACTCTTCGAGGAACTCTTCGCGATTGTCGAAGGCGAAGCGGCCATCGCCTTCGGGAAGGAGGAGAAGAAAAACTGCGAGCGCTCGCGGATGCGGGCGGCGAGCTGGATGAGGTCGGTGGAGACGACCTTCTTTTCGCGGATGGTGACTTCGAGATCGCGCAGGAGATCTTCGACCTTGAGGTTGGAGACGGTGATGCCGAAGTAGCTGGTGGCCACGTCTTCGAGTTCGTGAGCTTCGTCGAAGATGACGCAGGCGGCGGTGGGCAGTACGCCGGCGTCGGGAGCTTTTTCAGCGGCGAGCTTGACCGAGAGATCGGCGAAGAAGAGATGGTGGTTGACGATGATGATGTCGCTCTCGGCGGCTTTGCGGCGCATTTCGGTGATGAAGCAGCGCTCGAACTCCGAACACTTGCTGCCGATGCAGTGCTCGGCACTGGCGTTGAGCTTGCCCCAGAGCGGGCTGCTCTCCGGCAGCGTGGTGAGCTCGGCGCGGTCGCCGGTGCCGGTCTGCTTGTCCCAGTCCAGCAGGGTGCGGAATTCGTTGATCTCGTCGAGGCCGTTGAGGATGGGCTGATCGGTGAGCTCGTAGAGCTTTTTGCGGCAGAGATAGTTCTGGCGGCCCTTCATGTAGCAGACCTTGAGGCGCGGCTCCCCTTGGTGGATTCGCCGAACAAAGCGCGTTCGAGAAAGGGCACGTCTTTGAAGAAGAGCTGCTCCTGGAGGTTCTTGGTTCCGGTGGAGACGATGACGCGCTTGCCGCTTTTGAGGATGGGCAGCAGGTAGGCGAGGGTTTTGCCGGTGCCGGTTCCGGCTTCGACGATGAGATGGCGCTTTTCTTCGATGGCCTCCTCGACGGCGGTGGCCATGGCGAGCTGTCCGCGGCGGAATTCGTAGGCGGGATGGCGCTGCGAGAGCAGGCCGCCGGGGCCGAAGAACTGGTAGAGCGAGAGGCGCGAGAGCTCGACCTGATTGGCCGAGGAAGAGGCGGAGAATGGCGCGGATTGGGTGGGCTCAGGCACTGACCCCTATAATAGACGTAGCGGGACAAAGGCGGAGAAGAACATACGCGCGGAGAGCCGTGCGATGCGTGAGCGTTCGCCTGTACCCCACATTCGCCAAGAGAGGGCGGATGTGGGCCACCCGATATTCGACTAGAGGCGCGAGAGCGCAAGATCAGGAACAACATAAGTGGCGAAAATTCTGCAAGACGAGCACGAGGGTCTGCTGGCCATCGTGGGACGGCCCAACGTGGGCAAATCAACTCTGTTCAACAAGATGGTTGGACGGCGCCGGGCCATTGTGGGCGACGAGCCGGGGATTACGCGCGACCGCCTCTACGGCACGGTGCGCTGGAACGGACGGCAGTTCCGGGTGGTGGACACGGGCGGAATTGTGCCCGAGGACAAGGATTTGATTCCGGCGGAGATCTTCCGGCAGGCGCGGGTGGCGCTGGATGAGGCAGCGGCGATTGTGATGGTGACGGACGTGCGCACGGAGCTGACCGGGCCCGACATGGAGCTGGCACGGCTGCTGCAAAAGCTGGGCAAGCCGCTCTATTTGGCCGTCAACAAGGTGGACGACCCGAAGCTGGAGCCGGAGGCGGAGAACTTCCGGCGGCTGGGAATCAAAAACCTGTGGCCGATTTCGGCCGAGCACTCGACCGGGGTCGCTGAGCTGATCGAAGAGCTGATGACGGTGATTCCGACGATTGCGCAGACCGACGACGAGAAGCGGCTGAACAACTTTGCGCGCCGCATTTTGCCGCGCGACGGTGAGGGACGCGAGTTCGAAGAGGCGGAGTTCGGCGAAGCTGGAGAGCACGACGGCGAGGAAGCGGAATTGTCACTCGCGGCGGACGAGGATGCGCTGGAAGACCGTCTGCTGGAGACGATGCCGAACGAGATCAAGATCGCCATCATCGGGCGTCCGAATGTGGGCAAGAGCACGCTGCTGAATCAGTTGACGGAGAGCGACCGCGCCATCGTCAGCTCGATTGCGGGAACCACGCGCGATGCCATCGACGAGGTGGTGGAGCACGGCGGAAAGCGCTACCGGTTTATCGACACGGCGGGCATCCGGCGCAAGGGCAAGACGCACCTGATGGCCGAAAAGATGAGCGTGGTGATGGCGAGGAAGCATCTGGAGGAGGCCGACGTTGCGCTGCTGGTGATCGACGCGGTGGAAGGCGTTTCGGCCCTGGATGCGAACATCGCCGGGTATGCGCATGAATCCGGGCGCTCGGTGGTGGTGGTGGTGAACAAGTGGGATGCGGTGACCACGGCGCGCGGCGATGAGAGCAAGCCAGCGGCGGATAGCCGAGTGTATGAGGAACAAGTACGGCGGGTGCTGAAGTTTTTGAATTACGCGCCGGTGATCTTTGTGAGCGCATTGAACGGCAAGAATGTGAAGCGCGTCTTTGAGACCGTGGAGCGGGTGGCGCGCGAACGCTGGCGGCGCATTACTACCGGCGAGATGAATCGCTTTTTGAAATCTGTGGACTTCGAGCGGGCTTCGGTTCCGGCGCGCAACAAGATCAAGATTTATTACATGACGCAGGCGGCGGTTGCGCCTCCGACGTTCATTCTGTTTACGGATAAGGATGTGAAGCTGCACTTCTCGTATCAGAGATTTCTGGAGAACCAGATTCGGGAGGCGTTCGAGTTCGAGGGGACGCCGATCTGGATCAAGAATCATCCGAGGAAGAGAAGGGAGTTTGTGGCGAGCGTGAAGAAAGAGCGGTAAGGGGGCGGAGCAAGTTAGGACCTGGAGGTTGCCGTATCTTCCCGCGATTCTTCTTTGCCAGCGCTGGACTATCGCTGTACAATTTCCGGCCTAATCTGGATCAAGTGGAGGGGCGGAATCGATTTTATGACCGATGACATGGCGATCAAGGCATTCGCGAAGCTATCCGGACCGTTCCGATTCGCATGATGTGGAATTTAAAATGCGAAGCATGAATCCAGGCAAATTCCAGAAAGACACAGAACAGGTTTCGGAACAGCAAAGTACCCAGTGCATTCCTTCAAGTCGGTCTTTCGGACGTTGGCTTTTGAATTTCGCTCCGCCATAAATACTCAAGACAGACAACTCGGCCTCTTACTTTGAATCTTCGGGGCACAATCTGCGCGAACCAGGAATGGAAGAAAAAATGAATGGTGTTGTGCCGCGGGACGTCGTTGAACGACGGATTATGAATCAGGAAGCAACCATGAAAAATGCAATCTTCGCCACTCTATTTACAACGTTGCTCGCGGGGTGTGGGGGGATGTCGTCGTCGTTCCAGCATCGGGGGCGAATCGCGTTTGAAGATATCGCCCGGGCCTCTGCTTATGATGCGGAGAAAAATCAAGAAACTTGGACACGAAGACTTGAAGATGCTCAAAAAGAGATGGCCGAACTAAAATATATGGCAGCGAACAGTACCGAGCAAATGAACTACGAATTGCTGAATAACTATCTCGTGGTAATCAGAAATTACACTTCTCGTACGTGATGCTACACATTAATGAAGAGGCTCGTAGCAAGGGCATACCGGAAAAACTGATTGGCGGGGATGAGGCGATGGATCTGGAAGTTTGCAGCTTTTTACCAAAAAAACCCTTGGTTGTATCTATGAGATAAAAACTGCATTCGACATCAAGGACGAGCCCCAGTTCCCACCTTAGCGCCAGAAAGCACGGCGCGAAGGTGGGGCACCCGGCTTGGAAAAAGATGAGCTAAGCTCCAATATCGATTTTTGACCGGCAGATGCATAGTCCGGTAGGAGATTTGGGGGTAGTGCGTGGAGGCCGGGCGTTGCCCTCAAAATGACGATCTATGAAAAAGGGTGCGAACGCTTAGCGCGTGGGGAGAAGTTCTGCGAGTTGCTGGAACCAGGAGTCGAAGGCGGTGAGGGCGCGCTCACAGACCAGTTGGTGGCGAAGTTTTTTGTCGCGCACTTTTCTCTTGGTAGGCTCGTCGAGTTGCTCCAGCAGATCGAAGGTGATGTTGGCGGGCTGGAAATGCCTGGGATCGGCGTTGCAGATGTAGTGGATGAGCGAGCCGTGAGCGCTGGCGCGGGGCGCGGCGATGGGTTCGACGATTTGAGCAAGGTCAACAGCCCCACTCAAGCCAAAGGAGCGCTTGAATGGGCCACCCGGATCGAATGGGGCACTCGCGTTCTGTTCCCCACATTCGCCAACAGAGGGCGGATGTGGGCCACCCGGCGCAATCACAAAATCATTATTAGCAAGGCCGGTGGCGAGGGCGGCGGCGGTGAGGCCGGCGAGCAGGCCGGTGGCGATGGATTCGACGTAGCCCTCGACGCCGGAGAGTTGGCCGGCGAAGATGAGGCGCGGGTACTGCTTCATCTGCAGGGTGGGCGCGAGCAGGGCGGGGGCGTTGATGTAGGTGTTGCGATGGATCTGGCCGTAGCGCAGGAAGCGCGCGTTCTCGAGGCCGGGGATCATGCGCAGGATGCGAGCCTGCTCGCCGAAGCGGAGATGATTCTGAAAGCCGACGATGTTGTAGGAGTCGGCGCGCAGGTTCTCCTGGCGAAGCTGGACGACGGCGTAGGGAATGTTTCCGGTGTGCGGATTGCGCAGGCCTACGGGCTTCATGGGACCGAAGCGGAGGGTGTCAGGACCGCGGCGGGCGATCTCTTCGATGGGCAGGCAGCCTTCGAAATAATTTGCGTTCTCGCAACCATGGTCCAGTCGTATGTGCGGCTGGGCGTTATGTGGCTGACCGGCTGGGCGTTATGTGGCTGGACCGGCTGCGCCTCGGCGAGGGCGGCGATGAAGGCCTCGTACTGCTCGCGCATCATGGGACAGTTGATGTAGTCGGGGGTGCCCTTATCGTAGCGGGCGGCGCGGTAGACCTTGGAGTAATCGATGGAATCGGCTTCGACGATGGGCGAGATGGAATCGAAGAAGAAGAGGCGCTGGCTGCCGCTGAGGCGCTGGATTTCCGCCGCCAGGGCGTCGGAGGTGAGCGGGCCGGTGGCGATGATGGTGACGCCATCGAAGGCCGCGTCATCGGAAGCGTTATGCGAACCCCAGAGCGAGGTGACCTCTTCGCGGACGAGGCGGATGAGGGGCTCGGCGGTGATGGCTTCAGTGACAAGGCGGCTGAACTCGAGGCGATCGACGGCGAGGGCGTGCCCGGCGGGGACCGCGGTGCGGCTGGCTACGTCCATCAGCAGCGATCCGGCGTGGCGCATCTCCTGCTTGAGCAGCCAGGGGGCGGAGTTTTCGCTATCGCTCTTGAGCGAGTTGGAGCAGACGAGTTCGGCGAGCTGCGCAGTCTCATGGGCGGGGGTGGCGCGCTGCGGGCGCATCTCGTAGAGCGAGACGGCGAGGCCACGGCGGGCGCACTGCCATGCCGCCTCGGGGCCGGCAAGGCCGCCGCCGATGATGCGAATGGGCATGAGCTGCGGGCGGGGCTGCATATTACGTTGCGAATTGGGCCGCGAGTCAGGCAACGCCGATTTCCACTCCTCGCCGGTTGCGCGACTTGAAGAGCCACGCGATGAGAACGATGACGGCCACGATGACGGCGATGACGGCGAAGGTCAGCGGGCGATGATGCTGGAAGGCCACCAACAGGAAGATGAGAATCTCCGGGCCGTAGGCGATGATGAGTCCGCCGAGAATGATAAAGCGCAGCAGGCGGCCGACGATGACGGAGAGCAGAAAGTGGATGTAGCGCATCTCGGTAACCCCGGCCATGAAGACGAAGGGCTTGAATGGGAATCCGAGGGGCATGAGCGCGGGGATGATGAGCGCCAGGTCGCCGTACTTTTCCGAATTGGCGTGCATGCGGGCAAAGCGCTGCGGCCCCAGCTTTTTGGCCACCAGCGCTTCTCCACCTTTGTAGCCGATGAGATACGGGACCGTGCTGCCGATGGCGGAGCCGAGCGAGGCCATCACGGCATAGAGGATGATGCGCTGGGGTTCGATGGCGACGTAGTAGGCGAAGATGGGATCGACCGGAATGCCGAGGACGGAGGAGTCGAGGAGGGCGACGAGAAAGATAGCCCAGATGCCGCCCAGAGGCGCGAGCGCGGCTAAAACCCAGGTTTTGTAGTGCACGAGAAAACGCTTAAGAGCCTTCACCAAATCTGCTGTCTGCGCTGGCGGCGGCGATTCAGGGCGGATGAGAAGCACGGGAATCGCGGCAAAGCTGCGCTCGGAGTATATGTCGATTGTATCAAGGGGGATGCGGCGAGGGCGCGAGGCGGGTCGGGTATCGCTACGCTGCCGGCCGCTGGCGCGGGGCGGGTAACGCCAGGCTGCCGGCTACCGGCGCGAGGCCCTATAATCTCGGCTGTATGACTACGCACGGCACGTCCTCCCCACAAGCCGCCCAAAAGGCCAAAAAGTTACGCGAAGAGATTCGCCATCACGAGCACAGCTACTTTGTGCTGGATGCGCCTGAGATTACCGACGCTGAGTTCGACGCCAAGATGAATGAGCTGAAGGCGCTCGAGCGCGAACATCCTGAGCTGGTGACGCCGGATTCGCCGACCCAGCGCGTGGGCGGCAAGGCGCGCGAGGGCTTTGTGAAGGTGGCGCACTCGACGCAGATGCTCTCGCTGGACAACGCTTACAGTGAAGAAGAGTTGCGCGACTGGACGCGGCGGGTGAGCGAGCTGGCGGGAGCCTCTGAGGTGGAGTACGAGTGCGAGTACAAGCTGGACGGGCTCTCGATGGCCTTGCATTACGAGGCTGTCTCTGATTTCGAGGATCAGAGTCAAAGTCAAAATCTAGGTCAACTACCCCACGTTAGCCAAAAGAAGGCGAACGTGGGGCACCCGACCGCAGGCGCAAGGGCGACGGGTAACGCTGCGCTGCCGGCCGCAGGCGCTGGGGGCGCGAGGTTCGTTCGCGGGATCACGCGGGGCGATGGGATGACGGGCGAGGATGTGACGGCGAATCTGCGAACTATCCGCTCGATTCCGCTCCAGGTGAGTGGCGAGCAATTGCGGCGGGCGGGACTGACGCCGCCGTTTGAGGTGCGCGGCGAAGTGCTGATGCCGAGCAAATCCTTTGTGGCGATGAACGAGCAGCGCGAGGAGGCAGGGCTGGCGCTCTTTGCCAATCCGCGCAATGCGGCGGCGGGCGCAGTGCGGGTGCTGGAGCCGAACATTACGGCGCAGCGCAAGCTCGACTTCTATTCCTACTTTTTGTTGCAGCAGGGGCGGATGGCGCGCAAGACGCAGTGGGAGGCTTTGGAGACGTTGAGCGCGGCGGGCTTCAAGGTGAATCCGAATCGGGTTGTGGCGCGCACGTTTGACGAGATATGGCAGTTTGTAACGCGCGACGGAGAAGGCGCGCGACGAGCTTCCTTACGAGATCGACGGCGTGGTGGTGAAGGTAAACTCGACGGCCCTGTGGCCGAGGCTGGGATATACGGGCAAGGCTCCGCGTTGGGCGACGGCCTACAAGTTTGCGGCGCGCGCGGCGATCACCAAGGTGGAAGACATTCTGGTGAACGTGGGGCGCACCGGAAAACTGACTCCGGTGGCCATGCTGCGGCCGGTTGTGGTGGGCGGCACTACGGTTTCACGCGCGACCCTGCACAACCAGGACGAGATTGAGCGGCTGGGCGTGCGCATCGGCGACTGGGTGATGGTGGAGCGCGGCGGCGACGTGATTCCCAAGGTGACGCGGGTGGTGGATGAGGGCGAGCACCGCAGGCCGGCCGATACGCGCGAGTTCCACATGCCGAAAGTTTGCCCGGAGTGCGGCGGACACGTGGTGCGCGCCGAGGGCGAGGTGAACTACTATCTGCGTTAACGCCAACTGCCCGGCCAAGCTGCGCGAGGCGCTGCTGCACTTTGCCTCGCGCAGGGTGATGAACATTGAGGGCCTGGGCGAGGCGCTGGTGGATCAACTGCTGTCCAACGGGCTGGTGCACAACATTGCGGATCTGTATTCGCTGAAGGAAGACGAGCTGCTGCAACTGGAGCGCATGGGCAAGAAGAGCGCGGAGAACGTGCTGGGGGAGATTGAGGCCTCGAAAAAACTGCCGCTGGAGCGGGTGATCTTCGGGCTGGGAATCCGCATGGTGGGCGAGCGCACGGCGGAGTTTCTGGCGGAAGAGTTCGGCTCGATGGACGCGCTGATGGAGGCGAGCGAAGAAGAGCTGGTGAAGGTAAACGAGGTGGGGCCGCGCATCGCAGCCAGTATTCGCGAGTTCTTTGCCGAGGAGAAAAATCTGCGGCTGGTTGAGCGGCTGCGCAAGGCGGGGCTGACGATGACGGGCGCGAGAAAAGTGCGCGGCACGAAATTGGCGGGCATGACATTTGTGCTGACCGGAGCGCTGCCAACGTACTCGCGCGACGATGCGAAGAAGATGATTGAAGACGCGGGCGGAAAGGTGAGCGGCTCGGTGAGCAAGAAGACCAGCTACGTGGTGGCGGGCGAAGATGCGGGATCGAAGCTCGACAAGGCACACGCGCTGGGAGTGAAGGTGATCAGCGAGGCGGAGTTGCTGGGGATGCTGGCGGAGTGAGAAGAGAGCAGAAGGCGCGCGAGATGAGATTTGCGGCAATCGACTTTGAGACGGCGAGCGGAGCACGGGCGAGCGCGTGCTCGCTGGGCATTGCCGTGGTGGAAGGCGGTGAGATCGTGGCGCGCAGGGAGTGGCTGATCCGGCCTCCGTCGCTCTACTTCAGCCCGTACAACATCCGGGTGCATGGCATTACGCCGGAGATGGTTGCGGAGGCGCCGGAGTTCGATGCGCTGTGGCCGGAGATTGAAGGCGCGATCGGCGAGCGGGTGCTGGTGGCTCACAATGCGGCCTTTGACATGGGCGTGCTGCAGGCGACGATGCTGCGCTACGAGGTGTGGAGCATGAAGATGCGCTTCCTGTGCAGTTGTGCGCTCTCGCGCCGCTGCTGGCCGGAGTTGGAGAGACATTCGCTGGACGCGCTGGCGCGCGAGTTTGGCATCAGCTTTCGGCATCACAACGCGGAGGAAGATGCCATGGCCGCGGCCCTGGTGGTGCTGCGGGCGGCCGAGGAATACAGTGCGGAGTCCGTGGAAGAGCTGCTGGAGCGTACCGGGTTTCGCTTCGGCGAGGTTGCTCCGGGCGCGTATCTCTCCTGCCGACGGCTGCCGAAAAAGCGAAAGCGCGCAAAGCTGGTGTATGTGGCCGAGGGCGAGAGCTGACTTAGCGCGGGGCATCGAGAGCGGCGCAGAACGATCCGACTTTCCTGCCCCGCAAATGTTCCCCACATTCGCCCAACGGCGGGGCGGATGTGGGCCACCATGCGGTAATCAAGAGGATCGGCGCAGTGGTCGAGAGATCTATTTGGCCAGCGCCTCGCGGATGCGGCGCGCGGTTTCTTCGATGGCCTCGGGCAGGACGCGGGTCTCGGCGACGACGCTCATGAAGTTGGCGTCGGCGACCCAGCGGGGCAGAACGTGCATGTGGATGTGTCCGGCGATACCGGCTCCGGCAGCTTTGCCGATATTCATTCCCAAATTGATACCGTCAGGACGATAAAGCTCACGTAGTACGCTTTCGAGGCGCTGGGAGAGCAGGATCATCTCGGTTGCGGCCTCGGCGGGCAACAGTTCCAGGCGGTCCACGTGCTGGTAGGGGACGACCATGACGTGGCCGGAGGTATAGGGAAAAGCGTTGGCGATGACGAAGCAATGGGGGCCGCGGTACAGGACGAGATTGCGCTCATCGGCCTCAAGGTTGGCCTCGCGGGAGGGCGCGCGGTCGCAGAAAACGCAGCCTGTAGCGCGGTCTGCCGAGGTGATATAGGCGTAACGCCACGGGGTGACGAGGTGATCCATATACAGAGGAGAGTAACAAAAGATGGGGGAGGGTAACAAAGCGGCGCGAGTTTGCGCGGCGAACACTGGCCGCCGCTTGCGGGCTGGAGTGAAAAGAAGAGGATCTAACTCTGCGGGCCGGAAGCGGCGGAGGGTGAGTGGCGGCGGGGAGCGGGGTTAGGGTGACGCTTCGGGAGTAAGGCGAATCTTGCTCAAATCTTCATAATCTTTGGCGGTGGCGGGTTTGACTCCATTCTTGGCCGTTGCTATAGTCGAAATAGTCACCTTGCCCGGGCATCTTTGCAGGGGGTCCGGCCGCTGGTTGATTAAAGCCTGTGTAAGCAGGTCCAATCCAAAAAAACCAGCAGTCCGTATTATTTCCTGAGCTCCGGTCGTGCTCACCCACAGCCGGGGCAAACGTAAATTGAATGGCTTTCGACGATATCCGCGACGACTCTTCAGCTTTTGAACAGCCTCAGGACAGTAGTTTGCCAACGGACAACCAGCCAGCCGAGCAGCACCGCCCAATCTCAAACACCTTGCTGGAGAAGCCTGCCGAGGGCGTCTCACGCAACCCACAAAACGAAACTATGACGGAAGATTTCGCAACAGCACTCGAGTCGTTCGAGCAAGAGCAAGCCGAACTCGCCGCTAACGAAGACCGCGTCCTCAAGGGCACGGTGGTTAGCATTAACAGCAACTATCTCGTGGTTGATATTGGCCTGAAGTCCGAGGGCGTTGTGCCCGTGGAAGAAGCCAAGGACCACGACGGCAACATCAGGTTCCAACCCGGCGACGCCATCGACGTAATGGTCGAAAAGGGCCACACGGAAGAGGGGTACGTAAATCTCTCCTTCCAGAAGGCACAGCGGCTGCACGCCTGGGACGAGATCGAAAAAGCTCATAACGACAAAGCTTCCGTTAAAGCTCGCGTCATCGACCGCATCAAGGGCGGTCTGACGGTGGACATTCTCGGCGCGCGCGCGTTTCTGCCTGGCTCCCAGGTGGACGTTCGCCCGGTACGCAACCTGGACGCCCTGAAGGGCCAGGATCTGGAAGTCCGGGTGATCAAGGTCAACAAGAAGCGCGGCAATATTGTAGTGAGCCGCAAGCAGATCCTCGACGAAGAGGTCACCGCCAAGCGCGACGTTACCCTGACCCATCTGGAAGAGGGCGCCGTGCTTACGGGCACGGTGAAGAACCTGACCGATTACGGCGCGTTCGTGGACCTGGGCGGCATCGACGGCCTGCTGCATATCACCGATATGAGCTGGGGCCGGCTGACCCATCCGCGCGACCTGGTCAACGTCGGCGACCAGATCCAGGTAAAAGTTCTGAAGTTCGACCGCGAGAAGCAGCGTGTGTCGCTGGGCTTTAAGCAGTTGACACCCGACCCATGGCTGGACGCCACCGAGCGCTACCCGATCGGTGCGCGCGTCCACGGCCGCGTGATCAGCGTGACCGACTACGGCGCTTTCATTGAGCTTGAGCAGGGCATCGAAGGCTTGGTTCACGTCAGCGAAATGACCTGGTCCAAGCGCATGAAGCATCCCTCGAAGCTGGTGAACGTGGGCGACCAGGTGGAAGCCGTGGTGCTCAACGTGAACCCGCAGGAGCGCCGGATTTCGCTCGGCCTCAAACAGCTCGACACCAATCCGTGGGAGAGCCTGCACGAGAAGTTCCCGGTCGGATCAAGCGTGGAAGGGAAGGTCCGCAACCTGACCGACTTTGGCGCCTTCATCGAGATCGAAGACGGCATCGACGGACTGGTTCACGTCAGCAACCTGAGCTGGACCAAGCGCGTCAAGCATCCCTCCGAGGTTCTGAAGAAGGGTGACAAGGTCAAGGCGATCGTTCTGGCGATTGAACCGGACAACCGCCGCCTCTCGCTGGGCGTCAAGCAGCTCCAACCCGACGTGTGGGAGAGCTTCTTCGCGCAGCATCGCGTGGGAGATGTGCTGAAGGGCAAGATTCTGCGCCTAGCAAGCTTCGGCGCCTTTGTGGAACTGGCCGATGGAGTCGAAGGACTCTGCCACAACTCCGAGGCAATGGACCCCAACAATCAGCAGATCATTATGGAACCGGGCCGTGAGTTCGAGTTCAAGATCATCAAGATGAATGCGGAAGAGAAGAAAGTGGGATTGAGCATTCGCGCCGTGGGCGAGGAAGCAACTCGCGCCGACGTGGAAGCCTACAAGCACCCGCAATCTTCGCCCGGCACCTCGACGATCGGCGAACTGCTGGACTGGAAGCGCGGGTCCAACGAGTAAGCAATTTGCTGTAAGGAAAAGCCGCCCGCGGGCGGCTTTTCTGTTGGCCCTCGCTCCGAGCCAGAGTACAATCCTCGGCATGGATGTCCCGCGCGATGTGATTTTTATTGTAATTTTTTGCGTGGGCGCTTTGTTTATCGGCTTGCGGGCGTTGGAACCTAGAAGGGCGAAGCCGCCGCTTGGCATGTGGACCAGGCTGATTGCGGCTCTTTTCATATTGATCGGTCTCGCGACCTTCTTTATCCCCAATATCAGCGTCGCTCCGCCCGTACTTGGGGAAGCGCATTGGTCTCCTCAGGAGATCGCGTTGCATCTGTGGAACGGTGCTCTGCCGGTTGGCGCCGCCGATGGGCATACGTGGATGGTGGGAATCTATATCGCAGGCGTGTATCTTTCCCTGCTGCTGGCCCTGCTGTGTGTGACCGTGCTTCCTGTGCGCAGGCTGTTGGGCGGCAGCGCCGTCTTTGGCTTATTGGTCACCTTTGTAATCTTAAAGGCCGAGGGGCTGCGCCAGAGCCTGGAAACTGTGTTTTACGGCCCAAGCTTATTCCACAAACATGGCCACGCAGATCATTATCAGCACTCCCTGATCGTTCTGTCTGTCATGACCGTGCTCAACGCCATAGCCTACTTTGCAAAATGGGAGCGCTAAGCTCAATTACTTTTCAAGCTTGAGGTCGATGTGCGCCTGCTTGCGCGTGTCAAACGAACTGAGCGTCTTGACCTGGCTCTTGTGGCCGTGGGACTCGGCGCGTACTTCGTAATCGACGTTAGGCGATAGATTGTTGAATCGGTATGAGCCGTCCTGCGCGGCAACGAAGGTGACCACGCCAAGGCTTCGCGTATTTTTGAGATAAACGAGGGCGTTGGGAACCGCTTGATCCGCTTGATCGAAGACAGTTCCGGCTAAATTGCGCGGCGCTCCAGGGTCCTCCGCCTTTGGGCCGCCGAAAAGTTGGGCACATAAAAAAGCCGACAGCAACAGAACGGCGGCACCGGTCAGAGTTAGACGACGCAGGAGGGTGGGCATGTGAGTGCGATTCTACTACTCATCGAGGTGCACACTGGTGTCAATGCGCTCGTCGTCTTCCACATGAAGATGCGTTTCAGGCGCGGGCTTGTCTTTGGGGTGCTTCAGATCGGGCACCAGGACGTAATCGTTCTTGCCGGCCGGAACGCGAATTGCGAACTCGCCGCGATGGTCGGAGAAAGCCTCCCAGCGGAACTTCTTCTCTGCGGCGCGGCGCAGCCTGACGTGGACGCCATAAACCGGATGGTCGCCCGGTCCCCAGACAGTGCCGAAGATGAGCGCGTGCGGCGCCTCCTTGGAGGCGCACGCCGCAGGTACCGAGAAGGCTGGCAGCCACAGCAGCAATCCTGCTGCGGCGCCCACAAGGCCAAGCCGGCACCGACTAGTAATCGCCATCCTCGTCGGTTTCTTTGACGTCGTCATCTGCGTCGTCAACAATCTCATCGCCGACCTTGGTCAGTTCCAGAGGCTCGACGCCGACCACTTCAAAATCACTGCCGCACTCCGTACAAGATAGTATTTCGCCTTCATCGAGTTCGTCTTCTTCAACATCCAGATCGCTTTCGCACTCTGGGCACAGAACCATAACAGCCTCCACGTGATCTGTTGAGCCGGAAACCATCGCATGCACAATCTGCCCGGCGCATTTATATTTAGATTTTCTTTGGTGCAGCGTCAAGTATTCTTCGTTACAGAATTGCATGGTTCGGAAAAATTGGATGCCCCGAATCAGAATGGGGAAGCAGTTTTTCGGTTGGCGGGCGGGCACGGGCCGTCCCGGATTGCCCGGTTGCTACTGATTGTGTGCATCGGCTGCAGCGTCTTCAAGCGCAAAACAGCATCGAATAGGGTGGATAATGTTGTATTCCGCTTTGCGCCTCGGACAGGGACGGAGAGCTGGAGTGAGCCGGTGAGTTGTAGACCGGAGTGGTGACGCAGAGGAGAGCTATGGCACGCGGTGGACCCATATCGACGCTTGGATTTCCGCCGTTCACGCGCGCGGTGAAAATGCTGATCATCGCCAATGTGGCGGTGTATCTGGTAATGCTGCTGGTGCGGCTCACCGTGCCAGGGCTGGCCGCCATTCGTGGAATATTACGGCTACCTGCGCCCGGTGGCGGTTGCGCATGGGCAGATCTGGCAGCTCGTCACCTACTCATTTTTCCACGATCCTCACTCGGTGTTGCACCTGCTGTTCAATATGCTCGGGCTGTGGATGTTCGGCGCACAGTTTGAGATGGACTTTGGCACGCGGCGCTTTTACGAATTCTTTTTCTGGTGCGTGGTGGGCGCGGCGCTAACCTCGGTGGCGGTGGGCGCTTTGGGCATCCTGGCCTACAATTTTGCCGCGATCCCGCTCTTTGCCGTCATGGGGAACACCTGGCACACCGCTACCATCGGCGCTTCCGGCGGCGTCTACGGCCTGCTGATCGCCTTCGGAATACTGAATGGCGACCGGCAGATCTACCTCTTCCCGTTTCCCATCGCCATCAAGGCCCGCTACATCGTGGCCATCTGGATCTTCATCGCCTTTGTGAGCGCCTTCAGCGGAAGCAATGGCGTGGCCGAGTTCGCCCACCTGGGCGGCGCGCTATTCGGCTGGCTCTATCTACGCTTCATTCCGCGCTACGGACTGCAGACCGCAGCCTCGGAGGGCGCTTTCGGGCTGCGCAACCGCTATTACAAGTGGAAGCGGCGGAAGGCGGCGAAAAAGTTCGAGGTTTACATGCGCAAGAGCAATCGCAAGGAGTACTTTGACGAGCATGGAAACTATCGCGGTCCCTCGCTGGATAAGAAGGACGACGATTCGGACTGGATCAACTAAGACGCGAAATCAGTGACGCAAAATCAGTGACGCGGAAATCAGTGCGCAATGGCGACTCTAGAGGCCGCCCTCAGGATTCTCCGCGATGACGCTTTCCTGAGTGGAGAAGATCGGCTGAAGTTCTTCGTAGGTGGTGGTCATATCCGCCAGATCCGGCAGCCTCTTCCAGTAGCGATGAACGTCCGGATCCTGCACGGCGGAGTCACGAGCGTCAGTCGAAAGCCAGATGCGGATGTGCACCAGCACGTCGGGCTGGTGCACATCACGAAACAGCATGTCGCGCGAGTACTGCTTGCGGTTCATCATGGTGTAAAAGTCGCGCAGAAACGCCAATAGCTCCGGCTCTTTGCCTGGGTGCGATTTCATAATCGCCATGGAACGGATCAGATTCATTACAGGAGTCCCTTAGTTTTATTTTCTGTCTTTCCTTGAGCCTTGTCCGCTCGCATCTCCAAGCGGGCGGATTTGATGCAAGCGGATAAAGTTGGTCGAGCCCGTGGTCGCCATTCGAGTTCCGGCAACGATAGCAACAACGTCATTGGTGCCGGCCACTTTGGCGCGCCGTAATTCGGCTTCGGCTGCTTCCACCATGGCTTCCACGCTGCGCAGCACCTTGGTGAGAACAGGCCGCACTCCCCAGTTGAGGTTCAGCCGGTTACAGACCTCCGGCACGTGCGCAAAAGCATAGAGCTCGGCGCGGGGCCGGTACTTGGAAATCAGCCTCGCGGTGTTGCCGGTGGCGGTGAAAACGGCGATTCCGCGCATCTTCAGCTCTTCGGCCACGTGGGCCACACTTTCGCAGATTGCCTCGGGGATCGTCAACTCCCGAATTTCGCGGCGGCGTGGTGCAGCCACTTTTCTCATGTCGGCCTCAGCCTCAACTATGATGCGGGCCATCATACTGACGGCTTCGCAGGGGTGCAATCCGCTGGCGGTTTCGCCCGAGAGCATCACGGCATCAGAACCATCATAAATTGCATTGGCCACGTCGCTGGCCTCGGCGCGCGTGGGACGGGGATTTTGTATCATCGAATCGAGCATCTGGGTCGCCGTGATCACCGGCTTGCGATATTGCAGGGCGCGGCGAATCACGTGCTTCTGGATGATGGGAACCTTTTCGGGCGGTACTTCGACGCCGAGGTCGCCGCGCGCCACCATGACGCCGTCGGAAATCTCCAGAATTTCATCCAGATTTTCGATCGCCTGCGGCTTTTCCAGCTTGGCGATGACCGGCGTATCGCGGCCGGCGGCGGCGATGATCTTCTTCACCGCACGCACATCGGCGGCGCTGCGAACAAAAGATAGGGCGACCATATCCACGCCTGAGGCGAGTCCGAAGGCGAGGTCTTTTTTGTCCTTTGCGGTGAGCGAGGGCACGCTGAGCACCGCGCCCGGCAGATTGATGCCCTGATGCTCGGCAAGCATTCCTCCATCTACCACCTCGCACAACACGTCATCGCCGTTCGCCTTGAGAACCTTCAGCGAGAGACGCCCGTCGGAGAGAAGAATGCGCGAGCCGGGCTGAACCTCGCGGGCCAGCGTTTTGAAGGTGGTGCCCAGCAGTTCGGCGGTGCCCTCAACCTGCCGGTTGGTGATGGTAAGGCGCGAGCCAGGCACGAGGTTCACCGGCAGATGATTGCGCAGCGTGCCGGTGCGGATCTTGGGCCCCTGCAGATCCTGCAGAATGCAAACCGTGCGCCCCAGTCCGGCTGCCACTTTACGCAGGGTGCGAATCCGCTGCAGCTGCTCCGGCTGGCTGCCGTGGGAAAAATTCAGGCGGGCCACATCCATGCCGAGCAGAAGAAGCTGGCGAATCTGCTCCTCGGAGCTCGAGGATGGGCCAAGGGTGCAGACAATTTTGGCGCGCCGCAGCAGAGCCGGCTCCAACTGACTCTCCTCGGCGAGCAACCGCCTCAGCGCGCCCGTCATTCCGGCTCACTTTCGCCGGAGAAATCGCGCTCAAGTTTGGAGAAGGTTCCAAACAGATAGCGCGGATAGCGCACGGCGTTGAACTCCGCCCCAATCAGAATCACCAGCGATACCAGGTAGAGCCAGATCAGCAGGGCGATGGCCGTGCCCACCGAGCCGTAGATGACTCCATAATCCGAATAGTGACGCAGATACCAGCCGAAGATGGTGGTGGAGGCAAACCACAATACCGTGGCCAGCACCGAGCCCGGAACGACTCTGTGCCAGGGCTGGGTACGGGGCAGTCCGTGGTGGTAGATCAGCGCCAGCACCGCAATCGTCGTCAGCAACGCGATCAGCAAGCGCACCACCGTCCACACGGCAAGAAGGTACAGGTCAATCTCGCGATTGGCGTGGAAAGCCAGCCAGTGCTCAATCTGATTGCCGAAGGCGAGCAGAAAGCTGGCAAACGCCATGGGAAGTCCGGCCATAAACACCAGCATGAATGAGACCAGCCGCTCCTGGTGTGAGATTCCAGGTCTTGGGCAGCTGATAGGCCCGGCGAAATCCTTCCATCCAGGAGATCATGCTGCCCGAGCCTGTCCACAGCGTAATCAAGGAAGTGGTCACGATCATCTTGAACGGTGCGGGATGGCGCCCCTGAAAAAACGTAAGGATTGAAGGAGCTGTGCCCGCGGGCATGATTCCGCCGATGGCATAGGATATCTCGCGGACAAAGCCAAGCGTGCTGTGCGAAGCGGTAAGAATCGAAGAGATGAGAAGCACGGCAGGAAACAGCGTGAGGATCGCAGAGTAGGCCGCCGCCTTCGCGATGGCAAACTGGTCATGCTCCAGCGTCCTCCACAGTGCTGTCCGCAGGTGCTTCAGAAATCGCAGCATAAGAGCGCAGTCCGTGACATCCCCGGCCAGAGCTGGCCCTAGTGATTGTAATTGACTGGCTGCGGCTGCGGAACCGGGAAGGCGCAATCTCCAGAAAGCTTGACTCCTGGTCACCGGCAAGTTACCCTCCACCTCAAGTTTTCTACTTAGCTTCGCCGCGAGGACGCTGTGCGGAAATGTCAGAGGCCAAGCACCGGTTGGCTCGGATGCCTACGTCCGATTCGCGTGGCGCCGGTGTCGGCTCCGCTCACGCAAGGGCGGGCCTTATGAGCAAGGCGAGGTTGAAGCTGGTCTCGCAGGTATGTCTTTGGGCAGGGTTTCTGCTGCCTTTCATCACATCTCACTACGTTGGAATGCCGCTCTCGCGTCGCCCATCGGTCAGCGCGGCAAACTTGTTGCTGTGGGCCATCGGCTTGATCGCCGGGTACTTCGCTTATCTGGAAAAGAAGCAGGTTGCACCCGCGCTTCCGTTGTGGAGCAGAATTTGCGGCTACATCAACTCCATTCCGGCCACCTTCGTGATGCTCGGAATCGTCTTCGGGTATCTGTATTACCCATCGGTAGAAAAAAGCACGGTCGCGAATTCCGTCAGCTATTTGCTGATGCTCACGCTATTTGCAATGGGCGTGCAGATCACGAGTGCAGACTGGTCAGGCATCATCGAGCACCCCAAAATCGTCTCCGTAGCGGTAATTACCCGTTGGGTGTGCATGCCGTTGGTTGCCTACTTCCTGGCTCATGCAATCCTGTTGCGATTCTTCCCCCAGCCCACGGCCACTACCCTTGCAGTCGGCCTGGTAATTCTCGGCACCACTCCGACCGGAGCCGCTTCGAACACATTGACCATGATCAGCCGTGGCGACCTGGCGCTGTCGGTTTCCGTGACTACCGTGAACACGATGCTGGCGCCGTTCCTGCAGCCCTTGCTGATCAAGCTCTTCGTTGGCAAAGTTACGCACGTGGAAACCTGGGCGATTTTCAAGGACCTGATCGAAATCATTCTGGTCCCCGTTGTGGTTGGCACCATCGTCGGTTCGCGGATTCCGAAGCTGGTTAAGAAGCTCAAGCCACTGCTGTTGGCCATATCGGTCGTGTGCCTTGGACTGATTATCATGACCAACATTGCCAAGGGCACATCCACGCTGCTGAAGCAGTTGTGGATCATCCCGCTGCTGGCGGTAGTTTGCTTAATCCAGGGCTTGGCAGGCCTGTCGCTTGGCTACACCGTGCCGAAATTTTTCGGCTTCACCCGTAAGCAGCGGGTCGCCGCGTGTTTCGAGGTTGGAGTCGAGAATGCATCCCTCAGCATGGTGCTGGCAATGAACCATTTTTCGCCGCTGGCCGCCATCCCCGCGGTGCTTTACAGCAAACTACAGCATATGCTGGCGATCGGCGTTTTCGTCCGCCGCTTCCAGAAAGAAACAGACGATGACGTCCAGAGCGTTGGGCAAGAGAAGCGCTGTGAGAGTTTAGCTCAAAATACCGGAGTGCCGGAAAGCTGCGCTACGACGCAAGAAAATGTCCAGACGCACGTGTAGTTCATTTATGGATTGAAGCTGGGAACTTAATAAACGAGGGAACCAATGATCATTGATGCTCATGCTCATCATCTGCCGCTCGAAGTTTATAAACTGTTTGCTGACCCGGCTCTCCCGGCCGTGCGCTCACGCGTCCAGGGTAATGATTTCGTCTTCAATGCCCGCCTTTATAAGGTCGATGATGAACTCCAGGCCATGGATTTTGCCGGCGTTGACATGGCGATTCTTACAATTTCGCAATGGAATGTTGCCGGGCCAAAAGTTTGCCGCCAGATCAACGAAGGTGTCGCTGCCCACCTGGTCAAGTATGGCGACCGCTTCAAGGCTGCCGGCTCGGTTCCCGTCGCCGACACCGAAGCTGCCGTGCAAGAAATTGACTACATGATTAAGGAGTTGAAGCTGAGCGGTATTGCCTTGCTCAGCTCGCAGGGACAGGAGCTGACTCCCAACAACAAAGAGAAGATGTTTCCGATTTATGCCAAGGCCGTCGAACACGATGTGCCGATCTTCTGGCATCCGCACTTGCTTCCCTACAACACCGACACGGACTGCACCATCAACCGCTCGGTTGGACGCGGCTTCGATGTCTCACGCCTGGTTCTCCGGCTGATCTACGACGTGCTGCCGTACTTCCCGACGATCAAGATGGTCATTCCGCACTTTGGAGGCGGATTCCTGGCCCACAAGCAGCGCGCCGTCGCCTTCTTCGAACCGATGACCGACCTCGGCGTGCCCGTACCTGCAGAGCTGCAGCCATTGCCCAAGAGCCCTTTGGAAACCGAAGAGTTCGGCTACAAGGCTGCATTCGACGAACTGTTCGACCGCCTGTACATCGACGGCGCCGGCTCCGCAGGTTGGGAGCCTATCGTACGCATGGGCTTTATGGCCGTGCGTCATGACCGCCTCTGCTTCGGGACCGATTATCCGTTCGAGGTGCATACCGGACGCGATTACAAGTACTACCTCGACAACGTCAATAAACTCGATATTTCCGAGGAGGACAAGAAAGCTTTCCTCGGAGGCAATATTGCTAAGCTGCTAAAGATGAGCTGAGATGTATTGCAGCTTCCAGCCGTGAAACAAATTCCGGCACCGGCATTTGCGTTGAGCGCGACGGTCGGTGCCGGTTTCTATCTGTGCGGGCTGCGCGACGAGTCAGAATCCCGAAGTCAGCGGCTAAAGCGGCTTCTCCAGCTTGATCAACTCGACTGGCACGGTGAGCTTTCGCCGAAGTTCTTCGGGCACGTCAACCTTGCCAGCTTCGCGATAGCCCAGCCTGAGATATGCCTGCAGCAATTTGGTGCGGAGATCGATCACGGTAAGCTCGGCGAAGCTGCATCCGGCGGCGCGCAAGACGCCCTCGGCAGTCCGCATCATGGCCCGCCCCAAACCCGTGCGCTGATGATCGGGACTTACCGCCAGCATGCCGATGTAGCCGCGATCGCCGCGCACCTCGTAGTACACGGAGGCGATCAACTGCGCTCCTCGATGGGCCAGCAGAAAATGCCCGCTGCGGAAATGTTCGGCAAGCTGCGCCGCATGGGTGCGCGGAGCGTTGACAAGGAATGCCTCTTCTTCAAAGGCCGCGTTCACCATATCGATCATCTGGGGAATGTCGCTCGCCGTGGCTTCGCGGAGGGTGACTCCGGCGGGCAGCCTATGGCTTACGACAGACGGCGTGATGGGCAATTCAGTCACGATCAGCTCCCTGGTTGAACCAAGAGTGTAGAACGGATGGGTGTACAACGAAGGGCCGCATCCGAAGATGCGGCCCAAGATGCGGCCCGTTGCTTTCAGCCTGGTACGCCTGCGAGCCGAACCGCCAACCGACAGCGCTCCGGCCCGCGCGTGGTTTAGCCTTCGGCGGTGAGTTCTTCCGCTTCGTTCTCGCCTTCGGTCCGCATAAGCTCGAGGTTGCGTTCGAACTCCTCCTGCTCCTTGCGGATCTCTTCCTGAACGTTTTCGGCAGCGGCTTCGAGTTCCGGAGCCAGTTGCACGTTGCGGTAGTACTCCATGCCGGTTCCGGCCGGGATGAGGCGGCCGACGATGACGTTCTCCTTGAGACCGCGCAGGCCGTCGATGGAGCCGGTGATGGCTGCCTCGGTGAGCACGCGGGTGGTCTCCTGGAAGGACGCCGCCGAGATGAAGCTGTCGGTGGAGAGCGATGCCTTGGTGATTCCCAGCAGCAGCGCACGGCCCGTGCAGGGCTTGCCGCCAAGGGCGATAACGCGCTCGTTCTCCTCGCGGAAGCGGAACTTATCGATCTGCTGTTCGAGCAGGAAGTTCGTATCTCCCACGTCCTCGATCTTCACCCAGCGCAACATCTGGCGCACGATGACTTCGATGTGCTTGTCGCTGATGGCCACGCCCTGCAGACGGTAGACCTCCTGAATCTCATTGACCAGGTATGCCTGCAGCTCCTTTTCGCCAAGCACGGCGAGAATGTCATGCGGGTTGAGCGGCCCATCCATCAACTGTTCGCCGGCGCGGATGCGTTCGCCTTCCTGCATGTTGATGTGGATGCCGCGCGGAACCGAGTATTCCTTTTCGGTGCCGTCGTCGGCCACCACGTAGATTTTGCGCTGACCCTTGGCCACTTCGCCGAACTTCACCACGCCGTCGATTTCGCTGATGATGGCGGTTTCGCGCGGCTTGCGGGCCTCGAACAATTCGACCACGCGCGGCAGACCGCCCGTGATGTCCTTGGTCTTGGTGGTTTCGCGCGGGATCTTCGCCAGCACATCGCCGGGCGAGACCTCGTCGCCATCCTGCACCATCAAGTGCGCGCGCGACGGCATGAGGTAGCGCTTGTTGCCCTTGGCTCCCTTGATGACCAGCGCCGGCTGGCGCTTTTCATCCGGGGAATCGGTTACAACGTGACGCGACAGGCCGGTGACTTCATCGACTTCTTCCTGCAGCGTGGTGCCTTCGATCAGATCCTTGAAGGCAACTGCGCCGCCGATTTCGGTGATGATCGAGAAGGTGTAGGGATCCCACTCGAGCAGCGTCTGCCCGAGCCGGACCGCATCGCCTTCGTTCACCCTGAGGTGCGCGCCGTAAACCACCGCGTAGCGCTCCTTTTCGCGGCCCTTGTCGCCCAGCACCACGATGGAGCCGTTGCGGTTCATCACCACCAGGCCGCCATCCTTGCTGCGCACGGTCTGCAGGTTGATGAAGCGCACGGTGCCGTTGTTCTTGGCCTCCTGGCGCGACTGTTCGGAGACTCGCGATGCCGTACCGCCGACGTGGAAGGTACGCATGGTGAGCTGGGTTCCCGGCTCGCCGATGGACTGCGCCGCGATGACGCCGACCGCTTCGCCCAGCTCGACCAGACGGCCCGAGGCAAGGTTGCGTCCGTAGCACTTGACGCAGACGCCGCGCTTGGATTCGCAGGTGAGCACGGAGCGGATCTTGACCCGCTCGATACCCGCCGCCTGAATGCCCACGGCGAGGTCTTCGGTGATCTCCTGGTTGATGTCAACGATGACGCTGCCTTCGTAGTCCTTGATCTTCTCCAGCGAAACGCGGCCCACAATGCGGTCGCGCAACGCTTCGATCACGTCGCCGGCTTCGACGATGGAGCCGACGTAGATGCCATCGGCGGTGCCGCAATCGTACTCGCTGATGATCACGTCCTGCGAGACGTCCACCAGGCGGCGGGTCAGGTAGCCAGAGTCGGCGGTCTTCAGCGCCGTATCGGCCAAGCCCTTACGCGCGCCGTGCGTGGAGATGAAGTACTGCAGCACGGTCAACCCTTCGCGGAAGTTCGCCGTGATCGGAGTCTCGATGATTTCGCCGGAAGGCTTGGCCATCAGGCCGCGCATGCCGGAGAGCTGGCGGATCTGCTGCTTCGAACCGCGGGCGCCGGAATCGGCCATGACGTAAATCGGATTGATCACGCCTTCTTTGTCGCGCTTCTGCATGTCGCCGAACATCTCGTCGGCCACTTTTTCCGTGATGCCGGACCAGATTTCAACGACCTTGTTGTAGCGCTCGCCCTGGGTGATGGCGCCGTCCAGATACTGCCGCTGCACGGCGATCACCTGGTTCTGCGCATCGCCCACCACGGCCTTCTTCGAGGCCGGGATGACCATGTCGTCGATGCCGATGGAAAGACCCGAGCGGGTGGCCGCCATAAAGCCGAGGGTCTTGACCTCGTCCAGCATGCGGACGGTGGTCTCCAGTCCGAACTGCAGGTAGCAGAAGTTCACCAGCTGGCTGATGCCCTTCTTCTTGAGCAGGCCGTTGATGAACGGCATCTCCGGAGCGGCAACGCGCAGCCGGTCATTCAGAATCGCGCGGCCCACCGTGGTGTTGACGAACTGGCGGTTGAGCGTGACCGGCTCGGTGTGGATGATCTCCTGATCGTCGTATGCCGTGGTCAGGTCGATCACTGTCGCCGGTGTAGCGCAGGCGGATCGGGGTGAGGGTTTCAACCTCGCCGGCCTCGCGCGCCATCAGCACTTCTTCAATGTTGGCAAAGGCGCGGCCTTCACCCTTGGCGTCCACCTTGGCCTTGGTCAGGTAATAGATTCCGAGCACCATGTCCTGCGTGGGAACGGTGATCGGCTGGCCTGAGGCGGGCGACAGAATGTTGTGCGAGGCCAGCATCAGAACGCTGGCTTCCACCTGCGCCTCCGGCGATAGCGGAATGTGAACCGCCATCTGGTCGCCGTCGAAGTCGGCGTTGAAAGCGGTGCAGACCAGCGGGTGAATCTTGATCGCCTTGCCTTCCACCAGCACCGGCTCAAAGGCCTGAATGCCCAGACGGTGCAGGGTTGGAGCGCGGTTCAACATCACCGGATGGTCCTTGATGACCTCTTCCAGGATGTCCCACACAATCGGTTCCTGCTGCTCCACCATCTCCTTGGCCTGCTTGATGGTGCTGCAATGGCCGGTCTGTTCCAGGCGGTGGTAGATGAACGGCTTGAACAACTCGAGCGCCATCTTCTTGGGCAGACCGCACTGGTGCAGCTTGAGGTCCGGGCCCACCACGATGACCGAACGGCCAGAGTAGTCGACGCGCTTGCCCAGCAGGTTCTGGCGGAAGCGGCCCTGCTTGCCCTTGAGCGTGTCGCTAAGCGACTTGAGCGGACGGTTGTTGGCGCCGCGCAGCACGCGGCCGCGGCGGCCGTTATCGAACAGCGCGTCCACCGCCTCCTGCAACATGCGCTTTTCATTGCGCACAATCACTTCCGGCGCGTGCAGGTCCATCAGCTTCTTCAAGCGGTTGTTGCGGTTGATGACCCTGCGGTACAGATCGTTGAGATCCGAGGTCGCAAAGCGGCCGCCGTCGAGTGGAACCAAGCGGGCGCAGCTCCGGCGGAATCACCGGGATCACGTCGAGAATCATCCACTGCGGCTTGTTGCCGCTCTTGCGGAAGGCCTCGACCACCTTGAGACGCTTGGCAAACTTCAGCCGCTTCTGCAGCGAGGTCTCGGTGCGCATCTTCTCGCGCAACTCCACCGAGGCCGTCTCCACGTCCACGCGCTTCAGCAGTTCCTTGATCGCCTCTGCGCCCATCATGGCCTTGAAGCCGGTGGCGCGGAACTGCAGATCGAGTTCGCGGAACTTTACTTCGTCCTTGATGATCTCGCGCTCTTTGACCGGAGCTTCGCCGGCTTCGACGACCACGTAGGCCTCGAAGTACAGCACCGACTCCAGGTCGCGCAGAGAGATGTCCAGGATGTGCCCGATGCGGCTGGGCAGGCCCTTGAAGAACCACACGTGCGAGCACGGGGAAGCCAGTTCAATGTGGCCGAGGCGTTCGCGGCGCACCTTGCTGAGCGTAACTTCCACGCCGCACTTGTCGCAGATGACGCCGCGGTGCTTCATGCGCTTGTACTTGCCGCACAGGCACTCCCAGTCCGTGACCGGCCCGAAGATACGGGCGCAGAACAGTCCGTCGCGCTCCGGCTTGAAGGTGCGGTAGTTGATCGTCTCCGGCTTGGTTACTTCACCGTGCGACCAGCTGCGAATCTTCTCCGGCGATGCGAGCTGAATCTTGATGGCGTCGAAATCCGCAATGTTGTTTCCGAGATCGAATGGGCTCGAGCGGTACAAATTGCCTCCTCACCTGGACGTTCGGTTAAGCATCCAGGGCTTGCGGCCTTGCGCGGCCGCCTTCGGCTTCCGGTCGTCGGTTCCCGCCGTTGGCCGTCAGAGCCAACTGTGTGGAACCGTAATTTCTTCCCGCCTGCTGCCGGAAGCGCAGCCTGCAGGTTCAACTCATGAGAGCAAGAGAGCAGCGGACGCTGACTGACGATCAGCGGCCGCCGCCTACTTCGCTAGTCGGCTGCCGCCGGCACCGGCTCAACCGGAACTCGCGGCTTCACCTTGACCAGTTCCACGTCAAGGCAGAGCGCCTGCAGCTCGCGGATCAGCACGTTGAACGACTCGGGTACGCCCGGCTCGATGGCCGCTTCGCCCTTGACGATGGCCTCGTAAATCTTGGTGCGGCCGTAAACGTCATCGGACTTCGCGGTCAACAGCTCCTGCAGAATGTACGCCGCGCCATAGGCTTCCAGCGCCCACACTTCCATTTCGCCGAAGCGCTGCCCACCGAACTGCGCCTTGCCGCCCAGCGGCTGCTGGGTAATCAGCGAGTACGGTCCGATGGAACGCGCGTGAATCTTGTCATCAACCAGGTGCGAGAGCTTGAGCATGTAGATGTAGCCCACCGTAACCGGCTGCTCGAAGCGATCTCCGGTCATGCCGTCGTAAAGGAACGTCTTGCCCGAGGTCGGCAGTCCGGCGCGATCCAGCAGCGCCTTGATTTCCTCCTCCTTCGACCCGTCGAATACCGGCGAGGCGAAGTAGCAGCGCTCCTCCATGTCGTGCGCGATCTTCATCAGCTTGTCATCGGCGATGCCGTCGAAGTCAGGAACGAACGGCATGTCGGTGAAGAGCTCGCGAATCGACCTGCGTGCCTCCTCGACTCCATTGCCGTACTCGGCAATCAGCTCGGTGAGCTTTTTGCCGATCTCGGCTCCGGCCCATCCCAGGTGCGTCTCCAGAATCTGGCCGACGTTCATACGGGAGGGCACGCCGAGCGGGTTCAGCACAATCTCCATCGGCGTTCCGTCTTCCAGGTACGGCATATCCTCTTCCGGCAGAATGCGTGCGATGACGCCCTTGTTGCCGTGGCGTCCGGCCATCTTGTCGCCCACGGAAAGCTTGCGCTTCATGGCGACATAGACCTTCACCAGCTTGATCACTCCGGGCGGCAACTCGTCGCCCTTTTGCAGCTTCTCGATCTTTTCGCGGACGATCTTGCGCAGCACGTCGATCTGGCGCGAGGTCATCTCTTCGATCTCATCGATCTGCTCGTTGACTCTCGGGTCTTTATCGTTCAGCTTGATGCGCTTGAGATTGCGCGTCGAGATGCGTTCGATAGTTTCGCGGTCCAGCACCAGGTCCTTGGTCAGCAGACGCTTGTTGGTGCGCTCGTCGTGCAGATCCGCCTGCACCACCTTGCCGCCCAGCAATCCGTCCAGCCGCTTCAGCCGCTCGTCGGTAAGAATTCGGATTTCATCCGAAAGGTTCTTCTCCAGACGCGCCACCTGCATCGCCTCGATCGTCTTGGCGCGCTCGTCTTTTTCCTGGCCCTTGCGCGAGAAGATTTTGACGTCAACCACCGTGCCCTCGATGCCCGGAGGACAGGTCAGCGAAGCGTCGCGAACATCGCCGGCCTTTTCGCCGAAGATGGCACGCAGCAGCTTTTCTTCCGGCGTAAGCTGGGTCTCGCCCTTGGGCGTTACCTTGCCTACCAGAATGTCACCGGCCTTCACGCCGGCTCCAATCCGGATGACGCCGCTCTCGTCCAGATCGCGCAGCGCGCTCTCACTGACGTTGGGGATGTCGCGGGTTACTTCTTCCGGCCCCAGCTTGGTGTCACGCGATTCAATCTCGAACTCTTCGATGTGTACGGAGGTGTAGTAATCCTCCTTCACCATCTTTTCCGAGACCAGGATCGCGTCCTCAAAGTTGTAACCGCGCCAGGGCATGAAGGCCACCAGCACGTTGCGTCCCAATGCCAGTTCGCCGTTGTCCGTGCAGGGGCCGTCGGCAATGACCTGTCCCTTGATTACGCGGTCGCCCTTTTTGACGATGGGGCGCTGGTTGATGCAGGTGTTCTGGTTGGAGCGCTTGAACTTGGTGAGCTGATAAATGTCGCTGCCCACCTCGCGCGAAAGCTGCATCGGATGATGTTCGCCTTCGACGCGCACAATGATGCGCTCGGAGTCCACCGAGTCGATGATGCCGGAGCGGCGGGCCAGAATCACTGCGCCGGAGTCGCGCGCGGTGACGCCTTCCATGCCGGTGCCAACAATGGGAGCCTGGGCGCGCAGCAGAGGAACCGACTGGCGTTGCATGTTGGCGCCCATCAGCGCGCGGTTGGCGTCATCGTGCTCCAGGAACGGAACCAGCGAGGCAGCCACGGAAACCAGTTGCTTCGGGCTGACGTCGATGTAGTCCACTTCCGTGCGGCTCACCAGCACAAAGTTGCCGGCCTTGCGGGCGTTCACCAGTTCGGTGACGATGTTGCCGCGCTCATCGAGTTCGGCGTTGGCCTGCGCGATGACCCACTTATCTTCCTCCCATGCCGAGAGGTAGAAGGAGAACGGTTCGTGATCGATCGGCTTCTTCTTTTTCGCCTTCAGTTCGGCGTTCACCTTGAGCAGCTCGTCCTTCTCAAGATGGTCGCCGACCTTGTAATGGCTGTCGCCGGCATTGAGCACGGTCACGTGATCGATCACGCGGCCATCCTTCACCCGGCGGTAAGGCGACTCGATGAAGCCGTAGTCGTTGATCCGCGCATAGCAGCTCAGCGACGAAATCAGTCCGATGTTCGGGCCTTCCGGCGTTTCAATCGGGCAGATGCGGCCGTAGTGCGTGGGGTGAACGTCGCGAACCTCAAAGCCCGCGCGCTCACGCGACAAACCGCCCGGCCCAAGAGCCGAGAGACGGCGCTTGTGCGTGATCTCCGACAGCGGGTTGGTCTGATCCATGAACTGCGAGAGCTGCGAAGAGCCAAAGAATTCGCGGATCGCCGCCATCACCGGCTTGGCGTTCACCAGGTCATGCGGCATCGCCGTAGACATCTCCTGGTAGACGCTCATCTTTTCCTTGATGGCGCGTTCCATGCGTACCAGGCCGATGCGGAACTGGTTCTCCATCAACTCGCCAACCGCGCGTACGCGCCGGTTGCCGAGATGATCGATGTCGTCCACCGAGCCAATGTTCTTGCGCAGCTTGAGCAGGTAGCGGATGGTGGCGTAGAAATCATCCGGCTCGAGGGTGCGAACCTTGCGGTCGGTGGCGTCCTCGCTGTCAAAGAGCTTGATGTTGAACTTCAGCCGCCCCACGGCGGAGAAGTCGTACTTGCGCACGTCGAAGAACATGCCATGGAAGAGCGCCGTCGCCGTGTCCAGGGTCGGCGGATCGCCGGGACGCAGCTTGCGGTAAATCTCGATCAGCGCTTCCTGCGGCGTCTTCACCGAGTCGCGGCGCAGCGTGCCGCTGATCACCGTGCCCACGTCGTCGCGCTCCGGGAAGAACAGATGAATCTCGGCCACGCCCGCGTCCAACATCTTGGAGAGCTTGTCGGCCGTCAGCTCAAGGTTAGCTTCCAGCAGCACCTCGCCGGTGTTGGTGTCGATGACGTCGGCAGCCGTGTAAGCGCCTTCCAGATCCGCCAGATCGATTTCCACTTCGCTGATCTGGTTGGCGTGCAGGTTCTTCAGCACGCTGCCGGTCACCTTGCGTCCAGAGTGGCCGACCTCTTCGCCGGACTTGCTCTTCACGCTGTGTGACAGCTTCATGCCAAGCAGGTTCGTCGCCTTCTCGGGGTTCGGGTCAATCGTCCAGAACAGCTTCTTGTCTTTGAGCGCAACGCGATCGACGGTGTAGAACGTGCGCAGAATTTCCTCGTCCGTGCGCAGGCCAAGCGCGCGCAGAAAGATCGTGCCCAGGAATTTGCGCTTGCGGTCGATGCGCACATACAGCACATTCTTCTGGTCGTACTCGAACTCCACCCACGAGCCGCGGTAAGGAATAATCTTGCCGAGGTAGTAGGTGCGGCTGTTGGCCGTCTCAAAAAACACGCCGGGCGAGCGGTGCAACTGCGAAACAATCACGCGCTCGGTGCCGTTGATGATGAACGTGCCGTTCTCGGTCATCAGCGGAATGTCGCCGAAGAAAACTTCCTGTTCCTTGATGTCGCGGATCGTCTTGTTGCCGGTCTCCGCATCTTTGTCGAAGATGGTCAGACGCATCGTGACTTTCAGCGGCGCGCTGAAGGTCATGCCGCGCTCTTCGCACTCCGGCACGTCATACTTCAACTGCATCCCCACCGGATCGCCGCACTTGGAGCAGAAGTCCGGAGTGTTGGCGTTGTAGGTGCCGCACTTGGTGCAAAGCACCTCGCCGGGATGGAACGGATCGGTCACGACCGTCGAGCCGCAATTACGGCAGGTGGTGCGCAGGTGGTTCAGCCCTTTCAGGTGGCCGCACTTGCACTCCCAGTTGCCGATGGCAAAGTCAACGAACTCAAGCTGCGAGACGTTACGGAAATCAGAGATCGGAAACACAGACTGAAACACTGCCTGCAGCCCCGCGTCATCACGCTCGCTGGGCAGCTTGTCCATCTGCAGGAAGCGATCATAGCTGCGCTTCTGAACTTCGATCAGGTTAGGTATCTGGATGGTCGCCGGAATCTTGGAAAAATCGAGTCGTCTACGATTGGCGATTTTCTTTTCTGCCATTTGAACTCCTCAGGGTAGCCATACCCGTGTGTGCGGGCCCCGGTGCCGCGCTCACCGGGAGGCATAACGTGCGGCTGTTCGACCGCACCTGGAGATGCCGGATTATGCACGGCAACTCTCATAAACATTTTCGCCATCCGGCCGCGAACCGGAGAACGAGGATTTCCTCACACAGTACTGGACTGCAATCGTGAAGCTACGGAACCGTCAACGAACGGAGGTTGCAGATGGGCGCCGCCTTTTGCAGCAGATGCCGCCACGGCCAATGCGCAACGAATCTCTATACCTGGTGCGGGTGAAATATGAAAATCCCGGAGGACAGTTTTCCCCTCGGGCGCCGATGATAGCGTCTGCCACGTTTGCCCCGCGTGCTGGGGCCTCCAGTGGATTCCACCGGTATGCAATTTGTAAGTTACCCGCGCCAGTTCTTAGAGCCTGTTCTTCAGCTCACCCGCATCCAGGAGCCGGAGGATGCTGGCGGCTGCCGCCGTTCGTCTCTAACCCGCACAGCCTCTTCCGCTTGAGGCCGCACCTATTTCCGCCTTGAAATTCCGCGGCCCACTGTAGATGTGGATGTCCGCTCCGCTTCCCAGGCTGCATCATCTTTCCAGGCCGCTTCATTTTTTAGTGCGCCGCTCCAACGCACCATCTGCTTTCAACGCCCGGACACACAAAACCGCCCGGACGAAAGCCGCCATCTATTTATTGTACATCAGAAATGTCCACTGTGGGGACAATGGGGAGTATCCGGATGGTGAACATTCCGGAACGGGGATAAGCGCCGGAGCGGAAGTCCACCCCGGCGTCTCTCCTCAGCAGCAGCCTTCCAGGGCTGCCGGAAACTACTTGACCTCGACCGTCGCGCCGGCGTCGACGAACTTCTTCTTGATCGTCTCGGCCTCTTCCTTGGTCACCGCTTCCTTGATCGGCTTGGGTGCGCCGTCCACCAGGTCCTTGGCTTCCTTCAAGCCCAGGCTGGTGACTTCGCGGACTGCCTTGATCACATTGATCTTATTGGCCCCAACGGCCGTCAGGATCACCGTAAATTCAGTCTGAGCCTCGGCCACCGGAGCTGCCGCAGCCGCACCGCCGCCCGCCACCATCACCGGAGCCGCAGCCGCAGCCGATACGCCCAACGTCTCTTCCAGGTCCTTCACCAGCTGCGCAGCTTCCAGCAGCGATAATCCGACAATCTGTTCCTTCAAAGCAGCCAAATCCGCCATGATCTTAATCTCCATTTAGGTTCGAATTTCGTTGTAGTTCGGCTATCTCCGGCAGAAGCGCGATCCTGGAGTTTCCGGGCGGCCACCACGCAATCACTGCGTTGCTTGGACCCGCGCCCCGCAATCACCGGGGCTCTCCTGCCGCTGCCCCAGACAAGGCGGCGGACTGAACCTCTTCCATACCACAGATAACACAAGCCGTTAATTCACCGGAGGCCGACAACGGGCGGTCACCCGGCATGGCGCTGGAGAGAACGAATTCCCGCCAGCCCCTGAATACCTTCCCAGCGTCAGCGAGTGGAGCGGTTTGCCGCGTACCCACCGCTAACTTCGCGCCCAGCCCTGCCGGGCAAAGCGCGATTCGGGAAGCGACTAGGCCGAAGCCGCATCGCCGCCCTGGAACTTGTTTTCCTTCACGCCCTGATCGATCACCACCGCAACCTTGCGTCCGACCCCGGCCAGCGCCGTAGCCAGCCGCGTCGCCGGAGCGTTGAGCAGGTACAGCAGCTTGCTGTACAGCTCGTCTTTGGAGGGCAGGCTCGCCAGAACCTCAATCTGCTTGACGTCGACCGCCTTACCCTCGACCACGCCGGCCTTAAAGCTCAGCTCCGGATGGTCTTTGGCGTACTTGGTCAGCGCCTTGGCCAGGGCGACGATATCTCCCTGGGTATAGGCGATCGAGGTGCGACCCTTCAGTGCCTTGGCCACGTCCTCAAAAGCCGTGCCCACCGTGGCGCGCTCCGCCAGGGTGTTCTTGACCACGCGATATTTGGCGCCCGCGCCGCGGATCGACTTGCGAAGCTCGTCGTCCTGGGCCACCGTCAGCTTGCCGTATTGGGCGATGAAACCGTTGCTCACGTCCTTCAGCTCGACCGCGAGCGTTTCTACCTGCGAAATCTTCTTTGCCTTCGTAACTGCCATTGCCGCATCCTTCTCAAACTCGTCTGGGGCGGGAGCTCCCGCCGGCGGCCTCGCGGCCACTCAATCCTGCTTAGGCTTGCACCTTCGACGCCGCTTCCACTGCCGCCGTGTCAATGGGAACACCGGGCCCCATCGTGGAGCTGATGTAGCAGCCCTTGATGTACTTGCCCTTGGCGGCAACCGGCTTGGCCTTCACCACGCTGCTGATCACCGTGCGCGCGTTGTCCACCAGCTTGTCGGGAGTAAACGAAATCTTGCCCACCGGGACGTGCACCAGCGCCGTCTTATCGGTGCGGAATTCAACCTTGCCGGCCTTGACCTCCGCCACTGCCTTGGCAATGTCGAGAGTTACCGTGCCGGTCTTGGGATTCGGCATCAGGCCGCGCGGGCCCAGCACCTTGCCCAGACGTCCCACCGAACGCATCATGTCCGGCGTGGCAATCACGGCATCGTAGTCGGTCCAGCTTTCCTTCTGAATCTTTTCCACCAGCTCTTCGCCGCCAAAGATGTCGGCTCCGGCGGCTTCGGCTTCACGCAGCTTTTCGCCCGTGGCCAGCACCAGAACTACCTTCTTTTTGCCCAGACCGTGCGGCAGAACCACAGTGCCGCGGACCATCTGATCGGCGTGCTTGGGGTCTACGCCCAGGCGCAGCGTCACGTCCACCGTCTCGTCAAACTTGGCGAACTTGACCTTCTGCAACAGAACGACTGCATCTTCAAGCGAATACGAACGCGTCTCTACCTGCGCGCGCGCCTTCGCAATATTCTTTCCTGATTTCTGTGCCATTGCTGCTACTCCTGTCTCCCGCCGTCCCTGACTTGCCGACTCTCCCGCCAAAACCTCTGGCGTTCTTCGAGTCCCCCGGGCCGGCTTTTATACCGGGCGGGGCCATGGACCGTGGTATCTACGACCGGGGATCATGTGATCCGCGGAAGAACTTCCAAGCCTCGGTGATCGGAGCGGCATCAGTTGCCGCGTACCCGCCATCGCCTACTGCATTCGGGCGCAACCGCCCAAAACTCTTTCTATCTTACACGACGCCTAATTTATACGACGTCCAATCCCATCGAGCGCGCCGTTCCCTTTACGCTTTTCACTGCGGCATCCAGTGACGCGGCGTTCAGATCCGGCATCTTCTGCTTAGCAATCTCCAGCACCTGCGCCTCGGTCACCTTGCCGACCTTCTCCTTGTTCGGCGTGCCCGAACCTTTGGCAATGCCTGCGATCTTCTTCAGCAGCACCGCCACCGGAGGCGTCTTGGTGATAAACGTGAACGTGCGGTCGCTGTAAACCGTGATGACCACCGGAACGATCAACCCGACCAGTTCCTTGTTCTGCGTGCGTGCGTTGAACTGCTTGCAGAACTCCATGATGTTGACCTGCGCCTGACCGAGCGCGGGACCAACCGGGGGAGCAGGCGTTGCCTTGCCCGCCTCAATCTGCAGCTTCACCGATCCTGTGACTTTCTTTGCCATTGCGGTAAACCTTCCTTATTGCCTGCGCCACCCCGGGTCTAGGATTTTCGGCCCGGTCTAGCGCCGCGGCCGGAGGGCCGTCTTTTGGCCCGTACCCGCCGCAAGCTACTTGCTGGCGCATGCTGAAAATGTTTCGTTAACTCAGAACCTTTTCCACCTGCCCGAATTCCAATTCCACCGGAGTCGAGCGGCCAAAAATGGTGACCATCACCTTCAGCGTTTCGCGGTCTTCGTTGACCTCGTCTACAACCCCGGTAAAGGTTGCAAACGGGCCTTCGGTAATGCGGACCGTCTCGTTTTTTTCGTACTTGATCTTGAGCTTCGGCTTTTCCTTGCTGTCGGCCACGCGGTAAACGATCTGCTTCACCTCGTCGTCGGAGAGCGGCGTCGGCTGCTGTCCGGTGCCCACAAAGCCGGTGACGCGCGGCGTCGATTTCACCATGTGCCAGACTTCATCGTCCATGTCCATCTCGATCAGAACGTAGCCGGGATAGAACATGCTCTCGCGCGTGTACTTCTTGTTGTTGCGGATCTCCGTGACCGTCTCGGTGGGAATCAGAACCCGTCCCATCCGGTCCTGCAATCCAAAGGCCCGAATGCGCGACTCCAGCGACTCCCGCACCTTGCGTTCGAATCCCGAATAAGCATGGATGATGTACCACTTCATCCTCGGATTTCCGGCGGTCTCCGTCGTCTCGGGCGCGGCCGGAGTGGCGGGCGCGCCAATTTCCGGCGTCTCTTCCGCCCCGTTGCTCCCGTTCTTTACTGTGTCTTCCATAATCTCTCTGCGCGCCGTCTCTGCAGCCGGTGCCGCGGGCCCTCGCTTAGTGCGTGCTGAAGTACTTGAATATGTGATCCAGTGCAGGTCCGATCAAAACACTGTCCACAATCCAGAAGTAAATGCCGAAGATGAAGACCGTAATAATCACCACAACCGTCGTCGCTTCCACTTCCTTGCGCGTCGGCGTTGTCACCTTGCGCATCTCATTGCGGACGTCGCCGTAATATGATCGGATGCGCTCGGGCAAGCTCTTGACCTGCTCGACAAAATTGGGTCGCGCGCTAACTATTGCCGTCTTCGCCATATCCTGCTTTCGCTCCCGGGAACGCTACCAGTCCCCTTGCCGCTGCCTTCTAAAAGTCTTCTCGCCATCCGTCAAAATCATGAATGGCAGGGGCGGAGGGATTCGAACCCCCAAAAACGGTTTTGGAGACCGCCGGTTTACCGTTGAGCCTACGCCCCTGAATTGCCACCGGATCGCTGCGAACGCTCTACTTTACTTCGCGATGATCCGTGTGCTTGCGGCACTTACGGCAAAATTTGCTGAACTCGAGACGTTCGGTCGTGGTTTTACGGTTCTTGGTCGTCGAGTAGTTTTTATTCTTGCACACCGTACACTGCAGCTGAACAATTTCGCGAGGCATTTGCCATCCCTTTCGTCTACCCGGCAGAGTCCCTGCCAGGCCTTGTCCGGGTCCGAGCCCGGATATCGGCAGGCGGCCTTAAAGACCGCCCTCCGAATTAAATCCTGAGCGCCGCAGTCTCTCGGCTGCGAAGCTTTCCTACAGTATTTCCGAAATCGTACCGGCGCCCACCGTGCGGCCGCCTTCACGGATTGCAAACCGCAATCCTTTTTCCATCGCCACCGGCGTAATCAGTTCGATCTCCAGCGTCACGTTGTCGCCCGGCATCACCATCTCGACGCCCTCCGGCAGCTTCGCCACGCCCGTCACGTCCGTCGTCCGGAAATAAAACTGCGGACGATAGCCGTTGAAGAACGGCGTATGACGCCCGCCCTCTTCCTTCGACAGAATGTAAACCTCGCCCTTGATCTTGGTGTGCGGCGTAATCGAACCAGGCTTGGCCAGCACCATGCCGCGCTCCACGTCGTCTTTGCCAACGCCGCGCAGCAGCAGTCCCGCGTTGTCGCCCGCCAGACCTTCGTCCAGCTGCTTCTTGAACATTTCCACGCCCGTCACAACCGTCTTGCGCGTCTCGCGGAAGCCCACAATCTCGACTTCCTCGCCCACCTTCACCTTGCCGCGCTCGATGCGTCCGGTCACCACCGTGCCGCGGCCCGAGATCGAGAAGATGTCTTCGATCGGCATCAGGAACGGCTGATCGATGGCGCGCGCCGGCAGCGGAACATACGCATCTACGGCCGCCATCAGCTCATCCACCTTGGCTTCCCACTCCGCCTCGCCGTTCAGCGCACCCAGCGCCGAACCGCGAATCACCGGTAGATCGTCGCCCGGGAACTGGTACTTCACCAGCAACTCCCGCACTTCCATCTCCACCAGGTCAATCAGCTCCGGATCTTCCACCGCATCGCACTTGTTCAGGAAAACCACGATGCAGGGAACTCCCACCTGGCGCGCCAGCAGCACGTGCTCCTTGGTCTGCGGCATCGGCCCGTCGGTCGCCGCCACCACCAGAATCGCCCCGTCCATCTGCGCCGCGCCGGTGATCATGTTCTTGATGTAGTCGGCGTGACCCGGGCAGTCCACGTGCGCATAATGACGGTTGCCTGTCTCATACTCCACGTGCGCCGTGGCAATCGTAATGCCGCGCTCGCGCTCTTCCGGCGCATTGTCAATCGAGTCAAACGAGCGGAACTTGATGTTCGGATTGTGCTTTGCCAGCACCTTCGTGATCGCCGCCGTCAACGTCGTCTTGCCGTGATCGATATGCCCGATCGTTCCTACGTTCACGTGCGGCTTGCTGCGGTCAAATTTCTCTTTCGCCATTGCTTTATGCCCTAGTAGTTACGGTAGATTTTAAGCGTACTTCTCGCACCGACCCGCTCGGCCGCCTTGACTGCGACCAGGGAAAGCCCGCACAACAACTAAATCGCCCTGGAGCCCAAAAGCCGCTCCAGCACCCAACACTTCACACTCGGCTCGCCGAACCCACAACAGCCCTCCCCGAAAGGAGGGCCGCACGCGCAATTCGGCCTTGCCATAAATGGAGCTGATGATCGGGATTGAACCGATGACCTCTCCCTTACCAAGGGAGTGCTCTACCAACTGAGCTACATCAGCGCTTACATCTTGCAGTATATACGACCTGCGAAAATCATGGAGCGGGAGACGGGAATCGAACCCGCGACCAACAGCTTGGAAGGCTGAGACTCTACCACTGAGTTACTCCCGCCTGCTACAACTCATTCTTGCCCGGAACGGCTGCGCTCTTCCAGCATCTCACGCCGGTAATGAATCCAGCTTCGAAAAGCAAACAACGCCAGAACCGCCAGGCCCACCCCGCGAATACTCACATCCAGCAGCGGTCTGCCGTCTGGACCATTGATCACCCGAATCGTCTCGGCGCTCAACGTAGTCCACTCCAGCACACCCAGCAGCACAAAGGCGCTGATGGCAATCCAAAACCGCTTCGCTCTTGCCATCACGCCTCAATCCTGCGCTGCTGCCGGCATCACTCGTTCCAGCAGGGCAAAAGATGGTGCACAGGGGAGGATTCGAACCTCCGTAGACCTAAGGCCGACAGATTTACAGTCTGTTGGTTTTAACCGCTCACCCACCTGTGCGTGAATTCTTCCTTGGACGGCACCGCAGTGCACATCGCTTCCGCGCTAACTTTCAAAGACCCCGGACGGGCGCTTGAGCCCACCGCGGAAGCATCAACCAACCGAAGCTCGCCTGACGCAGCAAACCTGCGTCTTCGCTTTTCCGGTAGATCCTTTTGGGAGAGCGCTTCTCTCGGAAAGAGGACCGCACTGGGATCTTGTCTCGCCGCGCTTCCGCCGCGCGTTGAAACCAAACATTGGAGCTGGCGAAGGGATTTGAACCCCCGACCCTCTGATTACAAATCAGATGCTCTACCAGCTGAGCTACGCCAGCCCACCAAAGCCGCTTCCAACCATCCTGCAACTGCTGCGCTTCGGAAACTGAACCGGCGTCCGGGACTCCAAAGCGAAGATAGCACGCCACCTTGCCACGCGCAACTCGCATCCCCGTACCGGTGCCCTGTACCGATGTCCAGCGCCTGCCACTGAAGACCCTACGCAACGCGGAGCCCAACTCCGCGCCGATCCACAGGACTCCAAGCCCTGCCGGATGCTATCATTCGGCACCAAGCATGATATTACCTGAAAAGTTTTCGAGTGGCTACCGCACCAGCCAACCAGCCATTGCAGGCAGTTCCATCCCTGCGCCAGCGGCGGGCAGCGGCGAAGCTGCGTTACCCCATGCGCCTGCGGTCGACGCGCACTCCACCCCGCCCACCACGCGCCCAATCCAGCCATGAGAGCCCGCCGCCGCATTCTGATCGTCTCGCTCTGCGTGCTGATCTTCATTGCAGCCGTCGCCGCCGTGGTGCTGCTGCGCAAGCGCGCCGCTCCGGAGGCCGCCCGCCTGCTGCCTGAGTCCGATGCCGTCGTCTATGTAGACTTCCGCACGGTTCGCAACCTCACCGCCTTTGACCAGCAGCCCCTGCCCAAGCTCGCGCCCGGCTACGAAGAGTTCGTCAAGAACACCGGCTTCAACTTTGAGCGCGATCTCGACGAAGCTGCCATGGCCGTCCATCGCGGCTCCGCCATAGACGCCACCCAGGGCGCAACTCGCGGCGCAACCCGTGGCGCAACTCGCTACACCGAGATCCTCGTCGGCCACTACGACCAAATCAAACTGGCAACCTATCTGCGCCAGCACTCGCGCTCGGTCGAAAGCTATCGCGACGTTGACATCTTCTCCATTCCCATCGAGAACCGCACGCTGCGCGTCGCCCTGCTCGCCATTGACACCGTCGCCGTCTCCAACGTCGCCGATCCGGCCATCATCCACGGCATCATCGACCGCTTCAAGAAAGTTGCGCTGCCTTTTGGCGGGCCGCGACTGGTGCGCACCTACTTCTCCAAGGTGCCGCTCGGCAGCCTGCTCTGGGCTATCGCCCGCATACCGGCCTCGACGTTGAAGCCGCACACTGCCCCATCGTTCAGCCTCCCCGGCGGCGTCGACATCGGACTCCCCGGCGACAGCGATGTCGTAGTCTCGTTGCGCATGCTGACCACTATCCATGCCCACGCCGAGTTCTACACCCAGAGCGAGCAGGCCGCACGCAACTTCGCCGAGCAAATGACCGGCTTCCTCGACCTCTTTCGCGGCATCCAAGCCGACGCCAGGGCCAACGCCGAGCCCGCACCTGCCGATGCCGACGTGAAAACCGTCTTCGATTCGCTGACCATCACCCAGAAGGGCGATCGCGTCGAGATGTTGGCCACCATCCCCCCCAGCTTCCTGCGCAAACTGGTCAACGAACCCGCGCGCAACGCGGTGCAGGGAGAGCCCGCGCCCAGCCCGCCCACCGCGCCGAAAAAGAAGTAACACGCAAGAAGCAATCGGCGATGGACAGAGCCGAAGTATGATGTCCTAATACGAAATCCTAATCTGTACAGAGTGAGCAATCATGGCTGGTGCAAAAGTCGAAACAGCAACTGAGAAGCCTGAAACAACGAATACGCGCATGACTGGCGGCGAAGCCATAGTCGAGTCCTTGCTCCTGCACGGAGTCGATACCGTCTTCGCCATCCCCGGCGTGCAGACCTATCACCTCTTTGACGCCCTCCAGCGCTCCGGTGACAAGATTCGCGTGATCGGCCCCCGGCATGAGCAGACCACGGCTTACATGGCCTTCGGCTACGCCAAGTCCACCGGCAAGGTCGGAGTCTATTCCGTGGTGCCCGGTCCGGGCGTGCTCAACTCCGCCGCCGCGCTTTGTACCGCCTATGGCGCCGCTGCCCCGGTGCTATGCATCACCGGCCAGGTCCCGTCCGACTACATCGGCTCCGGCAAAGGTCATCTGCACGAACTGCCCGACCAGTTAGCCACCATGCGCACGCTGACCAAATGGGCGGCCCGCATCGATCATCCCGCCGAAGCCTCTCGTCTGGTAGCCGAAGCTTTCCGCCAAGCCAGCGCAGGACGACCCGGCCCGGTGGCGCTGGAAATGCCCTGGGACGCCTTCGGCATGAAGGCTCCAGTGGAGATCGTTTCGCCCTTATCGTGCACCGCCATCCAGCCCGATCCGGATCGAATCGCCGAGGCCGCCAAGCTTCTCCAGGGCGCTCGGAACCCAATGATCATGGTAGGCAGCGGGGCGGTCAACGCCGCACCCGAGGTGCTGCAATTAGCCGAGCTGCTGCAAGCTCCGGTGGTCTCCTTCCGCGCCGGGCGTGGCATCGTCAGCGACGAACACTATCTCGGATTGAGCTGCGCCACCGGATTCAAGCGCTGGCCCCAGACCGACGTGCTGATTGGAATCGGTTGCCGCCTTGAGCTCTCATGGTTCCGCTGGCCGGACCGACCCGCCGGCCTGAAGATCGTAAACATTGACATCGATCCCTCCCAGGCTGCCCGAATCAAGCCCACCGTCAGTATTGTGGGAGACGCCAAAGAGTCTGTGACCGATTTGCTCTCGGCCTTGCATCGCGCCTCGGTGAACAGCCCATCGCGCAAGGACGAGTTTACCGAGCTCAAGCAAAGCACGCACCGCGAGATCCAGAAGCTTCAGCCGCACGTGCAGTATCTCGAAGCGATTCGCCAAGTTCTGCCGCGCGATGGCATCTTTGTCGAAGAAATCTGTCAGGCAGGCTTTACCTCCTACTTTGCCTTCCCCGTCTATGAGCCCAGAAAGTTCATCACCGCCGGCTATCAGGGAACTCTCGGATTCGGCTTCCCCACCGCTCTCGGTGTAAAGGTCGGCAACCCCAACACATCCGTCGTATCAATCGCCGGAGACGGCGGATTCCAGTTCGGTTTGCAGGAGCTGGCCACCGCCATGCAATACCGCATCAACGTCGTGGTGATCGTCTTCAACAACGGCGCCTACGGCAACGTGATGCGTGACCAGCAACGCCACTTCGAAGGAAGAACCCTGGGCTCGGAGCTCTGCAATCCCGACTTTGTCCGTCTTGCCCAGAGCTATGGCATGCCAGCCTATCGCGCAAAGACGCCGGCAGAGCTGCGCTCAACCCTGGAAAAGGCTCTGGGCCAGCCCAGCCCGGCTCTCATCGAGATACCGGTCGATCGCCAAACAGAATCTTCTCCGTGGGACTTCCTCATGCCGCCATCCAGCCGAAGAAAGACCGCGTGAGCAAACCGAAGTCGCATAGACGTTCGGCTTATTTTCAGTGCCCTAACCTTGTCTGATTTCCTCTCACTCGCGGCCAAACCATGCTATTTTGTAGCCGGTGTGGAAAGGAGCCAGTCATGCAAGCGCGACTAACCCCCGATGAAGTTCAGATATTGACTGACACTCTTGTGCGTCGCAATCGCGACCTGGTTCACGAAATCGCGCGCACCGACCACCGCCAGTTCAAGCAGTTGCTGCAAAACAAGCTGGATCTCCTCAACGGATTGCAAGGCCAACTTCAGCGCGGAGAGCTGCGGTTTAACCAGAAGGAGCGCGACGTTCTCAATGAAGTGCTCGATCAGAGCGAGAACGCACTTTACTTCGAGATCGCGCGCACCGACCACCGCGACTTCAAGCATCTCCTGCAGAAGGATCTGTCATGCCTGGAAGTGGTCCACTGCAAGATCGCGGAACAAGTCGCGTGAGATAAAAAGTTCCGGCGGGCTTTCCTCGTCTGACTTCACGAATGTGGTCACCTGCCGGTCCGCCAAGGATGCGCGTCTGCAATCCATCTCGCAGGCTTACGCTGCTCTTCTAAACGGTCCCTCAGCGCTGGCGACGACACTTCGTATCTTTGTTGCGATCATGATTCTGCTGATTCCGCTCATCAGAACTGCCACGCCCACCAGCGTTCCGATCGCCCAAACAGAACTGAAAGGCCATCTCGCCAGAATCAGTATTCCCATCAGGAGGCTGGCGGCGCCGTCAAACAGGAACCATCCCCATCCTTCGCCAGGTCGCAACTCGAACGCCGTTACTGCTTCCACCACCGCACCAACCAGAAGCAAAGCTCCGAGGAACCCGGTCAGCGCCACCACGCCTGCGATGGGAAAGAACGCCAGACCCACCCCAGCGATCAGATAGATCACGCCCCAAAGAATTTTCAGGAAGGGTCTCCCAATCGATCGTGAATGGAACGCAAAGACAAACTGTGCGATGCCGACGACGATCAATATCCAACCCAAAATGAGCGTTGTAATCGCCGCCGTGAACATGGGGTAGGCAATCAGGAACAAACCCAATACGGCGGTCAGGACGCCATAAAATATGCTCCAGGCTGAATGCCTCTTGATGTCATCGGTTAAGGTTTGCGCAGTCATGGTACCCTCCTTCGTCACGTTGCGCAGGCAAGGTCCCTAAGGACCCGCATGCTTGGTTCAGTTTCTAACGGCGCTCGCGGTCTGCGGCCTTTCGCGCGTTATAGCCTTCACTGGCGCTCTACGGCTTGCCCTCGGTCATTGACCTTCTGTAATTGAGCTTGAATCTTGGAGTCGAGTTGGCCGATTTTTTCCGGAATTTGGCTTTCCGGTCGGCACGAGCTCTGGCGTGCTCTGCTTGGGTGAGAATCGATTGCAGAATGTAGGGGTTCGGCGGCTGGCCCACATCCGCACTCCTTGGGCGAATGCGGGGACAGAAAAAGCTGAAGGCACACCCTGCTCACTCCAACTGTGTTTCAATACCTCTCGTGCTCTTAGAGCTTCGCAACCTCACCGTCGAGTTCCCTTCGCCGCAAGGCCCCGTGGCCGCTGTGCGCGACGTTTTCCTGTCACTCGCCGCCGGTGAAACCCTCGCCCTCGTCGGTGAATCCGGCTCCGGCAAGAGTGTGACCGCCCTCGCCATCATGGGCCTGCTGCCGCCCCAGGCGCGCGTCTCCGGCTCCGTCCTCTTCGAAGGCTGCGAGCTCACCGCCGCCCGGCCCAGCGAGTTGCAAAAGCTGCGCGGCCGTCGCGCCGCCATGATCTTCCAGGAGCCCATGACCGCGCTCAATCCCGTGATGCGCGTCGGCGACCAGATCGCCGAAGCCTCCCGCGCCCATGACCCGACAGTCACCCGCGCCCAAGCCCGTCTGCAGGCCATCGAGGCCCTCCGCGAGGTCGCCATCCCCTCGCCCGAGCGCCGCTGGCGAGACTACCCGCATCAGCTCTCCGGAGGCCAGCGCCAGCGCGTCATGATCGCCATGGCCATCGTCAACCGACCCGCCCTGCTCATCGCCGACGAGCCCACCACGGCCCTCGACGTCACCGTACAGGCGCAGATTCTCGCACTGCTCGCCGACCTCCGCCAGCGCCTCGGCCTGGCCATGCTCTTCGTCTCGCACGACCTTGCCGTGGTCAGCCGCGTCAGCCATCGCATCGCCGTCATGTATGCCGGAAGAATCGTCGAATCAGGCCCGGCGCACGAAATCTTCGCCCACCCCGCGCACCCCTACACGCGCGGCCTGCTCGGCTCCATCCCCACCCTCAAAACCAATCGCCAGCAGCCGCTGCACGCCATCGATGGCGCGGTTCCCTCGCCCGGCGCGCTGCCCCCGGGATGTTCCTTCGCTCCGCGCTGCCCGCTCTGCATCCCCCAGTGCGAAGCCGCCATGCCCCCATTAGTCGAAGTTGCACCCGGCCACCTGGCCCGCTGCATCCGGGCGACAGAGAGGCTTTAGCTCAAGCCGCCTCGTCACTGCTCCGAAGGAAGGAAGTTCACCTTCACCTGCATCATCACAGGCACCGGGTGTCCGTCTATTTTTCCCGGCTCGAATCTCCACTGTTTGACGGCCGCAATCGCTTTCTCATCCGCTCTGCCGCCTAAGCTCCGCACCACGCGAACGTCGCCCGGCACTCCTTTTTCATCGATAACTATAGACAAGAGCACGGTCCCTTCCTCGCCCTCGCTCTTGGGTTCAACCTCCGTCAATCGCTTTGCCGGCGTAGCGGCCCTCGTTTCGATTTCATCGAACGGCAGATTCAAAATCGGGTACTTCCGACAATCCTTGTAGTCGTAGTGCCACCACTCATTCGGCCTCTGCAGGAAGCCTTCACTCTCCATCGCCTTGCGCAGAAGCTCTCGGTGTTCTCTGGCATCCGGGCTTGCACCCGCATAATCGGCATAGGAGCGCGGAGTCATCTCGTCATAGTCGCTCGGCATGGTGACAGCCGCTTCTGTCATCAGACGGTATAGCGTCAAATCCACCGCACAGCCGCGATTGTGCCCCGAGCCCTGTGCAGGATCGGCCACGAATTCACGCTTATCCACCGGCGTAGCATCCCAGAAAATCTTGGTCACAAACCACGGCCGATAGGCGTCGTAAATCAGTAATCCGTAGCCCTTCTCGTGTAGCTCCTCGCTTACCCGCTTCAGGGCATAGGCGGCTGGAGCCTGCAAGAAGGCCTGCGCCTCCTCGTACACCGGCTCGCCGAGAAAATTATTTTTCGTAGCGTAGCGGATATCGAGATGAATTGAGGGATCAACCGTCGTAAGCTCGACGAGATTAGAAAAAGCAAACGGCCCCGGCTCCTCCGGCGGCTTCGCCATCAGCGCCTCGTCCCGCAGCTCCGCAATTGGACGCACCGGAGTGATGCGGAACTCTTGCTGCGTGCTCTGCGCCTCCACGCCGGATGCCGCTGGCGCACCCTGCGCAAAGCTCGCTATGGTCAGAGCAGCGCTCAGTGCCGCAGCGATAAAAATCGAGCCGAAAATTCGCTTCCGAGTCATGTCCGCCAGTGTACCCGCATCTCCGGATTTTTGTCGTCGATATTTCGCAGAGAGCGGGCAGTCGCAGCCCCGGTCAACGTCCCATCCCGGCACTGCATCTCACCTCACGGCAATCACTTATTCGCCCGGCGTGCTGCAAAGGTTTATGATTTTCGTGCGCGGTTGCGCCGCCCTGCCGGAGGCCTCTTATGTTCGGATTCACCCGCTACAACTACGACCGCTTTCGCCGCGAGATGCTGCAGAATGATGCCGCCGACCGCTGGAGCCGCGCCCCCGAGCCCGGCGATCAGGCTCCCGGCTTTGAACTCCGCTCGCTCTCGGGCGACCTCGTCAAGCTCTCCGATTTCAAGAACTCGCGCAACGTCGTTCTCACCTTCGGCTCCGCCACCTGCCCGCAGACAGCGGCCTCCATCGGCGGACTGCGCTCCCTCGCCCGCGAGTTCCCGCCCTCCGAGGTCGCCTTCCTCTTCGTCTACGTGCGAGAGGCTCATCCCGGCGCCGATCTTCCTCCGCATCACTCCATCGAGGACAAGGTCCGCGCCGCTATGCTGCTGCGCGAGCAGGAGCAGATCGACTTCCCCATCCTCATCGACGAACTCGGCGGTGAGGTGCATCGCCGCTACGGTGCCCTACCCAACGCAAGCTTCGTCATCGACAAAAGTGGGCGCGTCGCCTACCGCTCGCTGGCCTCCCACGGCCACTCGCTCGGCGCCGCCCTCGAGGAGTTGCTCGAGCGCCAGAAGGAGCGCGGCGTCCCTCACGCCGTCGTCCACGGTGGTGAGGACGACATCACTCCCTCGCTCAAAACTTTTCTCAACGCCTATCGCGCCATCGAGCGCGGAGGCTACGACGCGGTAGTCAACTTCCGCGGCGAGCTCGGCTTCCCCGGTCGTGTTGTGCTCACCGGAGGCCGCATGGCGCGCCCCATCACCGAGCATCCGGCCATCACCATCACCAGCGCCGTCGGCGTTGTCGCCGCCATCGGCCTCGGCCTGTGGGCCGGATACGAACTGCGCAAGCGCCGCTTCGCCCGCAGGCCCTACGACGCCTATCGCAAGATGGAAAAACATCGCCACCACGACGATGACGATTACACCGCTGTAGGAATTTAGAGAATGGACATTTTCCGGATGGCCCGCAATCCTTCGGAACCACTGCGCCTGCTGTCACGTATAACCCGCCATGCCGCGCATGACGTCGCCCAAAACGCAGGCTCTTTATCTTCGCTGCCCTCGCGCCGGAAACACGCTACCTGGGTCTGACTCAATGATCAAGCGCCTCAAAAGATTCTGGCTGCGCCTCACCGATGGCTTGGCACTCAATCAGCTCTGGAAGCAGTTCCGCGCCGACTCCCGTTCCACCTACCGGCTCTATTCGCAGGAAATTGATTCCACCCGGAAGCCCGGAATGGGAAGGATCAGACGCTTCTTCCACGTGGCCTACCAGTTTTTGTGGGCTGTCACTGAAAAGCTGACGCCTGCGCGCCGCATCCTCCTGCTGATTGCGCTCTACCTCCTCGTTGCTTCTCCTGGCTCCGGCGTTTCGTTCTGGGGCGGCCTGCTGATGTTCGTTCTGCTCGTCCTAGAAATCACCGACCGCGTCGTCATGAAGCGCGACCTGCAGATCGCCAAGGAAATCCAGACATGGCTCTTACCGCCGGGCCCGCCGCCGGTGCCCGGCCTGCAGATCGCATTTGCCACGCGTCCCGCCAACACCGTCGCCGGAGATTACTACGACGTCTTCGCTCGCTCGCCTTCCAACTCGCATGAGGGCGCGTACCTCATCACCATCGCCGATGTAGCCGGCAAGAGCATACCCGCGGCCATGTTGATGGCCACCTTCCAGGCCAGCCTCAAGACGCTCGCCGCCACCGCAAGCTCGTTGACCGAACTGGTCGGACGCATGAACAACTACGCCTGCGGCAACAGCCAGAATGGACGCCGCTTCACCACCACATTCATCGCCGACTACGACCCTGCGTCGCGCGACATGAACTACGTCAACGCCGGACACAACCCGCCCATCCTGCAACACCAGACCGGTGCCGTCGAGCGCCTGCAGGCCGGTGGTCTTCCGCTCGGAATCCAGCCGCACGCTCCTTACGACTCGGGAAAGGTCACGCTGCAAAGCGGCGATTGGCTGGTCGTCTTCACCGATGGACTCACCGAAGCGGAAAACAAGCTCACCGATGAGTACGGGGAAGAGCGCCTGATGGCGGTGCTGCGCGCCAATCAGGCGGTCCCGCCGCTGCTGATGTTGAACACCATCATGCGCGATCTCGACCGCTTTGTCGGCGACGCTCCGCAGCACGATGACATCACGCTCATGTTGCTCAGAGCCGCCTAGTCAGATGTGGGCTTCCGCCGCAAGAATTTAGGCGGGCAGGCATCTTCCGCATCGTCAACTACTCGTGGCGAGTTCGGTCAATTATCGGTTCAGCAATTCAGCAACCTTCTGCAACATCGTTTCAGGTGTTTCCGCCTTACTGAGGAACAAGTCGGCGTGTAAAACACCCTCTGGACGTTCAATCGCTCCCGAGAGAATCACGATAGGGATATTGGGCTTCAGCCGCTTCATCTCGGCGGCCAGCTTTGCCCCAGTTGTTTCCTGCAGGAAGTAATCAGCCAAAACAAGACTGACCTCCGCGGAATTAAATAGTTGCATTGCGGTTTTGGCATCACCGGCTGCTAAAACAGAGTACCCTTCGCTTTCCAGCACTAGTTTCCGGACACGCAGTGCCGTCGCGTTATCGTCAACGCAGAGAACAGTAACCATTAGATTCTTCAATTCTTGTTCACCTTGCTCGAGCGGACTCCGCTCAGCGGAGCGCGCAACCGAAATCGTCATCCTCGCCACCCCGCATGTGCCTTAGCCGCATCTGGCGGGAATTGCTGCTCTCGAATGGCACGGACTGCATTGGCCAGACGCACGATGCCCTCATTACAAACCGGACATAGCTTCAACCGGGCGGCGGGTTTTCTTTTCTTGCACAATTCGCACATGCCATCCTCCTGGGAGAGCTACCCGCGGTAGTCGAGGCTACTCAGCGCCGACCAGGCGTACGGCCGATTCGGCGTCGGATTTTTCCCCCAAACCTAGAATTGCATTCAAGCTCGAATCGGTCGTTGCCCTGGAGCAACCTGGTGAAAACTTCGAGGCCAACCAGTCAGGCCATTACGCGGTGGGCGTTCACACCCTGCCCCGTGTGTATCATCGTCAAAACATTCGCGCGACTGGACTGTTAGTTTTAAGGGTTGACTAACCGCGCTTATCGTTCCATTGTTTCCGCCACTCGTGGCGCCCGGTTCCCATGCACGGCGCTCGTAAGGATTCAAACCCGCGCAGCGCTGATTAGTTTCGTGCTCCACAGCTCGACACGGGTGCCCTTTCGAGGAAGGAGATTGGTTATGAGTTGCCCGTCGGCTGCTGCTGTAAAGTTACAGGTAAGCTCTCGATTTCTGGAGGGACTGCCGTCAGCGAGTCTTGATCACATCCTGGCAAGCGCCACCCCTCGGCAATACCTTGCCGGTACCGTCGTGACAAACCAGGAAGAACCAGCCAATCGCTTCTTCCTGCTGACAAGAGGTCGCGCCAGATATTTCTTCGTCACACGAGACGGCGAAAAGATAATTCTCCATTGGTTCGGACCAGGAGAGACGTTCGGCGGTTTCGCGCTCTTGGCTAACCCATCAAATTATCTCGTCACCACGGAGACGGTGAGGGATAGTTGCGTTTTGATGTGGGACCGCCGTACTATCCTTGGCCTCGCCGAGAAGTATCCACGATTACTTGAGAATGCATTGTTGACCTCAGCTGACTATTTGACAATCGCGCTCGCAGCTCACATTGCTCTCAGCTGCCATGACGCTCGTCAGAGGCTCGCAGAGATCTTGGTTGATTTTGCCCGCAACTTTGGCGCAGAAAGTTCGTAATGGAATCGAACTGGATGTCACGAACGAAGAATTGGCTGGCGCTGCCAACCTCACCCTGTTCACCACCAGCCGCTTGCTGGGCCAGTGGCAGCGCCAGGGTGCCATTCTGAAGAGTCGCGGCAAGGTCCTGCTCCGCTATCCGGAGCGACTCTTCCGCACTGCAGCTGCCTGACGCACCTCATATTTTTTCTGGCTTTTCCATCTCCCCTTGTTTTAAACAGGCACAGGTTGTCCTGGCGCAACGACCGCGCCTCCGCCACATGTGATTCTGACCTTAGTGATACCTCGCTGCTCTTCAAACCACTGGCTTCGAGCGCATCAACGAAGGAAGATACCCATGGCGCAATTTCGAATTCTCATAGTGGATGACTTCGCTCCATTCCGCGATGTTCTCTATTCTATTGTCGCGGAGATCGACGCACTTCCGGCGGTGCGCTTGATCTGTGAAGTGGCCGATGGCTTGATGGCAGTCCATGAGGCCGAAAGACTCCAGCCAGAGCTGATTCTGCTCGACATTGGTCTTCCCGGCCTCAATGGCGTCCAAGCCGCTCAAAGGATCCGCGCTGTCGCTCCCGAGTCCAAACTGATATTCGTAAGCAGCCACTGTGCTGCGGAGCTGATAGACGAAGTGATGAGCCAGGGTGCGAACGGCTACGTCATCAAGTCACACGTTGTGCCCGATCTGTCGGCCGCGATTCAAGCTGTAATGGCGGGCAGGCAGTTTATCAGTGAGATTGGCGTAACCGGCTCCGTGGAACCGTAAACACGCAGAACGGCGCGGACTCTTCATCGCGCTCGATGGTAACGGTAGACCGCCGCGGCCAGCGGGCAGTGAGTATCACGGAGCACGCGTTCGCATTGAGAGGTGAGTTATGTGGCAGAGGAATTGTCCCGTTTGCGAGAGGTTTTTGATGAAAGTCTCTTTAGCTGAAATGCTTCGTTGCTGGTGCGGCTGGATTTGGAAATAAGTCGCCCTGGGTAGCAGGACTTAGGTAAACCAGAGTACCTGAAGCAGAGTCTAGGTAAACCATCGTATTGCCCTTTGCGGTAATTCTGGCAAGCTACTCACATCCCGTAAAGCCGTTCTTCAGGATATTCAAGGGGCGCGGTGCGGAGTGCATAATTGCAATGGAGCGAAAATGAACTCGGAGTCATGTTGTACTTGCATCAGTGGCAGGATGGATGAAGAGAGTGAGCCAATGGCTGTGATCGATCCGGATTGTCCTGTGCATTCACAGGTTGTTTTGAAGCTGAAAGAAGTTCTACGAAGGTTAGAGTCAGCATCAAGCTTTGGGTTCTGATCTTGTGAGCCCTGAGGGGCATCGCAGGTGCCCCACATCTGCCGCAGTTAACAGATGTAGGACGCAACCCATCCCACGCAAAAAGGCGCGGACTCTTCATCCGCGCCTCTTAACTTTAAAACTCGCTGTTACTTCACCAACTGCCGGATCACATACTGCAAGATCCCGCCGTGCTGGTAGTACAGCGCCTCCTGCGGAGTATCGATTCGCAGCGTAGCCTTGAACGTCTTCACCGAGCCATCGGCAGCCGTAGCCTTCACCTCCACCGTCTTGCCCGGAGCGAAGTTCTTGAGCGCCGCATCCAGCCCCACAATCTCGTAGCTCTCCTCGCCCGTCAGCCCAATGGTCTCCGGGGTCTGGTCCGCCAAAAACTGCAGCGGCAGAATTCCCATCCCCACCAGGTTCGAGCGATGGATGCGCTCAAAGCTCTCGGCGATCACCGCGCGCACGCCCAGTAGCAGCGGGCCCTTGGCCGCCCAGTCGCGCGACGAACCCGAGCCGTACTCCTTGCCCGCAATCACGATCACCGGCACGCCCTGCTTGCGATACTCCATCGCCGCGTCGTAGATCGACATCTCCTTGCCGCCCGGAATCACCTTCGTGTATCCGCCCTCGATATGCGGCACCAGCTTGTTGCGGATGCGCGTATTGGCAAACGTTCCGCGCATCATCACCTCGTGATTGCCGCGCCGCGATCCATACGAGTTGAAGTCCGCCGGCTGCACCCCATGTTCGATCAGGTACTTGCCCGCCGGGCTGTCTTTCTTGATGTTGCCCGCCGGAGAGATATGATCGGTCGTCACCGAGTGCCCAAAGCACGCCAGCACCCGCGCCCCTTTGATCTGGCGCCACCGGCTTCGGCTCCTTCGTCATCCCCTCAAAGTACGGCGGATTCTGAATGTAGGTCGATTTCGCGTCCCACGCATACGTGTCGCCCGCCGGAACCTTCAGCCCCCTCCAGCGCGCATCGCCGTCCAGCACGGTCGCATAGGACTCGCGGAACATCTTCGAGGTGATCACCCGCTCCACCACCTCATCCACTTCCTTCTGCGTCGGCCAAATATCCTTCAGATACACCGGCCCATTCGTTCCCGTGCCGATCGGATCGTGATACATGTCGATCATCTCGCCCGCCAGCGCAAAGGCCACCACCAGCGGCGGAGACATCAGGTAATTCGCGCGCACCTCGGAGTTGATGCGCCCCTCAAAGTTCCTGTTCCCTGAAAGCACGCTGGCCACCACCAGGTCGTTCGCCGCCACCACGTCGCTCACCGCCTGCGGCAGCGGTCCGGAGTTGCCAATGCACGTCGTGCAGCCATAGCCCACAAGGTTAAAGCCAAGCTGGTCGAGATACGGCGACAGCCCGGCGGCATTCAAATACTCGGTCACCACCTTCGAACCCGGCGCCAGCGAGGTCTTCACCCACTCCGGACGCTTCAATCCCTTCTCTACCGCTTTTTTCGCCAGCAGCCCGGCGGCCACCATCACATACGGATTCGAAGTATTCGTGCAGCTCGTAATCGCCGCAATCACCACGCTGCCGTGGCGCACCGCCTTTGCAAAGTCCTTCGAGTTCCGGTCCGCGCGCCCTGCCGGCTTCGTCGCAACCTTGGCATCCGGCTTCAGCAGCGAAGGCAAAGACTTATCGAACGACGCCGCCGCCTGTCCCAGCTCCACCCGGTCCTGCGGACGCTTCGGTCCCGGCAATCGAGGGCTCAATCGTCGCCAGATCGATGTGCAGCACATCCGTGTATTCGGCCTCCGGCGAGTCCGCCGTATGGAAGAGCCCCTGCTCTTTGTAGTAGGCCTCCACCAGCGCAATCTGCTCCTCGCTGCGTCCGGTCAGCCTCAGGTAGCGCAGCGTCTCCTCGTCCACCGGGAAGATGCCGCAGGTCGCTCCATACTCGGGAGCCATATTCGCAATCGTCGTGCGATCGGCCACCGTCAGCGATCCCAGACTCGGCCCAAAGTACTCCACAAACTTGCCCACCACGCCCTTTTTGCGCAGCGCCTCCACCACCGTCAGCACCAGGTCGGTCGCCGTCGAGCCCTCGCGCAGCTTGCCCGTAAAGCGCACGCCTACAACCTGCGGAATCAGCATCGAAGCCGCCTGTCCCAGCATCGCCGCCTCGGCCTCGATTCCGCCCACGCCCCAGCCCAGCACGCCCAGTCCGTTCACCATCGTCGTATGCGAATCGGTTCCCACCAGCGTGTCGGGGTAAGCCACCGGCGTCTTGCCCGCCTGCTCCAGCACAAACACCACCCGCGCCAGATACTCCATGTTGATCTGGTGCACGATCCCCGTATCGGGCGGCACAATCGCAAAATTCTTCAGCGCGCCCTGTCCCCAGCGCAAAAACGCATAGCGCTCCTGGTTGCGCTCGAACTCCAGCGCCGCGTTCAAATCAAACGCCTGCGGCGTGCCGAACTCATCCACCTGCACCGAGTGGTCAATCACCAGCTCAGCCGGCTGCAGCGGATTGATCTTCTTGGCATCGCCGCCCAGCCGCGCCATCGCATCGCGCATCGCCGCCAGGTCCACCACCGCCGGAACCCCCGTGAAGTCCTGCATCAGCACCCGGCTCGGCATAAACGAAATCTCATCCACGCTCTGCGTCTTCGAAGTCCACGAAGCCAGCGCGCGAATCATCTCCGCTGTCACCGTCGAGCCATCCTCGCGCCGCAGCAGGTTTTCCAGCAGAATGCGCAGCGAGAACGGCAGCCGCGCGGTTTTAAACCCATGTTGATCCAAAGAGGAAATGCGGAAGAAGTCGAACTGCTTGCTGCCAACACGAAGCGAGGAACGGCTGCCAAACGTATTCATAAGTCGCCTTGAGTGTGGATTTTTCGGGCCATGCGCAGCCACCCCGCCGCGCGCCCGTCTTCGGGCTGGCCCCGCGCCGCGCAGACACCCCTCCGCGAATCGCCGAACCAACCGAACCTATCAAGTGTAGTCCGAAGCGGAAAAACAGGAAACAGGAAGCAGCAGTCGGGAGTGATGCAGTTGAGTTTTCCACAGGGCATGATAGAATGGCAACACAAGTGCCAAACTACGTAATTACTTCGGTAATAATAAATATGCCTTGACGTGGTCCTTTCGGTTGCCCAGCGATGAGGAATCGATGTATAAAGACCGCTAATCACTTTGCCGATTGAGGATAATTCGTCCGGGTCGCCGATGACGCATGAACTGACGAAGCATAACGTCGGAGGAGTTTTCAAGTTATTGTCTCTCTCGATCCTTGGATCGGCATCTCATATGTTTGGGGAGTTTTTGAGGGAAGCTGCAGTTCTGCTGGTAGTTTTTGTACCGCTGGAACTATGGAGAGGGCAGATGAGTCTCCAGTTAATGCTTTACATTGGACTTGCGAGCTTACTCCTTCTTCTATTCGGAATGTGCCTTGAATGGGGTTCCCTATTAGCGGGAAGAATTAAAAGAGATTTGGAGGCCAGCTATGGAAGCAACCGAGTTGCTTAAGACTGTAATCGGCGTTGCGGCGTCGATTACCACCATCCTGCTCGGACTCACCGCGTTTGCGCTATATAGATTTCGCAAGGCTGTGTGGGCGGAAGAGAAACGGCGTGCAGCCGCGAGGTTTCATGCGCAGAAAGAAAGTGGCGAACCAGACAAGAGGGCGTATGCGTAAGCCGCCAGGTCGTCATTTAGGACAAGTTGCCGCAGGAATAAACTCCTGCGGCTTTTGAGTTTTATCCCTGCAGCGCTCACAAGCATTTCTGTTTCAATGGCAGGTGGCCCAGAGTCGGAGCTAAACATTCAGTTCCAACTCTGGGGCTTTGAGCGGTCGATCCCCCAGACAGCCCACATCCGCTATCTTTGTCGGGTTCGTACGATTCTTCTGATCTACGCGATCTGCTTCCCTGCTTCGGGTCCGACTGATTGGTCGTACACGCTCTCCACCGCGATCTTCACCACATAGTGAATGGGCGGCAACTTCATGGGAGATTCCTTGAGCTGCTTGGCGGTTTCATCAAACAGCGACCCAGACGCAATGATCTCTGCCCTTCCTTTGAGCTGATAACCCTTGCCTGTCGCCTGATCCACCACCGTAACGGCAACGTTGGGGTTATCCAGAAGATTCTGTCTGGTCTTCAGAGAAAACAAATCGGCAAAAGACACGTGATGCTCATCCAGCAGTTTGAGCGATCCTTTGGGAGTGGCGTTGGGCATCCCATCGCGGGAGACCGTTGCCACCCACGCTAGCTTGCCCGGTAGAAAGTCTTGAACAACTTTGGGAATACTTACCATGTTAGTGCCTCCAGAAAATCATGGGCCAAACAATGGCCCGGATTATAGTTGACGGCCGGTCCACATCCACCCTCTGTCGGCGAACGTGGCGTCAGCCCTCTCGCAATACGCTAAGCTCCGTTGCCCGCCAGCACCGCTGCCCTTATCTTCTGCCCCAGATCGCGGGCGTTCTGTTGCAAAGCATCGCTGGCCTCAAAGCGGTGAACCCCAAACGAGGCCACCGTTGCCTCGGCTCCGCCCAGCATCTTTATGGCGCTCATCTCGCACTGATCACCATATCCACAGCGTATGCAGGGCACGTTGCCCAGCACCACCATCGAGCCCAGATTGTTCATCCCCTCCTCCATCATCCAGATGTTGACCTGGGTGACGGCCGTCTCATACGCCGGCGGCATACCGGGTACATCCGGCGGACAGGCCGAGGTAATCACCGTCGCCCCGATCTTGCCGCGGTTCAACCCCGTCAGGTGCCGCAGACAATACATCCGCTCCATAAACATCTTGCTGCGCGCATCCAGGCTGCTGTACGGCGTATAGGCTCCCAGCACAAACGCCTTCGCCCCCCGGAATTGTTCTGCCAGCGCCTGCGTGTCATCCTGCACCACGCACACATTCGTGTCCTTGCATCCCAGGCAGGCGCGGCAAGGCTCCATCCGCAAATCGCTGAGTTTTACAAAAGCCGTGCTTAAACCGGTGGCCTCCAGTGCGCACTTTACCGCACGGTCGGTATTGCTGTCGGGAATGGGACTTCCACTTATGCCCAGAACTTCAACGGCCATTGCTATCTCCTTATTGTTTTCGAACGCACCGGCAGACTCAAACGCACCCACTCGGTTAATGCACGCAACTTTACTCTGGCAGGCTCGGATGGAGGATGTGGTAGCAGGCGCTACAAAAGTTCAGTTTTTTCTGCGTCGAGCATCTTAGGTCTCAATGCGGCCTGTCTTGAAATCAACTTGTCGTGGCGAAGTCGCTGATGAAAAGAAACTTGCCGGACGTGCGAATTTTCCCCATATCGCGCAGTTTCCCCAGCGTGCGGGTAACACTCACCCGGTGAGCGCCCACTAGAAAGCCGATCTCCTCATGGGTCAGCGGGAAGGCAATCGTCCAGCCTCCCGGCGCCCGCGTGCCCACCTCCTGCGCAACGTTAACCAGCACCTCGTAGAGTCGATCATCCAGGCTCGGCTCTGAGAGCGCTCCCACTTTCCCGGAGAGGTGCTCGATTCGTTGCGAAAGGTTTCGGATCACCGCCAGCCCAACCGTCGGAAACTTCACAACCAGCGCCTCAAACTCTTCTTGTTGATGCCGCAAGTAAGCGTGGGCTCCAAGCAGGTGGCCCCAACCGGGTACTCGCCCTCTTCCAGCAGGACACTTTCGCCCAGCAAATCTCCTGCCTTCCTGATATCAAGCGTAAGCACGCGCCCATCTTCCGTGATCTTCCAAAGCTTCACCGACCCCATCTTGATCAGGTACATACTGTCTGCCGGGTCGCCCTGCCGGAAGAGATCCTCTCCCGCCGCCAGGCTCCTTCGCACCAGATCCTTCGCGATCGCGCCCCACGCCTCCGGCGGCGCACCTTCGAAGAGCCACACCTGGCCGAAGCAGCGCGGATGGAGATCAATGCCGGGCCCAGCCAGTTCGGTACACAGGCACGAATCGCTCATAATTGTCCGTTTTCTTTTAGGTCGGCTTCACCCGAGACTGACGTTCCGGGGCAGCATAAGTCCGGCAGACCGGAAAGTCAAACCTCGCATTGGCAGATTTCACGCCGTCCGTCGGCGAATGTGGGATGACCTCTCCTCCGCCGCACCCGTTATAATCAACCCATCTATGGCGATCGCGGCGAAAAACTCGGTGGACGTTCTGTCCAAGTATGAAACGGTGATCGGTCTCGAAGTGCACGTTCAGCTTCTGACCCGAACCAAGATCTTCTGTGCCTGCCCCAACGTCTTCGGCTCCGAGCCCAACACCAACGTCTGTCCCGTCTGCCTCGGAATGCCCGGCGCGCTCCCGGTGCTCAACCGCCAGGTCGTCGAGTTCGCCGTCAAGGCCTCGCAGGCCCTCAACCTCCAGGTCAACGAGACCTCCATCTTCGCCCGCAAAAATTATTTCTATCCCGATCTTCCCAAGGGCTACCAGATCAGCCAGTTCGACAAGCCGCTTGCCGAGCACGGCTACATCGAAGTCACCACAGCTGAGGGCGTCAAGAAGCGCATCGGCATCACCCGCCTGCACCTTGAAGAAGACGCCGGCAAATCCATGCACGAAGGCTTCGCCGACTCCGCCTTCAAAACCTACGTGGACCTCAACCGCACTGGCACGCCCCTCGCCGAAATCGTCTCAGAGCCCGACATCAGCACCCCCGAGGAGGCCTACGAATACCTCACCCGCCTCAAGGAGATCATCCTCTACACCGGCGTCAGTGACTGCAACATGGAAGAGGGATCGCTGCGCTGTGACGCCAACATCTCCATCCGCCCGCGCGGCCAGCAAACGCTCGGCACCAAGGTCGAAATCAAGAACGTAAACTCCTTCCGCTTCGTCAAGCAGGCCCTCGAATACGAAGTCGAGCGCCAGACCGAAGTCCTCGAATCCGGCGGCGTCATCGCCCAGGAGACGCGCCTCTACAATCCCGGCGAGGGCCGCACCTACACCATGCGCACCAAGGAAAAGGCGCACGACTACCGCTATTTCCCCGAGCCCGACCTGCTCCCCCTCATCGTCGATCCGGCCCAGCAGCAGGCCATCCGCGCCACCCTACCTGAGCTTCCTGAGGCCAAGCGTCAGCGCCTCATCGCCGAATATGGCCTCAGCGAGGGCGATGCCGCCACCCTCACCGCAACCCAGGCCCGCGCCGCACTCTTTGAAAGCGAAGCCCGCAAAGCCAAGTCTCCCAAGCGCCTCGCCAACCTCGTCATCAGCGAACTGCAGGGACGCCTCAGGGCCGCCGGTCTCGAACTTGAAGACTCGCCCGTCACCATCGCCGGCGCGCGCCTCTCCGCCGACCTCCTCGAAGACGGCACCATCAGTTCCAAAATCCTCAAGGAGCTCTACGACCACGCCTTCGAGCAGAAGGTGGACTTCCCCGTCATCTACGAGAAGGAAAAGCCGCAGCAGATCACCGACACCGCCGAGATCGAAAAGATGATCGACGAGGTCCTCGCAGCCAGTCCCAAGCAGGTCGAGCAGTACCGGGCCGGCAAAACCACCATGATCGGCTTCTTCGTCGGCCAGGTCATGAAGGCCTCCAAGGGCAAAGCCAATCCCGCCGTGCTCAACGAATTGCTGGTAAAAAAGCTCGGCTAGCGCATCGGGTCTGGCGCCAGTAAACCAGCAACTCTAGCGAGAGTACCTGCATCCTGCTACTACGGTGCAGCATCTTAATACTGAAGTGTTAAATCGGAGGAGGGGTTCGGGAGTAGGATACCGGATGGAATCAGTCCAGGCATCTGCTCGATCCTACCAATCTTCGGATTCGCGCTACCGGACTTTTGCCCGTAAATGTTTGCTGCTGACGCGATACAATGCACGACTTGGGGGTGTTCTTGGCGTTTCTTTCCACACGACTGCTCGCCGCCAGCTTTAAGAAGCACAGCATTTCAGATGTTGTGGGAGCTCTCTTTTTCATTGCGTCTGCTGCGTTTATCCTCAGGGACGCCGCACAGTTTTCCATACTACTGCTGCCGTCCATCGCATATGAAGTTCTTGCTGCAACTTCTTTTCTGATATGGCGCACGGCGCCGAAAAGGCAGCCAATACCATGGTATGCCCGCGCCACTGCATACAGTGCGACCTTCGCCTTCCCAATCTTAGTGACTCTGGCAGAGATGTGGCGGCCGCAGTGCCTGGCACCAACCCTGAACTCGCACCTGCGCGCAGTTGGTGGTTGCCTATGGATATTCGGTTGCTTCTTTGGACTGTGGGCCTTGTGGCATCTGCGCCGCTCCTTCAGCATTGAACCCGAGGCGCGGGAATTGAGCACAGGCGGCCCTTACAAGATCGCTCGCCATCCGATTTACACTTCCCGCATCCTTCTGTACACAGGCATCCTGATAATGCGGCCCTCTGTCCCGCTCGCCCTGATTTATCTCATTTGGTTCGGGCTGATGTTTGTGCGTACGCGCTTCGAGGAACAGGTCCTCCAATCGGCTTTTCCAGCCTACGAAGCCTACCGCCGGCAGGTGGGGATGTTCGCGCCCCGGCTCTTTAAACGCCCAAGCCAACCACAACTTCAGGAAGCGCCCAGTGCTGCGCGGCCGGCATTCGCAGTTGCGCCGGCAACCGAAAGCTATTCCCACGTTGCGGCGATGGCTCCAGGTCAGTCGGTCGGAGGGTCGAATTGGCCCGGCCTGGGATCCTCCATCTCCGGGCCTTCTCCTATTTTTCGCACCCTGTCGGGCATTTTGCTAAGCGTCTTGTCTGCCTTCGTAATCGTGCGAATGTGTAATGACCCTGCCCTATCCCTGCTAGTCCCTCTCTTTTTTATTCCCCTGCTTGTCCTGCTCTCCTCGCGTTTCGGAACGATGGTAAGCGTCGTTGGTTCTGTGCTGGCCGCGCTGATATTTGCTTGGCAGCTCTATCCGCCGATCGGCAGCATACACGTCGAGAGCGAGGTTGCTCGCACCCGCCTCGGCTTAATGATCGTGCTCTCCGTTGTGGGTTCATTCCTGCTCTTCCATCAGCATTTGGCCTCAACCGGGCAAGTCAAACACTAAGGACAGCGAACTGGCCTGCTAGACCGAGTGTCCGCGCAAAGCCTGCAAAGGTTCCCCAGGGCGATGCACCCGCCGAGGCAGACGCTTGCTTTAAACCGGAGAGTGACAAAGGTCATTGGGTTTCACGCGGTGAATCGATACGCTTCGTTCAAGGAGACCGCCATGAGCGAAGCGATCAACAACCAGGCGCAACGAATTCAGACCCTGAAGCACATCATCCGACGCCTGCATGAAGGGCAGGCCCCCGAGCAAGTAAAAACGCAGTTAATTGAGATCGTGAAGCAGACCGACTACTCGGAAATCATCGCGATGGAGCAACAACTCTTAGCGGAAGGGATGCCGGTCGAGGAGCTCCGCTCCATGTGCGATCTTCACTCGCAGCTCATGCGCGAGCTCGTGGTGCAGCGCCCTGCCAGCCCCAAACTCTTGCCTGGCCATCCGGTGGATACCTTCACACGCGAGAATGCGGCTCTGCGCCGTGCGCTAGCCGAGGAGCGTATCAATGCTGCAGAGTTTCGCGCGTTGGTCGATGGAGATGATTTCGCTCCGGTCCTGCTTCGCGTCCGGCAAGCTTTCAACTATCTGATGGATGTCGATAAGCATTACAAGCGCAAGGAACAGCTCCTGTTCCCACATCTTGAACGCCACGGAATTACCGGGCCATCCAAGGTGATGCGGTCAAAGGATGATGAAGTTCGTTCCCTGCTCGCGCAAGTTGGCGCACTACTGGGCCAGAGCAGCCGGTTGAAAGAACTTCGGGATGAGACCACTGGCGCCATCGAGCGAGCTCTGGCGGCAATCGAGGAGATGATCTACAAGGAAGAGAACATTCTCCTGCCCATGGCGCTCGACACCTTAACGGAGGAAGAGTGGGCGGAGATATGGCGCTCCTCCGCCGCCCACGGTTGGTGCCTGGTAGAACCCGGCAGGGGATACGTCCCCGCGGTGATGATAAAGCAACCCGAAAAGCCAATTGCCTTCACGTTGCCGACGGGCAATTTCAAGGTGGACCAACTGGAGGCAATCTTTTCAACCCTTCCGCTGGACCTGACATTTGTGGATGCTGACGACCGGGTGGCTTTCTTTACCGAAGGTCCCGAACGCATCTTTGCCCGCGGCCGGGAAATCATCGGGCGCAAGGTTCAGTACTGTCATCCGGTCAGCAGCATTGACGTCGTCGACAGGATTCTCACCGATTTTCGCGCCGGGCAGCGGGATGTGGCCGAGTTCTGGATCCACCTTGAGGAGAAGTACGTTCACATCCGCTACTTCGCGGTCCGCGACAAGAAAAAGAACTACTTGGGAACGCTGGAGGTCGTGCAGGACATCGCGCCACTGCAGAGAATTGAAGGAGAGCGGCGTCTGCTGGATGACCGCCATGCCTCAGCCGCGAGCAAAGCATGATGACGGGCGGGTGGCCGATTCAAGTCTTCATTCGGCCTGAGTGGGGTAGATCTCTGGGACCGAATCTTCAGCCTTTCTTCCGCCCCGCTGCCTCGACCGTCTGCGTTGGATCGGCAGCGTCCCACGTAACATCTGCCGTCGGTCCATAGGTCGAAGGGACGCTCTTATTCATCAGACGCAGATACACCGTGAGCTGAGAGCGGTGATGTCCTGTGTGCAGCACACGTCGCCAGAAGATCCAGATCCGCTGTCGCACCGCATCAAAAAACGGAACCTCCTCCAGCCACCATGCCTCCGTCTGCGCCGCCAGGAATCCCAGGCGTGCAGCGGCCAACTCGCGCATTCGCACGCAGTAATCCTGCGGGCTCTCACGGATTGGGAGAACGGCGTTCGGCGCCGCTTCGGGCACCGACATAAACTCGCCGAAGAAACGGCGCTCGGAAAGCAGTTGATGCTTGAAGATCTCCAGTACGGTTCTGGATTGCGGATGGGGCCGAAATGTCATCTCTGCCGCGTCGAAGCATCGCCACACTGCGATCACCTTATTCGTCTCGCTGGCGTAGGTATTCAACAGATGCTGAAACACCGGCAGAGAAGCGCGCGGGATACCCGACTCCGGAATCGCAATGTGCTCGTAATTCGTTGGCATTGCAGACCTCCACTTTCTTTCGGCCCCATCTGTGGCCAGGGTGGCCCATTCAAGCCATCTTTTGGCTTGAGTGGGGCAGTTCCTCCATGCCCCCGCCGCCGTCTCCTACTTCTTCTTCGCCACCTTCGGAGCCGGCCCCAGCGCGGCCTTCACCTGCTCGATGGTCTCAAACAGCTTCCCCTTGTCCGTCACAACCACGTAGGGCTGCTGCTTCGAATCGCTCACCACGTAGATCGTCGGAGTCTGATGCACATGCAATGACTTGCCCAACTCCGTGTCTGCCTCCACCTTGGCGCGCAGCGCTCCGTTGGGATCGTAGAAGGCAGGCAGCGCCGTGTGGTGCTGCTCCGCAAAGCGGTCGGCCATGCCGCGCAGGTTCGTCTTGTAAATCGAAGTCTGGTTGGCAAAGATGTATTGCCGGAACTCCTCGCCCAGTTGCGGCGACTGCGCGTCGAAGTAGCGCGCTATGATGTGCGCTTCCTTGCTCCAGGTGTGGATCGGGATAATAAAATCATGGCGCACCAGCGGAATATGATAATCGTGCTCGGCCTGCACCAGCAGCGGATCGGCCGCAGCGCACGCCGGACACTGCAGATCCTCGAAGACCACCAGGGCCATCCGGCTTCCCGCCGGAGGACGCAGCGCACTCGAATCGACCGTCTCGCCTGCCCACGCCGCCGCAATCAGGGTCATCACCACTGCAACCAGCGCCACCATCTTCGTTCTCATCGTTTGTCATCCCCTCGTGCTTGGTTCACTTCGCCCGTAGTATGGAATTACCGCATTAAAAGTGCCGCGCAATCACCTGAACATGGAAGTCGCGCCTCGGCTGCGAAAAATCCTGCCCATTCAAATACAACTTCAGCGCTTCTCTTTTTTCGCGCATTCCACTCGCAGCTTTTCCACTGGCCTCCCATCATAGACGAAGCCCCCGTACCACCGGACGCAAGAAACGCCTCCGCACAAAAAAAGAGAGCGCGGATTAATCCGCGCCCAGGGATGCAAAGGAGGTCTCTTATACCGTGTTAGACGCGCCAGATCCCGATTGGTTATCCTCCTGCCAAAACTTTTTTTGCCCGAACCTCTTTCCCGCTCTGCCCGGCATACTTCCGCGCCCGCCAAACCATGTACTCGCAAGGCAACCATGCTGCCAAATCGCTGACTGAAAGGTCAATCGTTGGAAACTTGTGTAAACATTGACCAGTCCGTACATTCGCCTCTTCCAACCATTCACCCTTTCGCCAATCGTTGCTCGTTTCGGCCCAGGATTCCGCCTCCACCTACTACGGCCGAATTTATCCTGGCAATGCAAGTTCATCCTTTGTTCAAGCCTACTTCAGCATGCCTGCGATTGTGCAAGGTCGATACGAGTAGAATTGCAGCCATGGCAATCACCGTTCGTTCGTTTGCAAAAATCAATCTCGGCCTGGCGATCGGCCCTATGCGGACCGATCAGTTCCACGCTCTGGAGACGATTTATCAGACGGTTGCCGTTCACGACGTGATCCGCGTGGAAGCCTCGCGCGGCAGTGGCATCGAGCTTCGCTGCAAGAATCCCCAGGTTCCATGCGATGAAACCAACACCTGCTATCGCATCGTCGACCGCATGCTGCGCCACTGGAAGCAGCGCGCCAAGGTCGTAATCAACATCGAAAAAAAGCTTCCCGTGCAGGGCGGACTCGGCGCCGGATCGTCGAATGCCGTGGCCACCATGTTCGCCCTGGAGCGCGAGTTGAAAGAGCCGCTTCCCGCCGCCGAGCGCCTGCGCATCGCCGCTGAAGTGGGATCGGATCTCCCGCTGTTCTTGCTCGGTGGAACCGTGCTCGGCATTGGCCGCGGCGAGCAGGTCTATCCCCTCGCGGACTTGCCCGCAATCGCCTGCGTGCTGGTCACACCGACAATTGCAGTCTCCACTCCGCAGGCTTTTCGCGACTGGGACGCGTTTATCGAGAGCGACTCCAAGGCGTGGAATTTGACGCCCCCAGGCGTCTCCGATACACTATCTAAGTTCAACGGCTCTGCGTTTGAGTGGTTGAGCTACCTGGATTTATCCGGTGTTCCCGTCGAAAGTGACGGGGACCGAGCCGAGACTCCGCTTCTCGACCTCGTCCGTGCCGGGATAGAAAACGATTTCGAAAGAGTCGTGTTTCCTCAATATCCCGAATTGCGTGACGTGAAGCGAACTCTTGAGCGTGAAGGTGCAGACTACGCTTCGCTCTCTGGATCAGGCTCAACGATGTACGGTTTATTCCGTACCCGCGAGCGTGCAGTGCAGGCCGCTGAACGGATGAGCGCGAAGGGATTGGCAACCACCGTCACCGAAACGCTGCCGCGCAATCAATACCGCGAGCAGATGTTTGTGAAGTAGCGATTCGGCGAACCTTGCTTCACTGGGCGGTAGACTAATGGTAGGTCAAGTGCCTTTGGAGCACTTCGTCCAGGTTCGAATCCTGGCCGCCCAGCCATAATTTCAGCTCAGCGAACGCAATAGGTATGGGTTCAGGAAAGCTGCCGCGAATAACGCCGCGCCAGCCTGCATGGAGTTTCACGCGATTCAAGCGGGGATCAACCAGTCCCCATGGAGATAGCGATGGACGAAGTAGTCAAGCCGAGTGTGATGACAGCAGCAGCAGGCGAAGCCACGCAGACGGCGCCTGAAATGGGGACCGTGACTTCCCGCAAAAGCGTCGAGTTGCCCAAAGGTGACAAGAAGCCGGTACCAACCCGCCGCGACGATAAGTTGCGGATTTTCTGCGGCACCTCGAATCCGGCGCTTGCGAAAGAGGTTTGCGATTTTCTTGGACTGCCGCTGGGACAGACTTTTTTAACCCAGTTCTCCGATGGTGAGATTTACGTGCAGGTTCTGGAGAATGTGCGCGGCGCGGATGTGTTCGTGATTCAGTCCACCTGCGATCCGGTATCGCACAACCTGGTGCAGCTGCTTCTGATCATCGATGCGCTGAAGCGGGCATCGGCGCGACGTATCACTGTGGTGATTCCGTACTTCGGTTACGCCCGGCAGGACCGCAAGGACAAGCCGAGGGTTCCGATCAGTTCCAAGCTGGTGGCCGATATTCTGACCACCGCGGGGGCCAATCGCGCGCTCGTGGTTGACTTGCACGCACCGCAAATTCAGGGCTTTTTCAACATTCCGGTCGATCATCTGTTTGCCTCGCCGGTGCTGGTGGACCATTTCCGCAAGCAGAACCTGCCGAACCTGACGGTGATTTCTCCCGATGCAGGTGGCGTGGAGCGTGCGCGATTCTTTGCAAAAAAGATGGATGCCCCGATGGCAATCGTCGACAAGCGCCGTACGGAGATCAACGTAACGGAAGTGATGAATGTGATCGGCGATGTGCGGGGACGCACCTGCCTGATCCTTGATGACATTGTGGACACAGCGGGAACGCTGGTAAAGACTGCGCAGGCGCTGCTTGATAACGGTGCGGTAGCAGTCTGCGCCTGCGCCTCTCATGCGGTTCTTTCCGGCCCGGCTCTGGAGCGAATTTCCAAGTCGAACCTGATGGAGCTGATTGTTACCAACACAATTCCGCTGAGCGAGGCGGGACAGAAGGAACCGAAGATCAAGGTGCTTTCGATCGCCGGTCTCATCGCGCGTGCGATCCAGTCGATCCACGAAGAGACCTCGGTGAGCAAGCTGTTTAGCTAAGCCCCCGCGCGCACGGTGCGCGCCGGGACTCTGACGTAGAAGGAACGGACTGATGGCAACCGCAACTGCAACAAACACAGTGGAAGCAAAGCTGCGTGAAGCTTCCGATAAAAACGCCGCGCGCCGTCTGCGCACCACCGGAATGATTCCGGCGGTGCTGTATGGCGCCAAGAAAGACCCGCGCGCAATAGCCGTGGATCCAAAGCAGATTTTGAAGATTCTGCACTCGGCCTCGGGTCACAACACGATCTTTGACATCAGTGTCGAGGGCGAGCAGTCCAAGGCGATGGTGGTGGATTGGCAGTACGAACCGCTGAAGGGAGCCCTGCTGCACGTCGACCTGAAACGAATCGCGATGGATCAGAAGATGCGTCTCTCGGTTCCGGTGCACGTTCAGGGTGAGGCCAAGGGCGCCAAGGAAGAGGGCGGCCTGCTGGATCTGGTGCTGCGTGAAATCCAGATCGAGTGCCTGCCCACGGATATTCCCAGCTTTATTGCCGTGGACGTAACCGGACTGGGCGTGGGCCAGGCGATTCGCATAGCTGAACTGCCGCAGAACCCGGCGGTGAAGTATCTGAATGATCCCGACGCGACGGTTGTGCATATCACCTTCGTGAAGGAGGAAGTTGTGGCTGCGCCGGTGGAAGGTGCAGTGGCAACGACAGCCGAGCCCGAAGTTATCAAGAAGGGCAAGGTGGAAACCGAGCCCGAAGCCAAGGACAAAGACGCAAAGAAGAAATAACTGCCGTAGCGGACTCAGCCGGCTCGGCCGCATGGGTCCTCGGCGATGGGAGAGGCGGCACGGTGAAACTGATTGTCGGGCTCGGAAATCCGGGCATCGAGTACCAGTTCACACCGCATAACATGGGGTTTCTGGCGATTGATCGCCTTGCCGAGCAGTGCGGAGTGAAGGTTGGGAACCGACACTGCAAGGCAGTCACGGCGAGGGCGATTCTGGAAGGGCAGCCAGTGCTGCTGGCCAAGCCTGAAACCTACATGAACCTCAGCGGCGAGTCCGTCCGGGAGTTGCTGGAACGTTACGAAGCAGAGCCAACCCGGGACCTGATCGTGTTGTATGACGAGCTGGCACTGCCGTTTGGCTCCATCCGGGTTCGCGAGCGCGGTAGCGCAGGCGGACATAACGGAATGAAGTCGATCATCGCCTGTCTTGGTGGCTTGCAGGATTTTTTGCGGGTGCGTCTTGGCGTAGCGCCGGAATATAAGTTGACGAACGGCAGGGAGTATCTGCTGTCGCCAATGCGGAAGGCGCAATTGCCACTGGCCGATGAGGCCTTGGACGCGAGTAGTGAAGCGGTTCGAATGATTTTGACGCTTGGAGCGTCAGCCGCGATGAACCGGTTTAATCAGAAGGTGAATGAGGCCGGGCAAGCGGAGTAAGGATTGAGGGCAAGCGCCAGCGCAGCCCAGGAGAGCACAGATGGATCGTAAATATGAAGTGATGTTCATTCTTCGTCCAGATACACCCGAGGAGGATATGGATCGCCTTCTCCAGACGATGGAGACCAACGTTGCCGCCACTGGCGGCAAGGTGACTGGCTTTGAGCGCATGGGCAAGCGCCGCCTGGCTTACACGGTCAAGAAGTTCCAGGAAGGCATTTATATCCTGGCCTTCGTTGAGGGTCCGGGCTCGGTTCTGAAAGAGCTGGAGCGCCGCCTGCGCGTGCAGGAACTTGTCATCAAGTTCATCACCGTCCGCACCGACGAAGAAGAGAAGCGTCTGGCGAAGGTCAAGAAGTTGCGCGACGCCAAGATGAAGGGCCAGGGAACGCAAGGTCAGGCCGCTGCAGCCGCCGCAGCCCAGGCCGCTGAAAATGCAGCCGCGCTGGCCGCCGCAGCTCCCGTGGTTGAAGCGGCAGCGCCGGAAGCTCCAGCCGAAAGTCCGGCGGAAGTTCCTCCAGCAACGGTCTAGGCAGGTAGCCTGCCTTCAGGCGGGCAGCGCGAATTGGCAGTGCGCGCGAAACGATGGCTAAAGTTCAGGCGCCTCCGGCGCTTACAAGGAGAGTTATGGCAGACGAAAACACCAAACAGGCTGCTCCGGAAAGATCCGAAGCAGCGGCGCCCGAGGCTGGCGCACGTCCCTCCGGTCCCCGTTCCTCAGGGCCGCGCCAGGGCGGCGGACGTCCCGGCGGCAGTGGCCGCGATGGTGGCCGCAAATTCTTCCGGCGCAAGAAGGTCTGCAAGTTCTGCACCGAGAAGATCGACAGCATTAATTACAAGGACGTGCGTCTGCTTTCGGGCTTTGTTGCCGAGAGCGGCAAGATCGTTCCTCGCCGCCTGACCGGGGTTTGCACGCCCCATCAACGCCGCGTCACCGAGGCCATTAAGCAGGCGCGCAATATCGCTCTGCTGCCCTTCGCGGCGGGTCGCTAAACTCTGCCGGCGCCGCATGGATGCGGCGGACGGGGCACAGCGCTGAGACGCAAGGCTGAGACTAGAGAGGGATTGAGTCATGGAAGTCATTCTGAAAGAAGATGTGGCCAAACTGGGCGCGCGCGGCGAGGTGGTGAATGTGGCTGAAGGGTACGGCCGCAATTTCCTGTTACCGAAAAAGCTCGCCGTGGAAGCCACCAAAGCGAACAAAGCCGTAATCGGCCAGATGAAGGCCGCTTCGGTACGCAAACTGGCCAAGGAAAAGGGCGATGCGGAGCTGCTGGCAAAGCAGTTCGTCGGCCTCGCCCTGCACTTTGCCCGCAAGGCCGGCGAACATGATACGCTGTTCGGCTCGGTTACTTCGGCCGATATTGCGCATGAACTTGAAGGCCGCGGTTTCAATATCGACCGCCGCAAAATTGAACTGGACCAGCCGCTTAAAACACTGGGCGAGTTCACCGTGCCGATCAAGCTTCACAAGGATGTCACTGTACAAATCAGCGTCACGGTGACCAAGCAAGAGAGCGAAGGACCAACCGCGTAAACTGCGGTGGAGCGTTCCAGTAAAGGCCGGCGTCCGGGGACGCTGGCCTTTATGTATTTAGGATTGCAAAATAGATTGCTAACGGATTGAGCTTTGTACCGTCCAAATGTTATAGAGCACGAACTCTGCAATTTCGGCGCAGGGTCCGGACCGACGGCAAGGCGTAAGATTCCCCAAAGGAAAGCATGGTGGGGCAAGGCCCGAACCGGATAAATGACGCCGAACTGATTCGTGCGGCGCAGCAAGGAGATCATGCTGCGTTCGAGGAGTTGGTGCGCCAGTACGATCAGCCGGTGTTGCGGCTGGCCTTGCACCTGACCGGCTCCGAGCAGGAAGCGCAAGACATTTACCAGGAAGCGTTTCTAAAGGTGTACCGCAACCTGGGGAGTTTCCGTTTCGAGTGTTCTTTTTACACATGGGTTTACCGGATCGTTTCCAACTTGTGCATGGATTATCTGCGGCGCAAGCAGGTACGCAAAGAGGATGCTTCAGTTCGGGTCAGTTCGGACGGTGAAGAGTTTGACCTGCTGGATCAGCTTCCTGACGAGCGCGCCGGGGCGAGTCCGGAGCAGGATCTGATGCGGCGGGAGATGGGCAAGCGCATTGCCCGGGCGTTGACCAAGCTGAGTCCGCGGGAACGCATGGTCTTCGAGATGAAGCATTACCAGGGATTGAAGCTGCGCACGATTGGCGAAGCCCTGAATACCACGGAAGAAACGGCAAAGAACACGCTGTTTCGCGCAACGCAGAAGTTAAGAGCGGCCTTGGCCGACTTGAAGAAGTAGCGAAGGGCAATTATGAACTGCGATTGGGTACAGGAAAATATTGCGCTATATCTTTATAAAGAGCTGGCCGATGACGCGCGTCATGAGTTGGAGGGACACGTCGAGCGTTGCGCCGAATGTTCCGCCGAGTTGAAGGCGATGCGCGCATTTCATGGCGAAATGAGCGCAATACCGCAACTGGAGGTCACACCGAATCTGCTGACCTCGGCGCGAATTCAGCTCTCCGAAGCCCTGGCGACAGTGCAGCAACACCGCGGCTGGCGCTGGGTGCTGGATCCGATGGCACTCCTGCGTCAGGTACGCTTCTCACCCGCTTTGGCTGCGGTCATCTTCATGGTTGGCTTCGGCGGCGGGCTGGGCGCGATGTATCGCATGAGCGCAACCATGCACGGTGGCGCGCTTTCGGCGGAGCAGCAGCAAGAAGCCTCAATCGCCGGCATCCGAAACATTGTCCAGGAACCGGGCAGCAACCGCGTGCGCATCGACTATGAGCGGGCCCTGCCGGAGACAGTGCAGGGTTCGGTGAATGATCCGCAGATTCAGGCGTTGTTGGTGATGGCTTCACGCAGCACTGCAAACTCGGGGCTGCGCATGGATTCGGTAAACCTTTTGCGGCAGCAGCCGGATGATCCGGCGGTGCGCGAAAGCCTGGTTTATTCGCTTCGCTCAGACAGCAATCCAGGTGTGCGGCTCAAGGCTGAGGAGGCGTTAGCCCCAATGGTGAAGCAGGACATCCGTGTGCGCAACGCCATGCTGGAATCTCTGCTGAATGACAACAATCCTGGGGTTCGCGCCGGCGCACTCAAGGCTTTGGAAGCGGTGCGCGATGATACCAGCGTTCGGCAGGGGCTGACCCAGTTGGCCAAGGAAGACCCGAATCAGTTTATCCGGCAGGAGTCTTCGCGCATCCTTGCGCAGGCGGCGGATCGTCACTAAATGGAATGCAAGATTGAAGATGGACGGCTCTGCGATACGAGCCGTCAAGATAAGAATCGCGAAAAACGAGGACGGTCTGCACGGATCGGCAGATGGTTGACATGGTCGGCGTGCATTCCTCTGATTCTTGCGTTGGCACTTCCGGCACTGGCCGAGCAGCACCAGCAGCATGTGGAGCGTGACGGCCGCGGCTGGATGCAGGAGAGCTCTGGACCACTGGCCAGCGAGAAAGCGCTGCTGGTGACGCACTTTGTGGGCTCGGTGCGGGTGGTGAACGGCGCTCAATCCGGCGGCTACGTTCTGCGATTGCACTCGCAGGAGCCGCTCGAAAAGGATGCCGACAGACAGTTTGCAAATTTCCATCTGGGAGTGGGCCGCAGGAGCGGCGAGATATTGATTCAAACCGTTGGTCCGGTTGATCTGGCGGTGAACGCCGAACTGATCATCCAGCTTCCGCTGGGCACGGATACGGTTCACGTTGATACGCTGGCGGGCAAGATCACGATCAGCGGACGAGTCCGCCGTCTTGAACTCCAGACCCATGGCGGAGACATTGAACTTGACGATGCAGAGCAGTTGCGTGCCGAGACCATGGGCGGCTCGGTAACGGTAAATCACCGTTTGGGCGATTCGCTGATTCGTACCGGCGGTGGCGATATTCGCGTTGATGCCTCGCTGGGAGATTTGGAGATTGCTTCCCTGGGTGGGAACATCTTTCTCAAGGCGATTAACAAAGGCCGGGTGAAATCGGGCGGCGGAAACATTGAAGTCGTTCATTGCACTGGAGCACTGGTGGTGCACACGGCTGGAGGCAACATCAATCTGGGCGAGATGGGCGGGCCCGTCACCGCCGAGACAGGCGGCGGCAGCATCCGCATCGGAGTGGCTCACGGAACGGTTGTAGCCAGCACTGCAATGGGTAACATTGAACTCTGGAAGCTCTCGCAGGGAGCCCAGGCGCACACTGGCGTGGGACGCATTACAGCCGAGTTCATCGGGGATCGGAATTCAATGCGGGAGTCGGAGCTGGTGACCTCGATGGGCGATATCGTCGTTTACCTTGGCGCAGCCGTTCCAGCCAAAGTTCATGCTGTCACCGGGAGCAGTCCGACTCAGCGCATAGTGAATGACTTTCCGGAGTTGAAGATTTTAAAAGGCACTGCCGAGTACGGACCCCGCAGCATTGTCGCCACTGGAGTCCTTAACGGCGGTGGGCCCGCTATCGAAGTGCGGACCCTGGTCGGCCAGATCGAAGTGCGAAACGCAAGATAGTCCTTCAGCACAATTTGCGCGATCAGGCAGGTAAAGGCCAGCCGGAGCTATCCACCAACCTCAATACTGAGCTTTTGCTGGCGGCTCTTACCGTCCTTGTTGGCCGTCAGATCCACGTCCCAACTGCCTGCCATCTCCAGGTTGATCTGCGCCTCGTAATTGCCATCGCCCTTCCCGGTCAAGGTCACGTGCTGAGAACCGTGATCCATGCCGCTCATGGATACATCCGCTTTCAGTTCCACTCCATCGGCGGGTTGATTAGCGGCGTCGATGACGTGAACCTTGAGCAGGACGGGAGAAGTGGAACTTGGCGATGCAGGATCAGTCGCGAGGGTGAAGCGGAAGGGCGTGAGCCGATCGCGCGTGCCATTGATGATTGCCATGGGAGCAGGGGGCAGTGTTGAGGGCTCAGGTTTGTACTTGCTGATGGCGAAGTACACGATGGCGGCGACGATGAGGATGGCAAAAAGGCGAAAGCGCATAAGCGAGAGTCCTCAGTGCGAGCTTCCCCGCTGCGGATTGCGGGTCGGCAGATGTTGGGCATCATGGTTGTGTTGGTGGGGCACGGGCATAATGCAGCCGTGTGCCAGATCGCAGTCGGCGCTCTCAAACTGAATGGTGGTGTGGTGAATGTGGTGGCGGCTGGCCAGCATCTGGCGCAGCTCGTCGAGGATGGCATTGCTGGCCGAGGGGGGAATGTCTTCGATCGTGATGTGCGAGGAGAGGGCATGGGTGTCGCTTCCGATGCTCCAAATGTGCAAGTCGTGGACGTCGAGGACGCCGGGAACTGCGCGCAGTTCGGTAATGATGGTTTCCAGTTCCAGGCTGCTGGGTGCGCCCTCCAGCAGGATGTTCAGGCTCTCTCGGACAATGCCGGCTGACGACCACAGGATCATGGCTGAAATACCGATGGAGAGCACCGGATCGATCCAGTTATGTCCGGTGGCGGCGATGGCCCAGCCGCCGGCAATCACCGCCGCCGTAGAAAGCGTGTCACCAATCTCGTGGATGAGCACCGAGCGCAGGTTGAGGTCACGCCCGCCGCGGAGCAGCATCAGCGTGATGGCTCCGTTTAGCACTACACCAGCGCCAGCGACCCACATCATTAGTCCAGCCTTTATGGCTTCAGGATGAGAGAAGCGATGGAAGGCTGCGTAAAGGATGAAGATGGCAATGACGATGAGGCTGATGGCATTGACGAAGGCAGCCAGAACTCCGGCGCGACGCCAACCATAGGTTTTGGTGCTGGTGGCGGGCCGCGCCCCAAAATACACGGCGACCCAGGAGAGTAAGAGGGCGAAGAAGTCCGAAACATTGTGTCCGGCTTCCGAGAGCAGCGCCAGGCTGTGTGCCCGGAATCCCGTTACCACCAGCAGAACAATATAAGCCAAGGTGAATCCCAGGGCAAGCCGAAGCATCCGGGCGGTGAGCGGGGGATGAGCGTGTCCATGGGAGTGCCCGGCGTGGGGATCCATGGATGGAGTTTACGGCGGCGCGCGCCTGGCATCAAGTTGGCGGGAGAAAAACCTCTTGTGGAGACTTCAGGCAGCGAGGGTGATGCAGAGGGCATCCTAAAAAATGGAAAGCTGCGGCTGGGCGAGAGCGCTGCTGGAGTAAACCGTGCCTAAGGGATACCTGTTGCTAATTGTGGTAGCTGCCATTCTTGTTGCTGAGGCTAACTCACAGGAGATTGTGATCGAGCCGACCAACGGTCGTGCACCAACCGCGAACCGTCAGTCGCGTCCGGCAGAGTTGGAAGCTGTGCCAACCAAAACAAAGGCCACCGCGACCAGTTCCGCATCACAACCCGCGAAGCAGTCCGCAAACCAGGAGCGCAGTGCGGCTGGCAATCCAGCCAAGAAAGTTCCCGTCAAGAAGGTTGCGCCAAAGCTGGAAACTGCTCCGGTGGAGACCAGGCCGTCACCTCCCGCTACGCTGGAAACGGCGAAGAACGAGTCCGCAGCGCTCGCCCCACCTCCCAAAAGCGTTTCCGAACGGTTGCCGGCATGGGCGATGACCGACACGCGGGATGCCCGTAGCTTGCAGAACGAGATTGCCAGCGCCTTGGCTCGCGATCCGAGGCTGGCTGGCTCAACGATCCGGGTGAGCGTGGACGATGCTTCGGTTACGCTGGAAGGGAGCGCCGCCGGGGACGAGGAACATCGGCAGGCACAACGCCTGGCGCGGAGTTACGCCTGGAACCGCAAATTGGTGGACCATATCGCGGTGATGCGCAAAAGTTCTGCGCAAAAATAGTCGCAAAGCCGGCACTAGAAACCGCTCCGACGTAATCCTTATTGTTTGCTAAACGGCGACTCCGCCGAATAGTCTGCCCTGCTCAGGGATGGATGGGCGGAAGCGTGCGCCTTCAAGATTGAGCAGGAACTCCTTGGCCGGCAGCCCTCCGCCGAATCCGGCCAGGGTTCCGTTAGAGGCGATGACGCGATGGCAAGGAACGATGATTGCGATGGGATTATGATGATTCGCCTGGCCGACGGCACGCGATGCGAGCGGAGAACCAACTTCAGCGGCAAGCTGCGCGTAGGACCACGTTTGGCCGTAGGGAATCCGCAACAGCGCCCGCCAGCAACGCTGATGGAATTCCGGTCCACGCAAATCAAGCGGTAGATCGAAGCCATGGCGTGCCCCGGCAAAATATTCGTCTAGCTGGCGGATCACATCACGGAAGCGCACCGGCTCTTCAATCCAGCGTACGTTCTTGGCGCCGTGCGGAGCAACCCATCGACCATGAAAGGCCACAGCCGCCAAGCCGCGCTCACTCATGGCGAGATCGAGGTGGCCAACCGGCGAGTCGTACCCGGCAGTGAAGAAGAACTCAGATGGCTCGGAAAATAGCATTCGATTTTCGACAAAGATAGCATGAAAGCAGCAGAAATGCTCACTAGTTCGAAACGCCGGGTCGCAGATCGAAGATGGATCAGGCCTTCCTCAAGATTGCGACGTAGCTGCGGCGCACCGCCGGCCGCCTCAACAGGCGCAGGCCATGCTCGCTCGCAATGCTCAACTCTGCCTCGAATCGCGTCGAGCTGACGTGACCTGCGGGTTCGGCAAGCAAGAGAAGTCCATCCGGCTTAAGAGCTGCCGAGGCCTCCGAAAAGAAACCATCGGCACTGGGCATCTCATGAACCAAGGCGAAGGCGCACACCAGATCGACTTTGCCGGTAAGGTCAGCGATGTCCATAGAATCGGGTTTAACCAGACGCGGATGTATGCGGGTGGATACGCCTGATTTTCGTGCACGGCGCTGCAAGCCTGCCAGCATCTTCTCTTGGACATCCAGCACGTGCACGCAGCCATTTTCTCCAACCATGTGTGCGATTGGGATCGTAAAGAATCCCATCCCCGGTCCGGGTTCCAAGACAATCATGCCCGGATGGACGAATGGGGAGAGAATCTTATAAGGATTTTGGAAAAGGCGGCGGAGAGGACTGGCCAACAGGTAACCGAGCCACCAGGGACAGACGCGCGGGGTGGAGGGCATTCTGGTATCTCCTTGGTGAAACAGCGGAGAACTCAGAATTATATAGCTTTGGCTTGCGGATCCAAGTTTTTGGTTTCGGCAGCTTCCGGACAAATGCGATCGTGAATTGCAACAAATGGCGCGGAGCCGATCGTCCCGCGCCATTTGCTGTACTCGTGCTTTCTGCCGTTACTGAGGTTGAGAGATGGACGACGGCTGCTGGCTGGCCTGCAACTCGCCGACTCCATTCTTGAGCAGAGTAACTTCAACGCGGCTGCCGTGTACGGGCTTTGCCGACTCATCGCCGGACGCCGACTGAAGCTTGGCATTGCCCAGTCCAAGCTCATAGATGCGATAAACCGGGATCTGATGATTGATGACCAGGTAGCGAACCACCGAGTCTGCCAGATGCTGCGATTGCTGGATTGAAGCCGCGCCGCGGCCTGGCGTGAAACCCTGGACCTCGACGACGTAGCCTTTTTGATCCTTCATCGATTCTGCAAGCTGGTCGAGCGCTTCCTTGGCGTTCTTGCTCAGCGTCGCGGCACCGGGCCGGAAACGAATCTCGACCTGATCGGCGCTCTGATACTGATCGATGTTCTGCACCACCTGCGAGACGGATTGCAGATGGGTGCTAGCCTGCTGCGCGGTCTGATTGGCCATCTGGGCGCGGTTTGCGGCATCGACGGCGTGCTGATCGGCAAGGGTTGCATGGGCGTCGGCGCGCTGAATTCCAGCCGTGGCGCGGGCGTCAACGTCCTTCAACATCCGCGAATTGCTCGCCGTAAGCTCATCGAGCTCAGTGGTGCGATCGCGAATCGGACCGAGTTGGCGCTGCACATACTTCTTGCGCGCAAACGGATTCAGATGTCCCCAGAAGCCTTCGCGAGTGTCCGGCTTGAGCGGCTCAAGCTGCTTGTCGGGATTGTTCATAGGCGAGTTAGCGTCGAGTGTTGTCTGCGATTGTGCAGCAGGTTGCTGTGACTGTGCAGCAGGTTGCTGACCTGCGGCGGGGCTGTCCTGTTGAGCAACAACCGGCAGGGCAAGAGTGGCAAGCAAGGGCAAAGCAAACAGGATACGTCTTTTCATTAGCATTCCTCCGGCGGGAGTAGCCCGCTCTCAGACTGCGTACCGCCTGAGGCGGTGGCGCGACACCATCTCTAGTACAGTTCAGATGCCAAACTCACGCTTGAAGTTAACTATTTTGTTTTCAATGAGAACCAAGAACGATAGCCGAAGATGTGAGCGGTAGGAAAGGGTGCAGTAGGTAGGAATTACAGGGCGAAGCTACCGGCTTCTCACGCGGGATAAGGAGGGCATCACCGGGAGACACCTCGCTCAATTATCTTTCCGTGCATATCAAGGATGTAGTTGTCGGTCATGCCCGCGATATAGTCACAGATCACCCGAGCCCGCGTTTCGGATTCCGCTTGACGCTGATAGCTGACTGGCAGGCCGGTAGGGTGCGCCATCCAATAGCAAAAAAGGTCGCTGACAATCCGTTTCCCGTCCATCTTCTGAGGACGCAGCGATTCACTATGGTAAAGGTTCTGCGAAAGGAACTGCTTGGCCTGAGCGCGCTCTTGATCGGTCGTGGCGCTGAAGGCGGCCAGGCGCTCGGGGTGGCGCCGTATGTCTTCAACGCTCTGAATGCCGGCGGCCTCAAGCCGGTAGCGAGTGTTCTCTATCAGATCGGTTACGAGATGATTCATCATGCGCTTGAGCGCCTCGTTGAACTTGAGCTTGTCGCGAACGGCACTGAACTCTCGCTCCACCTGGCGGAAGTAGCGATCGAAGATTGCGACCTGGCGGCGAATGTCATCGAGCTTGAGAAGGCGCGATTCGTAGCCATCGTCGAGGTCGGCCGTGTTGTAGGCGATCTCGTCGGTATGGTCGATGAGCTGGGCTTCCAGTGGCGGGAACTGATCGAGCAGGTATTCGGCCAGTTCAGGGTGCTCGGTGGGAAGGTAGTCATGCGAGTGCTTGATGATGCCTTCACGAACCTCGAAGGTAAGGTTCAGGCCGGGACGAGAGGCGTAACGCTGTTCGAAGTGTTCGACGATGCGCAGCGCGTGCAGATTGTGGTCGAAGCTCTCACCATGCGCACGCATTGCCAGGTCCAGGGCGCGCTCGCCGGAGTGTCCGAAGGGTGGATGTCCGATGTCATGAACCAGGGCGAGAGTTTCGACGAGTGTTTCGTTGAGATTGAGCGCGGCGGCGATGGTACGCGAGATCTGGGCGACCTCGATCGTATGGGTGAGCCGGGTGCGGAAGTGATCTGACTGGCGCTGGGTGAAGACCTGAGTTTTATTCTCAAGGCGGCGGAAGGCACGGGCATGAATAATGCGGTCGCGGTCGCGCTGAAAGTCGTCACGATAGGGATGCGGCGGCTCTGGATGGCGGCGTCCACGAGAGGACTCAACCTGCACGGCGTAGGAGGCCAGCATAGGGGAAGTGTAGCATCCGGTGCGCCTTTGCGGAGCCGGATATCGGCCCCAGCAGCACCGGCGGCCGCCGCCGGGTGAATCCACTGCACTAACAAAAATCGCCGGGCCAGCATTCATTCGCTAATCCCGGCGGTTTAAAGCTGCCTAGTGCTCCGAAGCTTACTTGGCTGCGTTCTCCTCCTGCTTCGCGAGCTTCACCTTGGCGCCGTCGAGCTTCTTTTGAACCTTGGCAACGTCGGAGGCTTCATACTCGGCGGGAACGGTCTTCTTCCATTCCTCCAACGAGCGCTCCCACTGCGTTACCGCCAGCTTCAGGCGATTCGTCTTCTGATAAACGTCGCCGAGATGTTCGTGCACCGTGGGATCGTTGTCGAGGCGCTCCACAGCCTTGCGCAGCGCGGCTTCGGCAAGATCGTATTTGCCCATCTTGAACTGAACCCAGCCGAGAGAGTCGAGATAGGCGCCATTCTGCGGGTCGAGGGCAACCGCGCGCCGGATCAGCGCGAGCGATTCGTCGAGGCGTGTGCCGCGGTCGGCCAGCATATAGCCAAGATAGTTGAGCGCAGAAGCGCTCTGCGGATCTGAAGCAATCACCTTGCGGAAGTAACTTTCGGCCTCATCGTATTTCTTCTGACGCTCATAGATCGAGCCGGCGATGAAGTTCGCGTAGTCCTTCTCTTCCGGTTTGGTGGATAGCTCCATCGCCTTTGCCATTGCCGCCTCCGCATCGGGATAGCGGCGCAGGCGACTATACATCTGGGCCAGCGTAATATAGACCTCGCGGTCATCGGCGGTTGTGCCCTTGATCAGGGCCTTCACGTGAGCAATTGCAGCATCGGCATCACCGGTGTCGGCCTCCTGACCGGCCAAGACCATCTGCAATCCCCGGTCGTTGGGAAGCTTTGCAACCGCCTCGCGCGCAGCCGCCGTGGCGGCGGGCCAATCCCTGGCGTCGCGATAGGTCTCAATAATCTGCTGATAACCCCGGGAAACCGGCTCACCGCCGAGAGCAATCATCCGGCGGAAGGTGTCCACCGCCAGTTTGGTGTTGTTCTGGTCGCGATAGACGGTGCCAAGGCGCTCCAGGAAGATGGCGCGATTGTCCCGTTCCTGATTCGTGTACACTCCATTGGACTTTTCGGTGCGCTTCAGCAACTCTTCGAGTTGCTTCGAGGCTTCGTCGTACTTCCCCAGCGACTCCAGGATGACGGAGCGGCTATACTGGACCTCCATCGAATCCGGAGCAACCGACTGCGCCTTGCTCAGCGTGTCCATTGCCTTTTCGAACTGTCCGTCGCGGCGGTAAATTTCCGAAATGTGCAGCAAAGTCTGGACGTCCTGCGGGTCGGCTTCGGCGATGATTTTGTATTGCTCGAGCGCCGCGGTGGTCTGGTTATTATCGAGCAGGTTCTGCGCCAGTCCGCGCACTGCGTCCAGATTGTCCTTGTCGAGATCGACGGCTTTGCGATAAGCCTCTATGGCGTGGGCGTGGTCCTTGCGCTGTTCGTAAGTGTAGCCAAGCACCGAGTAGATACGGGGTGAGCGCTCCGACTCCGGCACGGATTGCAGAATCTCCAGGGCCCGGCCGGAATCGCCTTCCTCGTTGTAGAGGAGCGCTAGCGTGGTGACTGCATCCTCGGACGAGGGCTGCAACTTGACTGCGGTGCGGAACTCAGCTTCCGCCTTTACCGTCTCATTATTCAGCCGGTAGAGGCGGCCCAGCAGAAGATGATCTTCAATGCTGGTGGGATCCAGACGCACGATCTGTTCGTACTGCTCGATGGCGAGGCGAAGAACAGCTTCGGTCTCGCCCTGAGCACCGCCCTGCAGATCGCCGATGGAGCGCAGGTAGATGCGACCCAGCAGACGGCGGGCGTCGAGGTTGTCCGGGTCATGGCTGATGACCTCCTGGGCCTCCACGATAGCCTGGCGGATATCTCCCGAGCGCGCATACAGTTCCGCCAGCGTCGAGGCAAGATAAGGCGACGACGGATCGGCTTGCAATGCCGCCTTGTACTCGTCCACGGCCTTGGAGGCGAATTCAGCGCGGCCGGTCGAGGCCACGATCTCCTCATCCATGTGGCCAAGCAGGAAGTGGTAGTAGGCATCGGCGTGGTTTGGCGGTTGTGGAGCAGCCGCCGAATTCCCGGCTGCAACCGGAGCCTGAGCTCCCACGGTAGCCGCTGCGGGCTGGGTCTGCTGCGGAGAGCTTGCGGGCGATTGAGCGAATGCGGCAAGCGACGCCACAAGATAGACGAGAACTAGCGGGCTGTTTGGAATTTTCATGATCACCAAGCCAATGCTACTTAGATGCGGTAAGGCTTACTACCGGAGCAATTTCTATTCTAGGGCAAGAAGCGCTTCCGAAGCGCCTTTCTAGAACTTGAGAAAGGGAATTCCGAGTTCGTATATTGCGAATCTCAAACGCCATGCTGGGTGCGCTCAACGCGGGTTCAACTCCGGAGAAAGTTCCTGCAGGATCCTTATTTTCCAACTGTTTTCCGCCGGGGTGAGCAGGACTAGATAGCGGGCCTGGACAAGTTCGGAGGAGAGAAGCTTGCTCCCCTCACGGAACTGAATCTCCAGTTCGGCGCTGTCGACCGCCTCCATTGCGGAACCATCGAGGGAATAGAACATGACACGCACCTTGTGGCCGTGATCGACGATGCGGCGGCTGAGCCCGTTCTGCTGTTGACCGCGAATCGCGTCCTGCCACTGCTGGCGCGCGCTTCCCGTGAAATCTTCATCGAGCCGATCGGCGCGGTTTTCTTCCAGAGCTGAAACCAGGGCTTGCCAGGCGTGGGCGTAGTCACGCTGAATTGCCAGAGCGGTTGTCTCCTCCACTGCGCGTGGTGCGGCGGAGTGCGTGTCAAAGGATTGAAGTGATGCGGCTCGCATTGTGAGTGGAAGCCATGTACTCCCAAGCACGATCACAAGGGCCAATGCGATTAGCCCCGCTGCTCCGCCGCGACCGGAACCATGAATGCGAGCGCTCACTGCGCGCCTCCCCAGTGGATTTGATTTCCGAGAACGACGCCAGCGGCCACCGAGAGAGTTGCCGAGGTTGAAGCGGGCAATTCGGCCCGGGCAAAGCCGCGCTTGATACGGGCATCGACCGTGCTGCGTCCAGCCGCATCCAGGGACGTGAAGGTGACGATGGTGCCGTCCGGAACGGCGTTGCCGGAGCAGTCCTGAATCGGCGCGGTCTCCACCAGAATGTTGCCATCGCTGGACTTTGAAGCCGACATTTTAATGGAGCACGGGTCGGCTGCGACCTGCTGCACGATGCGGCGCGCCGCGACCTGACCGGAGGAAGCGGTAAATTCCGCCGGGCCGCTACGCCGTCCTGAATTCAATTGCACCCAGGCGACACCGTCCTTTGCGGTCACATTGCGCTCTTCGCCAATCACACCTTGCACCGCGAGCCGGAAGCTGACTGGAGCCGGAGCGAGCATAAGGTTGTTGAAGCGGTCGAGGAGAAAAGCCGAGCCCAGAACCGCTCCGTTCGCGGCAGCCGGCACGCGTGACGGCCGGGCAATGAAGGAGATCTTTTCCAGCGGCGCCGCAATTACGAAAAATGACTCGCTGCTGCCATCGAGAATCGCGGTGTATCGTCCGGCAATTTTCAGTTCATCTCCGGAGAGCTCGATTCTGCCTCGTTGCACCGTGCGCTTGCTGGCTCCGCCGGGACCAAAGAGATAGAGCATTGTGCTTCCCGACCCAGAAGCCTGCAGAGTGGCTCCCGAGCCAGCCGGTACTGAAGCCGGAACCCGTAACTGTGCCATGCACAACCCAGTGGCCGCATAGAGAATTGCGAGAACAATTGCGCGCCGAAGGGACTCCATGACCGCCTCCTTTCACTGCACACGATCACGGCTGTACTGATTCACCGTGACCCGGTAGCTGTGAATTTGCGCCGCAAGGTCATCCCGCACGCCGATGCTGAAAGGCACCGGCGTCTGCGGCGCAAGAGACTGATCAACGTATCCATCCGATACCCAGATAAGTTTGCCCGCATTGTCGTAGAACGTGGCGAGTACGTGCGGAATATTTACCCTCTGGCCGCTCTCGTTCATCAGTTCGCCGGTGAGTACGGATCGCCCGCGCGCATCTTTTTGCAGTGCCTGATGCATCACGCCGATCACCGGGTCGGCCGAAGCCGGCACCAGCATCGCGTTAGGCTGCATGTGCACGCTCTGGATGCGAGTGCGATCCAGATTAGGAAAATCGATGCGGAAGGGCGAGATTTCCTTTGGCAGCAGGACGTGGCTTATCTTGTCAAAGCTTTCTTCCTGCGCCATCGTCCGGCCGTCCTTGCCAATGAGCGTAGCGGCAACCGAGACAAAGCCGGGCACAGTGTCCTCATTTTCAATTTCGCCGAGCAGAATGAAGTTGCCATCCACCTCTACTGGGTTCATGGAAATGATGCGGACCCGCGGAGGATCTACATTCTGCGCGCCCCAGTCGTCATCGGAGCCGCGCGTCACAATGTCCCAGCGCAGATAGTTCACCGGGATCACTTGCGGCGGAAGCTTGGCAGCCGCCTGCACCGGCCACAACACCTTCCAGCTGTTGTCTTCGCGCAACACCTTCAAATCGCGCGTGTCGTAAACGGCACCAACCGCCGAGGCCCATTGCAAACTCGCCCGCACGGTTGCTTCCTGATTCTCCTCACGGAGTACCTTGATATCAAATTGCTGCAGCGCCGAGTAGGTGCGCAGATTGCCCTCCTGCCCGAAGACGTCGCGGGCAAAATCTTGAAGAGGTGCGTTGCTGGCCCTGGCCACGTATTGATACGCGCCCTCGGCGTCGCGCACCTTCACGCGCGCGAGCAAAGATTGCACCGCGCCCGCCGGTGTGGTGGCCGGATTGAGCGCCGAGGAATGAATGGTCCCGGCGGCAACCAGCGCGGCAGCCAGAACGAAAAGAAGAGCCGGCAGCAACTTATTCATGGCTACTGGACCTCGCGAAGAGAGATTTCACTAGGCCTGGAAGAGGGGAACTGAATCGCCTCGGAATAACGTCGGCGCTCGGGAAGTAACAGGACGAAGATTGCGAACAAACTCGTACCAACCGGAACTAATCCCCACATCACGCCCTCCCAGACGGGCGGAACCGCGTTGCCGAAATCGATGTGCTTAGCCGGAGGAACATCGTCCTTGGTCCACAGGCTGATGGCTCCGTTATCGTAGATCTCCGCCTGCCGCCATCCGGCAAAGGCCAGCAGCGGCTCGTAGTAGCGATCCCGTACAAAGACGTAGCGCAGCCCATACTGGTCAGCGTGCTTCAGGATCGCGCGCAGCGCCTCCATTCCTGCGCTTCCGTAATACTTGGAGTTGTAGAGCTGCCCGGCGCCGTAGGCCGTTAACTCGGGCAGCAGGCGCGCGGAGTTGTAGTCGCCATCAAGGCTTCCTGCTTTGGCATATGTGGAAACTTTGGCGAACTGGTTGCTAAAACCGAGCGTGATGTAGCGATACTTCGTGTGCTCGTCGCGGTTCAGGAAATCGATGACCGGTTGCACCCGGAACTCTCCCGTGTTGATCGGATTGAAGACCACCCATGCCACCGCCATCGCGCAACTGGAAACGGCGGCGATACTGAGCAGCACAATGGCGCGACGACCCCAGCGATCCATCATCCAGGCGGCGAGCAGACCGACAAAGGGTAAAGCCATCAAGGTCGCCCAAAATGTGAAACGCTCGTAGGTCAATACCTCAAAGGCCCGGCCCAGCAACAGTCGGGCTACCGGCGTCGTTCCGCCCAGTCCAAGCAAAGTGGTCAAATACCAGCCAACCAGCAGGGGGCGTAAGCGGCGCTCTGCTGATCCTTTGAGCAGTATGTAGGGGATGGCAAGGATCAGCGCGCCCATCGGGATTACCCAGAAATTCATGCCGCTATGCGGGACCAGAATGTAGTTGTCGCGCGAGCCGTGCGGAATCGGCAACTGGTTGATGGGGTTCTGGCGAAGAGAAATGAAGTAAGGCAGCAGCACTACGATTGCAGCCGCGGACACGATTGCGGCAAAAACAACGCCGCGAGCCAGCACCGCTCCTGCGGAGGAATGTCGCGAACTCTGCTTCCTCTCCAACAAGCTCAGCCAGAGTACTGGCAGCGCGAAGAGGATGGCTCCGAAGAAAAATGTAACGTGGTGAGTTGCTGCGCCTGCCACAGAAATGGCCGCGCCTTTTAGCAACTGCATTGCGCCGCCGTCCCGTGTCCATCGGTAAAAATATGGCAGCGCGTTCAGCGTGAGCGCAGCCGCTGCCGTGGTGGGCAACTGGCCGGACTGATATACCAGCATCGCCAGGGACCCTAAAAAGACCGCGCCAACCGCGGCATAACTCGCCTCGCGCTCTGGAACCCAGAGCTGCGCGAAGCGGTACATACCTACCGGCAACAGCAGTATCACAATCAGTTGCACGAACATGTAGGCGCCGGTCAGGCCGAAGATGTGAGAGAACAGCGCAATCCACTGATGAGTCAGTGGAGGATAGGTCGTCTGCGACATTCCACCAAACCATTTTTCATTCCACGGCGAGAACCAATGATTTGCATAATGGCTCGCAAAAAAAATGTGCGTGGTTGCGTCGTAGGAATTAGCGGGCAATTGCATGAGCAGCAGCGGGCCGTGCACGGCCAGAGCAATCAGCACGATCGCCAACAGTGGGATTCCGCGACTTGGAGTGGACATCGGCTTCGTGGTCAAGGAAATCATCTCCGCGCTTTCGAGGTAGTTGTGATTCCCAGAGCTGCACGCAGGTTTGCCACAAATTTTGTTTGATCACTTTTCATGAATCGTAATTGTGTACGCCAAAGAATTCGGCAGAAGCGGAGCAGTGATTCAGGATGGCAAAAAAACGCCAGGCGTGAAGATCCGCAACCTAATCGGGAAGACACTTTCTCATTTCTCTGCATCCCAAGCAGACGGAAGTAAACCGGTTCAGATTTCGATAAAACCGTTCCAGAGTCACCAAGTGAAAAAGAGTTTGCGATACATCAGTTCGTGCTGTCTCTTTTTGTTTCCGGCGCTGCTGCTGGCCCAGAACATAGATCTTGGCGGTACCGCGCAGAGCACGCCGAAGTACCCGGCTAAAAACTCCAATGAAGGGATAGGATGGGGCGCCAGCATTGAAGTGGGACGCAATGCACGCGCCGCCGAAGATGAGCTGAAACGAGGAAACGCGGCGGCGGCGGCGGCGGCCGCTGAACGCGCGGTGAAGGCGGCGCCACAGAACGCGCGTCTCTGGTTCCTGCTCGGCTACACATCACGGCTTGCAGGCGAGTTTGCAAAGTCGGTGGAGGCCTACCAGCAGGGATTGAAGCTGGATCACACCAACCTGGATGGACTCAGCGGTCTGGCCCAGAGCTACCAGCGCATGGGACGCCTCGAAGATGCCAGGCGGTTGCTGATGCAAGTCGTATCCGCCGCTCCAAAGCGTGAGAGCGATCTTCTGATGGCAGGTGAGCTCTTCCTGCAAAGCGGCGATCCGCAGCAGGGCATTGCTTTGCTGTTACGTGCAGAGTCGCTGCACTCCTCATCGCGAGCTGAAGTTATGCTGGCCGTCGCCTACTTGAAATTAAAGGAGCCCGAACGTGCGCGGCAAATGCTGGATCGGGCGCGCAGCCATGATCCGAAAAATCCTTCCGTCTTTCGCGCTGTCGCAAACTTCTATCGCGAGCAGCATGACTATAAGGCGGCCATCGCCGCGCTCAAGAGCGCTCCAGGACAGAACAGCGATCTTCTAGCCGATCTCGGCTACAGCTACGAACTCAACGGAGATTACCCGCAAGCGGCTGAAGCCTATTCCAAGGCTGCGAATCTGGCGCCACGACAGATCGGGTTGCAGTTGAGCGCGGCGCAGGCTGAGTTGCGCTCTGGAGAGATCGATCGCGCGCGATCATTTCTCGCTCGCGCCGCGCAGATCGATCCGAACCACTATCGTCTGCACGCACTCAGGGCTCAGCTCGCCCGGACCGAGAATCACAGGGCAGAGGCAATCCGCGAGTACGAGGCAGCCATCGCCAGCCTACCCAACGCCGCCGTGCCGGAAGGTCGGCTCTATCCCGTCGAACTGCGCCTGAATCTCGCTGAAGCCCTTCGCGAGATGGGCGATGACGGAGCTGCGCAGCAGCAAATCGCCGACGCTGAAAGATTGGTGAATCAATTGCGCATCGAAGGAACGGGCCGCGCGCAGAGTTCCTGCGCGTACGTGCTTCCATACGTCTTGGCGCCAACGATCTGGACGGCGCAGAGACCGACCTGCAGGAGGCCATGAAGCTGGACCCGGACAATCCGCCATCATTCTGCAATACGCCAACCTTCTCTGGCATGAAAAGCGAAGTGATGAATCCCGCAAGCGTGTATGAGGGAGTGCTGAAGGGCGACCCCAAGAATCGTTATGCGTTAGAGGCGATGGGTTATATTCGCGCGAGGAAAACGACAACCGCCGCCGCTGAAGGCTACTTCAATCAGATGGCCTCGGATTACCCGGATGACTACGTACCGTACCTCGCTCTGGGCGACCTCTACACCTCCACCGCGCAATTCGATCGCGCCAACGCTTCCTATGAGCAGGCGTTCAAGCGCGCACCGCGCGAATCCGGTTGTGATTGCCAACGCAGCTAACGCAGCAATTCAGGCCGGGCACATCCCCATCGCCGCCGACTGGGTTGAGCGCGCCAAGGGCAGCATGCTCGATGACCCTCGCCTGATGCGTGAGCGTGAGCGCGTTCTTTTCACCTGGGTAAGTATGCTGAGTCGGCGCGCCTGGGTTACCAGGTGTTGACCCAATTGGAAACCGACCGCAACGCATCGGTATATCTGGCATACGACCTATACAACCTGGGACGTTTCGACGAAACCCTAACGCTCTGTTCGCGTTATCTGAAGCTGTTGCCCGGGAAGCCGACTTTCCGCTTCTCATCGGTCACGTGCACAAGCAAAATCAACTCCTTCAGCAAGCAGTCGAGGACTACACCGAGGCCTTGACGCGCGATCCGCGAATGGTGGAGGGCTATGTAAATCGAGGTTACGTGCTCAACGATCTGCAGAATCCCGAAGCAGCGATTCATGATTTCCATTCGGCACTCGACCTCCAACCTTCCGACGGAGTGGCGTGGCTCGGCCTCGCATTCTCTGACCTGCAACTACACCACGGGCGTGCCGCGCTGGAAGAAGCCGACAAAGCTGAGAAGCTGCTCGGCGAATCCGGCGCAATTCATCTTGCGCGCGCTACCGCCTACCGTGAGCTGCGACTCCTCGACAAGGCGGAGCTGGAGTACGTTGCGACGCTGAAGTATGCGCCTGACGATCTGAAGCTCCAACTCGCACTGGCCGACACCCAGTTTCACGCCCGGCGCTATCCGGCGGCCATCCAAACTCTTAATGCGGCCCTCGCGATTTCGCCCGACGATCCGGAGATTTATGCTCATCTTGCCAACGCCCACGCCGCATTGCATCACCGCTCTCAGGCACTCGGTTACATCAGCGCAGCGGAGAAACAGGGCCCTGATTCTTCACCCATCTTGTTGAACACCGGTGCCGCCTTGCTGACGCTTGGGGATCAGAACGCGGCGATGCAGCGCTTTACACGGGCGCTGGAGGCTCCCGACGCCAACCGGGTCGGGGCGCGTCTGCTCTTCGCGCGGCTCTTCGTCAAACAAAATAAATTCGGCGCGGCCCAGCAACAGGTGGCGCTGGCTTTTGCCGAATCGCGGGTAGGCGAAGCCTCTCCGGTCACTGCCGAGAACTTTATTGAAGCCGCGAACGTTTTTCTCGCGATGAATGATTTTGAACTTGCCCGCCGGTATTACGAGCGGGCACGCCAGGCCGGCGCGGCCGATGAAGTCATAGCCATCGGCATGGCTAATTCAGCGATTGCCCAGGGCCGCACCAGCGAAGCTCAACAACAGCTTGCGCAATTGGGCGGTCCGGCAGAGTTCGCAAACAACTTCGATTACATGATGGCGCAGGCGAATATCTACCGGCAGCAGCATCAGCAGTTTCAAGCGATGACTGCTTTTGCGCGCGCCAATCAGCTTAGTGGCAATGACGACACTGCCGAGTTCGCTATGCAGCAGACGGCCGAGGAACAGGGCGTCCAGCTAAGCCGGAGAATCAGCCTTCACTCGGACGTTCTGATGCACGGCTACTACGACGACGCCACGATCAATGGCCTGGATCTGCAAATCTTCCGCAACCCTCAAACCGGAGCCATCCCGCCGCCGATTACCTCTCTCGAAACGATTTGGACCAATGGCGTTCGAACCGATCTCGGCAAGTTTCCACCGCTGAGCGGATTCTTCCAGGTACGAAATGACCGCGGCCAGACTTCTTTGCCAAACGAGGAACTGATCCTGAATAACGACACTTGGGATTACACCATGAACGCCGCGCTAAATCCGGTGCTCAGGTTAGGCTCTGCTGTGTTCACCTTCAACTCAGGGCTGCAGTTTACTTTGCGCCGCGATGAGGACGACCCCGTACGATATAAACCAAAACCTGTTCCGGCAATTTGCCTATTTCTCTACCAACGCACTGCGAAACTGGCTCACCTTGCAGGGCCAAGGCTTCCATGAGACCGGGCCGTTCACCGAACAGAACCTGCACTCGCGCGAATTGGGTGCACGCCTTCGTTTCATCGTTGGGCATCCATGGGGCCGTACACAGTTCATCACCGGCTACAGCGTGCGCGATCTGCTCTTCCGCCCGCTGATTCGCGAGTTCTACTCAACTTCGACTTCGGCTGGCATGCAGCATGAGTTCGGCGAACGCCTCCGCGTGGCGGTGCTGGGCGAGTATATCCGCTCGTGGCGGGTGCAGGATCAGAGCTACTGGATCGCGCAGGCAATGCGCCCCGCCGCGCAAGTCGAATGGAAACCTTCGCGGCGCTGGTGCGTACTGGAGATTTTGCATTCTCCCGCGGCGAAGGAATTCACGACTATGACAACGTGCAGAGCAGTGTCCTCATCTCTTACAACAAGCCGGTGCGGCGGAACGTAAGTGACAGCATAGGAGAAGTTCCGGTGGAGTATCCGATCCGGTTCGCCTTCGGAGTTCAGAACGCGAGTTATTTTAATTTTGCTGGCGGAAACCAAACGATTGTGCGTCCATTCATTCGTTTGACTTTGTTTTGATGCCAGGGGGGCCCATGAAGATTTGCCTTGTGACTGCATTTCCGCCATCTCGGCGGGGGCTTAACGAATATGGATTTTACATAGCTCGCGAACTGCAGAGCGATCCCTTCCTGAGCCTTACGATACTCGGCGACTTCCTGGACACCGAACAACCAGAACTGGATGAATTTGACGTTATCCGCTGCTGGAGGTTCAACAGCCTTAGCAATCCGGCGCGTCTGCTGAGCGCGATCCGCGAACTGAAGCCCGATGTGGTGTGGTTCAATCTGCTCTTCTCCAGCTTCGGTTCTCATCCGACGGCGGCTTTTGCCGGACTCACCACGCCCCTGTTCACGAGGCTTTCGGGAACCTATACACATATCACCCTGCACCATTTAATGGATAACGTCGATCTGCAGCACGCGGGAATCCGGTTTCCCCGCACCTACCGCGCCGGCGGTTATCTGGCAACGCACCTCTTATTGATGGCCAACTCGATCTCGGTGCTATTACCAGCCTACCGCCGCACCTTAATGGAGAAGTACAACGGGGACAATGTGCACTTCCGTGCTCATGGCATTTTATCGCCGCGCCCCGAGCCGCCTGCCTTTGAAAAACGAGGCAATCCCGAACACCGCATTCTGGCCTTCGGCAAATGGGGGACGTATAAACGGCTGGAATTGCTGATCGAAGCCTTCACGAAAGTCGTCGCGCAATGTCCGCAGGCCCGCTTGATCATCGCCGGCGGCAACCATCCTGCCACGCCGGGTTACGTCGAAGGAGTTGCCAGGAGTTTCGGCGATAACCCTTATATCCGCTTCACAGGGTACGTCGAAGAGGCAGATGTCGCCGAACTTTTCTCTTCGGCGAGCCTGATGGTGATGCCCTACGCCTCCGCCGCCGGTTCCAGCGGGGTGGCGCATATGGCTTGCGAGTACGGATTGCCTATCGTATGCGCCGACATTTCCGATTTCCGCGAGATGTGCGCCGACGAGCAACTGGCAATCGATTTTTTCGCGACCGGCGATGCTCACAGCATGGCCGACCGCATCGTCAACTTGCTGCAAAATTCGGATGCGCTGCGCGAGATGAGCTATGCAAACTTCTCTGTTGCCCTACGCCAGACCATGCCGATGATCATTCGTCAGTACCTGCGCTCCTTTAATGTGCATCACGTTCACAATGCCCTGCTTCCCTTCTCACGCTTCCGGAGACTGCCGGAATGGGTGCCGCTTCGGTCGGCAATTTTTCGCGCTACTGCGCCAAGGTGGTCGCCATGGACTTAGGCGCCCGCAAGTCTCATCCTGATGTCCTCCCTGGGGCCAACCCCAGCGCGTCGGCTCTCTGTGGCGTTCGCGCCCTCATTTTGGTGGGAGGACAGTCGCAAATGGAGCGCTTCGGTGAAATTCCCCTGGCACTGCTCGACGTATTAGGGCGCAGCGTGTTGATGCGCACACTGGACCGTATTCGTGCGGCAGGCGTCGGCGAAATTTGCGTAATCACTGATACCAACCTACTGCCGCCTCCTCCCGGGATCGCCGACTGCAAATTCGGCGCGGTTAGTCCGGAGCTTTTCTGGGAGGAGGCATTGCAACGCTTCTGTCGCCTTGGCCGGCACTCAGAGTGCGTACTGTTGCTCCGCCTGGGGGCTTGGGCCGAGGTAGATTTTGCGGCGATGGTCAACGCATACCGGAGCTCTGGCTCTGAACTGATACGCGCATATTCGTCGTCGGGTGAGGCGCTTGACATTTTTGTAATCTCCTCCGGCAGCCATTCCGAGGCTGCGGCCCTATTGCGCGGAGAACTGCGCGACGAACGCGGCATCGCTGCCCCTTACAAAGTATTCGGCTATGTGAATCGGCTTACAGCGCCGGCCAGCCTGCGCACCCTCGCCTTGGACGCGTTCGCCGGCGAATGTGGCATTCAACCTTGCGGCCGCGAAGTGCGCCCCGGCGTTTGGATTGGCCGAAATGCGCGCGTCCATCGCTGCGCGCGCCTTGTCGCTCCTGTCTTTATAGGCAGTTGCTGCAATGTGCGGCGCGACGCCGTCGTGACTCGCGGCAGTTCCTTGGAACACCACTCGGAGGTGGATTGTGCCACCGTGATCGACAACTCCAGCGTGATGCCTTACACCCGTGTAGGCGCAGGCCTGGACGTGGAATACTCCGTCGTGGGGTTCCAGCAGATACACAGCACCCAGCGCGGAATTACCGTTGAGATTGAAGATCCGCACCTGATCGGAGCAACAACTACTCGCTTTTCTGCTCCCACGTTTGCGTTCAAAGACTGGCTGTCCAGCTTCCTGCCATATGCGCTGCGTACATTAAGATCTCAACCCGAAGGTCTGTTTGCATCCGCGCCGAAAGCGCTTGGCTCTTCCACCCCAGGGTTAGGTGAGGTGTCTTTGGCACCCGTCGAGCCACCAACCGAATCCTATCAGCCCATCACGACCACGAGGCGATATGGAAACGAGTAGACCCGTCGTCGTTAAGCGCGCTCCGGAATGCCTGAATCTGAAGGAGGCCCGCTGCTTCCTGCAGGAAGTCCGGCCGCTGCTCGAGCATGATCGTCCCCAGCTCGTTTTTGATCTCTCGCTGGTGCGCAGGATCGACGCCGCCGGGGTGGACATGTTGATGCACTGCATGAAAGAGGCAGCGCGGCGCGATGGCGATCTGAAACTGGCATCGCTCAGTCCCCAGGCGCATGTGGTGCTGGAGCTGACGCGCACCGCCAGGCTCTTTGAGATCTTTGACAGCTCCGTCGAGGCGGTGCGTAGCTTCAGCGGATATCTTCCGAACATGGTTCGGCAGTTCTATCCGGGGCCTGAGCTCGACCCGGGGCCTGAACTCGACGAAAAGGGCGGGAGGAAGGCAGCATGAGCGTTCCCGAACCGGCGTTGAGTTCCTGGCCACAGTCACGGGTGCGAGTCGCATTCGAGACTCTGAAGGGAGGTGGCTCACAACGCAAGGTGTTCACCGGCGGGGTCGTCATGCTGGCCGGTTCGGTTCTGGTATCTCTGGCCAACTTCGGCTACAACATTGGAGTCGCACACCTGCTTGGACCTGGAGACTTCAGTCAGGCAGCAGCCGCAGTCACGCTGTTGATGCTCGCCTCCTGCATCAACCTTGCCTATCAGCTCGTTACCGCAAAGTTGATTGCCAAAACTACGGTGCCGGGCGAACGCGCCGCAGTTTATCAGTTTCTAATGCGCCGGGCCTGGCTTGTGGGCATCGGGCTTTCGGCAACAATGGTCGGAGCCAGTCGCTGGATAGCGTCGTACCTGCGAATGCCTTCACCCACTCTGGTCGTGGTGCTCGGCTTCGGAATGTTGTTCTACATCCCACTGGGTGTGCGGCGCGGGGGAATGCAGGGCAGCTGCCAATTCCTGCGCCTCAGCTTGAACCTGGCGGCTGAGGCTTTTGTAAAGCTGATGACAGCGATGGTCCTCGTAGTTAGCGGGGCCGGAATTCTAGGTGCGGTCGGCGCAATTTCATTCTCTGTCTTTGCGGCTTTCCTGCTACCTGCAGGAGACCGTGAGCTGCGCCAGACTCCAGCGCTCTATTACCCTGGCTCCTTTCTGGAGGGCATCCAAGCCATTATTTTCTTTATCGGCCAAGTCATTATCAACAATGTCGATATCCTGATGGTGAAGCATTATTTTGCGCCGGATGACGCCGGCATCTATGCGGCGGTCGCGCTCGTCGGGCGCCTGCTGTATTTCGCCACCTGGTCGGTCACCAGCGCCATGTTCCCGGTTTCGGCCGGCAGTGTGGCGGAGAGCGACAGCCGCCGCGTGCTGGTCGTCCCCCTCTTATTCGTCGCCGGACTCTCGACAACCTTTGTGATCTTTCTTTCCAGCTTCCCTGGCCTTGTAATGCGCACTTTGTTCGGCAGCGGTTTCCATCGCGCCGGCTCAGGAGTGGAGCAGTTGCTGGCGATGAACGCCGTTGCCACAGCGGTCTATGCAGTTTGCGTCGTGCTGATTACCTATGAGATGTCGCGTAGGATCGCCAACACCGGATGGTTGCAACTCGTCGTGAGTCTGCTCATCATCGTGTGCATCACCATTTTTCACACCTCACTGATGCAGGTGATCGTCGTCCAGCAGGTGCTGCGCGCCCTGCTGCTGATCGCTGTTTCAATTCCGTTCTTTCGCCGTGCTCCCAGCATGCGTGAGGAGGCCGCATGAGAAACCTGCGACGGTCCACCGAGGCGGAAGTCATCGCCGAGTTCCTCAAGAACGAGTTTTACCACGAAGAGTTTCATGCTGATCGCGGTAACTTCGAGCGTCTGGTGCTTGAGGCTGATCTCGCCAACGAGGATGAGAACGCTCTGCGTCGTGCCCTGCTATTCCGGCGGCGAGGCCACATGTGGCGCGAACTTCCATCTGACACCCAATGGTGGGAAGCGGAGCTGGAGCCGGACGATTTGAGCTTCATTAGAGTCTTTCCGCGGGCGCAATGGCGCAAGATCGCGGATGACGGTTTTCTACTTCGCGACATCGCCAACCGAATACGCACGATACGCTTCTCCGGCAGTCAGCGCGACTTCATCGCCCGCATACAGGCATTGAGCCACCGTTTGCGCTCTGAGCACGACCGCAGCGCCGTGCTTCTGATCGGAATCGACGAGCAGCAACCGCTCACCATTCTGGAAGGCAATCATCGCCTGACCGCGGCTTTGCTTGCGGGGCCGGACATGTTCAGTCATCGTTTCCGCGTCTTCTGCGGATTCTCGCCTCGCATGTCGTGCTCCTGCTGGTATGAAACGAATCTACTCAACCTTTGGCGATACGCGCAGAACCGTATGCGCAATCTCTTTTATGACCGTGATGCCGACGTTAGCCGTGTGCTGCGCCGAATGACTCACCAAACCAAAACGCCGGTGCTGAATAGCAGCATGAATCCCGCGAGCGCTGAGAAAATCGTTGGCGGCTCAAAGTAAGGCGAAGGCAGTACCAAACAAGCACGAGGAGCTTTCCAGATGCAGGCCAAACAAAGACGCGTAAGCTTCACTGTTCCATTGCTGGTTGTCGCGCTTCTGCTCTCTGTCGACTTGACCGCCCAGCAATCCCCGCAGAACGGTTCGCAGCCATCGCCGTCAGGAGGGGTGATGATCGACCCTTCCGCCGGTCCGCTCAAGCCGAGTGAGACGCAACCGGCACAAGCTCCGCTGCCAAATACCCCTCAGCCTCAAACGACGGCGCCCCAGCAGTCACCGCCACCACAGGCGCAACCGGCAACACAGGAACCGCTCGGCGCCGCCGCCGCCGAGAATGTAGGAGTCGTGGGAGGAGGTGCGTCGCGTCCCGCCGGTAATGCCATTGCGCCCGTGAAACAACATCGCTATCGCTCTCTCGTCATCAAACTTGGAGCGGCAGCCGCGGTCGGAATCGCGGCAGGTACCGTGTACGCGCTCAGCCGAGCCACCTCCAGCACGCCCCCTCACTCGGCGAGTGCCTCCACCAAATAATTGCCATGCCGTCACAACCGAAGCTCAACAAACCGATTGTGATCAGCTTCTCTGGACTCGATGGCGCTGGCAAGACAACGCAGATCGCCGCGCTCCAGGAGGCCGTCTCACTGATCGAGCTACGCAGTACGCTCATTACCTTCTGGGATGACGTAGTGGTCGCCAGCCGCTGCCGCGAGGCCTTTGTGCATAAGGTCTTGGGCAGCGAACCCGGAGTGGGCGTACCCGGGCGCCCAGTAAAGCGGCGTGACAAGAACATCCGCACTGGATATTTGACCGTGATGCGCCACTTGCTCTATTTGGCCGATGCTGTGCACCTGCGCATCGTTCTTAGCCGCGCCAGCCACAACAGAGAAGATGTAATTATTTTGGACCGATATCTCTACGACGAACTGGCTAATCTACCGCTCGATAATCGTTTCTCCGAAGCTTATGCGCGGCTGCTCGCGTTAATCGCCCCTCGCCCCGATCTCGCCTTTTTGCTGGACTCCGATCCCGGCGCCGCACATGCCCGCAAGCCGGAGTACTCACTGGAGTTTATGCGCCAATCGCGCCGCTCCTACTTTCGGCTGGCTCAGTTGGTGGGAGATATGACCGTCATCCCCCCGCTCGGACTGGAAGACGCCCGGCGTGCGGTACTCGCAAATTTCCTCCGCACCCTGGGGCGGCGCCAGCATGAATCCACTCTGACGGGGATCGCTCCCGCTGCCTAAGCAACCGGCTATTTTGCAAGAAACTGGGTCCTCGCCTGGGTGCCCACTGCTTTGTGACTCTCGTCAAGCCACCGCGCTCAGGCGGCTTCGATCTTCATGCTCAGGTCTACGGCACGCGACGAGTGCGTCAGCGCTCCGACAGAAATGAAATCCACCCCAGCCTCGGCGTACTGCCGCACGTTCTCCAAGGTAATTCCGCCGGAGGATTCAATCTTCATGGCGCGGGCTTCCTGGCGGATTCGCACGACCGCCTCGCGAGTCTGCGTCGGGGTCATGTTGTCCAGCAGGATAGACTCGGCGCCATATTTTAGTGCAGCCTCCAACTCCTGCATATTGCGCACTTCCACTTCGACCGGTTGTTCGCCCTTCCGGTTGGCCAGCGCACGCTCGATCGCGATGCGTACCCCGCCGGCGAGGTCAATGTGGTTGTTCTTAACCAGTATTCCATCCGAGAGGTCGAGTCGGTGGTTGAAGCCGCCGCCGCAGCGGACCGCGTACTTGTCCAGCAACCGCATGCCGGGCACAGTCTTGCGCGTATCAAGGATTATTGCGCCGGTGCCTTCGATGGCGTCAGCGTACTTGCGGGCCGTCGTCGCGATGCCGCTCAAATGTTGCAACAGATTCAAGATCAACCGCTCGCAACTCAACAGTACGCGCGCGTTGTGGCGAATGGAGGCGACGGCCGAGCCCTTGCGTAAACGCACGCCATCAAAAATTTCCTGGGGAATACTTACCTCAGGATAGGCACGCGACTCGCCCGCAAGTTCGGCGAAGACTTCAAAAATGCGCTGCACTGATGCAATGCCCGCCAGCACGCAATCCTCTTTTGCCACAATGGTCGCCAGCGCCTTTTGCTGCGGATCAATCGTTGCCAGCGTTGTCGCATCGCGCGTGGCCTGGTCTTCGAGCAACGCATTCGACAGGATGGCGGTGATCCGTCGGCTATTCCAGTTCATTTCCAGCCCCTTCCGCTTTGCCGCCTAGTTCGGCGAGCCGCGCCTTGGATTTTTCGATCAGAGATTCCAGCTCGACTCGACGCGTCTTCAAGCCTTCCACAACTTTTGCCGGAGCCTTGGCAAGAAAGCCCTGATTGCCAAGCTGGTTACTGTTGCGCTGATACTCCGCTTCCAGCTTTTCCAACTCCTTGGTTACGCGTGCGATTTCGGCGGCAACGTCTATCTTCTGCTCGTAGACCAGGCGCACTTCAAAACGTGCCGTAGAGCGAGAGTTAGCGGCCTTGGCGAGAGATTCCTCGACAAACGTCAGCGCGGAGACATTCGCCAACTGCGCCACTGCAGAAGTGTTGGCCGTGACGATTGTGCGCACATCCCGGTCGGTGAAGACCTCGATCGGCAGTTTCTCCTTTGGCACGATTTTCAACTCAGCGCGAATGTTGCGCACCGAAACGATCAGATCCTGAAGAACCGCCATCTCGCGCTCGGCATCAGCGCTCAGCTGGGTTGCGTCGCACTCGGAATATGCGGCCAGCGCAATCGACTTGAGGGGCGGCGCGCCGTCATACACCGCATTCCAAATCTCCTCGGTGATGAAAGGCATAAAGGGCGCCAGCAAGCGCAGCGCTCCCTCAAATACGCGCACCATGTTGGCAAAGGCGGAACGGGCTTCTTCGCGATCCGTTGAGAGCAGGCGCGGTTTGAGCAACTCGACATACCAGTCGCAATACTCGTCCCAGAAGAAGTGATACACGACGTGCGCTGCCTCGTGAAAGCGATATTCGCCGAGCGCCGTGGATACTTCTCCGGCCACACGGTTGAATCGCGAAAGAATCCAGCGGTCTTCAAGCGTGGCTGCGACGAAGTCCTTTAGTCCTGCTGCATTTTTCGCGCTGCCCTCAGCTGCAAATTCGTTGAGTGACCAAAGCTTTTGCTCCGCTGCGCGATCCACGTTCATAAAGAGGAAGCGGGCGGCGTTCCATATCTTATTGGCGAAGGCGCGATAGCTGTCGGTACGGCTTTCGCTGAAGGCGATATCGGTTCCCGGGGCCGCCATTGCGGCCAGAGTGAAGCGCGCCGCGTCGGTGCCGAACTTCTCGATGACGCCGATCGGATCAACCACGTTGCCTTTGGTCTTAGACATCTTCTGCCGATCTGCGTCGCGCACCAGCGCATGAATGTAAACCTCGCGGAAGGGCACAATGTCACGCTTGTCCGGCTTCTGCTCGTCCATCAGATGGCACCCCAGCATGATCATGCGTGCGACCCAGAAGAAGAGAATGTCAAAGCCCGTGACCAGCGTCGAGGTTGGATAGAACGCGTTGCAGTCCGGCGTTTTATCAGGCCAGCCCAGAGCCGAAAACGGAAGCAGGCCGGAGCTGAACCATGTGTCCAGCACGTCGGGATCTTGCTCGATTTTCTCGCTGCCGCAATGCGCACAATGGGTTGGATTGGTGCGCGCGACGGTGATTTCATTACAGGCCGCGCAGTGCCAGGCGGGAATGCGATGCCCCCACCAAAGCTGACGCGAGATGCACCAGTCGTGTATGTTTTCCATCCACTGCAGGTAGATCGCCTTGTAGTTCTCCGGCGTGAAGCGGATGCGACCGTCGTTCACAACCTCTTGCGCCACCTGCGCCAGCGACGAGCGACCGTCGCGGGTCTGCTTGTTAACGGCGAGGAACCATTGCGTCGAGATGCGCGGCTCGACCACGGTTTTGCAGCGGTCGCACTTGCCCAGCGGAACCAGGTAGTCCTTCACGCTGACCAGTGCGCCGCTGGATTCCAGATCGGCGACCACGCGCTCACGCGCGGCCGAGCGCTCAAGCCCGCGGTAAACGCCAGCGTTTTCGTTCATGTGCGCGCTCTCATCCATAACCACCAGCTCTTCGAGTCCGTGGCGCTTGCCGGCCTCGAAGTCATTGGGATCGTGGGCGGGCGTGACCTTGACGGCTCCGGTGCCAAACTCGGGCTGCGCAAGTTCATCGAAAATAATTGGGATTTCGCGGCCAACCAGCGGCAGCTTCACCTTGCGCCCGTGCAGATGCATGTACCGCTCATCGAGTGGATTCACCGCGACGGCAGTATCGCCGAGCATGGTTTCCGGACGCGTAGTGGCAACCACGACGCTCTCGCCCGCCAATCCAACGACAGGATAGCGGATCTCCCAGAGCTTGCCTTGCGTCTCGTCGTGGACCACTTCCAAATCGCTGAGAGCGGTCATACAGCGCGGGCACCAGTTGACGATGTAGGTGCCGCGATAGATCAGTCCCTCTTCCCAGAAACGTACGAATGCCTCGCGCACGGCGCGCGAGAGATGCTCGTCCATGGTGAAGAATTCGCGCGACCAATCCACCGAGTCGCCCAGCCGCTTCATCTGTTCGAGGATGTAGCCGCCGTACTGCTCCTTCCACTGCCACACGCGCTCGAGGAAGGCTTCGCGCCCGAGGTCCAGTCGCTTCTTGCCCTCGCTGGCCAGTTGCCGCTCCACCATCATCTGTGTTGCGATTCCGGCATGATCGGTTCCTGGGAGCCACATCGAATCCTTGCCTAACATGCGCTGCCAGCGGATCAGAATGTCGATCTCGGTGTGGTTCAGCATGTGTCCCATGTGCAAACGACCGGTGACATTCGGCGGCGGCAGCAGAATGGAATAGACGTTGGCGCCATCTTTGGGTGTTTCGGTGTGGAAGAGATTTTCGCGGACCCAGAACTCGGCCCAGCGCTTCTCAATCTCAGCAGGATCGTAAGCCTTCGACAGTTCGTGCGGCATAAGACAGAAATTTCCTCAGCGTAGAAACTTCAAGTTTATCAGAGCGAAACGCCGGACAGACTCTCAGCCAACAGGCTTTCGCGCGACAACCACGCGTGGGATTCCGGCAAGATCCGCGACGGCATGGACGCTATGCCAAGCCGTCAGCAACTCCATCACCGCCGCCGATTGCGAGTAGCCGATCTCCATCATCAGCCAGCCACCAGCCCGTAGCGCCTCACCGGCCTGCGGAATGAGCCGGCGGATGATGTCGAGGCCGTCATCTCCGGCGAACACGGCAATCTGCGGCTCGTAGTGCCGGACCACCTCCTGCACCTTGTCCCGCTCGTTGAGTCCGACGTAGGGCGGATTGGAGACGACGAAATCAAAGCTTGCGTCGCGCACTACTTCGGCGAGTACGTCGCTCTGGGCAAAGTGTACGCGAGCATCCAGGCGACGGGCATTGATGCGCGCGACCTCGAGCGCTGCCGCCGACAGATCGACGGCATGAACCTCGGCCCGCGGCAACTCGCGGGCCAGGCTCACGGCAATCGCACCCGAGCCGGTACCCACGTCGATAATTTTGAGGCGCGGGCCGAGAGCAAAATCGTGGACCAGCTCGAGAACGGTCTCAACGAGGTGCTCGGTCTCCGGTCGCGGAATCAGCACGTCCGGACTTACCAGGAAGTCGGCCTTCCAGAACTCCTGATGCCCGGTGAGGTATTGCAGCGGCTCGCCCGAGGCACGGCGTTCGATCAGTTCTTGGTACTGTTCCCCTTCGGCAGCACTCAACTCACGCTCGGGATGCGCGAAGAGATAGGCGCGGTCGCAGCCCAGAAGATGAAAGACGAGAACCTCGGCGCTGATGCGCGGCTCGCCGATTCCGGCCTCTGTAAGTTGCGTGATCGCGGCATTAATCGCCTGGCGGAGTTGCACCAGACTATTGTACGGCGTGGTGGTGAGAAATTCGGAGCACACTCAGAGGCCAGTTAGACTCGTTCAGTAGGGTTCCTTTCCCAGCTCTATGCACACTTCCTGGATTTCCAGTTTCGACTCATTCTTTCCTGGTTGTTGAAAGTTAATCAGTAGCCCTCGCTCGACCTGCAAAATTTGAAGATAATTTTTTAGTTGTTGTTCCTCAGCTGCTCCCAACTTGCCGCTTACCGCCTTTAACTCAACAACAGCGGTCGCGTCGCCGGAGCGCACGACTAGATCAGGATAGCCTTCTCCAACGTGGTGATCCTTGTACTTCAGCTCAACAACCTTCTGGCTCTCGTAGCCGATTCCCTCCAATCGCAGTCCTACCTGCATCGCATGGTCGTACACGGTTTCTGAATAGCCCGAGCCTAAGCTGCTATACACGTCTTTTGCGATCTCGCGAATTTTGTTGCTGATCTCGTCGTTCATACTTTCCCTTTGCGAAATGTTGCTCACACGCCTATCGTCTCGCCCTTCAGCTTTTCCGACTGGAAGTGGGTTATCAGTGCATCGACAAAGGGCTGGAGTTTGCCTTCCATCACCTGGTCCAACTGGTGGAGGGTGAGTCCGATGCGGTGGTCGCTGACCCGATTCTGCGGAAAGTTGTAGGTTCGGATTTTTTCGCTGCGATCGCCGGATCCCACCTGCGAGCGGCGCTCTTTGGCGAGGGCTTCCTGCTGCTTGGCCTGCTCGAGTTCGTACAGGCGCGAGCGCAGCACGCGCATTCCCTTCTCGCGATTCTTGATCTGCGATTTTTCATCCTGGCAGCTGACAACGGTGTTGGTGGGCAGGTGAGTGATGCGTACTGCCGAATATGTGGTATTGACCGACTGGCCTCCAGGGCCGGAGGAGCAGAACGTGTCGATGCGAATGTCCTTGGCTTCGATCTTGATGTCCACGTCTTCGGCCTCCGGAAGCACGGCAACGGTAATCGCCGAGGTGTGGACGCGGCCCTGGGTCTCGGTGTCTGGAACGCGCTGCACGCGATGCACGCCGCTCTCATACTTTAGCTGCGAGTAAACGCGCTTGCCCTCGATAATGGCGATGACTTCCTTCAGGCCGCCAACCGAAGACTCCGAGTTGGAGAGTACTTCGACCTTCCAGTGCCGCGACTCGGCATAGCGCATGTACATGCGAAAGATTTCGGCGGCGAACAGAGTCGCTTCATCGCCTCCGGTGCCGGCGCGGATTTCAAGGATGATGTTCTTCTCGTCGTTAGGATCCTTGGGCAGAAGCAGAACTTTGAGCTCTTCCTCGATCGTTGCCAGTTTCTGCTCCAGCGACTGCAACTCCTCCTGGGCATAAGCAACCATTTCCGCATCGGTTTCCGCGGCAATCATGGCACGCGACTCGGCAATGCCGTGCTGCAGTTGCTTATACTCGCGGTACTTTTCGACAATCGGCGCAAGCTCGCCCTGGGCCTTGGCAGTCTTTTGATAATTGGCCGAGTCATTGACGATCTCAGGCGAGGAGAGCGCGTTGTTCAATTCATTGAAGCGCACCTCAATTTGGTCAAGCCGGTCAAACATTGGGTTCCTGAACTTTCAGGCCGCGCGGAAAATCACGCCGCAGCCGGAGAACATTAAATTGGATGGATACGTAACGATCGGGCAACGCGCGGCAGGCGCCGCTAAAGATGAAGCTGCGGGGCGATAAGAGAAAGGTTCAGGACCCGGTTCATGCGATCACCAGCTCTCCGCCATGCTGCTCTTCCAACTCCATGGCGTGATTAAGGGCGACGATGGCGCATTCGATCTGGGCATTATCGGGCGGCTGGGTAGTGATGCGCTGCAGCCAGAGTCCGGGAGCAGTCATCATGGCGAACAACGACGAGCGCTTCTTGGCCGCGTAGCGGATAATTTCATACGCCCCACCGACGATCACCGGCAACAAGACGATGCGCGAAGCAAAGCCCGCCCAAAATCCATGCAAAGGAACCAGCGCGTAAACCGCGATAGAGATGATCATGACGGTCATCAGAAAGCTGGTGCCGCAGCGCGGGTGAAAGGTCGAATAGCGCTGCACAGCCTCTGCCGTCATGGAGTCGTGATTCTCATAGGCAAAGACTGTTTTGTGCTCGGCACCGTGGTATTCGTACACCCGGCGGATGTCGCTCCAGCGCGAGGTGAGCCAGATGAAGCCCAGGAAAATAGCTAGCCGGATGAGCCCTTCGACCAGGGCGAAAAGCACTGAATTGCCGTGTTGCGGAGCCGCGTGACGCAGCCAACGGGCAGCCGCATAGGGCAGAAACTTGTACATAAAGATAAAGAAGCCGACCGAGAGCGCAATATTGAGGGCGGCGACCCAGCCGTTCATCTCCAACTTTTCTCCGCTGGCCGTCTTCTCGTCCTCCAACGCCACATCCGCCGAGTAGCGCAAGGCCTTAAAGCCCAGAACCATGGCAGAACCGAGGGTCACGATGCCGCGGATGAAAGGCCACGCCTTCCACGGGCTCTTGTCACTGGGCCTGGCGAGCGGCTCGGAATGAATCGCGAGCTCTCCACCAGGTTTGCGAATTGCAATTCCCCAGGCGTGCGGGGCGCGCATCATGACGCCCTCCAGAACCGCCTGCCCGCCGACAAGGGTTTCCTCGGCGCTCTCCAGCGCCAGCGAAAGCTGCAGGGCGGTGTGAAAGCGCAAATGTGAGCGGAAAGACATCATGATGTTCATTAGACGCGGCAAGCAGGCAGAAGTTCCAGATAGTAACTTCTATGACAAGGGTAAGCGCCCGGCCCGACCCTGTCAATCGCCGGGAGGGCGTGCTTCGTCGGTGGCAACCACTGCGGCGGAAGCAGAGGCAAGCGAAACCCGGTTGCGTCCGCTCGCTTTGGCGTTGTACAGCGCAGCGTCAGCGGCGCGAATAATATCGTCCCTGGTGATGCCGTGAACCGGAAATTCGGCTACGCCGATGCTGACGGTAACCGGGTAGGGGACTCCAGCGAATTCCGTGTTGGCTACGGCGCGGCGCAGCTTTTCGGCCACCGCGGCGGCGCTTGCTCCCTGGGTAGCGGGCAAAACGACGGCGAACTCCTCACCGCCGTAGCGGCAAACCATATCAACCTTGCGCAGTTGGCGAACGAAGACCGCGGAAACAGCACGCAGAACATCGTCGCCCAGCATGTGCCCGAAATCGTCGTTGATTTTCTTAAAGTGATCGAGATCGATCATGAGCACGCTGACGCCTCCACCATAGCGGGCGGCACGGGTAATCTCCTCGATCAGGCGGGAGTCAAAATACCGACGATTGAAAACCCCCGTTAGTCCATCAAGATATGCAAGCTGACGAACCCGGTCCACATATCGCGCGTTCTGCGTAGCCGTAGCCAGAATGTCAGCCACGGATTCCAGCGCCTGAATGTCATTGGCGAGGAAGGCCTTGCTCTGCGTGGTGGCACAAACCAGCAGCCCGACGTTTTCTCCAAAGGAGACAAGCGGCAGGCAGACCTCCTCATGGCCGGACGGGAAGCAGCCAGATGGGCATTGCGAGGGATCGCCGCAGTACGGAATGTGCCGCTCATTGTCCGCGGTGCATGCGTAGCCATACGGCAGCACGTCATCCACCTTGAGTCTGCTCGCCAGAGTTCCCTGCTGGGCCCGCAAAACCATGGCGCCATCTTCGTCGCGCAGGAAGATGGCAACATGCTCGACCTGGAATGAATGGGGAAGCTGGGTGCATAAGCGGTCGAGCAGTTCTTTGAGGTCCAGTTCGACGGTGGTGCGCTTGGCGATTGCGTTGATCGCTTCCAATTGTGCGGCGCGCCTCTGCAGCATGGAGTACAGCTTGGCGTTCTGCAGACCGATGGACGCCTGGGTCGCAAAAAGGGTGAGCAGATCCATCGTCTCATGATCGAAAAACGCGGGAAGGTTGCTCTGGCAGTCGAGCACTCCGACGACCTCGTCGCGCACCATCAGGGGGATGGCAAGTTCCGAGCGCGTCGTGGGAATATGAGGAATGTAGCGGGGGTCGGCTGTCACATCCGGGGAATAGATCGGACGTCGCGCTCTGGCGGCGGTTCCCGTGATTCCCTTGCCGAAGGGAACAGAGAAATCGCTCGCTACGGTCTCGCCGAAATGAGCGCGAACCACCAGCCTTTGCGACGCTTCATCGAGCAGCATGATGCTGCCGCTTTGCAGGTGGAAGTAATCATGAACAATGGCTAGAACCTGATTGAGGACCTCGTCGAGATCGAAGGTGGACAGAACCGCCTGACTGGCGTCGTATAGGATTGCAATTCGTTGCATAATAAAATCTAGGACGACTAAGTCGGGCGAATCACCAAACAATACTACATCACCGTGGCCTGCGAAGCGTTTTTTTGTACCGGAAGTAGAGTTCAAGCACTCCCATTACGACCAGGCAGAACCAGAAGTCGACCACCAATCCCAAATCGAACCCAGCGCGATTATGGCGGGCTGCGGGCGGCAGAAAACGCGAGCAGGCAAAGTAGAGTGCATTGCCTATCAACACCGCCGCCAGCGACTTCCAGAAGTTTCCAGACACGAATAATTGGAAACCCGACACGCAGGAAAAGTTGGCAGCCTGCTGCGCGCAAGGCCAAACAGCATTAGGCCGGATGCGATACCATGCGGTGCATGCTGGAACTGCATACAGAAGTCCAGTTCTTGAAGGGCATCGGCCCTCGGGTGGCAGAGATCCTGGCCGCCAAGGGAATTCATACCCTTGAGGACCTGCTCTACTACCTGCCGTTTCGTTATGAAGACCGCATCAATCCGCGCACCATCGAACAACTGCAACCGGGAGAAATGGCCTCGGTCATAGCTGAGGTGCGCACCAGCGGGCTGTTCAGAACCAAACGCATGCCGATCTTTGAGATGACGGCGGGGCAGGGACGAAGCAAGCTCAAATGCCTCTGGTTCCACGGCGGCTACCTCGAAGGACAGTTCAAGCCGGGGGCCCTGGTCGCACTCTATGGAAAGGTTGAATATTCAACCTTCGGGCGCGGCGGCCTGCAGATGCTGCAGCCGCAATTCGAGATCCTGCACGAACCGGCCGCAGAAGGCGAAGCGGCACCGGAGAGCGAAGAGCAGAAGCACTTCGAGTCGCTGGAAATCGGACGTATCGTGCCCATCTACGAAGCCGCCGGAAAATTGAACGCACGCTGGTTCCGCCGCACTATCCGCACCGCGCTGGAGCAGATGCCGGCCGAAGTTCCCGACGCGATCCCGGCAGCGATTCGCGGCCGCATCGGGCTGATTCCGCGCGCCGCGGCCTTCTGGCAGGTACACTGGCCGGACGCAGGAGAGAGCTTTGCCGACCTGCAAGCCGCACGCACACCTGCACATCAGCGGCTGATCTTCGAAGAGCTGTTTTTTCTCGAACTGGGGCTGGAACTGAAGCGCCGCAAAGCACGCCTGCAGCCGGGCATCGGCTTCGCGATCAGCAACCAGGTACGCGCGGCTCTAAAACGGGTACTGCCCTTTCATCCCACCCAGGCACAGAAGCAGGTGCTGAAGGAAATTGCCTGCGACATGGCCCAAAGCTCGCCGATGCGACGCTTGCTGCAGGGCGACGTAGGCTCGGGCAAAACGATTGTCGCCTTTGAGGCGGCGACCGTGGCCATGGAAAACGGCTATCAGGTGGCGATGATGGCACCGACCGAGATACTGGCGACGCAGCACTACCTCTCGGCGCGGCGAATTTTGGAGCCTGCCGGATACCGAGTTGTGCTGCTGACTGGATCGCTCGAGCAGGAGCGCAAGCGCGCCCTACGCAGCCACGTTGCGCGCGGGCACGCGCAGTTGGTGATCGGCACCCACGCCCTTCTGGAAGACAAGGTGGAGTTCGAGCGCCTTGGCTTGGTAATTGTCGATGAGCAACACCGCTTCGGTGTGATGCAGCGAATGAAGCTGATGCGCAAGAATAGCGACGTGCAGCCTGACGTGCTTGTGATGACTGCAACTCCGATTCCGCGCACCCTGGCCCTCACTCTCTATGGCGACCTCGACTTGAGCGTGATCGATGAACTGCCTCCGGGACGAACTCCGGTAGGCACCCGAGTGGTCTCCGACGAACGCTCAGCGGAGGTTTGGGAGTTTGTGCGCAAGGCAGTTTCTGGCGGACAGCAGGCCTACATCGTCTATCCCGTGATTGAAGAAAACGAAAAGGATACGGGGCTGAAGGCCGCAATCAAGATGTACGACGAGCTGCGTAAAAAAGTATTTCCAGAGTTGAAACTCGGCTTGTTGCATGGTCGCATGGACGCCGATGAGAAAGACGAGATTATGCGCCGCTTCAAAACCGGCGAAATACACGTTTTGATAGCAACCACGGTCATCGAAGTAGGCGTCGACGTGGCCAACGCATCGGTCATGGTCATTGAGCACGCCGAGCGCTTCGGACTTTCGCAGATGCATCAGTTGCGCGGCCGCATCGGCCGTGGCAGTGCAAAATCCTACTGCGTGCTGATGACCGGAGGCAAAATCAGCGAAGAAGCACAGCAGCGGCTGGACACCATGGTCCGCACCAGCGACGGCTTTGCCATTGCGGAGAAAGATCTTGAGTTGCGCGGCCCGGGCGAGTTCTTCGGCACCAGGCAGGCGGGAATGCCCAGTTTGCGCGTGGCCAACCTGGTTCGTGACCGCAAGCTGCTGGAATTGGCAAAACGTGAGGCCCGCGCTCTGCTGGACGAGAGCACCGAGGAGGCAACAGCCGCCGAAAAGCGAATGGCCGTCCGATATCTGAAGTCGCACTGGAACCGGCGCTATGGACTGGTGGAGGTCGGGTAGAGTTTGCCGTGCGCATCGTAATCAAACAATGGCGCGTGAGCGTTTCGTGTAGGCTGGATGCATGATTGTGGGCATTGGCGTGGATCTGTGCGAGGTTGACCGGATCGAGGCGGCGATCGCGCGGCATGGCGAGCGCTTTCTGGCGCGCATCTATACTGAAGCCGAGCGCGCATATTGCGAATCCAGGCCGAACCGGATGGAGCGCTTTGCGGGACGATTCGCCGCCAAGGAAGCGGCCATGAAAGCAATCGGGACGGGTTGGCGCCGCGGCGTGGGGTGGCGCGATTTTGAGGTGACGCGCGCCGCCAGCGGCCAGCCGGTCATTCGCTTCCATGGGGTGGCACGCACAATTGCCGCACAACTTGGAGTGGCTCGGGCGCTGGTTTCCATTACCCACATCAAAAGCATGGCCATGGCACAAGTGGTGCTGGAGGCGGAGTGAAACTTCGTAACTGCTCCCTAGCAGAGGAAAATCCGGGCAGGTTTGTTATGATTCCAGTCAGTTGCGATTGGAGATATCGTGCCTAGTCAGAAGCAACTCCAATGGGCTCAGCTTCGGGTAGGGCTGACCGTCGTCTTCGCCGCGGTCGTGCTGGGCTTCCTCGTCTTCCTGATGAGCGGTACGACCGGTTTGTTTACCCCAACCTTGAAGCTTGTCTGCTATATGGACAATGCGGGTGGGCTGCGCAATGGCGCACCAGTGCGCTTGCAGAACGTTGACATCGGCAACGTGGCAAGTATCCGCATCGTAAACCATCATGCCCCCAACGGCACGAGCACACCGGTCGAGATCCGGATGAGAGTCAACGCGAAGTTTCAGCCGTTCATCCACACCGATTCCGTGGTGCTGCTCTCGACGGCGGGGGTGCTAGGTGAAACTTTCATCGATATCGACTCGGCCCTCGCGAAGGGCGGAGTTGTCCCCAACAACTTTGAGCTGCCGTCAAAGGACGTGCCGGATATTCAGGACGTGGTGCGCGCCTCGCAATCCACCCTGCAGAACGTCAACGTCCTGATTGACCGCCTGGATCGCATCGTGGGCGCCGTCGAGGACCGGCAAGGCTCGGTTGGCCAACTTATTTACGACAAACAGCTCTATAACAATTTGAATCGCTCAGTCGTGCAGGTCAATGCGATGCTCAACGACATCAACAATGGCCGCGGCAGCCTGGGCATGTTGTTCAATGACGACACGCTGTACACGCACGCCCTTGCAACCATCGACAAACTGAACACGACTGCCGATAACATCAACGCCGGCAATGGAACGATTGGCAAATTGATTCGCGATCCAGCGCTCTACGACAATGCCACTCAAACACTCGCGAAGGCAAACCGGCTGATGGATGGAATCAATCGCGGCGACGGCGCGCTAGGCAAGTTTGCCAAGGATCCGGAATTCGCGAAGAAGATGGATCTATTAGTGACCAACCTTTCCACGATTTCGGCGGAGTTGCAAGCGGGACAGGGTACGGCCGGCAAGCTGCTCAAGGATCCCTCGCTATACAACAATGCCGACCGCATGATGACCGAAAGCCGCGCTCTGGTGACCGCCATCCGCGAAAACCCGAAGAAGTACCTGAGTATTAAGTTGCATATTTTTTAACATGACGGTAAGCAGACGTTGAACGCCCGCGGAATTCGCGGGCGTTTTTGCTTCCGGATAAATCGGCCTCAGTCCCTCGGCGGCATCGGCGGCGGCATGTTTGTGTGCTCCGCCTGTTCGTGCGCGTGGTAGCTGGAGCGCACCAGCGGGCCGGACTCAACATGGCGGAAGCCCATCTTGCCTGCCTCCTGTCTAAGAAAGGCGAAATCTTCGGGCGGGTACATGCGCTTGACAGGAAGGTGATCGCGCGAAGGAGCTAGGTATTGCCCGATGGTGAGAATGTCCACTTTGCGGGCTGCAAGATCGCGGCAGACCTGCAGCAACTCTTCCATGTCTTCGCCCAGCCCGACCATGATTCCAGTCTTGGTGACCATGGCGGGTGAGAGCCGCTTGGCCGAAGAGAGCAGGTTGAGGGTGCGCTCGTAACGCGCGCCACTGCGCGCTACCCGATAGAGGCGCGGCACGGTTTCGGTGTTGTGGTTGAGAATGTCAGGCCGCGCATCGAGCACGATCTGCAGGCAATCTTCATGTCCCTGGAAATCAGGGATGAGGACCTCGACCGAGCAATCCGGCTGCACACGTCGAATCTCGCGGATGGTTTCCGCAAAAACCTTGGCGCCGCCGATGTTGTCGTCATCGCGATTGACGCTGGTGACGACCGCGAACTTGAGTCCAAGCCGCGCGACGGCCTCTGCAACACGGCGCGGCTCGTCGAAGTCGATGGCCTCAGGTCGTCCCTTCGGTACCGCACAAAAACCGCAGCGCCGGGTGCAGAGGTTTCCAAGCAGCATGAAGGTCGCGGTGCGATGGTTCCAGCATTCGCCGATGTTGGGGCAGTGTGCGGATTCGCAAACGGTATGCAGGTCGAGACCGCGAGCCAGCTTTTTCAGTTCGTGGTATTGCTCGCCCATTGGCGCCTTGGCGCGCAGCCAGCTCGGCTTGGGAACCGGCGTGTTGGAAACGGGCTGGATCTGGATCAACTCGGAAGTCGCCATCGCTGCTCTAGTTTACGATGCCGGAGCATCGGAGATGGACGCCAAATTTCAGCTTTCCGCCGGTGGCCTGCCCTGTGCAAGTTCGCCGCAAACAACTAGAGCGTCTTGAGGTAGGCGAGTACTGCGTCAATCTGCGACGCCGTAAGGGTGTTGCCGAAGCCGGGCATCTTGGCACGGCCGCGCACGATCACTTCCGTGATGCGATCATCGTTCGCGGGCATTCCGCTGGGCAGGTATTGTTTCTTGTAAATGTTGTGGAGGCTGGGGCCATGTAATCCGTGGCTGGAATAGGGTTCGTGGCAGCGGGCGCAGTTCGCATCAAAAATATGGCGGCCCATCGCTTGGACCGGGGTCAGGCCCAGTTCGGCGTCGGATTTCCGGCGTTCGACCTTGCATCCGCTGAACGCAAGCAGCGCGAGCAGGCAGAGCGCTGGAAAAGGAATGCAACGAATCTGGTGAAAAATAGAGCCCATCACGAGCTGTCCTGACTGAAATCAGGTACCATCTTATCGCAGTGGCTGTTCTGCTCAAACGCGCCAGTGAAGCTCCCTCGCCCAGGGATGGCGCACGCGTGTTGGTTGATCGTCGCCGTCCGCGCGGTGTGACCCAGGAATCGCTGAAACTTGAGGCATGGCTTCCCGTACTTGGACCTAGCGATGAACTGCGGATCTGGTTCAACCAGAGGCCGACGCAATGGCCGCTCTTCCGCCGCCGCTATCTGACGGAGCTCTCCACCGGGGAAGCCGACGATTCGCTCAGCCAACTGCACGCCATTGCGGCCGGCAAGCGAGTCGTGACCCTGCTGACTTCGGCCAGAAACCAGGAGCATAGCCACGCGGCAATCCTGCGCGACCTGCTCGAAGGAGTCAAGAAGCCGCCCTCGACCTCCGGGCCAACGCGGGCTGCATCGGCGGGCAGTATCCGCGCACGGAGGAACCGTTGATTTTTCGAAGCAGGTTGGCCGTTCAGGAATCCGAAGGCACGGTGGGTCCGGCCTTTGAGGCAATCGCCGGAGTTCAGCAGAGCGCAGCATCCGGCGACTGGTGTGTGACCCAGCCTGACCACGCCCGCATCTCCGGCGAGTTGGCCGCAGCCTTCGATCCGCGCAAAGTGCCCAACGTCAGCCCGGCAGTGGTGCGCGCGATCTCCGTCCACGACATTGGCTGGATGCAGTTCGATGGTGACATCAATTCGCCACGCCAGCCGGCAACCCTCGAATCGGGAGCCCCGGTCTCTTTCGCCAATACCCAGCCCGAGGGCTTTCTGCGCTCATGGATGGGATCGATCCAGGCATCCCAGAGCACCGGTGCGTTGGGTGGGCTGATCGTCAGCTCCCATTTTGGCCGCCTCGCCCGCTTTTACCTGGAGCGCGGCGCGGGCACCCCCGAGCAGCGCGCTCAGGTACAGCAGTTCCAGCTCGGCGAGGCAGCGCGGGTGGAGCGCCTGCTGCCCCAGGCAGGTTTGCCCCTGAAAGAGATCGAGGCGCTGATTGTGGTGTTGCAGTTCTGCGATCTGGCCTCGCTTTACCTGTGCGCGAATCCCCCATCGCCCGTAGAGTTTCCACAGGTGCTCAACGGCGGCCAGGTGCGGTTCTCTTTTGAGCAGGGCGCCTTCCGCATGAGACCCAATCTGCTTGATCATGTCCTGGTGCTGGAAATTCCCTGCGTGCGTTTTGTCGATGGAAAGCCGCAGCGGGAACTGGTCCCGGTGAAAGTGCAGTGAGGGATGTCGGATAGGTGTCCCTTTCATCTCTGCCGCCAACCGTGCGAAAATAGATGGGTCCGCCTATGAACACCCCTGAAAAACAGCCGCAGATCACGCCGGAGCTCATCCGCAGTCACGGATTGAGCCCGGAGGAATACGAACGCATTCTGAAGTGGCTGGGCCGCGTGCCTACCATCACCGAGCTCGGCATCTTCAGCGTCATGTGGAGTGAGCACTGCTCCTACAAATCCTCGCGCGTCCATCTCAAGCGGCTGCCCACCAAAAGCAAGCTGGTCATGCAGGGACCGGGCGAAAACGCCGGAATCATCGATGTCGGCGGCGAGTGGGCTTGCGCCTTCAAAATCGAATCACACAACCATCCGTCGTTCATCGAACCCTTTCAGGGCGCGACCACCGGGGTTGGCGGCATTCTGCGCGACATCTTCACCATGGGCGCGCGCCCGGTTGCGGTGATGGATTCCCTGCGCTTTGGGCCGATCTCAAAGGAACATGACCCCGCGATGGACCGTGCCACCCTGCACAAGAATCATTCGGTGGTGGACGGCGTGGTGGGCGGCGTGGCCAGTTACGGTAACTGCTTTGGTGTGCCCAACTTAGGCGGCGAAACTCGCTTCGAGAGCTGCTACGCCGGCAATCCGCTGGTGAACGCCTTTGCCCTCGGGCTGGTCAAGAAGGACGAAATTTTCTATGCCTCGGCTTCAGGGGCCGGAAACCCCGTGATCTACGTCGGCTCCAAGACCGGCAAGGATGGAATTCACGGCGCGACCATGGCGAGCGAGGAGTTCAGCGAAGGCAGCGAGGCCAAGCGCCCGAATGTGCAGGTCGGCGATCCCTTCATGGAAAAGCTGCTGTTGGAGGCCTGCCTGGAGGCGATGCAGACCGGCGCAATCGTCGGCATACAGGATATGGGCGCGGCCGGGCTGACCTGCTCGACCTGCGAGCTCGGCGGGCGCGGCGGCGTCGGCCTGGAGATTGAACTCGACCTGGTGCCGCAACGCGAGACCGGCATGAGCAGCTACGAGATCATGCTCAGCGAATCGCAGGAGCGTATGCTTCTCGTCGCCGAGCGGGGGCGCGAGGAAGAGGTATTCGCAGTCTTCCGCAAGTGGGGATTGGATGCGGTGACAGTGGGCCAGGTGATCGGCGAAAACACCATGCGGGTGCTGCATCACGGCGTCAAGGTGGCCGAGATTCCCAATGAAGCGCTGACCGACGATGCGCCGCTCTACCACCGCGAGGTCGGCGAATGGACTCCTCCGGTTCCCAGGCAAAAGCCCGGAGCGCTGCTGTTAGGGGCAAAGAGCAATTTCAATCGTGATTTCCTGAAGCTGCTGGCAAGCCCGAACATTTGCTCCAAGCACTGGGTCTATGAGCAGTACGACTCCATGGTGCAAACCAACACCATGCAAGGCCCAGGCGAGCTGGCCGGCGTCATCCGCATCAAAGGCACCCAGCGCGCGCTGGCGATGGCGCTCTATGGAAATGGCCGCTGGTGCTATCTCGATCCCAAGCTGGGCGCCGCCCATAACGTGGCGCGTGCAGCCCGGATGGTGGCCTGCACCGGCGCTCAGCCCGTCGCGGCAACCAACTGCCTGAACTTCGGCAACCCCGAGAAGCCGCCGATCATGGGGCAGTTCTCGCAGGTGATTGATGGACTTTCCGAGGCTTGCACCGCCCTGCGAAACTCCTATCACCGGCGGCAACGTCAGCTTCTATAATGAAACCCTCGGCGAGGCAATTTACCCCACGCCGACGCTGGGCATTGTGGGCATTCTGCCCGACGTCACAAAGGCCGTCGCGGCCAACGCCACCGCAGCAGGTCGTTCAATCGTGGTGCTGACACCGGGGCAAAAGGCGCATAGCCGCGAAGAGCAGGTAGAGTTCGGCTCCTCTGAATTTGCGGTGCATGTGCTGGGCGAGCTGTGGGGTGCGCCGCCGATACTTGATCTGAAGGCCGAAAAGGCTCTGCAGGATCTGCTACAGGCGCTGGCGGCAGAAGGGCTGGTAGAGTCGGCTCGCGACGTCGCCGAGGGAGGAATCGCCGTGGCCGCCGCCAAGATCGGATTCCCCAAAGGATTGGGCGTCGACATTGACCTGATCTCCGCTGGACTTCCCGCCGAGTGCGTACTCTTCGCCGAAGATGCTTCACGAGCTCTGGTGACCTGCGATCCCATAAAGGTACGACCGATCGAAGAGACTGCGGTAAAATATGGATTGAACGCGCAATGTATTGGGGTTACCACGAGCCAACAATTTGTGATTCATATCGATGGCGTAACTGCCATCGAGGGTGAGGTTTCCGTTCTCCAACAGAGCTGGCGGCAAGCGCTGGAGCAAGCCCTGCTGACTGAACCTGCATTGGCGGCAAGCCTGCAGTAGCGCGGAAAGTGATGTTGGCGCGATGGCGGCGCCGAAAGATTGACAACGAAAGCGGCACGGCTCCGGCCGTGCCATTGTGTCCCCGGCTTTACCCGAACAGGCAGGTAGTCATGATTGAGATCGAACTCGACAAACTTCACGAGGAGTGCGGGGTAGTTGCGGTTTACGGTAACCCCGAGTCGGCCAAGCTCTGCTACCTGGCACTGCATTCGCTACAGCATCGCGGACAGGAGTCGGCTGGGATTTCAGCCAGCGATGGCCAGCGCATGACCGTGTATAAGTCCATGGGCCTGGTGGCAGATATTTTTAGCGAGGCTGTGCTGCAAAAGCTTCCCGGGACCCATGCCATCGGCCACACCCGCTATTCCACCGCGGGAGACTCCGCGCTACTCAACGCCCAGCCAATCCAGGTGGATTGCAACAAGGGACGGATCGCGATTGCACACAACGGCAACCTGGTAAACGCCACCGACATCCGCAAGCGTTTCGAACTGGCCGGATCGATCTTCCAGACTTCCAGCGATACCGAAATAGTTTTGCACCTGATCGCCCAATCGCACGAGAAGACGCTGCCGGATGCCATCGCCGACGCCTTGCGCCGCCTTGAAGGTGCCTTCTCGTTCGTGATTTCATCCCGCAATCACATCTTTGCCGTCCGCGATCCGCGCGGCTTCCGTCCTCTTGCGATGGGGCATATTCCGGGCAAGGACGGGCTGCCGGACGCAGTTGTATTCGCCTCGGAAACTTGCGCCTTCGATCTGCTCGGCGCCGAGTACGATCGCGATGTGAAGCCAGGCGAACTGGTGGTGGTTGGGCCCGAGGGTATCCACTCGCATTTTTACGCGCCGGCGTTGGCGCAATCGCAATGCATCTTTGAGCAGGTTTATTTCGCGCGTCCTGACTCCCTCGTCTTCGGCAAGAACGTGCAGGAATCCCGCGAACAAATGGGACGGCAGTTGGCGCGCGAGGCTCCGGTGGAAGCCGACCTTGTGGTTGGCGTGCCGGACAGTGGATTGACGGCGGCACTCGGTTATGCACGCGAGAGCGGCATCCCCATGCAATTCGGACTGGTGCGCAATCATTACGTGGGCCGCACCTTCATCGAGCCGGAGCAGCGGGTGCGCGACTTTGGCGTGAAACTGAAGTTGAATCCGGTGCGCCGATTGCTGACCGGCAAGCGCGTAATTCTGATCGATGACTCGATTGTACGCGGCACGACAAGCCAAAAGATCGTCCGCCTCGTCCGTGATGCAGGGGCAACCGAAGTCCACATGCGGATCTCCTGTCCTCCCACCACTTCGCCCTGCTACTACGGCGTGGACACCCCCGAGCGACGGCACTTGATCGCCGCGCGCAAATCGGTAGATGAAGTGCGAGAGTTCATTGGCGCGGATTCGCTCGCTTATCTTTCACTCGAAGGACTGCGCGCCTCATGCGGCGAGCCGAAGGGCGATCCCCACTACTGCACATCCTGCTACACCGGTAAGTATCCGACCAATTATGTGGACCTGAACGATATTCGCCCGGCAGTTGTGCTGGCGAAGTAAAAGATTCATTCATCTGAGAAACGGGACACGGATTAACTCGCGTCCCGTTTTGCCTGCCGTAACTTCGATTAATCGCTGCGAGCCAGTTCACGCACAATCGCCGCAATCAGCAATGGTTTGAATCGCTCAAAAACCCGTTCCACCGCCTGATGTACCCGCTCGGCTTCGTTGGAGCGCACCGGAACTCCCGGAGCAAAAATATCCGCATCCGCGGCCTGTTCAGGCCGTAGAGGAGCCGTCTCAGCCGGTGCCTCCACAACGGCGGGCTGTTCCTCTGTTGCAGCGCTCGCCGGAATGGGCAGGACCTCGACGCGCTCCGGTACATCCTCGGCGGGAGGCGCCGCGGGCTTCGCATGCAGGAACGCCGCTTCTGCAGCCAGGCTGGCCAGTGCAGCTATCGCCAGATCGCTTTCCACGTCGGAGCGTTCAGGCTCGGGCTCGACCGGTTGCGCCTCTGCGGCCGTGGCTTCTGGTTGTATCGGCGGTAGTTCTAGCGCGGCTTCCACCGTTTCTTGCGGAATCTCGGAGGGGGGCTCCTCCAAATCGACTTCGGGTAGCGCATCAGCCGCAGCTGCCTCAGCTGCAGTCGTGGGCATCAGGACAGTCAGATCATCATCTGGAAGTGGCACGCTTCCGGTCTCTTCCCAGCCAGCTTGCATCGGCGCATCAACCAGCAGAGGGTCGCGGTCAGGGATAATCCCGATTGTGCCCAATGCCTCCTCCTCCGGCTGCCCGCTCTCCACCAGCTTCGGATCGGGTCCGGGATCGACGAAGTGCGGCACGCTATCAACGCCCAGGACTTCGAGTTCAGCATCTGGCTCGACGTCGCGAGCGTGATCCTGTGAAAGGTCGGAGAGGTTAGGTAGCACTTCTATCGCGCCCGATGAATACGAAGTCGGATTCTCTTCGAGCGGCATCTCCTCGTCCGAATTAAACAGCTCTTCAAACGCCGCTCTTCGGGCTTCCTCCTCCGCGGAAAGCGGCGTTGCCAATGAACTCGAATCCTCCTCGGCCGGAGCGACGTTCTCGGCGGTGAAATCCGAAAAGATCTGATTGGAAGCTTCGTCAGTTTCAGGGCCGCTCGACTCTAATGTGCTTGGCAGATTCGGAGCTTCCTGCACTTCCAGCAATGGATCCAGAGCCGGAACATTCAGCCCGGACAATTCCAACTCAGCCGCTCCCGAGGGATCATCCTGCTCGACCAGAGACTCCGGAGCGCTGACCATGGGCTCGGAAACGCTTGTCGCACCATCCAGCACTCCGGCTTGTCCAAACGCCGCCAGCGCCGCCAGCAATGGCCCATCCACCGTCGATTCTCCCGGAACCGGCATCGGCTCATAGAGGGACGACTCCGCCTCCAGATCAAATTCGGTGAACGCAGCTGCCTCTTGCCCCGCGTCAGAGTGCGCTACTGTGGGCAAAGAATCGACGGCAGAGGCGCTGAACGGCGCGTGCCTGGCATCTGGATCGAATGCCAGACTCTGCACTTCATCCCTCTCCTGGCCGGAACGGAACTCTTCCTCACCATAGACGCTTGGCTCCGGCGGAGCTGACGCAGCCATATCCCCGCCATCCTCGGACAAAGCGTTGAGAAACAGCGGTTCGTCCGCTTCCTCCTCGGCAGAAGCTTCCGTACGCAGCTCAGGAGCTGCGGCTTCGTCGGCAGCCGAAGGAGCGAAGGCCACACTCTCAGCCGCTGGATAGCCCTGCTCCAGCGGATCTTTGGCATCCGTTTTCGCCGGCTGGCCGACTCCTGGTTCGGATGATTCCGGGTGTGGCGCTCCGATCAGGCTGCGAACCGCCGAAATCAGCTCAGCGGCAGCGAATGGCTTCACGATAACCGCGTTCGAGTGGACCTGCTCGCCATCTTCGGGACGGTACGGTTCCATCTTGCCCACGGTCAGTACTACCGGAATTGCGGCCGTAGCGGCACTGGCGCGCAGCCGCTTGCAAATCTCCAGCCCCGTGTAACCAGGCATGAAAATGTCCAGGATGGCGACATCCGGCGCAGCTTCTGCAATTTTGCGCAGCGCCTCAAGGCCATTGTTGACCGTCACCACGGAGTAGCCGGCATCCGTAAGAATTTTCTTCCCCATGTTCTGGGCGGGTACGCTGTCGTCGGCAAGTAAAATATTGATAGACACGAGGGCATCCTGATACAGGCAGGTCTGGAGTCGCTAATCTGCCAAGTTAGCGCTTTCGTATGGCAAGGTCAATGGATGCGAGCCTTTTCTATACCCCTGAAGTTCTACACCCTCCAGCAAAGAAATAGCCCACCCGAAAGGTCATGCCGGGTGGGCCAAACTCTTTCTTCCGGAAGAACTAGAGGGGAATAGGGAGATGGAAATGATGCTTCTTTTTCGGCTTCTTGCTCGATGACGCATTCTTCGCGTCGTCCTTGGGAGGGTCTGCTTTGGCAGGGTCTGTGGACGAGGATGCCTTAGCATCCGCTTCGCTCGATGAGTTCAGCGCACTCTCATTAAGTTGGGGAGGCGCTTCCACGGGAACGTCACTGGGGTTCACCGCCGCCAGAGCCGAGCGCGGCAACGGCTGATTCTCGGGAACTTTTTCGCCCTCTTTCACCGGCTCGATCGAAACCTTGCCTGTGTTGGACTTGGCTGCCGTCTCGGCCGTCACGATGGAATTGATCTGGCGCACCAGGGTCGGCGCATCCGTTTCTTTCGGATCGACCAGCGTTGGCTCGCCAAACTTGGCTGCGGCAGTGGTGTCCGGTCGCTTCTCCATATTGCTCAGGAACCGGTCATAGCGAGTGCTCGCAGTGCGGCTCGCCTGCTCCTTCTTGTTCTGGGCAATAGCTTCAGGCGTGGGCGTAGGCACAGGCCGGTGAAGCGCAGTAAGACGGTTGCGGGCGTCCTGGTAACGTGGCATCGCCGGATAGCGCGTCACAATTCTGCTGTAAGCCTGCGCCGCATTGTCCTGATACTCCTTGGTAAGCTGCTGCTTTAGTGTGTCGGAGAGCTTGGCGGCACGGGTGCGCTCGGCCTGCTGTTCATAGGCCTGGCCCAGAATGTAGAGTGCCTCGTCGGAGCGGCTGTAGAGCGGATACGTGTCGGTCAGTGTCTTGGCTCGTGCAATTGCCGGCAGTAGGGACTGGCGCTCGTAATAGAAATGCGCGATACGGAACTGACGCTCCGCCAGTACCTCCTGCACCTGCAGCAGGCGCACGCGGGCGGTGTCGGCCAGTTTGCTGTCCGGATATTGCAGCAGCATCTGCCGGTACTCCTCCTCGGCCCGGCGGGCATGGGTGTAATCGCGATCCGGCTTCTCCATCTGGCGGTAGTGGATGTCGGCGATTTTCAGCTGCGCTTCTGCCGCTTCCGGCATGTTGGGGAAAAACGTGATGAAATCACGAAACTCAGTCTCTGCCTGCGCCAGTCCCGCCGTTGAGCCTTCCTGGTACCAGGCCTCGCCCACTGTCAGTTTGGCGCGCGCCACAAACTCCGAGTCCGGATAGGTGTTGATGAGCGTCTGCAGCGTCATCCTGGCCACGTCGTACTCATGCTTCTTCATCGCCTCCATGGCGCGGTCGTAGAGCACCTTGTCCGGCTGCTTGGAGTTGATATGAGACAGCGGGTTGGCGGCCTTCTTGTTCGTGCAGGCCACGCCGGTCAACAGGCTTGCGGCCAGCAGCAAGGCAATCAGAATGCGACGATACATGCCGGAGACACCTCGGTAGAACCTGAATTCAGCGTTTAAGCCTTCCGCAGTAGGGCCGCACGGGCGGCCCGCAGAAGTTGTCGAACATTATCGCCGGCTTCACCACGCCCAAAGACGGCATTGCCGGCAACCAGAACCTCGGCGCCTGCCTGCACCACAGCCTCTATGGTATCAAGTGTAATGCCGCCATCCACTTCAATCCGGAAGCCAAGATGGCGCTGCGCACGCAATTCCGCAAGATCGCGAATCTTTCCCAGCGCTCGCGGAATAAATTTCTGCCCGCCAAAGCCCGGATTCACCGACATCACCAGCACATAATCCACAACATCCAGAATGTCGGTCAGCGTGGCCACCGGCGTCGCGGGATTAATCACCACTCCGGCCAGCGCTCCACGCGAGCGAATGTGCTCCACCACCCGGTCCAGATGCACGCAGGCTTCCTGATGCACGCTGATCCAGTTGGCTCCGGCGTCCACAAAGGCCGGAATATAGTTGTCTGCGTTCTCGATCATCAGGTGAACGTCCAGCGGAACCTCTGCCGGCACATACCTGCGCAGCGCCGCCACCACTGGAGGCCCGATCGTAATGTTGGGCACAAAGTGGCCGTCCATCACATCCACGTGCAGCACAGTTGCCCCGGCGTCCAGCACGGGCTGCATCTGCTCGGCGAGGCGGGCAAAATCAGACGACAAAATGGATGGCGCGAGTTCGATCAAAGCTTCTCTCGTAGGAGTCTCTGTGGAAAAGTTTAACACGCGGGTGGCTCAGAGTCAGCGGCCGCAAGCCCATCGCTTCGGCCGTACCCGTCGCCTGACCGCCTCAATCCCGGCAAAACCCACCCCGGCATGGTACGCTGCTCAATATGGCGCTGGTCGAAGCCGAACATCTTACCAAGATCTATGACGCAAGTGACGCCCTCGGACGCGCTGCTGCTAACCCCGTCTGCGCCGTCGACGATGTCTCTTTCTCCATCGAGCAAGGCGAAACCCTCGGACTGGTCGGCGAGTCCGGCTGCGGCAAAAGCACCCTCGGCCGCATGATCCTGCGCCTCATCGAGCCTACCCGCGGCTTCGTGCGCTTTGACGGCACCGAGATCACCGCGCTCGGCGCCCGCGCCCTGCGTGAAGCCCGCCGCGAGATGCAGATCATCTTCCAGGATCCCTTCGGATCGCTCGACCCGCGCCTCACCGTCGAGCAAATCGTCACCGAACCGCTCGCCATCCACGAAGATCTTGGCAAGCCCATCCTGCGCCAACACGCTGCCGAACTGATGCGCGCCGTCGGCCTGGAAGTCACCGCCCTTTCCCGCTATCCCCACGAATTCAGCGGAGGCCAGCGCCAGCGAATCGGCATCGCCAGGGCTCTCGCCCTGCGCCCCCGCTTCATCGTCGCCGACGAGGCGGTCAGCGCCCTCGACGTCAGCGTTGCCGCGCAAATCGTAAACCTGCTCAAGCAACTGCAAACAGAGTTCGGCCTGACCTACCTCTTCATCTCCCACTCCATGCCCGTCGTGCGCTATCTATCCACCCGCATCGCCGTCATGCGCCACGGCAAAATTGTCGAAATCGGCACCACCGAGCAAATCATCACCGCCCCCCGGCACGAATACACCAAGGAGTTGTTGCGCGCGGTCGAGGGGTAACCCTTCGGCTCGGCCGCCGGCGAGCTCATAAGTCCCCGGACTGCTCGACTACTGTGCCGATTTCTGGCTTCCTAGATAGGCTCATCGCTTTGCTATCCCCGTTCCAACGCGTAAATGAGTCCCTAATGACGCGCCACAGCGACCTTCGGTTTTGAGCGATGAGCTTCAACCATTGCCATGCGCCCTTTTGCGGGAAATAGATTCCGCGGAAGAAGAGTCGGGACGCCAGATGGCTGATTTTGTAGGGCGCCGGTTCGTTCGCTATCGAATCCAGCACTCTCTCGAATGCAGCGGGACTGTACGAGTTCGCCCATGCATACCGCACCTCTTCCTGCACCTCCGGTATGGCGATTCGTAGAGGCGTGTGCGCCATCTGGAATGGTGCAAACTCAAGCCAGTGTTTCGGCCGCGTCAGCCGTCCCTCTTTGTCCAGGCGGGCGTATAGAGGAGTTGCCGGGTAAGGGAGTGATTTGCCCGAAAACGGGCAGAACTGGCGGCCAATTCGCTCATCTGGGCCAGCGTGCGCTCGGCCACTCCCGGAGTGTCGTGATCCAGTCCGAAGATAAATGACGTGATCGCATAGACGTGGCGCCGTGCCAGCGCCTCGAGCACGCCCTGCATATTGCTCCGGCTTATTGAAGCCCTTGTTGACGCTGGCCAGATTGGCTGGGTCGAGCGATTCCATGCCGATGAAAATCCACTTCGCGCCCGAAGCCGCAATCAAATCCAGCAGTTCCTCGTCCCGCAACAGATTGGCGCTGATCTGCCCTACCCACCAAAGCTGGGCGCCTGCGGCAATGATGTCGCGCAGAAGGGACTTGAGGCGTTTCACGTTGATCGCGAAATTGTCATCGACGAAGAACACGACGATCTGGCCCTTGCTGTCGCGGGCGCGCTGTTTCAGGCTGAGCATCTCTTTGACGACGCTCTCGTTCGTTCGCGAGCGGATCGAGTCGCCGAAGAACCCAGTCACCGTGCAGAACTCGCATCCATAAGGACAGCCGCGCCCCGATTCAATGGGAATGATGTGAAATGTCTCCCACGCAACTCCCAACCGGCGCACCATGGGACGCACAAAGGCCGGAATCCGATTGAACTGCTGCAGGTCGAGTGAAGCCCAGGGAATCGCCGGATAATCCTGCAACGTCGGCTTGCGATCCTTCCCGGATGCATCCGTCGCAGTGTAGATCTCCTTGAGTTGACCCCGCGCCGCATCCTCCACGATCAGCGGCCATGTTTCATCCGCTTCGCCCAGCGCCAGTGCGTCGGCATGACGCGCTTCGCCATTACGCCCGAGCGCTTCCTCGGGAACCTCCGTTACGTGTGGTCCACCCATCACGACCGGAATACCGGCGGCGCGGATCGAATCCGCCACGCGATACGCCTTGGCAATCATGCGCGTCATGGCTCCGATCCCGACCAGTCCAATTCCTTCGGCAACGACGAATCGGACCAGTTCGGCGTCGCTCATCGGTCGTGTATTGCCGTCGATCAGAACAACTTCATGCTCGGGGGGCGTCAGCGCCTGCAGCAGAAACATCCAGAGGTGAGGCATGAAGTTCTGCGTGACGCCGTTGTCGGGGTTATACAGGAGGATTTTCAGTTGGCCGCTCCGAGCGCCAGGTTGATGCCGGCGACTCCGCTCTCCCGGCAGATTATCCGCTGGCCAGCAAATCCAAATGCGGCCGACTGTCTAAACGGGAGTGACGGTAGGTTTCCTAGTTTACCATTGTCCGGCCTCCATAATTCCCGATCCCAAATCCACCCTGCAAATGTTACAAAGTAAGTTCAGGAAATCATGTCTTCCCGCCGAACTCCCAAACCCGTGCGCTCTTATCACCTGATCGCCCTGTTTTTTTTGATCGCTTTCGTCGCGCAATGCTCCTGGTTTATCGCCTCGGTGCCGCTCACCCAGCTTGAGGCGGATCAGGTTCTACGCGGTGTAGCGCTTCTCCGGCGCATTCCTGTCGCGGTCGAACCCGCCGCCTCGCCGCTCGTCCCACTGCTCTCGGTCGTCGGCATTCTCTTTCATCTGCCGCAGAGTCCGTTTCTGCTCGATCAGTTCTGGCTCGATCAGCATCGCTGGTTCATTCGCACGCCCTTCCTGCTCGCCGGATTCTGCCTCGCCCTCTCGCTCTGGTACATCGCCCGCCGCCTCTACGGAAACGCCGCTGGACACATCGCGCTCGCTCTTTTTGCCTTCAGCCCCGGAATGATTGCATGCTCCTCTCTCGCCGGGCCGCAAATCTTTGCCGCCTGGGGAGCCTTCGGCCTCATCTTCACCGCCATCGCCACCGCCCACACCCTCTACGCTCCGCGCGAGGTCATTCTCTGGAACTGGAAGCGCATAATATTGCTCGGCATCTCCATCACCTTCGCCGCCGGAGCCCAGTGGCCGCTCGCCTGGCTCCTCGTTCCAGCCGCCGCCTTCATGCTCTGGGCCGTACCGCACCGCCGATCTGCCGCGCTGCTTATCCTCTTCGCCGCCACCGTGCTCTCGCTCGTCCTGCTGGATCTCTGCTATCTTGGCAACCTTCGGGCTCTGGCCGCCGGACTTGCCCATGCCGGCTGGCTCGGCTTTGCGCCGCAGTCGCTCTCGCTCCATCTGCTCGCGCGCATCCTCGCCCGTTTCTTCTTTGACGCCGCTCCCGGCGCCCTGATCGCCTCGCTCGTTGCCCTTGCCGCCTGGTGCGCATCGCGCCGCATTCGCTTCTTCGGCAACACCGCCCCGCTCATCATCTTTGTGCTTCTGCTCGCCATGGGAATCTTTTTCCCGGAGAATGGCGCGGGCGTCGCTCTGTTTGCCACGCTCCCATTCCTGCTTCTCTTCAGCGCGGGAGTCTTCGCCGACCTCATCGAAAGCAAGCTTCAGGCGCCTGCGCTTGCCGTTATCTTCGCCATCATCGCAGCCCAGGCCGCATACAGCGTTGCCGGACTGATGCGCATGTATTCGCGTCTTCCCGGCTCGTAAGCTCCCTGCGATCTCCGGCTCGGCCTCTCCCCGCTGCGATAATCCATGGTGCATAATCAAACAGCATGATTTCCTACCAATCCGCTGTTGAACGTCTTCACGCCCTCGGTCACGAGCTTCAGCCCGGCACCCCACGCAAATTTGAACTCGCCCACATGGGCACTCTCTGCCACGCCCTCGGCAATCCGCAGCGCAGCTTTCCCTCCGTGCTCATCGCCGGAACCAATGGCAAAGGCTCCACCGCCGCCACTCTCGCCTCCATCCTGCACGCTTCAGGACACCGCGTCGGCCTCTATACCTCGCCTCATCTGGTGCGCATGAATGAGCGCATCTGCCTCCAGGGCGAGCCCATTGCAGACGCCGCCTTCGCCGCATCTTTCGACCGCGTCTCCGCCGTAGCCGCGCGCCTCGTCGCCGCTTCCGCCCTGCCCCATCTGCCCAGCTTCTTTGAGACCATGACCGCCATGGCCTTCGACTACTTTGCTGCCTCCGGCGTCGAAATCGCCATCCTTGAAGTTGGAATGGGCGGACGTCTCGACGCCACCAATATCGTCGACCCCATCCTCACCGTCATCACAGACATCGACATGGATCACCAGCAATATCTCGGCAACACCCTCGCCGAGATAGCTCGCGAAAAAGCCGGTATCCTTCGCTCCAATGTCGCCGCCATCACGCTGCCTCAGCATCCTGAGGCCAATCAGGTACTCGGCGAATGCATGGCGTCGCTCGGCGCGCGCGCCGTCAGTGCGGTCCGCAACATGGCTTCGGTCTCGCCCGGATCTTCCAGCCTCGTCGACAGCTCAAGCGCGGCAACACGCTTCCGTTTAAGTGTTCTGGGCAAGGAGGTGGAGATCGTCTCGCCACTCGCCGGCCAGCATCAGCTCCGCAATCTTGCGCTCGCCATTACCGCCGCCGAGGAACTCGCCGCCCAGGGCTTCCGTGTCACCGCCGAAAGCATTGCCCTCGGTACGCGCCAAACCCGCTGGCCGGGCCGCTTCCAGCGCATTCCCGCCACCGCGCACCGCCCGGAAATCATCATCGACGTCGCCCACAACCCAGCCGGAGCCTGGGCCCTGCGCGCCGCTCTCACCGAACAGATGGGTGAGCGTCCCCTGGTGCTGCTCTTCGGGGCCATGGCCGACAAAGCGGTGGACCAGATCGCAACCATTCTCTGGCCCCGCATGAATCACGTAGTCCTCACCACGATCGCTGGCAATCCCCGTGCCGCTTCCCCAGCCATGCTTGCAGCCCTGGCGCAATCGCTCGGCGTCGAATACTCTCTGTCAGCCTCGGTCCGCCAGGGTTTGGAACTCGCCATCTCCCAGGCCCTTGCGCGCTCTCGCGACGCCGCAGTCGTCATCGCCGGCTCCATCTACGTCGCCGGAGAGGCCGTGCAAGCACTGCCCTGACCGCCCTCCGGCAGGGTTTCTAATGTGAGCTTTCTAATGTAATCCCCGTCTGCAACACGGTATGCTTAGTCCGTACTTTTGGGGGCACGTGTGAGCTGGTTGCTGATTCGAGTGGTTTTGTTCGTCGGACTTACCGCGAGCGCGGTTGCCGCCTTCATCACTCTCCGTCATGCCGGCGCTGCCGTAGCTTTCGTTTTGATTCTCACTTACCTCAGCATTCTCATCGTCTTCATCGCCATCGTTCTCACCTACCCGCGCTTGCCGCGCCAGCCGATGGCCGATGACTTCGCCAATGAACTTGAAACCCGGGGCCTTCTTGTGCCCGCCAGTTACCATGTCGATCGCGCCTTCCGCGTCGATGAATTCAGCCAGGAGGGCCCGCACTACTTCCTCGAAATCGAGGGTGAAGGCGTCCTCCATCTTGCCGGCCGCTACCTCTACGGCTATGAACCGATCGCAGGCTCGCCGCGCCGCTTCCCATGCACTCACTTCACCGTGCGCCGCCATGCCGAGACCGGCTGCGTTGTCGATCTCATCTGCGACGGCCTCGTCATCGAACCCGAAGTCGAAGCCCCTCCCTACTCCGCCCTCGATTTCGAGCACCACAACGTACCTGCCGATGGCGCAATCCTTGACACCCTCACCTTTGACGAGCTCCGGCAGCAGCGCACCACTCCCATCAGACGCCCCTGCTGATCCATCCGTCCCATGCCACCACCGCGGCCCAAAGCTGCGCGTTTCTTCGGTAGCGCAGTGTTTGCTCCGCCCGAGGTGAATTGCCGCAGCCGCGCTGCTTCGGCAGGAGCGACACCACAGTAATTCTCGTTCCGGGATAGTGGGCCACTAGCCCTGTTGTTGCCAACTATCCGCTGCTATGCTTGAGTGACTCGGATTCAGTGGCAGCAAGAGACCAGATTTCAGCGTTGCAGTTGTGGTGAGAGAATGAAACGAGACTTGGAACTAATTCGTAAGCTATTGCTGTTCTTTGAGGAAAAGTATTCTCCTGAAGTTGTCGAACTTCCGCCAATCGAAGGCTATGATAAAACCACCCTAAAGACGCACCTCGTTCTGATGTTCGAAGCTGGCCTTTTGCGCTGCGAACCGGTTAGGTCCAGCGCAAGTGATCGGGTTATTTATGTGCTGCCGTTCGAATTGACTTGGAATGGTCACGAGTTTCTCGATAAAGTCAGGAGTGAATCAGTGTGGAATAGGATTCGGAGCACAATCGCGTCACAAGGTGGCTCCATCGCTTTTGCACTGGTCAACCAACTTGCGACTCGTTACGCAATGGAGTTACTTAAGCCTTCCTGATAATGAGAACGGTATGACCCACTTCCTAACCGCTGAATTCAGTGCTTGGAGTCGTACCCGGAACCCGCGCGCTCAGTGCCCGCCGTGATAGGGATGATGGTTCAGGATTGCAAATGCGCGGTAGATCTGTTCGGCCAGCACCACCCGCGCCAGCTCGTGCGGCAGCGTCATCCTGCCCAGTGACAGTGTCTGCTGTGCCCGCGCCAGCGTCCCCGCCGCCCAGCCATCCGCCGGACCCACCGCGAAGATCAGCTCCTGCGTGCCGCGCTCCATCTGCTGCCGCACAAACTCCGCCAGTTCCTCGCTGCTCAGCTGCTTTCCGCCCGCGTCCAGCGCCACCAGCACGGGAGCCGTGCGCCCCGGCCGCTCCAGCCCTTTCAGCAGCGCTTCCTCCGTGGGGCACTCGCTCGCTTCCACCGCACAGTAGCGCGACGCGCGCTTGACGTACTCAGCCGTCAGCCCATCCACGCAGGATTCCTTGCTCGATCCCTTCCGTTTCGTAATCGAGATCAGCCGTATCTTCATCCTGCTTCTTTCAGCAAACAAGAGCGCGGACCCTCAGGCCCGCGCTCGTTCGCATTCGATCTTTCACTTGCGTTTCGCGCCGCTCTTTTTCGCCGAAGCCTTCTTCGCCGGAGCCTTCTTCGCCGGAGCCTTCTTCACCGATGCTTTTTTCACAGCGCTTTTCTTCGCCGCCGATTTCTTTACGCCCGTTTTCTTCGCCGCAACCTTACGCCCCGCTGTCTTTGCTCCCGCGCCGCGAGCGCTCTGCTTCGCTGCCGTTCTCACGCCGGTCGTCTTCTTCTTCGCCGCTTTTTTCGCCGGCTTCTTTACCACCGGTGCTGGTGCCGCGGGAGCGGCCACCGCCGCCGTCTCCGGATGCAGCAACTCTTCGGCCGTCAGCTTATGCGCGGACTTCCACAGTCGTTCCAGGTCGTAGTAAGCCCGCCGCTGCGCGTTAAAGATATGCACCACGAAGTCCACATAGTCCAGCAGTATCCACTCTGCGGTCTGGTAGCCTTCGCGTGCATTCGGCTCCACCCCCATGTCCTTGGAGAGCCGCTCATCCACTTCGTCGGCGATGCTCTGAACCTGCCGCGGATTGCTTCCGCTGCAGATCAGAAAGTAATCGGTGAAGGTGCTCGACTCCCTGGGGAGCTGGAGCAGCGCAACGTCTTCGGCCTTCTTGTTGTTCACCGCCTGTAGGGCCAGTGCGACCTGCTGTCTGATATCTTTCGTCGGCATCGTTCCTCTTCTCTGCTGATGCAACTATTGTGCTGGGCTTCGCCGCCGGATGCAAGCCTTGATTCACCCGGACTCGCCTGCAATCCCGCCCGCCGCCGCATCGCAACAACCTCTCACAGCTCCGGCGGCTCTGTCTCCCCCGGCTCTGGATTCTCCGTCGTAAATCCTCAGCTTCGTAATGTAGTCGGCTACGGCGCGCGGCACCAGTTTCTCCAACCCAACTCCTCGCCGCGCCGCTTCGCGAATCGCCGTCGCGCTCACTTCCTCGTTCACCTCCGGAAGCAAGTGGATGGTCGCGCCGTTGCTCTCGAGCGATCCAGTCTCCAGCAACCTCCGGGCTCCTGCCTCGCTCGGCCGCAGCTCCTCCGGCAGCGCCCGCGTCACATCCTTCAACGTGAATCCCGGACGCCCCGCAACTACAAACTCCGCCGAACGCAGCAGCTCAACCGGCGAGCGCCATTTCGCGATATGTTCAAACGCATCCATGCCAATCAAAAAGTACAGCCGCGTTCCGCTCTTTAGCCGCGCTCGCATCCGTCTTACCGTGTCCACCGTATAGCTTGCAGGCTGGCCCGCCGTGCGCTCCATCGCAGGAGCCTCCAACAGCGACGGCACAAAACGCTGCTCGCCCTCCAGGGCCAGCGCCAGCATGGCATAGCGATGATAGAAATTCGTAACCTGTTGCCGCGCCTTCAACGGCTGCACGTCGGCAGGGACAAAATACACGCGCCCCAGATGGAATCTCTCCGCCGCAGCGCGCGCCACAGCCAGGTGCCCCAGATGCACCGGGTCGAAGGAACCGCCGTATAGCGCTACGCTTTGTGTTGGGTCGTCCATTCGGGAGGGAAAATGCGGCGCGGACCTTTGGCCCGCGCCGAAACGTTCTGTAAAACTACTTCTTTGCGGCTTTCTTTGCGGCCTTCTTGGCAACTTTCTTCGTGGCCTTCTTAGCAGTCTTCTTGGCAGCCGGCTTCTTGGCGGCGGCCTTCTTCGTTGCAGCTTTCTTTGTAGCAGCCATTGGTATTCTCCCTTTTTTTTGTTTGTTCGTTTTGGTCTCTGCCTCCGCATCAACCACCACGGCTTCAGAAACCGCTTCACCGTCGGCGTTCCGTCGGCGAACCTCCTCGACGTAGCGCGCCATCGCCCACGCCAGCTCCGAAATGCCGGCTCCGGTCACGGCGGAAATCTCATAAAACTCGAGACCCAGCTTGCGCGCATGCTTGCGCAGCTTTTCCACCTTCGCCGGATTCGCAGCGTCAGCCTTGCTGGCCACCGCGATCATGGGTTTGCGCTCCAGTCCTGCGCCGAACTTTCTCAGCTCGCGCAGGATTACATCGAAATCTTTCACAGGGTCCGCTCTGCCGCTTGCATCCGAGCAATCCACCAGATGCACCAGGCAGCGCGTGCGCTCGATATGCCGCAGAAACTGAGTGCCCAGTCCCGCGCCATCGCTTGCGCCCTCAATCAATCCTGGAATGTCAGCCACCACATAACTCACCACATTCGGCATCTCACCCAGCGCCACAACTCCAAGATTCGGTTGCAGCGTGGTGAACGGATAATCCGCAATCTTCGGACGCGCCGCCGAGATGCGTGAGATCAGCGTTGACTTGCCCGCATTCGGATAGCCCACCAGCCCCACATCGGCCAGCAGCTTCAGCTCCAGTCGCAGCCGCAGCTCCACTCCCGGCTTTCCATCCTCGTGCTCCCGCGGAGCCTGATGCGTCGGAGTGGCAAAGTTCTGATTGCCTCGCCCGCCGCGCCCGCCTTTGGCAACTACAATGCTTTCGTTCGGCCGCGCAAAGTCGTAGATCAACTCTCCGGTGTCGTCGTTATAAACCATCGTGCCGACCGGAACCTTCAGCGTAATGCTCTTGCCTTCCGGCCCCGTACGGTTTGAGCCTTCACCATGACGCCCGCGCTGTGCCTTGTACTCGGGGTTGAAGCGGAAATGCACCAGCGTGTTGTGCCGCTCGCTCGCTTCCATGATGACGTCGCCACCGCGTCCGCCATCTCCCCCGCTCGGTCCGCCGCGCGGAACAAACTTCTCTCGGCGGAAGGCCATGCAGCCATTGCCGCCGCCTCCGGATGCGATTCGAATTCTTGCCTCATCAACAAACATCTCGACTCGCGTTCCTGTAACCTGAGCTATTTCACCACAACTGGTGCAATAAACATAGACGAGAAATAACGAAAGTAGATAGATTGATATATGTCAATTCAATATTTAGACTCTCTTTCGCGCCTTACGAGCTCCGCCAAAGTGCCGCTTCAAACCCTCGCAATTTTCTTCCGTCCCTCCTCGCGCTCTCTTCCAACAGCATTCGCAGCCAGTATCCATGCACCTTTCCAAGCGTCATCCAATATTGTTGTCGCGCTTCTACTCCACGCTTTGGCTCACATCCATCGCATCCGCCGCCTTCCGATTACAGAGCGCATCGACGATGCCGAAAGCGGAAAACATTCTCGTCCTCAAACGCGCTTCACCTGCCTTACCTTAGGCCAATGCACTCTCTATCCAGAAGTTTTGGATTTGTAATTGTGCTCACAGGTTGTCGCCGTGGTTGTCTTTTGTGCGCCGTGAAGAATCTCCGCGTCGATCCGCGCAGCTCCATCCTTGACGTTTTCCCCGGTTGGAAAAACAAGGAATCAGTGCCCAGCTTCGCGCCGGCGCTTTTCGGCGATAAGCCGGGACGCGATGTTCACCGCCTGCGGGGCGTCTGCAGTCGCGGTTGCTCTTGTCTACTTCGCGGGTGTGTCTTCGGCGGCAAAGCTCCGCGCCACATTCAATTTGTTCTCGCTCAGTTTCTTCTTCGGGCAGAAATTTCTGCCCGAATTCCGCACGCAAAAAGGCCTCGCCGTCAGGCGAGGCCTCTGTCTTCATCAACTGTTTTGCGTTTACGCCGTAGGTGTTGTCGCGAGCGGTTCAATCGCAACGAACTTGCCCAGCTGACCGCGATCGACAAACTTCACCTTGCCGTCCATCTTGGCAAAGAGCGTGTCGTCCTTGCCGCGCCCAACGTTCAGGCCCGGCTTGATGCGCGTGCCGCGCTGGCGAACGATGATCGTGCCGCCGGTGACGGTTTCTCCGCCGAAGGCTTTGACGCCAAGACGCTGCGCGTTTGAGTCGCGGCCGTTGCGGGATGTTCCTTGACCTTTTTTGTGTGCCATAACGGAGTTCCTGTTCCTTCAGTCGTTCGCCGCCTGCGCCGCGAATCGTGAATTACCTCTTCTGAATTACGCGTTCCGAATTGCGCGTTCTGAATTATCTGCCAACGTCACTTGCTGGATTTCTTCGCCGCCGTCTTTTTCGCCGCAGCTTTCTTTGCCGGAGCCTTCGTGGCCGCCGGTGCTGCATCGCCGTCAACGCTCTTTGCAACCTTCGGCGCCTTCACCGCAACCTCGGGAGCCTTGAACGTCTGGCCGCCCGCGCTGATCTCTGCAATCCGAACCTGCGTGAACGGCTGTCTGTGCCCGTTCAGCTTCTTGTACTGCTTCTTGCGTTTAAAGTGAAAGACCAGAATCTTGTCGGCCCTGCCCTCACCGAGGACTTCGCCAACCACCTTGGCGTCCTCGGCTTTGGCGATCTTGCCCTCTTCGCCGCTGACTGCCAGGACTTCAAACTCAATCTTCTGGTCGCTGTTGGACGTCTTTTCAACCTTCACGACGTCACCGGGTGCGACGCGATACTGCTTACCGCCAGCGCGGATCACCGCGTACATAGCAATGCCTCCATAAATCTTCCCTCCACCCCAACACACAGCTTCACAGCGGGGCCGGTGGAGTTTCCCAAGATCAATTCTGTGCGCTTGCACTTCCCCGTAGATCGAAAGATCGAAGGCAGATCCGGCTATTTAAAACCACAGCTACACCAGACCTGATGCGAGGTGCCCCTGACGAGGCGAAGCAGTACAGGCAAACCATACGATTTTAGCGTTTTCCTCAGCCCAAGGTCAAACCGCTACTGCGCTCCCTTGTCCAGCCGTACCACTTTCCCGGTATCCAACTGATACTCCGCCTCGATTACCGTCAGCTTGCCCTGTTCTTTGGCCTGCCGCAGAACCTCGCTATGCGCCAGCACGTCCGCCGCGCTCTCGTGCACGTTCTCCTTGATTGCGGCTTCGACCAGCGCGTCTCCCATCGCCGAGCCCTTCACCTTTTTCACTGCGGGGTCGATCTGGTCCACCATCGCCTGCAGGTTCGCCGTCGGCATCTTTTCGCCCGAGCAGGCAGCGGTCACGGCGCCGCATTTGGTGTGTCCCAACACCACCAGCACCGTGCTGCCAAGGTGATCGTAAGCGTACTCCAGGCTGGCCAGCCCCAGCGGCCCCGCGATGTTTCCGGCTGCGCGCACCACGAACAGGTCGCCCAAAGTCTGGTCAAAGACCGACTCAGGAGGCACGCGGCTGTCCGAGCAGCTCAGTACCATGGCTTTCGGATGCTGTGACTTCGCCAACGACTCGCGAACGCTCACCACGGCACGCGCTTTCAGCTTTCCGGCCACAAAGCGCTGGTTGCCCTCCACAAGGTCAGCCCAGATCTTCTCTGGCGATTGTGCCGGTTGGGCCGCGTGCGCGTGATGCGCCGCAGGCGGTGCTGTGGTGGCCGGTTGCTGCGCCGTCGCGAACGTCGCAACAAAGAAGATGACAAGGTACGCAAGCTTACGTCGCATGGTGCCTCCTCAAACCGCGCGAATATATCACAGGCGAGTTAGTGCAGAAACACCAGCATTGGTTGCCAGCCAATTGTCTCCATACCGCCGGCAACTCGGAAGCCACCCAGTTACACGCTCCGCTGGCTGCTCTTATTCTTGCCCGCCCTCGCATATCTTAGCTTCAAAACAATAATCGCCACCTGCAGCGCCAGCGTCACCCCGTTCGCCAGAATGATCGGTGCATCGCGTCGCGCGATTCCGTAGATCAGCCACAGCGCAATGCCCGCCGTAAAGCTCACCAGCGTTCCGATATGCAGGTCCTCGGCGCGCTTGGTCTTCCACGTGTGCAGCACCTGTGGCAGAAACGCCAGTGTCGTCAGCGTCCCCGCTGCGCAGCCAGTCCAGATGACCAGCGCCGTCATCTTCTAGAAACCGGTCTTCCAGAAGAAGTACACCGACATTCCCAAGCCGATCGCAATCACGATCCAGCGCACATGTTCATGCTTCATCTTCTGCGCGTACCAGGCCCCGAAGTAGCCGCCCAGCAGCGACCCGACCACCATAATTCCCGCATGCTTCCAGTAGATGACGCCCTTGGTCACGAACGCCAGAATTGCGATCCCGTTGCACACCGCTGCCTGCACCGTCTTATAGGCGTTGATGCGGTGAATCTGCGTCATGCCCAGCAGTGCCAGCAAGGCCATCATCAGGATGCCCGCACCCGCTCCGAAGTAGCCGATGTAGAAGGCAACAAAGAACTGCGCCACCGCGCCGCCCCTGGTGGTGAGAGCGGCCTCGCCGCTCGGCTTCAGTGCCCCCGTAATCTTCCGGCTGAAGGCAAACAGCAAGGTCGCCGCCAGCAGCAGCCACGGAATCAGCCGCAGGAATGTCTGTTGCGGAGTCACCAGCAAGGTCACCGCTCCCAGCAATCCGCCCACAATTCCGGTTGAGAGCAGCGGAAACAGCACCCGCCGCGCCTCTTCTCCGCGCAGCTCATTGCGATATGCGCCGATGCTCCCCAGTATTCCCGGCCACAGTGCAATCGTATTCGTCGCGTTCGCCTGGATCGGCGGCACGCCCACCAGCAGCAACGCCGGAAAACTCAGAAAACTGCCGCCGCCCGCCACCGAGTTCATCGCGCCACTCACAATCGCGATCCCGAAGAGCAGCAAGCCCTGTTGCAGTGTCAGCATCTTTCAATTGTAAGGGAAGCACCACTCGGGATGAAAAGACCGGCCTCGCCTGCATGCAACCGCCCGGACGCCCCCCCGGTCATTTCTTTGCGACAACGAACAGTCGCGGGAATCGCAGCAATATCTTCCCGTCAAAGCGCGGCTGGTAGTTGCGGGCAATGTCTTCCGTGTACGCATCCAGAAATTCCCCGGCCATCGAAGCGTCGAGTGCCGCGAGAAAAGGACGCAGCGCCGATCCTTTGAACCATTCGACGATAGCTTGGGGCCCATCCATCACATGCTCATACAGCGTCTGCCAGATCTCAACGCTGCGGCACACCGGCTTTAGCGCCTCGTAATAAGATTCAGAACTGGGCAAACCCACTCGTGTGGCCAGAGCCGAATGATCTGCCCACGCTCCCCGTTTCGCCAGCTCGCGCATGAGTATATGCGAGGGCTCCCTGGTGTTGTCCGGCATCTGTGCCGCCAGCACGCCACCTTCCGGCAACGCCTCCAGCATCCGCCTCATCGCCATCTGGTGCTTCGGTATCCAGTGCAACATTGCATTGGCAAACAACAGCTCGATTGGTTCCTGCGGTGTCCAGCTCGCAACGTCGGCCTCAATGAATTCACAGCCCGGCAATCGCTCGCGCGCCATACTCAACATGTTCTTTGACGAGTCCAGACCGGTGACCTTCGCGTCCGGATAGCGATTCGCAATCAGCTCCGTGGAGTTACCGGGGCCGCAGCCTAGATCGACCGCGCGTCGCACCCGCTGCAGTGGCACCTGTGCCAGCAGATCGCGGGCTGGCCGCGTCCGCTCGTCTTCGAATGTTAGATATTGTCGTGCGTCCCAGTCCGTTGCCGCCTTGCCGTCACCGCTCATTCGTCCTCCGGCAGCAGAGACCGGCCTTGATGATCTCGTGCGTCCCCCGCGCTGCCGCTCTTATTGTGCCACTACCCTCGCATAGTGGAAGACTGTTGTGCTTCGCTTGCCGTTTTGTACCCAGCTCCACTCTTCGTCGTGATGGTTGGCGTCGATCAAGACGATGGCCAGCCCTGCCATATGTCCATCGTTCGGCCCTATGTTGGTTCCGTCCTTGAACTCAAACACCAGTCGCGCCGGAGTGGCCGATATCAGCTTCATCCGCGGCTGATTGTGCGCCGCGCAGTAGTGCGTCGCCAATCCAGTGCAGCAGCGCCGAGCCTCCGCCTGTCATCCTCACTTCCACATGAGTCGCATGAAGCTTCCCCTCTTCCATCACCGTTCCGTCCCACTTGCCCACTAGCGTCTGCAAGCTCTTCCACGCCGGCGTATCCGGCAGCACCCGAAATTGCTGCGCTGAAGCCGCTGCCACCATCACCACCAGCAATGCCAAAATCTTCCGCATCGTCCGCCTCCATCCGCAAGCGCCGGAGATAATATCAAAACCCTCATAAAGCAAACAAGGGAGCGCAAGGCTTGGCAACCGGAGGGCCATCCGTTGGCCCGTACCCGTCGCTAAGCCTTAGCGCTCCTTTGTTGCATTCCCGGCGATCCGCAAGCCTTCTTTATTCCAGCAGGCTCGGTTCGTCGCCGTTGCCGTTCCCGTTCGTCTCTTCCTTGGGCAGCACCACGGCCGCAGCCACCCGGTCATCGTCCTCAAGCTGCAACAGCTTCACTCCCTGGGTTGCTCTTCCTGTCTCGCGAATTTTATCCGTGCCCAGGCGGATGATCTTGCCGAACTGGCTGATCAGCATCGCCTGGCTCTCCTCGCTCACCAGCAGAATCGCCACCACCTTGCCGTTTTTCGCCGTTGTCTTCAGGTTGATCACGCCCTTGGCGCCGCGTCCGGTCAGCCGATAATCATCCACCGGAGTGCGTTTGCCGTAGCCGTTTTCCGAAACCGTCAGGATCAGGTTCGGCATCAGCTCGCCGCTCTCATCCGTGCGATTCTTCCTGCGTGTCTTGTGTTCGGCGCCTGGCGTCGCGTTCTTCGGAGTCACCACCATGCCCACGATGTAATCCTTATCCGCCAGGTTCATGCCGCGCACCCCGTACGCCGGACGCCCCATCGAGCGCACGTCTTCTTCGTCAAAGCGCACGGCCATCCCCAAATGTGTCGCCAGCAGAATGTACTGCTGTCCGTCGGTCACCTGGGCTGACACCAGTTCGTCGTCCGTGTCAATGCCGATGGCGATAATGCCCCGTGACATCACGTTCGAGAAGTCCTTCAACGGAGTCTTTTTTACCGTCCCCTTGCGCGTCGCAAAAAAGATGTACTTGCCTTCCTCTTCCAGGTCCTTCACGCACAGGAAGGCCCGCACCGACTCGCCCGGCTGCAAACTCACCAGGTTGCCGATATGCTTGCCCTTGCCCGCCGCGCTCACGTCCGGAATCTCATACACCTTCAGCCAGTACACCCGGCCTGTATTCGTAAATATCAATATATAGTTATGCGTAGTGGCCGCGATCAGATGCTCCACGAAATCTTCTTCGCGTGTGCTCATCCCCTTGCGCCCCGTCCCGCCCCGCCGCTGCTGCCGGTAGATCGAAACATTGGTCCGCTTCAGGTAGCCCGCATGGCTCACCGTAACCGCCACCTGCTCGTCGGCGATCAGGTCTTCCAGTTGCAGCTCCGTCACCTCGTCCTGGATGATGGTGCGCCGCGCATCGCGCTTCTCTCCGCCGTAAGTCTCAAGAATCTGCTTCAGCTCCTGCACAATCACCGCGCGCAGCTTCTTCTCCGAGCCCAGAATCCCTTCGTATTCGGCAATCCGCTCGCGCTGTTCCGTCAGCTCACTCACAATCTCGTCGATCGAGAGCCGCGTCAGCCGGTGCAGTTGCAGTTCCAGAATCGCATCGGCCTGTTTGCTGCTGAACGGATTCTCCGGATCGGCCTCTGGCATTCGTCCCGTCAGATTGATCGTGATCTTTTTCCCGCCGAAGTACGCCACCAGGTTGTCGCGCGCTTCCGTCCGGTTCTGGCTGCTGCGGATGATCGCAATCACATGGTCGAGGTAATCCAGAGCCTTCTGGTAGCCCTCAAGAATATGTGCCCGGTCCTTCGCCTTCTGCAGCAAAAACGCCGTACGCCTGCGGATCACATCCACGCGGTGCTCGATGAAGTACTGGATCGCCTGCACCAGTCCCATCTCGCGCGGCTGGCCGTTGACCACGGCCAGAAAGATCATGCTGAAGCTCTCCTGCATCGACGTGTGCTTGTAAAGCTGGTTCAGCACAATCTCCGGCTGCGAGCCCCGCTTCAGTTCGATCACGATCCGCATGCCGTCGCGGTCGCTCTCGTCCCGGATGTCGCTGATCTCTTCAATCGTCTTTTCGTTCACCAGGTCGGCGATGCGTTCGATCAACCGTGCCTTGTTCACCTGGTACGGAATTTCGGTGACGATGATCGCGTCTTTCTCTTTCGTCATGTGCTCGATGGCGACCTTGGCCCGCATCACAAAGCGTCCGCGTCCCGTCCGGTAGGCCTCGTACAATCCCTTGCGACCGTGGATGAACCCTGCGGTAGGGAAGTCCGGCCCCTGCACAATTTTCAGGATCTCTTCCAACTGCGTCTGCGGTTTTTCCACCAGCAGAATTGAAGCCTTTACAATCTCAGTCAGGTTGTGCGGAGGAATGTTGGTGGCCATGCCCACGGCAATACCGTTCGAGCCGTTGATCAGCAGCGTCGGAATCCGCGAAGGCAGCACCGTCGGTTCCACCGTGGAGTCGTCGAAGTTGGCGACAAAATCCACCGTGTCCTTGTCGATGTCGGCCAGCAACTCGGATGCAATCGCCGTCAGCCGCGCTTCCGTGTAGCGGTAGGCCGCCGGAGGATCGCCGTCCACCGAGCCGAAGTTGCCTTGTCCATCCACCAGCCGGTAGCGCAGTGAAAAGTCCTGCGCCATGCGCACCGTTGCGTCATACACCGAGCTGTCGCCGTGCGGGTGATACTTGCCCAGAACTTCGCCCACCACCTTGGCGCACTTCACGTGCTTGCGATTGTGCAGCAGCCCCATGTCGTGCATCGCATACAGAATGCGCCGGTGTACCGGCTTCAATCCGTCGCGGATGTCGGGCAGCGCGCGCCCGATGATGACCGACATCGAATAGTCGAGATACGAACGCCGCATCTCCTCTTCAATATTGATCGGCTGTATGTTCTGGGGTGGTCCTCCGCCGCCTTCCAGCGGAAGCCTTGGATTATTCGTCTCGTCTGCCATGTAGTCCTAAATACCTTCCAGCACGCTGAAGAATTTTTGCCTTTGCCCATGCCTCTCGGCTGCCCATTCAAGCCCGTTTTTGGCTTGAGTGGGGCTTGTGTTCTTCCGCAGCTATTCGAACTTCGGGTGACCCACCTTCGCGCCGCGCCTTTTGCGGCGATAAGGTGGGAAGCAATATCCATCCTTCAACAGCAATTCCTGCTCACTTCTCTCGCTTCGCACAGCCCCACCGGAGCCCGGCTACTGCCCGCCGCAAAGCCTTTGCATTGTGGGAAATTAAGCACTGAGAAGCACAGAACATTATAGCACGCCGGCCGCCTTCGCCGCTCGCGCTAACCTACTATTATGCAATGGGTTACAGTCACCGGATGGCCTACATCCGCCTTCCTTCGACGAATGTTAGGAGTACGTTCAACTCTGAAACTACCGAGTTGCTATTCAAAGCCCGTCGTGGGCTCGATTGGGGTGGTTGCCTTTTGTTCTCGCCCTTGCCTTTGTTCTTGCCGTTCAACCTTGAAACTTTGAAACCCTGAAACCTTGAAACCTGCCCCTCACGCCGCCATCCAGTCCAGCGCCCGCCCCAGATAGCTCTTCATATCGCGCCGGTGCACCACTGCGTCCAGGAAACCTTTTTCCACCAGAAACTCGCTGCGCTGGAAGCCCTCCGGCAGCTTCTGCCGTATCGTCTGCTCGATCACCCGCGGCCCCGCAAAGCCGATCAGCGCTCCCGGTTCGGCGATATTCAGATCGCCCAGCATCGCGAAGCTTGCCGTCACCCCGCCCGTCGTCGGATCGGTCAGCACGCTGATATAAGGAATCTTCGCGTCGTCCAGCCGTCCCAGGGCCGCCGAAATCTTTGCCATCGTCATCAGCGCAATCGTGCCTTCCATCATCCGCGCTCCGCCCGTCGCCGAAATAATCACCAGCGGCACGCGATCCCGCAGAGCTTTCTCCACCGCGCGCGTAATCGTCTCGCCCACCACGGCTCCCATGCTGCCGCCAATAAACCCATACTCCATCGCCGAAACAATCACCTCACGCCCGCAGATCTTGCCGCGCACGTTGACAATTGCGTCCTTGCGTCCGGTCGCCTTCTGTGCCGCCTTCACCCGTCCCTTGTAGGGCTTCAGATCCGTAAACTCCAGCGGGTCGGTCGTCACCAGGTTGCCGTCTTCCTCCGTGTACACGCCGTCGTCGAACAGGTATCCCAGCCGCGTTCGCGTATCGATCCGCAGGTGCTTGTCGCACTTCGGACAGACATGGAAATTTGCCTCCAGATCTTTCTTCCAGATAATCTCCCGGCACTGGTCGCACTTCACCCAGAGCCCTTCCGAGCGCATCTTCTTCTCGCCGCTCGTATCCAGCTCCTGCGATTCCCGCTTAAACCAGCTCATACACGTCTCTCAAATCGATAAGTAAATCCGCACTACCTACAATTGGCGGGCGGTGGCCCATTCAAGCCCTCTGTCGGCTTGAGTGGGGACTTTGACTCTCGCCCTTCAATTCGTCAATCGTCAATGCCCCAATTGCCTAATACTCAATCCCCCGCTGTGCCTCGATCCCCTTCTGATACGCATGTTTCACCTCGCGCATCTCCGTAACCGTGTCGGCCAGTTCCACGATTGTCGGGTGCGCGTTCCGTCCCGTCAAGATCACATGCACCATCTCCGGCTTGCGCTTCAGCACCTCGACGACCTTCGCCGGGTCCAGCATCTTATATGTAATCGCGTAATTAATCTCGTCGAGCACCACCAAATCCCAAGCTCCGGAAAGGATCGCCTCTTCCGATTCCTTCCAGCACTCTTCCACCAGCCGGATATCTTCCGGATCCGTCTCCGCCCGCCCGACCTTCACAAAGCCGCGCCCCATCTGCTTCATCACAAAGTTATCGCCAAATGCTTTGACAGCATCCAGTTCGCCATAGTGCCAGGAGCCTTTCAGAAACTGCAACATCAACACCTTAAGCCCGCTGCCCACTGCTCGCAGCGCCGTTCCCATGGCCGCCGTAGTCTTGCCTTTTCCCGGCCCGGTGTTCACAATGATCAATCCTTTACGGGCATCCGCCATCATTTTCTGTTAATCTCCTATTAATACAGAAGTCTCCCGGGCCTCCCGGAGCGGCTCGCCGGAACATGCTGCGGAATGCCCCCGCCGACTCGTCTCCGGTTCTTGCACGATTGTAAACGGTGCCACCGTTCGCCGCACCATGATCGTTCGCATTCGCCGACTCGTGCCCGTGCGAGACCTCCCATGAGGTCTGGTTCTGCTTTCTATGTTTTCTTCCCTCCCATCACGCGCCTGGCTCTTATTCGTTCTTTTTGTCCTTACCTCCACCCTCGCCTTCTCGGCCGACGGCAAAACTCTCTTCGATCAGGGACACTTCCGCCAGCTTTCCGCAGTTGCCCAGGAGCGCCTCAGTCGCAACCCCAATGACGCGGAGGCTCTTTCCTGGATGTCCGCCGTCTCCGATGCCTCCGGCGACTTTGACCGCGCCGTAGAATTCGGCCGCCGCGCCACCGAAGCCGCGCCCAGCAGCAGCGACTCTCATTGCCAACTCGCCGACGTTCTCGGCGACCAGGCTCTCAAGCTTGGCATACTGGGTGGCGGAATCCAGGCCGCCCGTCAGATGCGTCATGAGCTTGATCTCGCGCTTCAGCTCGACCCCCGCAACGTCCGCTGCCTCAAGGAATCCATGGGACTCTACGAACAGGCGCCCATTCTCGTCGGCGGCTCCAAATCCAAGGCCCGCGAAACCCTCCAGCAGATTTACGCCATCAGCCAGGCCGAGGGAGCTCTCTCCGAAGCCATGCTCCTCCAGATGCAGAAGCGTCCGCCGGCTGAAATGGAAGCCTTCCTGCGCCGCGCCGTGCAGCTCAACCCGCACCTCTATCGCGCCATCAGCGACCTCCTCTCCATCCTCGTCGCTGACGGCCGAGGCCGTTACGCCGAGGCCGAACACTTTGCCCGCATCGGCATCCTAGCCGACCCTAATCGCGCTGCATGTTATACCTATCTCGCCGCCGCCCTTGCCCATCAGCAGCGCTGGAGCGATCTTGACACTGCTCTGGCCGAGGCCCAGCGCCACGTTCCAGACAATCCCGCGCCGCTGTTTTCCGCCGCCGTGGCCCTGCTAGAATCGAGCGCCGACCTGCCCCGGGCTGAGCGCTACCTACGCCAATACCTCACCCACGAGCCCGAGATCGGCGCACCCACCCATTCCACCGCCCACTGGAAGCTCGCTTTGGTCCTGGAAAAGCAGGGCCGGATGGCCGACGCGGCCGCCGAACTCCGCGCCGCCGCCCCGCAAAACTCCAATGACCCAGCTTTCAAAAAGGATTTCAAGCGCATCACCGGCTAACCTTGCGTCCGCGACCGGAGCGGCGTCCGTTGCCGCGTACACGACCGACCCCGCGCCTGACTGCACACGGCTGCTAGACCTTGAAACCCCGTGACCGGCGCGCTGCAGCAGCATTCAAAGGTGGCCCACATCCGCCTTTCTTTTTTGGCGAATGTGGAAACAGCACGACGGGCGCTCTCAATATGTTCTTGCTCTTGCCCCCGAAACTTTGAAACCTGTGAAACCTTGAAACCTGATTTATCCTGTCCCTATGAGCTCGCACCCGCCAACCAGGCTCTCCACCCGTCTTGCCTCCTACCTGGTGCGCAACCCGCTCATTTACCTCTACACCGTGGTGCTCGGCACGCTCTCGCTGCTCAGTTCGTTCTTTGACCGCTCCGGACGCATCCAGCACAACTTCGCGCGTCTCTGGTCCTGGCTCATCCTGCGCACCTCATCTGCGCCCCTCGCCGTCGTGGGACTCGATCGCGTCGACCTCGCCCAGCCCGCCATCTACGCCGCCAACCATTCCTCGGCCCTGGACATTCCCGTGCTCTACGTCGGCCTGCCCTTCCAGTTCCGGATTCTGGCCAAGCTCGAGCTCTTCCGCCTGCCCTTTCTCGGCTGGCATCTCAAGCGCTCCGGCCAAATCCCCATCGACCGCACCGACGCCCGCCACTCTCTGCGCTCACTCTCTGCCGCCGCCCAAACCGTGAAAGATGGAATGTCTCTCGTCGTCTTTCCCGAAGGCGGACGCAGCGAAGACGGCAACCTTCAACCCTTCCTCGGCGGAACCTTTTATCTCGCCATCAAAGCCCAGGTTCCCATCGTCCCCATGGCCATCCTCGGAGCCTTTGAGGCCCTGCCGATGAATTCCTACGTCATCCACCCCACGCCCTTCCGTCTCATCGTCGGCGACCCCATCCCCACCACCGGCCTCAGTCCGCGTGACATGGAAGCGCTCTCCGCCCGCGTCCACCAGGCCATGAGCGAACTCCTCGCCGCCCACTCCACCACGCCCAGGCCCGCACCGGCCCCCGTCGCCCAGCCGGAAAACACCGCTATCTAGCGCCTGCTTGGATCGCTAAGTTTCCGCAAAGTTCAGAACGCATACCCAACATCCCGCTCATCCCTTCAATAGGAAGAGTCCTCCCGCCGCGAGTAGTGTGAGTTCGATGACGGCAACAAAGACTCGCTCCGATATTCGGTCCACGATCCTCTTACCGGCGAACGAGCCGCCCACCATGATTGGACCGAGAGCCAAACCAGCTAACACGGCATGCAAGGGGAGGATGGCCGATTGTCGATACGCAATCAGTTTGGCAACGTGCATCACCACAGTTGAGAGAGCTTCTGTCCCGATGTATGCGCCTTTTACCAGGCCGTACGCCAGAAAAAAGGAGCCATCAGCGGCCCCACGCTTCCCAGCAATGCCGATAGAAAACTCGAAACAGCGCCGATTACCGCGAACGATTGCAGCGGCGGATGCCACTTGTTGCCGTGCGGTATGTGGCGCCATACCACAATCAGGATCAGGAACGCGCCCAGCACCCTGGTCAGCGCCGCCAGCGGAGCACGGGCAAACAGCAATCCGCCAAGAATCGCCATCGGCACTCCGCCCAGAGCGAACCACGCTACCACCCTCCAATCCAGCTCACGCCGGTTGAACCATACTCGGCTGCCGTTTCCAATCAGTTGCGCGACCGTAAGGATAGGAATGGCCTCGCGTACTCCGAAGACAAACACCAGCATAGGCAGCAGCACCGCGGCCCCTCCGAAACCGGTCACGGCGGCCAGCGTCGCAGCAACAAATGCCACAACGGCGAGGGCGAGAAAGCGAACAGCTTCAGGCATTCGTACTTACCTCCTCGGAACTTCTACGCCTTCACTCCCGTCGCAATCACCATCTGCGCCTCCATCCTCACATACTCACCGTCGAAGCATTCGCCGAGCGCCGCGAGCACCGCCCGGTCCACCTCGGCATCGTCCTTCACTTTCTCCAGCAGCGCGCGGAACGGAACTGTCACTCCCCGGAAGTACTCCCACATCTCTTCCGGAGTCCCATGCCAATCCCAGCGCAGCCTATGCACACCTTCCTCTATATCCACAAAACCAGCCGCACTGAGCCCCGAGCTCAGCGTCCCCGGCACTCCGAACTTGAACATCTGCCGCGCTGCCTCGGGAACCTCCAGACCCGGCCTTATCTTGCGCACCGTCCCAATCGTCAACTCAAAGTAGAGCTGCTCCATCGCGCCCCACGCCAGCAGAGCGACTCGCCCTCCCGGCTTCAGCACCCGATGCATCTCCGCCAGTGCCTTCGCCACATCGCCAAAAAACATTACCCCCAGTCGGCTCGTCACCCGGTCAAAGCTCTCATCCGCAAACGGCATGGCATGAACATCCGCCTGCACGAACTCCACATTGTCCAGTCCGCGCTTGAGTGCCCGCTCGCGCGCAACCTCCAGCGGCGCCACCGCCATGTCCGCGCCAATCACCTCGCCCGTTCCCCTGAGCAGTGCTGCAATCGAGATCGAAGGCTCGCCCGAGCCGCACGCAATGTCCAGCACCCGAGCGCCCGCGGCCGGAGCGGCGTCTGTTGCCGCGTACCCGGCTGCGAAGCTCCCTCGGCCCGTTCCCGCCAGCCCCTCTACTTTGGCTGCCTCAACAATCGCCTCAGTCACCGCCGCGCCCATCTCCGCAGACTGCTTCTTGAAGCGCTCGCCCGCGTTCAACCTCGCAAAGCTATCCCAAACCTGCTCCGCCATCGTTCTCCTCCTGCGCGCACCACCGCACCGCTATGCTATTCCATCCTCTACTGTCACAGCGGTCGCAACTCTGCTCAATGCTTTTGCTCCGCGCCTCTCCCGCGTTACCATATGTCGCTATGTCGCTCTGCCAATCCAGACAAAATCGTTAGTAACAGGCTCAGGCAGACAAGCTCATTAGTGCAATGGCTGAGGATCTCGAATGAAAACGAACCGGATTGAAGCGTTCAGTGACGGCGTTATCGCGGTGATCATCACGATTATGGTGTTGGAACTGAAGGTCCCACACGAGATGACTGTCGCGGCGGCGGCGGCATTGTTGCCATCGCTTTTGGTGTACGGCCTAAGTTTCCTCGTGGTTGCGATCATGTGGGTCAACCACCACCATTTTTTAGATACGGCGAAACGGGCCGATGCGCCCTTGCTCTGGAGCAACAATAATCTCCTGTTTTGGATGTCGCTGATTCCGTTCGTCACTGCCTTTATGGGCCAGAATTGCGGCGCACCGCTGGCAGTCGCAGCTTACGGCGCAGTGCTGGCGTTGGTGTCCTTCGCTTTTTTGCTGCTGCAAATCGTCCTGGCTAATCAAGATACTGAGGACAGCCTCCGGCAAGTGCGGTACAGGCGGCTTAATTGGAAAGCTACTTTTTCAGTGCTCTTGTATGCAATCGCGGCGGGATTGGCATTTGTCTCCGTCTATTGGTCGTTCGCGATCTTCGGCTTGATTCCGATTTTGTATTTCTGGCCGGAGCGCGAGCTTCGTGAGACCCTGTCGTGATTTCCTGCTTGCCGTGGTCACAGTTCAGTTAAATTCCGAATGGAGAAGCACGACACGGCGGTTCTTGAAGATTTACGCAATACCGCTTCGATGTTACAAATGTCACAACCTCGAAAAGCAGAGTTCAGGAATGTGACTCTAAGAGACCTAGGGGAGCTAAAACGGAAGGAACCGCATTTACTCATGAAGCCGCGCATCGCTATTCCCGTTCCCAAATCCGACCCGTCAGGCTGATCCAGTAACGCTTAGTACGCAGTCGAGCGCAATAAACTTTCCCTTCAAGCGCGGAGTGGGTATGCTGGATGTCTCGGAGCAGCGAAGAATATGCAGTTGGAACCTTGCGCAGAGGGAAATCTTACATCCTACGTTCCCGCAGAAATTCAGGTCGGGGATAATTCCCAAACTGGCTTGCCGAAGATCGCCAAGGACCCTTTTGCCATCGCGCTGATTGAGAACGCGGTTAAGCGGATTCCGACGCGGCATGACCTGTACCGAATGGACTCGCGTAACATTCATGGCATACCGGATGATTCTGTACATTTGGTCGTTACTTCGCCTCCATATTGGACGCTGAAGGAATATCGGGACAGCGAGGGACAGCTTGGACACGTCGAAGATTATGTGGAATTCTTGGACGGATTGGACAAGGTATGGCAGCACTGCTATCGCTTGCTCGCGCCCGGTGGCAGATTGGTGTGCGTGGTCGGGGACGTATGCCTATCCCGGCGTAAGAATGGTGGCCGGCATACCGTTGTGCCGCTCCACTCTTCTATTCAGGTTCGTTGCTCCAAAATCGGATTCGATAATCTCGCGCCGATAATCTGGCACAAAATTTCCAACGCGGCATATGAGGTCGAGAATGGCTCCGGGTTTCTCGGGAAACCTTACGAGCCTAATGCGGTGATCAAGAACGATGTTGAATTCATTCTCATGCTGCGGAAGCACGGCGGATACCGAAGTCCCTCGGTGGCTACCAGGGTATTGAGCGTCATTTCAACCCAAAATTATCAGAGGTGGTTTCAGCAAATATGGACGGGCGTGACCGGGGCTTCGACCCGGCAACATCCCGCCCCCTATCCTCTGGAACTGGCTGAGCGCCTCGTTAGAATGTTCAGCTTCGTCGGGGATACGGTACTCGACCCATTTCTAGGGACTGGGACAACAAGCTTAGCGGCTGCAAACTGGGGTCGCAACAGTATCGGAATAGAGGTTGACCCGCACTACTTTGAACTGGCACATCGAAGGGTTGCTAACGAGACTTCGCAATTATTCGCAAACACTACTATCGCGATCCATTGGGATTTTGACGAATGACAGGCAAGAAGATCGATATTCCGGCGAGACTTCGTGAATCAGTCAGGCACTACTGGCATACCCGTAACACCCAGGGCGATAAGCAGGGCCTCAGTGGGAATAAAGATGCAGGACAGCGCTCGTCCGTTACAGGTGGAAAACAGCTAGACGGTTTCGCTCAGCTTCTCTGCGATTTGCTGGTTGAAGAGGGCATAGACTGCAAGGACATCTATTTCGGCAAGAGTTGTCACATAATTCCCGGCTTCTATCGCCCGACGAAGGATTGGGATTTGTTGGTAATCGCAGATGGGCAGCTTTGGATTGCGGTGGAGTTGAAATCGCAGGTTGGGCCATCTTTCGGAAACAACTACAACAACCGCGTAGAAGAAGGGCTGGGGAACGCAGCAGACGTCCGCACCGCATACGCCAAGCAGAAGTTTGGAACGACGAGCCCTTTCGTAGGGTATTTCCTTCTGCTCGAGGACTGCGACGGTTGCCACAGCCCAGTCCGGGTATCGGAGGATCACTTCCCTATTCGGCCAGAATTCAGGGACTCCTCTTACGTTGCAAAAAGCAAACCAATGAGCACGCTACGAGACGTTCTGCCGCAAGGTGGTTCTAGAAAATGTTTATGACGCTGCTGCCTTCATGCTAGCTTCGCAGAAGGACGCGGAAGCGGGAACCTATACTGAGCCTGCGGAAGACATTGCTTTCACAAGGTTGGCGGCAGCCATGTTAGGCAAAGCTCACGAATATCTCTTGGTCAAGAAGTTGGAGGGTTAAGCTGGATAGTGCGTAGTGGAACGCCCGGCGTTATCATCTACCTCATGAAGCCGCGCATCGCTATTCCCGTTCCCAACTCCGACCCTGAGTACTCCACGCGCGCTCTGCCTGAGTATGTCAACTCGGTCGCCAGCGCGGGCGGCGAGCCTGTCGTGATCGCCCTCAACCTCTCCAACCGTGAAGCCGCGCAGCTTGCCAAATCCTGCGACGGCATCCTGCTCCCCGGCTCGCCCGCCGATGTCGATCCGCAGAAGTACGGCGAGACGCCGCATCCCCGCACCAACCCGCCCGATCCGGCGCGCGACAACATCGATGAGCTGCTCCTGCAGGACGCGCACAACATGCGCAAGCCCATCCTCTCCATCTGTTACGGCACCCAGTCGCTCAACGTCTGGCGCAACGGAACCCTCGTCCAACACATCGAGTCGCAGGTGCAGCACGAGCGCACTCCCGGCGCGCCGCGCGCCGAGGTCATCCAGCACGCCGCAGAGGTCGCACCGGATTCGGCGCTCGCGGCCATCGCCGGCGAGCACCTCACCGTCAACTCCAGCCATCACCAAGCGGTGGCCACGCCCGGCGATGCGCTGCGGGTCGTAGCCCGCTCTCCGCAAGATGGAATCATCGAAGCCGTTGAGGGAACCGCTGCGGGACACTGGGTTCTCGGCGTGCAGTGGCATCCCGAGCGAACCTTCGATAAAAACGAAGTGTCGCGTCACATTTTTGAAAAGCTGGTGGCCGAGGCACGCGCCTGGCATCAGCGCCTCGCCCTCCGCTCACCCGACTTTGAAAACGTAAGGATTGACCATTAGTGAATCGTTGGAGGGCACACAGTAACTGAACAGGCAATCGTTGCGGACCGTGAAACCATTGCCTTCTTTACCAACACAGCTCGGGAAACGATTATCCAATTTGCCAATCGTTGCTGTCCGGAACGCCTTCTCCGTTCTAAGATGTGGCTTGGGAAAAATTTCAGCAACAACGCGGAGAACGCTCACGGGGAAAATTATGAGCTCTCGCACTGGATCTCAGCGGCAAAGTTGCGCTCGTCACCGGAGGCTCGCGCGGAATCGGCGCAGCCTGCGTACGTCTGCTTCGCCGCAGGCTGGCGCGAGCGTGCTGTTCAACTATCAGAAGTCGGAGGAAGCCGCGGAAAAGCCTGGTCATCGACTGCGGCGCCGATCGCACCGCGGCCGTGCAAAGCGACCTCATCGGCGAAGGCGCCGAAGAGATGCTGGTGGAAGAAGCCGCTCCCGTTTCGGCCACCTCGACATCCTCGTCGTCAACCATGGCATCTGGGCGCCGCAGGATCGCCCGTCGATGAATTGAGTGACGAGCAGTGGCGCTCCACCATGGCCATCAATCTGGACAGCGCATTTTTACTGGTGAAATCCGCCGTCAAGGCGATGAAGCACCGCAGCGCGGCGGCCACATCGTGATGGTCAGCTCCACGGCGGCGCAGCGCGGCGAAGCCTTTCACTGCGACTACGCGGCCACCAAGGGCGCCATCATCAGCATGGTCAAAGGACTCTCCACCGAGCTGGCGCGCGACCGCATCTATGTAAACTGCGTGGCTCCCGGATGGGTGGCCACCGATATGTCCGCGCCAGTGATGGCCGAGCCGGAGATGCAGCAGAAGATCATCGGCCAGATTCCGATGGGCCGCATCGGCCGACCCGAGGAGATCGCCGCACCAATCGTTTTCTTATGCACGCCGTTTGCCGGCTTTATCACCGGCGAGGTCTTCAACGTGAACGGCGGCGCAGTGCTGGCGGGCTAGCGATGACAAGGCACGTCGCGATTGCCAGAGGATGAACGAGCGATGAAGAGAGTGCTTCTGGTGTTGCTGATGAGCTGCGCGCTGCGCCATGGCCCAGAGCAACTGCTGAGCCCCGGCAGCCGCGCCAAGTGCGGCTGCCGCGCCGCTGCGACCGGCTTCCACTCCGCGAAGATCCCACCACGCAGAAAGCGCAGCAGTTGCTCGACCAGATGATCGACGCGCTCGGCGGCAAGGCCTGGCTTACTTACAAGAACATCGAGCAGCAGGGCCGCAGCTACAGCTTCTTCCACGGAAAGCCAACCTCGGCGGGCACGCTCTTCTGGCGCTACTATGAGTATCCAGATAAGGAGCGGCGCGAACTGACCAAGCAGCGCGACGTAGTTTACATCTACAGCGGCGACAAGGGTTACGAGAAAACCTATAAAGGCACGGCTACCGAAGAAGACAAGATGGTGAAGGAGGTGTTCGCCGCCGCCAGCACTCGCTGGAGGTGGTGATGCGCGAGTGGCTGAAGGATCCACAAGACGATGCTGTTATACAACGGCCAAACCGTGGCCGACCAGCAGCTGGTGGATGTGGTAGCGATTCTGAACAAGGACAACGACGAACTCAGCATTGGCATCGAGATCCACACCCACCTGCCGATCAACAAGCGCTTCACCTGGCGCGATGCCGACAAGTACAAGGTTGAGGACGAGACAATTTATGGCAACTACCGCAAGGTGCAGGGAATTGAAAGCCCTACACGATCACCAACAAGCGCGATGGCGAAATCATCGGCCAGAGTCTTTCTGACTCACATCGAGTACAACACAACGTTCGAGCCCGGATTCTTCGACGCCAAGGTGACTTACAATCCAGAGACGTACAACCCAAAGGACGAAGAAGTAAGTAAGGCTGCCCCGCACGCTACCACGCCGAGTCTCTCGAAGCATCGCAGCCAACTCCGAGTAGCTCAGATTGCGAAGTGGTCAGTCATCTGCGGCACCGGGAGTCTCAAAAGCAGAGGAATTGTCATCAGAAAGACACGGAGTGTGGTAAAAATCCCACAACCGTTATTTTCAGAATGGCTGTAACCTGAAATGATACTCGTGGGTTACAGGGCCACTCGTTGAGATTCGAACAAACAATCCGGGCGGCGGTGGAATGTTCCGGCATCGGCCTTCACAGCGGCGTTCCGGTGCAGATGCGCATTGTGCCCGCCTCGCCGGGCTCGGGCATTGTCTTCCGCCGCACCGATCTTGACGACTTCCAGGTGGAGGCTACCGGGCGCAACGTTGCCAAGGTGAGCTATGCCACCAGCCTGATGAAAAAAGGCGTGCTGATCTCCACCACCGAGCACGTGCTTTCGGCCTTTGTAGGCATGGGGTTGGACAACGCCATCGTGGAGCTGGACAACCTGGAGCTGCCGATCCTGGATGGCAGCGCGCTGCCCATCGTGGAGATGGTGCAGCGGGTGGGCCTGCGGCGGCAGAAGCGGTTGCGCCAGTATCTGCGCGTGCTCAAGGCGGTGGAGGTGCGCGAAGGCGGAAAATTCATTGGCGTCTATCCGGCGGAGAGCTTCTCGGTCTGCTACACCATCAACTTCCCGCATCCGCTGATCGGCGAACTGAATCGATATGTGTCGATCTATCACGCGGCGATTATGCCACGCGACATTGCACCGGCGCGCACCTTCGGATTCCTGCAACGAAGTGGAAGCCCTGCGCAACATGGGGCTGATTCGCGGCGCCAGCGAGGAAAACGCCATCGTGCTCACCAGCGAAGGAATCAAGAACGGGCCGCTGCGCTTTGCCAACGAATTTGTGCGGCACAAGGTGCTGGACCTGATCGGCGATCTCTCGCTGATCGGGCACCAGGTGCTGGGACGCGTGGTGGCCGACCGCGCCGGACATGCCATGCACACCGCGCTGGTCAGCCGGCTGATGCGCGACCCGTCATCGTGGGAGCTGGCGACCCTGGGCGAGTCCGTGGCGCTGCCGGAGATGGCGAACGTTTAAGCATTTTTTCGCCGACGGCAACGCTTGCGTCCACTCGCTTCCTGATGGACTGAGGCCCTGATTCTAGTTTCGAGTCACCACCTCTCCTAGCTGCCCCGTATGCGCAGCGACAAGGCGAATCGTACCCTCACTGTCCTGAAGTACGAGTACACCGTTCATCGTTCCTATGACAGCTCCCCAGGCCCTTGGAATATTTATGTGACTTACATGCTGCGCGTGAACCACCGCAATGGGGCCATGGCCCCAGATGTAACCGATAAAAAGCAAAACCGAAGCAAAGACAATTCTTGGAATCCACGATTTCATCAGTATTCCCCCTTCGGGTGGGTCTCAGCACCCCCCTATCTATGATGAGAGCTGGCTATCTCCGTGACGCCCAGTCCATCCCGCAGGAACCCCGGTAAGAGCAGCGAATCGGACTACGCTGCGGAGATTAGCACTATCCAGAGGTGAAGAGGGAATCTATCTCCATCTGCGGTCCGCGCAGCATTTCGCGGCACTGGTTTCTGCGAGCCTCTATAATCTGGGCTTTGGCTTTGGCTCTGATACCAAACGGTGCGAAGGGCATCCAATCAGTTGTGAACAAATCTTAGTTGTGAACAAACCTATGGACAAGCGGTTTTTCTTTGAGAAGTATGGACTCAGCGAGCGCGACCTGGAGAAGTATCTGGGCGCGGCGCTGGGGGCGGGCGGCGAATATGCCGACCTTTATTTTGAGTATCTGACTTCGACGTCGCTCTCGGTTGACGAGTCGATGGTGAAGTCAGCCTCGCAGGGCATCAGCGCGGGATGCGGCGTACGTGTGGTGACCGGCGAGCGGACAGGCTATGCCTACACCGACGATCTTGCGCCGGAAAAGATTCTGCATGCGGCACGCACGGCGGCGCTGATCGCCTCCGGTCCGGCGAAGACTCCGGTGGTGAGCTTGAAGACAAAGGCCCGGCCGAGTCTTTATCCGGTGACCAATGCGGCCTCAGACGCCGAACTGTCGAAGAAGGTGGAGCTGGTCTTCCGCGCCGACAAAGCCGCGCGCGGCTTACGATCCGCGCATTAAAGAGGTCCGCGCCGGATATGCCGACGAGCTTCGCCGCATCCTGGTGATCGGCTCCGACGGCACGTTTGCCGAAGACGTGCAGCCGCTGTCGCGAATGAGCGTGTTCGTGATTGCGCGCGATGGCGAGCTCAGCGCGAAAGGAACATCGGGCGGAGGCGGACGCAACAAGTTCGAGATTTTCCTGACCGAGAAGACGCCGGAGCACTTTGCAACCGAAGCTGCGCGGCAGGCGATTCTGCAGTTGACTGCGGTCTCGTGTCCGGCGGGCGAGATGGAAGTGGTGCTGGGGCCGGGCTGGCCGGGAGTGCTGCTGCATGAAGCAATCGGCCACGGACTGGAGGCGGACTTCAACCGCAAAAAGACTTCGGCGTTCTCCGGATTGCTGGGCAAACGGGTCGCCAGCGACAAATGCACGGTGGTGGACAATGGCACGCTGAACGAACGGCGCGGCTCGCTGAACGTGGACGACGAGGGCAACAGCCACCAACAACACGGTGCTGATCGAGAAGGGCATTCTGAAGGGCTACATGGCAGACAAGCTTTCGGCGCGGCTGATGGGGCTGCCCAATACCGGCAACGGACGCCGCGAAAGCTACGAGCACATTCCGATGCCGCGTATGACCAACACCTATATGCTCTCCGGCGACGAGATGCCCGAAGACATTATCAAGAGCGTGCAGCGCGGGCTCTATGCGGTGAACTTTGCCGGCGGGCAGGTGGACATCACCAACGGCAAGTTTGTCTTCTCCGCCAGCGAAGCTTACCTGATCGAGGACGGCAAGATTACGGCTCCGGTGAAGGATGCAACGCTGATCGGCAATGGGCCGGATGTGCTGACGCGGGTGAGCATGGTGGGCAACGATCTGCAACTCGACGAAGGCATTGGTACCTGCGGCAAAGACGGACAGAGCGTTCCGGTCGGCGTCGGCATTCCAACCTTGAAGATTGACCGCATGACGGTGGGCGGGACTGGGAGCGCAGAGTAATGGCGAAACATAGTGACATCAGCAAAAGTGGAGCTGCGCGAGCTGGCCGCGGGAGTGGTGAAGCGGGCGGTGGAGCTGGGCGCGACGGCCGCCGAGGCGGTGGTGAGCGAGGGCTCGGAGTTTTCAACCGTGGTGCGGCTGGGCGAAGTGGAGACCTTGAAGGAGTCGGGCTCGCGCGCGCTGGGGGTTCGGGTGTTTGTGGGACAGCGGGCAGCCAACACTTCGACCAGCGATCTTTCTGCCGAGGGCGTGGAGCAACTCGTACGCGGAGCGATTGAGCTGGCGAAGATCACCTCGGAAGATCCGATGGGGGGAATTCCAGCAGGCGGCGCAGTTGGGACAGATCGAGGGCGATCTGGGGCTTTATTACGACGATGTGTACTCGCTCTCCAACGAAGAGCGCATTGAGCAGGCGCGGCGCGCGGAGAAGGCCGCGCTGGCGGTGGATGCGCGGCTGACCAACAGCGACGGCGGAAGCTTTGACGCCAGCGTAGGGCATAAGGTGCTGGCGAATTCGCATGGCTTTGTCGGCGAGTACCGCTCGTCTTACTGCTCGATTTCGGCGGTGCCGATTGCCAGCGACGAGGCGGGCAACATGCAGCGCGATTACTGGTACTCGGTGGCGCGCACGCTGGCCAAGCTGGAGTCTCCCGAAGAGGTGGGACGCATTGCCGCCGAGCGCACGCTGCGGCGGCTGGGCGCGCGCAAGATCAAAACGCAGAAGGTTCCGATTGTCTTTGACCGGCAGACGGCGGGTGCGCTGCTGGATCACATCTTCGACGCCGTCAACGGCGATGCTATCTATCGTCATGCATCGTTCCTGGCGGGCAAGCTGGGGCAGAAGACTTTCGGCAGCAACCTGACGGTGTTTGACGATGGCACGATTGCTGGGCGGCTTTGGCACGCGTCCGTTTGATGGTGAAGGCGTGCCTACGCGGCGCACCACGGTGATTGAAAACGGCGAGCTGAAGAGCTATCTGCTGAACACGTACACGGCAAAAAAGCTGGGGCTGGCGACTACGGGCAACGCCTCGCGCGGGCTGGCGGGAACGCCGGGGATCGGCAACGGCAACTTCTATCTGCAGCCGGGAGAAAAATCGCAGGAGGAGATCATCTGCGGGGTGAAGCAGGGATTGCTGGTGACCGAGTTCCTGGGCTTTGGGGTGAACCTTGTGACCGGAGATTTCTCACGCGGGGCGAGCGGAATGTGGATTGAAAACGGCGAGCTGGCTTACCCGGTGGAGGAGATCACGGTGGCGGGAAACCTGGGCGAAATGTTCAGCAACCTGGCCGAGATCGGCAGCGACCTGGTGTGGCGCGGCGCGGTGGCCTGCCCGACGCTGCGGATCGAGGGGATGACGATTGCGGGCGAGTGAAGCTGATTCGAGTGCGGCATCCTGAGATGGGGGAGTTTCCCATCTACCAGCGGTGATAAGGAGTTGGGATGAGCCGCTCAAGAATGCGCCGGAGTTGTATTCGCGGGATTGCTTGCACTATTCTTCACGTCTATGGCCGATGCTCAGCAGGCTACGCCGGGCGCGCAGACGAACCGTCTTGGAGAAGCAGGATCTCAGCGTGCCGGGTTATGAGGGCGTGCTGGTGCGCACGGAACTGGCTCCGGGTGCGCGGGAGCCGAAGCATACTCATCCGGGAGACTTCCTCGCCTATGTCCTTGAGGGCACGATCACGCTCTACCAGGAAGGACAGCCAACGATCCAGCGGAGCGCAGGCGAAGTCTTTTTCGTTCCGGCAGGAAGAGTTCATGGGGCGGCGAACGAAGGGACAACGCCGGTGAAGCTGGTGGTCAATTTCATCGTGGAGAAAGGCAAGCCGCTGACTACGCCGGTGAAGTAAGGCGAAGTGATTTGGAATGAGAACGGGAGGCTGCGGCCTCCCGTTCTCATTCTTAGCAGAACCTCCAGATATCCTTCAGTTCGCGGGTGCCGGATCAACGCAGTGACGTGGGCTGCAGAACTGCCTTACCGGCTGTGTCAAGTTCTGCGCGCAGGTTGATCTTGCCACCCGAAGTGTGAAGCGTCTTTTCATAGGGCTGAAAGCCTTTCTTGGTGACGCGTACGGTGTGATCTCCATTTGCGAGAGTGAGGGTCGAGGGCGTGTTGCCTACGAACGCACCGTCAACTTCAACGTCAGCGCCATCGGGCGTGGAGACGAGAGTAAGCTCTGTGCTGGTCGACGCCGCCGCGGGTTGAGTCGATGCGACTGAGGCAGGCGCTAACTCAGCGACGGGAACGAACACCTTATCGCCATCGACGTAGGCTGTAATTTCGGTACCCTGCGGGATGGTGATGTCCTTCCCGTGGATGAACAGGAACAGCGGGGCAGCCGGGAAGAAAACGATCGAGGTCGCAACGATCGCGCCCGTCATTGCACCGACGTGACCTCCGCCCTTGGTTTCCTTTACAGCGCGTAGATTTGCCTTCTCGGAGTTGGCCATCTTCACGGCCGCGATGGCGATGTTCAGCTTTCCGGCGCGTCCCATTGATTTCTTGTGCTCGGCCTCGGTCACCGTGCCCCAGGCGATACTGCCCTGCGGGATAGCAGTGATTCCGTCGAGAACGATTGGGTCCATCACCTCAAAGTCGATGCGATCTCCAGTTTTGCAATCTGCGGAAGAGAGCGTTCGCGAGAGCCGCAGACGCAGCGGCGTGCCATCTTCGAGGATTGGCTTGCCGTCGGGAGTGTGCTTTACCGGCAATGGCGCGGAAGGGGTGGGGGCGCTGGCAGCGGGGGGAGTTGGCGAAACAGAGTTCGCCTTTGTGTCCTGCGCAAAAGATGATGGCGCAAGAATAGAGAAAGCTAAAAGTATGCTGAGGCACTGTCTCACAATAAGTTCTCCATTTGAGAGTTGCCCAATCATAGTCTCCGTCGTATGCGTGTCAATCGAATTGTCCGGCAATAATCACTACCATGTAGAGCTGGATGGACTGAAAGGAGGGCAATGCGTCATTCGCTCACGCGGCTTGCCTGCGCTGATAGAATGAGCCTGCTATGACAGAGCCCAGCGAATCGACGAAGAAGTCCGAGCCCAGCGAGCCGATTTTGTTTGGGACGCGCAATGCGCAGAGGGAGCCGCGCAACTGGACTCCGCTGATTGTGGGCTTTGTGCTGGTGCTGGTGGTGGTGGCGCTCATCGCCGTGCTGGGGCGCGAGCAAGCCGGAGGTGGTGAAGACGGCCGATCCGTATGCTCCGAATCTGGTGGTGGAGCAGGCGCAGCTCAGCCAGGCGGATAACTTTGTCGGCGCGACCGATCACGTATATCGACCTGACGGTGCGCAACAACGGCCCGCGCACGGTAGTGGGCGGCGCGGTGCGAGCGGTCTTCCGCGATACGCTGGGACAGGCCGTACAGACGGAGACCCTGCCGCTGCGGGCGCTGGTTCCGCATGCGCTGGGCGGCGAGGCCGAGGCCGCCGATCTGGCGCAGGCTCCGCTGGGGCCGGGACAGGAGCGCACGCTGCGGCTGACGGTGGAGCACATCTCCAGCGAGTGGAACCAGGCGCAGCCGGAGCTGGAATTCCGCGGGCTGCGCTTCAAGTAAAACATACAGCGAAATCCTAAGGCGGTTGCAGAACTGGTTTATCCTGCCATCCCCACGAACCCACATTTGCTAGACTACGGCAAATATGGGCCACCTCGCTTTAAGTAAGCGAATCTTGCGGGATTGCTCGCCATCCGCCTATAGCGCGACGAAAATTGAAAGCGCAGGGCGAGGCGGCGTGCCTGCGTTTAGAGGGTCAGCACGACCTTGCCGAAGTTTTTGCGCTCGAAGCAGCAGGCGAAGAGCGTCTCCGGCGGCGGAGATGGGGAACTTGGCTCCGATGGTGGGACGCAGTTGGCCGCTGAGAATGTAGGGAATCATGGAGTCCAGGGCCTGGCGGATGAGGGCATGATTCGCCGAGAGCTTGGTGAGCCAGAGTCCGTGAGCGCTGAGGGCTTTGGCGTACATGGCGGAGGTGTTGAACCGGGCGCTCTCGCCGGTGGCGTTGCCGAAGAGAATGATGCGGCCGAATTCGGCGCAGGCAGTCAAGGCTTTTGAAGGTGTGCTCGCCGGCAAGGCAGTCGAAGACCGCATCGACGCCTTCGCCGCCGGTCAGTTTCCGGATGCGCACTTCGTAGTCGTCCAGTCTTGTAGTCGATGCCGTGGGTCAGCCCGAGCGCGGTGAGCTTGGCGAGCTTCTCCGGACTGGAGGCGGTGCCGAAGAGTTCAAAGCCGAGGATGTGGCCGAGTTGCACGGCGGCGGTACCGACGCCTCCGGCGGCGGCATGGATGAGCACGCGCGGGACGCTGGTTTGTCGCGGGCAGGCGCGGGCTCGATGGACTCCTTGAGCAGCCGGCCTTCCAGTAGAGCAGCCAGGCGGTAAAGTAGTTGACCGGGAAGGCGGCGCTTTGGGCTGAGGACCAGCCCTCGGGCTGCGGCCAGTAGAAGCCTTCCGGGACGGCAACGTATTCCGCACAGGCCGAGTGCTGCGCGTAGCCCATGACGCGGCGTCCATCTTCGGTGACTCCGGCGAACTCACGTCCCATGATGTAGGGCGGGGTGGGGCCGGCAGGATAGCTGCCGAGGGCTCCGAGAACGTCGGCGAAGTTGATGCCGACGGCTTCCACCTGAACCAGAACCTCGTGAGCGGTGGGGGTGGGAACGGGAACGTCGCGGAGTTCGAGTCCGGCGGGGCCCTCAAGCGAGGTCACGACGATGGCTTTCATGTGCAAGATTGTATGAGCAGACGGAGAGAAACGCCACTTGACTGGAGTCCGAGGGCGGGCGCAAGAGCAAAGAAAAACCGGCGCGTATTCTCCCCCGAGAATTGTTTGCGCCGGTCTCCAGGCTCCCGATGCTGCCGGGAGAACTTAGCCGCTCATCTTCCCCTTACGGGGCGGCTAAAGTCGTACGAATCAGCCGATGTGCTAGGGGCTGCACACCCAAAGTGCCTTGTGGCGGCAGTTTTACAATCAGAAACATAGCCAAAGGATTACCAATGAGGTACTGTTAAAGACCTATGTTCCGGAAAGTTGCATGACGGAACAAGCCTGATAGGGGTTTTGCGTTGGAGTGCCATGCGAAGTGGACGGCATGGAGCAGAGCCGGCTGCCCTGGTATATACTTTCCGTGCTTTTCGTGCGGTGCATATGCACCGGAGCGTCGGGATTGGGCATCCTATCTGATGGGTCTTTAATTAGGCTTCATAATTTACTACCTACGCCGGCGGGTTTGTTGCTGGTGATAACCGGGAGTCATCCATGGCGCGCGGTGGCTCGCACGACCGGAGTTCCCGTCTGTGGTTGATGTAGGGCCTTCGGGGAGGTCCGCTTGGATCTGATTATAATTCGAGTTTTGTTCGTCCTTTTAGTGGGCCTGGCCTGCTATTTTCTTCAGCCTTTTGGTCAGCGAAGCTCGTGGATACCGTAATCGGCCTGATTCTGGGTGGAGCGGTGATTCTGTTCGAGTTGCGCCTGCGCGCGATCAGCCTGAAGCGGCTGATCGGGGCGGCCCTTGGCAGCGTTCTCGGCATCATTGGGGCGTACCTTTTCAGCGTGGTGATCCGCAACGCGATCCCGTTGGGGAATCTGCAGAGCTTTTTGCAGCTGATGGTGATGCTGGTGATGGCCTACGTCGGCCTGATCGTGGGCGCGGCGAAAGGCGATCTGCTGAACCTGGCGGCGCTGGGTGGCATCTTCGGCGGCGAAAAACAGTCGCGCCGGAGCTACAAGATACTGGACACGTCGGTGATCATCGACGGACGGATCGCAGATATTGCCGAAACCGGCTTCATGGACGGCGTGTTGACGATTCCGGCCTTTGTGCTGCGCGAACTGCAACTGGTGGCCGATTCGGCTGACTCGCTGAAGCGCAACCGGGGACGCCGCGGGCTGGACATTCTGCAGCGCATCCAGAAGCTCACCAATATTCAGGTGACGATTGTCGAAGACGATTTTCCGGCGGTGCGTGAAGTCGATATGAAGCTGATCGAGCTTGCCAAGCTCTACGAAGGCAAGATCGTGACCAACGACTTCAACCTGAACAAGGTGGCGCAACTGCACGGCGTGGATGTGCTGAACATCAACGAATTGGCCAATGCATTGAAGCCAATCGTGCTGCCCGGCGAGATCATGAAGGTCTTCATCCTGAAAGAAGGCAAGGAGTATAACCAGGGTGTTGCCTATCTTGACGATGGAACCATGGTGGTGGTGGACAACGCGCGCAAGATGATCGGCAAGACCATCGATATTTCGGTGACGAGCGTGCTGCAGACCACGGCGGGCAAGATGATTTTCGGCAAGTTCGACGAGCGCGGGCAAAGCGGTATGGCGAAGCCCGAAATGCGTCCGCCGGACCTGCGCAAGAGCAATCCACAACCATCTTCTCCGGAGCAGCAGCAAGCGGCCTCGACTGGCACGGTCACGCAGGCAGAGGAATAGTGCCCAGGGGATAATGCCCGGCCCCGGCATCCGGCAGAAGGAAGAGTGCAAGCGCGGGCTACGGCTCGCGCTTCTGTATTGTTACCGGGCAAAAGCAATTTGATGTTGTTCGCAGTGCCCGCTATACTGGCAGGCCACTTATGAAAGTCTTTGTAATTATTCCCGCTGCTGGTTTGGGAACGCGCATGGGAGTTCCGCACGCTGGACAGAACCCTGCGCGCTCCAAGCAGTTCCTGGAACTCGATGGAGTTCCGATTCTGATTCACACGCTCCGCAAGTTTGCCTCGGCCCCGCTGGTGGACTCGATCTGGATTGCCATGCGCAAGCCGGAGATGGAGGGATTTGCGCCCACGCTGGAGCGGGCCGGGCTGGGTAAGCCGGTGCACCTGGTGGAAGGCGGCGAGCATCGCCAGGAGTCGGTGGGCAACGTGCTGGACGCGCTGCCGGCTGAGTCCGGGGATCTGGTGCTCATCCATGATGCGGTGCGTCCGTTCGTCTCGCAGGAGACGATTGCGGGGGTCATCGAGCAGACGCAGCGTTACGGCGCGGCGATTGCCGGAGTTCCGGCGGTTGACACCATCAAGCGGGTGGAGCGCCGGGCTGAGGGCGCGGTGGTGGAGGCAACGATTCCGCGCGAGCAGATCGTGCAGGCGCAGACGCCGCAGGGCTTCCGCTATGGATTGCTGAGTCCGATCTTTAACGAAGCGCGCATCGAGGGCTTCCAGGGAACCGACGAGGCCAGTCTGCTGGAGCGCGCGGGATGTCCGGTTCACGTGGTGATGGGATCGCCGCGCAACATTAAGATCACCACTCCGGCAGACATGGAACTGGCGGAGTTTTTCCTTTCGCAGGAGTTGCGCCAGGGCCAAAGCGTGAGCAAATGAGCATGCGCATCGGCTACGGCTACGACTCGCATGAATTCCAAGCGGGCGTGCCGTTGGTGATCGGCGGGGTGAGATTGGAACACACGCACGGGCTGGCCGGACACTCCGACGGCGACGTGCTGCTGCACGCGATCACCGATGCTCTGCTGGGGGCCGTCGGCGTGGGCGATATCGGCAGCTTCTTTCCGCCGAGCGAGCCGAAGTGGAAGGGCGCAAACTCCGTGATTTTTGTGGAGGAAGCGATGCGGCAGATCGCGATGGCGGGCTTTCGCGTGGTAAACGTCGACACAACGATGATCCTGGCCGCTCCGAAGATTGTTCCCCATGCGGAAAGGCTACGGGCGCGGGTGGCCGAGTTGCTCAGCGTGACCACGAACTGCGTGGGCATCAAGGCCAAGACCCCCGAGGGTACGGGAGGTGAAAACGCGGCGATTGCGCATGCTGTGGTGCTGCTGGAGTCGATTCCGCTGGAGCCGCTGCTCGAGGAAGAGGCAGTCGCGGTAGGGGTGAAGAGCGAAGAAGAGATTTCGAGTGTGATTGACGGCGACGGCAACGGAAGGCATTGAACCGGCGAGATTTCAACGCATCCTTCCGCGCTGTGTTGGGGCAGATTCTGCGCTTTCCCTTACATTTTCCTGCAGTACCATTTACCCTATTTATCAACGTTCACTGGAAAATCCTGGGGCGGGCAGCGCCATGCCGCGCTGGCTGCGCTGCGCGAGGTAGCGCCGATGCCATGTCATTCCTGAAGAACATCTAATTTGATCCAAATAGGCGAGAGTATGAGCCGCACCCAGGCATCGGGCTGGGACGGGCTCACCTGACGAATATGGGAACCACTCCTGGAAATCTGAATATTACGGCGTTAAGCGGCAAGCGTCCGGCGATCAAGGTGTTTGTTGCCACCACGGTGATGCTGAGCTTCATCAGCTTCTGGCGGGCGGCAGCCATCGTACTCAGCGATTTGGCGTCATCGGCCTACTACGTGGGCGGCGATGCAGAGAACGTGATCGGCAAGAGCGCGCCGTGGTTCGTGCTGGCGGTGATGCTGTTCAGCTACGCGGTGCGCTCGCTCTACATCGAGTCCAGCACGATGTTTGTGCGTGGCGGCGTTTATCGCGTGGTGAAGGAAGCGATGGGCGGCACGCTGGCCAAGCTTTCGGTCTCCGCGCTGCTGTTTGACTACGTTCTGACCGGACCGATCAGCGCGGTTTCCGCCGGACAATACCTGGCGGGCTTTGTGGCCGATCTTACTGCCCGTCTGGGCCATCCGGTCAATCTGGCGGGCTGCGCGCGGGGATTATTTCGCCGCCGCTTTTGCAATCGTGGTGACCGTTTATTTCTGGTGGAAGAACATCCAGGGCATGCACGAATCCAGCGAAAAGGCCCTGCGCATCATGCAGATCACCACGGTGATGGTGGTGATGCTGATCGTCTGGTGCGGAATTACGCTGATCATGCATCCGGCGACGCGGCACCTTCCGCCGCTGCCGACGCATCAGTCGATCATGGTTGCCAACGAACATTCGCATGGCGACACGCTGGGCTGGCTGGCGCATATGCCGCTGCTGGTCATGCTGCCGTGGGTACTGATGCTGGTCGGCTTCGGCCACTCGGTGCTGGCCATGAGCGGCGAGGAGTCGCTGGCGCAGGTCAATCGCGAGATAGAACATCCAAAGCTGAAGAACCTGGAGAAGGCGGGCGCTGTCATCTTTCTCTACAGCCTGTTGTTCACCTCGCTGGTTTCGTTCTTCGCGGTGATGATCATCCCGGACAATAAGCGTCCGGAGTATTTTGCCAACCTTATCAGCGGACTGGCCATGTATATGGCTGGGCCCTATAACTTGAAGCTGATCTTCCAGGGTTTTGTGGTGCTGGTCGGCGTGCTGATTCTGGCGGGCGCGGTGAATACGGCAATTGTGGGCGCCAACGGCGTGCTGAACCGCATCAGCGAGGACGGGGTACTGACACCCTGGTTCCGGAAGCCGCATGGCAAGTACGGCACCTCGCACCGGCTGATCAATACGATCGCGCTGCTGCAGTGCCTGACCATCATCCTCAGCCGCGGCAACGTCTATCTGCTGGCGGCGTTGTATGCCTTTGGCGTGATCTGGAGCTTTGCCTTCAAGTCGCTGGCGGTGTTTGTGTTGCGCTTTACCGAACCGGGTGAGCGCGAGTTCAGGGTGCCGGGGAACATCAAGATTGGCTCGACGGAGATCCCCATCGGACTGGCGTTGATCACGCTGTTGCTGTTCGGCACGGCGCTGGTGAACCTGATGACGAAGCCGCTGGCGACAAAGGCGGGCGTTGCGTTTTCGGTCTTCTTGTTTGCGGTGTTCACGGTATCGGAGAAGATAACGCACAAGCAGCGCGGCGAGCACCATGAGATGCGGGAGGAGTTCCGCGTCGCCGAGCAGCCGCTGATTGATCGTGAGGAGATGAAGGTTCGTCCCGGCAACGTGCTGGTTGCCATCCGTGATCCGCGAAATCTGTACTATTTGACTGACCTGCTGCGTACCACGGATGTATCCAAGCAGGATATTGTGGTGATGACGGCGCGCATTTACCACCGCGAACCAACCTTCGGCGGCGGCGCAAGCCTGGACAGCGAGGAGCTGTTCGACGAGTACGAGCGGCATTTGTTTACCAGGGTGGTGGAGCTGGCCGAGAAAGAGGGCAAGCACGTTGCGCTGATGGTTGTGCCCTCGGCCAATGTCTTCGACGCGATCATGCAGACGGCGGCAAGATTGGAATCCTCACGGATAGTTTGCGGCCTTTCCAACCAGCTCACACTCGACGAGCAGGGCAAGCTGACGGGCGATGCCTGGGAGCGATTGCCGGAGCCGCGCCCCAACGTCGTGCTGGAGATTCCGACGCCCGACCATACCGTGCATGAGTATTTCCTTGGTCCGCACACGCCGCGGTTGCGCGAACAGGATCTCGCACTACTGCACAAGATCTGGCTGGAGGTGAGCGCAGAGCCGGAACTTGCAACGCTGCACCACTATCACATCGTCGGCCTTGCACTGCAGCGCTTCGACGAGCGGCTACAGAGTCCGCAGCGCGCGGAACTGCTGGCAATGCTCAAACAAGAGCTGGTGAAGCCGGACGAGGACGGAAAGGGATAAAAAAGCGGGGCGGAGTTCCGCTGGATGTGTTTTGCGCAGGCAACAGCGCGGCCTCAAAGGGCCGCGCTGTTGTGCGTACGCGCGGATTATCCGCTGGTGGGAAAGGTGTGCGAGATGCGGTCATGCCAGCAGAGAGCATCTTCGTCCACCAGCGCCCAGAGAAAGCCGAGGGTGGCCGCAGCGAAGGAGATAAACATGAATTGGGCGCGGCGGCTGCGCTGCTCCCATTGCGGCGTGCGGCCGTCGAATGTGCTGAGGCGTATGCCTCTGATGCTCATGCCAAAGGTGCGTCCAGCGAAGAGTACAAACAGATATTGATAGATTACCCACAGGAGCGCAGTGACGGCGGCGAGCGCCATCCAGAAGGGCTTGGTGTGAGGAATCCCGGGCAGCGCGCGCCAGGTGATGACGGAGAAGAGCAGGCTGGCGGCGATCACTACCCCCAAATCCGTCATTGCAGCGATCAAGCGCTCCGAAAGCGGCGCCACCTGTAACGGGACCTCGATCTCAGGCTCGCGCTCGCTCGCACCTTCCGGTTCGTCGACGTCCAGCCGAATTTCAGGAAAGAGCGAGCCCTGCACGGCGGGAATGATGTCCTCGGGGACTTCGAGAATGCGCGGCCGATGATTGATTGGCTCGGCAAGTTCATCCCGGCAGGGCTGAGGAAGCAGCGGCGGCTCAAGCAGGGGACGCCGGAAGACGATCAAGTTTCCCGGTACAGGGGAAGCCGGGAGCTGGGGCTCCGGTTCGGCTTCCGCCGCGGCGATACAGTAACGCTCCAGAACGGAATCCGCAGCGGCGGTTGGGCGGATCTCGAGGTCGAGCACGGAATTGCCGCTGGGCTCGTCGGCCTGGGTATCCGGCAGTGCCTCGCGGAGCAAATCATCGTTCTCCGCTGGGAGTTCGGCATCGAAGACGCGGGCACGCGCGGTGGCCGCGACGGTCACGTCCATTCTCATACCCGCGTCTTGCGCCATGGACTCGGCATTGAGACGGCGATAGTAATTGGTGTCGATTGTGTTGCGAGCATGGGGAGGGGCCTGCGCCTGGGGCGCAACGCCAGTACCTTCGCCGAAACTCTGCGCCTCTGAGGCAGGACCGAAGTCGAGGCCGGGAGAGTTTTGCTCATCGATTCTGCGCCTGCGGCGAGCGCGGTAGCTGCAAACGCGAAAAGCGAGTTCGGCGCGCCAGACTGCATCTTCGATGGTCTGTTTGCCGGTATCGGCTGTAAATCGGGGTTCAATCGGCTCGTCTGGATTCATTCCGGCCCTTGCGTCGACGGACAAATGGGAGACAACGGGGGTCTCCACAGTCGGGGATGTGGTGAGGGCGGAGGGCACGGAGCAGCTACATAATGTACCGCAGCGCGGACAGTCCATAGCGAGTTTTGAGAATCACCAGAGCGGCGAGGGGAATTTCCGAATGCTTAGACTTTGTGGCGGGCGGTTGCGCGTGCTAACTTGCAACCGGGCCTTGTTCTTGCGCCACATGAACCGGCAAAACGCATCCCGATGACCCTTCGCATTCTCAGAATTATCACAGTCACGATTGTAAGTCACCTGCTGATGGCTCCGCTGGCATTTACCAGTCAGTTGCCTGCATCCGTCTCAAGCGGGCAAGGGGATGGTGCAATGCCCACGCAGGATGTGACGATGAAGGCGCTGCAGCAGGAAAAACAGGGTGATGTTTACAAGCTGGACGGCGACGTGGAGATTTTGTTCCGCAGCTACACCATGCGGGCTGAGCACGGCACATACAACGATGCCAACGGAGATGTTGAAGTCAGCGGGCGAGTGGTCTTCGAGGGCGGACCGCATGACGCCCACATCACCGCCTCGCATGCCACCTACAACGTAAGGAATGAGACCGGAAACTTTTACGACGTTCTGGGCACATTTGGCGCCGTGGTGCGCGGGCAAACCGTGGTGCTCACCACCAGCAATCCGTTTGTGATTGTGGGCCGCGAGGTACGCAAGGTAGGGCGCAACCGCTACATTGTTTTGCATGGGAGCATCACCTCCTGCGCCGAGCCGGAACCGACGTGGACCTTTAACGCGGAGAAGATCGACCTGGTGACGGGCGAGGATGCCAAGCTCTATCACTCCACCTTCCACCTGCTGAAGCTGCCGATTTTCTACTTTCCTTACAACAAACTGCCGGCTAGTGGAATGGCACGTACCAGTGGCTTCCTGCTTCCCAATGTCGGTCAATCCTCCACCAAGGGCTACATCCTGGGCGAAGCGGGATACTGGGCGATCAACCGATCCAGCGACATCATGATAGGAATGGAATATTTCTCAACGCGCGGCTGGAGCGAGACCTTGCAGTACCGTGCGAAGCCGGGGGAAAACAGTTCGCTGGAGGTGCACTTCTTCGGCGTGCAAGACCGTGGAGCTCCGGTAACCGATCAGGACCAAGGCGGCGAGGAAGTTCGCCTGCTCGGTGATACAACCCACGACCACTGGCGCGCTGCTACCAGCCTTGACTATCTAAGTTCGTTTCTCTTCCGGCAAGCCTTTTCAGAGACCTTCTCGCAGGCAGTGAACTCCGAAGTGAGGTCGACTGCTTATCTTTCGCACAACCTGGCGGGCTTTTCGCTCAACGGCATGGCCGGACGCTACCAGAATTTTTACCAGGACCAGCAGGCCACGCCACCTTCCTACTCCAACCAGATCAAGATTCTGCACCTGCCGATGGTGGAGGTTAACGGACTGGAGCAGCACGTATTCTCGTCACCGTTCGTCTGGGGGTTGGACACCAGCGAGGGAGGCTTGCAGCGCAGCGAGCCGGGCTTTGTCACGGCAAACCTCGTCGGACGCCTCGACATCCGCCCGCGGATTGCGCTGCCTTTGCAGTGGAAGGGCTGGGATTTGCGCACCGAGATTGCGGTGGAAGAGACGCTGTACTCGCAAGAGGTGACGGCTTCGGCCACGAATCCACTGGGTGTGGCGAGCGGCAACGGTATCAACCGCCACGACGTCGCAGGCTCGATCGAGCTGCGTCCCCCGGCGCTGGAAAAGGTGTTCGATAAGGAGATCTTCGGCCGCCGGATCAAGCACGTTGTCGAACCCATCTTCACCTATCGCTATACCACCGGCATCGGCAACTTCCCGAACATTATCCGCTTCGATCAGACCGACATTCTGAGCAACACGAGCGAGTTCGAGTACGACATCATTCAGCGCATCTATGGACGCCGCCACTCCACAGGTCACGAAGCAGGTTGCGAAGCTGCGGCACCCACGTCTGCCGGACACAAAGAAAAAACTCCGGCCTATATTCCCGGTGTGAGCGAGTTGCGTCCGCACTGCGAGGACGAAAGCAACACCACGCGCGAGTTGCTGAGCTGGGAGGTGAAGCAGAAGTACTACGTCAATGAGAGCTTTGGCGGAGCGCTGGTGCCGGGACAACGCAACGTGCTCACCAGCACCGCCGATCTGACCGGCATTGCCTTTCTGGACGCACCGAGGAGATGGAGTCCGGTGATCAGCAAGCTGCGGGTGCAGACCTCGGCGAATACGGATGTGCAATGGCAACTGGATTACGATCCGGTTGTCGGCCGCATCAACTCCAGCGCAGTTTTTGCCGAGTATCGCTTTGGTGATTACTTCGCCGGGCTGAGCAATGCCTTCTTCCACGTGCCCCCCGAGCCGCCCGCAGAGACCATCAGCAACGAGCCGCTGGAGTTCAACCAGTTCCGATACCTGCTGGGTTATGGGCATCCGAATAAGCGGGGCTTCGCCGGTGCTTTCAGCATGGGCTACGACCAGAATCTTGGATTCTTGCAGTCTCTGGTTGCACAGAGCAGCTACAGCTGGGATTGCTGCGGAGTAAGCTTCGAGTTCCGGCACATCGACGTACCAGGTGTGAACGTCGAGAACCAGTACCGTTTCGCCTTTTCTCTGGCGAACATTGGAACCTTTGGCAACCTGAAACGTCAGGAGCGGCTGTACTAGACGGGAATGCCTGAGCCGGCAGAATGGGAAGAAATCGGGATACTGTCCGGCGGTGCGGAAGGCTGCTGCTTTCTGTTACGCTGAAGCGTTCGATGAAGAAGAATCCCATCCTGCTCGCCGTCTGCTGCTGCGCCCTTGCGGTGGCCGCCGGTTGCGCCGCACCGGGCGCGCCACAGCCCCCCTCGTTGCGGCTGCCGGCGACAGTGGACAATCTTTCAGCGGTTCGCAAGGGCGGCCGGGTCATCCTAACCTGGTCTCCGCCGGGGGAAACTACCGATCACCAGGTTATTCACTGGCCCACCACAACACGGGTCTGCCGGGTGATCAACCAATTTCCCACCAATGTTTGCGGCGAAGTGGTGAAGGAAATCAAAAGCACGGAGCTGGCCACGTTGGCGCCGGGAGCGCGCCGTCCCCTCGTCTCGTTTGAGGACGTATTGCCGGCGGCGCTGATTTCGGCAGAGAATCAGGCGACCTACACGGTTGAGGTGGTCAATCAGCACGGCCACTCTGCCGGACTTTCCAACCAGGTGCGCGTGCCGCTGGTTGCCACTCCGCCGCCCCCGTCGAGATTCCGCGCCACCCTCGACGCTCAGGGCCCGCTGCTGCGGTGGAATGTCCTGACCAGCTTCGCACCTTCGCCTGGCATCTCATACCGATTGCGCATCTACCGGCGAGTCCACGCGAAGAACGATTTCGCTCTCAATAGCGAACTCCCCTACCGCGCCGGCGAAGACGAAGCGCGCGACAAGAACTTTGAGTGGGAGCAGGAGTACGACTACAAGGTTGCTTCCGTGACCGTGCTCGCGCTCCCGGGGCGAAACGAGGCGGAGGTGGAAGGCGATGACAGCGATATTGTGACTCTGAAGGTTCATGACGTGTTTCCACCGGCTGTGCCGAGCGGCTTGCAAGCCGTGTTCAGCAGCGTGGGCCAGAAGCCTTTCATTGACCTCACCTGGGCGCCGAACATGGAGAGCGACCTGGCAGGATACATCGTCTATCGCCGAAGCGCGACTTCGACGAATTTTGTCGCTGTATCTGGCGCTCCGCTCAAGGCTCCGGCCTGGCGTGACAACGACGTTCACCTGGGACAAACGTATTACTACACCGTCGCGGCCGTCGATGTGCGCGGAAATCAGAGCGCGCAATCGGCTCCGGCCGAGGAGTCGGTACCAATGGAGGTTCGATGAAATTCTGCCGTTTTCTTGGAATGGACGGATCGCGCTTTGGACTTGTGGAGAACCGCGACGGTCGGGACTTTATCATCAGCGAGCTGGGCAGCCCGCAGATGCAGATCAGTGGAGCGGGCGTGCCGGAGCAGATCGTGTTGCCGGAGGCAGGCTCGGGAAAGACGATCGCCGAACCTTTTCCGCTGGAGCGAGCCAAGCTTCTGACTCCGTTTCCCATCGTCAGCAAGATTATGTGCGTGGGCCGCAACTATGCCGCACACGTTCGCGAACTTGCGCATGAGATGCCGACCGAGCCGCTGATCTTCAGCAAGCCCCCGTCGGCGCTGCTGGCTCCGGGAGGCGAGATTGTCCGTCCCAAGCTGAGCAAGCGAGTGGATTATGAGGGTGAGCTCGGAATCCTGATTGGCCGCCGCTGCCACAAAATGAAAGACGGCGAAAGCGCGAAGGAGTATATCCTCGGCTACACCATCGTGAATGACGTGACGGCACGCGACCTGCAGAACATTGACGGCCAGTGGACACGCGCCAAAGGCTTTGACACCTTCTGTCCGTTCGGCCCCATCGTCAACACGGAGTTGGATCCGTGGAGCGGAATCCAGGTTCAAACGCGGGTCAATGGCCAGTTGCACCAGGACGGAAACACGCGAGACATGATGTTCAACATCGACCGCATTGTGCACAACATCTCGCAGTTCTGTACGTTGCTGCCTGGAGACCTGATCGCGACCGGTACACCGGAAGGGGTTGGCCCGCTGCAGAGCGGAGATGTGGTTGAAGTTTCGGTGGAAGGCATTGGAACGCTGCGCAATACGGTAGTGGACGAGTAGCGCCGAGGCCCGGCAATCATCGTAAAGCAAGGGCGTGCAGATCGAGAGCAGGATTCACGTGGTTACATCGGGACACGTTCCCTTGCGCCGCCAACGCGCGGTGGTTTCGTAGTAAAGTCGAAGGAGAGCGAGCCGCACGATCCTCCGGCCGTACTGTTTTCCATGAACCTGATTCGCATCTACACACTTTCCGGTGCCATTGTGATTGCCGCTGCCAGCTTGCTGGTGTGGCTGGGCAGGCGAGGCAAGAAAACTCCCGAGCAACGTGAGGCGCTGCGCCGCGAACGCATCAGCGCGCTGGGCAGGATCACGGATGGAACCGTGCTCGACGTGCAGGAATTTGCTTCCGACAACGGCAACCCGGTGCGACTGATTATCTACAAGTATGGCGTGGCCGGCGTGCAATACGAGTGCGCACAGGACGTGACTCAACTGCAGGAATTCCTTGACCTGCCCTCCTGCCGCATTGGGGTTGCGGCCAGCGTCAAGTACGATCCGCGCCATCCCGGCAATTCAATCGTGCTGGCGGAAGCCTGGTGCGGGCTGCGCACCTGAGTATTTCCATCTATCCCGTTAAGCCGTGTTTTATCAGCACTCCGCGTCGATGACTGCCAATCTTCGCGTCTAGTGAACCTTTCTTATTGCCATCACAATCTAAGCGTACTAAGTAAGCTGTACCCCAGGATAAAGCGCAAGAACGCAGTCCCGGCGGAGAGCGTTGGAGGAACGCATATTCAGGATGGCAACCATGGGAGAGATCAGCGACCGGCATCCGTTACGTCAACTGCTTTCGGAAAAGATTGCCCAGCACTTTCGCAGCGAAGTAGGCTTACGCGATGAGGAGATCTGGGCGTACCTGGCAAACCTGCTGACCGAGTTCTGCGACGCGCGTAATCTCTACGCGCTGAAGAACGCGCAGGGACGCTCGCTGGATGATGTTGGCGAGATGCTGCTCGAAAGCGATCCCGTCTTCGGCGAGGCGGCATCATTTGACCGGGAACGCCAGGTGCGCAAGCACATCGGCGACTTCACTCTCTTTTACAGTGGAATGTTCCCTGAAGCGATCAATCGTTTCCGTTTACGCCGCCAGCGGCTGGATGCGCTGATCGACTTTGTGCATGCGGGCAAGGAGAGCTACTTCATCGTCAGCCAGTTTGACCAGATGGAGTACCGCAAGGTGGCGCCGCTGTTTGGCCGGCTCTCGCAGCAATTTGAGAGCTGCGTTTTCGGTCTGAACCTGGTGCGCAAAGAGCTGACCGAAATGCAGTATTCGCTGATTCGTCCGAGCGACTTTGTGATGTGAAGATGCAATCATGCTTCGGACTGGTCTGAAGCATCGGGCGCTAGCTCCGCCCGTTGGCGATAGAAGCTGAGCGCGCTCTCGCCCTGTTTGAGCAGACGATAACGCTTGAGATTGCCTTCGCCGTCGCCGGGATCGAATCTCTTCTCATGTTCGGCCACCACGATTCCGCCTTCGGACAAAACGGTTCCGCGCGCGATCGTGCGCAGAACCTCTGCGTAGGCTCCGTGCAGACGGTAGGGAGGGTCGAGGAAGCAAAGGTCGAAGCGAGTTCCAGCCTTGTCCCACTGGCGCAGAGCTTCGGCGGCATCGCGCTCGGCGACGTCGCCGGCCTCGAGTCCCAGCGATGCCAGGTTCTGGCGCAGGACTTTTGCCGCGTTGCTGCTGGATTCGGCAAAGTGTACCGAGATTGCGCCACGGCTGAGCGCCTCAATGCCTACCGAACCAGTACCCGCATACAGGTCGGCCCAGGCACGTCCGGCGATCATGCCCGCCGAGGCCAGCACGTTGAATAGAGTCTCCTTCAGGCGGTCGTAGGTGGGTCGTGTCTCCAAACCGTCCAGACTTTTAAGCGTCCGGCTGCGAAACTTTCCCGCGATGACTCTCATCGGCCCTCTTCTACTCCCTGCCTCTGCCGTGTAGTGTATTAGCAACGGGTATTTCCGGGGCAAGGGAAATTCGATGAGACGTTGGTCCATTCCGGTTCTCGACCTCTTCGGTATCCACTTCCGGGTGCACTTCAGCTTTCCGCTGATGTTCAGCCTGGTTTGGATTCTTGAAGCCGGACGCGGCCCGCAGGTGGGATTGCGCAGCTTGATACTGGTGCTGCTGATGATGGTCGCAGTGCTGTCGCATGAAGTTGGCCACGTGGTGATGGCGGCGCGCAATGGGATTCGGGTACGCAGCGTTGTGCTGCTGCCGATCTCAGGGATTTCCCTCTTTGATGAGCAGGCGCAGCGCGGCCTGGATGCGCGGCGCGAGATTCGCATCGCACTCGCCGGACCAGCCGTGAACCTGGCGCTTGCGCTCTGCATCGGAACAACAATTCTGATCTTCCGCCCGCAGGTTCAGCTATTCAGATTTCCCTGGTTGACGCCATTTGATCTTCCACGCAGCCTCGCCTGGTCGCAGCTTTTTGTGGCTTTGCTTAACTTGCTGCCCGCCTATCCGCTCGATGGCGGACGCATTCTGCGCGCGTTGCTGGCGCGCGGCGGAGATCAGGTGACGGCGACCCGGCGGGCGGTTTCCATTGGACAGTTTTTCTCGCTCGCGCTGTTCCTCTGCGGCGGAGCGGTCTTTCTGCGCTCCAGTTCGAACAACCTCTGGATCATGATGGCGGGAGTTTTTCTCTTTCTTGCGGCGCAACTGGAGGATCGCAGCATGATTCTGCAGGCGGTTCTGGAGCGGGTGCGCGTGATCGATGTGATGATCACCGAATTCATCACGCTCTCCCCGGCAGAGACGCTGGCCGATGCTCTGCAACGCTCGGCGGAGCCTCCGCAGGAGGAGTTCCCGGTGGTGCGCGGCACCGAGATGGTGGGCGTGATCAGCCGTCAGCAGATGGCCGAGTCAATGCAGGAGGCAGGCAACGGCTATGTGCAGTCGGCAATGCGCCGCGAATACCTCGTTGCCGGTCCGCAGGAGTCGCTGGCGGCGGTGCTGCGGCGTATCGGACGCAGCGGCCTGGCGATGATTCCGGTGGTGGAAGGCGACTACCTGGTCGGCATCATCACCTTTCAGAACCTGATGCGTAAACTGACAGCGCTCTCGCTACGCCGCCCTGCGGTGAAAACTTCCACGCAGAACGCTCCGGCTCCGCAGCAGTAGGACAATTCCTTCCCCCCTGACACCACCCCACCCCTTCGGCCTTCGCGTATGATGAAGAGATGAGCATTACTTCGCAGGTTCAGAAAGATATTGTCGAGATCGATGAAGGCGCGGCAGGAGCTGCGCCTCTCTACTCTGCGCATGGTCAAGGCCGCCCTCAAGAACAAGGAAATCGACAAGCGCGCTCCGCTCGACGAGAAGGAAGAGATGCAGGTGCTCTCCACCCTGATCAAGCAGCGCCACGACGCTGCCGAGCAGTTCACCAAGGGCAACCGCCCCGAGCTTGCAGCCAAGGAGCTGGAGGAGATTGTCTTCATTGAAGGCTATCTTCCCAAGGCCGTTGGCCCAGCCGAGATCGCTGCCGCCGTGCAGTCGGTGATCGCCGAGATGGGCTCGCCCACCGCCAAGGAGATGGGCACAATCATGAAGAATGTGATGGCCAATTTCGCGGGCGCGCGCATCGACGGCAAGCAGGTGAGCGAAGCGGTGAAGAAGGCGCTTGCGGGGTGAAAAGCCCATAGAGTTTTGAAGCGCAAGCCTGACACGGCTTGCGCTTTGCCGCTTCTACGGGGGCCGGCTACCGCGCCCGCCGAATCACCACGAACACTCCGTCGGGAAACTTTTCGCCGGTAAATTCCACCACGCCCTCGCTCACAAATCCGCGCAGCTCTTTGATCTCTTCGCGCTCCACCGGAGGCTTGGCGTAGGCGTCGGCCTTGGCGGCTACTGGCGCGTCCCATGCCGCGATCCATCGCCGCGTTGGCCAGCCGGTCGGCGTCTTTGTTCAGGTGGCGCAGCACGTGGCGGATCTCAAAGCGGTCCAGTTTGCGGATGAGCGCCTTGGCCTCGCCGTAGATCGAGAGCAGCGCCTCGCTGCGAACCTTGTACTGGCCCTTCATCTGCTTGACCAGCAGTTCGGAGTCGCTGACCACTTTCACCGTGCCGATAGCCGTGCTCCACCGCGTATTCCAGCGCCGCAATCAGTCCAGAGTATTCGGCAAAGTTGTTGGTCTGGACGCCAAGAAATTCGCCCAGCTCGGCCAGCCGGCGGCCTTCGCCGTCGGTGATGTATGCGCCGTATCCGGCGGGCCCAGGGTTGCCGCGCGAGCCGCCATCGACGTGCGCGACCATTACCTTGCTGCCCGGGGCGGAAGCTGCGCCGGGATCGTCGCCAAAAAGTCCGCCTGATTTTTCCAAATGACATAGCGCGAGTGTATCGCAAAGCGAGGTGGCGGAGAGGTTGAGGCAAAACGCCTCACGCACCGGAGTGAAGCTGTCCTAACGTCCGTCCTCCAGCCGCAGCGCCAGCATCTTCGGCAAGCCCTGCCTGCAGGATGCGCTCCTGCGCGCGGGCGATGTCGTAGGGGACGCGGTAGAAGAGAATCTCGTGCTTCTCGCTGTCGTAAAGGGCAAAGGCAGCGCGCCGGTCGCGGTCGCGGGGCTGCCCTACCGAGCCCGGATTCACCAGGTATTTCTTCGCTGGGTTCAGCTTCAGCCGCGAAATCTGGCAGACGGCTCGCGCTGTTCAGCGGCTCCAGCGGTAGCCGCTCGGTCAACCTGCCGCTGCTGCGCGAAGGCGCCCTGAATGTGGGTATGTCCGAAAAAAGTAAGGTGGAAGGGAGAAACTCCAGCGCCGCGCTGGCGCGCGAATTCCGACGTGATATAGTCGTCCTCTTCCAGCGGCGAGCCGTGCACAAACTGTGCGCCCTCCCAGGCCGCATCGTGCAGCGGGCCGCGGGGTAGCTCGCGCAGCCAGTCCAGATTGCTATCGCTCAGCTCGCCGCGCGTCCAGATGGCCGCTATGCGGCGGCCACGGGATTGAAATTGGAGAGATCTTCCAGCCCGCAGCAGCAGCGGTCGTGGTTGCCGCGGACGTTGATCGGCTCCATCGCGCGAACCAGCTCGACCACCTGGTTGGGACTGGCGCCATAGCCCACCACGTCGCCCAGGTTGGCAACGCCGTCATGCTCTGGAGCCGCGTCCAGACAGGCTTCCAGAGCCTCAAGATTCGCGTGAATGTCGCTGAGCAGGAGTAACCGCACCAGCCAGATTATAGATGCTTTGCCGACTCTGCGAAGGCCGGCTCCAGCAGAACTTCTTCCTGTTCTCGCCGCGCAAAAAGCGGATACATTAGCGCTATGCGCTCCCATCTCCGTTCTGCATGCTCTGCCTGCCTTGCCATCTGTCTGCTGCTGGCCGCGCCCCTGCTGGCGCAGACGGCGGCTCCGCCTGCTCCGCCGCTGGCGACCCGGCGGCGTACCTGGCCAGTCAGTTCGGACGCCAGCTTCAAGCTCGACCCCAGTATTCCCGCCCATGTTCGGCGATCTGGATGGAGACGGCAAAGAGGATCTCGTGCTGGTGGGAACCAGCAGCACGCCTTTGCTGTCGCAGGAGCAGTTCAACTTCAAGGTCGAGGATCCCTATCGACGCCTACTTCGGCACCGGAGATCCTCGCATCACCTCGCAATTCACGCTTCATTTCGACGGCTCTCTCGCTGCTTTCTGATTGTCTTCGACTGGCGTCAGCCGCCGGCCAAGTCCAAGCTGTCTCCAAGTTCGTCCTCATCAACACGCCCTTTGAAAGCGCGAAAATCGTGAATCTCCGCCTCAAGAAGAAGAACATCCAGGCCATTGAAGCCGTCGACCGCACCACCCTGCACGCCCTCGTCTTCTGGGACGGCAAGCGCTGGCGCTGGAGCGCGCAGGGCATGGACGGCGACGACACGATGTTCAAAACGCCTCCGCCAAACTAATCATTGTGCTCCGCAGGCGGTACTCTCTGGCTATAATTGCCGAGTTCATGAATATCGAGCAGAAACTGGCGAAGCTGAAATTGCGCGACGAACTTGCCGAAGCTGGCGGCGGCGAAGAGCGGCGTGCGCGCGAACACAAACTCGGCAAAATGACCGCTCGCGAGCGCATCGAGTTTCTGCTCGATGAAGGCACCTTCGAGGAGACCGACAAGTTTGTAACCCATCGCACCACTGAATTCGGCATGGGCGAGCAGGTCATTCTCGGCGACGGTTTCGTCACCGGCTACGGACGCATCGAAGGGCGCCTGGTCTTTGTCTTTGCCCAGGACTTCACCGTCTTCGGCGGCTCGCTCTCGGAGACCAATGCCGCCAAGATCGTCAAGATCATGGATCAGGCGGCCACGCGCGTTGGCGCGCCCGTGATCGGCCTCAATGACTCCGGCGGCGCGCGCATTCAGGAAGGCGTGCGCTCGCTGGCCGGTTATGCCGATATCTTCCTTCGCAATGTTCTCTCCTCCGGAGTGGTTCCGCAGATCTCGGCGATCATGGGACCCTGCGCGGGCGGCGCCGTCTATTCCCCGGCGATGACCGATTTCATCCTCATGGTCGATAAGACCGCCTACATGTTCATCACCGGCCCTGAGGTCATCAAGGCGGTGACCCACGAAGAGGTCAGCAAAGACGAGCTGGGCGGCGCCGAGACCCACAACACCAAGTCCGGCGTCGCGCACTTCCTCGCCCACGATGATGCCGAGTGTCTTCAGCATGGTGCGCGAGCTGTTCAGCTTCATGCCCTCGAACAATCTCGAGGAGCCGCCGCGCAAGCCCACCACCGACCCCATCGACCGCGCCGACGAAAAGCTCGACACCGTCGTTCCCTCCGAGAGCAACATGCCCTACGACATCAAGGACGTCATCACCCGCGTCGTCGATGACTCCTATTTCTTCGAGGTGCAGGAGCACTACGCCAAGAACATCGTCATCGGCTTTGCCCGCTTCAATGGGCGCTCCGGTCGGCATCGTCGCCAACCAGCCCAACTTCCTCGCCGGCGTGCTGGATATCAACTCCTCGATCAAGGCGCGCGCGCTTCGTCCGCTTCTGCGATTGCTTCAACATTCCGCTGGTCACCTTTGAAGACGTTCCCGGCTTCCTTCCCGGCATTCAGCAGGAGCACGGCGGCATCATCATGCACGGCGCAAAACTGCTCTACGCCTTTGCCGAAGCCACCGTTCCCAAGGTCACCATCATCACCCGCAAAGCCTACGGCGGAGCCTATTGCGTGATGAGCTCCAAGCACATCCGCGCGGACGTGAATTACGCATGGCCCACGGCGGAGATCGCCGTCATGGGCCCGGAGGGCGCGGTCAACATCGTGTACCGCCGCGAGCTCGACCGCGCCGCCAAAGAGGGCGTGGACGGACTCACCGGCGCCGCGGCCTTCAACAAAGTGCGCGCCGAAAAAATCGAGGAGTTCCGCGACAGCTTCGCCAATCCCTACGTCGCCGCCGAGCGCGGCTACATCGACGCCGTCATCCGTCCCCGCGACACCCGCAAGAAAATCATCCAGGCGCTGGAGATGCTCGACGGCAAACGCGACAAGAACCCACCGAAGAAGCACGGCAACATTCCGCTGTAGCTTATAGGCCCGATTGGGATAGTGAGTAGGGAGGCCTGTTATCGTCCGGAAGGCGCTGTTAGCGAAGCGAGATCACAGATCATGTTTTTCATTGAATGGTGGCTTGTGGCGCGGTGGTGCGTTCTCTGTTTAGTGCTTGCGGCTGCGGCTTTCTGTTTCTGGTCTGTGCGAAGGAAGAGATGGTTCATCCGCTTGCCGTTACGAATCGTATGCGTGGTCATAGCTCTTTGCCCTCTCGTCCTGCTCCTGATCTGGTTGGCACTACCCAACCCAAATACCTACTCCGCACCGGCCTACTCCCCAAATCACAGGATGGCGGCAAGAGTACGCGAATGCGACCTGGGTCCGCTTGGCGGTGCTAGCTCTGTGGTTGAGCTTTTCAGTGCTCATGGGCTTCAGTCTCAGGTCGTCGTTTCTGCAGAGTGGCGATCGATTCAGGCGAAGAACCTGCGATGGACGAGCGATTCCGAACTTGAAATCACTATCGAGGGAGCATATTACCTATGCACAAGTGCGCCGCGAGTGAAGGTTCGCTGTGTGCAGCGAATTGAAGATAGTCAACGGTAAATCGCCGGAACTGCGGTGGCAGATTTGGGCTGCGCCGCACGGCAAGGCTAACCCATCTAATTGAGTATGTCCGCGCAACCGATGCTCGTCTTTGATGGAGAATGCGCATTCTGCCACCGCGCGGTGAGGTTTGTGCTCGCTCACGAACGTCGTACTGACCTGCTCTTTGTGCCTCGAGATTCGGCGCTCGGACGCTCGCTGCGCGAGCAGCATCGCCTGCAAAGGGTGGAATCCTTGCTGTGGATCGAGGGTGACCGGGCGTTCATCGAGTGGGATGCGGTGGCCCATACCGCTGCCTACGTCGGAGGGCTGTACGCGTGGCTGGCCTGGGCCGCAGGGTTGCTTCCGCGCCCGCTGCTGAGTTGGGGCTACCGGGCTTTTGCCGAGGATTCGCAAGCGCTTTTCGCGACGGCCCAGCCACTGCCTGTTGCTCAGCGTGGCTCAACAGCAGCGCTTTCTGGAATGAGCGCGGGGCCTCCGCGTACAATGATTGCTGTATGCACAGCTCTTCCACTACCGCTGGCGGCGTTCTTCGCCGGAATTCTTTCCTTCCTGTCGCCATGCGTGCTGCCGCTGGTACCAGGCTATGTCTCGCTGATTTCAGGCGCCAGTGTGGAAACCCTGCAGGCAGCCGACCGCAAGCTGCTGCGCACCGTCATGCTGAACTCGCTCTGTTTTATTCTGGGCTTCAGCGTGGTCTTTATTTCGCTGGGCGCGGTGGCCACCAGCGTCGGACAGATTACACAGCAGTACCATCGTCCGCTGGCGATCTTCGCCGGCATCGTCATCATCATCTTCGGACTGCACCTTACCGGGATCTTCAAGATCAACGCGCTGTATTCGGACAAGCGCCTGCACGGCGTCAAGGGGGATCGAGTCCGCTCGGCTCATTCGCCATTGGCTTTGCCTTCGCGTTTGGCTGGACCCCGTGCATCGGCCCGATCCTGGCGGGAATCCTGCTGCTGGCGGGTTCGCAGGATACAGTATTCAAGGGAATTGTGCTGCTGGCCGTTTACTCGGCGGGGCTGGCGCGTGCCGTTTCTGCTCACCTCGCTGGGGGTCAATCGCTTTCTCGGCTTTTATGCGCGCTTCCGGCGCCACTTGCACACAGTGGAGGTTTTCAGCGGGGTGTTGCTCATGGTCTTTGGACTGCTGATCGCGCTCGGGCGTTTCACCATCCTCTCCGGCTATCTCGGCTTCCTGAATCGCTTCTCTCTATAGGGCATCTGAAATAGGTTAGCGGAGCACATAGGAAAAGCATTTGGCATGAAGCGCAGAATCGTGACATTCGCAGTGATGGTAGTGGTGATTGCAGGGCTGCTGGTGCTGGCCAGGCATCGTGGAACGTATCTGGCGCGCGGCCTCCGCAGCTCTGCCGCCGTGACCAATGGCTCGACCGCGCCAGATTTTGCGCTTACCGATCTGCAAGGTCGAAGCTTGAAGCTCAGCGATCTGCGCGGCAAGGCCGTGGTGCTCAACTTCTGGGCCACCTGGTGCCCGCCCTGCAAGGAGGAGATCCCGTGGTTTGTCGAGCTGCAGAAGCGCTATGGCGCGCAGGGATTGCAGATTGTGGGCGTCTCCATGGATGACGATGGCGATCAGAAGGGTGTGGCCAAGTTCGCCGCCGAGAATGCCATCAACTACCCGGTTTTGCTCGGCAAAGAGAGTGTTGCCGGAGAGTACGGCGGCATCGACTACCTGCCCACGACTTTTTATATTGACCGCAACGGCGTGGTGCTGAATCGCGTCTTCGGCCAACCGGGGCGCGACGAGATTGAGCAGAACATAAAGCGCGCGCTCGCCAGCAAGCCCCGCGGCTGACGGGTCGTTATGGTGCATTTGCCAAGGCAGCGACTTGAAATCAGCTAGACTAAACTCGTGGCCATGAAGCTCTCACACCTCGCTGCTCTCACGCTGCTCGCAGTTTTCGTTCCGCTGGTTGCACTTGCACAAAGTTCTTCACCGACGATCACGGTGGCGCCGATCGGAACGATTGTGGTTGCGCGCGGCGGCAAGGCTGCGCTCGACATTGAGATGCGGGTCAACAAGGGTTTCCACGTCAACTCCAATAAACCCAATGACGAACTGCTGCTGCCCACGGTGGTTCACCTGAACCCGCCGCAGGGAATCATGATCGTGAACATCCAGTACCCGGAGGGCGAGCAACTGGCGCTGCCCTTCATGGGCAATGACAAGCTCAGCGTGTACACGGGAAGCTTTGCGGTCACGGCTGATGTACGAGCTTTGAAATCGGCCTCGCCGGGCACGCTGCGGGTGCATGGCGAAGTGAAGTACCAGGCCTGCAACAATCGTCAGTGCTTCCCGCCCAAAACAACTCCACTGGAGTTCGACGTGCGAGTGATGAAGCCCGCGGCGAAAAAGAAAGCCAGTTACACTCCTGAAAGCCCGCATATTCACTAGCGCCGGGCCAACATTCCTGAGGCTAAAGCTCGATGCGTGTTCCCAGCACTTTGAGGAACTCCGCGAGCCATGCCGGATGGGCCGGCCATGCAGGCGCGGTCACCAGGTTTTCCATCGACGTACGCGGCATCCACGGGAATCTCCGCATAGCTGCCGCCAGCTTCGTTCAACTCTGGCCCGACCGCGGGATAGCAGCTGCACTTGCGGCCTTTGACCACGCCCGCGGCGGAGAGAATCTGCGCGCCGTGGCAGATAGCAGCAATGGGTTTGGTCGCAGCGTCAAAGTAGCGCACGATTTCCAACAGCCGGGGATTGAGCCTGAGATACTCCGGCGCGCGACCGCCCGGAATCACCAATGCGTCGTAGTCCTCCGGCTTGACGCCTGGGCAAAATCCGCGTTCAAGGTAAAGTTGTGACCGCGCTTTTCGCTGTAGGTCTGGTCGCCCTCGAAGTCGTGAATGGCCGTGCGCACGCTCTCGCCAGCTTTCTTTCCCGGACAAACCGCGTGCACTGCATGCCCCACCATCTGCAACGCCTGGAAGGGCACCATCACCTCGTAATCCTCCACATAATCGCCGACCAGCATCAGGATTTTTTTCTTGGCCATTGGATTGCACCTTGCCTTTCAGAGCCTACTGCTTTCGCCCAATAGCTTAGTCTTGTGACACTTGGGAATCCAGCAGTAACGTGCGGCAGAACTGCCTTTCGTTTTCACGCCCTCCGGCTCTGCTAACATCTTTAGCCATGGAGCAGCCGTCAATTTCAGGCAAGGTGAGAGTTCGCTTTGCCCCATCGCCCACCGGTCAGGTTCACGTCGGCAACGCGCGCACCGCGCTGTTCAATTGGCTTTTTGCGCGCCAGCAGGGGGGCGCCTTCATTCTCCGTATCGAAGATACGGATCTGGAGCGCAGCGAAGCGCGCTATGAAGCGCAACTCATTGAGGATTGCAAGTGGCTCGGACTTGATTGGGACGAGGGCCCAGACGTTGGCGGCCCCTATCCACCCTATCGCCAGAGCGACAAATGGCAGGTTTATCAGGACCATGCCGAGCGACTTGTCGGCGAAGGCAAGGCCTACCGTTGTTTCTGCACACAGGAGACTTTGGACCGGCAGCGCGAGCAGGCGATGGCGCAGCATCTCCAGCCCAATTATCCTGGCACCTGCCGCGGTCTTGCGCCGGAAGAAGCTGAGCGCCGCCGCGCCGCCGGCGAGCCATGCGCGATCCGGCTGAAGATTCCCGAGAAGCCGATACGCTTCCACGACATTGTTCGCGGTTGGGTGGAGTTTCCGAGCGAGGTGGTGAGCGATCTGATCATCGTCCGTTCAAGCGGAGTCCCGGTGTACAACTACGTGGTTGTGGTCGACGATGCGGAGATGAGGATCAGCCACGTCATTCGCGGCGACGATCATCTCTCCAACACGCCGAAGCAGGTCGCGCTGTACGAGGCGCTGGGCTGGGCGGTGCCGGAATTCGCGCACCTCTCGACGATTCTTGGGCCCGACAAAGAGCGTCTTTCCAAGCGCCACGGAGCCACTTCGCTGGCGAATTTCCGCGAGATGGGCGTGCTGCCTGAGGCGCTGATGAACTACATGGCGCTGCTGGGCTGGGCTCCCACGGGAGGCGACCGCGAAATTTTTTCGGCAAATGAATTGGTTCAGGAGTTCGAGTTGGCGCGCGTCACGCCGTCGCCGGCGGTCTTCGATTTCGAAAAGCTCTACTGGCTCAATCGCCATTACATCAAAGAAGCTGCGCCCGAGCGCATTGCCGCGCTGGCCGAACCTTTCTACCGGCAAGCCCTGGGCGTAGATGAGCTGACCCCAGAGGCTAAAGTATGGCTGGCGCACGTTACCTCATCCATGGTGTCTGCGGTCAGCAAACTCGACGAACTGCCTGAGCGCGCCGCATCGGTGCTGCACTTTGATGCTGCTGCGGCGCTCAACGCTCCTGAGAATGCCGAAGCGCTGAGGGCACCCACCACGCCGAAGGTGCTTGATGCGTTCACCGTGAAGATTGCAGCCGAGGCAGAGCCGATCTCAGCCGAGCGCTTCAAAGCGTTGATCAAGGAAGTCCAGAAGGAGACGGGCGTTAAGGGCCCGGCACTTTTCCATCCGATTCGTATTATGCTCACCGGCGTGCCGTCAGGACCGGAGTTCGACAAACTGGTGCCACTGATGGAGGAAGGCGCGCGGATCGCCCTGCCGAGGCCGATCATGAGCGTGAAGCAGCGGGTTGAAGCCTGGAAACGAACGGCGAACACTCAGGGCTGAACTAGTAAACGGGGTTTCAGCGCCCGAGCGGTTGGCGGCTGATCCGCGGACGACATTGCAGAGATGCAAAGCGCTTTCCATCCACATCCACTGTGGTGTCCTATGCCGCTCTCCTGTACACATCCTGCAAGGTGCGAACCTGGTTATGCGCAGCGAAGATGCTCTCGGCTTGCCGTTCGATGACGGCTTGCACATCGGCAGGAAGGCCGGCATGCAGCGCTTCCTGATAGTGATTTCTGGCGTTGTGCTCTCCATTCTCGACAGATTCGAGACGCTGGCATCATCGGCTCCCAGCCTATGCTTGAGATCAATCCAGGCGCGGTGCAGCTTACTTGCCATGCTCGTGCTGCGGTCGGGGTTCGGCTTGGCCAAGATGCCGCGCTACGCTCTCCAGCTCTCCCGCAAATTTGCTTCGCTCCAATGACTGGCTGGAGAAGAAGTCCCTCAACTCGGAATTCCTGGTGTGTTCAGCGGCCTCCAGGAAGCCTGCCTGCCCGTCGCGGCAAGTCTCGATCAGCTTTTCAATCATCTTGATCGTGTCATCTGCCATTTCAGCACCCATCCTCTGTCTCGCGTTTATTTCACGGGTTTAGTCGATGATGGTGTGCAGCGCAGAGTTTGCACGGCCAGCGGTCGAATCCTGTGATTGAATATTGGTAATGAGCAAGACCAACGCCTGCCGCATTCTGGATTCGCTCGGCATCCACTACGAGTTGCGCGAGTACGAGGTCGATCCCGACGATCTCTCCGCTGAAAGCGTTGCCGCAAAGGTTGGCTTTCCACCTGAGCAGGTCTTTAAGACACTGGCCGTAAAAGGCGATCGACGCGGAGTGGCCGTCGCAGTGATTCCCGGGAACTACGAACTCGACTTCAAAGCGCTTGCGCATCTGACTGGCGACCGCAAAATGGAGATGGTTCCGCTGAAGGAAGTGCAGAACGTGACCGGATATATTCGAGGCGGGGTCACGGCACTTGGAATGAAGAAGGACTATCCCGTATTTGCCGACGAAACGATGGAACTTTGGGAACAAGTCTGCGTCTCCGCCGGGCAGCGCGGATTGCAGATCGTGATTGCGCCCGCCGATTACCTGCGCGCCACCGCTGCGACGGTGGGAGAGATTTCGCGGGAGAAGCAGTGAGAGGGCTCCTCGATCACAAGAAAGAAACCCCGCTCTTAGAGGCTGAGCGGGGTGGCCGTAGTGCCGATTCCAGCCAGCGTTTAGATCTCCCGGCTCCAGCTCGCGAATTTTGCCGATTTCTTCGGCTGGAATCTGCAGGTACTCCAGGAATTGCTGATGCTCCTCCGGAGCCTGCTGTTCGAATTGTTTATGCCAGCGCCGCATATCTTCTTCGCTGAAGCCGGCGGCGTGCATAATCGAAACCCATTTTTCCTTGGTCATCTCTGATGTCCTCCACGTGCCATCGTCAGCTTGCAAGAGCCGCAGAATGGCGTTTTGATGCTCGCGAAGTGTTTCGATCTCCCGGTCGAGTTCGAGCAAGCGGCGTTTCAAAACCGTGGTTGCCTCGTTCGACGCTCATCGAGAATCTGCTGAATATCGCTCAGCCGCAGCCCCGCATCCCGGTAGGCGCAGATGCTGCGCAGCCGCTCCAACTGTTCCGTCGTGTAGCGGCGGTAGTTGGATTCAGAGCGGCACGCCGGGGCAGCAGTCCGATGGACTCGTAGTACAGCAGCGTGGTGCGGCTGAGTCCACAGAGCCTGGCGAGTTGGGAGACCGTTAACATCGCAGCATCTCTACTCTCAACCCTCCAGCTTTAGACAGGTCAAAGAGTTTTATTTGGCGGCTAAAGTTGCTTGCAGCAGCTTTCGCAGGGCAGGTTCCAACTCCGCATCTTCAAAGTTGAATCCCGCCTCCAGCAGACCGCTTTGGAATTACGCGCTGGCTGGCCAGCAGCATCTCTTCGCCCATCTCTCCGGCCAATCGCGCGCAGGGCAAAGGCGGGAAGGCGAGCAGGGTAGGCCGGTGCAGCACGCGGCCCAGCGTACGGGTGAACTCCGCGTTGGTCACCGCATGCGGAGCCGCCAGATTCAGCGCGCCGTGTACCTGCTCATTTTCCACCGCAAAGTCGAAGGCGCGAACCGCATCCCGGCGGCTGACCCAGCTCCACCACTGGCGTCCGCTGCCCAGCTTTCCGGCCACTCCCAGGCGGAAAGCGGGAAGCATTTTGGCCAGCGCGCCGCCTTCGGTGTCCAGCACCAGTGCCGTGCGCATGTGGGCCACGCGAACCCCGGCCATCGCCGCCGGATGCGCGGCGCTCTCCCAGTCGCGGCAGACCTCGGCGAGAAATCCCAGGCCCGCTTCGCTCTCCTCCACCAGCTCTTCGTCGCCGCGGCTGCCGTAGTAGCCAATGGCCGAGCTGCAGATCAGCGCATGCGGCTTTCCGCTCTGCTGGAATGCCTGGGCCGCTGCCCGTGCGATGGTCGCCGTTCCCACCACCCGGCTGCTGCGGATTTCAGCCTTGGCCTGCTCCGTCCACAGCGTCGCCACCGGCTTTCCCGCCAAGTGCACAATCACGTCAAACTCGGCAATCTGCGCGGGTTCCAGCGGGGAGGCGGGCTGCCAGAGCACGTCGCCCTGGCGCAGCTTTGCCGGGTCGCGAACCAGGCTGTGAACCTCGTGCCGGCTGTGCCAACAGAGCGGCAAATCTCCCGTCCGAGGAATCCGCTTGCGCCGCTGATAAGCACTTTCATTGCGTCTTCCCGTCCTGGAATCATTCTGCGTTCCTGCTGCATCGGATGCAATAGGAGCAGCTTGCAAGCCAATCGTGCTTGGCGCTACAGGGAGGTTACAGGCTAAAATCAGATATGGCGAGCTTTCGCGAGCAGGTAGCGACGAATGTTTTGACCGCGACGCGGTTTCGCGACCTGCTGAAGATCGCCCGCGCCAACCGTCCCAGCGACGACCTCGACATCATCCGCCGCGCCTACGAACTTTCCCTCGAACATCACAGCGGACAGCAGCGCGCCTCCGGCGAGCCCTATCTCGTGCATCCCCTGGAAGTGGCGATTCTGCTGGCCGAGATGAAGCTGGACACCACGGCCATCGCCGCCGGACTGCTGCACGATTCGGTCGAAGACACCATCCTCACCACCGAGGAGATCAAGGCAGAAATTCGGCGAGCAAGTCGCCCACATCGTCGAGGGCGTAACCAAGATCAGCAAAATCGATTTCGCCTCGCGCGAAGAAGCGCAGGCGGAAAACGTGCGCAAGATGATGCTGGCCATGGTGGACGATATCCGTGTGGTGCTCATCAAACTGGCCGACCGTCTGCACAACATGCGCACCTTGCAGCATCTCTCGCCCGAGCGCCAGCTGAAAATTGCCAAGGAAACGCTGGAGATTTACGCTCCGCTCGCGCACCGCCTCGGCATGGGCAAGGTTCGCGGCGAGCTTGAGGATCTCTCGTTTCCCTACGTCGATCCGGTCGGCTACAAGGTGGTCTTCGAGCAGGTGGAGGCGTTGCGCAAAGACGGCGACCGCGCCCTTGCCCGCATGGCCGAGACCATCCGGAAGAAGTTGCGCGAAGCCAACATCAACATCGTGCGCGTCGATTCGCGCATCAAGCGCATGTACTCCATCTATCAAAAGGTGATCAAGCAGAAGATCACCCCTGACCAGATGTACGATCTGCTGGCGCTGCGCATCATCACCTATTCGGTGAATGACTGTTACGCCGTGCTCGGAATCATTCACAACGCATGGCGTCCGGTGCCGGGCCGCATCAAGGACTTCATCGCCATGCCGCGGCCCAACCTCTACCAGTCGCTGCACACCACGGTGATTGCCGAGGACGGCCATCCCTTCGAGGTGCAGATCCGCACCGAAGAGATGCACAAGATGGCCGAGGAGGGCATCGCCGCCCACTGGAAATACAAGGACGGTCCGATCTCGGCGCGCGACGAACAGCGCCTCGCCTGGCTGCGCCAGGTGGTGGAGTGGCAGCGCGAGATGGCCGATCCCAGCGAGTTCCTCTCCACTCTGAAGATCGATCTCTATCCGGAAGAGGTTTACACCTTCACGCCGAAGGGCAAGGTGGTCGATTCTTCCGCGCGACGCCTCGCCCCTCGACTTTGCCTACACCGTGCATACCGAGGTCGGACACTCCTGCGTGGGCGCCAAGGTCAACGGCCGCATCGTTCCGCTGCGCTCCAAGCTGCGCTCCGGAGACATCGTCGAGATCATGACCCAGGCCGGGCACAATCCCAGCCGCGACTGGCTGGGCATTGTAAAGAGCTCGCGCGCCCGCCAGAAAATCAAGCACTGGCTCAACATTCACCAGCGCGAGCGCGCCATTGAAATCGGCCGCAAGCTGATCGAAAAAGAAGCGCGCAAATATCGCATCGCGCTCAAGGAAATCAAGGACCCCGAGTTGCTGAAGGCCGCTGCCGAATACGGCGTGAACAAAGTGGACGACCTGATGGCCGGCATCGGTTACGGCAAGTACTCGGCGCGCTCGGTGCTGGCCAAGGTCTTGCCCGGCAGCAATCTGCAACCCGGCGAAGAGCAGCAGGGTTTAGCCTCGGCGGTCAAGCGTGCCTTCGGCGCATCGGACAGCTCCGCCCTCACCGTGCGCGGCACCGACGATCTGCTCGTCTATCGCGCGCGATGTTGCAACCCGATCCGCGGCGAGGAGATTGTCGGCTACGTCACCCGCGGCAAGGGCGTCGCCGTGCATAGCAAAAACTGCTCCAACGTGCAGAACCTGATGTATGAACCCGAGCGGCAAGCTGGCCGTCGAGTGGTCGCACAAGGAGCCGCGCATCGCCGGCGCGCCGCCCGCATATCCCGTCAAACTCGTGGTCTCCAGCGATGATCGTCCCGGCATGATCACCCAGGTCTCTGCCGTCATCAGCGGCGAGGATGCCAACATCCGCCACATCGAAGCCAAGACCGGCGGTCGATCGCCGTCATCGACATCATCTTTGAAACCCGCGACGTCAATCACTCAACCGCATCATCACCGGCATCCGCCGCATTCACGGCGTGCGCGATGTCGAGCGCGTCCAGAAATTGAATAACTAAATCATGTCACGCTTTGCCAAGAAAGCCCGCTCGCAGCCAGGCGCTCTGCCGATCTTCGCAGTCCGTCGAGTTTGCCTATCTCTCGCTGCAACGCACCCAGCGCGGACTGGTGGGAATGTTGGTGGCCTGTGCCGTCCTCGGCATGACGGTTTTTCATGCGCCGCCGGGAACTCTCGGCAACCGCACCTTTCTGCCCATCATCTTCTCCACCACGCTGCTCACCTTCGCCTACACCGTCCGCAATCCATGGTGCTGCCATCGCTGGCGGAGTTGCGCCGCAACCCGCGCGACCCGAAACTCCTCAAGCGCTGGAGCCGCAACAATCTCATCATGCAGTCGCTGTGCGCCGCCGTCGGATTGCTCGGCTTTGCCATGCAACTACTGGGCGCGGCCACGCCTATTGCGCTCACCCTCTATGCGATTGCCATCGCCTATCTATTTCTGCTGCGACCCGGTCCAGGCCTTAGCGTGCCGTTCCAGCGCTTGAGCATTGGCAGATTTACCATGTCACTTTTAAGAATTTCCGTTCAAGGAGAGGACCATGCGCGAAGTCATCGCCACTGAAAAGCCCCACAGGCCATCGGCCCCTATTCGCAGGCCATCCGCGCCAACGGCTTCATCTTTGTCAGCGGGCAGATTCCGTGTGAACCCGGCGACCCAGCAGATCGTCGAGGGCGGAGTGGCAGAGCAGACCGAGCAGGTACTCACCAATCTGGAAGCGATTCTGAAGGCCGCGGGCAGCGGACTGGATAAAGTCGTGCGCACCGGCGTCTTCCTCAAGGACATGAGCGAGTTCGCCGCCATGAACGATGTGTACGAACGCTTCTTTCCGCAGAACCCTCCGGCCCGCTCCACCGTCGAAGTCGCCCGCCTGCCCAAGGATGTCCGCGTCGAAATCGACGCCATCGCGCTGGCTGGGTAGGACAGCTCTCGAGCCTTCCCGATCGAAAGAAAGAGTGCAACTGAGCTGAACTGGTCGCCGCCAATCAGTCTGACTGGTCAACGGAAGCAGCCGCTGGATGATCTCTGCCGGAGCGGTACCCAGCTCCCGCCGCAGCCACTGCACTCTGCGGCGCCAGGCCACGGCCAGACGCAGCCAATGCTGATCAATCCGGCGCTCAGGCCAATCCACAGTCCGCGCACTCCCCAGCCGCGCCCAAAGCAGAGCCACGCCCCCAGCGGCAGCCCAATCAGCCACCAGCCCACAAGGTCGGTGATCATCGCAATGCGGGTATTGCCCGAGCCGCGCAGCGCGCCGATGGCCGTCACCTGCACGCCGTCAAAAAACTGGAAAACCGCCGCAATCGCCAGCAGCGAGACGCCAACCTTCGCAACCTCCGGATCGTAGGTGAAGATGTGCACGATCGGCAGCGGCAGCGTCCACAGCACAATCGCCGAGCAGCTCATGAAGCTCGCGCTCAGCGCCACGCCGCTCCAGCCGCTCACGTAGGCGGCTTCGGCGTCGCGGCGGCCAATGGCGTTGCCCACCCGCACTGAGGTTGCCTGCGCCACGCCGAGCGGCACCATGAAGGTGAGCGAAGCCATGATCAGCGCGATCTGGTGCCCGGAGACGGCCACCGCGCCCAGCCGTCCGGCGATCAGCGTGCTCGCCGAAAACACGCCCACTTCCAGGCCAATCTGGGCTGCCGCCGGTGCGCCCAGCCGCACGATCCGCGATCCGCTCCCAGTAGAACTCGCCTGCATAGCGCAGCAGATGCCAGTGCTCGCGCCGGTTGCGCCACGCCATGTAGCCGAGCAGTACGCAAGGCATGTAGCAGCGGGAAAGCGTCGTGGAAAGTCCCGAGCCGGTAGCTCCCAGCGCGGGCAGTCCGAAGTGCCCGTAGATCAGCGCGTAATTGCCCGCAAAGTTGATGACGTTTGCCGAAATCATGGCGAAGGCCACCACCTTCACCCGGTGCGTTCCTTGCAGGAAGACCCGCATCGCCACAAAGCCCATCTGCGCGGGCAATCCGCAGGCCATGGCATAGAGGAACGGGATTGCCTGCCGCACGATCTGCCGGCGCAATCCCCATCGGGAGCAATAGCCAGCCGCTGGCGGCCACCAGCAGCGCGCACAGCAGGCCCAGCGGCAGCGCCAATTGCAGTTCCGCCCACAGCGTGCGAAAGCAGTCCTCCATCCGTCCGGCGCCAAAGTCCTGCGAAATCATCGAATCGGTGCCGAGCAGCAGACCTTCGCACGTGATCGCGAGGAACAAAAACATCGCCGAGCCCAGGCTGACCGCTGCCAGGGCCGTAGGCCCCACCCGCCCAATCATGGCAATGTCCACAAAGCCCATGGACATCCACCCCACCTCGCCCATCACAATGGGCACCGCCAGGCGCAGCAGCGGAGGCATCTCGCGACGGATTTGGCGCAGCCGGATCATCGATGTTTCCGTTCCGAGTTCCGCGCCGGATACGGGCCCGACTGATTGCCGTCCGGTCACTGTCGCCGTAAGCACAGCAAAAGGCCCCCGCGACGGCGGAGGCCTACACTTCTCCCGGCTTGGCGCGGAGCATGATACGGCCAGTCCGGAGCGCCTTGTCAGATCCGCGGGTTGGCCGCAGGTCTAGCCCGGTTTAACCCTTGGTGACTTTGCCGCTGCGCAAACAGCTCGAGCAGACACGAACTTTCTTGGTGTTCGTGGTGCCCGCGACTTTGGCCTTCACCGGATGCAGGTTCACGTTCCAGCGGCGGCGGGTCTTGTTGTTGGCGTGCGAAACGTTATTGCCGAACTGCGGACCTTTGCCGCAGACTGAACAAACCTGTGCCATGACTAACTCCAAAATTGTGGAACCGCTTGGGCTTTCGACCGCTGCATGAGTCTCCGACCGGAGCACCAGCATGGGCGTGCAATCGTGAGGGGAAACTCAAACGCGAACCCAGAAAAGAAACGCGCGGAACCTGAAATGAACAAAAGAGGCTGGTCGCCAAAATCTGATTCTACACGAGGCTGTGGATTTCAGCAACCCGGCGGGTGGAGTCAGGCGGATGCAGCAGCTTGATCGCCGAATCGGAACCGTGCTTCCATGAGAGCTGCGAAGTAGATTACACTAGTGCTATGAGCGCAGCCCAACCCGCCTCCATCAAGGTCCACAAAACCAGCGGCACCACCATGGAAATCGTCTGGAAGGACGGCCACCAGAGCAGCTATACCTTCACCTACCTGCGCGACGCCTGCCCTTGCGCGCTGTGCAACGAGGAGCGACGAAGAGTCACCGCCAGCCCGAGCCAGCCCGCCTGCGCCCGAAGCCTCCGGCCCGCTGCCGATGTACAAGCCGCAGCTCCGTCCCACGCGAGGTTGCCCCGGTGGGCAATTACGCCATCCGCTTCAATTGGAACGACGGCCACCAGCACGGAATCTTCTCCTGGGATTACCTCCGCGAGTGGTGCCCCTGCGACGAGTGCCGCGCCGGCCGCCACTCCGCCGACGGCCTCGAGCACGACATCGACCACCATCCTCCGCGCGAAAAGTAAGAGGTAAGCGACTCAAAGCTGTATTGACTAGGTTTTCGCGTGAATTCTACTCGTAACGACATTCCTGCCGCTGTGATTGTGATACATGGTATAGGGCTCGTGATTGAATCGCATCGTGATGTTCACATGGACCGGGTCCAGCGGGTAAAGCTGTGGACCGTCTTGAAGCAGCGTTGAGGAACGATATAACAGGCCGTGGACGATACAAGCCCGAAGGCCGTCGTCTTCCAGAGTCGCAGGGTCATGACCGCGCGTACCTCGACAAGGAGCTGGAAGATCCGACACTCTTATGTGGCAGAGAACCAAGATACGGTGAAATAAGCAACTAGTGACGATCGACGAGCTGATAACGCTGATGCATCAGCGCCACAACTGGCTGATCGAAAAGCGATATTCAGATATACTTTATGCTTCGACAAGGATTTGAAGGACTGGTCAGGAACAGAGGTAAATGATATCTGAACACGAGATTATTGTATCGACCTTGATCTCTTAGCCACGGATTCTCACTGGCGTGTTGCTGCGCAAGCACCGAGTTCTCCCGGGATTTCGGAAGTCTCTCGCTTTCCGCAAACCTGATACTCTTTTCCTAGGCCCTGCGGTCGCATTTTCTCTCATGGACTTTCTCTCGAAGCTCAATCCGCAGCAGCGTGAAGCGGTGGAAACCGTGCGTGGCCCTGTGCTCATTCTGGCCGGAGCCGGCTCGGGCAAAACCCGGGTCATCACCTATCGCATCGCCTATCTGGTCGAGCACGAGAACGTTGCTGCCGACCGCATTCTGGCCGTCACCTTCACCAACAAGGCCGCCGCCGAGATGGCCGAGCGCGTTACAGCAACTCATCGGCCAGCACTCGCTTGCCAAGCCCGCCATCAGCACCTTTCACTCCTTCTGCGTGCGCATGTTGCGGCGCGACATTAAGGCTCTGCAGATCAACGGCAAGGGCTACACCCGCGACTTCGTCATCTACGACGAAGGCGATCAGCAGCAGGTGGTCAAGTCGGCCATCAAGCGCCTCGGCATCGACGATAAGAAGCTCACTCCGCGCAGCGTGCTCGGGCTCATCTCCTCGGCCAAGAACCACATGCAGGATCCGCAGGAGATGTACCTGAACTCGGCCGATCCCAAGATGGAGCGCATCGCGCACATCTACAAGATTTACAAGGACGAGCTGCTCAAGGCCAACGCGCTCGACTTCGACGACCTGCTGCTGGAGAGCGTGCGCCTGCTCAAGGCCGACGCGGCCACGCGCGAAAAATATCAGCGCCGCTTCCAGTACATGCTGGTCGATGAGTACCAGGACACCAACCGTCCGCAGTACGAGATCATGTGCGCGCTCGCCGGAACCCATCACAACCTCTGCGCCGTCGGCGACGAGGACCAGTCGATCTACTCCTGGCGCGGCGCCGACATCAACAACATCCTCGACTTCGAGAAGAATTTTCCCGAGGCCAAGATCATCCGCCTCGAACAGAACTACCGCTCCACCCAGCCCATCCTGCAGGCCGCCTCGGCCGTGGTCGCCAACAACCTGCAGCGCAAGGGAAAGAATCTGTGGACGGCGCGCGAGGGCGGCAGCAAGATCGGCTTTTACGACGCTCCCGATGGCGAGAACGAGGCGCTGTTTGCCGCCGACTTCATCTCCCGCTGGGCGCAGGCGCGCGCGCCCGCGAAGGGCGCGGAAAACAAGTCCGCCATTCTCTATCGCACCAACTCGCAATCGCGCCTGATGGAAGAGGCGCTGCGCCGCTACAACCTCAACTACAACGTCGTCGGAGGCTTCAGCTTCTACGAGCGCGCGGAGATCAAGGACATGATCTCCTACCTCAAGCTCATCCTGAATCCCGATGACTCCGTGGCCCTGATGCGCGTGGTCAACACGCCGGTGCGCGGCATCGGCAAGACCACCATGGAAACCGTCGAGCGCGTCGCGCTGGAGACCAATCTCTCGCTCTGGGGCGCGCTGCAGAGGTCATCGAGCGGCGCCTGCTGCCTGCCCGCGCCTGCGCCGCGCTGGCCGGCTTCCGCGATCTCATCCGCGACGCGCGCGCCATGGTTCACGGCGAATTCGCCGAGCGCATGGAGGCCACGGCCGCTGCGGCTATCGCGCCGCGCCATCCGCCCGCTGCCGCCGACCGCTGCGCGAGCAGGAAGGCGAGCTCGACGCCCAGCACGGCTTCGACTTCGGCGATGCCGATGACAGCTTCGACGTCAGCGAGTTTGGCGAGACTTCAGACGGAGATGCGACGGATTTCTACCGCGCCGGATGACGCACCGAATTTTCGCCCGACGCGCTGGAGGAGGAACCGGCGACGGCTGACGAAGCACGCAACGGCCTCCGAGACCGCCCAGCTGACAAAAGGTTTCCACCGCCGAGGTGCTCAAGTTCCTCATCGACCGCACCAAGTACATCCAGCTGCTGGAGGCCGAGGACTCGCCCGACTGCGCAGGCGCGCATTGAAAACCTGCGCGAACTGGTCAACGCCGCCATGGATTCGCGCGACCGTGGCGAGAGCATCAGCGACTTCCTCGATCACGCCGCCCTGGTCAGCGACGTCGATCAGTTTGACGACTCGCAGCAGATCACGCTGATGACTCTGCACGCGGCCAAGGGGCTGGAGTTTCCGCTGGTCTTTCTGGTCGGCATGGAGGAGGGACTGTTTCCGCACTCGCGCACCCTGCTTTCGCCCACGAGATCGAGGAAGAGCGCCGCCTCTGCTACGTCGGCATGACCCGCGCCATGGACACCCTGATCCTCAGCCGCGCCCACTACCGCCGCCGCTATGGCACCGATCCGCCCGAGCCTTCGACCCCCTCGCGCTTCCTCGAAGAGATTCCCATCGAGTTGCTGGAGGACGTCGGCTCGCCGGGAAAGATCAAGGGCTCCACGCCGCGCTTCCAGGAGTACGGCTCGGCCCATTACGATTACGAGAACGAGGATCAGTCTGCATCGCGATGGGGCGGCCGCTCGCGCCAGAAGAGCGCGCCCAAGACCACCTACACCGGCCAGGCCTACAACTCCATCGACAACATTGCGGAGTTTTTCGCCTCGCGCGGCAAGAAGTTTTCCCGCCCGGAGATGGAGCTCGACAAGCCCTCGGCAGGCCGCGGATTGCGCAAGGGAGACCGCGTCCGCCATCCGAAATATGGCGAAGGAGTGGTCTATCATCGCGAAGGCGATGGGGAAGATGCCAAGATTACGGTACAATTTCATAGTTTCGGTCTGAAAAAGCTTGTCGAAAAGTACGCCCAGCTCGTCAAGGCGTAGACATCCGGCGGCGCCAGCGTTAGCCGCATACCCGGCCGCAAAACATCGCTGATCTGATTCGATCAACCGTGGCCACACCGCGCCAACGCGCAGATCTTATTCGCAAAGGAAACCCGAGAAAATGCCCAACACCACTGCTCTACCCAAGGAAGAACGCAAGGCGGCAAAGCGCGCAGCGCGCAAGAAGGCCGCTCCCAAGGCTGCCCGCACACCCGAACGCGGCGCGGCAAAACGCAAAGTCAAGAAAGCCGCCCGCGGTACCTCGAAGCGTTAATCGAAGCGCGGTCTGTACCCGCCCGCGACGAAGCGCCTGTAACCAGCGGTCACAACCTGCGCGTGCAGTTTTCGCGTAGGCTGTGGCCGTTTTGCTTGTTATCATGCACTTTCGAAGCTTCAACTCACAATTCCACGGTTTGAGCAGTTAAGCCGGGAAGCAGGAGCAATCCGCTGGCGAATCAACTTTTTGCCCGTAAGTCGATCGACAAGCTGATTTCCGAGGCTGCTGAACCTGGCCACCGACTGCAAAAAACCCTTGGTCCCTGGTCGCTGACCGCGCTCGGGATCGGCGCCATTATCGGCTCGGGCATCTTCGTCCTCACCGGAACCGCCGCCGCCGGCGAACACTTTGAAGCACCCTCGATCCTCCACGCCCAGGTAATGGACATCCTGTGGAATCTGGCGAGTCACGGCAATCTGCACGGTGCGCTGATGCATGGCCGCCCCGCCGCCGGACCGGCCATTGCCATCTCCTTCATTCTGGTCGCCATCGCCTGCTCCTTTGCCGGACTCTGCTACGCCGAGCTGGCCTCGATGATTCCCATCGCAGGTTCGGCCTACACATACAGCTACGCCACCCTGGGCGAAATCTTCGCCTGGATCATCGGCTGGGATCTCATCCTGGAGTACGCAGTCAGCAACGTTGCCGTCTGCGTCGGCTTTGCCGGATATCTCAAGGCGCAACTGGCGCAATTCGGCCTTATTCTGCCCGATCACTGGTCCTCACCCGTCTGGGCCGACGGCAAATGGACCGGAGCGTACTTCAATGTTCCCGCATTTCTCGTCGTCATGATCCTGAGCTGGCTGCTGGTGCGCGGGGTGCGCGAGTCCGCCGAGGTCAACAACGGCATGGTGGCCATCAAGATCGCGGCCATCGCGCTCTTTCTCTTCGTCGGCGGCAGCCTGGTACACAAATCCAACTGGGTGCCATTCGCGCCCTCGGGATTCAGCGGCGTGCTCACGGGCGGCGCCATCGTTTTCTTTACCTACATTGGCTTTGACTCGGTCTCCACCGCCGCCGAGGAGGCGCGCAACCCGCAAAAAGATATTCCCTTCGGCATCATCGCCTCGCTCATCGTCTGCACCATCCTCTACGTCGGCGTGGCGCTGGTGCTGCTGGGCATGATGAAGTACTCGATCTTCGGCTCCGGCGCGGCCGCCGAAGCTCCCGTGGCTTACGCTTTGCAGCAGCTCGGCGCGCGCCCCATCTGGCGCTCGGTCATCATCATCGGCGCGCTGATGGGCATGTTGAGTTCGCTGCTGGTCTTCCAGTACGGGCAAACGCGCATCTGGTTCGCCATGTCGCGCGACCGTCTGCTGCCGGGGTTTTTCTCGCGCGTGCATCCCCGCTTCAAAACGCCGCACTGGTCCACCTGGATCGCCGGGCTCGCGGTCGGCCTGCCCTCGGGACTGGTCGATATCGGCGACGCCGCCGACCTCTCCAACATCGGAACCCTGTTTGCCTTCGTGCTGGTCTCCTTTGGCGTGATCCTGCTGCGCCGCAGCCAGCCGGATCGTCCGCGCGGCTTCAGGGTTCCCTGGGTGCCGTGGTTTCCAATCCTCTCCATAGTCTTCTGCGGAGGCCTGATGGCCGGCCTCACGGTCATCACCTGGATTCGCTTTTTTGTCTGGCTCGGCCTTGGGCTGTTGATCTACATGGGCTACAGCAGAAGCAGGAGCGAGTTCGCAAAGCAGAAGTAGACCGCTCGGCGAAGAAGTGGGCTTTCTTGCTCAGGACTCTCTTGCATAGAATGATCCAGTGACCTCCGATTTCATCACGCGCCTTCCCAAGGCTGAGCTGCATCTTCATCTCGAAGGCTCTGTCGATCCGCTTACTCTCAGCCAGCTCAGCGAGAAGCATCACACGCCGTTTCCTTGGGCGAGCAATCGATACAAGCCGCTGCCTAACTCGCACCGCACGCTCACCGTGGCCGAGGCCGCGGCGCTTTACGACTACACGGATTTCACCGGCTTCCTTATGGCCTTTAAGTCGGTCACCGAGCGGCTGCGCGATCCTGAAGACTTTGAGCTCATCACCTACCGGCTGGTGGAAAAGCTCGCCGCCGAGGGCTGCCGGCACGCCGAGGTCTTCGTCAGCGTGGGCGTCATCTTCTGGCGCGGGCAAGAGTTCGACCCGCTGTTTGAGGGGATGGAGCGCGGGCGTCGGCGGGCGGAAAAAGATTTCGGCGTCACGCTCTACTGGATTTTCGACGCGGTGCGGCACTTCGGTCACGAGGAGGGCGAGAAGGTTCTGGCAAAGGCCATCCAACTCCGGGAGCGCCAGCCTGTCAGCCACAGCGGCGCCGGTCAAAATCGGGACAGTAGCATCATCGGCATCGGCATCGGAGGGGACGAGCGCATCGCCGCCCCCGAGCTCTTCGAACAGGTTTATGCCAAGGCTGCGCGGGCCGGCCTGCGCCTTACCGTGCACGCCGGAGAGACCGTGGGGCCGGCTTCGATTTACGGCGCGCTGGATACGCTGAAGGCTGAGCGGCTCGGTCACGTTTTGCGTGCCATGGACGATCCGGCGCTGGTCGAACGCCTGGTCCGTGAGCAGGTGCCGCTGGAGCTTTGCGTTACCTCGAACCTGCGCACAGGCTGCTGTGCTGGAGTTGCCGCCCACCCGCTGCGCCGTTACTTTGAGGCGGGAGCGCTGGTTACGCTCAACACCGACGATCCGGAGATGTTTCAGACTACACTTGCGGGCGAGTATCGGCTGGCGCAAGATGCTTTTGGGTTCACCAACGAAGAATTGCGCGAACTTGCCGGCAACTCCTTCCGCGCCTCGTGGCTACCGGAGGAGCGCAAGCGCGAGTTGTTGAAATTACTGTGAAGGACGCGAAGCCTTGACTATGACTCAGCCCCAGACTCAGCCCCAGGCCCAAGCCCAGACCCAGCCATTACACATCGGAGTTGTCGCCTGCTCGGCCGAAGGCGCCGCGCTTTGTTACCGCACCATCTGCGCCGAGGCTGCGGCCCTGCTGGGAAGCCATATGCATCCCGAGATCTCAATGCATACCTACTGCCTTGGCGAATACATGAAGGCTATCGAGCGCGATGATTGGGATGCGGTGGCCGAGCTGATGCTCAGCTCCGGGCGCAAGCTGCAGAGCTGCGGCGCCGACTTTCTGTTATCGCCGGACAACACCATCCACCGCGCCTTTGCCCAGGTCGCCGAGGCTTCGCCGCTGCCCTGGCTGAATATTGCCGAGGAGGTCGCCAGCGCCGCAAAGGAGCACCACTTCCGGCGCCTCGCAATCACTGGAACCAAATTCACGATGGAAGGACCGGTCTATCCTGAGGCGCTGGAGCGGCACGGCATCGAGTACCAGCTTCCATCGCCGCTCGACCGCGCGCGCATCAACCAGATCATCTTCGATGAGCTGACGAACGGCGTCCTGCGCTCCGAATCGCTGGGGGCGATCAGCGGAGTCATCAGCCGCATGAAGGCCGGAGGCTGCGATGCAGTCATCCTCGGCTGCACCGAGCTGCCGCTACTCATTGGCAATGAGAATTCGCCGCTGCCGGTGCTGGACTCGACCCGCCTGCTGGCACGAGCCGCCCTGCGCCGTGCCACCGAGCACATGCAGACGACGCGGCGGTAGCAGCTTAGCTATCGCGAGAAAGCACCGAAGGCTTCGCCGCATTCTGAGCTTGCGCAATTTTGGCATGAAACGCTCTCTTCTGCAGGGAATCGGATCACTGTTTATGTCGTTGAACTACATGGCGCTAAACCCTGCAGTCGCCAGCTTGACCAGGAAGAGCAGCCCGAAGATGGTGGCGAACGCCGTTCCTTTTTTCACCTTGCTCAACTGCGAGATGCCGACCGAGAGCAGAAACATCTGCCAGAACGTGAAGACGTCAAAAACTCCGAGTAGGGATTTCAGGAATGGCATGGTTGCGGGAACAAAGTATCCCAAGCTGCTGGCAACAGGGCTTTTGACATCGAATGCCTCTGGCTCGACAAAAAACATAATCACGATGATCAGCAGGGTATAGATCATCGTGGGTAGCAGGCTGTAAGCCGAAACCGCGAGCAACTCTCCGAAGCGAAGCTTTGTTCCAAAGCCGAAGTTGAACACGGCCAGGAGGACGCCCGCGATCACCACCAGCACCACCAACGTAATAACAGGGGCTGAATAGCTTAGGGCGCTGGCAACTCCTGCTTGTACCTTCGTTATTTTTTCCCGCTGATAGGGAGGCATTCTTTCAAATTTCTCAGCGGTCTTCGGATCTGCCTGGATCTGTCTTTCTATCGCTTGCCCCCATCCGATTTTCTTGTCCAGGGTGAGCGCGAAACCGATAGAGACGATGGAAACCAGCAGCCATGGCACCCACCAGCTCGAATTGCGGCGCAAGTCCGCCATGGTTCGCGAAGGCTCGATAAAGGTGTAGAGCAGGCGCTGGCCTTCGTTCAGCGCAGGTTGTTTCTCCTCGGGCGGTGCAGCGGCGCTGCTCATGGCATTCTCCCAATCGTGAATCGGTCTTGCGGGCGATTGTAGCAAAAGGACTTGACGGCAAAATGCATCTCTTCGCTCCTGTCTGAGCCAGCGTGGCGCCAGTGGCGCCAATGGCAGCAACACCCCTATGGACCCGTTATTTTCCCATTCCGTCCTTCGGGCCTGCTGGAGCCGATTGACTTGGTGGCCAAGCCCTACCCCAGGCCCGCCCAAAAGCTTGCTTGTGAGTAGATCACAGCGTAGGCTTCCGGAAATGACATTGTCTCAGGCAAAGCTCTTAGTTATTTTATTTGGCTTGGTGTGCGCATGAACCCTAGAGCGTTTCGGACCGCGCTAGATGAACGCGTGGCTCACTACGATCTTCCCGCTCATCCTTTCTGTAAAGCCTGGAATGAGGGCAAGCTTTCGCGGGAGCATCTGGCGGCCTATGCCGGAGAATACTTTCATCTTGCCGCCGCCTTTCCCACCTTCCTCAGCGCGTTGCACTCCCGCCTCGGAGACGGAGCATTGCGCCGCGCAGTTTTGCGCAACTTGGCCGAAGAAGAGGTGGAGGGTCGCGCTCACAGCGATATGTGGCTGGACTTCGCGGCGGGCGTCGGCTTATCTCCGGAACAGGTGCAGCGCAGCCAGCCCAGTGAACCGATGCGCCTTCTTGTCCAGCAATTTCACCACAGCGCCTACGAGGATTCTCCAGCGGAGGTTCTTGCCGCCTTCTATGCCTATGAGTCGCAGGGGCCGCGGATCAGCGGCGAACGGGCGTGCGCGCTGCTGCGCCACTATGGTGCCGATGCTCACACCTGCGGATACTTTGCCCTCCATAGCTATGCGGACGTCCGGCACTCGCAGGTCTGGCTCGATGAATTATTCCGTCTGGTTGCGCGCGACTGCAGCCTCGCCGAACCCGCCCTGAATGCGGCTGGGCGTGCCGCCGGCTGGCTCTGGGAGGCGCTTAACGCCAGCGTGGCGCATCGCTTGTGCGAAGGTGCTTTTTCTATCGCGTGAGGCTGTCTCCGAGCGCGAGCACCGGCGCAGCCTGCCGTTTTGTTGTGCCATCTTCGGACCCTCTTTTGTTCCCCGGCAATACTTTCCCTTGCCGTTCTCTTCGCACTTCGATACAGTTTCGGCCATATGGTGAAACAGGTTCCGATCGGCGCCAAGGGAGCGGCAGAGGAGCGTGTGCAGTATGAGCACACCCTGACCGCGCATAATCATCAACTTCCGCCCGTCTTCTCCACTCCAGACATGATTCGTCTGATGGAGACGGCCGGCTTTCACGCGTTACAACCGTTCTGCGAGCCCGGCGAGATCTCCGTTGGCACGGCCGTTAGCGTGGAGCATCGAGTTCCGGTAGGAATGAATACGGTAGTGCGCGCCACTGCGGAGGTTGAGGCCGTCGAGGGCCGCTTCTTTAAGATTCATGTTGCCGCCTATGAGGGGAAGCGCGAAATCGGCAGCGGAAGCATTACACGCACAATTGTCCGCGTGGATGATTTCCTGAAAAAGCACGACATCCCTAAGCCGTAGGTTCCGGCAGGAATTTTTGCACAACTCGGAGCGGGCGCGTGATCCCGAGAAAGGCTTCGTTACCTCGCTGGCGAACTTCTGCGGGCTTGGCCCAATAGCATGGCCCGCAGCTCTCCAATCGTGATCTCCGACTCACCCGTCCGCATCACCGGATCGACGGCGGAGTGGAATATGTAGCTCTGCAGGCCCGCTTTTCTGGCTCCATCCGTGTTTATCTTCTTGTCGTCCAGAAACAAAGCTTCCTGCGGCTGGCAGCCCAGTCTCCGGCAGCACAACAGGTAGATCTCTGCTTCTGGTTTGACCACGCCCACTTCTCCGGAGTAAATCTGCACCTCGAATTCATCCAACCAGTCGAGCTTCTGGCGCAGCGCCGCCACCATACGTTGCTGCATGTTGCTCAGAATTGCCGTCTTATATCCGGCCCGCCTCAGATCGCGCGCCAGATTGAGCATCTCAGGATATTCGTTGGTCCATTGAGTGTTGTCGAGATCGATAAGTTGCTGCGCTTCGGCTTCACTGATCGCCACTCCGCACTCTCTGCCGACTTTCTGCCAGTAGGCGACGTTGTCCAAGAGTTCCCCGGTCCAACTCATCGCGATTCTTTCCCCAGTAGATCGGCTGAAATTCGTGCAGCGGCTTTCCCACACGCGCGCTCAACTTCTGCCACTGCTCGAGTGTCGGCGGCAGCGAAAGAACCTTTCCGTAATCGAAAATAACTGCTTTCAACGTAGACATAACGAAATCCTACACTGGTAGTGCGATCGCCGTCAGCCAACGCAATCAGCCCGTAGGCGTCCTGCGTCTGGAAGATGATCTTGAAATGCGGCGCGCCAGTTCTGGAATCCGCACTAAGAGGACGCTATAAAAGGCTGGTTGTGCCATGACTTTTGGGCTAAGATGCGGGCCGGAGGATCGGATTATGGAAAGCAAAATTGCTAATGCGATAGGGTTGCAGACCCACCCAGTTGCAATCATATGGACCGATGATGCACCGGAAGGAGCACTCCAATTCAAGCCAGGTCGTTGGGGCTGTGTCATGAGCCTGGTGGCAGGGGTCGCGGCCAAGGGAAAGACCAGCGTTGCCGACCGGGAGACCTTTGGGTGTTGGGGTGGCGGAGTGGGCCTCGGCTTCGGGAACCGGTACGAAACCTTCCCCGGCGGTCTCGAAGGCTTCTACCGTTTCTTGTCGGACGGAAACGAAAAGACGGAAGCCGGTCGCCAAATCGGCGAGGGGATGGCAAAAGCGGGAGTCTCGCTCGCAGACGACTTTCTACACGGGGAGCGGTATCTGAAAGATCCCGAATGCACGCGAACATTTGTCCAGTCCTTGCCGATACGCGACGTTCCGTCCAAGTACGTGGTCGCGAAGCCATTGGAGGAGACCGATCCCGCGCAGGACAAGGTAAAGAGCGTAACGTTTTTCGTTGAGCCTGACGCTCTTTCAGCGCTGGTGATATTAGCCAACTATGCGCATCCAGAGCGGGAGAACGTTGCCATTCCATGGGCGGCAGCGTGCCAGGTCATGGGCATCTGTGCCTACCAGGAGCTTGACCGCGACTATCCGCGCGCTTTGGTGGGGTTGACCGATATTTCTGCGCGCAAAAATACGCGCGCCGCTTTCGGCAAGAACGCTATGACATTTACTGCGCCGTGGCCGGTGTTTCTGGAAATGGAAAAGAACGTCGAAGGCAGCTTTTTTGAACGCGAAACCTGGCACGCTCTGCAGAGTTAGGCCGGTTTCGAAATAATACTTCTTGAAGGTGGCCCAGGTTTGCGCTCTGTTCTTGGGCGCTGACCTGGGCAGTGTCGCTCCTACGCCTCAGGATACCGTTCTTCTCTCGGACCAACGGCTTTTCCTCCTCTGCCTTACAATCAAAGCTCCATGTCCTTTTCGTTTCAGGTCGAAGCCACTTGTGGCGCGGCGCGAGCCGGCCGCTTTCTCACACCTCATGGCGAGGTTCGGACCCCTGTCTTCATGCCGGTTGGCACCGTCGCTTCGGTAAAGGGCGTGCCCCAGGACGTGCTCGAAGAATTGGACGTTCAGATTCTGCTCAACAACACGTACCATCTCTATCTGCGCCCCGGCGTTGAGACGGTCCGCCAACTTGGCGGGGTGCAGAAGTTCATGGCGTGGCACAAGCCAATTCTGACCGACTCAGGCGGCTTCCAGGTCTTTAGTCTCAGCGATTTGCGCAAACTCACCGAGGACGGCGTGCAGTTCCGCTCACACCTGGATGGCTCGCTGCACTTCTTCTCTCCGGAAACCTCGCTGGCTGCCGAGATCGGTCTCGGCGCTGACATCATCATGGCCTTCGACGAGTGCACAGAGTTCCCTGCCACCTACGAACACGCCCGCAAATCCATGGAAATGACGGCGCGCTGGGCCCGCCGCAGCAAGGATTATTTTGAGGCTCACAGGCATGAGGTTCCCTGGTTTGAAGAGAAAACCCGCCAGCTCGGCAGTGAGCAGAGCCAGGCACTCTTCGGGATTGTGCAGGGCGGGATGTATCCCGAACTGCGCCGCGAATCCGCCGAGCGCACCGTTGAGATCGGTTTTGCGGGCCACGCGATCGGCGGCCTTTCGGTAGGCGAACCCCGCGAAAAGACCTGGGAGATGGTGAACGAGACGATCCCCCTGCTTCCTGAGGACAAGCCACGCTATGTGATGGGCGTTGGGACCCCGGAGGAGATCGTCGAGTACGTGCGCCTGGGGGTTGACATGATGGATTGCGTGATGCCCACTCGCGCCGCTCGCCACGGACTGCTATTCACGAGTGAAGGTAAACTGAATATTAAAAATGCGGGCCACGCCCGGGACGAAAGCCCCATTGATCCGAATTGCCGCTGCAAGGTCTGCGCCCGCTATTCACGCGCCTATCTGCGCCACCTGTACACGTCGCAGGAGGTATTGGCACAGGTGCTCAATACGGTGCATAATCTCGCGCATTACCTTGACATCATGCGACGCGTCCGAGAGACTATAATCTCAGGAGAGTTTGCAGGTACCCGTCCGGCAGTTTGAGGCCAGGTCTTTGCGCTTGCCGTCCGCTGTTTAGGCCTTTTCGCGGACAGTCACCTTTTCAATGTACTGGAGCTTTGATTTAGCGGTAATCTGAACTCTCAGATATCAGATGATGCTTGGTACGAATAGTGGGTTCCTAGTGTACCCAGGGTGAGTCCCACGGTACGCCGCCCTGCTGCGGTCCAGGTAAAAATAAATTTGACGCCGCTGGCCTGCCAATTTTGCAGGCAAAGGCAAGCGGCGGGAGCCCTAGAATGATTGCTCAGTTCGCATTCTTCGTATTTCAGCAGTCCGGCGCGGGAATGACTTCTCTGCTGATGATGGTAGCAATCTTCGCCATCTTCTACTTCCTCCTCATCATGCCGCAGCAGAAGCGGCAGAAAAAATGGCAGAGCATGCTCGCCAACCTCAAGGCCGGCGACCGTGTTACTACCACGGGGGGAATGGTCGGAATCATTTTGTCGATCAGGCAGGGCGAGGGCGCGGACACCGGTAGCATCATTCTCCGGGTCGCCCCGGATAACCTGAAAATTGAAGTTGCTCGCAACGCTGTCGCATCGGTCACCATCGACGATGGCGCGTTGATCAAGAAATCTTAGGCGGTCGCGGTTTCCATGAAGAAAAACCTGCTCTGGAGAGTTGTACTCATCCTTGTCACCTTGGTCGTGTTCATCTGGGGAATTTTTCTCGGAACCGATCCCGAGAAAAGCATTGCAGCCATCAAAGCCAACGGGCTCATGGCCGGTGTTCAGCAAAACATCCACCTCGGCCTTGACCTGCGTGGCGGAACCCACCTGATCCTTCAAGTCCAGGTAAACGACGCTGTCAACGCCGAAACCGATCAGACGATCGAGCGGCTTAAGGATGCGCTAAAAAAGAAGAACATCGCTTACGGTGACATTCTCAAGCTTGATCCCGTCTCCAGTCCGCAGACGATCACGCTGCGTGGCGTTGACATCGGCTCCGCCGGCGACCTGCGCTCGCTGATCCAGGATCAGTTCGGGGAGTTTGACTTGGTCTCAAGCCCGGAGAATTCCTGGACTGTAGTGCTCAAACCAACGGTTCTGGATGCGATCAAGAAGCGCGCCGTTGAGCAGGCTATCGAAACTATCCGCAACCGGATCGACCAGCTTGGCGTCTCCGAGCCGGTGATCCAGGAACACGGCCTTGGTGACTACCAGATCCTGGTGCAACTTCCCGGCGTCGATGATCCCGCTCGCGTCAAGGAAGTCATGCAGTCCACCGCGATGCTGGAAATCCGCCAGGGATTGGACAATGGCCGTGCGTACGGCAGTGAGCAGGAAGCTCTCGCAGCTCACAATGGAATCCTTCCCCCGGATGCGGTCATCATGAAGGGTAAGAGCATCGGCAGGGCTGGCAGCGAAAACAATGACGATGTTTATTACCTCATCAGCCGCGTCTCGGCCGTCAGCGGACGCGATCTGCGCTCGGCCGAAGCTGGAACTGAGGAAAGCGGTCGTCCTGACGTGAACTTCACTCTCACCCGTGACGGTGGTGACCGTTTCTACAAGTTCACCTCCGATCATGTCGGCGAGCCTCTGGCGATCGTGCTTGACGGCAAGGTGCAGGAGATCGCGAACATCAAGGAACCGATTCGCGACACTGGCCGCATCTCCGGCTCCTTCTCCCAGCAGCAGACCAAGGATCTCTCGATGATTCTGCGCTCCGGTGCATTGCCGGCCTCGATCAAATACCTCGAAGAACGTACCGTCGGTCCTTCGCTGGGAGCTGATTCGATTCATCAGGGAGTGCGAGCCGGCGTTGATTGGCATGATCGCCGTTCTGGCCTTCATGCTGATCTATTATCGCTTTGCCGGCATTAACGCGGATCTCGCGCTGATCCTGAACCTGGTGATTCTGCTTGGCTTCCTGGGCTTCTCCGGCGCGACACTTACCTTGCCCGGAATTGCCGGGCTGATTCTGACCGTTGGTATGGGCGTCGATTCCAATGTGCTGATCTTCGAGCGTATTCGCGAAGAGTTGCGCGCCGGAAAAACAGCGCCTTCGGCTGTGGAGCAGGGATTTGGCCACGCCTGGGTGACGATTGTGGATACCCACGTAACCACCATCGTTTCAGCGGCCATCCTGTTCCTCTTCGGAACCGGGCCGGTCAAAGGCTTCGCCGTTACGCTGACCTTTGGTCTGCTGGCGAACCTGTTCACCGCCGTTTTCGTCTCGCGCACCATCTTTGAGAGCATCCTCAACCGCCATCAGCGCGGCGAGGCGCTCTCGATCTAGTTCGGCGGCGGTTCTGCGGTTCGCCGGAGAGCCGCCGCAACAATTTTGGATGTAAGTCGCAGCGTCAGCGACGCACGAGAAATTTAGAGGAGCCCGCGCTTCTCGGGTAGAAGGCTTTTACAGTGGAATTTTTTGGCAGCACAAATATCGACTTTCTCGGCAAGAAGTGGTACTTCCTTGCTTTCTCGCTAATCTTCTCTCTTTCCGGTATCGCTTCCATGCTGTTCTGGCACCATGTTCCGCTCGGCATCGACTTCCGCGGCGGAACCGTCGTGGACGTGAAGTTCAGCCAGAAGCCAAACGGAGACGCCATTCGCGCCGATCTGGATCGCGCCGGCTTGAAAAATGCGACGATTCAGGCCCTCACTGGCACCAATGAGGTGCTTATCAGACTCGACATTCGCGAAACCAGCGAGCAGGCGCTCGATCAAGGCAAGGAAGAGATCATCAAGGCCCTCCAGGCCGGTGCCGAGTCCGGCAAGACCGATCTGAACAACATTGGCTACACCTCGCTTCAGGATTATCTGCTTAAGACAGATCCGCTCCACCTCGGCACCGATGCGCCTACCCAGTACGGCCAGATCGCCCGGGCTATCGTGGACTTCCGCGACAAAACTCGTGGCGGCGTCCTGAGCTCCGTGGCCGATGCTGGTTCGGTCGCTCCAGCGCCGGTCGTCCAAGCCCTTCAGCAGGATTTCTATACTTCGAACTTCGGCGTGCGAAACGTTGATATTGTTGGACCGCAGGTCGGCGCGCAGCTGCGCAAGCAGGCTTTGCTTGCCACTCTTTATTCGCTGCTTGGAATGTTGGTTTATCTATGGTTCCGTTTTGAACTGATCTACGGCGTGGCCGCTGTTGTCGCCTGCTTCCATGACACTCTGATCACCGTCGGTGCTTTCTCGCTACTCAATACTGAAATCTCGCTGACCGTCATCGCCGCTATTCTCACCCTGGTCGGCTACTCGATGAACGACACGATCGTCGTCTTTGACCGTATTCGTGAGAACATCAAGCTGTTGCGCAAGGATTCTCTGACCGAGATTGTGAACAAGAGCATCAACCAGACCCTGAGCCGAACCGTCTTGACCTCTGGACTGACGTTCCTCACGGTATTGGCCTTGTTCCTATTCGGTGGAGAGGTTCTGCACGGCTTCTCCCTGGCTCTGGTCATCGGCATCATTATTGGCACGTATTCGTCGATTTTTATCGCCGCGCCAATGCTGGTTGCATATCAGCAATGGCGGGGACAGAAGTCCACGCCCGGAGCGGCAGCCTCTTCGTCGAACAACGAAGGCCGTCGCTACAAGGCGCCTGCAAAAGCGTAGGTGGTTGTTTCAATCGAGCTGGACGGGACGAATAGCGCAAGCTGTCCGCCTTCTGTAGCCTGAAAGCCCGTTCGGTACGCTGCTCGTGGTTTACGCCGCGCCTATCGGTTTCGCGGCGGGTATTCGCGAACATCTTTTTCTGGTTTGGCATCTATTTTGGGAGCAAATCCATCGCTCCCGGTGTCTATATGAAAGAGTAAGATGGAGAACTGGCTATGTTCGAAGACAGCCTTTTGGAATCTGGTGGTAGAAACTCGAAACTGCACCGGCGCGGACCTTGGGCGACCGTGCTGTCGTTCTTGCTCCAGGCCGCACTGGTTGGAGTTCTCGTGTTGATTCCATTGATCTACACCGAAGCGCTTCCCAAGCAGCAGTTGATGGGCTACCTGGTCGCACCGCCGCCACCCCCACCACCACCGCCACCGCCTGCGGCTGCGCCAATGATAAAGGCAGTCAAGCCGTACGACCGAGATCGACAATGGGCAGCTCAAGGCTCCCACCGCAATTCCCAAAAAGATCGCGATGATTAAGGAAGACGAAGCTCCGCCCAGCACCGGTGTGGTCGGCGGCGTGGTCGGTGGGGTGCCCGGAGGACAGGCTGGCGGTGTGCTTGGCGGCGTTCTTGGCGCGATTGCCTCCTCGGCTCCCCACGAGCTCCCCAAGGTAGCCATGCCGAAGCGGGTTGCGGTTTCTTCCGGTGTCATTCAAGGCCTTCTCGTTCGAAAAGTTCTGCCGGTCTATCCGCCGCTCGCCAAACAGGCCCGCATCGCTGGTTCCGTGGTCCTTCAGGCGGTCATCGGCAAGGATGGTTCGATCGAGGAACTTCATGCCGTCAGTGGTCATCCGATGCTCATCCAGAGTGCGATCGACGCCGTCCGCCAGTGGAAGTACAAGCCGTACATCCTTAATGGCGTACCCGTCGAAGTGGATACGCAGGTAACCGTAAACTTCACCTTGGCAGGCGGCTAAATGCGGTAGGCCGGATAGTTCAGGTCGCTTGGATGAATTATGCTTCCATCGCAAGCGCCTTGCGCCTCCGGCAGAAATTTCCGGCAAAGCTGGAGCTCCTGTTTGTTTGAGGGCCAATCCGTTCCACTGGCGGCCCAGGAATTAAATCGAAGGACCGCGTATCCCAAGTGGCTGCGCATCCGACTTTAAATCAGAATTCTCAAGGAATTCTGAGGAGGAAAATCAGCTCATGGTTCTCGCAAACATTGCAACTCTGGTTCTGTGCAACATGCACCAAGCCGCAGTCCTGTTCTTTCAGGAGCCCGAAGGGGGCATCGGTTGGGATCCGATCTCGCTGTGGAAGCAGATGGGATTCCTGGCCAAGGTCGTCGTCATCGTGCTGTTCATCATGTCCGGCTGGTCGATCGGCATCATGATTGATCGCGCGCTTGCCTTCTCGGCTGCCCGCAGCCAGTCGCGTGCTTTCGCCCCGGCCGTTGCCGGCGCCCTGAAGGATGGCAAGATCGACGAAGCCATCAAGGTTGCCGACCGCAATAAGAAGAGTCACCTGGCCAAGGTTGTCGTCGCCGGTCTGCAGGAGTTCAGGACTCATGGCGATTCCAACGCTGAAATGCCCGGCGAAGAGCTGGAGGCTTCCCGCCGCGCCCTCGAGCGAGCCGAAGCCATTGTTCATGCCGAGTTGAAGCGCGGCCTTGCCGGCCTGGCTACCATTGGCTCGACCGCTCCCTTTGTCGGCCTGTTCGGCACCGTCGTCGGAATTCTCAATGCCTTCAAGGGCATCTCGGGCGCTAAGGCGACCGGTCTGGCGGCTGTTGCGGGTGGTATCTCGGAAGCTCTCGTGACCACCGCCATCGGTCTGTTCGTGGCGATTCCGGCAGTATGGATGTTCAACTATTTTACCGGCCGTGTCGAAGCGTTTGACGTCGAGATGGAAAACAGCTCCAGCGAGCTGATCGATTACTTCCTGAAGCGTCGCAACGTCCGCCGGTAACTGGGCTTCACCGGAGATTGGGAAGCAATGGCAAAAGGCAAAAAGAAGGTCGCAGGCGTCAACTCGGATATCAACGTAACTCCGATGGTCGACGTTATGCTCGTGTTGTTGATCATCTTCATGGTGATCACGCCGATGCTGCAGAAGGGCGTCAGCGTGAACCTGGCTAAGACGGACAATCCAATCAAGATGCCGGAAGCCGACAAGGAAGATTCACTGATTGTGGCAATTATGCGCGACGGGAAGATCTACCTCAATTCCGATGTCGTTTCCCTTGATGGTTTGACCGACAAAGTGAAGGACAGACTGGCGAACAAGGCTGACAAGCGTATCTTCGTAAAGGCTGACGCCGGCGCCAAGTATGGCGACGTTGTTGCAGTGGTCGATGATGTCCGCTCCGCTGGAGTGGATCAGCTCGGCCTGCTTACCGAAGAGCGCAAGCAGGGTTCGCTTGAATCGCCGGCCGCGGCCGGGACCAAGTAGGAGACTACCGTTATGGCAATGGCAGTGGGTGGTGGGGACGGTGGTCCTCAGGCAAACATCAACGTAACGCCGCTGATCGACGTGTTGCTCGTGCTGTTGATCATCTTCATGGTCATCACCCCGCTCACGCCCAAGGGGCTTGACGCGCTGGTTCCCCAACCGCCGAAGAATCCTCAGCAGCAGACCAATCCTGACGATCGCACTATTGTGGTTCAGGTGCTCAGGAACAACACGATCAAGATCAACCAGGACGACGTCACGCTAGATAAACTGCAGGGTCGTCTCGAAGACATTTTCAAGACACGCGCTGAAAAGGTTGCGTTCGTTAAAGGTGATGAAAACCTCACCTTTTCCGACGTGGCCCAGGTGATTGACAAGATTCATGCCGCTGGTGTGGATAAAGTTGGTCTGATCACGGCCAAGATCGAAGCCGGCCAGTAGGCCGGATTGCAAGAACCGAGCGATGGGGAGTGCGGTGCGAGCCGTACTCCCATTCTCCTAGCCTCTCCCGGTAAATCAGACGTGCGGGAAATCTGAAATGCCCGCAGCCGGAGTGGTATCGGTTGCCAGTACGCTGCTTCGAAGCTTCTCCCGAGACTCAGCCCAGCCATAATTGGCAACGGAAGGTGACATCAAATGAACAGAATTGTACGCGTGCTGGCCGGTTTGTTCCTCGCTCTCATCGTAATGGCCTCCGCCGGCTGCACCAAGCTACAAGCTCGCGATCAGCTCAACAAGGGAGTGCAATCTTACAAGAATGCCCGTTACGAAGAGGCTATCGGACACTTCAAGAATGCCGTCAACCTTGATCCAAGCCTCCTCAACGCGCGCATCTATCTGGCCACGGCATACGCCCAGCAATACGTCCCTGGCGCGGAAACCGACGAAAATAAGCGCTATGCCACGCAGGCCATCGATGAATACAAGAAAGTACTCGCCGTCGATCCCACGAACGTAAACTCGGTCAAGGGGATCGCGTACCTATATCTCCAGCAAAAACAATTCGACGATGCCAAGGCGTATTACAACAAGGCTGTCCAGATCGATCCGAATGATCCGGAATCCTACTACTCCGTCGCCTTTATCGACTGGACACAGGCTTACAAGTTTCGCCAGGAAGAGCGCCTCAAACTGGGCATGAAGGCTACCGACATGCTGAAGGATAAAAAGGCCTGCGAACTGGTCAAGACGCACAATGCTCCTCTGGTCGAAGAAGGCATCAGCTTGCTCAGCAAGGCCCTCCACCTTCGCCAGGACTATGACGACGCCATGGCTTACCTGAATCTTATGTATCGTGAGCGAGCCGACTACGAGTGCGACAATCCGAACGCCCGTACCGCTGATTTGAAGACCGCCGACGGATGGGTTGACAAGACCATCGCGACCAAGAGGGAAAAGGCCAATAAGCAAGGCGCCGGTGGAATCGTTATGGACCAGCCACAGAAATAGTTGTTTCCGCTTTTTCGGTTCTGCTCGAACGGCTTCTCCATGGAGAGGCTGTTCTCATTTCCGCTTCATATCCAGGGCCTCAGCTCTCGCGCATTGCTCCACCGATGTCGTGTGCGGGCGCGTTTCGCCCTGCGCAATCTTCCTCATTCCCCTTCCCTCTTGTTTTTGATAACATCCAAGCCTCTACGACTAGACCGTCAGAAGGAAAAGCTTTCTCATGTTCAAACGAATTCTGATCGCCAACCGCGGTGAAATCGCGGTTCGCATCATTCGTGCCTGTCGCGAGATGGGCATTGAATCGGTTGCAGTGTATTCCGATGTAGATAGGCGCGCTCTCCATGTGCGCAAGGCGGACCTCTGCGAGCACCTGGGCCCGGCGCAGGCCTCCGAATCTTATTTAAATATTCCGAAGATCCTCGAAGCAGCGCGCCGCAGCGGTGCCGAGGCCATTCACCCCGGTTACGGATTCCTCTCCGAGAACGCAAAGTTCGCGCGCGCCTGCCGTGAGGCCGGGATAGTTTTCATCGGCCCCTCGCCGGAGTCCATGGAGATGATGGGTTCCAAAACCAAGGCCCGGCAGAATATGAAGAAGGCGAACGTCCCCTTCGTGCCCGGAACTGACAGCGGCCTGAAGAGCGCCGCCGAAGCCTTAGCGGTCGCCGAAACCATCGGTTATCCAGTCATGCTCAAGGCTTCCGCCGGTGGCGGCGGCAAAGGTATGAGGATGGTTCCTAATTCAACGGAGCTGGCCAGTGCGCTGGAAAGGACCCAGAGCGAGGCTCAGCGCGCCTTCGGCGACTCCGAGGTCTACATTGAAAAGTTCATCGAAAATCCTCGGCACGTCGAAATGCAGATCTTCGGCGATACCCACGGGAATGTCATCTACCTCGCCGAGCGCGAGTGCAGCGTGCAGCGCCGGCACCAGAAGGTACTCGAAGAGGCTCCCTGCTCCTTCGTCGATCCCGACATGCGCCGACGTATGGGCGAGGTCGCAGTGCAGGTTGCCAAGGCAGCGAACTATTGCAACGCAGGCACCGTCGAGTTTCTCGTCGATGCGAAGAAGAACTTCTACTTCCTTGAGATGAACACCCGTCTCCAGGTCGAGCATCCGGTCACTGAAATGGTGACCGGAATCGATCTTGTCCAACTCCAGCTTCGCGTCGCCGCCGGCGAAGTGCTGCCTATCAAACAGGAGGATGTCGTACTGCGCGGTCATGCCATCGAGCTTCGCGTATATGCCGAGGATCCCGATAACAACTTCTTTCCATCTCCGGGACGCATCACCCGCCTGATTTCGCCCTCCGGCCCCGGAATCCGTCGTGACAGTGGCATGTATGAAGGCTGGGTCGTGCCGCTGGATTACGATCCACTGCTCGCCAAGCTTATCGCTTATGGTGAAAACCGCGGGCAGGTTATTAACCGGCTGCGCCGAGCTCTGGTCGAATATTTCATTGGTGGCATCAAAACCAATCTTTCGCTCTTCCGCCGCATTCTTCTCCATCCGGATTTCCAGGCCGGACGCATCGACACGGGCTTCCTTGACCGGCTTTTGCAGGAGCCGCCCGTCGCTGACGCGCGCACCGCGCGACGGGTTCCGATTGTCGCACTGGCTGCCGCCATCTTTGCCCAACAGCCGCCGCCCGGTGCTCAGCCCGCTGGCAATCAGGATGGGCTGCACACTGCCATGCAGACAACCAATAGCCCTGCTCAGGAAGCCGCAACCCGGCCCAGCGGCTGGAAGGCTGCAGCACGGAACGAGGGGGTGCGATGAAATACGAAATTGTGATTGATGGTCATCCGCACCAGGTAGAGCTCGAACGCGCTGAACGTGGTTACGAATGCAGAGTCGATGGCGAGGCCTTTGCTCTGGACGTAGCCATGACGGCACGCGACGTGCTGTCCATTATCCACAATGGCCGCCAGTACGAAGCCAAGCGTGAGTATTCGCTCATGGGCGAAACGCACATCATCGTCGGCTCCGAGCGATTCACTGCCGAAGTCCGCGACCCACGCTCGCTGCGCAGCCGACGCGCTGCGGCCGGACACGAAGCTGGCCCGGCCAAGATCCTCGCTCCCATGCCCGGCAAAATCATACGTCTCATCGCCGCCGAGGGTGATGAAGTGGACGCCGGACAAGGGCTGGTGGTGGTAGAAGCAATGAAAATGCAGAACGAGATCAAAACCACGAAGAAGGGCAAAGTCACTAAAATCGCTGTTAAGGAAGGTTCCGCCGTCAACGCCGGAGACCTGCTGGCGATCGTCGAATAAACTTTCACCATCTGGCCGTTTCAGCGCCGCCCGCGTGCGGCGCTTTTCTTGTGTCTCAGCCGTGCGCTCGCCTTCTATTCGACAGTCCTGCGCAGCACAGCCAGAGACGCAGAGCGGTCACCTTCGCGCCTTTCTTTTGCCACGGCAAACGCCCGGCCTCGACCGGGCGTCTGCAAAGTCAAAGCTCTTACTGTCCGCTGGTCTTCAAAATCTGGTCGGCCAGATAGTTTTCAATCGAAGCGCTGTTGTGCAGCGACTCATAGTAGGCGCTCTTGAGCAGTTGCTCACGGCGGTCGCGTAACTGTTCGCGAATGGCCTGCTGCACTCGCGGATCGTTTAGTTCACGCTGTCCGGCCGGCTCCTTTGAGATAAGCTTGATAATGCGGTATCCGAAGACATTGTGGGAGGTTCCTTCGTCGACCGCCGGCAGCGCCGGAGTGAATTGTCCCGGCTTCAGGCGGCTGATCGCATCATAGGCCTGCTTGTCGCGCTGCAGTGCGTCTTCCGGGACGAAGCCCAGATCACCCCCTGTGGCTGAAGTGTCAGGTTGCTCGCTGTAGTTCATTGCAACCGTCGCGAAATCCTCACCGCTATCCAGCCGGTTCAGCAGCATCGAAACCTTTTTCTTGGCCTCGCCCTCGTTTTGAGCCTTGTCATTTTTCAGATTGCGAGCCTGCGGACTGGGCTGCGTTGTCACCAGGATTTGCGCCAGATGATACTGCGGCAAAATCAGGTTGAACTCCGACTTGTGTTGGCTGTAGTAGTTCGAGATGTCGTTATCGCTAATGATAATCTTCGATGTGATCTCTTTGTTCAGCACCTTCTCAACGGTGATCGAGCGCCGCAGATCGCGTTTAAAATCCTCCAGCGTAATGCCGCGTTCCTTCAACCGCTGGTCGAACTCTTCTTTCGTGAACGGGGCGCGAATTTCGCTCAATTTACTGTCAACTTCTTCATCGGTTGCCAGCAGTCCCAGCTTCTCCGCGCGCTGCGCCAGGATTTCGTTCTCGATCATTTCACGCAAAATGCCGAGCCGCAGAGCTTGCGCCTGTTCGTTCGATGGCGGCTGCTGTCCCTCGGTCTGATTGCGATAATACTTCTCGACCTCCGAGCGCAATATCTTGCGCCCGTTAACCCGGGCCATCACGTCGCCGCCGCCCCGCTGTCCCTTGCATCCCGCAGCAATAAGCAGGCCCAGAGCGCACAACGCCAACAACGCCGCACCCACCACATTCATCCTGCGATTCAAATCCAGCTTCCTCCAGCTCTGCGTGTGCCTTGCTCTACCCGAAACAACGGCCCCTCGCGGCAAGCTTTCCTCTGCAGTTCTGAGTGCAATCAATTTTATTGACCGGACGCGGACGTGGGCTTTGCCGGAGCCGCCGCGCCAACGTTCTTCAATTCCTTGTCCAGCACGAGCTTCAATTCATCCTCCGGCACTGCGCCGTCCATCTTCATCCCGTCTATGAAAATCGCCGGAGTAGATTCCACGCCCACCCCTGCGGCTTCGCTCAAACTGGCTTTTAAATCGGTCTTCGACTGCGCTTTCACGCAGCTTTCCAGCGCTGCCGCATCGGCCGAGTGCCGCTTGCCCACATCTATCGTGATCCGGTCGACCTCCGAGATCTGCGCATCCACAGGCCGCTTTTCACCCTGGATCTGTCGCCCGTTGGCATGCACGTAATCGGCAAAATCCCAATACGCGCTCGCGCTCTGCTTTGCCAGGCAGCCGGAGTCGATTGCCGCGCGCTCAGCCCACGGATGAATCTCAATCAGCGGGAAATCCTTGTACACAACTTTAATCTGGTCGCCGTAAGTCTTCAGCACGTCGCCCAGGGTCTGGTGCAGGCGCGAGCAGTACGGACACTGGAAGTCGTCATAGACCACTACCGTAACCTTTGCGTCCTTATTTCCACGAACCGGGCGTCCCGTCAGATCGATCTTCGCCATCACTTCGGCCAGCGGATCGCGCGTTAAATCCATCTTCAAAACGGAGAGCAGCGTCTTGCCGTCCTTGCTCACCAGCAGGTCCCGCGTTTGCGATTGCCCTTGGTAGCTGAAGTTCACCACCAGATGATCGTAGCCTGCGAACTCTGTGCTCGCCGTCCGCTCGCCCACGTTCACGTCCACATAAGGCGGCACGCCGAAGGTGGCACGAACCTGCTTTTCGATCTTGCGATTCAGCTCTGCGCCGTTGGGGCTCTGCGCCCTGCAACCCACTGCCAGCAACAACAAACATAGAAACAAACGACGCATGACCCACTCCCCAACTCGTACTGAATTGCATTTCATAAACTTATGAATTATCTCACGCGCTCAGCATCCGGGGCGGAAGGCGCCATGATTGACGACTGAGGAATACGTCGCTGGCCCGGCCTTCGGCAACGAGTCTCTTACCGAGGGGCCGGCAGTTTCAAAATGTCGTCCAGCGTGATTTCCTGACCCGGCTCCAGTACGATGAATTCTTCATCCCACTCTCCGGCAATTAGTTTGTGAAACATGCGCAGCGAACCGGGCGCTTTCTCGTATTGCCAAGCCATCTTTTCCAACAGGTTCTCGAGTCTGGGTCGCACCGTTTCGACGTCGTATGCACCGGTATCGATGGCAGTCAGCCGCGTGTAATTCTTCATGGCCATTCGCATGACTTTCATTCCCCTCTGCTCACCATAGCGGGCCACCGTATGATCGAACTCTTTCACGATGCTGACCTCGTGGTCGAGCCAGCCTTTCGTCACGAAGTAGATATCGGCGCCATACTGGTTCCGGGTGGCTGTCGATCCGAGCAATAGAGAAATGCAATCATGCACCCTCGGCACAACGATTTTGAACCGGTCGGATTTGATTCCAACCAGTCCTTTGCCACAGAATCCATATCCCATCAGCACAACATCGACATTTTCGATCCGGTCCAAATCGTGCTGGATAGCTTCACGCAGCCGCTCAGGTCTTATGTGCAACCCTGCTTCCAGAAAGAGCACGGGGGCATTGGCTCCAGCTTGAGCCATTGCCGTTCGTAACTCGTTTTCGACGGTGCGGCACGCCATGATCAGGGTTCGCATAAATCTCCTCTGTTGGGCCCAGTATGTTCCGACCAGAATCTCCGCGCATTGACGCATGACACATAGGTTACTTGTGAATCTTGACGTTCGAAAGAACCGGCGTGCCTTTACCGCAGATTGTCCACCGTCAGCACCGCGTTCATTGACCCTGAGCGGAATCCATCCGTGTCTAGCGACACGTACTTGAAGCCACACGCCTTGATCTCCGTGCTCATCCTCGCAAACATCTCCAACGACATTGCCTTCTCCAACTCTTCGCGCGCAATCTCGATGCGCGCCACATCACCGTGGTGGCGCAGCCGGAATTGCCGGAAGCCCATCGCCCGCAGCGCGTCTTCTCCGCGCTCCACCTGCTCCAGGGCCTCGCGAGTAACCTTGCGGCCGTATTCAATCCGCGATGACAGACAGGCCGACGCCGGCTTATCCCAGAGCCGCAACCCCGCTGCGGCGGCCAGCGAGCGAATGTCCGCCTTAGTCAGCCCCGCCTCCAGCAGAGGAGCGGCGACCCCATGTTGCTGCGCGGCTTTCTGGCCCGGACGCCAGTCTCCCTGGTCGTCCAGGTTAACCCCATAAGCCACAGCTTTCCATCCCCTGGCCGCCGCAAACCGCTCCATTACCGCGAACAGCTCATCCTTGCAGTGGAAGCAGCGCAGCGCGTCATTGCGCTGATAGTTCGCATTGTCGAGTTCATCGGTGCACACCGTTTCCAGGGGAATCCCACACTCGGCGGCAAACTTGACCGCGTCGCGCATCTGCGTCCGCGCCAGCGAAGGCGAATCGGCCATCACCGCCAGCATCTCGCCTCCCAACACCTCGTGCGCCGCCCAGGCGAGATATGCCGAATCCACTCCCCCTGAGTAGGCCACCAGCACCCTCCCCAGATCGCGCAGCCTGGCGTACAGCCGCTCACGCTTAACCGCCAACTCACCGGAAATCAAATCGCTCGTCACATTCGCCATATCTTCAATTCTTGCCCGAGTGGCTCCACGCCGCCTCGAGTTCGCGTCTACAAAATGTATCTGGACAAGTCATGATCCTTGACGATATCGGCCAGCATCTTGCCCACGTACTCGCGGTCGATCTTCACTTCTTTCTCCTTCATCTCCGGAGCCTCGAAGCTAATCTTGTCCAGCACGCGCTCCATGATGGTGTGCAGCCGCCGCGCTCCGATATTTTCGGTGTTTTCGTTCACCTTCGCGGCAAAGATCGCAATCTCCTCCAGCGCATCCGGGCTGAACTCCAGCTTCAGACCCTCCGTGTCCAAGAGGGCAACGTACTGTTTCGTCAGCGACGATTTCGGTTCGGTCAGAATCTTCACAAAATCTTCCACTGTCAGCGATTTCAACTCCACGCGAATTGGAAAGCGCCCTTGCAACTCGGGAATCAGATCGCTTGGCTTTGAAACGTGGAAGGCGCCGGCTGCAATGAACAGAATGTGATCGGTGCGCAGCATACCGTAGCGGGTGTTGATCGTCGTTCCTTCCACAATCGGCAGAATATCCCTCTGCACGCCCTCGCGGGATACGTCGGGGCCATGTCCGCTTTCACGTCCGGCAATCTTGTCGATCTCGTCCAGGAAAATAATGCCGCTCTGCTCGACTCGATCCAGCGCCGTCTTGGTCACCTGGTCCATGTCGATCAGGCGTTGCTCTTCTTCGGCAATCAGGTAGTCGAAGGCCTCGCTCACCTTCATCTTCCGCTTTTTGGTGCGCTGGCCAAAGATGTTGGGCAACATGTCCTTGAAGTTGATGTCCATATCTTCGATGCCCTGATTGCTGATGATTTCAAACGAGGGCATATTTTTTTCGCGCACTTCCAACTCTACTGTGCGGTCGTCCAGTTTGCCTTCACGCAGTTGCTGGCGCAGCTTCTCGCGCGTCCGCGAGCCGCTTTCCACCGGTAGCGTGAGTGCCGTCGTTTCGCCCGGAATCGTCGCTGCGCCGGTTGTGGCGGCCGCCGCAGCATCCTGCGGAGCAGTAGTGCCGGGCGAGGGAGGCAAGAGCAAATCCAGGATGCGCTCTTCCGCATTCATCTCTGCCTTTTCCGCAACGTCCTCCAGCTTTTCTTCGCGCACCATGTCGATGGCAATTTCGATCAAGTCGCGGATCATCGATTCCACATCGCGACCCACATAGCCAACTTCGGTAAACTTCGATGCCTCAACTTTCAGGAAGGGGGAATTCGCAAGTTTTGCCAGGCGTCGAGCGATCTCCGTCTTTCCCACCCCGGTTGGTCCGATCATGATGATGTTTTTTGGCATCACCTCTTCCGCCATCTCCGGCGAAAGTTTCTGCCGCCGCATGCGGTTGCGCAGCGCGATGGCCACGGCGCGTTTGGCGTCGTGCTGGCCCACCACGTACTTGTCCAACTCGGCCACAATCTCGCGCGGTGTCAACTCGTCAAGCGCGACCAACTCTTCCTCCACCGTCTGTGGCAGGTAAATCGCCATTGCACTTCACTTCCTTCCGGCACCCGGGCCTCAAGCCCTTTTTCGTCGGCGCCTGTAACTTCGCTGCCCTTCTTCTTTGGGCCAAGGCGCGTCTTCAGCGTCTTTTACAGTTCTTCGATCGTAAACTTTTCGTTGGTATAAATGCAGGTCTGCCCTGCGATGGTCATCGCCGCTTCGGCTATCTTCAGCGCGTCCAGATCGGTAAACTGCAGCAAGGCGCGCGCCGCGCTCAGCGCATAAGGTCCTCCACTGCCGATTGCGGCGATATCATCGTCGGGCTCAATCACATCGCCGTTGCCGCTCAGAAGATAGGTCTGGCTCTGGTCAGCTACTAACAGCAGCGCCTCCAACTGACGCAGGCTCTTGTCCGTGCGCCAGTCTTTCGCCAGCTCCACCGCGGAGCGTCCAAGGTTTCCGGCGTACTGCTCCAGCTTCGTTTCAAATCGGGCGAATAGCGAAAACGCATCTGCCGTTGAGCCGGCAAAGCCTGCCAGAATCTTGCCCTGATACAAGCGCCGGATCTTGCGCGCCCCCTGCTTGATCACATGGTCGCCGAGTGTCACCTGCCCATCGCCGGCCATCACCACCCGGCTATTGCGTCGCACGCAGAGCACGGTAGTGGAGCGGATCCGATGATTCTTGGAAGATGTCTCGAAGGAATGAAAGCCAGTAATAGATTTCGTTAGCATTGGCGTAGTCACTGATTATAACAGTGAGGCTTGCGGGTAGCCTCCAAGGCTCTTCTTTGGATTGATCTTCGTAATTTGATCGCCCTTAAAAGCAGACAATCGACCCTTAGTCTTCTTTTTAGGCGAGCTTTGGATTGACGCTGTCGCCTTACCCTTGTTAGGCTTCTCAGGTTGGCTCAACAAAACCAGCAGGCAAGGGAGGAGCGTACTGACGCTCCGGCGATGCATTGCCAAGCTTTCCTTTTGCTTCCGGCCCCTCGTCTCAGGGCCGTATCTTAAATATCCAAAGGGAGAACGTATTGCGGAAACGCTGGTACATCCTCTTTGTCGCGCGCGATGCAGAGGGACAGCTCCGCAAGATTCCCATTCCTGTCCATTATCTTTACGTCTTTCTTGCCGGAGCGCTCATCGGCATGTTCACGGTCACCGGGATGGCAGGTTCATACGCCCGCATGCTGTGGAAGGTGGAACGTTTCAACGAACTTCGCGCTGAAAATCACCAGATCAAGCGTAGCTACTCGCAGCTTGAGCAGGTCTCAAAAGAGAAGGATGTCCAGGTGGCTTCACTCGGCTCAATCGCCAGCGAAGTCTCTGCCATCTACGGCCTCAAGACCGATACGCGTCTGTTGCCCACCAATGACGATGTACAACCCGAACAGTACCAGGCATCGCTGAACACGCTCTATGCCCTTCGCGGCTCGGCTCTCACTGGAGCCGCCACCGCCGGTCTGCAGGATGGAACCCGCCGGCTTGCCTCGCTCTCCGACTGGACACGCGCTGCGGATGCTCCCTCGCTGTGGCCCGTCGAAGGGCGGCTGACCAGCTCATTCGGTGAGCGTGTCGATCCCTTTAACGGAGAAGGGGCGTTCCATAGCGGTATTGATATCTCCGTTCCCTATGGCACCCCGGTCCATGCTGCGGCCGATGGCATCGTCACCTTCGCCGAGTTCGAGAACGGTTACGGACGCCTTATCAGCATCGATCACGGGCACAGCATAGCGACCCGCTACGGCCATCTTTCGGGATTTGCTATCAGCGCCGGCCAGCACGTTCGGCGTGGACAGGTCATCGGATACGTCGGCACGACCGGCCGGGTCACGTCGCCCCACCTGCACTATGAGGTTCGAATCCAGAGTGTCCCCGTCAATCCCCACAAATATCTCCGGACTACGATAGCCGAGCTCGCCAAGCAGGACAGGGGCTGATCTAGTCCCGGTCTCGCGTGTTTCAGTTTCGGAATTGGCCCCTAAGTATGGGTTTCGGTGCACATTCTCTATTCGCGAAACTTTTTTCGCTTTACTCGTGTCTCTTTCGAGGTACTCTTTCATGCACGTGGTTACTATGAGCATTCTTGATTATTGCGCTGCAAATCCCGCCTCCGTCCCCCTCACTGCAAACGCTGCTAGTGCGATTGAAGCTATGATCAGCCGACGCATGGGCGCCTCCGCCGTCGTCGATGAACACGGCATTGTCGCCGGTGTTTTTACAGAGCGCGATGTTATGACTCGTGTTGCCCTCAGTGGACGCGATCCTAATCAGATTCCCATCGTTGATGTAATGACCACTCCGGTTCTCATGGCGACCCGTTCCACTACGATCGCCGAGGCCACTGCCGTGATGATCGACCATAAGGTGCGCCACCTCCCGGTGGTCGAAGACGATGGCCGGCTGATCGGAATCCTTTCCATTCGCCACGTTCTGGAGCGCAAGGTGAATGAGCTCACCAGCCAGATCCGCGAGTCTGCCAGCTTGGAAGCCACTTCATCGTAAGCTGTTTGTCTAACTGATCTGCGCAGGACTGCCAGTGTGACCGCTTTAAAGGGCGATTCCGGCGTCTGCCCTGTTATGTGGCGCTCGCAGTTGGATCGAAGCCGGCCATCGTTTTCCTCCCGAGCTGTTTTCCTACCCTTCCCGGCTTCCGCTGGTAAGTTTTTTCGAGTACTCTGTCACGTCATGCCTATCGCAGAAACTCGTCTCATCGAACGCATTGCTCGTGCCAGCGAATCAGCGCGTCCTTCTGCGCGCCGCTCTGCTTTGGCCCGTGTTCTCCAGTCCATCGGCGATGATTGCGCCGTGCTCTCCGCCCTGCCCGGAACAGAGACTCTTGTCACCACCGATTTTTCGCTGGAGGGGGTGCACTTCCGCCGTGAGTGGCACCCTGCGGATTCGGTTGGCCACCGCTGCCTCACCCGCGGACTCTCGGACATTGCTGCAATGGGCGGCGAGCCCTTCGCGGCGTTTCTTTCTCTTGCCCTGCCCACCGACCTCCCACAGCGCTGGGTTGATCAGTTCTTCGATGGCCTTCTGAATGCCGCCAAGCCGGCCGGAGTTACCCTAGCCGGAGGCGACGTCGCGCAATCCCCAGCCGGAGTCCTCGCTGATATCACTGTCATTGGATCAATCCCGGAAGGCAAGGCCATCCGGCGCAACACAGCCCAACCCGGCGACCGCATCTTTGTGAGCGGCGAGCTCGGTGCGCCTTACGCATTGTTGGAGCAAATGTATGCCTCGCCCGAGCGCCGCTTTCGCGCCGCCTCTTATCCGGCGCACTTCTATCCCCAGGCCCAGCTTGCGCTCGCCCGCTTCCTCCGCGAAAAACAAATTCCCTCTGCCATGATCGATATCAGCGACGGGCTCTCGATCGACCTTGCCCGCCTCTGCCGCGCCTCTGGTGCCGGGGCCGTCCTGCAGGAGAACGCCATCCCGATCGCATCGCTCAATCGCCATGAAGTCGAATTGCGTCACGCCTTACATGGCGGCGACGAATACCAGCTCCTGTTCACCGTTCCCCCCGGCCACCGCCTCCCCGCTGCCTACAAGGAGATACCGCTCTCTCTGGTCGGTTACATCGTCGAAGGCGACGAAATCTCCATTGAGCATGAGAACGGCTACACCACCGAACTCGAGCCCCAGGGCTGGGAGCACTTTACCCCCGCCGCAACACGCGCCATAAAGCGCGCGAAATCCTGAACCCGCGTCTCAAGCAATTTGTTTATCGTCTGTATGTCGATCAAGGCTTGAGGATCTATGCATGCTCCGCGAACTAACTACTTCGTCGCTTGCGGAAGCGAGGGGACGCGCAGGCGGACATAGGTTAAAGGGATCTCCCTACGCCTGAGATACACCGTCAACTCGCTGAAGTCGTCGATGCGCTGGTAGGTATTGGTGCGTTTGATGTAATAGCCCACTGGGCCCATTCGCGAGTAATCGTCCTTCAGGAAAATCAACAGATCAGGGTCCGAGTGTTGAAAGTCCAGCAGGAGATCGGGAATATGCTCGGGCGAGAATAGATTCCCGGCATCCCATAGCAGCGGCATTTTTGGGGTGACCGGCTTATCAAACGCTGCGTATTCAAACTCCATGCGCGGGCCGAAAAACACCTTTTGAGACGGAAAACGCGAAAACACTTCTGCGCTTTGTGCCAACACTCTTTGCAGGCGCGGGCCTGCTTCCAGCCCAGCGAAGAAACCGCTGCGGATGGGTTCTGTTGGCAGCGGCTCGTAGAACATTCGTTCGCCAATACAAAGAGTTCTGAGATGGATCAGGCTGAAAAAACCCGCCATCACAAGGAAAACAGAGAGCAAGCCTGCCAATGCCGTCCTTCGGCGTGCACTGACTTGCTGCGCCACCCACGGGCGCAGGCAGAGGAATGCGGCAGCCACCATCACGACACAGAGGTCGCTAGTCTTGCTCTCTGAGTTCGTGCACGCCATCTCAAGGGAGGTCAAACCGGCAATTGCGCAGACCACTAAGAGAGGCCAGCGGCTGGGCTGCCGCCTGGCGGAAATCACGAGGAGTGCGGCAAAGCCGAGCAGCGTCAGAAGAACGAAAAAGATCTGGAACTCTCTTTCGGGTTGCGCCATCTCGAGGAAGGGAAGCATCTGGAGTGGACTTCCGCGGAGTTTGCCGATCTCCTCATAAGTATGCAGAAGCCCCAGCGGTGGCATTTGGGCCGCATAGCACAACAACAGGAAGCAGCCAGCCGCGCCCGCGCAAGCCGTGATTATTTTTGTCCACTGCCATCTATCTTTCGTTGCGAGCAGAGCGAGCACCATGAGAGTGGCTGGCAGATCATTCGGCTTGGAGGCCACAACCATCGCCAGTGAGAACGACAGGCTGATCCAGGGCAAAAGTCGGGTAGGCCTGTGCGAGCAGGCCAGCACGGAAAGAAAAAGCAACACGACCGAGAGTGCGCTGGAATTGTTAAACCACCAGAAAGGAGTCACCGCCATCGTGCTCAATTCCGCGCACACCGTGATGACCAGTGCCCAATGACGCGCTACGCCCACTAACCTCAGCAGGGAGTAAATCCAGAGCGCCGTAAACGCGGTGAATGAGGCTGCGATGAGTGTAAAGGATGTCCATTTCAATCCGAGGAACTGCACGCCACCGCGGATGCCCGCCATGAAGAGAGGAGGCGTGGGACAGGGAAAGTCGAGGTATGGTTTGAAGCCTTGCGCGTAGTAGGTTCCGGCGTGCACCAGCAAGCCTTCGTCCCAACCGCCAAACTGGTGCATTCCGAGCCTGTAGACGCCGACGGCAAGCAGTGCGGCGGATAGGTAGATGAGCAGCGGAGATTCTAAAAACCTGTGCAGGCGCCAGCGTCCGGCGAAGCCGGCGTAGAGTGCAAAGAGTGTGAGCGAAGCACAAATGACGAATATATATTCGGCCGCTTGCATCGCGGAGGAACGCGGAATTGTGATGTGCGAATTGCGAAAACACAGGGAGCCGATTGCGGCGATTGCAGCCACAATAGCTGTTGGCCGCGCAAGAACAGTGCCCCATTCCTGGCGGCCTTTCCAAATCCGGCGTTCCAGCATCTTCCGATTCTTGCACATGAGTCCTTGCGGAACAACGGAAGAACGCCGGGCTCAGATTTCTCTGACGCTAACCGTGAGGGTCACACAATGCGGCAATGCGGCGACAGGAAAAGCGCCAACTACGCGCCTGCCTAGGAGTGTGCCTTTTCGATTTCGTGGATTTTTTCAAGGCGGCCGGAGTGACGGCCTCCGGAAAACGGAGTGTCCAGCCAGATCTGCACGATTTGTTTCGCAGCTCTTTCATCCAGGATGCGTGCGCCGAGGGTGAGCACATTGAGGTCGTTATGCTCGCGCGACATCTGGGCCTCATACTCGCTGCAGATATTGGCGGCGCGAATGCCCGGGATTTTGTTGGCGGTAATGGCCATGCCGATGCCGGAGCCGCAAACGAGGATGCCGCGTTCGGCGCGCCCAGCGGCTACGTCCTCGGCAACTTTCACGGCGTGGTCGGGGTAGTCCACCGAGTCCGAATTGTTGGTTCCTTCATCGATCACTTGATGACCGCGCTCGGAGACGTACTGGCGGATACGGTCCTTGAGGAGATAGCCGGCGTGGTCGGCACCCAAAGCAATCTTCATTCCAATATTGTATCCGGGAGTTGCTTTTGCGCCAGTGAAAAGCGCAACGGCATCGCGAGCAGCTATGAGGTGGTGTGCAGCGATGCCGCCGTGACGGACCGGTCCTCGCAATAGGCGCGGTTGAAGGCGCCGGCGACGAATCGGGTAATCAGGTAGCCGTCCATGTATTTATAAGGCGATTCACCAAGAGTGTAATGCCCGCAGGGCAGGCAGCGGATCTCGGCTTCCAGCTTGCGGCGGCGGAACTCATCGGCGATCTTCTGGCTGAATTCCGGAAGAAAAGTACGGTCATAGGCGGTGTGGATCATGAGCACCTGTTTGGGCCAGCGCTCGAACTTGTCAAAAAAATTCATGGGACTAACACAGGCCAAGGCGTGGCGGAGTTCGGTGGCGTTCAGCACCTTTTCAATCCCCTCGCGCACATGCCGGGTGGAGTAGCCGGTCCAGACGACGTCGCCGAAATAAGTGGAGGCGTGGTTGAAGATGTTGACTCGCAGGCGCTCGTCATGAGCGCTGGCGATGAAGCCGTAACAGGATCCCAGGCTGGTGCCGAGGACGCCAAACTCGGTGTAGCCCTGCTGCTCCAGCCAATCGACGCAGCAACGAATGTCGATTATGCCCTGGCGCGCGGCGTGTATGGTGCGTCCGATGTTGGAGCTGACCGAGTAGTCGGCGCGGTGCAGCTCGGCGGGCATGCGAATGTCGTGATAAGGCATGCTAAGGCGCAAAGTGGAGACGCCGAAGATGCGGAAGAGCCGGGCGAATGCGTTGTGGCTGAGGGCGTCGCCGTTCCACTGTGGAATGATGATGATGGCGCGTTTGGGTTTGTCCGGTACGGATGGCACGGGAAACCAGCGTGCATTGACCAGGTCATTCTCCGGATAGGGAGAGCGGACGGGCGAGGTGAAGCGCAGAAAGCTTCCGAACTGTCCGGCGTACTTCGCGTCATCGACGGCTGGATTGGCTTTGCTGCCGGTGCCGTGAACACGGATGGGACGCTGCTCAAGACGGAAATCAGTGGGAATTTTGTAGCCGAAAAATTCGTCGCTGCTGGCAATGAGGCGGTCGTTCAGTTCGAAGAAGCAGCGCTTCTGCGTTTCAGGAGCGTTGCTGGGGGCAGCATTTTTGGCGGTGTTCGAGACGCCGGGGAAATCAACGGTCCAGTCCAGGCCCCATTCAAAAGGCCGCGCCACGCGATTGCTGTCGCGGGTTTCGAGACGGTACTCCCAGTCGTTCATCCAGCGCGCATAACGAGAGCGGATCATAAGCGTTCGTACGACGAGTTTATCAAGCAGTCGTGGCGAGGGCAGAGCAGCTCGCAGCCAGAGGTAAGCGAGGAGAGCTGAACGGCGAGGAAAGGAGTTCGTTGGAAGAGAGCAAGGGCTCAGATGAAGACGCAGTGGCCCGCACTTTCGAGGACGCTCGCTTACTTGGGGCGCTCAAATCTGAATTTTCTCTACTCGACGTAGATCCGGGGTACGCGGGGCGAGAGTCCGCAGAGGATTTCATAGACGATGGTGTTGGCAAGGCGGGCCTGGTCGTCGGCTCCGATCGAGCAGTGTGGACTGCGGCCGATGAGCAGGACTTCGTCGCCGATGGCAGCGTCGGGAATGTCGGTGACGTCGATCATGGTGAGATCCATGCTGATGTTGCCTACGATGGGGGCATAGCGATCATCGAGGATTACCTGGCCGCCCTTGGAGAGCTGGCGGTTGAAGCCGTCTCCATAGCCGACGGGGATGACGGCGAGGCGGGTGGGGCGGGTGGCGTACCAGCGGCGGTTGTATCCGGCGGGCGTGCCGGGGGCAATGTCGCGGAGGGCGATGACCCGGGTCTTCCAGGAGAGGACGGGGCGTACGGGAAGCACTGCTTCGGAGCCTTCGCTGAGTAATTCGCAAGCCCGCTTGCCGACCAGATTGTAGCCGTAGAGGGCGAGGCCGGGGCGGACCATGTTGTTCCAGGTCTCGGGGCGGGCGACGGTAGCGGCGGTGTTGGCGAGGTGACGGTAGCGAGGGTGGAGTCCGGCGTCGGCAAGCAGGGCAATCGCACGCTCGAAATCGACGCGCTGCTGATCGGCGACGGGAGAATCGAGTACCTCGGATTCAGAGAGATGGCTGAAGACACCCTGTAGTTCGACGACCGGGGAGGCGGCAATGCGGGCGGCGAGTGCAGGAAGCTCCGCAAGCGGGACACCGAGGCGCGCCATGCCGGTATCGACCTTGAGATGGACAGGAACCTTCTGCTTGAGGCCCAGGGTGCCGGCAGCTCGTTCGAGGGCTGCAATGTGTTCAGCGGTGGCGATGGCCGGAGTGAGTGAGTGACGCAGCAGAGCTTCCTCCTCGCCACGCCAGAAGCCTGTCATGACGAGAATGGGAAGCTTGACGCCTGCCTCGCGAACGGCAATTCCTTCCTCGGTGGAGGTTACGCCGAGCCAGACGGCTCCTGCTTCCTCGAGGGCGCGCGCACTTTCAATGACGCCGTGGCCGTATGCGTCGCACTTGATGACGCAGCAGGGAGTGATGTCGGGACCAACATGGCGGGCGATGACGCGATAGTTTTCAGCCAGCGCGGAGAGTGAAATTTCAGCCCAATTGGGACGGGTATGCACGGAGAATTTTTGCTGTGTGGATGACAAGAGAGCCCAACCCTAAAGATCCAGTATAGCTCGAAGATGCGGGCTGGGGATGAGTGCTGAGCGGGGTTCATTGTTGGAATAGGCGAAATCACTAATGACATAAGACGTTGGCCAATGGTCTCTAGAAAGAAGTGGGGCGCGGGGGGCGCTGATTAGGATTGGAGGATAGTTGGCCGGTTGGCTTGAATGGGCCAGTGCCGGGCGAGGATCAGAGCTTGGAACGCGCTTCGCGCGGCTTCAATAGATCCCATCTTCGCTTGCCAAAAGAGGCAAGCGAAGATGGGGCACCCGGCTACCCGGCGAAAACGCGATGACGGAAGACTCGGGCCAAGTGCCGCGGGATTATCGGCCGGAGTACCTCTGGAGCGATCCGAATATTTGAGCCTTGCAGGGGTCCTTCGCTTCGCTCAGGATGACCTTTCAATTCGCGTCCGAAATAAAGATAGAAAATACCTGTCGCCAAATTGCGGCTTTTAGCGGCCGAGGGCGGTGGCCTGCTTGCGCTGGCGGGATTGGATTTCAATGAAGACGTTGAGCAGGGCTACCGCGGCGGGAGTGACTCCGGGGAGGCGCGAGGCTTGGCCGATGGTTTGCGGACGGAGGCGCGAGAGTTTCTCCTTCATCTCGCGCGAGAGACCGCTAATCGAGGAGTAGTCAAACCAGTCAGGAATGAATTTGGCTTCGTCGCGTTTGAGGCGCTCGATGGCTTTCTCCTGTTGCTGGAGATAGCCGGCGTATTTGACTTCGGTTTCGACGGATTTGAGCTCGACCCAGATGGCGGAGGGGAGCGGCGCGTCGGTAGCGAGAGCATCGAGCGAGTCATGGGTGAAGAACTCAGGGGCGAGCTGACGGCAGACGGGGGCGAGGTCGTCGATGGTGAGCTGGGGACGACGCAGAAGCTGAGCCCAGGTTTGTCCGGCGGCGACGCCGACCTTTTCGGCGAGCGCCGGGGGAAGGACGGCTCCGGCGCGCTGAGTTTCGAGCTGCTGCTGGAGGTGCGCCATGCGCTGCTGCTTGGACTGGAAGTCCTGCCAGGCCTGGTCGCTGATGAGTCCGACGCGGCGGCCGTGGGGGGTGAGGCGGCGGTCGGCGTTATCAATACGGAGATGGAGGCGGAACTCGGCGCGCGAGGTGAACATGCGGTAAGGCTCGACGGTTCCCTTGCTGATGAGATCGTCGATGAGGATGGCGGTGTAGGCCTCGCTGCGGTTGAGCGTGAGGGGCGGCTCGCCCTTGACGGCGAGGGCGGCGTTGATTCCGGCCATGAGACCCTGGCAGGCGGCTTCTTCATAACCGCTGGTTCCGTTGATCTGGCCGGCGAGGTAGAGTCCGCGGATTTTGCGGGTTTCGAGGGTACGCTCAAGCTCGGTGGGATCGATGGAATCGTACTCGATGGCGTAGCCGGGGCGAAGCATCTCGGCGGTTTCAAGGCCGGGGATGGAGGCGAGGATGGCAAGCTGCACCTCGACCGGGAGTGAGGTGCTCATGCCGTTGAGATAGATCTCGTGGGTGTTGAGGCCTTCGGGTTCGAGAAAGAGCTGGTGAGTTTCCTTGTCAGGAAACTTTACGATTTTGTCTTCGATAGAGGGGCAGTAACGCGGGCCTGTGGAGTGGATCTGGCCGCTATACATGGGCGAGCGATGGACATTGGCGCGGATGATGCAGTGGGTTTCCGCCGTGGTGTGGGCAATGTAGCAGGGCACCTGGGGCTGAGTGATGCGGCGGGTGCGAAAGCTGAAGGGCGTGGGATCGGCGTCGCCGGGCTGAGGTTGAAAGCGGGTGAAGTCGATGGTGCGGCCATCGAGGCGAGGCGGGGTTCCGGTCTTGAGGCGGCAGTGGCGGAAGCCGAGAGCTTTGAGGCTTTCACCGAGGAGGATGGCGGCCGGCTCACCACTGCGTCCGGCGGGATAGGTTTGCTCGCCGCAATGGATGAGCCCGTTGAGGAAAGTTCCGGTGGTGACGACGACGGCACAGGCGCTGATGGTGCGTCCGTCACGGAGGCGTAGGCCCTGGATGCGGCGGGAGTTGCCTTCCGCTTCGACGGTATCCGAGTCGTAATCGGAGTCGTTATCTGAGACAAGTAGCTCGACGACCTCGGCCTGCTTGATCTGGAGGTTGGGCTGAGACTCGAGGAGCGAGCGCATTTTGAGGCGATAGGCCTGTTTGTCGCACTGGGCGCGGGGCGACCAGACGGCGGGGCCGCGCGAGGTATTGAGCAGGCGGAACTGGATGCCGACAGCATCGGTAACTTCAGCCATGATGCCGCCGAGGGCGTCGATCTCGCGCACGATGTGTCCCTTGGCGATACCGCCGATGGCGGGATTGCAGGACATCTGGGCGATGAGGTCGGAGTTAAGAGTGAAGAGCGCGGTTCGCAGGCCCATGCGCGCGGCGGCCACGGCAGCTTCACAGCCGGCGTGACCGGCTCCGACTACGGCGACGTCGAAATGTTCGGAAAAGGGCATGGGGGACGGGAAAACCTCTGGTTACCATTTTAGCAAGGGCGGGGGAGGCTGGCTGGGGGGATACCGGTAAGGCACTCTGGACTTGCTAGGCGGCGAGCGAAGCGCTATTGTGAGCACCTCACAGACATTATGACAGTTACCGATCAGCTCGAACGCAAGCTGCAAAGTTGGGTCGACGCTGGCGTGATCGAAGCGCAAGCCGCTGACCGCATTCGTAGTTTTGAGTTGTCTGCAAAACCCGGGGCCTTGCGCTGGCCGGTAGTGCTGGCGATTGCGTTTGGCGCAATTATGATTGCGGCCGGAGTGCTGCTGTTTGTGGCGGCGCATTGGGACCAGTTGTCGCCAGTTCAGCGATTCGTGCTGGTGTTGGTGATGGTTGGAGGATTCCATCTTGCTGCCGGCGCCGTGATGCCACGCATGCGCGCATTGGGGATCGCATTGCATGGCGTTGGTACCGTCGTGCTGGGCGGCGGCATCTTTCTCGTTGGGCAGATATTCAATCTTCAAGAGCACTGGCCGGGCGGGATACTACTTTGGGCGATTGGCGCGGCACTGGCATGGCTGATGCTGCGCGACTGGCTGCAGGCAACGCTTGCCTTGCTGTTAGTCCCCGCTTGGATCGCCTCGGAATGGAGTGTGCGCGCCGAACACTTTCTGGGCGTGGAGAAATTTCTCGTCGAGTTCCTGGCGTTGTTGGCGCTCGCCTATCTTGGTTCGCGACGCAGAGATCTGGATTCTCCTTTGCGCTTATCGCTCACCTGGGTTGGTGGACTTGCCGTGTTACCTACGGGAATTTTGCTCTTCAATGCCGGACATGAATGGGGTTGGCAAAATCAGCTTCCAATGTCCTCGCTAATGCGCGTCACGGGATACATCATGGCATTTTTGTTGCCTTTGGCGGTGGCTTGGTTCCTGCGCGGCAAGGCGGCCGTCTGGAATCTGGGCTTTGCTGTCTGGGTTTTTGTTCTTGGCTTGCTCGACCGGATGGACGTGATGCAAAGCGTGGGCCTATATTCTCTTTCTGCGCTGGGCGCAATTGGCCTGGTTCTTTGGGGAGTTCACGAACACCGCCGCGAGCGGATCAACCTTGGCGTTGCAGGCTTCGCCATCACGATCATCGCTTTTTACTTCTCTACAATGTTCGATAAGCTTGGCCGCTCCGCCTCATTGGTTGGCTTCGGTCTGCTGTTTCTTTTGGGCGGCTGGAAGCTGGAACAGCTTCGCCGCAAACTTGTGGCGCACACATCCGGAGCAACTCAATGAGACCGATGACAAAGGCCGTGGCCGTCACGTTGGTGCAAATTCTGCTTATCTCTTCACTAGGCGCAAAACTTCTCTACGATCGCCATACGAGGCCGCGTGCCTGGTTCAAGACCAGACAGTACGATCCTAATCTGCCGATTCGCGGGCGATACATGAGCCTGCAGATTGAGTTGAAGGATTCGCGTTCGCCGGAAGAGATCGAAGCGAGGTTTGGCAACGAGATCAGGGCTCAGGAAAATCTACGCACGAAATACCCCCAGCGTGGCCCGTTCTTATTTGGCCGCGAGTGCGGTGACATAACGGTGCACGATGGCGTGCCTACAGCAGTGTTCGAGCAAAGCAGGTCGGTTAAGTCTGGGTGGCGGTGTGAGAACCTCTCCTTCATCCGGCAGCGTAGTGGGGGCGCGGCGAACGATACAACTCTACGCCTGAACGATGCAGTACTCTTCTTTATCCCCGATACCGCTGAGGATCCGAGCCGTGCTCACGCCAGAGAAGAGGTCTGGGTTCTGGCTACGATTCCGCGAAAGGGACCCCCTCGGCCAATCACACTTGGAATTAAGAGGTCCGACGAAAGCAACATCCGGCCACTGAAATTGGATTAGTGCCCTGACGCGGCAGGATTCGTTTGGTTCAGTTACGGAGCTGCCATATCCTCTATACGTTCCGGCAGCACTGCGGAGGAGCTACTTCTGCCAGGGACGCGGGGGACGCTTGTCGTCAGGCAGGTCGCGGCCGACAACGCGATCGTAATGGTAGCTGCCGCTGACGCTTCCGAGACCTTCGTTGTAGAGGCTGGTGTATCCGAGCGCTTCCTTGAGTTCCTCGCTGAAACGGTGCAGGGCTTGCAGGCGCTCGGCGGTGGCGGCAATCTCGAGTTTGCTGGTCTTGAAAAACTTCTGGTAGCCGCGATCGACGAGTTCGGCGGGCTCGCCGGCGACGAGGCAGGCGGGGAAATCGACGACGCGGGCGTTGCCGTCGGCGGCGCGCTCGACGGTGGCGACGCACTGATCCTTGCTGACCTCATGGAGACTGCCGCCGGGGGCTGGCTGGGCGACTTGAAAGCCGTGATCGGTGAGCCACTGCAACGCATTTTCAAAGCTTCGGGTATCGTTTTTCAACGGGGCGAAATGAGACATATATAGTGACCTCGTGGATAGTGTGCTGCGGACTCGCAGAGGGCCGCGGCGCTGATCCGCTCCCCCAGCGGGGCGGCGCGAAGCGGCCGGAACTTAAACCAGACTAACCACTCTCTGAGCTTTAACAATGCCGAACTTAACAATGTCGCACATTGGGGGCGAGACGGCAACCGCTTGCGCGCCACGGCAAGCCGAGGCGGGACGGAGCTCTGGCTGCGCGGCGGCAAGGAGGCGCGGATCAGGGCTTGCCGCCGGGGTTCCAGGAGGGCTTCCAGTCTGTGTTGGCGAGCCATTGAATGGGGGGATCAGGCGCTCGATGGCGTGGTCGAGATGGTCGAAGTCGATGTGGGCGAGATCGTCGGTGGGCTGGTGATAGTGAGCTCCGAGGCCGTAGCTGGAGACGGTTTGGGCGACGATGCCGTGGCGAGCGAGGTTGAAATTGTCCGAACGCTGAAAAATTGCTGCGCGGGATGCGGATCGGCGACGAGCGGAGCGCCATGTTTGGCGAGAGTGGGGCCGAGATTGGTGCGCTCCCATCCGCTAAGCCAGAGCTGATCTGGAACGGATGGTGCGGTCGGGCTGGCCGATCATCTCGAATTCCAGATTGGCGACGATGGAGGCGAGCGGAAGCGGCGGGTGTGAGAGAAAGTATTCATCGCCCTGACCGCCGGTTTCCTCGCTGCCGAAGCAGACGAAGAGGATGGTACGACGCGGGCGCTGGTGCAGCGCGCCGAGGGCGCGGGCGAGTTCGAGAACGGCGGTGGTGCCGCTGGCATCGTCATCGGCTCCGTGATAGATGACTTCGCCGGCGGCGGTGGCTGCGCGTGCCGAGGTGATCGAGGTGAGAGCTGAGCAGGATGGTCTGAGGCGCGAGTTGGGCACGGAGCCGCGAAGCATGGCGAAGGCGTTGTAGGTTGCGCCGCCGGAGGCGAGGGGAACGCGCTGGACTTGTGCGCCTTCAAGGCCGAAAGACTGGAACTGCGAGGCGACATAGGTGGCGGCGACGAATTCATCGCTGGTCGCGCTGCCGCGTCCGCGCAACGCGTCTGAGGCGAGGAATGTCATTTCGCCGCGGACGTGGTCAGCGATGTCGGTGGCGCTGGGCGCAGAGCAGCGGGGAGACAAGCAGGAGAAGAAGGGCGACGCGGCGCAGCATAGCTCATTGTAGGGGGAGGAAAGGCAATCGAGGCAAAATTCAGTTTTGTGAGGAACAACAATCAAAAAGAGGGAGATGAGGTGCCTCATCCGAGCAGAGGAGGCTTGGATAAGGCACCTGGCCGCAGGTGGAAGATCAACGGTTAGTTAACCTCACGATGGCATAGAAGCCATGTGCGTTGTTATTGCTATCGACGTAGTTGCCAACCACTTCGACTGTATTGTTCTTTCGGTTGGTGATTCCCGCCACACTTGTGTACGTGGAGCCGGGGAACGAGATCGCGTAGAGAGCGCCGCCGCGGCTGAGCAGGAAAGCACCGGTACTGTGTAGGCCGACGAGGTCTTGGGAATCGTTAATGCCGGTGAGAGTGGCGCCGCTTACTTTGGTGAATTCCTGATATGCGCCGTTGCTCCAGGTGAAACCGTGCCAGCCGACCGCATCTTCGTAACTTCCGACGACCTCTCCGAGGTTATTGATACCGGCGAGGGTGGTGTTGACGGCGGCGGGGATACTCGAGGGCGCTCAAGCTCCCTTCGCTGAGCAGCAATCCGCGACGGTTGCAGAGAGGCCCGTCACAGCCCCAGTCCTGGTAATAGCCCACGACGGTTCCATGATTATTGATGGCGGTGAACCAGGTCATCTTCGGGCCCGGCGCGACAAAGGACGCATAGGACCGGGCGGCGGAGTAAGTCAGGCCGTACTCGGGTGAAACGGGCGCAGGTATCTGCGGATAGTAGGAGCCAACTACGGTGTTGGCGTCATTTACCCCGGCGGCATTGGTATCGTTCGTTTGTCCAACGGCGGCTGGGAAAGAGATTGTGCTGAAGGTTCCGTGGATGAGCTGGACTCCGTTAGTTTTGACGCCGTCAAAATAAGTTCCGACGATTTCAGTGCCGCTGGGGTTTATGCCGGTGACGGCGAACTGTGTGCCTAAGGAGCTGGGAAGGTTGATCGCAACATATTGCTGTGCCGAAAGCTGCATTGGGAGCAGAAGCATCCACACACACCATTTCGCTTTCATTTTGTTTTTTCCTTCTGGAGAGAAGCGATCCTACTCCGCAACTAATCTGGCGAGCTTACAAGTATCAGAATGCAATCCAGCAGCTTCGGTTGCCTGAGTAAGGTTGCGGCGCGGCGACGCAGAAAAACCAAGGGCGGCCGCTTGGGCCACCCTTGGTTTTTAAAGCCTCTGACAAGCCTCGTGCGTTTTACGCGGGGCTGGGACGCTCGCCGGGGCTGAGGCCGGGCTGGCGGCTCGGCTCCGGACGAAGCACATGCTGGACGCTGCCCGAATCATCGGCCGGAGGCGGCGGCACGCGATTGGGAAGGGACTGACCGGCGATAATCATCTGCAATTCGTTGGAGTCGAGTACCTCGCGCTCCAGCAAAGCCAGGGCGATTCGCTCGAGAACGTCGCGATTACCGTCGAGCACATCGAATGCGGTCTTATAGGCGGCATCGATGAAGCGGCGAACTTCAGCATCAATCTCGCGCGCGGTCTCCTCAGAGTAGTCGCGGTGCTGGGAGAGCTCACGGCCAAGGAAAATCTGTTCCTCTTTCTTGCCGAAGGTGAGCGGTCCGAGCTGGCTCATACCCCATTCGCAGACCATCTTGCGTGCGATTTCGGTGGCACGTTCGATGTCGTTTCCAGCGCCTGTGGTCATTGTTTTGAGGAAGATCTCCTCGGCGACGCGGCCACCCATCATGATCGCCAGTTGGCTCTCAAGGTAAACGCGGTCGTAGGTGTGCTTGTCGTCGATGGGCAACTGCATGGTGACACCGAGGGCCATTCCGCGCGGGATGATGGTGACCTTGTGCAGCGGATCGGCGCGTGGAACCTTGGCGGCGACCAGAGCGTGCCCGCCCTCGTGATAAGCAGTGTTCTTCTTCTCTTCGTCGGTGAGGATCATGGACTTGCGCTCGGCGCCCATGAGCACCTTGTCCTTGGCGAGTTCGAAGTCGAACATCAGCACGGTCTTGCGATTCTGGCGGGCGGCGAGCAGCGCGGCTTCATTGACCATGTTGGCCAGATCGGCGCCGCTGAAACCCGGAGTGCCGCGGGCAAGGATAGAGAGATCGACGTCATCATTGATGGGAATCTTGCGGGTGTGGACGCGGAGGATCTCCTCGCGGCCACGCACGTCAGGACGGGCGACTACGACACGGCGGTCAAAGCGGCCGGGGCGGAGCAGCGCAGGATCGAGGACATCAGGACGGTTGGTGGCAGCGATGAGGATGACTCCCTCATTGGATTCAAAGCCATCCATCTCGACGAGCAACTGATTGAGGGTCTGCTCACGCTCATCATGTCCACCGCCCAGTCCAGCGCCACGATGACGGCCTACGGCGTCGATTTCATCGATGAAGATGATGCAGGGAGCGTTCTTTTTGCCCTGTTCGAAGAGGTCGCGGACGCGGCTCGCTCCGACGCCGACGAACATCTCGACGAAATCCGAGCCGGAGATTGAGAAGAACGGAACATTGGCTTCGCCGGCGACGGCGCGCGCGAGCAGGGTTTTGCCGGTTCCGGGAGGGCCGACGAGGAGGACGCCCTTGGGAATGCGTCCACCGAGCTTCTGGAATTTTTGCGCCTCGCGCAGGAATTCGATAATCTCGTGCAGCTCTTCCTTGGCTTCATCAACCCCGGCGACATCTTTGAAGGTGATCTTTTTCTGCTGCATGGAGAGCAGGCGAGCGCGACTTTTGCCGAACGACATCGCCTTATTGCCACCAGATTGCATCTGCCGAATCATGAAGAACCAGAGGCCGAGAATGACGACGAGGGGAAGCATCTGGAGGAGCCAGCTGGGCCAACCGCCGCCGCTGACATCCTTGACGGTTATGTTGACGCCCTTATCGCGCAGGCTCTTGTACATGTCGGTGTAGTTGGGCGGCACGGTGGTGTGAAAACCGGCCTTCTGATCGCGGTAGTCACCACGGACTTCGGCGCCGTAGACAGTAACGTCTTTGATTTTCCCTTGATCCACTTCAGACAAGAACTGGGAGAAGTTTATTTCACTCTCTTTAACGCCCGTGCTGTTGTTCTTGACGACCGACCAGAGCAACACACCAGAAAGCAAGATCACGAGCCAGAACACGACCTGTTTGACCGTCGAATTCACCGAAAACTCCTCTATGAAGGCAGAAAACGTTTAATCCAAAAACGCTACTCAATGGATTAGATGCCCGCCACTGGTGCAGGAACTAGGTTTTTCCACCCCTTCGAATTTTACCTGCTTTTTGAAGTTCCCGTATGCGAAGGCGCTTCGAGGCGCGAACGAGAGCCTGCGGATAATGAGCAGGTACGGTGATTCGAGATCCAGAGCGGAGACTCCTGTTAACCAGAAAGTATAAATGGCTGGGGAGGAAAGCGCCACTACTGACAAATCCCGGGGACGGTGTAGATGTAGGGAAGGTTGCGGTTCAGGGTAGGCGTTCCAAGACCAAAGCCGGCGAGGCGCTCGGGTCCAACCAGAAAACCGCAGTAGGTGACGTCGATATGCACGCGACGATCGAAATGGCGGTCGAGCAGTCCGCAGACCGCGATGGAGGCGGCGCCACGGGCCTGGAAACTGCGGATGAGGAAATCAGTGGTTTGCCCGGTAGAGAGGATTCCCTGGCAGAGAAGGATGTGCCGGTCTTCGACCTCGACTTCGGGGGCATAGAAGATTTCCGTGGTCGCGATCTGGTGATCGAAGAACTCGCGAGCATAGGGCTTTATGAACTGGCAGCGGACATCGCCGGTGATTTCACGCACGAGGTCGGCGACGAAGAGGAAACCATCTTCAAGGACGCCGACGCAATTCACGACGCGGCCCGCATAATCGCGCGATATCTGACGGCCCAGCGAGGCGATGCGCTGATGCAGGCGCGTTTCAGAGATGACGAGTTCACGATACTCGGAGTATTGCTCAATCATTCAATATCGCATCCTCTCCACTGCGCATTTCAAGAAAAGCGGCTTCGCCGTCCCCGGGAGACCACGCAGCATGGCTGGCGACGGGCAATCCCGGAACCCAGACGATGCGCCCTGCGGCCAGAGCCACCGGCCAGAGCCGACGGAGCGCGGCCGGAATCGACAACTCCTGCAACAAGCGGTTGACCTTGTGTTCGCCACTGCTATGCAGGGGTCGAAAGCGATCGCCCGGGCACAGATTACGAATAGTAAGATGCGAGCCCACCCGCTCAGAGCACAAAAGATCGCCGCAATTGTACCGTCCGAGTGCCGAGTTGGGATCCAGGAGGCTGGCACGAATGCAAATATCAGGCCGCCAGGATTCGGACAAAACGAATGTACCTGGAATTGGAAGCTCGACGCAATAAGTTTCAGGGTTCCTCTGCGGCGGCTGAGGCGGCAGCAAGCGGAGGAGGGATGGAAGAAGCTTGGGGCGGACAAGTTCGGCGGCGTAGCCGCGCGGCAGGCTTAGACGTCCGGCCCGGCCTGCTAGAGCAAAGTCACGAAGTGCTTCGATCTGGGCGAAGTCGAGGGCGAGGCCGTGAGGACGGCAGAGGCGACGCAAGATGCGTCGCTGCAGTGCGAGGGGCTGGGCTTGCAAGAGTTCCAATTCGATGCCGCGCTCGAGGGCGGCGGCCGGACCAAGGGCGGCGGAAACCAGGGAATCGAGAAAGGCGTCTTCGGCGGCAGCGATTTCAGCGGTTTCGCAGAGAGCTTCGCGCAGGCGCGGATTGTAATCGCGCTCAAGTGCCGGCAGCAGGCTGGCTCGCACGCGGTTGCGGAGAAATCGCGGATCGAGGTTGGAGGCGTCCTGACGAAATGGCTGGCCGAGGGAGTGCAGATACTCTTCGATCTGCCGGCGGCTGGTGGAGAGCAGTGGACGGATGAGGCGCGGCGGCGAGGGCTGAGGTTCGTCGCCAGAGGCCGCTTCGGCGGCGAGCTCGGAGGGGGCGATTTCGGAAAGGGCAAGTTCGGAAAGATCGAAGGTGCGGTAGATTCCGGCGAGACCGCTGGTTCCGGTGCCACGGAGAAGGCGCAGGAGGACGGTTTCCGCCTGATCGTCGCGGGTGTGGGCGGTGGCAATGCAGTCGAGCCGGTGAGTGGCGGCCGCTCGCAGGAAAAACGCGTAGCGGGCACGGCGGCCGGCAGCTTCCAGCGAGAGATGAAGCAGAGCGGCGAGGGATGCGACATCCTCGGTTTCGATGGCGGCCTCGATAGACAACTGCGAAGCCAGCTCGCGAACAAAACGGGCGTCGCCGTCGGAATCCGGGCCGCGAAGATTGTGGTTGAGATGGAGGACGAAGAGCACTACGCCGAGGCTGGGGGCGAGTTCGGCAAAGGCTCGCAGCAGAGCTACGGAATCAGCGCCGCCGCTGACGGCAAGGCCGACGCGCTCGCCGGGACGAACGAGGCGATGTTTGCGCAGGTAGCGATTCGAGGCGGTTGAGCACCGCAACATGATAGCGGAAGAGGCGCGGGAACGGGCTGCGTCAGCAAAATGGCAGTCGAAGACCAGGGTGGGCTGGAATTCATGAAGGCTTCAGGGCAGATTGGGCCGAGTGCCAGTGCGGGAAACGCGCAGGAGAGAACTGATTTGCAGGCTGAACTGTTGTTTGGAACTTCAGCGCAGATAGGAAAGGATGTAGACGAGAGGATTTCTCATGAGTGTAGAGTCGGCTGAATTGGAGCACACATTTTTACCTATCCCTCCCAGCTTTGAGCAGTGCGTTGCGAGAACAGCGGGCCCGCAAGCTGATTACGTTGCCTCGCCGCTGGCGATGGCTGTGCTATTTGACTGGGACGAGGAAGACTATGACTAGAAGGTGAGCGGCGGTTGTGCGGACGGTCGAGCCGGAGATCAACAGCAGTTCGACATTTATTCAGCACGGTTTTATGGACGTACTTTCGTAAGACGAAAAAAGCAGGCTCGAAAGCCTGCCTCCCAAAACGAATTGGGCTTACTCCAGCTTGGTGCTGCGCGACTCGATGAGGCGTTGAACGCGGGCTGCGAAGGTTTGGATGGGTACGCTGCCCTCGCCTTTTTCCTGTCCGCGGACGCGCACATTGACCTCGCCAATCTCGGCTTCCTTGTCACCGACGACGAGGATGAACGGAACCTTCTGCAGGGCGTGCTCGCGAATCTTGGCATTCATCTTTTCGTTGCGCCCGTCCACATGGACGCGGGCGCCGACGGCCTTGAGAGCGTCTGCGACCTTGTTGGCGTATTCGATGTGGCGCTCGGCGATGGGGACGATGGCGACCTGGGTGGGCGAGAGCCAGACCGGGAAGGCTCCGGCGTAGTGCTCGATGAGGACTCCGAAGAAGCGCTCGACGGAGCCGTAGAGGGCGCGATGCACCATGAGCGGCTGATGACGCTGGCCGTCTTCGCCGACGTATTCAAGTTCGAAGCGCTGGGGAAGATTGAAGTCAAACTGCACGGTGGAGAGCTGCCAGAGGCGACCGATGGCATCGACGAGCTTTACGTCGATCTTGGGGCCATAGAAAGCGGCTTCGCCGGGGATGAACTTGTAGGGAATCTGCTTGCGCTCAAGCACGATTTTGAGCGAGTTCTGGGCGAGCTCCCACTGCTCGGGCGAGCCTACGTAGTGGGCACGGTCCTCGGGGTCCCAACCGGAGAGCTCGACCTGAAATTCCTCGAAGCCGAAGGTGTGCAGGACGCTGACGGCGAAGTCGATGCAGCCTTCGATCTCGCTCTCGATTTGTGCGGGAGTGCAGAAGATGTGGGCATCGTCCTGGGTAAAGCCGCGAACCCGCATGAGGCCGTGCATGACGCCGGAGCGCTCGTAACGATAGACGGTGCCGAGCTCGCCGAGGCGGACGGGCAGGTCGCGGTAGGAGCGGAGCTGATCCTTATAGATAAGGATGTGGAAGGGACAGTTCATGGGCTTGAGGCGATACTCGGCGTCATCAAGCTCCATGGTGTCAAACATATTTTCGGCGTAGAAGCCTTCGTGGCCCGAGGTTTGCCAGAGGGCGCGGCGGGCGACGTGGGGAGTGAAGACCAGCGAGTAGCCGCGCTTGAGATATTCGGCGCGCAGCCAGTCTTCCATGATGGTGCGGATGAGTCCGCCCTTGGGATGCCAGAAGATGAGGCCGGGACCGGCGAGCTCCTGAATGGAGTAGAGATCGAGCTGCTGGCCGAGGGCGCGATGATCGCGGCGCTTGGCCTCCTCAAGCTGGCGCATGTACTCGTCCATTTCCTTTTTGGAGTAGAACGAGGTTCCGTAGATGCGCTGGAGCTGAGGGATTGCCCTCTTTGCCGAGCCAGTAGGCGCCGGCGATGTTGAGCAGTTTGAAGGCCTTGATTTTTCCGGTGGACGGGATGTGCGGGCCACGGCAGAAGTCAACGAACTTGCCGGTTTTGTAGAGCGAAATTTTTTCACCGGGCTTGGTGAATTGCTCGATGAAATGACACTTCATGAAATCGCCTTCGGCCTTGAAGCGCTCGAGTCCGGCGTCGCGGTCGAGGAAGTCGCGCGCGAAGGGCTCATTGCGGTCGGCGATCTCCTTCATCTTGCGCTCGATCTTTTCGAGGTCCTCGGGAGTGAAGGGGGTTTCACGCAGGAAGTCGTAGAAGAATCCGGTCTCGCTGGCTGGACCATGGCCGAGTTTGGTCTCAGGAAAAAGCTCCAGCACGGCGGCGGCAAGCAGGTGCGCCGAAGAGTGATGGAAGATGAGGAGCGACTCGGGGTCCTTTTCGGTGAGCAGACGGAGACGCGAATCCTGCTCGATGGGACGGGTGAGATCGACGACGGTAAAGGCGTCATCGGTGGCGGTACTCGCGGCGCTATTGTCGGCGTATCGACAAGGGGCGCGAGTTTGGCGGCCAGGGCGGCGTCGGCGAGACGCGGCGAAATGGACTTGGCGATGTCGAGGGCGGTGGTGCCCTGAGGAACTTCTTTTATGCTGCCGTCGGGGAGTTGAACTTTTATCTCAGCCATAGGGTAGGTCTCCGCTCGCGCGTACAAGGCGCAATGCAGAAAAAAAATTTTAGAGATTTAAGTCTAAAGAATGCGGCGGGGAGAAGCAAACCGAGAGGGCATCGGTATCTGCATTCGGCTGGAGGCCGAGCGCGAACTCAATTGCAGAGAAGAAGCCCGGCCTTGTGAGCCGGGCTGTTGAAACGAAAAGGATGATTTACTTGCTGGTTTGCGGCCAGCTCGGTGAGTTTGCAGGCTGCTCGGTGGGATTAAACGTGCACGGTGAGAATACAGTTCTCGCAATCGACTCGCGCACATAGGTGGAACTGTTCCTGCTCGGTGGAGCCGTGGAGAGCGGTGGTGCTGCTGGTGCCTCCGGCGATGGTCTGGGCAACGTCGTCAAAATATCCGGTGCCGACAAAGGCCTGGTGCTTGACGGCGCGGTAGCCTTCGGACTCGGCGGCAAACTCCTTCTCCTGGAGAATGGAGTAGGCCGACATGGCGCTCTGCTTGTAGTTGCGGGCCAGATCGAACATGGTGTAGTTGAGGGCGTGGAAGCCAGCCAGAGTAATGAACTGGAATTTGTAGTTCATGGCGGCAAGTTCGCGCTGGAAGCTGGCGATAGTCACATCGTCGAGCTTCTTCTTCCAGTTGAAGGAGGGCGAGCAGTTGTACGCCAGCATTTTGCCGGGGTAGCGGGCATGAATGGCATCGGCGAAGCGACGGGCTTCGTCGAGATTGGGCTCGCTGGTCTCACACCAGATCATGTCCGCGTAAGGCGCATAGGCGAGGCCGCGTGCGATGGCCGTCTCCAGGCCGCTATAGATACGGTAGAAGCCTTCGCCGGTGCGGGGCTCGCCGGTGAGGAATGGTCGGTCGGCGGGATCGATGTCGCTGGTGATGAGCTTGGCGCCGTTCGCGTCAGTGCGGGCGATGAGGATAGTGGGCACGTTGCAGACATCGGCGGCGAGGCGGGCGGCGATGAGCTTTTGCACGGCTTCCTGCGTGGGGACGAGAACTTTACCGCCCATGTGTCCGCACTTTTTGGCGGAGCTGAGCTGGTCTTCGAAGTGGACCGCGGCGGCGCCACATTCGATCATTCCCTTCATCAACTCGAAGGCATTGAGGGTTCCGCCAAATCCTGCTTCGGCGTCGGCAACGAGCGGGGCAAGCCAGTGCTTGTGGTTCTTGCCCTCCTGGTGCCAGATCTGGTCAGCACGCAGCAGAGCGTTGTTAATGCGCCGGCAGAGCTGGGGGACGGAGTCGGAGGGATAGAGGCTCTGATCGGGATAGACCTGGCCTGCGGAGTTCGCGTCGCCGGCGACCTGCCAGCCGCTGACGTAGATGGCATCGAGTCCGGCTTCAACCATTTCAATGGCCTGGTTGCCGGTCATTGCGCCAAGCGCCTGGACGTGCGAACGGGAATTCATGAGCTCCCAGAGACGCTCCGCGCCGAGGCGAGCCAAGGTGTGCTCGATCTGAATGGTACCGCGCAGGCGATCCACATCGGCAGCCGTGTAGGTTCGCTCTATGCCGCTCCAGCGTGCATCGGTCTTCCAGGTTCGGGTAATGTCGAAGCTGTTGTTTTTCGCAGTCAATTTAATTCCCCTTCTTGAAATTTTGATGATGGCCCGGCTTGCTCACGTTAGCTCTTCTGTACCGGCCCGCCAGTGACGGCGCGTGGCTGGCGGCGCGCAACCTTTGCGACATCCGGATGCTATTCGGCCAAACTCGGTTCAGTGAAATCGTGCTCTTAGGAACGCGGCGCTGGTTGACGCCGGTTCAGATGGGCGGCCCACAATGCCTGGGGCCTGAGGACAACGGGTATATCGCTTCAATAACGGCGCCTTGGATCAGGCACTACCTACGTCTGTTCGTCTGTCGTATTAGAAGCATCCGGGAGAACCCTGGTTGCATTTTTAATTTCGAACAAAGCTCGGCGGGAAGAGAAAGAGAAGATGCAGTTGGAGGTGGCCGGGGGTCAACTCATTGATGGATAAGCAAAAATTTCGGGTAGGTGGACAATTCCGAAGGTCTTCCACAGCTTCCGCACAGAGTTCGTGCGGTGCAGGGCTGGTTGGGGCTTGCATCCTTGGCGCGGCTGCTTCAAGCTCTAGGTATGCCGACTGGAAAATCGACTGAAGCCGACAACCGTTGCGCCATCTGCTCCGGCACGGGCTGGCGCATGGTTGCGGTGGAGCACAAAGGGCGTAGCGTGGAGCAGGCGGCGCGTTGCGAGTGCATCCGAGGGTTGCTGGGCGAGCGTTTGCTGGAAGGAGCGCGGATTCCACGCCGCTACCGGCATTGCGAGCTTTCAAACTTTGAACATGAAGGGCCATTCCGCTCGCTGGCTTCAGCCCACATGGCGTCGCTGCGCTTTGTGGAAGAGTATCCGCTGGAGAGCGCCGGATTGCTGATGACGGGGCCGATCGGCTGCGGCAAGACACACCTGGCGGTGGGCATCGCCAAGGAATTGATTTCTAAGAAAGCTACGGCGTGTTTGTTTTACGACTACCGGGAATTGCTCAAGGAAATTCAGAACTCGTATAACGCCTCGGTGCAGGCGACCGAGATGGAAGTGCTGCGACCGGTTTTTGATGCGGAGGTGCTGGTGCTGGACGAACTGGGCGCAGCCAAACCGACGGAGTGGGTGTGGGACACGGTGTCACACATTCTGAACACGCGCTATAACGACAAGCGGACCACGATCATCACGACAAACTACAAGGATCTGCCACCGGCGGGAGCCGAGCCGGAGGGAAGAGTGGTGCGGGCGTCGCGTGAGGAGACACTGGGGGACCGCATCGGCGAGCGTATGCGATCGCGTCTGCACGAAATGTGCCGCGTGGTGCGTGTGGAGGGCGAGGACTTCCGCATGAAATACAAGAGCGCCAGCCTGCGGTAAGCGTGATCAGAGTGGAATGAATTGCTATCAGCAGTTTCCATTTGCCGTCGAAATTTCCTAATCGACCAATTCGCAATTCCGAAAACAAAACATGGCAGGACGAGCGTGGTTTCTGGAGCGGGAGACTGGGCTTCGGGATAAACTGTCGGCTGTGTTAATCCGTTCCGAGTTCGCCCCCGAAGACGACGCCGAGTTCTTTGCGGCGCTGCCCGCCGCCCCTGCGGTGTTCGTGCTGCGTCCGAAGCAGGCGGGAGCCGAAGCATACGTGAGCAAAACGGCGAACCTGCGCCGCCGTCTGCAGAGGCTGCTGTCTGCTCTGCAAAATGCGTCGCAAAATCCAGCCCAGGGCCGCCGGTTGAGCTTGCGCGACCGCGTCTGTGCCGTGGAGTGGAGCGCGGTAGGCGGAGACTTCGAGGCGAGCTTTGCGCTTTACCGGCTGTTTCGCGCGGAGTTTCCGGCAAAGTACACGGAGCGGCTGCATCTGCGTCCGGCGCCGCTGGTGCAATTGCTGCTTGAGAATCCCTATCCGAGGGTTGCGGTGACCTCGCGCATTCGGTCTCTGCGCTCAGCAAGTGCGTACTTCGGTCCGTTTGCCTCGCGGGCTGAGGCCGAGCAGTATGCCAGCGACTCGCTGGATTTTTTTCTATTGAGGCGCTGCACGGATGAGCTGAAGCCGGACCCGCAGTTTCCGGGCTGCGTCTATTCCGAGATGAAGATGTGCCTGGCGCCCTGCTTCAAGGGATGCAGCGATGAGCGTTATGCGGAAGAGTCGGAGCGGGTGGGGCGATACCTCGAAAGCGGCGGTCACTCGCTGCTGGTGGAGATCAGCCGGGCGAGAGACGAAGCCAGCGAACGTCTGGAGTTTGAAGCTGCGGCGGCGGCACACGCGCGGCTGGAAAAGCTGAAAGCAGTACAGAGCCGGATCGCTGAAATTGTGCATCGCATTGACCGGCTGAATGGATTACTGCTGCAACCCTCGCATCTGGCTGGACATATCGCGCTGTTCCGCATTGCCGGAGGGATGCTGCAAGGGCCAATTCCGTTTGACGTGAGCGCACGCGGGCTGAAAGCGGAGCCGAGCGAGGCAGGGGGCGGGCGCTCGCAGAGCGCGACCACGCAGAGCGTTACTGTTACCGGGCAAAGCATGGAAGCTCGCATCAAGGAGTTGCTGCGCGCGATTGAAGCGCCTAAGCCGAGGAGCGCGCAGGAGTGGATGGAACACCTGGCAATCCTGAAGCGCTGGTACTACCGCACGAACAAGGTGGGCGAGATCTTTTTTGAAGACGAGCACGGAGCACCGCGCGGCGGATACGCGGCAACAGATGCCGCTCCGGCTGCGGGCGCCGGGTTGCCGATGCGGCGCGTGGTGCGCGCCGTGGGCAGGGTGTTCAAGGGAGAAAAGCCGGCGGGAGATTTGAGTGAGACGGCGGGAGACTACTGGGCGTTTCGTTCGCGCGAGGCAGGGCTGTAATCGAAGTTATTCCTTCTGCTTATTGAAGACGACGCGGATTCCATCGCGCCAGCGCTCGTCGAGAGCGACCAGCTTCCACTCCAGCTCAGGCGTAAAGTAACGCAGCATGGTTGCTGTGGAGGGATGCACGTGCAGGGCGGGCGCGGCAAGGATGAGGATGGGATCGCGTTCGGAGAGAATGCGGCCGGGGAAATAGCCGAAGCGCTGAAAGTCGCCGCGGCGATGATGCTGGCGTACGCGCGCCCAGTAATCCAGACCCTGCACGGGAAGATGAAAATCCTCGGCGGCTTTCAGTTCGATCACGGCGAGACGGCCATCGCGGGTAACTCCCAGCAGATCGATGACGGCGCGATCAGAGGCGGTAAAGGCAGGCACCTGCGAGTAGAGCAGAGCGGGGTCCAGACGCGAGTCGAGCTGGGTAATGTCGCGCTCGACCACCGATTGCAGCCAGCGCTCGGGCTGCAGGCGATAGAAGGGATGGTTGTGATCGCGGCCGACGCGCTTGAGCATCAGGCGCTCGATTAATTTCCGCAGCAGGGGTTCAGTGTCCTTGTTCCACTCGTATTCGGCGGGCGGGGCACCGAAGACGACACGCTCGGCGGCGCGGAAATGAGGGTCAGCTTCGAGAGTCGCGCGCGCAAATTCCAGTCCGTGAAAGCGGAAGCTTACGGCAGAAGCACTTTGGGGGACTACCTCAACATGGGGACAAAGCGCACGCATGTTGTGGATGCTTCCGGCAAAGCGTTCGAGGGTTTGCTCGCGGCTAAAGCACTGCACGAGGCGAGTGCTCAGATTCAACTCAGTCGCAAGGTCGAGTTCCTCGGATTGGCCGGTGTGCTCGTCGAGCGAAAAGAGACGCCACTGAGCGGCTTGCCGATTGAGGTGGGAGAGGCGCAGTTGCACGGTCTGGGCGCGGCCATCAGGGACGAAGAGGGCAAGCGCAGAGACGTGAGATTGGGCCGCAAGATGCTCACGACAGTAGTCGAGCCAGAGAACAGCTACGGCAACAGCGTTATCGATGGTGGCCTGGAGTTCGCCTTCGCCGCAGCCGACGATGGCAATACGCTCCTGGCCGCGGCGCAGCAGGCCGCGCGTACAGACCGCTCCGAAGGAGTGTTCGAGATCGGCGGCGGTGGTGATGCGCTCGAGCGTCCAACCTGGGAAAAGCTGCTCTGCGCTGCGCTGAAGAGTACGCTGATAGGCAGCGCGAACGGCTTTGAGCGCAGAGGGAGAGCGGCGCTCGGCCTTGGCGCAAATTTCCATACGCGAGGGCTTGGGCTGGCCGAAGCGAAGCACCGAGAGTTTTAGAATTCCATTCCTGATTTCGGCGCTGACGGCACGACGGACAATATTGCTCTGCTCCGACCATATCTGCAGCAGACACCGGCCGCGCTCCGGGGCGACGGAATAATTCGCGGCGGAGAAATCAAAGAGCTGCTTACCGTCCTCGACAACTACCGCGGCGGGGTTTGCAGTGATGTAGGTGGAGAGAAGAGCCGCAATCTCTTCGGCGGTATTAGCCTCGCTCACTGCGTTAGTCCTTCTTTTCCGGCGTTAACGACAGGTTATCGAACTCGAAATCGACAGGTGCGGCGAATCGATCACTCTGCCGGCCCCAACGGCGGAAACCGGGTGCATCAAATTGCACGCGCAGCTTGTACAGTCCCTTGCGGGGAATTGCGAGCATCTTCGTCCGTAATGGTCGAGCCACGGATACCAACTAAGAAACAGCTCGCCGGGGCCGTACGACTTTGCCATCGGCGTCGATGAGAGTGGCCTGAGGCTTAAGACCGGGAATGAATCGGCCGGTGCGCGAATCGCGGACCAGCAGCACGACACGCCGGCGTTCTTCATGTTGCCGATGTGGATCATCGCGCCATGAGTCGGCCCGTACATGGAAGAGAAGTCGAGCGCGTATCCGATGTAGTAATCGCCATCAGGCTTCTCAAGTCCCGAGACGGACTGTTGCCAAAGTGCAGTGATGGCGGCACTGAGTGCGGCATTGCAGGGGCGGAGCAGTTCCGCCTCATTGGCAAAGCCGGTGGCGGTTGCGAGGGGAATCTGCGCGACGGCCTCGCGCGCAATCTGTACCGGTGGAAATTCGGCGATTGTGGCTTGGCGAAAACGCTTGCTTCCGAAGGTCTGGGGGCTCGGGGGATCGACGGTGACGCGCAAGGTGTAGCCGCTGTCCGACTCGAGCGGGAAATTCCCGCCATAGGCATTGATGAGCGGATACCAGCCGAAATCGACGGGCGCAATCTGCCGATTGCCATTGGAGTCAGTCAGGGTGGCGTGGACGCTGAGGCCGGGGACAAACCTTCCGTCGGCGAGATCAACGACGAAGATGCGGAGATGAACGCTATCGGCGGGAGCATCGTGCCAGGCTAGCTTGCCGCCCCCAGCTTTGTCCCACCAGCCCTCGGCGGGCGTGACGGTGAACGCAACGCGCAGTTCTCCGGCGTGGATGTCACCCTTGAGTGGCCCGGAGTTTCCCATGACCCAGTCAAGTAGAGCAGTATCGGCCATTCCCTGCCTGCGCGCTAAACCGGACTGCTCCTGAGAAACATTGCCGGAGCCGGAGGACGGCAACATGGCGGGCGAAGCGGTGGCAACGCTTGCAACTACGCTCGGGCCAAACAGAGCCAGAAAAAGTGCCATCCAGAGTGAGGAGCGGAGGCGACTGCGGCAGGCGAATCCCAAACTTTGCGACAAACCATCCTCCAGCAGTGAAAATGTGTTGCCGATTCCGGGGCCCTGCCCGGGCGCATTGCGCGAGCACCAGTGGCGAAGCATCGCTGCCACCCACTCTACACTCAATTCGGCGAGATGGCTCATCTACTCCTCCAGTGAATTCGAGGGCGCCAGCCGACGCACCAGTGGGCCATCTGCACGTAGCTCTTGCAGCAGTTGCAACGCGCTTTTTCGTAAGAGAGGATGCTCGACATCAGGCGCGATCTGGGCCAACGGTTGCAAGACGAAGCGGCGCAGGTGCATTGCCGGGTGCGGAATTAGAAGATCCGGTGAATGGATCACGCGACTGCCATAGAGGACAATGTCAATATCGATGACGCGAGGCCCCTTGGGAATAAAGGCGGCGGAGCTGCGCTGACGGCCCAGCGCGATCTCCAAGCGGAGAAGACGTTGCAGCAAGCGCCACGGAAGATTTTCGGCTTGCGCTCCGGCGACGCCGGGCGGAGCAGAGTCCGCTGCGAGAGCTGCGTGCACCTGAATTGCAATGACCGCGTTGACGAACCAGGGCTGCGTGATGAAGTCGACTGGCTCGCTCTCATAGGCATCCGAGATCGCGATGATCCGGGCAAATTCACGAATCGAGGCGATTGCCCGGCGCAGATTGGCGAGTCGGTCGCCAAGGTTGGAACCCAGTGATAGGAAGACTTGCTCCATATACTCCGCGCTTCCGGAAAGAAAATGCGCCTTGATCTTTGGCCGCAGGCGCGAAAACACAGGGCCGAAATGCCACAATAGATAGTATGGAACTTGAGATGGATTCGGCAATACACAATCGGTTGGGTAGGGCAAAGAGCCCCACGGGTGCATGAATGCAGCCCGAAAATGGTCACACCTGTGGAAAAACCCGCATAAAATCAGGTGAAAAGGCTTGTCGCTGACAAAATCACTGAGTTAAGATGTGCGGGACTGAAGCGTATTTCGCGCTTCATCTTTCAAGGAGGAATAACCAACATGGCTGCAGGCTTGACCAAGACTGCTCTCGTCCGTCTTCTGGCGGAGAAGCTGGAAACCAGCAATAAGGCCGCTGCACTGTTTTTGACTACGCTGGCTGAAATTGCCGTGAAAGAAACGAAGAAGAACGACGTGTTTGTTCTTCCCGGGCTGGGCCGTCTGAAGAAGTCGGCTCGCAAAGCACGCATTGGCCGCAATCCGCAAACTGGCGATCCGATCAAGATCCCGGCCAAGACCGTGGTGAAGTTCTACGTCGGCAAGGCTGTGAAAGATGCAATCGCTCCGCCGAAAAAGAAGTAATCTTTGTTTGTTGCGAAGGCCGGCCGGAACACGGGCCGGCCTTTTCATTGTTGCGGTGAGCTAAAGAACGACGATGGTGATGCCGCGATTGGCTCGCCCGAAGTCGCGATCCTCTTTGATCGCCTTGTCGCGCTTTACCAACTCCCAGCTCGCCTGATTGGAGATACGAAAATCTTCGCCGGGAATGAAGGCGGAGATGAAGCCGTTCCGCTCGAAACGGTCGAGCGCCTTCCAGATCTCTTCGCGCAATCGTCCGCCGACTCCGCTGGAGCCGTATCCGTGAATAAGTTTGAGCAGCGGCACACCTTCAGCACGGGCCGATGAGAGGGCGCGGTCGAGGCGCAGAGGGCGACGTTCACGGTGGGGCGGCCTTCTTCGAGATTGACGATCTTGCACGGCACACGATCATCGTAACGGCTGAGCGGCTGGAATCGGCGGAACGGAGCAAAAAAGGTGAAGGCGGAGTTGGTTCCTGAGACGGACCGGACTTTCTGGCTTTCGTTCAGACCATTCTTAAGATGTTGAATATAAAAGCAATTATGGAATCATGGACGAGTGCGAATGTTATCAGTAAAATTACTTGACAATAAACGCTAAGATTTTATGCTTCGTTTGTGCTGATATTAGCATCAATGTCTGTAGAGGGCGGGCCGACAAGGCAGCGCCTTACAGACAAAAATTCTGAAGCTAGGAGGATAAACGATCATGACCGTATTAACCCGTTGGGAACCAATTCGCGAACTGGCCAGCCTGCAGGAGCGCATGAACCGGCTTTTCAGCGATTCTTTCAGCCCTGTTACCAGCCAGGAGTCTCTGTCGGCAGGTTCCTTTGTCCCGCCGGTAGATGTGTACGAGGATGAGCAAGGAATCCGGTTGAAGATGGAAGTACCGGGAATCGATGAGAAAGACATCGACATCCGCATGGAAAACAATCTGCTGACGGTGCGCGGCGAGCGCAAGCTGGAAAGTGAAACCAAGGAAGAGAACTACCATCGGATCGAGCGCCGCTACGGGAGTTTCACCCGCAGCTTTACCTTGCCTAACACGGTAAATCCGGACGAGGTGAAGGCGGGCTACTCGAAGGGCGTGCTGACCATCAACCTCGGCAAGCGAGCCGAAGCCCGGCCGAAGCAGATCAAGGTAGATGTTGCGCCTGAAATTGCAGAGAAGAGCGCGGCCGGCAAATAAGTAATGGCTGAAGCCAATCGACGCCGGTAGCTGGGTTAGAGGCATGAGCGCCAATCCGGCTGCAGGCGTCCGGCATCCAAGTTGGGGAGCGTTTGGATGGATTCTTGAATCCTCCAGGCTCCCCATTCAAATTTGAGATTAGGATTTATCCGTCGCGGGTTGATGAAAAGCATCAAGTTGCGGCGTGAGGAGCATGGTTATGGCAATCCGCGGAGACAAGCTGACCGAGAAGTCGTTGGAAGCGATGCAGCGCGCCAGGGAGCTGGCGAGCGAACATGGCAACCCCGAACTGGTTCCGCTGCACGTGTTGGCAGCGCTGCTGGAGGACCGCGAGGGCATTGTGATTCCGTTGCTGGCACGCGCCGGTGTACAGACGGCGGCACTGCAGGCGCAGGTGCAGCGCGAGATCGCAGGACTTCCAAAGCTGGCTGAAGCTGCGGCAGAGCCGCCACCGTCGGACGAAACGCGGAGGATGCTGGACCTTGCCTTCAAGGCGGCGGCAAATTTCAAAGATGAATATGTGTCCACCGAGCATCTGCTGCTGGGGCTGATTGGGCTGAAGCGCGACGCTGCGCAGCAATTGCTCAGCGGGCTTGGGGTCACGCAGGACGCATTACTGAAGGCTCTGGCGGCGGTGCGCGGAAACCAGACGGTGACCGACCAGAATCCCGAGTCGAAGTACCAGGCGTTGGAGCGCTATGCGCGCGATTTGACGGAGCTGGCAAGGCGGGGCAAGCTCGATCCGGTGATTGGACGCGACGAGGAGATCCGGCGCACGATTCAGGTCCTCTCGCGGCGCACGAAGAACAATCCGGTGCTGATCGGAGAGCCAGGCGTGGGCAAGACGGCGATCGTCGAAGGGCTGGCACAGCGCATCGTGCTCGGAGATGTACCGGAGCAGTTGAAGAACAAGCGGGTAGTATCGCTTGATCTGGGCGCGATGGTTGCGGGGGCGAAGTATCGCGGGGAATTCGAGGACCGCTTGAAAGCCGTGCTCAAGGAGATTGAGGAGAGCGCGGGAACGATCATTCTGTTTATCGACGAGTTGCACACGCTGGTGGGAGCGGGCGCGGCCGAAGGCGCAATGGATGCGAGCAATATGCTGAAACCGGCGCTGGCTCGCGGTGATCTGCGCGCTATCGGCGCCACGACGTTGAACGAGTACCGGAAGTACATCGAGAAGGACGCGGCATTTGAACGCCGCTTTCAGATTGTGTACGTGGGCGAGCCCTCGGTGGAAGACACGATTGCGATTCTGCGCGGCTTGAAAGAGAAGTACGAGGTTCACCACGGCGTGCGTATCAAGGATTCAGCGATTGTGTCGGCAGCGGTGCTTTCCCATCGCTATATCAGCGATCGTTTTCTGCCAGACAAGGCGATCGACCTGATCGACGAGGCAGCGGCTTCGCTGCGCATTCAGATCGACTCGATGCCGACAGAGATCGACCAGCTGCAACGGCGCGCCACGAATCTGGAGATTGAGCGCCAGGCGTTGAAGAAAGAGTCGGACGCGAACTCAAAGGAACGGCTCGCCATTGTGGAACGTGAGCTGGCCGGAATACGCGAACAGACGAACGCGCTGAAGGCGCGGTGGCAGGCGGAGAAAGCGAGCATCGCCGAGGTCCGCAAGCTCAAGGAATCGATCGAGCAGCTGAAGCTGCAACAGCAGGAAGCGGCGCGGCGCGGCGAGTACGAGCGCGCCTCGCGGCTGCAATACGATGAGCTTCCCAAGGCGGAGCGATTGCTGGCAGAGCTAACGGCAAAGGCCGGGCAAAATCAATCGCGCATGTTGAAGGAAGAGGTGGACGAAGAAGATGTGGCCCGCATTGTCAGCCGCTGGACCGGAATTCCAGTGTCAAAGATGCTGGAGGGCGAGGTAAAAAAGCTGGTGCAGATGGAGTCGCGGCTGCGCCAGCGGGTGATTGGGCAGGACGAAGCTCTGGAGAAGGTTGCCAATGCAATCCGGCGTTCACGCGCGGGGCTTAGCGATCCACGGCGTCCGATTGGCTCGTTCATCTTCCTTGGACCGACGGGAGTGGGTAAGACGGAGCTGGCCAAGGCGTTGGCTGAATTTCTCTTTGACGACGAGCACTCCATGGTTCGCATTGACATGAGTGAATATATGGAGAAACACTCGGTGGCAAGGCTGATCGGCGCGCCTCCGGGCTATGTGGGATACGAGGAGGGTGGCCAGCTTACGGAAGCGGTGCGGCGGCGTCCGTACTCGGTACTGCTGTTTGACGAGATCGAGAAGGCAAATCCGGATGTGTTCAACGTCTTTCTGCAGATCATGGACGATGGACGGCTGACCGACGGCAAAGGGCGCGTGGTGGACTTCAAGAACACGATCCTCATCATGACCTCGAACATCGGGTCGCTGTCGCTTTCCGGGGATTTGACTTCGCCGGAGCGCTTCCAGCGTGCGAGCGAACAGGTGTTGACGGCATTGCGCGGACATTTTAAGCCGGAGTTCCTGAATCGAGTTGACGACATCGTGGTCTTCCGCCCACTGGGAACCGAGCAGCTTACGAAGATTGTGGATTTGCGCTTGCAGGACGTGAGAGAACTGCTGGCAGGACGCAAGATTACGCTTGAACTCACCGATGCCGCCAAGCACGCGCTGTTTACCAGCGGATATGATCCGGCCTATGGAGCACGTCCGTTGAAGCGGGCTATTCAGCGGATGATCCAAGACCCCCTGGCGATGAAGATTCTCGATGGAGAGGTGCTGCACGGCGACCACGTTGCGGTGGACGCGAAGGATGGCAAATTGATCTTCCAGGTGCAACACCGGGAAGATCAGCCGTTCTCCAGGCCGGAGGCACAGGCGCAGCTTGTTTAAACCTGGCCGAGAGAGACTCCACCCGCCCCAGAGAATTCGCCTGGGGCGTTTTTTTGCTGCGATCCGGAAAGCATTTGAGAAGAGGCGGGATTGCTGAAGGTTACTTTGGATTGTGGACAAGACGAGGCAATTATTGAACAATCCCCACAGCTCTGAAATTTCAAGACAACAGGCAACCGGCTAATGAATACAACTTGCATCACTGCGTCTCAAGTTGAGTCCGCCGTGCATCGCTACTGGCGGGTGCTGATGGAAAAGTCCGAAGGCGAGATGGGGCGCTTCTATTCCTACGATGCCATCGTATTCAACCCGTTCTCGCCGCGCCCGGAGTCCGGACGAGTCTCAGCCGCGCGCAAGGAACGCGAGTATTACGGGCCGCATACTGTTTTTCGTGCCGAGATCACTGGCCCTATCGAGGTACATATGCTGGGCGACCAAGTCGCCGTAGCCAGCTATACCTTCCGCTGGCACGCCAGCAACATGGAACAGGAGATTCTGGGCAAGAGGTTCGACAAGCGTGTGCGCGATGGCCGCGCAACCCAGGTCTTCGCGATCTCGATGGAGGGTGCACTGCACATTGTGAGTGAGCACCTTTCCGATATCTGGCGCGACTCGCATCGGTAAAAGTCTCAGGCTGCGCTCATCAGCAGGTAAAGCGCGGCGATGCGAAGTACGATCAGCGCACCCCAGAGAATGATGCCGGCAACCCTCAGATCTATTACGGCAGAGGAGACTCCCGAGAGGGCGGGCAACAGCCCGACGGCAAGAAGAAGAAGCGCCAGCCAACGCGCCCAGCGCGAGTGGCGCCACAAGCCGAGGGCGGCTGCGAAATAGGCAATTGCCGAGAGCAGATAGGCGAGCCAGCCACGTAGCGCCACGTCTTCACCCACCACCCAGGCTCCGGAGTTGATGGGCAACCGCGAAGTTGCGACGCCGACTCCATACGACGCGGCGAGCAGGCTGAAGGCCGCCAGGAGCAGCGCGACCGCCTTCCTGCCTCGCGGCGTTCCGTTCCCGCTCTCACGCGGCTCAGACGAGAGCAGCTTAAGCGAGGTCAAAAAATAGCACCTCAGCTTCTTCCGCGGCGTTTTCCGGCACGCTGAGTTTCAGCGCGGATTCATTGGCGACACCAGCGCCATCTCCCTGACGAAGCTGGGTGCCGTTGAGGATTGCTGTGCCTTTGGCAATTTGAAGCCAGGCATGGCGGCCCACCGGCAGGGTGATTGGAAGGCTCTGGCCAGCGGCAAGTTTGGTGACCAGCAACCGAGCGTCGGCGTGAATTTTCACCGAGCCCTGCTCTCCGGTGGGCGATGCGATGAGCCGCCACTGCCCGCGCTTTTCGTCATCGGGGAATGGCTTTTGCTCGTAACTCGGCTCAATATCCAGCTTGTCCTTGTCGGGAATGATCCAGATCTGCAGAAGGTGCACGGGTTCGCTGGGCGAAGGGTTGAACTCACTGTGCACGATTCCTGTGCCGGCGCTCATGCGCTGGCCGTCGCCGGGGCGGATGACGGCGCCGGTTCCGAGGCTGTCGCGATGCTCAAGCGCGCCGCTCAAGACATAAGTGATGATCTCCATATTCTCGTGCGGATGCATTCCAAAGCCGCGGCCAGCAGCGATCACATCTTCATTGATGACCCGCAGTGCGCGAAAGTGAACGTGCGCCGGATCGTGGTAATCAGCAAAAGAAAAGGTGTGATAGGTGTTGAGCCACCCGTGATTGAAGTGGCCTCTCTGGCTGGCGGAACGAAGCGTGATCATACGATACCTCCCGGCCGCTTCTGCAGGCGGCCGTTAAGGAATAGATGTTGCAACGGATAATAACGATTCATGACCATACCCGCGCAACTTGTACCGCTCTTGGCTGCGTCTCATAAATGCAGAGGGGGACATTTATGGCAACAAGCAGAGGCAGCACGAAGGGGAAGACAACGAATCGCGCGACGGGTACAAGGAAATCGGCGACACAGAAACGGAGCAATGCAGGGCGCAAGTATGGCCCCATGGCAAGCAAGTTTGTGGAAGAAGAGATGAAGGAGATGAAGCAAGGAAAGCTGAAGAGCGGAGGGAGCGGCAAGACGGTTCACAACCCCAAGCAGGCGATTGCGATCGGGCTTTCCGAGGCGCGAAAAGCAGGGGCAAAGGTGCCACCGAGTCCGCGCAAAGCAGCCTGAGCTTCAAAGGGGCTGACGCGAGCCATGGGTGCGGTCTGAAATCCGGTGACGCTACTTGCTGTTTGCGGCTGGGCTGTTGCTCGAACTGGGCGCTGCACTTCCGCTGGCAGCGTTGCCGGTGCCCGTACTTGAATTTCCAGTACTCGAATTCTTATCAGAGCTGCCGGAAGCAGACGACGCGCTGGAGGAGGTTTCTGAACCAGAGTTGGAGCTAGAAGTTGACGCGGCCTGCGGGCTGCCTTCCGGTTTAGTAGATGCGCCTGGGGAGCTCTTGCGGGCGTAATCGGTCACATACCAGCCCGAGCCTTTGAATTGCACGGCGGGAGCGGAGATCATCTGTTCGATTGCATCTTTGCCGCAGCGCGGGCAGGTCGTCAGTGGAGCGTCAGAGAACTTCACGATGCGCTCGAAGCGATGAGCACAAGCACTGCATTGGTATTCGTATAAGGGCATGATTCCTTCGGGCTTGCCTCGCCGGGAACGGCTGGCGCGGCAGCTAATTCGTACTGTAGATACTTTGATTCTAGGTTCCTCGGGGCGATGCGGTCAATTTTGAAGTGCTGCGCTCTGGTACACTTCGCGTTTGGTGTCCCGTGGCGCTAGCGGTGACCGTTGTCCGGAGGATCAGCAATGCCTGCAACCCAACCTTCGCTTTACCTGGTCGGCACCCCGATCGGCAACCTTGAGGACATTTCGCTACGCGCGATACGAATACTCAAGGAGGTTGAGCTGATTGCCTGCGAGGATACGCGGCAGACGGCGAAATTGCTCAATCACTACGGCATTGAGACCCGCACCATTAGCTACCACCAGCACAATGAGTTGACGCGTTCGGCGGAGCTGATCATGCACCTGGAGCAGGGGCACTCGATTGCACTGGTGACCGACGCGGGAATGCCTGGCGTCTCGGACCCCGGCTTTCGACTGGCATCATTGGCGATCCGGCACAAGATTCCCGTGGTGCCGATTCCAGGCGCCTCGGCGTTTTTGAGCGCACTGGTGGCCAGCGGCCTGCCCACTGATTCTTTTGTCTTCCACGGCTTTTTGCCCTCCAAGCTGGGGCAGCGGCGAAAGCTGCTGGAGGAACTTCAGCACTCGCCGCGGACGCAGATTTTTTACGAAGCGCCGCACCGGCTACTGGGAGCCCTGGAGGACGTCGTCGAGGTGCTCGGCGGGCATCGCCGGGTGGTCGTGGCGCGGGAGGTCACGAAGATTTACGAGGAGTTTGTGAGAGCTTCAGCCGCCGAAGCCCTTGCTGCGTTCAAGCAGCGAGACGAAATACGCGGCGAGATTACGCTGCTGATCGGCCGGGCCGAGGAACAGCACGGCCTGCCGGCGGTAACGCAGAAGAACGCCCGCTCGCGAGTCCGCGAGCTGATGAAGTCGGAGGAGCTCGACGAGAAAGAGGCGATGAAGCGAGTGGCGAAGGAAATGGGCATCAGCAAGAGCGACGTGTACCGGGAATTGCAGAAGGGCGGGAAAAAGTAGGCTTGTGAGCGCGCCGCGGGCAGCTTGAATGACTTGTGGCAAGTTAACTGCCGCGTTGCCTGCCGTCCCAAAGTAATCCCGCAAGACTCAAGCGCTTTTCTGCGCGTCGAAGCGCAGGCAAAGACCGTGAGGTGGCACGCTCTACCGTGATGGGCCGCTCACCAACAGGATGATCTTCCCAGCGCCGCCCTTTTGCGCTAGCACATGCGCCTCAGCCGCATCGCGAAGTGGAAGCCGGTGACCGATCGGCAGAACGAACTTGCCATCGCGCAGATCATCCGCGAATTCGCGCACCTTCGATGGATCGGGCTTCGCGAACACGCGCGTGATCTTCACGGTGGGGTACAACGCTGCTGCATGGTCCGGTAACACCGAGGCATATCCGAGGGAGCCTCCCTGCTTTACTTTTGCAATCAACTTCGCTGCAACTTCACCGCCGACGGTGTCGGCCATCGAATCCACAAGACCGAGCGTGGCGATTGCGTCGTCGTCATCGATTGCTACCACGCCGGAGACGCCGAGGGAGCGGGCCTCCTCCAACTGCTTTTTGCGAACGCCCGCGATCACCTGCGCGCCCGTCTTCTTAGCGGTATGCACAGCAGCTCGCCCTACGCTGCCCACAGCTCCGGTTACCAGGATTGTCTGGCCCTTCTGCAGATTCGCTGCAAGGCGCACCAACTGATCTCCCGTCAGAGCAATCAACGGAATCGCAGCAGCATCCACCAGGTCAACTCCATCGGGCAAATGCGTCAGCTCTGAATCGGGCACTGCCACCAGTTCGGCGTAGGTGGCATTCGAGAGCGCCAGTACGCGGTCCCCTGGCTTGAAGTGCTTCACGTTGGCGCCGACTGCGCGCACGATACCGCTCACGTCGCGGCCAAGAATGGCGGGAAACGACAACGGAAAATCCTTCTGTCTCGCGCCCGAACGAACCTTCCAGTCAATCGGATTTACACTGGCAGCGGCGGCCGCAATCAGCACCGTATCTCCGCTCACCTGCGGATCGGGAAAGTTGTCTTCAAACTTAAGCTTCTCGGGACCGCCATATTCGTGCAGCACGACTGCTTTCATGGTGTTCTCCAGAGCAGGGGACAGACGTCTTGCTCCCCGGCGACGCCATTCTATGCGCTTCTTCTTCCGATGCACGCCGGAGGGCGTCAGAAATCAGCTATTGTCGTTGCCTGTTGCCGACGGCCACATTTTTCCAATCACGGCAAACTGAAAAGCAGTGGTCAGCCCGAAGAGCAACCATCCGTTGATTGACTCCAGCGATCCCAAGAGTCGCCAGTGTTCTTCGAGAACCAAGCCCGAGTGACCGTAGCTGGTAATCGCATTCAACGAATAGAGCATCGAGGACCCAAAATTGGGTTGAGTACCGAGAAACCAGTAGGCGAGAGCCCATATACCTGCCTCGAACCCGTGCAGGCAAGTGGCCAATAGCGTCGTTGTGCCTACCCCCGCCACGAAAGCGGTCCTGGGATGACGGCCCACAGCAGGACGGCTAGTAAAGTGAACCACTCTTCCGCTTAAGATCCCGAGGACCGAGACATGGATGACCACGGTCAGCACTATCAAGGGCACGGCCCAAGCCCAGTCGGCGCCCCACACAAACGGGTCAACGACAAGGACGCTGAAAACAGGGTGGGCCATTCTCATTGAGAGCTCCTTCAGTCCTTTGCCCGACTCAATAACGAACCGTCACAGCTTACAAAGCAGAGCAGTGATCCAACGCACAACATGGTAATGCAAATTGCTGGATCGTTGTCGTAAATCAACGTTCGCCGCCCAGCGAAAAGCCCGTCTTCGGGCGGAAAACGGGCCGTCTCGGGAACTGCTAACGCCACCTGTGGACGAGATGTTGTTGTTTGTTATCTTCCACTAGATGTCCAGGTTCTTCACATCCAGGGCGTTGTCTTCGATGAACTTGCGCCGTGATTCGACATCCTCGCCCATCAGAGTGGTGAAGATGGTTTCGGTTTCGGCGAGGTCCTCGAGCTTAACCGAGAGCAAGGTTCGGCGCTCGGGGTCCATAGTGGTCTCCCATAGCTGCTCGGCGGTCATTTCGCCCAGCCCTTTGTAGCGCTGGATCTGATAATCCTTGCGGCCCTGCTCGAGGACGAAGTTGAAGAGGTCGCGCACGGTCTTCTTTTCGACCGGCTCGCGCGAGCCTCCTTTGGCGGAGACGCGCGTGGGGGTACCACCCTTGATGGTTTTGCCCTCGATTTTGTCGGCATCGGCCTGCTCGGCGGCAGAGACGGTGTCGTCGCTCTCGTCCTTGGCGGCTTCAGCGCTTTTGACCCACTCCACCTGGAAGGGTGGCTTCATGAACTCGGCAATCTGACGGTAGCGCGTGATCATCTGCTTGTACTCGGGGCTGGAGACAAGTCCCCAGCCGATGGAGTGCGGCGTACCCTGCGAGTTGACGAAGCGCACGTCCCAGAGTTCGTGCTCCTCGTCGAAATGGGTGGAGACGGACATGAACTGCTCTTCTTTGGCGATGGCCTTGAGGCGAGCTTCGATGTCGGCGATGCGGGTGGGAGCCGCGTCCGGCGAGCCGTGGAAGTCTTCGCGACGGGAGAGCTCGAATTCCGGAAGCATCTCAGTAACGCGCTCGTTGCGAATGCGCTTGTCCACCTTGTCCAGCGACCCGAGGTACTCGTTGAGGCGGGTCATGAATTGCGCGAGCTGCTTGCCTTCGAGCTTTTGCTGCCCTTCGATCGCGGGTGCCAAGGCTTGCGCGTCAGTTAAGCCCTTGAGCAAGCTGTTACGGACGACCAGGCCATCGGAGGCACGCTTGATCATCACCTGCACGAACTCGGCATCGTTTTTGATGTACTGCTCGAAGCGACCCTTTTTAATGCGATAGAGCGGCGGCTGCGCGATGAAGATATTGCCGCGCTTGATGAGCTCCGTCATGTGGCGGAAGAAGAAGGTCAGCAGCAGGGTACGTATGTGTGAGCCGTCAACATCGGCATCAGTCATCAGGATGATTTTGCTGTAGCGCAACTTGGATGGATCGAAGTCTTCTTTCCCGATGCTGCAGCCGAAGGCGGTAATCATGGCACGGATTTCTTCGTGGCCGAGCATTTTGTCGTAACGCGCCTTCTCGACATTGAGGATTTTTCCTTTGAGCGGAAGGATGGCCTGGAAGCGGCGGTCGCGTCCCTGCTTGGCGGTTCCGCCGGCGGATTCACCCTCGACGAGATAGACCTCGCAGCGCTCAGGGTTGCGCTCCGAGCAATCGGCCAGTTTGCCAGGAAGGCCGCCGCTGTCGAGCACACCCTTGCGACGGGTGAGGTCGCGCGCTTTGCGGGCTGCCTCGCGGGCGCGGGCGGCATCGATGGCTTTGTTGATGATCTTGCGGGCGACCTGCGGGTTCTGCTCAAAGAATGCACCGAGTCGCTCATTGATGAAGGCCTGCACAGAGCCGGCGATATCGGAGTTGAGCTTGCCCTTGGTTTGACCTTCAAACTGCGGCTGCGGCAACTTGACGCTGACCACGGCGACCAGACCTTCACGGACATCGTCGCCGGAGAGATTCTCCTTCATGTCCTTGAAGAGGCCGAGCGATTGTCCGGCGGCGTTGATGGTGCGGGTGAGCGCCGAGCGAAAGCCCTGCAGATGCGTGCCGCCATCGACGGTGTTGATGTTGTTGGCAAAGCTGAAGACGGTTTCGCTGTAGGCATCGTTATACTGCAGGCCGATCTCGCAGGCGAGGCCGTCTTTTTCCGACTCCATGTAGATGGGCTTATCGTGAAGAACGTTTTTGCCCTTATTGAGATGCTTGATGAACTCGGCGATGCCTCCGCTGAACTTGAACTCAGTGTGTTTGGCCTCGCCGGTCTTCTGGTCGGTGGTGCGCTCATCGGTGAGGGAGATGATGAGCCCTTTGTTGAGGAAGGCTAGTTCGCGCAGGCGATTGGCCAGGGTGTCATAGTTGTATTCGGTGACAGTGAAAATCGTCCTGTCAGGCACGAAGTGAACCTTGGTGCCGCGGCGCTTGGTGGTGCCTGTTCTGGTGAGCTGAGTGGTGGGAACGCCCTCGGAATATTCCTGCTCCCAGATCGCGCCGTCGCGGCAGATTTCCAGATCGAGCTGTTCGGAGAGCGCGTTAACGCAGCTTACGCCGACACCGTGGAGGCCACCGGAAACTTTGTAGGTCGAGCTGTCAAACTTTCCGCCAGCATGCAGCACGGTCATTACGACCTGGGCCGCGGGAAGACGCTCACCGTCGACATCCATCTCATCGACGGGAATGCCTCGGCCGTCGTCAACGACGGAGATGGAATTGTCGAGGTGAATGGTCACGTCGATCTTGCTGGCATATCCGGCGAGGGCTTCGTCGACCGAGTTGTCCACGACCTCATAGACCAAATGGTGCAAGCCCAATTCGCCGGTAGAGCCGATGTACATGGCGGGACGCTTGCGAACGGCTTCCATTCCACCGAGAACCTTGATGGAATCAGCGGTGTAGCCGGATTCGGCGGTGGTTGCGGTCTTCTTGTCTAGTTCTTGCACGTTGGGGATGATCTCTTTCACGACTTCGGCTGTGGTTGACTTTGAGGACATTTGATTTCCAGAAATCTTTGGTGGCTCAGGCAGCAGTAGAGCGCGCCTGTAGCGTCAGGAACTACGAAAACAGAGTGCTGCAACAGAGATTCACATCGTCTGAATGGTAACGCTGCACTGATTTAAGCTTCGATGGATGAGCACTTCGAATCGTCGTCACCTGAGAACACTGCGACCTGTATTCATTTTAGCATGAAACAGGATTCGGTGAACGTCTGTAAGTGATTGAAAAAATGAGATTTAGTGATGGTTTTCGAACAGGCAAGCGAAGTTGCTAAAAGCGCCGAGGCCAGGGGAAATATCCTGCTTCTGTGGAAGTTCCTGAATTTATCGCAAAAGCTGGGGGAGATATGGTTTCTATTTCCTGCAAAGTCCGATCGGCAGAGATGCCCCCGGATTGGCTGCTTCCCCTCTCATCGGGCCTCGTGATATAACCATCAGTTTTCCTAATAAGCCGCGACCGGGTGGGCGGGCTGCAATTTTTTCAACCTCTGGAATGGAGGAAGCGTGGATTTCCAACTCACCGATGAACAACTGCAGCTCCAGAACATGGTGCGGGATTTCGCGGCGCGCGAGATTGCGCCCCATGTCCAGGAGTGGGATGAGAGATCGCAATTTCCGCTCGACACCGTGAAGCAGCTCGGCAAGCTTGGCCTGATGGGCTGCATCTTTCCCGTCGAGTACGGAGGCTCCGGTTACGGCTACATTGAATACGTACTCGCCATCGAGGAGCTTTCGCGGGTGGATGGCTCGATCGGCATCATCGTTGCCGCGCATACGTCGCTATGCACCAACCACATCTTTCTTGCCGGCTGCGAGGAGCAGAAGCGACGTTACATTCCGCGGCTGGCCACGGGCGAGCACATCGGAGCGTGGGCGCTGACAGAACCCAACAGCGGCTCGGATGCGGGCGGGGCGCGCTGTTCAGCCATCCGCAAAGGCGAGCGGTGGGTGCTCAACGGCACCAAGACGTTCATCACCAACGCCGCGCACGCGGACGTATGCGTGGTTACTGCAGTCACCCGCAAAGGCGCGGGAACGCACGGCCTCTCAGCCTTCATCGTGGAGCGCGGCACGCCCGGCTTCCGGGTGGGAAAGAAGGAGAACAAGCTTGGGCTGCGCGCCTCGGACACCTCTGAGCTGATCTTTGAGGATTGCGAAATTCCCGGCGAAAACCTTGTTGGCGCAGAGGGCGAGGGATTTCCGGATGCGATGCGCGTGCTTGACGGAGGACGCATCTCGATTGCCGCACTCGGCCTCGGCATGGCCACCGGAGCCTATCATTGCGCCCTGCGCTACAGCCGCCAGCGCAAGCAATTCGGCCGGACGATCAGCGACTTCCAGGCGATCCAGTGGAAGCTTGCGGACATGGCGACTGAGATCGATGCAGCGCGGCTGCTGACGATGCGCGCGGCGTGGATGAAGGACCATCATCAGAAGACGACGCTGGAGTCTTCGATGGCTAAACTCTTCTCCTCTGAGGTCGCGGTGAAGGTAGCGAATGAGGCGGTGCAGATCCACGGCGGCTATGGCTTCATCAAGGATTATCCGGCGGAGAAGTTTTATCGCGACGTCAAGCTCTGCACCATCGGCGAAGGGACAAGCGAGATTCAGCGGTTGGTGATTGCGCGGCAGTTGTTGATGGAGTAGGGGGCAGTTTCCGGATTGCCCATCATTTGGGCGGGACCCGGATGTTCGGAGATCCTAACCCTGCCGCGGCTGTCGTTAACACTTGTTTAGTGATTTGTCACTCGTCGACCAGAAGGGTTTGTCTTCGATACAAATGAATTTGGTTAACAAATTGTCTTTTCGAAGTAGCGTACGGTCTTTGTTCCGCCGTGAACGGACGCTTGCCCCACTTCCTTAAAGCCCATTGCCAAATGAAATGCTTCAGAGATCGGGTTTGGGGGGTCGATATTTACCTCACAGACCACGCGAACTTGCCCAACTTGCTGTGCCACAACAAAAAGATCGTCGTATAGAATTCTGGCAATGCCCTGGCCTCGGGCTGAAGCCGCAACGATGATGCGATCAATGTAAACGAACGACTCGCGAGACTCCTTGAACCAACTGAAGTTCGGGTTCCGATAGGGAGCATTTTGATTGAGTGCGATCAAGAATGCAGTCCCGCCGCGGTCGATGCCACGAGCGTAAAATGACATTTCGAGCAGTTCAGCAAGGCTGGCGCCATCGAGGGTGGATGTTTCCTTTGCGTGGATGTTATTCAGCGACAGAACGACGGCTTTGTCCAGCAAACTGCGATCATCGATAACATGCACCTTCTTGACATGCGCCATAGACGCGCACCCTCTTCTTTCGTTTGTGCCGGAAACAGTTGAAATGCGTTAAGTGCCGAGCTAGAACCTCAATATCTGAGTAAACTAGATGCCAAGCATTGGGTCAATGCCCGGAAACTGCCCGCTCCTCGTGCTTTGCTAAACTAAAAGCTGCGAGAACCTATCCAGTGAACTCCTCTATCTCGACATGGGTCGAACAGATCCGCAGCGGCAATCTTCGTGCATTATCACGCGCCATCACGGCGGTTGAAAACCGCACTGCGGATTCGCACGAGCTTTTGAAGGCTCTGTTTGCGCACGCGGGCCGTGCACGCATCGTTGGACTCACCGGTTCTCCGGGGGCGGGAAAGAGCACGCTGGTGGATGCGCTGGCCGCGCAATACCGCGGGCGGCAGCAGAGCGTGGGAATTATCGCCATCGATCCGACGTCGCCTTTTACCGGAGGGGCGATTCTGGGTGATCGTATCCGCATGCAATCGCACGTCTGCGATTCCGGCACATTTATCCGTAGCATGGCCACCCGGGGCGCGTTGGGCGGCCTTTCCAGCACCACCGCCGATGTTGCCACGGTGCTGGATGCAAGCGGGCGCGACCTGGTGCTGATCGAGACCGTGGGCGTGGGGCAGGATGAGGTGGACATCGTGCGGCTTGCCGATGTCACCATCGTGATTCTGGTTCCGGGCATGGGTGACGACGTGCAGTCGATCAAGGCCGGAATCATGGAGATTGCGGATATTTTTGTGATCAACAAGGCGGACCGCGATGGCGCCGAGCGGGTGGAGCGCGAGGTGAAGGCGATGCAATCGCTCTCCATGCGCAACGATAGCTGGGTGCCTCCGGTGATTAAGACCGTGGCCAGCTCCGGCGTTGGCGTTGCCGAGCTTGCAGCGACCATCGACGAGTACGAAACCTTTCTGGCCAAGAGCGAGCTGGGCCATCAGCGGCGAATTGCCAACTGGCGCAACCGGCTGCGCGAGATGCTGCGCGACGAGGTGCTGCGGCGCATCGTGCAGAGAGCGTTTTCCGAAGAGGCGGTCAGCCAGTACGCCGCCGAGGTTGCCGGAAACGAGCGCGATCCTTATTCACTGATCGACGAGATCGTCGGCAAACTTGCCCGCTAGGAGCCGCTGTGCTGATCCTCGGAATTGACAGCTCCGGACGGCAGGGCAGCGTAGCGCTGCTGCGGGCGCAAGGCGAGGAGCTTGTCACGCTCGAACTGGCCGTCGTCTCCGGAGGCCAATATTCCGAGCGGCTGGTACCCGCCATTGCAGAGTTGCTGATGCGCCACGGAATTGAGAGCAGCGCCATCGGACTTAGCACAATCGGCCTAATCGCTGTCGCCAGCGGCCCTGGCTCGTTCACCGGACTGCGAGTTGCCATTGCGACCGCAAAAGGGATGGCCGAGGCCCACGCCACGCCCGTCGTCGATGTCTCTGTTCTGGAGGCTATCGCGCTCGCCTCGGGAAGCCTGGGTAAGGTGGTTGCGGCGATCGATGCCCAGCGCTCAGAGATTTTCTTTGGTGAGTACATTGTTGAAGGCCCGGGCCCGGCGCAAAAGGTTGCCAGACTAATTCGCGAGGGCATTGCTGGTTTCGCCGATTTCACTTCCCCGCCGGACTCGGACTCGGGCCCGGCGCCTGGAAAGATTTTTACCCCTGATGAGGCGCTTGTCGCACGGCTCCACGAAGTTGATTGCGATGCCGTGCTGCTTGTCCGTCCCTCGGCTGAAGATTTTGCCCGCATCGCCTATCGCAAGTTTCTCGCCGGAGTCCGCGCCGATGTGGCGGCTCTTGATGCCAATTACCTGCGGCGTTCGGATGCCGAACTCTTCGCGACTCCCAAAGTCGGGGCGGAGCCGGCAAGGCATTGAGAGCGGCATGAGAATCCGCCGGGCGGTAGAAGCCGACCTTGGGCAACTGATGGCCCTGAGCAAAGCGGCCGAGACGGCGTCACACTGGACGCCGAAGCAATGGCTGGATATCTTCCTTACGGAATCTCCCGCGCGGCTTGTCTGGCTTGCCGAGGCGGAGACTGCAGGGAATGAGAGGCGTGGAATTGGATTCCTGGTCGCACTCAATGGCGGCGAGGAGTGGGAGCTGGAAAACATTGCGGTGCTCCCCGAATTCCGCCGCCAAGGGGTGGGGCTGGGGCTGCTGTCGACTCTGCTGGCCGAGGTTCGCGCACAGGCGGCGAAGCGACTTCTTCTCGAAGTCCGAGCTTCCAATCAGCCGGCAATTTGCTTTTACCGCGCCAACGGCTTTGAGTTGCTGGCGCGTCGAGCGGACTACTACCGGAATCCGGCCGAGGATGCACTAATTCTGGTGCGATCAATTCGAGAGTAGCTTTAGATTTCTCTTGCCCGACCCTTTTTCCGGTGCTAGCTTCTTTAACACCTGATTTCAGGCTTGGAGGTGCTGAAATGAATGTCCCCGTACGCGAACAACTCTTGGCCAGCAACGACGAATTCCGCAAACTGGCCGAGGAACACAGTAATTACAATCAGCGTCTCGAATCTCTCGCCAATAAAAAATACCTCTCCGAAGACGAAAAAGTCGAAATAGTCCGCCTGAAAAAACTGAAGCTACGCCTCAAGGATGAGATGGAGTTGTTTCCGCAACGCATTCAGCAAGTCTCCTGAGTGCAATCGATCCCGAGTGCCCGCCGCGGTTGGCTCGCGGCCCTGCGCCATTGTGATGACTGGTGCTGCCAGGGCTGTGCCTGTTGGCGCTGCGCTTGATGCGCGCCTCCACGCGCAGCCTTGGTGGTGCGAGATTTATGGTCGGCGGGCGTAGTGGGCGTAAGTGTGCTTCACTCCGGTATGCGGAAGCTGCTCGCGCTCACCGTTGTCCTGGGCTTTTCCTGTGTTGCTCAATCGGCGCCGGCGCCGGTTGAACTGGCCTGCCGCTGGTCTGCCGAGGTCATCGCTGCACGTGCTGGGGTGAGTGAGAGCTACGTTGTTCCGTTTGAGTTGCTGATCGAGAACGCGCCCGGTGGGCTGCGGGGCGCGCTGCTGAATGGCAGCAATCGCATCGATTTCTCCTCTGTAACAGGGCAGGGCGATGTGCTCTCAATGCGCCTTGACCAATATGACGCCACGCTCACCGCTCATTGCACAACAGAAACACTGGCAGCATGCCGAGGCTTGCAGGGAGAGTACGTGCGCCAAAAGGGCTCATCTACCTCGCGCCTGGCGTTCAGCGCGAGGTGCGCGCCTAGCTCGCCAGAAGTGCGGACGCCGACGCGCGCTGCCGATTCTGCGTCCGAGTTTTCCATCGCCGGGGACTGGCAGTTTGCGTTCACGGGTGCCGATGGCAAGCCTCACGCCGAGAGCAATGCCCCGGCGCATTTCACCCAGGACACGAGCCACGTTGAGGGTACCATCGCTCCAATCAGCGGCGACTACGGGATTTTATCCGGCAGCCTCAGCGGCGGCACGGACGGCAAACTGGATCTCTCACGCTTTGATGGCATCCACGCTGTGCGCCTTGATGGGCGCTTCGTCTCGAAGGATCGCATGGAAGGTGTCTTTCACGAAGCGCCCGGAGAGACTCTGAAGTTCGTTGCGATACGCTCATCCAATTCGCAGGGCTTTGACGAAGCCGAGCACCTTACCTCGGTGGAGAATCCTTCCGAGCCTTTCCGCTTCCATGGTTTAGACGCCTCGGGCGCCACTATCACGCAGGACGATGCGCAGTTTCGCGGCAAGGTCGTACTGGTCGATATCTTCGGAACGTGGTGTCCAAATTGCCATGATGAGGCTCCGGTGCTGCAGTGGCTCTATGCGAAGTACCACGAACGCGGTCTGGAGATCGTGGGCCTCAGCTATGAGTACGTGGATGACAGAGCACGAAGTCAGCGGTTGATCCAGATCTATCGTCGAAAATACTCGATCGCTTTTCCGTTGCTGCAGGCCGGCACCACGGACTCCGGCCAGATTGCGAAGACTCTGCCGCAGTTGCGGAACTTTGGAGCCTATCCGACGACTATTTTCCTGGATCGCCACGGGCGGGTGCGTCTCATTCACGCAGGATTCTCCGGCCCTGCCACAGGTCGGCTTGAAGAGGTAAAGCAGAATTTTGAGCGCACCATCGTAAAACTGCTCGATGAGCGATAACCTGATTGAGTCCTCTATCCAAATCATTCGGCCTTTCCGGATCATTCACGCTATGCGCTTGGTTATAATCGAGAGGTCCTCATGGTACGCGACGGAATCTATTACGCGCTGGCGCTGATTGCGGTGGCGGTCCTGATTGGTATCTGGACCATGCCTGCGCTTGCTATTGTGCCGCTGCTGTTGGCTATCTTCTTCCTGTGGTTCTTTCGCGACCCGGAGCGCGCCATTCCTTCGACCCCGGGGGCTGTGGTTTCGCCAGCCGATGGCAAGGTCACTGGAGTTTGCACCATCCAGATGGAAGGCGAGCCGCGTATCAGCATCAGCATTTTTCTGAATGTCTTCAACGTGCACGTGAACCGCTCGCCTGCCAGTGGCGTGATCAGCGCCGTCGAATATCGCCGCGGCAAGTACCTGAACGCCATGAATCCAGACTCGGCCACGCACAATGAACAGAATATCTGCACAATTCTCACCGACGATGGCAACCTCATAGTCTTCAAACAGATTGCCGGACTGCTGGCGCGCCGCATCGTATTCTCGCGCCGCGCCGGAGATCGCGTTGCTCGCGGCGAACGTATCGGACTAATCAAATTCGGATCGCGATGCGACGTGATCCTGCCGGTCTCCGCCAAGGTGCTCGTCGAGGTTGGCAACATCGTAAAGTGCGGCTCCTCGACCCTTGCCTTTCTGCCGCCGGCGCAAGGAGAACTTTGATGGATGAGCCGAAGCGCCGCCTTAGCGACGGGCAATCCCGCCGATTGCGCAAAGGCATGTACATTCTGCCGTCATTGTTTACCACGGCCAATCTGGCGGCTGGTTTTTATGCAATTTTGGAGACGGCGCTGGGAGCGGCCCACGCGCAGGGTTGGCTTGCTGCGCCAGCCATGGACTCCTTGAACACGGCCGCCATCTATTTTAACCATGCAGGCATTGCCATCGGCTTTGCCGTTTTCTTTGACGGCATGGACGGCGCAATTGCGCGCCTGACCCACACGACGAGTGACTTTGGCAAGGAACTGGATTCGCTGGCCGACGTGGTGACCTTCGGCGTTGCGCCGGCACTCCTTGCGTGGATGTGGGGCTTCTTCTGTCTTCCGTCCACCCTTGATGCGGATCTGCGCGGCAAACTGGTTGAGTTCGGCGCAATCATTGCATTTATATTTCTCACCGCAGGCGCCTGCCGCCTGGCGCGCTTCAATATTCAGCTCAACCCGCAGCCCAAGAATCCAGGACATCCGAACCGTAAGTATTTTGTCGGCCTGCCCATACCGGGCGGAGCCGGTTGCATTGCCGCAGTGGTGCACCTGCGCCTGGGCTATCCCGTGCAGGCATGGTGGAGTTCGATTGTCTGGATGGTCTACATCTTCGTATGCGCGTTCCTGATGGTCAGTACCTGGCGATTCTGGAGCGCCAAGAGCATTGATTTCCGGAGTCGGCAGGCTTCGCGCATGTTCGTGCTCCTGGCTTTGATCCTGGCCGCGATCTGGTATTTTCACCGCTACATGCTCTTTGTTCTTGCGTTGGCTTACATGATTTCAGGAGTGTTTTTCAGGGTCACGTACTCTTTCCACCGGAGCCGAGCCGCGACCCAGGAGACGGCTGGAAAGCTATGAGCCAGTCTGCAAAGAAGTCCAATCTTTTTACGGTTGCCATCGTCGGGGCTGCTGCGCTGAAGGGCAAAGAAGTGCGCGACGCCCTGATCGAGCGCAGCTTTCCGAGCGTCGACATCAAGCTCCTGGACGAAGAAGATGTCCTCGGACAGCTCGAGCAGGTCAATGACGAGCCGACAATTATTCAGGGAGTGCTGCCCGAACATCTGGAGGGAGTGGATTTCGCCTTCCTCGCCGCCGATGAAGCCTATATTGCAAAAACCTGGGCGATCGTCCGTGATTCCGGTTCCGAGATCATCGACCTAAGCTACGCCCTGGAAAACAATACGGATGCCGTTCTGCGCGCCCCCTGGGTGGAACGCGAATTGGGCCGCACCCACGAGGTTGCGCTGCAGTCGGTGCCGGTGGTGGTCGCGCACCCGGCGGCCGTCGTGATGGCGCTGTTGTTGGCGCGGCTGCAAAAGGCCGCTCCAGTTCGGCTTGCTTCGGCCGTGATCGGTCAGCCGGCCTCTGAATACGGACGCCGCGGCCTGGATGAACTTCACGATCAAACAGTGAATCTGCTCAGCTTCCAACAGATGCCCGACGCAGTCTTTGGAACGCAGGCCGCCTTTAACCTTTTGGCCCACCCGGTCGAGGGAGCTCACCCATCGTTGCAGGAGACCGAGTCGCGCATTGTGCGTCACTTTCAGTCCATTGTGCGGCATGAGCTTTCCATCCCCGCTATTCTTCTCGTCCAGGTTCCCGTATTCCACAGCTACACCATCGCCATGTTCCTGCAGATGGGGGCCACGGTCACGGCCACCGAGTTGGAGTCCGCGCTTAAGGGAGCGCATGTCACAGTCGCCAGCGAGCCGGATGAATTTCCCAGCAATGTTAATGCTGCGGGCTCATCGGAGATTCTCGCCAGCATTCGCCCGGACGGCGCCGGTGGAGACGGCTTCTGGCTCTTTGCCGCCTGCGATAACCTCCGCGTCTCGGCGATTCAGGCCCTTGAGTGCGCAGAAGAGATGTTGCAGACCCGGCCAAGAGGCAAGCTGCAATGACTTCTTCCGGCCGCCTGCGCCACTTGCGTCTTGCCCTTATCGGATTCCTGCTGCCATTGCTCTGCTGTGGTTATCACACGGCCGGCGCCAACTCGCGCCTGCCACCCGATCTTAAGATCCTGGCGATTCCGTCGTTCCAGAATCAGACTCACACGTATCACGTTGAAACCGCTCTCACCAATGCGGTCATCCGCGAATTCAATACGCGCACGCATTACCGTGTAGTGCAAACCGAAGCCGACGCGGACGCAATACTACACGGCAGCATCGTTTCCGCCGAGCTTGCCCCTGTGGCTTACGACTCGACGACCGGCCGCGCCGCCACCGGACTGGTCACCATCATTATCAAGGTGACATTAACGGCGCGCGATGGCCGTGTCCTGTACAGCAATCCGAACTACGTGTTTCGCGATCAATACCAGATCTCGAACGAACTGCTGAGCTTCTTCGAGGAGCAGGGTCCGGCTCTCGATCGGCTTTCGCTCGATTTCTCCCGCACCCTGGTCAGCAATATTCTGGAGGCGTTCTAGCTTGAGAGCCTTCGCCCCAGTTGAGCGCTTTGTCGAAGAAGTCAGCTCTCGAAAGCTGAAGGCGGGCTATGTGTTCGTCGGCGATGAAGGCTTTTTCCGCCGCACCTGCCGCGACGCCATTCTCAAGCACCTCGTCCCGGAAGGCATGCGCGAGTTCAGCTTGTACGAGTTCGACCTCGAATCCTCGGAGGTCGTCGAAATTCTCGACCGCGCTCGTACGCCTTCGCTGATGGCAAATTTTCAGGTCTTCTTTGTTCGCGGAGTCAAGGCGCTTTATGGACGCGGCAAGCACGACGCCGAGTTCGCCGCCATCGCCGCCTACATGGAGAATCCGAATCCGGACGCGCTGCTCATCCTGATCGCCGACCACATCAGCATTCCGGCCGACCTGCGCCGCATGGAAATGACCGACAAGGAGCGCTACGAGCGCATCCGCGAGACGCTCGGCGAACACCTCACCATCATTGAATTCGCACGCGTTGAAGAGGGCGAGGCCATCAAGTGGCTGAATGAAGCCGCTGCGCTCCACTCCACCAAGATCGAGGCGGAGGCCTCGCGTGAACTGGTAGATTCGCTTGGTGGCGACATGATGATGATCTCGAACGAACTGGAGAAGCTGCTGCTTTACGTTGGTGAGAAAAAGCGCATCACTCTGGGCGACGTGGAAACCATGGTGCTGGCGGCCAAACAGCGCACTCTCTATGAATTAACCGATGCGCTCTCATTGCACAATCGCGCCCGCGCCTTGGAGATTCTGGATGCCATGCTCTCCACGGGTGACGGCGATGAAGCCGCAATCGGTCATCTCTATATGTTGGCCCGAACCTTCCGCCAGATGCTGGTCATCCAGGAGCGCAACGTGCGCGATACGCGCACCCTCTATCAGGTTCTGTGGCAGGGCTTCCGCATTCCGCCCTTTGCCGCCGAGGACGTCATCCGCCAATCGCGGCGATACAAGTCACGCGGCGAACTCAGCAGGGCTCTGCGCCTCATCTCGCGGGCCGACGCTGCGCTGCGCTCGAATCCGCCGAGCAAGCGCCTCATACTGGAAAATCTCATCCTCGAATTAGCCTCCGAACAAAAGCAACTCGCCCCCAGTTGGCAGCAGGAAGCGCTGCTCGACTGAGACAACAAAAAAAACGGCAGGCCGAAGCCCGCCGTTTGTCAGTTGGGGAAGTTTATGTAGTCGCGGTCGCAGCCTTCACACGAGCCGAAAGGCGGCTCTTGTAGCGCGATGCCGTATTCTTGTGCAGGATGCCCTTCTGCACGCTCTTATCCAGAGCCGAAACCGTCTCACGGAAGGTAGTTTCCAGCGTAGCCTTATCGCCGGAGGTCAGTGCGGTGCGCAGGGAGCGCAGCGCCGAACGCATACGCGACTTATTGGCGCGATTGGTCGCCGTCTTGGATTCCGTCTGTCGTGCGCGCTTCAGCGCCGAAACATGATTCGCCATACTTAACCTGTGTCCTTATAGTCAAAACTGGGACTTCGTCCCGAACAATTCATTCTACGGTAAACTCGCAGTTTATCGCAACCTCGCACTCAATCAGGCCCCGTGTCCCCGCCCAGGTGAGTCGCCGCGATGTTTTGCACACGGGGTTTTGAACTGCTCCTAAATAACTTCAGAACGATACAATTACTAGTAGTAGCAGTAGGCACTTCGGAAATGTGGAAAAGAAGAGAAGTGCTTGCATTCTTATACCTTTGAGAGCAAAAAGGGACCGGAAAACAGGACCGGGCGGATGCGTGGCTGGTGGATAGAATGAGCGCCGGCAGGAAATTGACCGGATTGTTCACACCGTGCACAGATGTTCCACAGGCGGAAAAAGGGCAGAGAAATGCCCGGGTCACTGGAAGTGCAGCCCGGGCTTGAGGTTAGTTGCTGAATAACTCTGAGGGTTCTTTGAGTATCCTGTTTAAATCTCGTTCGTCATCGCGCTGAAGCTGTATCAGGCGCTTACGCTATCCCTCGAGTTCGCTGCGTGGAATCAGATTGATGCCCGCCGCCTGCAGGGTTGCGATTGCAACGTCCGGGTTATCAAAGCGGAAGATGAGCGTGGCCTTGTCTCCACGGCCGAAGGGAAAGGCATACATGTACTCGATGTTGACGGAGGATCCCTGTAACGCCATCAGGACTTGAGCGAGCCCGGCGGGACGGTCGGGAACCTCCACCGCCAGCACCTCGGTTGCTTTAACCAGGAAGCCCGCCTCTTCGAGTATCTTGGCACCTTGCCGCCAATCAGAGACGATCATCCGCAGAATTCCGAAAGTCTTGGTGTCGGCCAGAGAGAGGGCGCGCAGGTTCACTCCCGCGTCTGCCAGCGCGCGACAGGGAGCCAGAATGTGGCCAGGTGCGTTTTCGACAAAGACAGAAAGCTGTGTGATCTTCATAATTGCCGCCGATCAATGACTCGTTTAGCTTTTCCTTCACTGCGTTGAATGGTACGTGGTTCCACTAGAGTGATTCGCACCTTCACCTGCAAGACGCGCTCCATGGCATGGGCCAACTTTCGCTCCATCGCCTCCAGTCCGCCTACGGTGTCAGAGAACAATTCCGGAGTCACCTCGACCTGGACCTCCATCTGATCCAGCCCCTGCTCGCGCGTCAGGATGATCTGATAGTGCGGCTGCGTTCCCTCAACGCCCAGCAGTACTGACTCGATCTGCGAGGGGAAGACGTTAATTCCCCGGATGATCAGCATGTCATCGCAGCGCTGCCCGATGCGCCGAATGCGGCGAATAGTGCGGCCGCATTCACATCTTTCGGTGTGAAACGCCGTGATGTCGCGGGTGCGATAGCGAAGCAACGGCATTGCCTGCTTGCTGAGCGTCGTGAGCACCAACTCGCCCTCTTCGCCGTCCGGCATCAGTTCGCCGGTTTCGGGATCGACGATCTCGGGATAGAAGTGGTCTTCAAAGATGTGCAAGCCGTTCTGGCAAACACATTCGATACCCACGCCTGGGCCGATGATCTCAGAAAGTCCATAAATATCGTACGCTTTGATATTCGAATGCTCCTGGATGTGCTGACGCATTCCTTCGGTCCAGGGCTCAGCGCCAAAAACTCCCGCACGCAGAGGGAGCTTGCGCACGTCGATGCCCATGGCAGCAGCGCGGTCTATCAAATGCAGGAAATAAGTAGGCGTGCAGCAGATGGCGGTGGCGCCGAAATCGCTCATCAGCATGATCTGCCGGTCGGTGTTGCCGACCGAGGCGGGCACGACCGTTGCGCCGAGTTGTTCTGCCCCGTAGTGCGCGCCCAGTCCACCCGTGAATAGCCCGTATCCGTAGGCCACCTGAACAATGTCGCCTTCATGCAGTCCACAGGCACTTAACGAGCGCGCAACAACCGAGGTCCACACATCGAGGTCAGCCTTGGTGTAGGCGACGACAATGGGCTTTCCAGTGGTGCCGCTGGAAGCATGCAGCCGCACAACATCCTTCATCGGTGTTGCAAAGAGTCCGAAGGGATAAGTGTCTCGCAGGTCGGTCTTCACCGTGAAAGGAAGTTTGGCGATATCCTGCAGCGACTGAATGTCTTCGGGGGTGAGTCCGCGCTCCTGCATGCGCGCGCGAAACAGGGCCACGTTGGCATAGGAGAGCGCGACGACGGCTTGTAAGCGGCTAAGCTGAAGCTGTTCCAATTCGCGGCGAGGAACAAAGTCCAGCGCGCTGGCGGGAGAAAAACAGGTTTGAGTAGTCAACGATTCCCAGCTTCCCTTCCCAGGGCAAATGCCTGTAAATTGGCTTCGTGAAGCTGTTCCGGCAGATGACGCTGAATCGCCAGCGTTTTGAGCTTGAGATCTTCAGGTTGCATGCGTTTCCAGATTCTTTGACTTGATGGTCAAGTGTAGCTGAGCGGGGACAACTTGAGCAACGAAATCCCGCGCTTACAGCAGTCCCGGCGCGGATGGCGAACGCGCAGTCACAACAGTACGTGAGGTTCGTCACAGTGAATTGTTTGACGTTTGCGATATTAGTTTAAGATTCCCAGAACCGCTCAGTTAAGGATCGCAGGCGAATCTGGTCGGGGTGCTTGTGAGCAAATTTAAAGATGCCGAACATCTTGTCCGGCTGGCTGTAGTGTGCGTGGTTGTGCTCGCGGTCTTTATCCTGGTGCGGGCCTATTTCGTTCCCAAAAGCTTTGGCGAGTACGGCCACTATCGGGGAAATGCCCTGGCCGAACAAGCGTCGAAGCCGATCTCCTATGCGGGTCACAAAGTGTGTGAAGACTGCCACGGCGACGTAGTGGAAGTGAAGAAGGCCGGTAAACACGCGGGCGTGAACTGCGAATCGTGCCACGGTCCACTTGCCAAGCATGCCGAGGATCCGGGTTCCGTGGTGCCGCAACTGCCGGATACGGCGGTGCTGTGCGCGCGCTGCCACGAAGAGAACATCGGCAAACCAAAAGCGTTCCCGCAGGTTGTAAGCAAGGAGCACTCAGGCGGTGAGGTTTGCAAGACCTGTCATGTGCCGCACAGCCCACTGCTGCAACCAGGAGACAAGAAATCATGATCACGCGACGGAAACTGCTGATGCTTATGCCGGCCGCGGCCATCGCATGGAAATACGTTTTGGCCGGAACACCGGAGAGCGCGCCCAACTACAACCGCGACGCGCACTGGTGGGGCATGTTGTTGGATATCGACAAGTGCATCGGCTGCGGCAGCTGCGTGCGCGGCTGCGCGAATGAGAACAATGTTCCCGATGGATACTTCCGGACCTGGGTGGAGCGTTACCACGTCGCCGACTGGCAGCAGGAGACGCCGCAGGTGGATTCTCCCAACGGCGGCAAGGACGGCTTCCCGCAGAGCACGGCGGTCGGCGGCAAGAACTTCTTTGTGCCGAAGATGTGCAACCACTGCGCGCACTCACCCTGCACGCAGGTCTGCCCGGTAGGCGCTACGTTTGAAAGCCCCGACGGAGTTGTACTGGTGGATGGGAAGTATTGCGTGGGCTGCCGCTATTGCGTACAGGCGTGTCCCTATGGCTGCCGCTTCCTGCATCCCACCAAGCATACGGCGGAAAAATGTTCGTTGTGCTACCACCGTATAACCAAGGGCCTGACCACGGCCTGTTGCGAGAACTGTCCTACGGGGGCGCGGCAACTGGCGGACCTGAAGAACCCGAACGATCCCATTCACGAATTTCTAAAGACTCACAGCGTGGAGGTACTCAAGCCTTATATGGCCACCGGTGCCAAGGCCTTCTACCACGACTTGGATGGATCGGTGCGCTAAGGAGATTGCGATGATGGTACCAGTTGACGGGTTCATGTATCCGAACGAGATTGAGTTGCAGTGGAGCGTGTTGATCGTTGTCTATCCTTTCGTGACAGGGCTGGTGGCTGGCGCCTTCATCCTTGCATCACTGGAGCGGATCTTCCGTGTTGTGGCTGTCAAGCCGACCTACCGGCTGGCGCTGCTGACAGCACTGGCATTCCTACTGGTGGCGCCACTGCCGCTGCAATTGCACCTGGGGCACCCGGAGCGCTCGCTGGAGATGTTTCTGACGCCTCACACGACTTCGCCAATGGCGATGTTCGGCTTCGTCTATGTCTGGTACCTGATGGCGGTGCTCCTGCTGGAGGTCTGGCTCGATTTCCGACGCGACATCGTGTTGCTCTCGCTGAGCACAACCGGCTGGAGACGGCTGCTCTACCGCATCCTGACCCTGGGTTCCACGAACATCAGCGAGGGCGCACTCAGGATGGACGAGCGCGTAGGCTGGGTGGTCACGCTGATCGGCATTCCCTCCGCCTTTCTGCTGCACGGCTATGTGGGATTCATCTTCGGCACGGTGAAGGCGAATCCGTGGTGGTCCTCGCCGCTGATGCCGGTAGTGTTCATCTTCTCGGCGATGGTGAGCGGCATTGCGATGGTGATGCTGGTGTACATGGCAATGATGAAGGTCCGCAAGCAGCCGATCGATATGCGCTGTGTGGATACCATTGCGCAATATATGCTGTACACCTTCATCATCGACTTCTCGCTGGAGATGCTCGATCTGATTCATCGCATCTCGGTGGCTGACGAATCGTTTCGCTCGCTCGATTTCATGGTTCACACGCGCTTGTTTTTCTCGCAGATCGTGTTGCAGATCGTGCTCGGGACCGTGGTGCCGATCCTGACGATTGGGCTGTTCCAGATTGTTGACGTACCGGAAAAGCTGCGGCGGGCGGCCTATGCGATTTGCGGTAGCCTGACGATTATCGGCATCTTTGCGATGCGCTGGAACGTGGTGATCGGCGGACAGCTCTTTTCGAAGAGTTTTCTAGGCTACACCACTTACAAGCTGGACCTGATTTCGCGTGAGGGGGAGCTGGTGGCCGCCATACTGCTCATTCTTCCGTTCTTCATCCTCGCCGCCCTGGTAAAGATTCTACCGCCCTGGTATGAAGAAGAGATCGCCGATTCCTCAGCACGGGGTGCAGCGATAGGCGATTGACGGAGATGCTGAAGTAAGGAAAACCTAAGGCGCGAACCGATGCGGTTCGCGCCTTTCGCTGTGGGCGCTTCAAGATACGGATGATTTAATGCGTGAGCTGTGCCAAGGCGGCACGGAAGAGCTGTTCGAAGGTGCGTCCGTCGGCAGGGCCGAGGCGCTCGATGGATTTTTCGGCGGCGGCCGATTGATAACCGAGATTGATGAGAGCCGAGAGCACATCCTCTTCAAGCCGATGTCTTGGCCGAGGCACAGCCGGAGTGACGCCGAATTCAGCGAGCTTGTCCTTGAGTTCGAGCACCATGCGCTCGGCGGTTTTCTTTCCGACTCCGGGCATGCGGGTGAGCCTTGCCGCATCACCGCCGCGGATGGCGGCGACCAGGTCGCGGGTGTTCATTCCTCCGAGGATATTGACGGCGAGCTTGGGGCCGATGCCGCTGACCGAGAGAAGCTTCTCGAATAGCGATTTCTCTTCGGCGAGATGAAATCCGAAGAGCGCGATCTGATCCTCACGCACATGGGTGTAGATGAACAGGGATACCTCTCTGCCCGCCTCCGGGAGCTGGGTGAAAGTGTTCATCGAAACCGTAACTTCGTATCCGACGCCGTGGCAGTCCACGATGGCGTGGCCCGGCGAGGTTGCGAGTAGAGTTCCGTGAAGGTGGGCGATCATGCGGGCTCCGCGCTCTAGCGCTGCTCAGGACGGCGTTTGTAGTAGATGTTGAATTCGAAGCCGCGCGGAGCGGGAAAGAGTTCGTTCACCTTGCGCAGCCGCTCGGCGAGGGCAGGCGGAGCGAGCAAAGGATAGTCGCGCTCACGCAGTTCATAGTAGTCAACGTCAAGGTAGAGCGAGAGCAGATAGATTGCGATGGCGTCGGCGAATGTAGTCTCGAAGTACTCCTGACGCGCTTTCTCCGAATCCGGCGCGTTGGAGGTGACGATTTTGCGGAGTTCGCTGGCGTCGAGAGAGGTCTCGCCCTTTATCTTATCCTCGGCCTGCTTCCAGACCAGGTCGGCGAAGGCCTGAGAGAAACCGGTGCGTTCGGCGAAGGCGTGAGCGACGTTGATGTAAAACTCAAAGGCAACCGAGAATCGGTCATCCATGAGGCGAGTGGAGATGAAAACGCACTGGGCATCGCCGAGGGTAAGATTACGGTGGCAGACAGCACGGTCGCTGAGAAGCACATCGTAACGATCAGCGATCAAAGTCTGCTCGCCGTCGGCGACGGCGAGCGGAACAAAGTAAAATGCTTTGCGAATGAGCGCCGCTGCAATCGGCTGCGGAACCGCACATACCATGCGCTGCAACTCGTCAGAGGAAAGGTTGACCTCGCCGCTGGCAGCGTAGCAGATGCCATTGGCGGCTTGTTGCACGGGGGAGATCCGTAATACTTCGGCGGGCGAGTGCGTGGTTGCCTGTTGGGTGTCGGACATAGGAAACTATCATTCTAGCGCAGCCGGGCGTTCGGCGATATGCTCGGCGAGCAAGATGGAGGAAAACGTGAAGGTCAGCGAAATGGAGGCGCGCGGAAGCAAGACGCTGATAGCCAGCCAGCCGATGCGGGAGCCAAGCTGGCTGGTGTGGACATTAATGAAAGGCTCGCGCGTAATCGTGCTGACGGTGCTGTGGACTTCGCTGGGCATGGGAGCGGGATTGCTATGCGGCATCGTCGCCCTGGCAGCAGCGAGCGTGTTTACTCACCGGGCACCGGATATGAGCATGGCCTACCGTGACATCTCGATTCCAGTGGCGATCTGCTGCGGGAGTTGCGCACTAGTGTGGAACCTGGTGCGAGCCGTGCAGGCCGCGGGCGCAAAGCGCAGGGCGGGGAAGCACTCGGCGCAGTAGCAGCGAGTTGCCGGGCGGCGACCCCGCGGGTTACACTTAAGAGTCTGTTTCAACAGACGGATTGAGGATTATGAAAGCAGCAACCCACCCGAAGTACGAAGAGATCCACGTGAAGTGCGCATGCGGGAACAGCTTTGTGACGCGCAGCACGAATCGTGGCGACATCCACGTTGAAATCTGCTCGGCCTGCCATCCGTTCTTTACCGGTAAGCAGAAGGTGCTCGACACTGCTGGCCGCATTGAACGCTTCCGCCGCAAGTATGCCAAGAACGAGCCCAAGGCGGGGACGGCCAAGACCGAACAGAATTAATTCCGCGGGTGGTCGGGGTCTCCGGCAAGCGATCCTTGTTGGGGTGAAGACGCCTTCGGCGCAAGAATTGAGCCCTCGCTTCGGCGAGGGCTCACTATTTGGGATCAATAATCGAGGCGGCCTCCAGGGGTCGGCGTGCTGGTGCGGGGTTGGATGGTGACGTCGCGCCAGTTGGGTTGAAGGCGATGAATCTGAGCGGGCAATGCGCCAGGCGCGAACCAGAGTTGCAGGATGGGAGCGCGGCCACCGGAGGGCTGCTGCCAATCGATGGCATCGAGGGAGCGCACGCCGGCGATTTCAAGGACGGATTGAGTTGGGTCGAGGGTCGCAGGCGGCCAGGCGGCATCGGCGGGAGTGACAAAGACGAGGGTCTCGGTGAAGCGTCCGAAGCAGGTTGCCCGCACTACGCGAGCGCGGTAGAGTCCGCCGGGCGAGAGCGGCGAGAGTGGAGCATTATTGAGCTCGCAACGGGCGAGCGAGTTACGAACGAGCGGCCATATAGGGTTGTCCGATGAGCGGTGCCAGACTAGGCCAGCCAGAATGGGGAGTCCTATGGCGAGCGCCACGAACAGAAAAGCTCGGATGGGAGAGCGGATTGCCGGTTGGACGGGTTGTGTACAGATGGCCATGTCCGCTCTGAATTGGATGCGGCGAAAACTCAGGCAGGAGAAGAATTACGAGGGCGAAGTTACTGTAGTAAGGCTGCGACGGTTCGGCTGGGGATGTCGGCAGGGAAAGAAAATGCCGATACAATAGTCGTGTGCAGAAATTGTATGACAACCCGCTCGCCCATCATGCGCCCGAAGGCGTAAGGGTTGCGGCGCAGCTGAAAATTGGGAACGTCACGATTACTCCGGCCACCGTGCTGGCGCCGATGGCTGGGATCACGGATACGGTGTTCCGGCGCTTCATCCGGGAGATGAATGGATGCGGGTTGCTGATGACGGAGTTCACCTCCGCCGATGGTGTGGTTCGGAAGAAAGACAAAAAGGCGCAACGCTTTCTGCACTTCTGTGACGACGAACATCCGATCTCGTCGCAGTTGTTCGGTTCCAATCCCGAGTCGCTGGCCGAAGCGGCACGGATGGTGGAAGGATTCGGCTTCGACCTGGTGGATCTGAATCTGGGATGTCCGGCGAAGAAGGTGGTGAAGTGCAACGGCGGCAGCGGATTGTTGCGGGAGCTGCCGGTGATTCAGAAGATCTTCGAGTCGGTTCGCGCGGCGGTGAAGATTCCATTTACGGTGAAGTTCCGGGCGGGGTGGAGCGAAAGCGAACTGGTCTTCCGCGAACTTGCTAAGATGGCCGAGAGCTGCGGATTGGATGCCGTGGCAATGCACGCGCGCACACGGGAGCAGGGATACACGGGGCAGGCGCATTGGCAGTGGATCGCCGAGTTGAAGTCGGTGGTGTCGATTCCGGTGATTGGCAATGGGGATATTCGATCTCCCGAAGACGCACGCGCGATGGTGGCTGAGACTGGCTGCGACGGCGTTATGATCGGTCGGGCTGCGGCTTCAAATCCCTGGATTTTCAGGCAAATATCGCAATACACGGCTGGCGGGAGCTATGAAGTCGCATCGAGAGCTGACCGGTATGAGATGATTCGCCGGTACTTTGGAATGCTGATCGCAGAAGGTTTCCCGGACGCGACGGGCAAGATGAAACAGTTTGCTTCATGGTTCACACACGGCGTCGAGGGCGGAGCAAAATTGCGTAAGGCAATCTACGAAGCGACGAGCGCGGACGAGATTGCCGCGGCTGTGGATGTGTTTTTTGCGAGACCAGCAATGGAGAGGGAAGAGGGCTCTGCGGCGAACGCGGTTCTGAATTGCGCTGCGGTCGTCGGAATGAGTTGAGTACACATTCGTAAGAAGGAAGAGGAATGTCGCCGACTCGTTATGCGGTAGAGCGGAAGTTCGCCAGGTACTCGCTGGATGTTCGCGCAAAGTTGAGCGCAGGTAAACAGGAGATTACGGTTCGGACGCTGGACATTTCCGCGGGGGGAGTCGGTGTGATTTCTCCTGTGGAGCTCATGGAGAGCAGCTCGTTCATGATCGAGTGTGTGCTGCCTACGGTGTCAGGAATCTTTCGCGCCGAGATTCAAGAGAAGAGCAGGAGCGGGTTCCGTTACGGGTTTAGCTTCTTGGATGTTGAGGATAATAGTATGGCCTTGTTGCGGAAATATCAGCGACGCTGGGGTATTCTCGCGAAGGATAATTACGCTGCCAAGGATTGAGTGCCAGAAGTTGATCTCCGCGGGATGAGGTGCTGGTATGGACGCGGCAACGCGAAAGTGGAAGCGGGTCAAGGTAGATGTACGGATAAGGATTCGGCGCTGGGACGAGCCCGGGGCAGCGGCGTCCGTGGTGCGAACGTATGAGCTCAGTAGAGGCGGGATGAGTGTGTATGCTTCGGAGTCACTCGAGGTTGGAACCTTGGTGTGGGTGGGCTTGTCGCTGCCTACCGCGACGACCGACTTCGAGATTAAAGCAGTTGTTCGGAACCGGCGCGGCTTCCGGCTGGGGATGGAATTTGTAAATCTTCCAATCAAGGAGGCGGTTGCAATCGAGAACTACATTGCGGCTGCCGAGGGTGTGGTGGAGATTTGATTCGGACTCGGCAGGACCGGTTCGGCACAGTAGCGGGCCTGCGAGTCGCGAGAGATGTAGGCCCACGGAGTTGCGGGATCATGGGTGAAGACAGTAAGCCAGCGCTCCGGGATGGCATGTTGATAATAGCGATGGCGATTGTCGATGCAGTCGATAGGTGAGAGGTCGTATCCCATAACCCAGGTTGGAGGCAGGTGGGCTGAGGTTGGAATGAGGTCGCCGACATAGGCGGCCCTTTTGTTTTGGCTCTCGATGATGACAGCCTGATGATGTTCGGTGTGTCCTGGAAATAGCTGGACGCGGACGCCTGGAACAATCGGTGCGTCGCCGTTGAGCAGAGTGGCGCGGCCGCTGGCGACGAGTGGATCGTAGTTGTCGGTGAGATAGCTGACACGATCGCGCTCGTGTTGCTGATGGGCATGGGCCAACTCGCCGCGCTGATAGTAATAGCGAGCGCGGGGAAAGGTGGGAACGACGGTGCCGTCGGCGCGGCGCACGGTGTTCCAGCCGCAGTGGTCGAAGTGAAGATGAGTGTTGATGACGATATCGAAATCATCGGGAGCAAAGCCTGCGGCTTCTAGACTCGAGAGCAGGTGCTCTTGGTTATCAAAGATGCGGCGCGTCTTCTCCGGTAGTTTGTTGCCAGCTCCGGTATCGATAAGGATGGTGTGATCCGCGGTGCGGACGGCTAGCGAATTCATGCCGACGTGAAGGCGATTGTGCGAATCAGCAGGAAGCTTTTTTTCCCAGAGAGGTTTGGGAACGACGCCGAACATGGCTCCGCCGTCGAGGTAGTAGAGGCCATCGGTGATGACGGTGAGTTCGAAATCGCCAAGCGTAGTGCGATGCAAAAGCGTTCTCCGATGCGGCGCTATGTGAAGTTAGATGAACAAGATGCAGAAGAGATTCGCGGGATGTGCGCGGCCAGAACGGCAGGGGCAGGATATAATTCCGAGACTGAGATTGGAAGGGGTGCGAGATGAAAGTTCGTGGAATTGTGGCGGTGATGGTGTTGTGCGCGGCGTCGATGTTGGCGCAGGCACCGGCAGCTCCGGCGGCGCCAGATGCGGCGAAGCCCGCTGATCATGCGGCTTGCATGCACGAGAAGGACGCGAAAGCGCAGTGCTGCAAGAAAGACAAAGACGGCAAAATGAGCGAAGGAATGGATTGCTGCAAGAAAGGCAAGTGCGCGCGCGAGAAAAAGGGTACGGAGAACAAGAGCTAAACGATTAATTTGGAAGGCAATCGTGTCGAAGAGCGGGTTGGCGTGGAAGGCAATCTTCTTCGCACGAGATCGCAACAGTTGACCAAGTAAGTAATGAAACAACCGACTGTTGCAGGAAGAGTAATGGGTCGGCGTTGGCTGCCAAGCATAACGGCAACACGCTTCTGAGAGTGCGACGGGGAGAGTCGGCGGCGGGTGTTCTTCGCTGCTAGGCGCGGAGTCAATAGATAGACATATATCAATATATGGAAAAGTGAGCGACGGACGGCCTTGCGCCGTCCGTCGCTATTTGGGGTTTATTTTGAGGCGTTGAGCATTTCGAGGACGCGGTCGAAGTCTTCGAGGGATTTGTATTCGAGAACGATCTTGCCCTTACCGTTTTTGTCCTGAATCTGAACTCGAAGGCCGAGGGATCGCTGGAGTTGCTGCTCGGCTTCGCGAACGTTGGGATCGAGGACGCGCTCGGGCTTAGGGGTGGCAGGCTCGGGGTGCGTATTGCTGTAAACCAAGCTTTCGACCTGGCGGACGGACATGGAGAGTTGGACGGCGCGCTGGGCGAGACGCTGGATTGACTCAGGGGAGTCGAGGCCCATGAGAGCCTTGGCGTGTCCGAAGCTGAGCTTGCCGGCCTCGACGAAGTTCAGGACCTCTTCCGGGAGCTTGAGCAGGCGGAGGAAGTTGGCGACCGAAGAGCGGTCTTTGCCGGTGCGCTGGGCCATTTGCTCCTGGGTGAGGGCAAATTCGCGGGCGAGGCGCTCATAGGCACGGGCCTGCTCGACGGGATTGAGGTCTTCGCGCTGGAGATTTTCGATGATGGTGATTTCCATCGCCTGCTCATTGGAGACCTGGCGGACGATGGCGGGGACGGTGGCCTTCCCGGCGCGCTGAGAGGCGAGCCAGCGGCGCTCTCCGGTGATGAGCTGGAAGCGTCCGGCGTGGTGGCGGACGGTGATGGGCTGAACGACACCGGAGACCTTGATGGAGTCGGCGAGTTCGTTGAGGGCGACTTCATCGAAGTGGGTGCGGGTCTGATATGGATTGCGGTCGATGAGTTCGACGGGAATGTCGCGGATGGATTCGCCAGCCGAGGGCTGGGAGGGCGCGGCTGATGCGGGGATGGCCGCGTTGATGCCTCTTGCGGCGGGAAGAAGGGTTTCAAGGCCGCGTCCGAGGGCTTTCCTTTTATCGTGGGTTGGATTCACTGCTTTACCTCGCTTTGCGGCTGGGTGGTGGCGGGTGTGCGGTTCTTGAGCCGAACCAGAACTTCTTCGGCAAGTTTAAGGTAGGCCTCGGCGCCGCGGGAGCGTGGATCGTAGAGGATGGCGGGTTTGCCGTGGCTGGGCGCTTCGGCGAGGCGGATGTTGCGAGGAATGGAGGTCTGGTAGAGGAGCTCGCCGAAGAAGGTCTTGAGTTCACTGGTTACGCCTTGGGCGAGGTTGGTTCGGTCGTCGTACATGGTGAGGACGACGCCTTCGACAAAGAGGCGGCGGTTGAAGCTCTGGCGGATGCGTTCAACGGTGTCGAGGAGTTCGCTGATGCCTTCGAGGGCGAAGTACTCGGCTTGCATTGGGATGAGGACGGAGTTGGCGGCGACGAGGGCGTTGATGGTGAGCAGATCGAGGGCAGGGGGGCAGTCGAGGACGATAACGCCGAACTGCTCGTTTATGGTTTCCAGGGCATGGCCGAGGCGGTACTCGCGAAACTCGGCGTTGACCAGCTCGACGTTGGCGGCGATGAGGTGCTTGGAGGCCGGGATGATCTTGAGCAGGTCGAGCTCGGTGGGCTGAAGCAGTTCGGAGGCTTCGGCATCGCCCATAAGGAGCTGGTAAGTGCCGGGACGTTCGGAGTCCTTGGGAAGGCCGAGGCCGGAGGTGGAGTTAGATTGGGGATCGCAATCGACGAGGAGGGTTGAGACGCCGCTGGCAGCGAAGCTGGCGGCGAGGTTGATGCTGGTGGTGGTTTTCCCTACTCCGCCTTTTTGATTGGCGATGGCAATGACCCGAGACATGATGGCTCCGGGCAACCGGGATGGAACGGCGGCGGTTGCAAAGGTGGACAACTTGAGGGTAATGGGTTGGGGGGGTGGGCGGCAATGAGGAAAGGGCTGTGCAAGGTTGTGGATGCGGTGGATAAGTGCGGAAAGCTGTGGAGAACTGGAGGAAGGCGGGCAGTGGGGGTAGGAAGGAGCGGCTGGGAGCAGGGTGCGGGGTATTTGGGGAGGAAGTGTTCCACGTGGAACACAGGGCAGGGGCTTCCAATGGGAATTCGCGACACTGTGGTCCTGCGTTCGCCAAACTATGGCGAATGCGGGCCACGCGGAGCGAAGGTGGGCGCCGATGTTCCACGTGGAACATTCGGAGCGATGGAGCTATATGCGGGGCTTCCAGGTGAGGAGGATGCGTTGCTCGGAGGAGGGAAGGGCGAGGGTGGAGCTTTCGCCTTCAGGGAGCAGAGAGAGTGCTCGCTCGCGCTGCGCTTCTCCGATAAGGATTGCGAGGCGGCCGCCCGGGGCGACGAGGCGGGAGGCAGCGGCAAGCGCATGTTCGAATTTCTCGACTGCTCGCATAGTGACTAGGCTGGCGTGCTGCGAAAGCGACTCGGCACGGACGTTGAGGACGGAGAAAGCGGAGAGCTGAAGTGAGCGACCGACTTCGCGAAGAAAGGTCGCTTTCTTGCCGTGGCTCTCGATGAGGGTGAGCTGCAGGCGGGGGGCCCAATACTTTATGGGCAGACCGGGGAAGCCGGCACCGCTACCAAGATCGAAGAGCTCCTGCTGGGCGTTACGGGAGAGGAGTGCGCGGGCGGCGAAGAGCGACTCGCCGAAATGACGCACGACCATCTCCTGGGGTGAACGCAGGGCGGTGAGGTTCATGTGCTGATTCCAGCGAGTGAGCAGGTCGAGGTGGATGCTGATGGAGGCGAGCAGAGGGTCATCGAGGTCGGCGGCGGGAATGAAGGGCGCGAGCAGGTCGCGCAGGGCGGAGGCTTCCATGGTGAATAGGATAAACGGTCGGCGGTTGCAGGTGGAAGCTCATACATTCACATATGTCGATGTATAATATATTTACATTTATCGATGATTAGAAGAGCGTCACGGTAAAAATCGATTGCCGGATGGAAAGCCTCTGAGTCGGCTTTGGATATTTCAGCGGCGCAGAGGTCGCTCGCGTTGCGGAATGACACCTCGCGAACCCTCATTAGAAGCCGGGATGAGCTAAGAGAACTCAGGAACTCTACCGAGAGCGGCTGCGGAGTTGGTGTATCCTGCCGTTGCGATCGACCCACATTTGCTAACTGCGGCAAATATGGGGCACCCTCGCTGGATACATTCCACCTTCGCTGGATACAGTTTCTTGAAACCAGTCTAGAAGCCAGGATGAGTTTGTTCGTCGGCGTGGGGGATGAGTTGTCGGTAGGCATCGTCGGAGACATTGGTTTGCCAGTGGTGGGTGATGCGGGCGAGTGAGACGCCGCCGAAAAAAAGCGCTGCGAGAATCAGGACGACGGCAAAGGGTTGCAAAGTGCGGCCACTCCAGCGCTGTGCAATGGAGATTGCGGACGGGGCGACCGCGCGGCGCGGAGGAATGGCAAACTGCAGCGCGTTCTGCGTGGCACAGCTGGCAACGCACTCCAGGCAGGCGGAGCATTCCACGGAACGAACCTGGATGAGGCGATCGACCGGAAGGCCCTGCGGGCAGGATTTGGCGCACTTGCCGCAATCGACGCAGCTCTCGATGTCGCGACGAATCTTGAAGGGGCTGAAAAAGGAAGCGAGCGACATGACCGCGCCGTAAGGGCAGAGGTAGCGGCACCAGAAGTTCTTGATGACGACGGAGAGCAGCATGAGGACGATGATGACGGCGAGAGCCGTGGTGCTCATGCGTAGAAAGAAGTGCAGCATTTTAACGTCGGCAAGGATGCCGTAGGGCTGCGCCATGAAGTCATCGAGTGCGGCGGCGCTCATGCTGCCGATGATGACGACGAAGAAAGCCATCAGCAGATATTTAATGGAGCGCAGAGGAATATCCAGCCAGCGCGGGAGGACCAGGTTGCGTCCGAAGAGCTTGCGGCCCGCTTTCCATAGGTATTCGGAGAGAGTTCCGACGGGGCAGAGCCAGCCGCAGAAGGCGCGCTTCATGAGCAGGCTCATGGCGATGAAGGTGAGGAAGAGGACCATGGCGGCGGGATGAACGGCAGGTACGCGTCCGGTGGCAATCCAGTAGCGCGTGTTCATGAGGCCGGCGATGGGGAGCCAGCCATCGACACCGGCGGGCCGGGAGAGGTGCGGGCCGGTGGAGACGCGCTCGAAGTAGCGGACGAAGAGATAAAACTGGGTGCAGAGGAAGACGTTGAGCAGAATGAAGAGGCACTGCACGATGAGGCGGGTACGCTGCGAACGGTCTGGGGCGGTGCGGCGGAGGTGCTTCTTCTTGGGCGCGGGCGCGGCGGGCGATGATGGCTCGGCCGCATTGAACTGAATGGTAGACAAAGGATAAATCCAACCTTCTGTTTTAAGACTAAGCAGAGGAGTGAGGGTTGGCTATGACTTTGATCACAGGCCTCCAAAGCAGACTTGAGGCGGAAGTGCCTCTGGAACCTTGTCAGGTATTTGTGCAATGCAGGGGCCCTTCGCTACGCTCAGGGTGACACTCAAGAGCAAGGGCAGCGAGAGCTCGAATCAATGGCAGCTAGAAGCCTTCGAGGACGATTTTGCCGATGGATTTGTAGGACTCGATGGCGGCGTGGGCGCGGCGAAGATTTTCGGCGTTGATGCGTCCGGCGGTTGAGCCGAGGGTGGTGCGGATCAAGCCTTCATCGACAAGTGTCGATATTCGCTCGAGGATACGATACTGCTCGACCATGTCGGCGGTTTGGAAGGCCGAGCGGGTGAACATGGACTCCCAGTGCAGGGAAGCTGATTTTGGTTTGAGCTTGCGGACATCGATGGGAGCGGGATCGTCGATGAGGGCGAGTGCACCCTGCGGGGCGATGAGCTCGACGATCTCGTCGTAGTGCTGGTCGGTGTGGGTGAGGCCGATGATGTACTCGACGTGCTGAATGCCGAGTTGGCGCACCTCTTCGCTGAGCTTTTTGGAATGATCGACGGCGTGGTGAGCACCGTTCTTGAGGATCCACTGTTTGGATTCGGGGCGCGAAGCGGTGCCGATGACGGTGACTCCGGTGAGGCGGCGGGCGAGTTGCACGAGGATGGAGCCGACGCCGCCAGAGGCTCCGACGACGAGCAGCGAGCCGGCTTGCTGCGGCTTCTTTTCGTCAACGAGCGGGATGCGCAAGCGGTCGAAGAGCAGCTCCCATGAGGTGATGGCAGTGAGCGGGAGCGCGGCGGCTTCGGCCATGGAGAGCGAACGCGGCTTGTGCCCGGCGAGACGCTCATCGACAAGATGGAATTCGCTGTTGGTGCCGGGACGAAGGATAGAGCCGGCGTAGAAGACTTCATCGCCGGGTTTGAAGAACGTGACCGCGGAGCCGACCGACTCGACGATGCCGGCGCAATCGAAGCCGAGAATTTTGGGCTGCGCTTCGGTGCCCTGGGCGCGCATACGGACCTTGGCGTCCACCGGATTGACGGAGACAGCGCGGACGGCGACGAGGAGATCGCGCGAGCCGGGGGTGGGCTTCGGAAGTTCGAAATCGAAGAGCGAGTTGGGATCGGAGGGCGGTAAGGAATGAATGTAGCCGACGGCCTTCATGGTGCTCCTTGATGCCTCCGGTGGGGCGGAGGATGCGAGAGCGAGGTTTCAAAGCTTCGCAGGGTTCAAGTTGAGGGCAAAGGCAGGAGCAAGAGCGGTGCGTGAGTGCAACACCGTTGAGGATGTGATGGGCGTTGCTTCCCAGCTTATCGCCCAACAGCGGGGCGCGAAGCTGGGGCACCCGGCTTTTGCGGAGGGCGGCGAGCAAAGAAGAATCGATCGTTGGCCGAAAAAATTGAGGCTGGCGGAGGAGGGTTGACCAGGCCTGGGGTCCTTCGCTGCGCTCAGGATGACACCGCTGAAGTTATCTTCGACAAAAGCATTTCAAGCGCTCGGGAGACGCATGGTCCGTCTTACTCGTGCAGCCACTCGGTGCGCATCAGGGTTTCAAAGCGGGTGGAACCTTTGATGAAGGCGAGCTGAATGGTGTCGGTAGGGCCGTTGCGCTGTTTGGCGATGATGATTTTGGCTTTGCCTTCGAGCTCGGGATTGTCACGGTTGTAGTACTCGGGGCGGTAGATGAACATGACGATGTCGGCATCCTGCTCGATGGAGCCGGATTCGCGGAGATCGCTGAGCTTGGGTTCGGTGTCTTTGCCGCCGCGGGTTTCCGGGGCGCGGCTTAGCTGCGAGAGAGCGATGACGGGGACCTTCAGTTCCTTGGCGATGGCTTTGAGTCCGCGCGAGATGGCTGAGACTTCCTGAGTGCGGTTCTCATAGCGGCGGCCGCCGGGGGCAGAGGCCGTCATGAGCTGCAGGTAATCGACGACGATGAGGTCGAGGCCATCTTTGTCGAGAGCTTTGCGGCGAGCCTTGGCGCGCAATTCGGTGAGCGAGATGCCGGGAGTGTCATCGATGTAGATGGGCGCGTGGATGAGTTTGTCGAGGGCGGTGCGAAGCTTGCCGAGATCTTCGCGGGCAAGAAAGCCGGTGCGCATTTTGTGGCCGTCGATGCGGGCCTGCGAACACAACATGCGATTGAGTAGAGCTTCCTTCGACATTTCCAAGGAGAAGACGGCGACGCTTTTGCCGCCGAGGACAGCGGCGTTCTCGGCGATGTTGATGGCGAAGGCGGTTTTGCCCATGGAGGGACGGGCGGCGATGATGATGAGGTCGGACTTCTGCAGACCGCTGGTCAGATCGTCGAGATCGGAGTAGTGGGTTTCGAGGCCGGTGACGCGTCCGCCGCGCTGGAAGAGCTTGTCGAGATCGCCGCCGAAGGATTCCTGGGCGATGGTCTTGATGTCGGTGAGCTGCTGTCCGCTGCGCTCCTCGGAGATGTTGAAGATGCTGGATTCGGCGGAGTCGATGACCTCGGCGGCGGTGCTGGCCTGCTCGAGGGCTTGCGCGATGACGCCGTTGGCAGCATGGATGAGGTTGCGCAGCATCGCTTTGTCACGCACGATGCGGACATAGTGTTCGAGCGAAGAGCGGCGCGGAACGCCATCGGTGAGCGAGGCGAGATATCCAGCTCCGCCTACGGCTTCGAGTTCTTTGTAACGGAGCAGTTCCTCGGTGAGAGTGACGATATCGATGGGACGGTTGGTTTCAGAGAGATCGGCAATGCGCTGGTAGATGCGGCGATGGGCGTCGAGGAAAAAATGCTCGGACTTGAGAGTCGAAAGCGCTTCATTCTGCAGATTGTTATCGAGCAGAATTGCGCCGAGGATGGAACGCTCGGCCTCAGGACTGGCCGGAAGACCACGATCGAGACTGAAGTCAGCAGTAGGCATAGGCAACGATCAACAAAAACTCCGCATTTCCGCAACGCTGCCTGGATGGTATTGCGCACGTGCGGCAGCCGCAACGGCGGAAACTGTGGAAGGCGAGGAAAACGCATGTAAGCGCTTCCAGCCAAAGGCACAAGAAATATGGCTGCTGAAAATCAGGCCCGGAGAAGCCAGCCGCCTCTCCGGGCCTGCAACCGTGTACCGCGCTGCGTGTGGTGATTCACTTCCGCCGCCTTGCGGAGAGCTGGGAGCCCGCGCGCGCTTGGCAGCCGGGTACTCCGGCCGCGGGCGCACGCGCTCCCCTTCCGTCTCTGGAGCGGCGGCCCTGTTGCCCAGGGAAGCGATGCAAAGCCTGCTGGAGTCCGGATTCCGCCGCCGGCGGCTGCGATTGCTCGCGCCGTGCCGCAGCAAAACTTTGCGTCACCACAAAGCTTGAAGCCGAGGTCCAACTGATTTTCGCAATGCCTTTCGCCGCTGTTCGAGCCGGGAAGCACCACGCAGCGTCATGTTCACCGTTGCGTTATTGGGAGAGTGCAACAGGAATCGGCGGAGTGAAATCGAAATCTACTGGACCGCTGTGGGTATGCTGTGTAAATCGCGGGAAGCTTGTGGATGGAAGTGCAAAAGGCGGCGAGAATCGGGGGCACCCTGCGCAGTTTTGGGGAACGAGTCTAGGGTGCGGGCTCGGGTTCAATTACGTTCCGGAACCGGCGGAAGAGACGAAGCGAGGTTTCGACGATATTATCCTCGCGCTGCTTCTGTTTCATGGAGGATTTGGGGCGCTCGCTGCCGCTCCAGAGAACGACACGATCATGAGCGTCGAGAACGAAGAGAGAAATTTGCGTCACATCGGTGGAGGCGACAATGCGACCGCCGGATGGGGGCGCGCCGTGACGACTATCGCCGGCGCTGACGCTAACGCCGGAGTCGGCGACGGGAGCGTTGATGGAGACGATGAGATCGGCCTGTGCGGGATCGGCGACGAGTATGTAGTGGCCCCATCCCTGGAAGGCGTCGCCGATGACATCGTTGGGGAGGAGCGATCCGGCATGCTCGATGTGAATGCTGCGGGCGGCCATGAGTCGCGCGTGGGAAGCGATGGGTGGGGCGGGCGTGGGCTTGGGTGACTCCTGCGCGCAGAGCGAGGTGCAGAGCGAGGCGCAGAGCAGAAGCGCAGCTATGGCGAAGAGGGCAACCGAGCGCGACACGACGCGAATTGCAAAGACCTGCATTGCTGCCTTCATTTTATGCACCCCTGTTTACGCATCCTGCTAAGCACCCCGGTCTTTGCACACTATCTGCGCAGACTATCTACGCAGAATATCTACGCAGACTATCTATGCACCCCAGCCGATTACCAGGTCTTGAGATATTTTGCCATAGCCCGAATTTCGCGATCCGTGGCCTTGACGTTGTGCATGGTGGCGAATCCTGGATTGAGTGGCTTGCGTCCCAGCCGGCGGTAGACCGCTTCGGGGTCGCGAATGAAGTCCTCGACGGTCTTCTCGTCATATTGCGGCAAGATGCGGCTGAGGTTTGGGCCTCCACCGGAAAAATGGCAACTGGCGCATCCCAGGCGCGCAAAGGATTGCTTGCCGAGATCGAGTTCATAGGCGCGGAGGGCGGCCCAGAGAGCAAAGAGCAGGATCGGGAGAAGAATCAGCCATTTCAACCTTGAACCCATGTTCACTCCTTGCGGACACAAAACTTCGAGTCACATGCAACGGGGGAGGCGTCAATCGTGCGCCGAGAGGAAATAGGAGATGGTCGCGACTTCATGGTGCGAGGCCGGGATGCGCGGCATGGGCTGGTATCCGGCGTTCAGCGGCTTGCGCCCGAGGCGTGCGTAAACTGTCTGCGGGTCGGTGAGCCACTCCGCCAGGGTTTCGCGATCGTACTTGCGCCCGACGTGGGCGAGCGAGGGCGCGCCTCCGGCGAGGTGACAGCTCGGACAGCCGAGGCGCTCAAAAGCCCTCTGGCCTTCGGTCAGCTGGTGGTCGCGATAAAAAATGCCGATCGATACGGCGAAACAGACGGCCAGCACCGCCCAGTGCCAGAGCTTCAGCTTCAATGCAGAGTCCTCTTGAACCTCTTTGAGTATGCATGAAAGCCGGGGGCGGCGGAAAGCAGGAAGATGCTGATGGCGGAGAGGCTGGCGGGGGCGCGGCTACTTCCGATAAGCTCTATGCGGCAGCCATGCTGACAATTCTCCTCCATCTCGCCGCTTATCTGTTTGCACTGCTGGCGGTGTGCGGGCTGGGATACCTTGGGCTTTCGCTGTGGAGCGAATGGCGCTATCTGGTTTGTCGAGGCGCAGTGCGCAGGCGGGCGGCGGGAACATACACGCCTGGGATCAGCGTGCTGAAACCGCTGCGAGGTGGCGACCGGCAGATGTATGAGAGCTTCCGCTCACACTGTTTGCAGGAGTATCCGCAGTACGAAATTATCTTTGGCGTGAACGATGCGAGCGACGAAGCGGTGGCGGAGGTGGAACGGCTGCAGCGCGAGTTTCCGGAGCACGAGATACGCCTTGTGGTTTGTGGGCAGCCGCAGGGCGCCAATCGAAAGGTCAGCAATCTGGCGGAGATGATGCGCGAGGCGAAGTACGGACACATCGTTATCAATGACAGCGACATTCGAGTGGAGCGCGATTATCTGCGGCGGATTGTTGCGCCGATGGAGGATGCTGTTGCGGAAGTTGCGAGGATGGCGCTCGGCGGGTACGCGGCAACGGACGCCGCTCCGGTCGCAGGCGCTGGCGCTCCGGCCGCAGGCGCCAGGCGCGTTGGGATGGTGACGGCGCTGTACCGGGCCGAGGCGGGGAGCAGCTTGGCGTCGCGGATGGAGGCGGTGACGATTGCCACCGATTTTGCCGGTGGCGTGCTGTGCGCGATGGAGCTGGAGGGCGGACTGCATTTTGGACTGGGCTCGACCTTGGCGTTTCCGCGCGCGGCGGTTGAGGCTATTGGCGGACTGGAGAAGCTGGTGGAGTATCTGGCCGACGATCATGAGCTGGGGCGAATGATCTGGGAGGCGGGATACGAAGTTGTGCTCTCCGAGGCGGTGGTGGAAACCTTTTTGCCGGAGTATGGGTTCGGCGCGATGGTGGAGCATCAGTTGCGCTGGGCGCGAACGATGCGCGACCTGCGCAAGTGGGGCTACGTGGGAGTGCTGCTGACCTTTGGGTTGCCGTGGGCGCTGGCGGCAGCGCTGTGCGCGGGTGGGGCGGGGTGGTCGCTGGAGCTGCTGGCGGTGGTGGCCGCGGCGCGCTTTGCCTCTGGATACGTGTTGTGCGGGCCGATTCTGAATGACCGGCAGACGCTGCGGGATCTGTGGCTGATTCCGGCGCGCGATGTGGTGGGGCTGGCGATCTGGTTCGCGAGCTTTGGCGGAGACACGATCGTGTGGCGGGGAGAGAAGTTTCATCTGAAGGATGGACGGCTGACGAGGATGTAGAGGGGTGGCGAGGAACTGCGGCTGCGGCTAATCCGGCGAACCCACATCTGCCGACAGCGGCAGATGTGTGGCACCTGCCGCCCGCGAGAGACACCTCTACTGAGGGCGACTAGAGTTCGGTGAGGTGGAGGGTGGCAGACACGCCGAGATAGCCCTTGCGGCGGCACCAGTCGGTGAGGCGGTCGGAGAGGCGATCGAGAGGAACGCGCGCACCGATTTCCATGAGGCCGTCGGCGACAGGGAGAGTGTCGTCGAAGATCTGGTCATTGGTGAAGTCGCGCATGGCGAAGTTGTCTAGCCACTTGAGAGGCGCGAGGGTGAGGGTTCCGGCATTGTCGTACTCGACGCGAATCTTGCGGGCGAACATGAGGACAAGTATAGAACGGGTGGAGATGCGTTGTTTACTTCCCACTTTATTGCCGCGAAAAGCGCGGTCCCGAGGGTGGAGTACCCGGCCGTCCTCCCCACATTCGCCAAAAAGATGGCGGGTGCGGGCCGCCCGTCTACTTGAGAATGACCTTCTTCATCTTGCGGCCGACACGGAAGATTTTTTCCGCGGGGAGGGCGGTCTGGAGATAGAGGTCTTTGTGGGTTTCGCCATCGATTTTGACTGAGCCAGCTTTGATTTTGCGCTGGGCGTCACTATTGGATTCGGCGAGCGAGGCGCGGGCGATCACTTTGTCGATCTTGATGGTGGCAAGTCCATCGGTGATGGTGCCGACCTCAGAGGCGGCGATCTCGAACTCTTCGAGGTTTTCCGGCACCTCATCCTTCTGGAATTGTTTGGCCCAGTTTTGCTCGGCGGCTTCGGCTTCGGCGGCGGAATGGAAGTCGGCGATGATGCGCTTGGCGAGATCTTTTTTGGCACGCATGGGGTGGAGCGCACCGGAAGCCACATCGGCCTGAAGCTTTTCGATTTCCGCGATGGTGAGATCGGTGAGCAGCTCGTAATAGCGCCACATCAGCAGGTCGCTGATGGACATGAGCTTCCCGAACATTTCCTGCGCGCTTTCGGTGATGCCGACATAGTTGTCATAGGACTTCGACATTTTGCGGTCGCCATCGAGGCCTTCGAGCAGGGGCATGGTGAGCACGATCTGCGGCGGCATGCCGTAATCCTGCTGGAGTTTGCGGCCCATGAGGAGGTTGAACTTCTGATCGGTGCCGCCGAGTTCGACATCGCACTCGAGGGCGACGGAGTCGTAGCCCTGCATCATGGGGTAGAGCAGTTCGTGGACGCTGATGGGTTTTTCTTCATTGAAGCGCTTGTTGAAGTCCTCGCGTTCGAGCATCTGTGAGACGGTGAATTTGGCGGCTAGGCGCACGAAGGCTTCGTAGTCGAGTTTGAAGAGCCACTCGGTGTTGTAGCGGACCTCGGTCTTGTGGCGGTCGAGAATCTTGAAGACCTGGGCCTTGTAGGTTTCGGCGTTGGCGTCGAGCTGGCCTCGGCTGAGCGGCGGACGGGTTGCGTTGCGGCCGGTGGGGTCACCGATGAGTCCGGTGCCGTCGCCGATGAGAAAGATGACGGTGTGGCCGAGATCCTGAAAGTGCTTGAGCTTGCGGATGAGCACGGTGTGGCCGAGGTGGAGATCGGGCGCGGTGGGATCAAAGCCGGCCTTGATGCGCAGGGGCTTGCCGCTCTGCAAGGACTTTTCGAGGCGCTCACGCAGATCGCTCTCACGGATGATTTCGACCGCACCTTTGCGCAGGTAGGCCATTTGCTCGTCGACGGGAGGGAAAGAGGACATGACTCTGCAATTATAAGAGAGGCAAGGTTTCAATGTTTCAAAGTTGCAAGGTTTCAAGGAGCGATTCCGCAGAGGGCGTCCCCTGGCGGGAGCGAGACAAAAATCGATTGTTGGCCGAGAAGCTTGAGGCTGTGGGGAAGATTTAGGCGGTGCTGGGGTCTTTCGCTTCGCTCAAGATGACACATCAGAAGCCCATCCCCTCGTGGAAAGCCCGTGCTCTCAAGTGGAGCTGCGGGCACGGGCGCGGGGCTGATATATTCAGCACATGCTGAAAGTAAAATTGCTCTCTGCGTCGGCCAAGGCGCCGACGATTGCACATCCGGGCGAGGACCTGGGGTACGACCTTTATGCGAGCGAGGCGTTGACGATTGGGCCGCGCGGAAACGCGGTAGTGCCGACCGGAGTGGCCATCGAATTGACGACCGCGGCGGGGGAGCCGCTGGGAGCGCTGCTGCGCGATAAGTCTTCGATGGCGGCGCGGCGGTTGAGCTGCACCGGAGGGGTGATCGACGCGGGATATCGAGGCGAAGTGCGGGTGCTGATGGAAAACCTGGGCGACCGGGCGGCGGAGATTCATGCGGGCGACAAGCTGGTGAACCTGATTCCCTACCCTGTGCTGACGACTCCGGTGGAGGTGGTGGAGGAGCTGGCGGGGAGCAGCCGGAAGGACGGAGGGTTCGGCTCAAGCGGGAGGAAGTAAAAAGAGCATTGACGGATTGACGATTTCATCATTGACGATTGAAAGGCGAAAGGAATAACCGATCGGCACGAGAGCTTGGCTTTTCAAATCGTCAATGCAACAATCCTGCAATCATCAATGGTAAGATCCGACAATCAACAATGGTAAGACTATGGATCAACAGGCGCTTAGACATAGAACACGGGATTTTGCGATCAGGATTGTCGGGCTTTTTCAGGCACTTCCGAAGTCGACAGAAGCGCAGATCATTGGGCGTCAACTGTTGCGCAGTGGGACTTCGGTTGCGGCAAATTACCGGGCTGCCTGCCGTGCGCGCTCCAAGGCCGAGTTTATCTCCAAAATCGGAGTTGTTGTGGAGGAAGCGGATGAAAGCGTCTTCTGGATTGACCTGCTTGGGGCAACCGACGTCCTCACAACCCAAAAGCTCGCTGTGATCGCGCGAGAACCTGATGAATGGCTGGCCATCTTTGCGGCCTCGCAGATTACCGCGAAAGGGTTGAGAAAGGATTGACCATATCCGGATTGACGGAGTGACGATTTCACCATTGACGATTGAAAGGGCGAAAGCACGAGAGCTTGGCATTCAAATCGTCAATGAAACAATTCGGCAATCGTAGCTTTCTCCGATCCGGCAATCGTAGCTTTTCTCCCTCGCTTCCAAACTCGATGCGAGCAAGGTAAAATTGATTGTTCGCCGTGGCTGGGTTCACTGGCCGGGGTAAGACCTGCCTGACGGGACGGCACCGTCCAAGGCCTAATTTTCTACAAGAAGAGATTGGAGCAACATCCACCATGGCGATTATTGCCACACAAATGCGTCCCGGCATGATCATTAAACACAACAATGAGTTGCACTCGGTGTTCAGCGTGGAGCATCGCACGCCAGGCAACCTGCGCGCCTTCATCCAGGCCAAGCTGCGCAACCTGCGCACCGGCGCAATGTTTGAGCACCGCTTCCGCTCGGGCGACGCGATCGACAAGATCACGGTCGATGAGAGCAAGATGGAGTACCTGTACAACGACGGCGATAACTACTTCTTCATGGACATTGAGAGCTATGAACAGACGGCGCTGAACCGCGACGTGCTGGGCGATGCGGTGGATTACCTGACGCCGAATCTGCAGGTGACGGTGGAGTTCTTCGACGAAAAGGCGGTGGGCGTGGATCTGCCGCAGACGGTCGAGCTGACGATTCTGGAGGTTGAACCGGGACTGAAGTCGGCAACCGCCTCCTCGGTGACCAAGCCGGCGACGACCGAGACGGGGTTGATCGTGCAGGTTCCGCCGTTCGTCAACCAGGGCGACAGGATCCGCGTGGATACCGCCGAAGGCACTTACCTTTCGCGCGCATAAGGTTGGAGCGTCGCAGGTGGTTCGAAGCGGTGCGCGGCTGATGTTGCGAGCGGGCAGTAAATAATAATGATGGATTCCAGGAGAGTCATGGCTTCCACTCTGCTTTTCCGCCGATACCTGGTTGTGGGCCGTGTGCAGGGCGTGGGCTTCCGCTGGTTTGTGGAGCGCGAGGCACAACTGATTGGAGTTGGCGGATGGGTGCGCAATCGCGATGACGGCACGGTTGAGGTGCTGGCATCGGGAAGCAACGCGCAGTTGAACTCACTTTATGACAAGTTGAAGAACGGACCGCGGGGCGCCCGCGTCGACCGGGTTGAGGTTGACGAAACCACGCCGTTCAGCGGATACCAGACATTCCAAATTGAGGAGACCCGGTGATCACTAAGACCGTTGCGCCTTGTGACGAACTGAAGAAACTGATTCGTGAGATTCCCGACTATCCCAAGCCGGGTATTCTGTTTTATGACATCACCACGCTGATTAAGGACCGCGCCGGTTTTGCCCGCGTGGTGGACTACATGACTTCGCCATACCTGGACAAGAACATCGACCTGGTGCTGGGGATGGAGGCACGCGGCTTCATCTTTGGGCCGGCGATGGCTTACCGGCTGAACGCGGGATTCATTCCGGTGCGCAAGCCGAAGAAGCTGCCCGGCGAAACAGTGAGCCACACCTACGCTCTTGAGTATGGGACCGACACGCTGGAAATACATAAGGACGCGATTGATCCCGGACAGCGAGTCTTGATCGTCGATGACCTGCTGGCTACGGGCGGCACCGCGGAGGCGACGGCGAAGCTGGCTGACAAATTAGGCGCCAACATTTGCGGACTCAGCTTTTTGGTGGAGTTGGACTTCCTGAACGGTCGCGAGCGGCTTGTTCCCTACGATGTCTTTTCCCTGCTGCACTACGATAAGTAGGTCGGGACAAAGAAAGCTTGAAGGTTGATTGGGAGCGTGGTCATGGTGGCCCCATCGAGGTGACCGCGGTCACTGCAAGTTCGAAGGAAATTGTACTAGCCTGAAGGGTTGAGGAACTCTTCATGGCAGACGCACTGATTATCGATGCGCTGTTCAGCCTCCCCCAAAAGGCCAATATCACGCAGCTCTCCGACTGCGTTCCATTCAACCAGAACCTTGCTCCCCTGATGGAATCGAGCGGGATCTCCGGAGCCGTACTGGCCCCCTGCAACTGCGCGAATTGCCAGTTCGAGTGGAACTGCGCGGACCGCAGGACTCATGAGATTGTGAACACGGTGGGGCGAGATCCAGGGCGGTTACGCGGACTTGCCTGCTACGATCCGTTGCGCATTGGGGAGAGCTTGCGCTGGATCGGGGAAGGCTCGGCCAAGGGAGGATTGGCCGGTGCGTATGCCCAGGCGGAGTGCTGTGTCTCCGGGTTGCACGCACCTCGCATGTATCCGCTGTATGGACTGTGCGCGATGCTGCGTTCGCCGGTGGTTCTCGATATTTCCAGCCGTGAAAGCTGGGCGAAACATCGCCCGCAGGTGGAAGTGGTGGCAGCGGATTTCCCTGAGCTTGAGATTCTGCTGGCTACGCCGCCCCGCCCCGACACAGAGAGTATTTTGCGACTGATGCAGCGCTTCCCGCGCATCTCGTTTCTGCTGTGCCCGCAGGATCTGCAGTCGGACGCATTGCTGTGTGAATACATTGAACTGCAAGGACGCGAGCGCGCGTTGTTCCGCTCGTCCTCGAAAGGCTGGCCATCGGCCGTGGAGACGGCGCTCGGTCTGCAGCTTGGCCCGGCGGCGCGGCGCGCCTATCTGTTCGAAAACGCAAGCAGAGTGTATGGTTTTGCAGTGAAAGCCGAGCGTCGCAGAGCGTAGGCAGGTGCAAACCGGAAACTTCCTGGAAGGCAAAGCCAAGTCGCCAACAATGGATATGTACGGTCCCAGACAGAAATCTGTTTTGGTCTTCTTTGCTCGGGTTTGCTTTGCGGCTATGGCCATCGCACGCCGATTGCCAACATTTCGTGGCGGTGCTCTTGCGCTGCCGGTCGCTCTCTCATAGCATTTGTCTCAACGATGGTGCCGACCTGCAAAGTTGGTGATGGGGCGGAACACCACTGCGAACCGATATTTCTAAATAGGGTGCCCGACTCGACAATTGGTCTGGTGTGCTGATCCCCAGTTGGATCGGCCTGAAGGACCACGGAGGGCGCCCACCTGGTGAAGTCGGGTTCACAGTACCGCCGCCTCACACGGCCACGCGGGCCGGTACTTTTCGGCTTTCGGGATAAATTTTCGCACCATCGTATTACGACGCTATAACACCGTAGCCGCGGCTCTCCGCTACAATAGAAGCGTGTTTCCACATCTATTTCATATTGGCTCATTCGGAGTGCCCACCTACGGCTTTATGGCCGCGCTGGGCATGATCCTTGCACTGACGGTGGTTTTCCGGCTGGCACGGTTTCGCGGCCTTGACCCCGACCAGATGTGGAATTTGGGCGGCATCGCCGCATTCAGCGGAATCCTTGGTGCCAAGCTGCTGTTGCTGCTGGTGAACTGGCGCGAATACCTGGCCGCGCCGGGGCGCATTTTCAGCGTGGAGACGCTGCAATCGGGTGGAGTGTTCTCAGGCGGGCTGGTGCTGGCGATCGCGTGCAGCTGGTGGTACATGCGGCGTGAGCGGATTCCGTTTCTGGCGGCCTGCGATGTGTTCGCGCCAGGGATTGCGCTGGGACACGCCATCGGGCGCATTGGCTGCTTTTCGGCAGGGTGCTGCTATGGGCGCGAGACCCATGTGCCGTGGGCGGTCACGTTTCACAATCCATGGGCCGCTGAATTCTCCGGCACACCGCTGAACCGGCCACTGCATCCGACGCAGCTTTATGAGTTTGTGGCCGAAGTGATCAACTTTGCTTTTCTGTTCTGGCTGTGCAAGCGCAAGAAATTCGAGGGCCAGATCATCGCGCTGTACATGATCATCTACGGCATCGAGCGCTTTGTATTTGAGTTTTACCGTGGCGACCCTGGACGGGGCACGGTGCTCGGCGGATTGATGAGCGGGACGCAACTGATCGCGCTGGGGCTGGTTGTGGCCGGATTCGCGATTTATCTTCGCCGCACACCGTTGCGCTCCTTCGAAAGAAGCGCGGCGAGAGCTCAGAAGATGAAGGCACCGACGACCTCCAGGGCGTAAGCGCCGAGGGCGAGGGATTTTCCGCTTCGCGAATTGTGCTGGCGCAGTTTTGCCCTGCAAGTGCCCCGATGGGCGTCACCTGCTATTCTCGGTAAGATGGCACGCAAAATTGTATCCCCTTCCCTGCCCGAAGCGATCGACCTCGAAGAGGTTTTGGCGGAAAGCCAAGCGGCGGAGGAATCCTCAGCTCCCAAGGTTTTCAATGCCGCCGAGGAAGACGCTGGTCTGCGTCTGGACCATTATCTTGTGGCGCATATTCCGAACGTGAGCCGGGTGCGAGTGCAGCTACTGGTGGAGCAGGGCAAGGTGCTGGTCAACGATCGCCTGGCCAAGGCATCGCTCAAGCTGAAGGGCAGCGAGCAGATTGAAATCACGGGGACGATTGAAGCGGCTCCGCTCAAAGCCTTTGCCGAGGAGATTCCGCTGACGGTGGTATACGAGGACAAGGAACTGGCGGTGGTCAACAAGCCGGCGGGCATGGTAGTTCATGCTAGTTCGGGCAGCGCCGAGGACGAGCGCAACCGCGGCACACTGGTGAATGCGCTGCTCTTCCGCTTTAATCAGCTCAGCGAGATGGGCGGCGAGCTCCGCCCAGGGATCGTGCATCGGCTGGACAAAGACACCAGCGGGCTGATTGTGGTGGCAAAAAACGATGTGGCGCATCGCAAGCTGGTGGAGCAGTTTTCATCGCGCCAGGTGCACAAGACCTACATTGCGCTGGTTCACAACTGGCCTAAAAGCGACGCGGGAACGGTGAACGATCCGATCGGACGCGATCCGCGCAACCGCACCCGGATGAGCACCAGCGGGATCGACTCGCGCACCGCCGTTTCCCATTACAAGGTTGTGGAGCGACTGCTTACGCCCTATGGGCGCTTTGCGAGGGTCGAGGTGCGGATCGAGACCGGACGTACCCACCAGATTCGAGTGCACATGTCGTCGATTGGACATCCGATTGTGGGCGACACGCTCTACGGCGCGCCGCAGATTCTGCTGCCAAATACACTGGCCCGCGAACGGCACGGAAACGCGATCAGCTCGCGCACGGAGGCCAAGAAGGCGCGCAGCCATGGCGAAAGCGCGGCCACGCTTTCGCTGCCACGAAATTTCCTTCATGCCGCGAAGCTGAATTTTACTCATCCGAAGAGCGGCCGCGCAGTAGAGTTCGAGGCGCCGCTACCCGAGGACCTGCAAGGGTTCCTGGAGAAGCTTCGCCGGGCGGCCGTGACGGTTGATTGATTTCGCCGGCGAGAGGGCGGCCGCTTATCCGGCTGGGGGAAACCTTTCGTTACAGCCGGACGTATGGAGTGCCGTTATACACTTGAGACATATGAAAAAACTGGTAACTGCCCTGTTCGTCGCCGCGGTGCTGCTGTCTTCGATGGCTTCGGCACAGAACTCGCAAGAGCTGCCGTCTGCTCCGGCGCCGGTACAGCCGCGTTTTCCGGGCGCACCGGCTCAGCCAGCGCAGCCGCCTGCGCCAGCAGCGGCGAGCGCGCCGGTTGGCGCGGCACAGCAGCAAAGCTCGGGAGAGCAGGGGGCGCAGAAGTCGGGCGAGAGTGCTCCGCTGTTTGCGCCGTTGAACGTCGAGCCTACGCCTAAGAGCGTTCAGGCGGCGAAGCCGGCAGAGAAGTCAGAGGATCCGGCGGAGACGGCCGAGTTTCGGATTGGAGTACAGGTCGATCTGGTCGATCTGATCTTCACCGCAACCGACAAGCATGGGCGCTTCATAAAGGACCTGAAGAAGGAAGACATCCGGCTGCTCGACGAGGGCAAGCCGCCGGTGCGCACTGAGGCGTTCGAGAGTGAAACCGGGCTACCGCTTCGGGTCGGGCTGTTGATCGACGCCAGCAATTCAATTCGTGACCGCTTCCGCTTTGAGCAGGACTCGGCGGTGGAATTTTTGCACCAGGTGGTGCGACCGAAGACCGACCGGGCGTTTGTGATCGGCTTCGACTCGCTCTCCGACCTGACCCAGGACTATACGGACAATACGGAGGCGCTGGCGCGCGGCGTCCGGGTTCTGCGACCAGGGGGCGGCACGGCATTGCATGACGCGGTTTTCCAAGCGTGCGAAAAGCTTGCCAAGGCTCCCACTCAGGGAGCTGCACGCCGTGCCATCATCCTGCTGAGTGACGGCGACGACAACCAGAGCCGGCATACCCGCGAGGAAGCCATTGAAGCGGCGCTGCGCGCGGAAGTGATCATCTACGTGATCAGCACGAACATCACGGACTCAGACAAGAAGGGCGACAAGATCCTGATGCGGTACGCCGAAGCTACCGGCGGGCGAGTTTTTTTCCCGTTGCGGCTGGAAGAGGTTTCCGACGCCTTCAATGAAATTCAGGACGAGTTACGCAGCCAATATGTGATCGCCTATAAGCCGGAGAATTTTGTTTCAGACGGGCGCTATCGCGCGATCTCGATTGACGTGCCCAAGCGGTCGAATGTGAAAATCCGCGCCCGCAAGGGTTACTATGCACCGAGGAGTTCACAGTAAAGCGTAAAGCGATTTATTCTTTCGGGGCGTAATAGCCTTTCCTCGCCTGGAGTTTATAGTCCGGGTTGATGGGCTTGGCCTCGATCTTGCGGTATTTTCCGTCGGTAGCAGTGTTGGTGGGGACGTAGCCAATCATGTACTGGCTGCGCAGTTCGATGCCGATCTGGTCAAAGGCATCGCGCAGCTTCTTGGGATTGTCGCCGACGTCGATGACACGTCCGCCGGTCTGGTCGGTCAGTTTGCGCATCGCGTTCATTGCGTTCCCCTGGTAGAGAAAGCTGAAGCTGTGGTCGGCGATCATGATGACGTAGACGATGACCTCAGCTCTTTGGGCGGCTTCTACGGCGTTGGCCAGGGTCTCATCGCTGCCTTCGTCTCCTCCATCGGTGAGCAGCACGAGCGCCTTGCGGCCAGCCTCCTTCTGCAGCTTTTCGTTGGAGGCGAGGTAAACGGCGTCATAGAGAAGCGTGCCCTTGGGTTTGTAGACCGGGATTGTGCCTTGTCCGGCGCCCGCGATGCCGCCCGAGCCGCTACCGGCTCCGTCGTTGATCCGAGTCAATTCCATGGCACGGCGCAGCCGCGAAGGATCGTTGGTGTAGTCCTGAATGAGGTTAACGGCGATGTCAAAGTTGATCAGGAAGGCCAGGTCTTTGGGGGTGAGAACGTCGCGCAGAAAGGCCGCGCCGACCTCCTTCTCCATGGGCAGCACGCGCATCTGGCTGCCGCTGGTATCAATCAGCACGCCGAGGGTTAGGGGCTGGTTGGAATCTGCCGCGAAGTACTTGATGGTTTGAGGCTTGCCGTCTTCGCTGACGTGAAAGTCCTCTTTTTTCAGATTCGGAATCAGGGCTCCGCGCTTGTCTCTGACGTTGAAGTAGAGGTTCACTACCTGGACGTTGACCTTCAGGGTGGCAACTGACTGATCCAGGGGCGCGGCGGTTTTGTCCAGGAGTTTGGGGCCCTCGGAGATCGAATCGCTATTGTCATCAGGGGCATTGGAAGCCTTGGGCGGCTCTTTGGGAGGACGTTGCGCCTGGGCGGCGCTCCAAGACATCAAACAAAGAGCGATGAGGCAGATGACGGGTATTCTTGATTGCCTTTGGCTGAGCATGATTTCTCGACCGTCCGCCCATAGTCTAGTATGGACATGCTTACGGGCATTATAGTTAGTTGCTTGGGCGAGTGTTCTTGCAGTATCAAAATGTGACTTTGAATTGCAGTTTAGCAATTCTGAAATTGGCCACAGCCCTTCGCGGAGGAATTCCCATGCGGCGCCTATGGCGTTTTGCGACCTTACTCTCGATCGTTCTCCTGCTTTGCCTGTCTGGTATGGCGCAGCAGGGGTTGCCGGAGGCTCCCAAGCCCCAATCTGCTCCGCAACCTCTTCCAGGTGAGCCGTCGCCGAATCATCCTTTGGCTGGAGCTCCTGCCAGCCCGACGGATCAGGTGAAGGCACCGTCGGGCGAGGCCAGTTCCGCCGATACGGCTTCCGAGAACTCAAAAGAGGACGCCACACCGCCAGCCGCTCCGGTGGGCCGAGTCGTGCCATCCAACCGGGTTGCCAACACGCCCAGCAGTGGATATGACGAGACCAGCGGCATTATCAAGGTCAACGTCAACGCCGTTCCGGTCTCGGTCACGGTGAAGGACGCGACGGGAAGGCTGTTTCCCGGGCTAACCAAAGATAATTTCTCAGTCTACGAAGACGGCGTGAAGCAGCGGATCAATTTCTTCACCAGCGACCCCTTCCCGGTTTCCGCGGCAATCATCATCGATGCAGGAATGCCGGAGATCGCGCTGCACAAGGTGCAGGAGACGTTTCCCGCGCTGGTCGGCTCCTTCAGCCAGTTTGACGAGCTCTCGATTTACACCTTTGGCAATACGGTGAAACAGCAGCAGGACTATTTGTCTGCACTGGGCGACACCACGACCCGGACCCTGTCACGGGTTCAGACGCTGGAGGGAAGAGGCTCCGGCCCGAATGTCTTTAATCCGATGACGGCCGGACCATCCGTCAATGGACGGGTTTTTGATCCCGGCACGCAGAACAGTGAAATTGCACTCGCGGTGCCCAAATCGGCGGAGCCTTCGCGGGTGCTTAACGACGCGCTGTTACAGGCTGCGCTCGATCTGGGCCACCGCCCGAAAGCACGCCGCCGTGTGATCTTTATCGTCTCTGACGGCCGGGAGGACGGCTCGCGCGCCAGCTATTCCGACGTTTTGAAGGTCTTGCTGACCAACAACGTAAGCGTATATGGCGTGCAAGTTGATGCGGGGGCGAACAAATACTACGACAAACTGGCAAAGGTTCGTCTGCCTCGCCAGGGCTCCAACAACAATCTGCCGAAGTTCGCCTCGGCGACAGGCGGGGAGATCTTCAGGGAGTTCACCAGGGAAGCCATAGAAGCTTCCTACGGTGGAGCGATGGAACAGTCCAGAAGCCAGTACACGCTGGTGTACAACTCGACGGCAACGATGTCCACCTCCTACCGCAGGATCGAGGTTCGGGTGAGCGGTTACGGATCCAGCCTGAAGGTGTATGCTCGCGACGGCTACTATCCTGCGCCGCAGAAGTAACATGAGCTGCTTTGGACAATGAGCCTGCCCCGCGATGGGGAGCAGGTTTGGGCTGAGCAGCATGGTTACCATCGCACTTTCGTAATCTAGGTGAGAGGTGACATTCGGCACTACAGGGCTGGCAACGGATGACAATCGCGGAAGCTTGGCCGGTCTGTTGTGATATAACCCAAGTATCTGCTTTCTCCGGCAGTGTTGCGGCAGCAGCAGCGGCAATCGGAACTCCCCGCGCAGCCCAGCTTTGAATGGATGCGACCGATTGCGGCGTCAACCGGTTTGCAGGACGCCGTTCCAGGGCACGCTCGAGGACTCATTGAGCTTCATCAATTTCGCCGCGCGCGAGATTAACTGCAAGATCGTCTATTACGGACCCGGCTTGGGCGGGAAGACGACGAATCTGCAGCACATCTTTGACAAGACGGGCGAGCAACAAAAGGGCAAGATGATCTCGCTGGCGACAGAGTCGGATCGCACGCTCTTTTTTGATTTTCTCCCGCTTGATCTGGGCACGATCCGCGGCTTCAAAACTCGCTTTCACCTTTACACCGTTCCCGGCCAGGTGTTCTACGACGCTTCACGGAAGCTTATCCTGCGTGGGGTGGACGGCGTGGTGTTCGTGGCCGATTCGCAGGCCGAGCGGGCCGACGCCAACGTGGAAGCGCTGGAAAATCTGGTGCAAAACCTGGCCGAACACGGATACGACTTCGCCACAATCCCCTACGCACTGCAACTGAATAAACGCGATCTCCCCAATGCGCTCCCGGTTGACCAGATGAAAGAGCAGTTACGCCGCCGCGAGGAGCCGGTGTTCGAGTCGATCGCCTCGCAGGGGCAGGGTGTATTTGAAACTCTGAAAGAAATCGCGCGGCAGATTCTGGTCGAGCTGAAAAAGGCCTGAGCCGCTTCCTTCCGTTTCTCACTCCTGACAATCTTCGTTCCTCAACATTGCGCCCGTTCAGGCGACGAGCGGTTGTGCTCTGGCAGAAAACATACGAAGCGCGCTGTAACTTTTTCGCCGGTATTCAATCGAACGTGGCAGAAGAGGCACCACCAGAGTTGAGGACCAGCGTCGTGAAATTAAAAATTGACCAGCCGAAGTCATCTGAGATCACACCGAAGTCGCTTTATATGGACCGCCGCCGCTTTCTGGCCTCCGCCGCTGGATTGGGGGCGATGGCTTTGTCCGGGGAAAAGATTGCGGAGTTGCTTTCGCCTTCGGTGCAGGCCTTTGCCGGAAGCGCGCTGGCTGCGGTGAAGAGCCCGATCAGCACAACCGGGGAGAAGCTGACACCGCTCCAGGACATCACGCATTACAACAATTTCTATGAGCTCTCGACCGACAAAGAGGGGCCGGCAAAGCTTGCCGACCGCTTCCACCCGCAGCCCTGGACGGTGCAGATTGACGGACTGGTGGACAAGCCACAGAAGCTAGACTATGACGCCCTGCTCAAGCTTGGGCCGCTGGAAGAGCGCGTCTACCGGATGCGCTGCGTGGAGGGCTGGTCGATGGTAATTCCCTGGATCGGCTATCCGTTGAAGCTGTTGCTGGATCGCGCGGTGCCAAAGGCGAAGGCGAAGTATGTCGCGTTTACCAGTGTCCTGCGTCCAAGTGAACTGCCGGGACAGCAGCGCGCCGTGCTGAACTGGCCGTACAAGGAGGGTTTGCGGCTGGATGAGGCGATGAATCCGCTGACGCTTTTGACGGTTGGACTCTATGGACAGACGCTGCCGAACCAGGATGGCGCGCCGGTGCGGGTTGTGGTGCCCTGGAAATATGGCTTCAAGAGCGCAAAGTCGATTGTGAGAATCACGCTGACCAATTCCATGCCGGAGACTAGCTGGAACGAGGCTAGTGCGCAGGAATATGGCTTCTACTCCAATGTGAATCCGCATGTGGACCACCCGCGCTGGAGCCAGGCGAGAGAGCGGCGCATCGGCGAGATATTCAAGCGCGATACCTTGATGTTTAACGGCTACGGGGAATTTGTGGCCGACATGTACAAGGGAATGGATCTGCGAAAAGATTTCTAGCGACAGATACTGAACGACAGGTGGAGCTGGAGTGCTCTGCGTAGTATTGGCGGCCCGAAACATGTTATCGCCAGTGCCTAAACAATTACCGCTTAGTGGCGGTTGGTCCGCAAAATTTCACTTGCCAGCATCCGATCGATCACACCATTTCTGGAGGCAATGTGATGAAACACCTGCGGTGTTTGACTCCCCTATTATTCCTGTTGGCGGCAGTTGTATGGAGTTTCGCGGCTTCCGCTCCACCGTCCGGCACCGTTTTGCCGGTGCAGCTATCGACAAACCTCGATTCCCACCTCAAGCCTGGAAAGCAGATTCATGCCACCATCATGCAGGAGGTTCCTCTGCCGGGCGGCGACAAGATTCCTGAACATTCCAAGCTGGTAGGCCACGTGGTTTCTTCAGCCCCCAACGAGGTAGTTTTCCAGTTTGACTCACTTCGCGTGAGGGGACATGCGATTCCGATCGCCGTCAGCCTGCGCGCCATTGCCGGGCCGCTCAACGTTGAAGAGGCGCAACTGCCGACCAACGCAGTCGACCTCGGCACGTCTTCCGATGACTGGAACACGAACCAAATCGGGGGCGAAGTGGCAATTCGCGGCTCGCAACTGATGGATGCGAACGCCGTGGTAGGCAAGGCGTTGCTGGAAGGCGGAGCCTTGGCGCCACTCATGTCATCGCCAAGGGGGTGTTCCGGAGGCGAGATCCAGCAAGCTCTCTGGGTGTTCTCCTCCTCAGCATGCGGGGTCTATGGGTATCCGGAGCTGACGATCGTGCATGCGGGAAGAACAGAGCCGGTGGGAAGAATCGCTCTGCGCTCGAACGGAAAGCTTTTGATTCGTGGCGGCAGCGGCCTGATGTTACGGGTGGTTGGTGAAACTCCCAGGACATAAGTGGATGACACAAACTAACTAGAGGACGAATGATAAAACAGCGCGGATTCACAGCTTTCCGGCGCGACAACTACTGAGCGTTTCTGGGTCGCGATCTGCGAAGAGAGTTTTAGGGGCGAGGTGCAAAGTTTCTGGGTTCGAGTGTCTAAGGTTCGGGAGCCGCCGCGCTCTCGATTTTTTGTGCCGGAGATAGGTGCTGCTCTGGCGAAGGCAGCGGGGCGACGGAGAGAATTCATCTGATAGACTCTTGAGGCTGTGAATGATCGCGAGTTCACCAGGAGCCATTTATGTCAAAGCAGGACGAAGCCGGGTTGATTTTGAAGCTGTACGAACTGCGCCGCGAGGAGACGATGCGCAAGGCGCGCGACTGGTTTTTCACGGAGTTCCACCCGCAGTCGCTGGCTGATTTCAACGCTGCGATGTTCAGCGAGCACAGCGGGCATCTGCGCATGGTTGTTTCGTATTGGGACATGGCGGCGGCGCTGGTCCACAACGAGGCAATCGGGTTGCAATTCTTCCATGACTGCAATGGCGAACAGATCGGAGTATTTGCGAAGCTCGAGCCGTTGCTACCGGACATTCGGGCGGCTTACTCGCCGCGTTTTGCCGCGAACCTGGAGAAGCTGATCGACGCAACGCCGGACGGACGAAAGCTGGTAGCGGCCCACCGCGAGCAGATGAAAGCCGTGATGGCCCAACTTGCGAAGCGGCGGGCAGCGCAGTAGATGTAGAGATCTGATTCATGCAGGTGCGGCCTTGGTGAATGCCAAGGCCGATATTGCATTTTGGGCCGAACACCCATACAGAACAGTCGGCGGCGGATGGCCTTAGCACCGCACGCTTTTCATTCCTATCCACTCATGTCTGAGGTTTCCATGAATGCCTGCAGGCGTCCGTGCAGACGCTCACCAAAGCCGACGGGCAACTCGAAGGTGCGCTCATCGCCGACCAGCACGAGAATGTTGCGGGTGGAATCGAGCACGGCGGAGCAGTACCGGCAGTGGGCGAGATGGCGCTCGATGTCCGCCTTCATCTCCGGGGTCACCGTGCCATCGATGTAATCGGAGACCTGCGCCCATACGTGTTTGCAATTCAGTGTCATTGGCCACCAGCTTTTCGGGTCAGCCACCCCATGAGTCCACGCTGCTTTGGAGCTAATTCCGGTGCGAGCAACTTTTGCATTGAGAGCCGGGCGCGGAAGAGACGGACTTTTACCAAACCCTCATTGACTCCGACGGCCGCCGCGGTTTCAGCAATGCTCATGCCGCGCACGTCGCGCAAGATGAGCACCTCGCGATACTCGGGCGAGAGCTTTGCAATTGCCGTTTGCAGGGCCTGCCGCAGCTCCTTCCGCTCCAACTCCTGCGATGGAATGTAGCGCCAATCGGCGAGTACCGACGGGGTGTAGTCGCCGGTCGAGTCTTCCTCTGAGTCGGAGAGGTAATCGAGCTGCTCTCCACTGTTTTTGCGCCATCGGCTGCGCGCTTCATTCAGGGTAATTGCCATCAGCCAGGTGCTGAACTTGGCTTCCCCGCGAAAGTTCTTCAAAGCCTGGTAGGCCTTGATTACGGCATCCTGTGTAACGTCCTCGGCATCGGACTGATTCTGAATGACCGAATAGGCGGCTTGGTAAAGTCCGCGCTCGTAAGGACGGATGAGGTCGTGAAACAGTTCACGCTCTCCGCCGAGGATTCGGGCAATGATGGCGGCTTCGCGCGCGATTCTCTCGGCATCAGAGTCGGGTGGCTTTGCGTTTTCGTCCGTTGCTGAACTCACCGGCCTGCCTTACGGAGCGGAATTCATCGCTACGACATTCATCACTACACCAAGGAGACGCGAATATCGCCTACAAAGTTACAGTGCAGGAAAAATAATAGTTGGAAATGATTTTCATTTGCTCTTGTAACTTCTCCTCCTCCGGCGCGTCACATTGGCGTTACGAGGCAATGCCGGTCGGCAGCAAACGCCGATCACAACCATCACAAACTTTCTTTGAAAGGAAGATCCCGATGACCAAAGCTACGATGAAGTCTCTGCTGATGACCGCTGCCATGTCAGGCCTGCTGACGGGCGCCACCACTATTCCGGCCGCCGCCACCACGAACAGCAACTCCGGGGCGAGCAGCATCTCGCGCGCCATGGGCCTGTCCTCTGCGTCCAGCTTCGACGATCCGCAGACCGACAAGCACGCCTGTAAAGGCCAGAACTCCTGCAAAGGCAAGGGCGGCTGCAAGACGGGCGACAACGGCTGCAAGGGCAAGAACTCCTGCAAGGGCAAGGGCGGTTGCGCCACCGACGGATCGAACAAGGCGGTCTAACGCAACGCTCGGCACAAACATACGGGGGCCGGCGTAGGCCGGTCCTCCGTGATTTCCAGGCAAGAAAGGTGCGTCGATGCCGGCAAATCGATTCAACGGCTTCACCGAATACGGAATTGGAATTGGACTGCGAATTCCGCACTACCAGCACATTCTGGAGAAGAAGCCGGTGGTGGACTGGTTCGAGATCATCTCGGAAAACTACATGATCGACGGTGGGCGTCCGCTGGCGACCCTCGACCAGATTCTGGAGCAGTACAAGGTTGTGCAGCACGGAGTCTCGATGTACTTTGGCTCGTCCCAGCCGCTGAACCGGGAGCATCTGAAGAGGCTGAAGCGGCTGGTGCGCCGCACGGCAACGCCCTGGCTCTCCGATCATCTGTGCTGGGGCAGCGTGGATGGACGCTATACGCACGACCTGCTGCCGCTGCCATACACATGGGAGGCGGCCAAGGTTGCGGCGGATAATATCCGGCTGGTGCAGGACTTTCTGGAAGTTCCGGTGGTGCTGGAAAACGTGAGCAGCTACGCCGAGTTTCATGATTCGGAGATGACGGAGTGGGAGTTTCTGACCGAGGTGGTGGAGCAAGCGGACTGCGGGATTCTGCTCGACGTCAACAACATTTACGTCAGCTCGATCAATCACGAGTTCGATCCGGCAGAGTACGTGGACTACATCCCTGCTGAGCGGGTGGCGCAGATGCACATTGCCGGACATTCGCGATACGAGCGCTTCATCCTTGATACGCACGATCATCCGGTGATTGACCCGGTGTGGAAGCTTTACGAGCGGGCGCTGAGACGAACGGGACCGACGGCGACGCTGCTGGAATGGGATGATCGCATTCCTCCGTTTGAAGAAGTCCATGGCGAGGCGATGAAAGCCAAGAAATATCTGGACGCAGTTACCGGCGCGGCGAAGGTGGAGCAGGTCTGCCAGCTGGCGGGAGTGCAGGTATGACCGCGTTGCTGGAGTTCCAGCGCACGATGGCACGGGCGGTGATGCAGCCGCTGAGCACCCGCGACAATCTGAAGCGCGGCGGCGCGGAGGATGCGGTCGCACTGGTAAAGCCGAATTCGCGCCTGACCAGTTTTGAGCGGCTCGAGATTTATAGCCGCTCCTATTGGTCGCGTGTGTTGGATGCGTTCAGCGAGGACTTTCCGGGAGTGCGCGCGGTGGTTGGCGCAAAGCGATTCGAACGGCTGCGCCGCAGCTATCTGGACGATTGCCCATCGCGGTCATTCACCATGCGTGACCTGGGAAAACATCTGGCGGCGTGGATGGAGCGGAATCCGGCGCTGGTGGGAGAACATTACGCCGCCGCGCTGGATATGGCAAAGCTGGAGTGGGCGCATATCGAGTCGTTCGATGCGGCCGAAGATGAGCGGTTGAGTCCTGCCGATGTTGCCGCGCTCGCGCCTGAGAGCACGCTACGGCTTCAGCCGCATCTGCGGTTGATCGAGACCGGGCATGAAGTCGATAGGCTTCTGCTGGAAGTTCGCAAATCTGCCGGACGCAACGGCGGCGTGCCGCGCGGAGTGGGCGAAAAGCGAATTGCTCGCGCCAAATCCGCAAGCCCTGTCTATCTTGCGGTCCATCGCTGCGAACTGGTAGTGCACTACAAGCGGCTCGATGCTGAAATGTTCCGGCTGGCGAGTGCATTGGCGCAGGGAGCGTCTATCGCAGAGGCGATCGAGCTTGCCTATGGGGAATCGGCGCTCACGGCCGAGCAATGTCAACAGCACGTTCAGAGTAGTTTTGCGTTGTTTGGCGCTCTCGGCTGGTTTTGCAAGCCCAGCACACCGGAAAGCGAGGAAGCAAGATGAGTTCGATCACGCGCGCGTACGCCAAAGCGTACGGTGGGTTCGGTTGGCTGGTCTCATGGGCGCAGTCACCGTTGCTGCTGTTCGTGCGCCTTTATTGGGGCTGGCAGTTCATGCAGACGGGATGGGGAAAGCTGCACAACCTGGCTCATGTCGCGCAGTTTTTCGCATCATTGGGAATTCCTGCGCCGGGGCCGACTGCATTGTTTGTCTCCGCCGTTGAAGTTGTCGGAGGCGTGCTGCTGATTCTGGGATTGGCCTCGCGACTCACGGGACTGGTGCTTGCGGTAGACATGGCGGCAGCCTATTTCACGGCGGACCGCGAGGCATTGATGTCGATATTCAACGACCCCGGAAAATTTTACGGTGCTGCACCGTACACGTTTCTTTTTGCTGCGCTGCTGATCCTGATTTTTGGAGCCGGATGGTTTGCTCTGGACACGTGGATTGCGCGGCGTTCCGGCCCAGCCGGAGAGAGCGAGCGATCGCTGCGGCCTACCACTCACGCGGGTGCGGCCTGATTGGCGAATGATAGAATTTGCTGCGCCAAATAAATCTTTGGTGAGACGCACTTAAGTTGAATGCGGCGCCACGGCGCGGTGTGCATCAAAGACAAACGGAGCAGCAAGATGACGCGAAAGGAACGCGATAGCCTCGGTGAAGTCGAGGTTCCCGCCGACAAGCTTTGGGGCGCGCAGACGCAACGCTCGATCCAATACTTCAGCATCGGCCGGGATTTGATGCCGCGTGAGATGATCGCGGCATTCGCCATTCTGAAAAAAGCTTCAGCTAATGCAAACTACGCCGGCAAGCGGTTGAGCGGCGATGTGCATGGATTGATCGTTCAGGTCTGCGACGAAATTCTGGCGGGGCAGCACCAGAATATGTTCCCACTGCACGTGTGGATGACCGGAAGCGGTACGCAGTTCAACATGAACATGAACGAGGTGATCTCGAACCGCTGCTGCCAACTGGCCGGGACAGCACTGGGCAGCAAGATTCCCGTACATCCCAACGATCACGTCAACATGTCGCAGTCCTCCAATGACACGTTTCCTTCGGCGATGTACATTGCCTCAGCCCTGCAGGTCAAGGAGAAGCTGGTACCGGCGCTGGGGGCACTGCACGATGCGATCGCCGCAAAAGCCGAAGAGTGGAAAGACATTCTCAAGATTGGGCGAACTCACATGCAGGACGCGACGCCACTGACCCTGGGGCAGGAGTGGTCCGGCTATGCGGAGCTGCTGGCAGACGACCTGGAACGGATCGGCGACGCGCTGAAGGGAGTCTATCGGCTGGCGCTGGGCGGCACGGCGGTGGGCACCGGAATCAACGCAGCGGAAGGTTTCGCCGAAGCTGCCGCGGAGGAAGTTGCGCGCTTGACCGGACTGCCTTTCGTCAGCGCGCCGAACAAGTTTGCAGTTCAGGGTTCGCACGATGCGCTGGTGCAACTCTCCGGCACCCTTCGCACGCTGGCCGTATCGCTGTACAAAATCGCCAACGATATCCGCCTGATGGCATGCGGGCCGCGCGCCGGCTTTTCAGAGTTGATACTTCCCGAGAACGAACCCGGCTCTTCGATCATGCCTGGAAAAGTGAACCCAACGCAGGTGGAAGCGCTCACGATGATCGCCGTGCAGGTGATGGCAAACGATGTTGCAGTGGGTTTTGGCGGCGCGGGCGGATACCTGGAGATGAACGTTTATAAGCCTCTGATGATCTACAACACTATGCACTCAATTACGATCCTGGCAGATGGGTGTACGAACTTCCGTAAACATCTGGTGGAAGGAACCCGACCGAACTTGCGCAAACTGAAAGAGAGCGTGGAGCGCTCATTGATGCTGGTGACCGCGCTGGTTCCGTTGATCGGATACGACAAGGCCTCCGAAATCGCTCATCATGCGATGAAGAATGATCTTACGCTGAAGGACGCCGCACTGGAGTTGGGCCATGTGAGCGCGGAGGAGTTCGATCGCATTGTGGACCCCGCGAAGATGGTGAGGCCGGGCACGACGAGCAGGTAGGGAGCCACTGCCGCAAAGCCGTACCAGTGATGATGGATTGTCGGTTTTGCCGGGCGAGTTTATCATGGCCGGTGATGAGAGATCCCGCTATAAGCAAGATTCTTGACGCGCTTTCCGAGAACTGGCAAGTGGAGATGCGCGGCTTCCACACCTATAATGCGTTCGCGGAACACGATGCGGACCCGATCCGCAAACGCATTCTGCGCAACATGGCCGAGGCGGAGGCACACCACGCTGCGCAGTGGGGAAAGCGAATTCGCGAACTCGGCGGCGAACTGCCGCGGTATCACGGGAAGCCCACAGGTGAGGCCGATACGCTGGCCAACCGCATAGGCGGCCCAGGCATGGCGCTGCGCCGACTGGAAATCGACGAGAGCCGCGCCATTGCACATTATGGAAAACAACTAGAGGAGTTAGGCGATCAGGCGAGCATCGAAATACTGCGCCAGGTAATTGAAGACGAGCAGGAACACTATCGCGAACTCGGCGATCTGATCCGCGATCACTACCCGGCAGCCGCCGTCGCCGAGGTGCAGACTGAAGCGAAGTCAGTCATCGCCGAACTGCTGGCGAAGCGATCCAACTCCGGCAGGCAGGCCGCTGGTTGGATTGGCGACGCCATCTACGGAGTGAACGACGGACTGGGCGCCATCTTCGGGATCGTGTCGGGGGTTTCCGGTGCAACCTTGGGCAATTCACACTACGTGCTGCTCGCGGGAATTGCAGGCATGGTCGCGAGCGCGCTGTCCATGGGCTCCGGAGCATATCTTGCAGCCAAGAGCGAATGTGAAATCTACGAAGCGGAACTGGGGCGTGAGCGCGAAGCCATTCAGACGAACAACCTTGAAGCTCGCGAACTGCTCTCACTCTACTACCAGGTCAAGGGCCTACCCCAAGAAGACGCCGACCGCGTGGTGGAACATATAAGCAAAGACCCTGAACAGATGCTTCGCGCGCTGGCCTCCGAGCGTTTGAACTCAACCGAAGAAGCCTTGAGCAATCCAATGACTTCGGCAGTCTCCGGCGCGATTTCAACGGCATTGGGCGCCTTTGTGCCAATTATTCCCTTTTTCTTTTTGAGTGGATATCCGGCAGTGATCATCTCGGCCGCCATTTCACTTGCAGCACATTTTGCGGTGGGCGCAGCTAAGTCATTGATAACGGTTCGTTCCTGGTGGGGCAGCGGGTTCGAGATGACAGCCATCGGTGCGGTAGAAGGCGTCGTAACCTATGTCATCGGAATGGGGCTAGGCAAACTGGGCAGCTGAAGGCTTACAGCTACTCGCGGCCTCTCTCCATGCCGGAAGACGTCCCGGAACAGATGCACAAGGCTGTAAAGGTTCCTCATCGGCGAGCCGCGGAGCACTCGTTATGAAGGCGGAGGACAGCGGCCACCGACCCAAATCTAATCTTGCGCGGGTAGATAAAAGGCGATGGATTGACGAAATGCCTGCACGCCTTTTTGCAGGGCTCCCTGCTCTGTTATAATGTGTTTGACGCGGCGAAAGTCGCGCTTTTTCGACAGTCGGGGAGTGGCTCAGCCTGGTAGAGCACCTGGTTCGGGACCAGGGGGTCGGAGGTTCAAATCCTCTCTCCCCGACCATTAAAATCAATCACTTACAACCAAACGCCAGGCTTCATGTGCACCATTACTGGTGCCGGGGCGCTAGTTGGGGCGCCAATTGCGCAGCCTTGGCGTCCGCCTTGAAGAGCATCCGGCGCGGATCGAGCTCCGGCTGCTGATTCTCCTCCCCATCCTTCTTCTCATCTGACTTCATCACCAGTTCGACCACCGCAGACACGGCTGCCTCGCGTTCGTTCCACCAAGTCTTGGAATATATTTCAAGACTCGTTGCACATTCTGAGTGGCCCATGTTGTCACGGGTCACTTCTGCCCGCGCACCGGTATGACGCATCAAGCTAGCGTGCATGGTACGGAAGCTGCGGAAGTCAACTCCTTTAGAGAGCTTCAGTTCTTTTGCTGCGTCTTTCAAATGCCGCAACACGTTCCTTCGCTCCGTTGGTGTTCCGGTTCGGGTGGCAAAGACGAAGTCCTCAGGTTTCTGGAATTTCGTCCTTTCCCAGATTTGGCTGAGAGCCGCCTTCATGACTCCCTTGCCATCCAAAGGCTATGAGCGCCGGAGCAAAAATAGGCCACAGCGCGCCGCGTGAGCGGAGCGTTGCGGCGGAGTAAAAGTAGTCCGCCGGATTTTGGTTTCGTGAGCTGGTTTGCGCAAGCAGGAGTTCATGGAACACCGGAGGGATGTTCAAGGTGGAGATCTATGGGCGGGTTCGGCGAGCGGTTTGGTTGAGGGCAGGAGTCAGCGGGCAGTAGCGCGGGAGTTTGGCTTTGCGCGCGAGACGGTACGGAAGATGCTGCAGTACGCGGTGCCTCCCGGCTATCAGCGGCAGCAGCCAATGAAGCGGCCCAAGCTGGGGCCGTGGTTGGGCGTCATCGACGCCATTCTGGACGACGACAAGCAGCACGCCGCCGAAGCAGCGGCACACGGCCAAGCGGATCTTCGAGCGGTTGAAGGAAGAGCACGGGTTCACCGGCGGCTACACCATCGTGAAGGACTACGTGCGCACGGCGAAGCTGCGGTCCGGGAGATGTTCGTGCCGCTGACGCATCCGCCGGGCGAGGCGCAGGCGGACTTCGGCGAAGCGCTGGTGGTGATGGCCGGGGTGGAGCAGAAGGCGCACTATCTGGCGATGGACCTGCCGCACTCCGATGACTGTTTCGTGGTGGCGTTTCCGGCCGAGACGACGGAGGCGTTTCTGGAAGGCCATGTGCGAGCCTTTGCTTACTTCGGCGGCGTGCCCACGCGGATTCTGTACGACAACACCAAGATCGCGGTGGCGAAGATTCTGGGCGGCGAGGAGCGGCAGAAGACGCGGGCCTTCTCCGAGTTACAGAGCCATTATCTGTTTGCCGATAAGTTCGGCCGTCCGGCCAAGGGCAACGATAAGGGCAAGGTCGAAGGACTGGTCGGCTATGCACGGCGGAACTTCATGGTTCCGATTCCGCGCGTGAGCAGTTGGGAAGAGCTGAACGCGCATCTGGAAGCGCGAGTGCCGGAAGCGACGCGAGCGGCGGCTGCGCGGTCACAGCGAGACGATCGGCGAACGCTTCGAGCGTGACCGTGCGGCGATGCTGCCGTTGCCTGCGGCTCCCTACGAAGCCTGCGAGAAGATCGCGGCGCGGGTCAGTTCGCTGTCGCTGGTCCGCTATCGCGCGAACGACTACTCGGTGCCAACCGCAGTATGGACATCGCCAGGTGCTGGTGAAGGGCTACGTGCATGAAGTGGTGATCGCCTGCGCCAGCGAAGTCATCGCACGGCACCAGCGCAGCTATGAACGCGAGGCGGTGGTCTTCGATCCGCTGCATTATCTGGCGCTGCTCGAACAGAAGACGCGGGCGCTGGATCAGGCCGCGCCGCTGGCCGGCTGGCAGTTGCCGGAGTGCTTCGCCAGCTGCGGCGTCTGCTGGAAGCACGGCTGCAGGAAGCATGGCAGCCGCGAGTATGTGCAGGTGCTGCGGCTGATGGAGACCTTCACCATCGCAGAAGTAACTCGCGCCATCGAAGATGCCCTGCAGCTTGGGCACGATCAGCTTCGATGCGGTGCGACATCTGCTGCTGTGCCGCATCGAGCGAAGACCGCCGCGGCTGGACATGGAGAACTATCCCCACCTGCCGCTGGCTCAGGTGCGCACCACGCAGGCCGCCGATTACATGACGCTACTGGTGGAGGTATGCGCATGAGCGGCGTGAGGTTACTGCCACCACACTGCCACCCATACAGCCGACACGCCGCAGTTGCTGCTGGAGCATCACCTGAAGGAACTGCGGCTGCCCACCATCCTGCGCGAGTACGACAAGGTGGCGCGGCAGTGCGCCGTCGAGCAGGTGGACTATCAACGTTACCTGCTGCGCATGACCGAACTGGAGTTGCTGGACCGCGAGCGCCGGGCCACCGAACGCCGCATCCGGCAGGCGAAGTTCCCAGTCGTCAAGACCCTGGACAGCTTCGACTTCCTCGCCATCCCATCGCTGAACAAAACCCTGGTGCTGGAACTGGCGCGATGCGAGTTCCTCGCCCGCCGCGAGAACGTGCTGCTGCTGGGCAACAGCGGCACCGGCAAGACGCACATCGCCCTGGCTCTCGGCCTGGCCGCATGCCAGCGTGGCCATCGCGTGCGCTTCACCACCACTGCCGCCCTGGTCAGCGAGCTGATCGAGGCTCGTGACGAGAAGAAGCTGCTGCGCTTCCAGAAGCAGATCGCCAGCTACGAACTGCTCATCGTCGATGAGCTGGGCTTCGTGCCCCTGTCCAAGACCGGCGCCGAACTGCTCTTCGAGATGCTCAGCCAACGCTACGAACGCGGCTCGACCCTGATCACCACGAACCTGCCTTTCCAGGAATGGACCGAGGTCCTCGGCTCGGAACGCCTCACCGGCGCCCTGCTCGACCGGCTCACCCACCACGTCCACATCCTGGAGATGAACGGCGACAGCTACCGCCTCAAGCAGAGCCGCCGCAAACGAGACCACCATCCGCCGCTAACCGCCAGACCCTGCTCCCCGACGCCGCACGCGCTGCGGGGAGAAGGGCCGCTTCCGCTACGCTCCAGAGCGCCCTTCTCCCCGCAAATCCTCACAACTGCTAACTCCTACTGGCCTACTTTTACTCCGCCACACTGGCCTGGTTTTACTCCGCCCTTGACAGCTTGCCGATAAACGAGTTGAAGAACGCCTGCAACTCCATGGTGCTCAGCTCATCCATTCGCTTGCTCCCGAGCGTCGGGATCAAATACTTGCCGAAGAAGTAGCCGTAGTTCATACGAGTCGGCTTTTTGAGAAGCGGCCAGGTCAGTTCCGTGCATTTCTTTTCCAGACCGGCCACGGTATTGTCATCAGAGGACTGCAGCCGCGGTCGTTGTTCTTCGAATTCACCTCTTGGATGAAATCGTCGGCCAAACGTCTGAGCCTCGCGCTGTGTGCTCGCGACGCTCTTCGCCCAGACCTTTGAACGATGTCTCGGCTCGCCTGAACTGTAGTCCCAATATGTCACTTTCCACTTACTGCCAACGTCCCGAAGTGTGGGACGTTGGTATTTGTTTCGCACCGCTTTGACCTTTCCGCGATGCCTCAGCCGTGGCCTCATTGTGGGGGTAAAGACGATCATTGGCAAGCCTCAGACCCGCTGAGGAACTGCGCAAAGACCGTGGGACGGAACCGAACGTAGCGGCCAAGGCGCAGAAAGCCAGGGATCTGATCAGCGTTGGCGTACACCCAGCTGGTCTCAACTTTCAGGAGCGCGGCGACCTGTTCAGCCTCGAGGAGGCGATCGAGGCTGCCTAGCCATTGCTCAATCGGCTTGCGGTGAAATCGGTAATACATGCCGAGGCGCTCGAGTCCGGGAATCTCAGTGGCATGAGATCGGACCCACTCTACGGTCATGATAAGGATGTCGGCAATTTCTTGGTCCGAAAGAAGTGGTATGAATGCCAAAACCACTGTCTTGGTGGGATGGGCTGAAGGTTGCATCATCACTTGCTGCCTCCAGATGAGTTCGCAGGGTTCCGGGACCTATCGGTCCACAAGAGAGATGTTTCTTGCATATGACAACTCCACGCGCATTGCTGCGCATTTTTCTATGAATTTGTTTTCTTTGATTGGTGGGATCGCCGACGTCTGGTCCCTGGCAAGGTTTGGAGTCGCCTACAGCATTAACTCCGGCTATTTAGCTTGGCTGTTGTCTATCAGCCCATTTGAAGTGACATTTCTCTAAAGTCATTTTGCTTGAGACCGCACTGCAACGGTATAGGTAAAAACCCTTAGGTCAGGGGTGCCTGATTTCGGCGTGAAAGGGGGGCAACTCTAAATACCTCGCCTCCGCCTTCGTGCGCCGGCACTGCAGGCCATCCCGTCCCGGTCGGTCACACGTTGGTCTTACCGTCGTATGCCTAATTCTCGGTAAACGGGTGGTTACCCTATATAGATCCAGGTGGCCACCGGGAGGTGTGCAAAGGCTGAAGGAGCCTTGATACACAGCTTTCCGGGTACTTGTGGTCGGCGTCAGAAGCGTTGGTTAGTGCAGTTGCCAGCTGACGAAGAAGTTTTGCCTCTGCCGCCAATCGTGTTGTCGCTTGCATCGCCAGCATCCATGCATAAAGACCAGCGTCAGGTTCATCGGTAAGGGCTGCCTTGGCTTCTTTGGCTTCAGCTTTCCAGTTCTTCGACTCTGTCGCCTTTTCATCGGCAGCGCGCTTCATGTAAATAGAGACGACTTTATGTCAGCGCCCGACAGGAGAGCCAGGCTAGTCGAGCGCAGGACGGTCTCGATGTCTCCTGAGGCCGGAGACTCCAGCAGCGGTTTCCATCCCGCTTGCAGGTGTCGTCGCCCGGCGGACGTGAGCTTGAATTCCGTCCGACCTCTGGGGCCAGGCTTTCCCCGGTGGACATAGCCTGAGTTTTCGAGTCGATCCAGAACTGGAATGCCGCTCCCTGCGAGATGCCAGCGGAAAGCAACAGATACGCTGAATTAATGCCGCGCTGAACCAGGGCGAGCACGAACAGTTCGAGATCCGACTTCGAGCGTTTGTCCCGTGGCGGCGCCGAACCTTTCTTAGACACGTCGTCATATTATATAATCCGCCTACGAGCGAAGCTCCGGGAGATACTGGCGAGGGTTTTCAATGGCGTTCATTGTTTTCTTGATGCCGGCAGCGGATGGCCGACTCAGGTGCGATCAGCGGCAGTGCCAATCCCAACACGTTGGCCGAAGAATGTAATCATCTCTGGACCGTCTCCAGGTCTCCTTGCCCCGCCCGCAAAGCGCGAGTGTCTTAGAAGGATTTGACGATGGTATTACCAGCCGGTCTGCAACGTCCCTGTTTTCCCTCTCCACCTCACTCATCAGCTGTTCGGCATAGCCACCGGCCCATTTATCTCGCATCGAACGAAGAATAAATCTTGCCAACGCATCGCTGTGGCAGTCAGTCTGCTTTTCCTCGGAAAGCCGCCGCCGCTTGGATCTAAGGGCGGCTTCCTTCTCTGCAGCAAGCTGTAGCTGCTGCGCGTTCTGCAATGCTTGGCGACGTTCAGCACGGATGTACTTCGCCGCCGGTGCTCCTTCCAGGATAGGGTCAGCGACGACTTTGGAAGCTGCAGAATCTTTGATGCTCTGTCGCACGGTGCCCTCATCGAAGCCGAGTTCGGCTGCAATTCTGCGCCGTGATTTGCCTTCGTCTAAGACCCAGCAGATGAGTTCGAGCCGTTTGTTTCCACGGACTCGATTGTCTGGTTGTAGTGCCAGGCACTTTGCGCGATGTACTTTTGTTTTTCTTCATTTCGTCCCCTTCTTTCTTTCTGCTTTTTCTTCGTTAAGAACCACAAAATTGCAAAAATGTGCCGCTGCCGTGATCTTGTCATGGGTGAGAGGTCGCAGAGGCTAAAGCCGCGAACGACCCCGGCGGACGTAACGAAGGCAGAGGCGAACGAGCCTTCGGAGTTCATGCTCTGCGGGCAGCTCGTGTTTCCGGTCGATCAGCTCGGCCCGGGCCCACTGCGTAAACTGCTTGACGAGGGCTCGGCTGTAACGGCGTGGTGGAGTCCGGCGTTTCTGTTTGCACGGGCAGTCGAGCAGATGGACCCGCAACCAGGTGGAAAATTCACGCCAGGCATCAGCTGCCTCGTGATAACCACTCGCTCCGACCTGCCGAATCTCGGAACGCTTCGCGCGTTTGCGTGCGACTTCAAGGCGCTGCAGCAGGCGGGCTGATGCGCCATCGACCCCGGCAATCTGTAGAAGTTGGTGGCCGTGACGATGGCGCGTAACTGCAATTCGAACGGCCAGTGAGCAAATCGCAAACTCCACCGATGTTGCGAGTCGCAGCCGTCCGCCTGCCTTGAGCCTTGCAATCTTTGCGTGGAGCGTAAGAATGCGATCCATCAAGTACTGGTCGTATTTACCCCGATCGAAGCCCCGCGCCCAGAGCAGATCCGGACGAGTATAAGGCCGCTGGCTCCCACAACGGCTGAGACGGGAGTTGGCGCCGATCCAGCTCAGGCCCATGAGTATGAACTGGCGGTCGCGCGCGGAGAGGCGGAGGATGTGAGAAATGGAGCGGGGCGTTCATGCAGACACACCCCTTTCCCGGGTTAAGGGCACATGAATCGTGCCCGGAGGTGGAGCCGACTAGTTTTGAGTCATCCGGGTTGATCGAAGCCATGCACATAACAGGTCGGTGATACGGTTCAAATTACCAATCGTCAGATTGGTCAAGATGAGAGTCATTCCAAAAGCCGCTGGCGAGGGATACAAGGGTGTCGTCAGAGTGGCGGCGTCTGTCCCCGATCGACAGGCTGGCTCCCATTGCAGCGATCATAAGTAGGTACTTGCATTCCGTGGGCAGTTCGTTAAACTCGACGTGCTCGGCGATATTCATGTGGGAATCTCCTGGGTGGTGCTGGTTTTCAATTTCCAGCTTGCGCCCTTGAGCCGCCGAGCCAAACGCTGCAGCAAGGTCCCGCAGGAATATTTCTTAAATTAATTAATCAGCTGCTTGCCCCGGGTGATTTCTGGCCAGACCAGTTATTGCAGGAAGACTGGGACAGGCTGCAACGAGCGCCTAAGAAAATCGGCGAAGAAATGATCGCGATCTTCCGCACACGGCTCAAAGACAGCGGCATGGAAAAACAGCATCTCCGCCTCGACTCCCAGCATGACGGCCAACTCTAGGCGGTCGAGTGTGGCCGGTACAGGTAGGCTGTAGTCAACGATCACCTGCCAAGCTCGGCGCATGTGGTGGCGGAGAAGGTCGGCGGCCCTGTCAGCGGGAACTGAGGCCCAGAAACCCGGGCCGAGGTGGAAGGTGCGGAAGTCGAACAAGGTAGGTAGGTGATCGCAGTAGGTCATTAATTACTCCCTACTTTTGACTAGTATAGAGCGACGCGTCTTAACAGGTGAATTTACGCCGCCGGTGATCGAAAAGGTCGCAGGGAGTCGGGAAAAGAGTGAAGATGTCGAGTTATGAAAGAAAAAGACCGGAGCGCAGTAGTTCACATTGTTCCCCCTGCCCCTCTCTAGTATCGACTTCACAGCGCCACCCGGTGATTTCCTCTCAGAAATGCTTTTGACAACCTGACTTGGCCCACCTGTGCTCATTTCATTTGGCCCACCCTCCGTTGATGATTCTCTGCCCGGCAGTGGGTGAGCGTCGTTGCTGCCGGAGCGGAGACCTGCGCTGTCCGCAGGACAGCGCGTTTAGGTCGTAGCGGAGGCAGTAACGACGGCGTCGCCACCTCTGGTTCCTTTCTTCTTGCGCACCTCCAAGGTCCGACGGAATCGGTATGAGTCCGTGCCCGTCTCGATGATGTGGGCGCGGTCGGTGATCCGGTCCAGCAGAGCTTTGCATAGCCTCGGGTTTGGAAACACCTGTGTCCACTCGGAGAATGGCAGGTTGGTGGTCACGATGATCGAAGCGCGTTCGGCTCTTTCTGCGATGACCTGAAACAGAAACTCCGCACCGATTTCGGCCAGTGGCACGTAGCCGACTTCATCAAGAGCGATCACGTCGTAGCGCATCCATCGCGCCAGCACCCGGCGCACCGCGTTGTGTTGTTGCGCTTCGACCAGCTCGTTAACAAGGTTGGCCGCTGTAGTGAAGCGTACCCTTCGTTTCTGGCGGCAGGCAGCCACACACAACCCCGTGGCCAGATGCGTCTTGCCACTGCCGCACTCGCCCATCAGAACCACGGGTTCGGCGCGTTCGATGTAGCCGCCCTCTGCGAGTTCGCGAATTTTAGATGCGGAAATGTGCGGCGCCTGGTTGAAGTCAAACTCCTCCAGCGTCTTCATCCGCGGCAACCGCGCATCATGAATACGCGCCTGAACCGCATGCCGGTCTCGTTCTTCTGCTTCCATCGACAACAGTGCTTCCAAATAGCCGATGTGGTTACGCTTCTCCTTCACGGCCTGTTCGGCCAGCGAAACGAAGTTCGCGCCGATCACGGGGACGCGCAATGCCTTGCAGTACTGCTTTACGCTGGCATGTTCCAAAGCCTCCGTGGCTTGCTTCATCGCGCCACCTCCGCCACTTCGTCGAGCAGAAGATCGTAGTCGCTCATTACTGGCAGCGGACGCTCGTAGCGATCCAACTCGCTCAGCGCGAGACGTTCCACCGGCACATGGGTCAGCTCTCCAAAGACCAGCAGATGCCGCACGGCTGCTGCGTCGGTGCAGCCGATGTCCAGTGCTTCCTGAACAGCCAGCTTCAGCTTCTCCCAGCCGTACTTGCTCCCTTGCTGTAACAACTCGATCATCGTTCGCGTACCGCCTGCTTGCCTTCGCGGCGTTCCAGACTCTGCCATAACCGGTCGAAGCTCTCCGGCCAGTGCCCGTTGTCACGCCACTGCTGCAACGGACGCGAACCTGCTAGAGCACCCGGCTTGCGTTGTAACACGTCGAGATAGTGCTCCAGATCCAACACCTGTACGTACCGACCGTAGCTGCGCTCATGACGTGCCACCAGCTTCCGTTCCTGCCAAACCTCAACGTAGGCCGGAAGTAGCCGCGCTGAACCCGGCTCCCTGGCTTCACTGGAGTCGAGTACCAGTTCGTGCGGACCTTGACGCAGCCCTTGCCGTCCACCGTTGGGAAACTGGTCTCGGCCAACTCAAAGCCTTCCTCCGCCAGCGGCAACAGGTGTGGGCGTTCAATCTCCATCGCCGCACCCACCAGCATCGTCTTGCCTGCGATCCTCCGCTGCCAGTCCTGCAAACAACCATCGAGCAACAACGCGTTCAACTCCGCCAAGTCCTTCACGCGAGGAACTGGCACAAGGTGGGCGCGGAAAGTAGCCCACCTCGCCTTCCACGCCGCCCTTCTCGTTGCCACGAGCCGGGTTGCAGAAATCTGTCTGAAAGCCCCAGTGCGAACGGAACTCTATCAACCGCTCCGTCTTTCCCGCTGGCGACCGCGCAGGATCTTCTTCACAGCGCTCTTCAGGTTGTCATAGCGCAGCAACCGGAAGACGCCACCAAAATAGCGAAACGCCAACTCGTGAGCTTCGAGAAAGGCCTGCTGCGTAGCGTGATAATAGGCAACGTGAAACGCTCCGCCGCTTGCCATCGAGCACATCGAGAATCCATAAACCTTGCGCGTCTCGCCGGCAAACTCAGCGATCGCTTCATACCAATCCACCTGCGCTTCAACGCCCCAGTCATAGATCTGCGGAATGAACGTCTCCCGCCGTGCCTGCCCCAGTTCCTGTCTGCGGTGCTGCACGTAGCGGCGAACCGTGGCCTCACTGACGCTCGCCTGAGGGCGCTCCTGCCGAATCCGCTGCCAGATCCGCCGCGCTGTGTGACGCTGCTTCTTCGGAGCCTGCTCATCGGCAATCAAGACAGCATCGATGAACTCCATCACTGGCCCCAAACTCGGATGACTCCGAACCGGTTGCTTCCGCTCCGGCGGAACCGCGTTGACCAAGGCTTGCCGGACCAACCGCCGATGAACACCCAGCTTCCGCGATACTCCCTGGATCGTTCCAGCCCCGGGGTGTACTCCCGTCCTATCTCCTCAAACACGTCCACCTTCGTTCTCCTGTCCATAGACTTCTCTGTCGGCTGCGCCGATAGAGTAGCCAATTAGTGAGCGAAGGTGGGCCAAATCAGACGCGCACAAGTGGGCCAGATCAG
>CAWCZZ010000019.1:0-382216 GCA_963800195.1 uncultured Acidobacteriota bacterium
TGAGCCGAAAGCTGACCCGTCTTGGGACTGACGAAACCGATTTTGAGGGTACGTGCTGTGCTGGCTGTGGAGTGGCACGAGAGCAGACTGCCAGCCGCTATCGAGGCGGCAGCCACGGCCGCTGTTTTGATGAAATCGCGGCGCGTAGGGGATGTCGATTGCGCCACAGCAGCATCTTTCTTCGTTGAATCGCTTCCTGGATTCATAAGTTTCCTCTCAGTTTCATAACTTTTTCTCTGACTTGTGGCCTTACGAACGACGTTCCTTGGGCCCGAGCGGCAGTTTGCCGTTACGAACCCGAGTTAGGAGCCTTGGAGTCCAATTTTCACTTCCTTACTTACCTCGCGAATCACTCTCGGTTACCTGTAATGGCGAGAGCTTGTTTGATTTGTCACTGTGCCTGTCCGACGGATATATGGGCGTATGCCTTCTTGAGTATCTCGACCACTCCGGTGTCGCCGTTCACCCTGATGTAATCGCCGTCGTGGATGGCACGGGTAGCTCGCCAGGTTCCTACTACGGCGGGAATCCTGTATTCCCTGGCAGCGATTGCGGCGTGGGTGAGCATTCCGCCGGTGTCAGTTACGATGGCCTTGATTTTGGGAAAGAGCGGAGTCCACGCGGTTGCTGTGTAGGGGCACACCAGGATCTCTCCGGTTTCCAGGCCGGCGAAGCCTTCAAAGCTCTTCACCACTCGCGCTACTCCTTCAGCAACGCCGGGAGCGCCAGGGTAGCCTTCGAAGATGTCCATCATTTTGAGCTCTTCCACTTTGCCGACCTTCAACAGCTCGTCAACCATTCCAAAGACTTTGATCAAGATCGGGTCTTCGAGTTTTTGAGGGATCGTGCCCATGGTCAGCGGAGCTTCCTGATCGGCCACCGATTGACTCCAGCCTTCGCGTCTTTCCTTAACGAGGGGAAGAGTGAGGCGGCGGTAGTGGTAGATGGCAGCGTCCTTATACTGCGAGAGGCCTTCCATGATTTCCGCCAGATCGCTGTAGTTGAGAAAGCAGACATCATCGGCTTGCCTGAGGAGACCGTACTGGACGAGCCTCCTGCCGCAGGCCATGGCAACGTCGCGAAGACCGGCGGTTGAGGCGCCGTCAATGTAGAAGCCGTGATCTTCCTGGAATTGATAGACCTTCTTGGCGATGGCAAGCTGCTTCTTGAACTCAGTCGCTTCCGTTTTGCCGAGGGTGGCTATGAAGGTATTGGCTGCGGTCTCGCCTTCGTTGAGCATCTCGGCTCTCTCTGTGCCTATGTCCCAGCCCTCGCGCACCTTGGGAATATAGGTTTGCAAGGTCTCGATCACAGGGGAGGGGTCTTCGATCCAAGTGGAAAAAAGAACATCCAGATGCGCTGCCGTGATGCGATGTCCGTAGGCGGCAAGGAAGGCATCGAGCGCTGTCATCCAGGCGGCTGCGTGTGCGTCCTTTTTCAGGTCGAGTAGCACTAGCTTGGGATCGGTTGACAGGATCTTCTCTGCCAGGCCAAGTTCGATGGCCAGTTTGGCGAGGCTCCACATGCCCTTATCGGTTTTGGTGGCCATCGTGTCATGACCCTTGAGCATGCCCGTGAAGTCCTTCTCCTCAAGGCCATGCTGCTTACAAAAGGCTTCAAAGCCGAAGTAGAGCACATCGGTCACGTACATGCAGATGAAGTGAATTTCCCAGGCCCGCTTGTTCAGCGCCTCGGCCCGGACGAGGGTACGATGAAGATCGGCGTCAGACATGCCGTCGTTGACCGATCCCATAAGGATCAAACCTTGTTTGACTTCGTCAATATGACCGTTGTACCACTCGTCCCAGTTTGAGCGGACGTACTCAAGCACTCGATTAAATTCGACAGACCTCCGGCTGACCTCTTCGGGGTCAGCGATGGCTTCGAAGCCAAGCATCACCCGGCCTTTGTGTATCTTTACGTGCCCACCCTTGGAAGGCGGCAGCTTCACTGCGTCGGCTCCTACGTGGTACCCCCAGGCGTGGTGCTTCTGAACGGTGGTCATGCCGAGAGGCGATATGGGATAGGGCTGATGCAGATCATCGCGGAACCAGAAGATGTCGTTATCTTCTGGCATCCTAAGGGTCCGCAAACTGGAAATGCTTCTGTCGTGTGTATCAAGATTTATTTTTTCGGACATTTATCACTCCACATTCTGCTTATCTGGTTAGTGACCCATTACGTCTGTGTTTCCATCTGCCAAGCTTCTGCAATGCAGACTGAAGAAACCCATGCACATCCTGCTGCCGCTCGGTTCCCTTTAGTCCAAGGACGTCGGCGAGTTGTTTGTAAAACGCAAGCCGTTCCTCTTCACCCTTGACCAGGACCGAGGTGGCAGATATCCCTTTGCTCTTCAGCTCTTTTTCTATCGAATCAAGAATCAGCGCATACCAGGCAGAGGCCGTGGCATCGTCTTGTTGACAGAAATCAGGCCGCTTCTTGTCATAAAAGACGTGCTCGACCTTGCCGCCTTCTTTTACCGTGACCTTTTCCTGTAGGCCGTATGCTTTCAGGTCTTCGCTTCCGACGAGGAGAATGCTTTCAATGTCGCTGGGCAGACGCTTAATGAGCAGCAGCTCCGGAGCGGAGCTGGCTCTCTCGAGCGATACCCTGCCGATTTCTTCGACACGCTCGATGGTGTAGTAGCGCAACAGTTCGGTAGCGCGCTCATCGACGGCGACAATCTCTTTCCATCCGTCCTTCCATTGCAGCAGCAGGTAGGCTTTAGGATTTTCAGCCGGGGGTGCATCGCAAAGCCCTAATGACGCAAGCTCCAACTGCGCCTGACGCCCGAGCTTGCTGAAAACAACCTCCCGGCGGGTGGAATCTTCATATTCGACGACGACATTTTTGGGCCCGTTCATGCCGGCACCTTCTTCTTAATGATTTCTTTCAACTGGAGAAAGTGATCGATCTTGTACTCCGCCTCGGCTGACGGCATGTCGATGTACCCGGTGTACTGGATGGTGTGGAAGCCGCGCTTCTTGGCTGGAATTATGTCGGTGGAGACTTTGTCGCCGACCATGGCGCCTTCGGAAGGACTGATGCCACGCATGGCGAGATCCTGGACCAGCTCGTCGTAGAGAGTCCCCGCTTCCTTGGTCTTTCCCTTGTATGCGTGGTTGATCGAACCGTCTTTAAGGTCGATTTTTCCTTGGGGGGTAACTACGTCATCGAAAAAATGGGTGAGCCTCTTAGTTTTTAGAAAGCGGGTAACAATGTCGCTGCCCATCGCTCCCAAGGTTTTCTTTAGTTCGGCGACGACGGAAAGGCAAATGCCCTGATCTTTGAGGTACTGGAGCACCTCGTGCAAACCTTTCCCGGCGAGAAGGTGTTGCTGCTCCTTGGCTGAGAATATCTCCTGAGCGTGTTGCCTGCCGTCAAAGACATAACTCATGATTTCGTCGCGGTGCCCTTCCTTTACCGCGCTGTAAGAACCGTACTTTTCTTTGAGGGTCCGATAGCGGTGTATCCGCTCCTGTACCAGCTCAGGCTCGCCGAGTTCTTTCGAAACGTCGCCGACCACGAGGTAGTTACGCAGGCCCGTGGGATCCATCATGCATTGGCCGAAATCAAAACCTACCCATTTGAGTTCCATACTCATCCTTGCCCAAATCCGAAAAGACTAACTGTTGGTTACTTCCGCCGAAGTGCAGCAACAATTCTGTGAGCAAAGAAAACTAGGGGAGGAGACTGCTGACTCCTCCCCTTTACGAGTTAGCTCTTTGTCGCCGCGACACCCTTCTTGGCCGGCAGTTTGAACGCTCTTTCGGCGTTCTTTCCGAGGATTAGATCAACTTCCCCTTCTTTCAAGCCAAACTGCTGCGACAATTCCTTGACCGCCTTGATTGCGCCTTCCGGATCTCCGACGCGATGGGCGTAGTCGGTTCCAATCATCATCTGGCCGGGGCCGACCCACTCGAGACAGCACTTCATGGCCGGCAGGTAGAATGATGTGGTGTCCGGGAATACTCTGGTCTTGTAAGTGATGTCGGGGGATTCCGTTAGTTCGACGCCCCATTCCTTGGCATAGCCTTTGTAGGAATCCTGCAACCTGCGAACGAAGTACGGAACCATTCCGCCGAGATGCCCGTGAACCAGGGTCATCTTGGGGAACTTTGCGAGTACGCCCTGGAAGATGAGGCTCAGGACGGCCATGCTGGTATCGAGCGTGTATCCCCAGAGCTGATAGGGCAGACGCATCTTGTCCATGACGGAAGCGGTGAGGGGAACGGCGGGATGGACCAAGAACGGCATTTCGTATTTATTGGCGATCTCGTAGATGCCGTGGAACTTTTCCAGATAGACCGGCTCGCCGTTAAAGTTGGAGAAGAGCTGAACGCCAACGGCTCCCATCTTCTGGCATCTTTCCAGTTCCTTACATGCAGCATCGGGATCCTGATAAGGAAGCGAGGCCATCTGATAGAAGCGGCCCGGATACTTGCTGGCGGCTTCGGCGAGTTCATCATTGAGTCTTTGCGCCCAATAGATACCTGTTTCCTTTTCCAGGCTCTCCGGTCCGGGAATGGTGACGCTCAGAAGCTGGGTATCAAGCCCCGCCGCATCTAAGTCTCTGACTCGCGCTTCCAGATCGTAGTGACCTGCGCGGTCGATGTGCGCAACGCAGACGCCGTTGTTCCACAGTCGGTAGTGCGTTCCTCCATCGTGAACGCAGTGGAGAGAATTTGAAGTGCCCCGCGAAACCAGATAGTCCAGGTAGTCCTTGGGGTACCAGTGGCAGTGTACGTCGACGGTGCGTTGTGACATAGGTATAGTTCTCCTTAATAGTCTGTTGACATTGGTTGCTGCTGTCGATTTGTTCTCCCGGAGGGTGACTCTTCGGGTTTTGCTATTTAACTGGCTCCGGTCTTTGCCGTCCGGGCCTGCAAGATGTAGAGAATGTCTTTTTCAAAGGCAAACTCGATGTCCTGATGACAGCCATAATGTTTCTCGATCAGGCATACGGTTCGGCACAACTCCTGCACGTTTTTGTCTGTGAGGGTCGCCTGGTTGACCTTTTCCGGCGCAACTTCCACGGTTTCTGCTCCGCCACCCGCGGCTTGGACATAGGTCTCATGCTTATGTGCGATTTTCTTCTGGGCGACGGTCACACACACGTTCGGAGTACCGTTGCCGCCGTCCGCATAGGTGTAAGTGCCATTCTTACCGGCGGCGAGGCAGGCAGGAGTTGGGTTTGCAAAACACGGGCTCTTGGTGAGCACATAAAGATCGCTGTGATACCTGCCGCAGACCACGGTTTCGCCGAGGCCCCAGTTCGACTCAACCACAATCTCATTCTTCGAGCCGGTTATCGGATTCACGGTGAACAGAACACCTGCGATTTCCGCATTCACCATGAGCTGGATGGTAGGAGCGATGACCGCCTTGTTGTAATCCAATCCCTTCTGGTGGCGGGCAAAGGCTGCACGTCCAGACCAGACCGAGGCCCAGCACTCCTTTACTTTGTCCACCACATTCCCCGCGCCTCTTACATAATGGAAGGTGTCCATCATGCCCGGGAAAGAGGAGACGGCGGAGTCCTTCATCGCCACCGACGAGCGCACGGCGACAAAGGGTTCATTGGCCTCGGGGGTATCAGCGGGCTTCATTTCACCAGGCCGCAGCCGTCCGTAGTATTCGACGATCTCTTCGCTTATGCCGGCCGGCACAGGAGCAGCGATGATGAGATCCCGAATTTCATTACACTTGGCTTCGAGGCCTTGAAAGTCATCGAAATCGAGCTTGGCTGCCATAGCACTTACCCGCTGTTGCAGATCGTTGACTTCCAGATGGTGGTAATAGGCATTCCCCAGCACGCTGAAACCTGGGGGAACATTCAGATTGAGACTTGTAAGCTCACCCAGGTGTGCAGCCTTGCCCCCGCAATCCTGGAACATTTCCTTACGAAGCTCTTCAAAACCTTTGATAAACATTACCGTGTGCCTCCTACCGCTAGCAGAGCTTCCGTGTCCGTCGTTGGCATCGCAAACTGATCAGAAGCCAACGGCGATCCAGGGATCGAAAGCGGTATTCCCATGAACGGGTGTATGAGTAACAGAATGTGCGTCATTGCTTCCTCTTGTAGCGGCGTCCCCACGACGCCTCTTTCGAAGGCACGTTCTAACCATTGCCATCGCTTGAATCGCTTGCCTGGAAAGTCCCCACTGCTGCCTGTTGAAGGAATACTACTACGCGAGATTCTGTTGTCAACCCTTTTGGGCAATAATATGTTCATCGGATCAGGTGACTAGATGTTCTAATTGTCAGGCTAAATGGTAATTGGATTAATAATGAAAAGTGGACTTATTACGCTGTGGCGAAAACCGTCTGTTGCCGGTGAGGTTGCGCCGGCCGCAGTGGCTTGCTACATTGAAACCGCGACCGCGAGAAACATGCCTTGAACACTACCGCTTACCTTCGCCGCATTAATTACACGGGAGCGCAGACTCCTACCCCCGAGGTCTTGCGCGACCTGCAGGTGGCGCACCTGCTGAGCGTGCCTCTTGAGAACCTCGACATCTCGCGCGGCTGCCCGACCGTGCTCGATGAGGATGCCTTTTTCACGAAGATCGTGGAGCGGGGGCGGGGCGGATTATGCTATGAGCTGAACGGGCTTTTTGCAGCGCTGCTTAGAGAACTTGGGTTCAACGTCACACTGCTGTCGGCGCGGATATGCGATGGCAAGATCCTCGCTGAGTTCGATCATTTGACGCTTCGCGTGGACATTCCGGGCGGTGACGAGAGCTGGCTTGCGGATGTCGGGTTTGGCGATGGCTTTCTGGAGCCGCTAAAACTGACGGAAAAACTCGAACAGCCACAGGGTGCGGCGACCTACCGGCTGTCACGCGACGCACATCGCTGGTTCAATGCGCGCCGCTATGAGATTGACTGGAATCTGCTGTACGACTTCACGCTGCAACCGCGCCAACTCGGAGAATTCGAAGAGATGTGCCAGTACCATCAGAGCTCGCCGGATTCGGCGTTCACCAAACATCGCATCTGCTCGATGGCAACTCCCACGGGACTCATCACGCTGGTTGACATGCGCCTGATCCGCAGGAATCACGGAGTGCGCGAAGAGCGAGTGCTGGAGACGGAAGCGGAATATCAGAAGGCACTGCAAGAGTACTTCAACATCGTACTTTCGCCCGGCAGATAAGAGACGCAGGGAAAGCCAATCAATTCGGATGGAAACGATCTCCGCGTTTTGGCCCGCACAAAAAACTGGGCCATGTTGCTGCTCTCGGTCGAGTGCGGCAACATGGCTCTAGTAATCGCTAGCGCTGGAAAGCAGGTGCTGCTACTGCTCCAGCGTGGAAGTATCGCCAAGATTCTGACCGGTTTCCTTGGCCTTCAGAAAGCGGCGCACGATCTTACCGGAACGCGTCTTGGGCAACTGGGAAACGAACTCCACGGCCGAGGGTGCGGCGATGGCGCCCAGCTCGCGGCGTACATGCTCGATCAACGCCGCCGAGAGCGAGTCGCTGGCCACGTAACCGGCACTTAGAAGGACAAAAGCCTTGATGGAATCGCCCTTCATGGGGTCCGGGATGCCGATGGCCGCAGCCTCGTCAACGGCGGGATGGGAAACCAGGGCAGACTCGACTTCAGCGGTGCCGATGCGGTGGCCAGCCACGTTGATCACATCATCGACGCGGCCCAGGACGGCGATGTATCCGCGCTCGTCCTTGAGGGCGATATCTCCGGTGACATAGGCACCCGGAAGCTGCTGCCAGTCGCGCTCGTAACGCGGATCGTCATTCCAGATGGTGCGCATCATGTGAGGGAACGGCGCTTTGATAACGAGGCGGCCACGCTCATTGATGCCGACGGAATTGCCTTCGGAATCGACGATATCGGCGGTGACTCCGGCGAGCGGAATGCCAGCCTTGCCGACGCGATAGGGCATGGTAACGGGAGTGCCTAGAGTGGGTGCGCCAAGTTCGGTCTGCCACCAGTTGTCAACCACGTAGCCCCACTTGCCGTCTCCGGCGAGATAGGTTTGCGCCCAGTGCCAGGCCTCCGGATTGAGCGGCTCACCGCAAGAGGCGATGACACGAAGCGAGGTGAGATCGTGGGCGGCGGGCAGTTGTTCGCCGTAACGCATGAACATGCGAATGGCCGCTGGGGCCGTGAGCATCTTGGTGACACCATAGCGCTCGACAATTTCCCATGCAGTTCCGGGATTGGGCCAGTCGATGGCGCCCTCGCGGAAGATGGTTGTGACACCGGCGCAGAGCGGACCGTAGACGATGTAGCTGTGTCCCTCGACCCAGCCAATGTCCGAGGTACACCAGAAAATATCTCGCGGCTTTACATCAAAAAAAGTACGAAGATGGTAGGCGACGCCGACCATGTATCCGCCATGCACGTGGACGACGCCCTTGGGACGTCCTGTGGTACCGCTGGTGTAAAGGATGAAGAGCGGATCTTCGGCATCCATCTCCTGCGCGGGAGATTCGGAGGAAAATTTGAGCAGATCGTAATAGTTGATTTCGCGAGGGCTGGCGGGTTCGTATCGCTCTGAGCCTCGGGGGACGACGATAACGTGTTCGATCGCCGTGAGGCCGACGATGGCTTCATCGACGATTGGCTTGAGCGGCACGGGTTTGCCGCGGCGGATGCCCGCCTCTCCAGTGATGACAACTTTGGCCTGGGCATCGGCAATGCGGTCGCGCAGCGAAGTGTAGCCGAGTCCGGCGTAGACCACGGAATGGATAGCGCCGACGCGGGCGCAGGCCAGCATGGCGACGACACCCTCGATGGTGAGGGGCATATAGATAATGACGCGGTCTCCCTTGGCAACTCCGAGGGAGCGCAGACCGTTGGAGAAGCGGCAGACCATGCGGTAGAGCTGGCCGTAGGTGATGACGCGCTCGGAGCCATCTTCGCCGAGCCAGATGTAGGCCACCTGATTGAAGCGCTCGCTTTTGGCATGGCGGTCGAGACAGCTAACGGTAATGTTGGTCTTGCCACCGACAAACCATTTGTGGTGTACGCCATCCCACTCGCGCACCTTGTCCCATTTCTTGCTCCACGCGAAGTTGGCGGCCTCGGCGGCCCAGAAGGCTTCGGGGTCCTGAATGGAACGCTCGGTACTCGGCAAGGTAATCCTTGACGTTGGCTTCGCGCTGCACGATGGCGGGCGCGTCATAGGGAACTCCGGGAAAAATAATTTCAGGCTTGGCTGAAGTACTCATTGAACCCCCTGAGAAGAGTTGCGCATTGTGTAAAGCGCGAAGTTGTTGTGTTCTAAGAATTCGTTAGAAGATGCTGCTCTCGGCGACGAAAAAAAGCCCCAATTGCAATCGATTTGCCATCCAAACTCTTCAATTATTGGCTTGTTCGGCATCATATCAAATCCGCGAAGAGTCAGGGGAAATGAAATTTCTGCGCACCAATCGGGGATTGATGGTGCCAGCGTCGCAGCTGGCATCCGCTCCTGAGCGGTGACGCTGCGGGCAAAACAAAATCCCGCCAAGCCATGAGAGCCTGACGGGATTCAATGAACTGCGTTCGCGGTTATGCCTTGAGGTTAGTTGGCATCCTCATAGGCGCCGATGGATGGGTCGGTTGTGTTGCGGGTTACGCCGAGAATGTCCGTCGTCGGCGCTTTATTCGAAGTTCCGGCGGTGATGACTGGCGAACCCGAGTTCGGTGCGAAGTTACCGCCCGACGCCGGGCATGCAACATCGACGAAGTTCGGATTGCCGGTGATGTTGTTCGTCAGCGACTGGCCGACACTGGAGAGATCGCCAATGCTATTGCCGCCGCTGCTGGCCGTGTCATTGTTGGAGAAAGTGTTGCCCGCACCGATCGCGACTCCGCAACCGCTGGCTCCGCAGGCGCTGATGTCATAGCCGGAATTACCGGACAGGACGTTGTTACTGAATACCGAGTTGCTGTACGCGTAGCCGGAATCGGCTCCAAAGAGGAAGCCGTTGTAGCCGCAGCCAACCAGAGTATTGTTGGTGATGATGTCGTTGCTGGGCTCGTGGAAGGCCTGGATGCAAGCGCCGCCAGCGTTGTACACAATGTTGTTCTGAATCGTGTTGTACGCCGATGTCGTATACAGGCCATGCGTGAAGTGATTGCCGATGGTTCCGACATTCCAGACGACGTTATCTGACCAGTTGTTGTACGTGCTGGCTCCGATCGCGCCCAGGATGCCACCACCGCCGACGCCATTGCCGCAGGAGTAGGCACCGGAGCCGTTGGCGATGTCATGAACGCGATTGTAGGTGAGGTTGGCATAGCTTCCGTTGGAGTACACGCCCATGCAGCCCATGGGATTGTTGATGTCGAAGCCGACCACGTCAACATAGTTGCCGGTGATCCAGATGGCCGGGTCATTGGCGTTGTTATCTGCCGTGTTCAGAATGGAGCTGGCGTAGGACGTGGCAACGTAGGCAGTGTGGCAGGTGCTGGTTCCGCTGTTGCTGATCTTGGCCGTGCGACCGCTGGATACCGTGTAGGTTCCCGCCTGAACCAAGACCAGTGCGCAGCCTGAGACCGTCGAGGTGGCATGAGACATGGTGGCCCACGGCGCCGCCGAGGTTCCAGGGTTCGAGTCGCTGCCGCTGGCGGAAACGTAGTAGGTGTTGGCGCTGGTGTACTTCGAGTTTGAAGTGTAGTTCGAACTGATCAGCGAGCTGTAGCCAGAGGCAAGGCTTCCACTGCCGCTTGGCGGGGCGGACGAACTGCCTGCAGCCGCGATGGTGAGCGAGACGCTGCCGGTAGCCGATTGGGGCGTGCTTTCCGAATCCTTGACAGTGACGCTGAACGATGACGCACCGCTAGCCGAAGGTGTACCGCTGATGACGCCGCTGGCGGAGAGAGCCAATCCCGCGGGCAAAGAGCCGGAAGCCAGACTCCAGCTGTAAGGCGAGGTTCCACCGCTGGCTTGCAAGGTCGTGGAGTAGCCGCTACCCGCAGTGCCGTTGGCAAGAGCAGTGGTGGAGACCGTTACAGGCGCAGGAGTCGAGGCCGTCGCGACGCCCGTGCCGGTCAGACTGACGACCATGGAGCCGACGGTCAGCGAGCCCGTCCTGGTTCCCGAGGCTGTGGGTTTGAAGACCAGGCTCATGGTGCAGTTAGAGCCGGCCGCAAGCGTCGGGCCACAGGTGCCCACGCCGCCCCACGCATAGTTACCGGCGATGGTTTCGGTGCCGAAGGTCTGGCTGGTGCTGCCGCTATTGCTGAAGGTAACAAGCTTCACAGCGCTGGTGGTTCCCACCGCCTGGCTTCCGAAGGACAGGGCGGATGGCGAGAAGGTGACAGCCGCAGCTGGGGTAGTACCCGTGGTCTGTGGTGCAGTACCCGTGCCGGTGCCGGTCAGACTGACGACCATGGAGCCGACGGTCATCGAGCCCGTCGCGGCTCCCGAGGCTGTGGGTTTGAAGACCAGGCTCATGGTGCAGCTGGATCCGGCGGCAAGCGTCGAGCCACAGGTACCCACGCCGCCCCACGCATAGCTGCCGGCGAGGGTCTCGGTGCCGAAGCTCTGGCTGGTGGCGCTGCTATTGGTGAAGGTAACAAACTTTACAGCGCTGGTGGTTCCCACCGCTTGACTTCCGAAGGACAGGGAGGACGGCGAGAAGCTGACAGCGGCGAAACTGGCGACAGCCAGCGCAGCAATGAGTGTGGTAAGTGCGAGAAGACGTTTCATGTAACCCACCATAAGGGTTGGTTTCCTTTTGTCACATCGGGGGATATTCCCACATCGTCATACAATTGATTCTGCCGTTCCTAAGTATTGTGAGATAAGTTAAAGAAATATAAAATGGTTGCTTAACTAAGGTCTTAGGTAGAAATAAGAGCAGAGTACCTTAGTCCAGCAACTCTCGATACGGCCAGCAACTCTCGATACGGGACCTTTTCAGCAGATACTCCACCATTCGGCAAATGCTCTCTCATGGCAACCGAACCTCACGTGCCAATTTCAAGCGAGGTTATGCGCGCTTCTTACTTGCGCAAGGTACTAAGAGTAGTTAGTCGTTCCGTCGGTGTTCTTCACAAGCTGGAAATGGTCGATCTGCTCACCCTCAATTGCGTAAGCGTCATAGATGAGTTTGTCACCATCTACTTCGATCACCTGAAATGCCTGGGTATGGGCGAGCGTTTTGGCCCGCAAAGGTATGAATTTGTCCTCGATTTCGTACATCTTGGGGCCACTTACGGAGATGGCATAGATAGTGCCTGACTGCGAGGGGGAGACGACCTTGCCGCCTGCGAGCTTATGGGTTCGCGCATAGGTATGATCGTGCCCTTGCAGGACCAGGTCGACATGGTATTTGTCATACAAAGGCAGCAGCGCGTCGCGCATTTCCACGTAATCGCGTCCCTTGGCAATTGGATACATCGGCTGATGTTGAACCACGATGGTCCATCGGTTGGGATTGTCTTTCAGCAGGTCTTCTAACCACGTCAACTGCATCTTGCCCACGCGCGCTTTAGCACTCTCCGCGAAGGCTTCGTTGGAGTACACATTGACGTCGAGCGATATGAAACGAACTCCCTGATAGTCGATGAAGTAGGACTGCTCGTTCAGTTCATCGACGCCTTTCGGCCCATTCATAGGCAGTGCGAAGTGATGTCTCCACAAGGGTGAAACGCTAAGCACCTCCCTGGAACCAATGCCGCCCGGAGTCCTATGCAGATCATGATTTCCCGGCGTTGCGAAGCTCGGCATAACCGCGCTGATGAATCCCATGGCCTCGCACCACTCGCCCCAGAGCCTGTCATCGTAGCCTTCCTCAAGCAGATCGCCTGCATGAACGATGAACTGCGCATCAGGCGCTTTGCGGTAAGCCGCCCGGACAGCGCGTGACCAGAGAGACTTTATGCTGTTCTGTTCGTCACCGAGGTAGAGGAAACGGAAAGCCTCCGGCTTGTTGCTTGCCGTGCGGAATGAGTTCCACTCGCCCCATGTGGTGCCATCGCCCACGCGATAGCTGTATCGAGTATTGGGGGTTAATCCGTCAAACTGAGCTGCGTATTCACCGGCAGTTTTGCCGTCTGGCAATATCAACTTTCGCAGCCACCGCACTTATCGTTGCTGCTGCCTTGGCAAAGTTTGGATTCGCGGATGCGAGTGCGATTTGGGCCTGCGCGGAAGTAATTGCCTTCTCGGTTCGCCACGTCACCGCCTGGCTGTGGGCGGGATCTGCCGTCAGGCTGAGAATGATGCGCTCTGGAACGAGTTCGGGTTGGAGAGGTTCCTGGGCACGGGCGGCGGCAAGCAGGTCTTGAGGAACGAGCGCGCTTCCGGCGGTGACTGCCACGCCGGTGAGGAATTGGCGGCGGGAAAATGCATCGAACTTTTTCATTCGATTTCCTTCCTTCCGCGTGCTTTGAATGGACAAGGAAGAGCATCGCGTGGGCCAAAGCAAAATGTGGAGGTTGCAGAGCGAAAGCGGCGAAGCCGTAGCCTCGCCGCTTCCCCTTTAGCGGCGCTGGGATGGTTTGCCCAGCAGCAGCTGCCTTGTTTACTTCTCGCCGGTGAAGTTGTAGCGCAAACCTCCCGCATAGGTCGGCTTGTAGTACTCACGCTGTACAACGTACTGCGGGCTGCCGTTAAAGAAGCCGAATACCTCGTTGTTGAGGTTCAAGCCGTAGGCGTATACCTGCAGACCATGACGCAAGCTTGTAGCTGGCCTGCGCGTCGATCTGGTAATGCGAGTACAGGTAGTTGTCACCGGCCGGGCCCTTGGCGCCGAGAGGCTGCGTTGAGGGGTCGGTGGGAGTCGGAACGCCAGCGGAGTTCACCGCCAGGTTCTGATACTGGTAGGCGTAGATCATCGCGTCGTTGTAGCTCATGCCAACACGAAGTGAAAACTTCTTCGTGTCGTACGTGGGGCTGATGTTAAACATGTTCGGAGCCTGGCGCTGCAGCGCAGGACTGTCCGTACGCAGCAGATTCAGCAGGTTATTGGCTTGCGAATTCGTATAGCTGTAATTCGTGGAAAGCCCCAGCCCGTGCAAAACTCCCGGCAGGAAGGAAAGCCGCTGCTGATAGCTTACTTCCAGGCCGACGATGTGCGCGCTGCCCACGTTCTGCACCTGTGAGACCAGTGTGTTGGTTCCAGCCGGAACGCCCGGCCAGCTGGTGGCGATGTACTGCCCGTTCACGATCGGATCGCTAAGCTGCTTATAGAAGAAGCCGGCCTGGAACAAGCCCGCCCGATTTCAGGTAACGCTCGTAGAGAACGTCGTAGTTGTTGGCGTATTCCGCTTTGAGGTTAGGATTCGCGATCGTCACTACTGCCGGGCTTTGCGAGGTATCCACGGGCGAGGACGCCTGCGCGATGTCCTGTGGATTCGGTCGCGAAATGCCACGGCCGTACACAAGGCGGAGCCCGGAGTCCTTGGTCAGTCCGATACGCAACGAAGCGCTCGGCAGAACGTCAAGATAGTCGCCGCTGTTGACGATCTGATTCACGGCAGTAGACGCGGCGTTAGGGCCGTACGCGGTCATATTGGTTTGTTCAAAGCGTAGTCCGGCAACCAGGCGCAAGCGTGAAGACAGGTCGATGGTATTCATCACGTAGCCCGCCGAGATGCGCTCATCGTAGCCGTAATTGGCGGAGTTGACACCCGTTTGACCACTTGGGATCAGGTTATTGGCCAACACCCAGGAGCGTACCGCGCTGTAGTCCGTTACCGGGCCGAGGTGATACGTCTTGTCGTAGTAGTTGGGATCTGTGAAGTTGCTGGCCCACGCCGCGTTGTTGGCCACCATCAGATTGGCCTTACTGAGCGGGCTTAGATCTGCGGACCTCCTGGTAGCTGTCGTCGAACTTGTGAGCGTTACGAATTTTTCCGCCAAATTCAATGGTCCCGAAGTGCGTGCCGGCGTGGTAGTTTTTCGCGTAAGAAGCAGAAGCTGTCAGGTTGACCTGCGCACTCAGTCCGCCATTTGGAAGACTGAACTTGCTCAGGTAATAGTTGTTGCTGTCCACCGCATTGTCGGCGCCCGTGCCAAAGCAGCCTGAACTCCAGCCGGGACGATTTACGCTGACGCCCGGCACGTTGAAGCAATTGTTAGCAATTGCGGAATCGCCAGCCCATTTGTAGCTCGCGCTGCCACTGCCGCCTTCCGAGCGCGCACGTCCTGCCGCCGCATCCCACGCAAACCAGGAGCCGGTGAAGACGTGTTTGCCGCCCAGTACTACATTGCCGATCGCCATATTCGGGCGCCGCCAATCCTGGCTGTACTTCGGGTCACCGTAATCGTTCAGCCCGAATACCCACTTATGCCCCCAGTTGCGGAAGGTGGAGAAGAGGCCGCGCATGTAAACACTGGAGCCTTCGCCCAGCTTGTAGTCCATGCTTGCGGTCCCGCCCCAGCGGGTGCGGTCGTAAACATAGTCGCGAATATCCATTTCGTCGTAGTGCGGGGTGAGGCTGTCGACGGTTGGCGAAGGTTCAATGTCATTAATGCCGCGGCCGTTGTAGTCATAGGTGCCGCCGATCAGGATGCCGAGCTTTTTCTGCTGGCCAAAGCGCTGGCTCAGAGTGCCGCCGGTCTGCATCACTTCGCGGCCGTTGGTTGAAATCGGGGTGTAGCCGCCGAGTCCGTAGAGAGCCATGGACGGCATCTCTCCCGCCGTCTTGGTGCGCAGGTTCACCGAACCGCCGATACCGTCGGCATCGATATTGGCTTGCAGGGTCTTGTTGATCTCAACCGAGTCAACGAGGTCGCTGGCGATGGTGTCGAGTTTGATATAACGCACGCCGGTCTCCGGCGACGGAATCGTGATGCCATCCACCATAATGTTGTTCAGGCGCGGCTCAGTGCCACGAATCTGCACGTATTTGCCTTCGCCTTCGTCGCGCTCGAGGGTAACGCTGGGCATGCGGCCGAGAGCGTCGGCAATGTTCGCATTAGGAAGGCTGGTGATCACCTCAGCGGGCAGCACCTGGAGAATGTTTTCTGCGGCGCGCGTCTCGTTGATGGCCGCCACTTCGCCGCTCTGGCGCTCGGAGAGCACAGTCACTTCTTCCTGCTTGCCGGAAACTTTGATGGACGCCTTGAGTTGTGTCGTCTTTCCGGCAACGATAATGACTTCCTGCGTGAACGGCTCGAAACCGACGTAGTTGATCAGGACAGTGTAGGTGCCGGGGGCAAGGTTGGTGATGTTGAATTCGCCACGTTCGTTGGTGGTGAAGGTGCCTGCACGGGGCAGCAGTTCGATCTGGGCGCCCGGCAGAACGGCATGAGCTGTGTCCTCGACCTGTCCGCTCAATGAGCCCCTGCCCGATTGACCAAATGCAAGGGATCCAAGCATACAGAAGCAAAGCAGAGATAGCAGAGTGGCTAACAAAGTTCGACGCATAATCGTGTTCTCCATTTGCACACCGGATGGTGTGTGCATTTCGAAAAGCAAACGGCTCCCTGAAAACAGCGAGGCCGCAAAGTGAGTTTGGGTGCAATAAGATTTCAGCAGCTTTGGAATAAGTTCGTGTCAAAGCTGCGTGAACGTTTTGTGAATAGCTGAAGACAATTGATTAAAGGTGAACATAAGATGAATTTGAGAGCAGGGTTAACTCCGACATGACCGGGATGTGGCACACTGGGCTTCGGCATATTCAACCCAACTAGGAGAGTACATGCGCTTCTTTCGCGATTTCTGCTTAACCATCCTCACGCTGACGTTGGCGGGGACACTACTGGCCCAGGCACAGAAACCATCGGACTACAAGGTCTCCCGGCGCATCACTCTTGGCGGCGAAGGAGGGTGGGACTATCTGACCTTTGACGGCGAAACACGGCGTCTTTACATCGCACGCGCCACGCGAGTAACTGTGATCGACGTAGACAGCGGCAAACAGGTGGGCGAAATTCCCAACACTAATGGCGTGCACGGCGTGGCGCTGGTGCACAAGCTAGGGCGCGGCATTACCACAAATGGCAGGGACGATTCGGCGACCCTCTTCGACTTGAAGACGCTTGCACCCATCGGTACGGTGAAGACCGGCGGCAAGCCTGACGGTATCCTCTTCGATAAGTTCAGCGGCCTGGTGCTGACCTTCAACGGCAAGAGCAACGACAGCACCCTGATCGATCCCGAGAAGGCAGCAGCTGTGGGCACTATTGCGCTGCCCGGCAGGCCGGAGGCCGGTGTCTCCGATGGCAAAGGCAAAGTGTTCGTCAACCTGGAAGACAAGAACCAGATCGCCGTCATCGACGTGGCGACGCGCAAGGTGCTGGCAACCTGGCCGCTGACTGGATGCGAGGAACCAACCGGGCTCGCCATGGACCGGGCCAACCGCCGCTTGTTCTCCGGTTGCCATAACGGCACTCTTGTAGTGGTAGACGCCGACTCGGGCAAGAACGTACAGAAGCTCGCGATTGGCAACGGAGTAGACGCCGCCGCTTATGACAAAAAAGCCGGCCTGGTCTTCACCTCCAACGGCGAAGGCAACATCTCGGTTATTCGGCAGGAGGGTCCCGACAAGTACTCTAGCCTTGCGAACGTCGTGACCCAGAAGGGTGCCAAGACAATGGCCCTCGACAGCGACAAGCACGTGGTGTACTCAGTGGCGAACGCTGCGGCTGTCGGCAGCGGAAAGGCTGGCGCGTTCGAGTTGATCGTAGTGGAAAGATAGACGGGTTGCTTCGTTCAGGATCCAAACGGCGCCGCATCGTAATCGATACGGCGCCGTTCTCTGTTACGAAGGCGACTTTACGCCGCCCGAAGAGGCTCTTGCGCTGCGTGTGTTGCTTCCATATCACTCAAGCGCAAGGCTAAGCACTTGGCTGCCCCGCCCGCCTTCAGGAATTCCGTCAACTGAACTTGCACAACTTGGAAGCCACGCGCTTCCAACCGGCGGGATAGCTCGTTGCTGATCTCATTCAAGAGAACCAGGCGGCCCACATTAATTGCATTGCAGGCAAAGCGCAACGCGTCCACCTCGTGGACGGGGATGCGCCATTCTTTCGGGTAGCGCAGTTCGATCTTTGCATTGGACTCCGCATCGAACGCCGTAGGGAAGTACAAAAGATATCCGTCACGCAGCGGACAAAAACAGGTATCAAGGTGATAGAAGCGCGGGTCCACAAGTCGCAGCGAGATGACTTCGACTCCCCACAAATCCTGAAGATGGCGGTGGCTGGATTGCATGGTCCGCACTCCATGCCCTGCCCATAGCCGCGAGCCGTCCGCCTCAAACAGGGCATCTCCCTCACCTTCAAACGGAGTTGCCTGGGGCATCTCGCAAACATCGAAACCCACATCGGCAAACCACTTGCGAAAATGCGACTCCTCCCCTTGCCGCTCCGGATGAAAGAACCGGCTTATGGCCACGACTCCCTTGCGTACCAAACCCGCATTCGCGGTGAAAACCATATCTGGCCAACCAGGCTGTGGCTCCACAAGCATTACCCGCGCTACCTGGTTCAGCGCGTAATGCAGCCGTTCCCACTGAGCCGCCGCCTGCTGGCGTGAGGTGCGACTGACGTTACCCGCCATCCAAGGGTTGATGACGTAGTTCACGTCGTATAGCTTGGGAGAACACATCAGAAAAGTGGGTTCCTTGAAGACTCGTGCGCGCTCACTTCGATGCGGGCTAGAGTTCGGCTGGCTCATCACGATTCCCCTCCGGCGTGCTTACTCCTGAATAGATGCTGGTGGATTATTTCGGTCGCTTTTCCATCACTACCAGCATTGAGGACCAGAGGGTTCGCGGGACGTTCACAGGAAAGCACTCTAGAGTTTTAAAAGGACAGATGGGCCCGGACCGCAGCGATACCACCCAGCGAATGGGGTTGGTGATTCAATCGGCAGCCCTGCGCGCCTCCTCGAACTAGCTCGGTACCTGTTGCCGACTAACACGGTCGCGAAAGGGCCAATCCTGCTGTTTTGCATGTTCAAGAAAATACGGTGCCTTGCGCGCCGAATTGACAGACGCCGCTGTCACGGAGTGCCCTGCGCTCATTGAATCTCCATGTTTGCAGAAAGACCACGAGGAATAAACGGCCTGTCCTTAGTTATATCGTCTTTTGATCCCACTGACTGCACGGGAGCCGAGGTGGACAAGATGCCAGTCGTTGGCAAAGCCAACGGCTGGGGACAATTCATGATTGCCAAGGAGAAGCCGCAGCGCAATTTCAGAGAACTTACGATGGGATCAGGCCTTCAGTGGTTTCGCAGGCTCGGGGCAGCAAGATGATTGCGAATCCCAATGTCTGTCCCGTCTGTCAGAGTGGGGGCTCAATCGGTAATGCCAGTGGCGGTTCAAGCAAGAAATCCAGTTTCGACATTTCTTCCAGAGCGCCACGCACAGCTTCCTCCGTAGCGGGCTCGAGCGTGATCACAAAGGGAAGGTCGCTCTTGTTCGCGTGAGGCAATTGGAGGACCGCATCCAGACTGGTATGTCTGCTGGCCAGAATGCCGGACAAGGCGGCGATAATCCCCTCGCAATCTCTCACCCGGAAGCGCAGATAGTACGCGCGTTTCTGGCGCGCCAGCGAAGTCGGCTTACTTACTCCCAGGCGCTTGTGCGCGAAGGGCGAGACGCGCTCGGGGCTGCCGTCGCGGATCTCGCGGGCTACGCGCATCAGGTCGCTCACCACGGCTACGCCTGTAGGCCGGGCGCCCGCGCCCCGGCCGTAGTAGAACGTATCTTGACCGTAAAGACCCTTTACCCAGACCGCGTTGTAGGAGCCTTGGACCCCGGCAATGATCGTCGCGCGTGGAATAAGAACGGGACGAACCGAGAGTACCAGCCCATCGTTCGTTCGCCGCGCCCCGCACAGCAGGCGGATCGTATGGTCGAGCAGGTGCGCGTACTCGAAATCGATGGGAGAGATGCGTCGGATTCCTTCGGTAAAAATGTCGGAAGGTGTAACCTTCTCTCCAAAAGCCAAGGCGGCAAGCAGGGCAAGTTTGGAGCGCGCGTCGAATCCATCAATGTCATTCGTCGGATTCGCTTCAGCATACCCCAGGCTCTGGGCTTCAGCCAGCACGGCCTCCAGCGCCGTCCCGTGCTTTTCCATTTCAGTAAGAATGTAGTTGCTGGTGCCGTTCAGTATGCCGAGCAGGGCCTCAATCCGGTCTCCGGAAATTCCCTCGCGGAGCACTGCGTGGATAGGGATTCCGCCAGCAACGCTGGCCTCCATGGCAAGGTTGGCCCCGGCAGCGATGGCTTGCTCCCATAGTTCGGCGCCCTGCAATGCCATCAGTTCCTTGTTCGCCGTAACTACGGATTTCTTGCTGGCGAGCGCGGTCTTGATGATCTCGGCGGCAATCTTAGTGCCCCCAACTAGCTCCACGATAATATGCACGTCCGGATCGTCAACCAGTCGGCGCCAGTCGTTGGTCCGGAGGACCGGCCCGAGCGATTCGGGAATCGGCTTCTGATCGATCAAAAGATCGCAAACCGCCTTAACGCGGAGACGGAAGCCGAGTTTGAGATCAATCTCCGTGGCATTCTCCGCGAAGATCGTCATAGTGCCGGTGCCGATATTTCCTAACCCAATGATGCCTATATTCACTTGATCCATGATTTCGTCATAATATCAGCAACCTTCTCTAGACAAAGGGAATAGCCTGAACTGCGCGATTTTTCACAACAAAGTACGAGACCGACCCGCTCGGCAGATCGGTACCGACAGGTCTTAGGCCTGTATCTGAAGCGCCCACGAGAGAAGAGCGGGCTCTATTGGGGCTCCACTGTCGACTTCTTCGCCTGAGCGGCAATTCTCTAATCGACAAAGAACCTCCTAAGCTTATCTAAATAGATTACTTACACCATCTTGCAAGGTCGTCGTTCATAAACATCGACATTCCCGAAGCTGGAGGCGACTTAAATAGTTGAGGCCGGCTCCTCTTTTTACAGCGTGGTCGCGAGATTCAGATGACTGCATCACCGTACAAAATGTAGTTCTGCTGGTTCTCCTGCGTTTACTGCACGTCAACAGTCCATTCACGCGTGAGGCGCTGATATGCTGTAGCTTTCCCTTGGCCACCGTTGTTGTGCTCTTCGCTGCGAGCTATAAGTCCTCCCCGCTAGAATCCCCGCCAGAATTCCGGTTCCCAGCCCCACTATCAAGAATTTCCAGCTCAGCAACTTCATACGATTTCCTCCTTTCTTACCTCTTGTATTCCGAAAAATCGAACGGCGGCGAGCACTCATGCGTTGGACTCGCATTCGTGTATCGAGGTTGGACTTAGAACAAGAACCAAGAAGCAAGAGAGGACGAACACTCGCGAATAAGGCATTCGCCACATTTTCAACCGGTTCTCGGCGGTTTCGGAAAGCGGCGTATTCGGTGCTTGCCTCGTGAATTGGAGCGAGCACATGAAAGGCTCAACAACACAATCCAGACGCGTGCGTTCGGCTTTTCTGCCGGGTGCTTCTCAAGATCCATTTTGGACGGCAACAGTGTATAGGAAGAGCACCACTCAATTTTCGGACAAACCCTTTTGCTCAAAAGCCATCGTAGACGCCAAGCTCTTTAGGACAAAACTCCGCCATGTGTCCTCAAGCAAGCGAAGTGTTTCGCCCATTAGGAAAAACCAAGACGGAGGAAACAGGTTGCATGTTCTTGGTCGTTCTGGAGTCGGTGGCTTTGATACATACGACCTTCGCGAATTTGGCATCGTTTCTCTGCAGCGATGCTGCGCGTCTTAAACGTCTCGGCGCCGTCAATGGGCCGTAGCGGAGGGTCTGGATCAAATTCAACCTTACGGCGATGGAGCCTCTATTCCGGTTGGTTCCACCGCGTATCTGACGAGACGGCACGTCTCACAAAGATGAAAGGAAATCAACATGGCTAGCACCGCCAAACACGGAGTCGAAATACTTCGCGATCCGTCGCTCAACAAATCGACCGCCTTCACCGGCTAACCTGCTCTGTTCTGCGCTCGTTGCGCAAGGCATATCGCTCAGGGAAGCACAGTCACGCGTCTTTATGTTCGACATCAATGGCCTGCTGGAGTCGACGCGCAAGGACCTCGCCGATTTTCAGATGCCGTATGCACACCAGTACGCGCCTACGCGAGATTTCGTCGCGGCAATCGAGAGCATCAAGCCCACCACCATCATTGGCGTTAGCACAGCTGGCGGCGCGTTCAACCAGAAGGTCATTGAGAGCATGTCGCGCATCAACGACCGGCCGGTGATCTTTGCGCTATCGAATCCAACCGAGAAAGCCGAATGCACACCTGAGCAAGCCTACAGGTGGTCGAACGGCAGGGCGATCTATGCCGCGGGCGTGCAGTTCCCGCCTGTTCACTATAACGGCCAGACATTTTTGCCAGGGCAAGCCAACAACTTCTATATCTTTCCGGCAGTCGGTATGGCCGTCTTTGCCACACAGGCGAAGCGTGTCACCGACGAGATGTTCATCGAAGCGGGACAGGCGGTGGCGGATCAGGTGCCGTCGGAGTTGCTTAAGCAGGGTCTCCTGTACCCGCTGCAGTCGAATATTCTTGAGGCTGAGATCCAGACAGCCGCAAGAGTGGCGAAACTCGTTTTCGACTCCGGTTTGGCTAGGGTAGCTCGTCCCGCTGAGATGGTGGCGTTTATCCGACAGCACGTCTACAAACCGGGATACGCAAACGAAGCGCAAGGAGTAACCAAGGCAGCCTGAGGCGGTAGTGTGAGGAACACGTCGCATGCACGATTCGGGGCGGCAAGCTTCTGCGCACGAGCAATGCATATCTGTCACGTGCCTTTCGACTTGCCGTCCTTCTATTCCATTTAGACGTGCTGTGATGACGGACGAGATGCTCGCGCTAGCCAACGAGAACAGTCCTAGCCCGGTCTATCTCTGTTGTGCCGTTGACATTTCAGAGCTAAACGTCTCCAGTGCCTTTGCAGCCTTGTCTGCAACCGACGATGGAATCGGCACATAGCCGATTTGAGATGAATATCGCTGGCCGTCTTGGAGGCTCCACTGGAAGAGATCATGAAGGGCTTTTGCGGTTTGGGGGTTGTCGTATCGCTTGCGAAGCAACACCCAAGAGTATGTCACGATGGGATATGAGCTTGCTCCGCTCGGGTCGGGCGCGAACGCTCTGAGATTGTCAGGGAGATCCACTGAGGCGAGAGCGGCCACGCAACTTTGCTCGGCGGGCTGGATGAACTTACCTTCTTTATTCTCAATCGCCGCCATGTCCAATCCGAGCCTGGCAGCGAACTCATACCCCACGTAGCCGATCGATCCCTCGGACTTCTGGATCAGTGCAGAGACACCCTCGTTTCCCTTCGCTCGCATCGCGTTTCCTGGCCAGCTGACCAAGGTCGCCGGGCCGAACAAACTCCTCCATCGATCACTGATGGCCGACAAGTTGTTCGTGAATGCGAACGTCGTTCCGCTGGCATCTTGCCGGGCGGCGATGGCGATCGTTAGATCCGGAAGCTTAATCGCCGGATTCGATCGCGCGATCAGCGGATCGTTCCACTTTTTGATTTCACCAAGGAAGATGCCGGAATAAGCTTTGCGGGAAAGCCGAAGCTCGCCATGAAAGTTGGGCAAGTTATAGGCCAGCACAAGACAGGCGGAGGTCACGGGAACCATCAACGTATTGTTATTCGTCTGTGCGAGCTCCACGTCGGACATGGCAGAATCGCTAGCGCCGAAGTCGACCCTATCCTCAGGCGAAACATTCTTTCCAATAAAGCGGCGAACACCTTCTCCACTGCCCACTGACGCGTACTTGATAAAAACATTCGGATGGCTCTCGTGATAGATCGTGAACCAGCGATTGAACAGCACAGCGTCAAACGATGAGCCGGCGCCCACCAAGGAAACACTGTCTGCAGGAAGCTTCTCAGCATCAGTTTTTGAGCGTGAGCAGCTTACCCCAAGAATCATAATTGCGACCGCCGCAAGAACAGATGCCCATCGTTTAGCAATCTTTCTCATGTGCCGCTCCTTGGCCTTGTTCTCAACCTAAAGTCCGATATATACTCGTGCGAGCATATATGGATTCGATTATATGTATTATTAAAAGGATGTTAAAAAAGTGCTCTACTGGATTCGACGCACGAATTCAAACAAGGAGGACTCTAAATGGAAGTTGTCGAAACCAGCAAAGGCCAGATTGTCCGAATCGGCGCAGAGCAGGTTAGCATCAAGGAGTTATGAAGACCTTTTCAGTTTTGCGCAGGCGATATCGCTGTGAAGGTTTGCGTGTGGCGACGGAATTAAGTAACGAAGGAGAAAACCCAATGTTGAGGCTTCAGGTGTATGACCCCGCAATGTGTTGCTCCACCGGCGTATGCGGTCCGAGCGTGGATCCCGTGCTGCCACGGTTTTCAGCAGATCTGGAATGGCTCAGGGGCAAAGGCGTGGAGGTTGAGCGCTATAACCTGGCGCAAGAGATCGCGGCATTTACTGCAAACTCGCTCGTCAAGGCGGCACTCAACTCGAAAGGCACCGAGTGCCTTCCGATGATTTTTGTCGATGGGAAGGTCGCCTCCGAAGGCTCCTATCCTACCCGCGAACAGTTGGCAGGCTTCACGGGCATCCCCTATGAACCAGGTTCTGTTTTCAAAGAGCACTCGGGGGATCTAGTTGGTATCGCCCTCGGCAAGACAAGGGCAAAGGAATGAGGCAGCTTGGCGAACTGAACCGGAATCTGCTGTTCACCGGCAAGGGTGGCGTCGGCAAAACATCTATCGCATGTGCAACCGGGATTTCGTTGGCGGACGCCGGCAAACGCGTGCTGTTGGTGAGCACTGACCCGGCTTCCAATCTGGACGAGGTGCTGGCAACCATTCTCGGAGTAAAACCGGCTCCCGTCGAAAATGTCCCGGGCCTCTTCGCCATGAATGTCGATCCCGAAGAAGCCGCAAAGCAATACCGCGAACGGGTTGTTGCTCCTTATCGGGAGCTTCTGCCGGAAGCGGCTCTGAAGAGCGTCGAGGAGCAATTGTCGGGTGCTTGCACCTTGGAAATTGCAGCTTTTGAGGAGTTCGCAAAGCTGCTGGGCGACGCTCAGGCCACCATCAACTTTGACCATGTCATCTTTGACACCGCGCCGACGGGGCACACCCTGCGGCTCCTCCAGCTTCCCTCCGCGTGGTCTGGATTTATCGAGAACAACGTTGGCGGTACTTCATGTCTCGGTCCTCTCGCCGGGCTGCAAGCGCAGCACGAACTGTACGACAACACGGTAAGAGCACTCGCCGATGCTGCAAGAACTACTATTTATCTCGTGAGCCGCCCCGAGAGCACTGCGTTAGCTGAAGCCGAGCGGACACATCATGAGTTGGAGGCCATTGGCCTACGCAACCAACGCCTGGTTGTGAACGGCGTGTTCCGGGCCAGTGATCCCAGCGATGTAGTTGCCCAGGCGCTTGAGCGTCGCGGATCCGAGGCCCTCGCTGCAATGCCGGAAGGAATTTGCACGTTGCCGCGCACGGAGTTTCAACTGGTGCCACGATCGCTGATAGGCATAGACGCTATCAGGTTTCTGGGAGAGCCGAACGTCAGCGCAGCTCGCAGCGCACCTCCGTCTCAAGACATCCAGAAGCTTCCACCTTCTCTGGCGGAATTGATTCCCTTGCTCGCGGCTCAAGGGAAGGGCGTGATCATGACCATGGGAAAGGGCGGCGTCGGCAAGACCACCATTGCAGCCGCTGTTGCCATCGAACTGGCGCGACTGGGTTTTCCGGTGCACCTCACGACTACGGATCCTGCGGCCCATCTCGACATGACCGTCGGTGCAAACACTCCCGGTCTGACCGTTAGCCGCATTGATCCTGTGGCCGAAACGCGCGCTTATACCGACGAAGTTCTGATCGAGTCCGGCGAAGGTCTGGATGACAAGGGCCGGGCGCTCCTGGAAGAAGACTTGCGTTCTCCGTGCACGGAAGAGATCGCAATTTTCCGCGCTTTCGCCCAGATGGTGAACAAGGGGAACGAAGGATTCGTTGTAATCGACACGGCGCCAACCGGCCACATGCTTCTGCTTCTGGACGCAGCCAACGCCTACCACCGCGAAGTCGAGCGGAGCCTGGCGTATATTCCCGAGAGCGTCCGTCAACTCCTGCCGCAGCTACGGAATCTGGACTTCACCAAGATTCTGATCGTGACGCTGCCGGAAGCAACACCCGTACATGAAGCAGCACGGCTACAGGAGGATCTTCGTAGAGCCCAGATAACTCCATTTGCCTGGGTTATCAATCAGAGTTTTTATGCTTCTGGAACTTGCGACCCTGTGCTCGCCGAACGCGGTGCTCTCGAGGTTCGCTACATTGAGGAAGTGCAGAATAAGCTCGCGAAGCGAGTTTTCCTTATTCCCTGGCAGGTGAAGCCCCCGGTTGGAGCAGAACTGTTGCAGGATTTGCTCGAGCCTTCGATGGTGAAGTGAGATGTACTTAGACATGAGAGAACTGGAACAATACTTTAAGGGATTGGCCGATCAGAACCGGTTGCGGATAGTGAATCTTCTGCTGCACGGGGAACTCTGCGTGTGCGACATTCATTATGTACTTGAAACCCCGCAGCCAAACACTTCGCGCCATCTTATCTACCTGAAGAATGCCGGCCTGATCTTAGACCGGCGCGCAGGCACGCGAATGTATTACCGGCTGGCCCAGCCCGACGAGGAAGGTTCCAAGCTGCTATTTGCATTTTTGCGGAACGTTTTCGAGCGATCGGATGTCTTTGCCGCGGACTTGCGCAAACTTAAGAAGGCCATCGAAACCGGAGCCTGCACAATCAGTGAGTGGAAGCCCTACTCCGCGCTAGACGGGCCGGCTGGAGCGAGCAGTCACACATCTTCTAAAAGGATCAGATCATGAGCAAAGTTTCCTCACGCCTGAGCTTCCTGGATCGTTATCTCACTGCTTGGATCTTCGCCGCAATGGCCGTCGGCGTCATTGCTGGTTGGCTGTATCCAGGGATCGTTCCGTTCCTCAATAAATTCAGTGTGGGGACCACGTCAATCCCGATCGCTGTCGGCCTGATCGTGATGATGTACCCACCATTCACCAAGGTGAAATACGAGCGGTTGCACGAGGTCTTCCGCAACAAGCGCATCCTTGGACTTTCGCTCATACAGAACTGGATCATCGGACCGATATTGATGTTCGTGCTGGCCATCGTCTTCCTGCGCGGCTACCCCGAATACATGGCCGGGTTGATTATGATCGGGTTGGCCCGCTGCATTGCTATGGTCATCGTGTGGAACGAACTGGCCAAGGGCGACACCGAGTATGCCGCTGGGCTGGTGGCCTTTAACTCATTGTTTCAGGTGTTCTTCTTTTCGGTGTACGCATGGGTTTTTATCACAGTCTTGCCGGCCAAGCTCGGTCTGCATAGTGCGGTCGTAAACGTATCGATTGGCGAGATTGCAAAGAGCGTCTTCATTTATCTCGGCATTCCGTTCCTTGCAGGCTTTCTGACTCGCACCATTCTGATTCGCGCGAAGAGCCGCGAGTGGTACGAGCACAACTTCGTTCCGCGCGTCAGCCCGCTGACTCTAATTGCTCTGTTGTTCACGATTATGGTGATGTTCTCGCTTAAGGGAGAGTACATCGTTCGGTTGCCACTTGACGTAGTCCGAATCGCCATCCCGCTGCTGATCTACTTCGTCGTGATGTTCCTGGTGTCCTTCTATATGGGAAAGAGGCTCGGCGCCGACTACGCAAAGACCGCCACCCTCTCCTTCACCGCGGCATCGAACAACTTCGAACTGGCAATCGCGGTCGCCGTTGCGGTCTTCGGTATCAACTCGGGAGCCGCATTTGCTGCCGTCATCGGCCCTCTGGTCGAGGTTCCCGTGATGATCGCGCTGGTGAATGTTGCGCTGTTCTTCCAACGCCGCTACTTCGGTGAGGCGGTAACCGGCGAACCTGTTGTGGCAATCTGTGACGCCTATGGAAAGAGGGTGCGATGAACCAGCAACGGGTTCTGATTCTCTGTACAGGAAACTCGGCACGCAGCCAGATGGCGGAAGGTCTATTGCGAAGCATTGCAGGCAACCGCTTCGAGGTGTTCAGCGCAGGCACGAAGCCGGTCGGCCTGAACCCGAACGCAGTCGTTGCTATGCGCGAGAAGGGGATCGACATTTCCAATCATCGATCAAAGTCAGTGGACGAGTTTGCTGGTCAGCATTTCGACTATGTGATTACCGTGTGCGACAACGCCAGGGAAGCCTGTCCGTTTTTTCCAGGCGGCGGCAAGCGGATTCATCACAGCTTTGAGGATCCCGCGGCTGCACCTCCGAATCGGCAATTGGAGGTTTTCAGGCGGGTGCGCGATGAGATCTCCGCAAGGTTGCAGGAGTTTGCTCACAACGGCGAATAGATGGTTAGCAATTACTTGGAATGATCTGGAACGTAAGTGGCTGCGCAGATTAGCGCTAGCTTCGACTCTCCATCCAACCTAGCCTATTAACCGGATTGGAAAGAGGAACGCATGAACGCCGCAGTACCTGGGCCTATCCGGATTCATCCCCCGCGCTTTTGGAATGCAGTTAACGGCGAAAGCGAAGACGAAATCGCTAATCTTCTGGATCACATCGCGCAGCTTCGCGCGAAAGGTCAAATCGAAGCTTTGCTTCGGTTCGATTTGTTACTGGAGTCGGCTATCCGTATCCACTTCTAGACGTATTGAGGGTACGAACGAGTCGGCCGCTTAGTTCAAACGCGTAGCGACTTCAAACGATCAGGCCTCTGCTGCCACTTTCGCCGAACGGCGTACGAGATAGATAGTTAAGATTGAATCCCTTTTCGACTGCGCGCCGGCCCCGGCAACGGACGCCATTCGCTGACCGAGCAGGAGCCGTTCTCGACAGCTTTTTTCAGCTTCTTCGTGTCCGCTGCGAACGAGGCTTCACTTTCAAAAACCTGTTGCAGGAAAGCAAAGAGCTTCTGATGTACTACGTCGGGGGGCGGAGTAATCCGGTAGTACATTCGCGGACCCTCCCGGCGATCCACAACAAGGCCGGAATTCTTCAAGTAGGTGAGGTGACGTGAAACATTCGGCTGCGGCGAGTCGAGAACGTATTGTATGTCACAGACACAGAGCTCCCCGTACATCAGCAAGTTCAAGATGCGGAGGCGGTTTGCATCCGAGAGTCCCTTGAATATTTGTTCTACCTGCTTCATTCCGATATTGTAACCCTTGTGTCAATCAATTCGCATAGGCGCATACGAGTAGGCTATGCTTTTGCGGGTGATGGACGTCAACGCCACTGCCATCGGTGATTGTCCGACTCCCAATCCGAGGAATCCATGAAACCGAAGGTCTTGTTTCTCTGCACCGGCAATTCCGCCCGCAGCCAAATGGCGGAAGGTTATTTGCGTCACGTCGCTGCTGATCGATTTGAACCGCTCAGCGCCGGAGTCCAGCCCAAAGGCCTCAATCCGCTGGCGGTGGAAGCGATGCGCGAAATCGGAATCGATATATCGAGCCAGACATCGAAGGCGGCAACGAGTCTTCTGGGCCAGCATGTCCCATTCGTAGTCCGGTTGTGCGAGACCGCGAAGGAACGCTGCCCCATCTTTCCTGGTGCGTGGGAGGTCCTTGACTGGAGCTTTGAAGATCCAGCCGTGGCCGTCGGCTCGGACGAAGAACGTCTCGTGGTCTTTTGTCGAGTGCGGGATGAAATCATCGCGCACATTGACGAGCGATTCGTGAACGGCGACACCAGTCGAAGGCGGACATGATCGCCCCGCCCGGCAGACCGATCTTTGCCGTGCTTCTCTTGGCTATCGGTTTCTGCGCTTGCAGCAGGAAAGATCCCTCGCCGTTCCAGTACGAGACGCGGTCGTTGCAGGCGGTCTGGGCGAGCGATGCCGAGCTCAAATACACCGAGGTGCCTCGACGAAGCGAGAACGGGATGCTGGAGACGTGGTGGTACCAGTTCGCGAGTGGACCAGATGCTGCTGTGAAACTTTTTCGAAGTCACATACCTGCCGGTTACAAGTTGGTGCGGCAGGACGCTCACGAAGCCTTCGGCTATTCGTCGATGGCTGGGAGTTATCAGCGTTTATTCGCGCCGATAAGTACAACGGCTATGGTGGCCGGCGCATTTCCTTTATTGCGCCAGGCATGGCGTGTCCCGTTCTGAACGTAAGTGTCGTGCTGTCGCAGATGGACCATATTTCCATCATCGAGTTCGAGCCATATTTCACCTTCCAATACGACGCCGTAGTCGATGGTGTCCGTCGCGTGCATGCCAGGACGATCCTTCTCAAAACGTTCGACGATTCCAGGGGTCTGCTCGATAGCTTCCTGCATCGCCGCTGCGGCATTGAATCCAGGATCAGCCATCACCGAGTCCGGCGGAAAGGTTATTACCAGAAAACGAGTGGCACCAGGGCCGGGGTGGAAAGATTTAACTGCCGGGGTGGGATCAGGCCCAGCGTACGGGATAGTTAAATTCGGCTCAGTTGCCCAAAGCAGAAACTGCTCAAAGCCTGGAGTATGGGTAAAAGCTTTGCCTCGGGGCGGGGTCCCGTCGTTTTCGACAATCGATCGCGCCACGGGGCTATTACGGGTCACAACTCGGCGGACTTTCATAGTTCCCCCTCTGTAAGCTTGTATTCATCAGTTGTGTCCGATGGCCAGTTTATTTGGCATGGGTAACCATAGAGATGCCGTTAGCGAGCGCATCTGGCGGGCTGTGAAAGGTCACCGGAGAGCCTAGCATGGCTATTGCGCCCTCGTCTGGCCGCAATAGCCCCGAGAGTATTGAGTAGTAACGGAGCTCTCCGGAAATGGCTCTTGGCGATGGAGGCCCGCCCAGGCTCTCAAATGGTACGCAAAGCCTTTTGGGCTGGGCTCTGCGCACCACAAGCCGATTCATTGAGTCGGCTTTGCCGTTTTCGTCCGGCGTCTCGTCCCTGATTGCTTGCCAATTTGCACTGAGAGCTCAGTCAACGCAGCGGCGTCCGCCTCCGCGCGAGCAGCCTCACAATGCTTACTCATCCACATGAAAGTGTTGCCATCGGGCACCGATTCCACTTTGCCAAAAAGCCGTTCAGACTCGGCTCGGAGACTTCCTGCCCAGCCCCGCAGGCCCGCAGCCGATCGCTTGAGAAATTCTTGGCAGGCCTTGGCGTTACCGTGCTGCCACGCAAGATAAGCAACGCGGAGAATCGAATCGAGGTCGGTTTGATCTGATGTCAGCTGTCCGGGCCATTCCTGTGCCAGCACCTTGGCACCTCTAGCTGTAACTGAGAATTTACGGCTGCCCCGAGCGCCTTTCTCGGAGGCCTTGACCAGGCCGTCTTTCTCGAGTCGTGCCAAAGCTGGTACCGTGCTGCCAAGAGACAACCCTGCCTTCGTCTTCAGATCGTACGGAGTCTCAAGGCCGTGCCGCACCATCGCGAGAACAAACAGTTCCAAACTTGTGCTCATGGTCCAGATTCTCCCGTCGATATACTCACGCCATATCCTATCGCATCTGCAATGGAAGGGAGACGAACGTCCTGGCATCTCCGTAGACCTGCTTGTGAACGGCTTGTATGTCAGTCGACATTCTAGTCAAGATAGGCCGAGTTAGGAGGCTCCCGCATATACGTCTCTTGGGGTGTTCCGAAGACCTCTATGCAGATGCTCAGAAAACGAGGGGAGAAATGCAATCTAAGCCTCGCGGCCTGTTCGAAGCCAGATATCTGGCCGCGCCCCTGTCAGTTGCGGCGCGCGATCTCCTCAATCACCTGCACAGCGGTTTCAATTTCACTCATTTTCGTAAACGATCCCGGACTCAACCGCACCGTTCCGACTTCCTGCGTGCCCTGGCTGCGATGCGCTAGTCCGGCGCAATGCCAACCTGGCCGACACGCGATCTCCGCGCGCCGCTCCAATTCGCCGGCAACCATAACTGGATCCTCATCGCGAATATTGAATGACACCACCGGGGCTCGCTGCGATCCCAGAGCGGTGCCATAGACGGTGACTCCTTCAATGCTTCCCAGCCCTGCCAGCAACCGCCGCGTTAGTTTCTCTTCGCGCTCCGCGATTATTGCCACTCCGATGTTCAGGAGATAGCGTGCAGCGGCATTGAGTCCAGCTATACCCGGAACGTTGAGCGTGCCGCTTTCCAGGCGGTCCGGATAGAACGACGGCTGATGCGGACTTTTAGACTCACTGCCCGTGCCCCCCTGTTTCAAAGGGTTCAGATCCACGCCTTCGCGCACGTACAGTCCACCTGTGCCTTGCGGCCCAAGCAGTCCCTTGTGCCCCGGAAAGGCCAGCAGATCGATGCACATGGCCTCCACGTCGATCGGCAATGAGCCGGCAGTCTGGGCTGCGTCCACCAGCATTGGAACTCCGCTCGCACGCGCCATGCGCCCGATTTCGGCAACCGGTTGGATCGCTCCGTTTACGTTAGAAGCATGAATGATTGCGATGAGCCTGGTGTTATGCCGCAGCAACCGCCTGAGGCTCTCCGCATTCACAACTCCGCGCGAATCCGCTTCGGCAATGGAAAGTTCCACGCCCCGCTCCTGTAGCGCGGTCAGAGGGCGCCAGACAGAATTGTGTTCCATGCTGGTGCAGATCACATGATCGCCTGGCGAAAGTATGCCGTGAATCGCCAGGTTGAGCGCATCGGTGGTGTTTGCCGTGAAGCAGATACGCAGCGGATTTGCAATGCCAAACAGCTGTGCCAGGCTTTCACGGCACTCTTGCACATTGCCTGCAACTTCCATTGCCGAGCGATGGCTGGTACGTCCCGGATTACCGGCGGCGCCGATGAGCGCGGCCCGCACTGCGCGAGCCACTGAGGGGGGCTTGGGCCATGACGTTGCCGCATTGTCGAGGTAAATCATCGCTCTAGCTCATCCTCAGTGAAAACGCGACGCTGCGCCTTCAAGGTCTCTTCCGTCTCCTCGAAGATGCCTCCCGGTTTGATCGACCACTTTTCACAGCTCTGCAGAAGAAGCGGCAAGTCCGGAGCCTGACAGCGCACGGCAAAGCTGCAGCCTGTAAATGAAAGGTTCAGCGGGGTGCGCAACATCTCCACGTACACCCCGGAGCGATATAGGTCCCGCTTCAGCAGCGCGACCTGATTCAGCGACGCCAAGACAACCAAGCGACTTGCCACGGACTCACCCTTTCGCAGCAACGGCCGAATCCGCTACAGATGCGAACAGATCCTCGTCCTTAAGCGAGAGCACTTCGTCGGCACCGGCATATAGATGATCCTTCACGCGAATCTCAACGCTTCGCCCGTTGGCCTCGAGTAAAACGAACCAGTCGGTCATTGATTTTGCCTTCTCAACGAAGGTCATCGTTCCGTGCAACGGGCTGCACCCAGTGACCGCCTCTACTCCTTGTCCGAAGAAGTCGCCGCCGTGCACAACCGCGCGCTGCCCCGCGCCACGCGGCACACCGAGTTCTCGCAACGCGCGTTGCCCGGCGCGCATTCCCAACGTCAGAGAAACGTTCATTGTGTCCCAGTGCAGCAAGCGGGAGGTTGAGAGCATCTCGGTTTTCTGGCACCAGTGCAGCGGAGCATCGGCCCAGGGGAAGCAGTCATATCGCGGAATGTATATCTTGATGTCGAGGATTGGAGTTCCATCCACGGCGTCCAGACCGCGCACGTACAACTTGTTTTCTTCCCGTCTCAGTAACTCAACTATGCACGAACCCGTGCCCGAAGGGCGGGCCGGAGAGCGGCTGGTGTAAATTCCTTTGCAGGAGGGCTCTCCCATCAGCGGCATAGTAAGAATCTCCTCGCCATCTTTTATGTTGGCGCGCCTCTTCCATTCCGCGCGTCGATGCTGATGGTAGATGACATGCAAGTGCGAAAAATGCTCTAGTCCGATCAGTCCCTCGGTCAGATCCTCGCGAATGGAAAGGTAGCTTTCTTCACGATAGTTCGGAATTTGATCGAAGTTTTTCAGATCGGAGACGACGACTCCGATGGGGCGGATGGTTACCGGTTGCTGCCAATCGTTGCTCATAAGCTTCCTTTGAGTGCGATATGTATTTTCAACGTGGACGGTTGAACATTGGTCTTCATTTTCTACTTCGTTTTTCCGGCGGGCTTTCTGACCGCAGTAGACAGGATTTCATCCAGCTGCTGATCGGTCAGCTTCGACTGATAGAAGACCTCGTATAAGCGTCTCGTTTCGTCACGTAAGTCGTATCGGAATAGTTCTGGATAAAATAGTTTCGCCAGCCACTTGACACCGATGATGCGGTTCACCGAAGGTGGGCGATCAATCCAGCAAAACGGATACTGCGGCGTCTCATAGACTTCGTGATTACGAACTGCAGCTACATTCTTCCAGCGCGGATCACTCCAGACTTTTGTGTAGAACTCTCCTGGCGATGACACGTGGTCGTAGCCAGTAATGATCACGTCGGGATTCCAACGCAGGACCTGCTCCATGGAGACCGGAGAATGCCCATATCCCTTCTGCTCCTCCACTCCCGCCGCCACATTCACGCCTCCGGCAAAGTTCATCGATTCCGCATGCGACGAATGGGCTGGCTCGGTCTCTTGCCCCTTCGGGCCCTCCGCATAGTAGTATCGTCGGCGCTTCTCCTGTGGAATGCTGCTGACTGTCTGAGCAATCTCATCCAATGTTTGGCGGCATTCGGCGGCTAACATCGCCGCGCGCTGCGCAGTTCCGAGTAATTCACCCGCCTTTTCGTACGCGGCGGGCAGATTCTCCAGCCCACCCTTGATGACGAAGACTGGAATATGGCTTTGCGCCTGCACGCGTTCTGCCTGCGCTGTACCCAACGGATCGCCCATCGAAATCATCACGTCTGGATGCGCCTGCATAATCTTTTCCAGACTCCCCGTAGTATCCTTTCCGAACCATCCGCCCAACGCCGGTAAGTTTCGATACGGCTCCAGTAGCATAGCTTTTTCGCCTGGATCAGGCTGGTAATTCCAACCCACCAGCAACGATGGATTCAGGGTGTAGACCAGAATCGTGCCCATCGGGCTCATTCCGTACACCCTGTGAATCTGGAGTGGCACGCGCACCTGGCGGCCCACCATGTCGGTCACGACGCGCGTTCCCGCATCGCCGCCCCACGGCGACGGGCGGCGGCAACCGACACTGCACAGCAGCGCAACCAGCAGCACAACCAGAAAACATTTTTTGGACATTTTTTTCAAACCCGCTTTCTTCGTCCCTAAAGACACGGCAAAACCATTTTCATTCCTGGATGTTCCGGGCTCTCCACCACATGCAGCGGAACCCCATAGGCCGCCTGTAACGAATGTCCAGTCAGGGCCTTTGCTGGAGCGTCGAGCGCTACGACTCGTCCGGAGTTCATCAATGCCACCCGTGAGGCGCACTGAAACGCGTGACCGGGATCGTGCGTCGTCATCAGTACGCCAAGCCCTGTCTTCGAGAGTTCTTTGATGGCGCTCAAGACCTTGATCTGGTTCCCCAGGTCAAGGCTTGCCGCAGGCTCATCGAGAATCAACCATTGCGCCTGCTGTGCAAGGGCGCGAGCAATCAAAACCAGTTGGCGCTCCCCGCCGCTGATTTCCGTGTAACGCTCCGACGCCAGTCGTAGAATTCCAAGCGAGTCCAGAGCTTCGTCGGCAATCCGTAGGTCGGATTTGCCGGGCGAGGCGAACGACCGCAGATGTGCCGCGCGCGCCATCAGCACAATGTCACGTACCAGGAAGGCAAAGGGCGGCGTATGCATCTGGGGCACGTAGCCAAAGGAACGTGCCAGTCGCTGCTGGTTCCAACCTGCAATGTCTTGACCTCCCAGGCGCACGCAGCCGCGCTTCGGGCGCAGCAATCGCAGAATTATCTTGAAGAGGGTTGTTTTTCCGCAGCCATTGGCGCCCAGCAGGCACACCACCTCGCCCGTTTGCAGAGATAAACTCACATCGCGCAATACGGTTCTGGAAGCGTACCCACCGGTTACGTTTTCGAGGGTCAGATTCATGCATGACCCCTGCGCTCCCGCATTAGCAGGAAGAGAAAGAATGGCGCTCCGATAAGCGCAGTAAGAATGCCCACCGGAATTTCCAACGCGGCGGCCGTGCGTGCCACGTCATCCACCAGCAATAGAAAGCAGGCGCCCATCAGGGCCGCGGTCGGCACCAGTACCTTGTAATTCGGACCAACAACCATCCGTGCCAGGTGCGGCACCACAAGACCTATCCAACCGACCATTCCGCAGATGGAAACCGATGCAGAAGTGATGAGCGTAGCTGAAATGATTACGATCAGGCGCAGCCACCTCGTGTTCAACCCAAGCGTGCGTGCTTCCTCCTCGCCAAGGCAAAGCACGTTCAACCGCCAGCGCAAAAGAAAGAGAGGAACGCAGCCCGCAAGAATAGGCACGGCTGACAAATTGATATCTTTGGAATTAATCGAGGCAAAGCTGCCCATCAGCCAGTAAGTAATGGCCGGCAGCCTGTCATAGGGATCGGCTAGATATTTGGCGAATGAAATCAGCGCGGTAAAGACCGAGGCGATGAGGATTCCGACCAGCACGAGCATCAGCACCGGATCGCCGCGGCGGCAAAGTCCCGAGCCAATCAGCCAGGCCAAGGCAACCGCCAGCAATCCCATTGCAAATGACATCCCCTGGATGGCCACCACGTGAAAGCCGAACAGAATTCCAACGGCTGCTCCGAATCCCGCGCCGGCTGAGGCTCCCAGGATGTCAGGAGACACCATCGGATTGTTGAACAGCCCCTGGTATGCGGCTCCGGCCAACGCCAGCCCCCCACCGACCAGCATCGCCGCTAGCAGCCGGGGGAAGCGCACTTGCAACAGCACGATTCCCGCTGTCCCGCTCTGGGTTGAAGCTGTCAGCACATTCCACCAGTCGTGCACGGTAAGCCTGTAGCTGCCAATCATCAGTGAGACAGCCGCCACCCCAATCAGTAATATCACCAGAATCGCGAGAGTGCGGCCACCGGCATCGCGCTGCCTTGGCCCGTGGCTCTCCTCCGCTATCTCCTGAACCGCACTGCCCGCTGCTGCCATTGCCTAGCGCATCCCGCAAACCAGCGGCTTGCATGAAACCTTCACCATGCGTCCGCCTTGCTCGAACAATGCCTCGCGGCCACCTTCCGCCACGGCTTGCCACACCGAAGGCGCATTGTCTACGATCAGTCCGCCCAGCAGGTCGACGCCATGATCGAACATCAGGGGATGGAGCGGCGTGCTCGGACCCGCCACTACTACCCGCGCATTCCGGCTCAGTTCCAGCAGTCGCGGCATTGTCTTATTGATAAGGGTGGTCGCCGTCATAATGACCACGTCCTGTTTAGCCAGAATGTACTCGCATGCCGGATCCGGCAGATCGCCCTGCATCGGCTTGCGCTCCAGAATGCTCAGCTCACATAAGCCGGAGAGTCGTTCAAGGTTGTGGAAGTGGCCGACCACAGCAACGCGCTTGCCGCGCAACTCATCGAGCAAACAAGTGAAAACATCCTCGGTTCGCGTCTCGTCCAGCCACGTCCCACAGTTCTGTAGCACCGCTTGCTGGGCGTTCAATGCCGAATTGATTGCCGCCAGCCCCATTGCCGCCTCGTAACAGTCCCAAGATTTAATCCAGGAGGCCAATTCACGCAGTTGCATGCCGGCGATTTTTCCGGCGTTCCGTATCGGCCCATCCATTTCCCGCGGCCGCATCGCCACTCCAGTACCAATGGAGCGCACCAAAAACCAGCTCAATCCGGCAAGACACTCCGACACAACGGCGTCCTCCGGAACAGCCGCAATCAGCTCTTCGTATAGCTTCCACATTCCAAGCCTCCGTCCATCGCAGGAACTGCATTAACCATTATCGAAATCGATATGTCGTTAATACACGACATTAAATACATAAAAACTTCTTGTAATGTACACGAATAATGTTTTAAGGTCAGCTACATTCCAATATCAAGGAAAGATTGCTATGTCGTCCAAACATTGTTTTTTGTCTCTTGCTGTATGTGTATGCGTTTTCATTAGCGCTATTCCTGCCTTCTCTCAGTCAGAGCACCTAACTTGGGCGCAGGATATCGCCTTTATGGACAACCTCACTCCCAAGGAAGCGGCAGCGCAGCAGAACACGATCCTCCAGATCCGCGCCGAGGTCGAACTTTGGCTCAAGGCTCATCCCGAGAGCAAGCTTCAGCTCGCCCAGCTTCCGCCGCTTCCCCTGCAAGGCGAACAGGCTGTGGTTTTGCTTCAGGACCTGCACCGCGTTGTCGCGGCGATCGTTCAGCAGGATCCATCACACCCGTTCCACCTCGGCGTGACGGAAGTGGAGGTGTCGGCCGCGCTTTCACCCCTGTCGCCTACGGCGGAGAGCATCACGCAGGAAGGGATACAACAGCACAATGCCGTGAACGCTACCAAGGCCCTGGATTGGCTGCCGGGGGTCGAGATTCAGCACATTGCGAACAACCGCAACGAAGCCGCTTTCATGGTTCGCGGCTTCAGCAGCAACGGCCAGGTGCCGCTCTATCTCGATGGAATTCCGATCTACGTCCCCTATGACGGCTACATTGACATGAACCGGTTCTTGACCAGTGACCTCGCGGAGATACAAGTTGCGCGCGGCTTCTCGTCTCCTTTGCTCGGCCCCAACGCTCTGGGTGGTACCGTCAATCTGGTAACCCACGAGCCGGAGGGAAAGTACGAAGCCGACGCCGCTATGGGAACCTTTTCGGGTAATGGCCTACTCTCATCGCTGCGACTGGGCTCAAGAGGCCAGCATTACCTGGCGCAGGGAACATTCGATTGGCTGCAGCAGGACTACGCTCCGCTCTCCGGGAACTTCCAGTATCCGGCGGGCGGTTATGCGGCGTTGACGCCGGGTAACAAGTTGAATACCGCTCTCGGTGGCAACGTCCCCTACTCGCTGATCGACCAGGAAAACCAATCCGCCACGCGCGACGAAAAGTGGGGCGGACGCCTTGGCTGGCTGCCGCACGGCAGTGATCAGTATGTCTTCAGCTACATCAACCAGAAAGGTCAGAAGGGGGTTCCGCTTTATCAGGGTTCCAACGCTGATGCGTCCTTCAGGAACTTCTGGGAGTGGCCCTATTGGAACAAGGACAGCTATTACTTCCTCTCCAACACCGGCATCGGGGAACAGAGCTCGATCAAGTTTCGGGTCTTCTATGACCAGTTCCGCAACTCCATCGACATGTATGACAACTCGCAGTACAACAGCATGAACAGCTACAAAACATCGGGGAGCGGCTCGGAGATCAGCAGCTACGACGACCACACCGATGGTGCCTCAACTGAATTCACTACCCGTTTGCTGAAGAACAACGTCATCGGCGGATCCTTCTTTTTCAAGGATGACACGCACAATGAACATGGAATTTATCCCGGTGCCGCCGCGGTCGTCCCCGGCAACACGTTAGCCGAGTACATCCCGGTGAAACACCTGCGCGACCAGCAAACCTCCTTCGGATTGCAGGACCGGATCACCTTGACATCCAAGCTGCACGCAACCGTCGGCTTCAGCGGTGACCACCTTGACGGACTGAGGGCGCAAACCTACAACGCTCTCAACCAGCCTGCGCATGGAGATATCGCCAATACCCTCCTGCTGCCCTATCAGTGCGCCAGCGATCCCACTAACACGTCGTTCTCCGGATGTACCTCGCACTTCTGGAACTTCAACCCGCAAGCTTCGGCGACGTATGCGTTGGGCGCGTCGGACCTGATGTTTGTGACCTTCGAGGATCGCGGCCGCTTCCCGACTCTGAAGCAGCGCTACTCTTCCGGCATGGGCTCCGCCCTGCCCAATCCAGAGTTGCAAACTGAGAATAGCCGCAACTGGAATTTTGGATACACGCACACGATTAACACCAAACTAACTTTCAGCGGCGTGCTCTTCCGCAGCGATCTGCGCAATGCAATTGAAAGCGCGCTCGTGCCCGACCCAGGCTGGAATCCCGTCACCGACCCCACGGATCTGGATGGTCTCTGCCCCTCTAACACCAGCATTGGCCATTGCAGCCAGAACATCAACATCGGCAAGGAGACTCACGAAGGATTCGAGATTGTAGTCCGTAGCCGACCCATCTCTTGGATGACTTTGGATGCCAACTACTCCTACCTGAACCGCGACATAGGAACCGCCGTACTTCCCACCGGAACCACGCTCAGTTCTGCATTGGTGCTGCCAATAGGGATCCCTAAGAACAAGGCAATAGGCACCGCAACTTTCCGACTCCCCTACCGGATAACGGCCATGGTCAGTGCCCGGTACGAAGGTGGTGTCACGCTGCAAGACACCACCTACCCCTCCTCCTCTCCGCTGTATGCTCCTCACGGCGAGGCACTTGCGACTGCAGACCTGGGCGTGACCGTGCCGTACCGCAACCACGTCAAGGTACAAGCTGGAGTGAAGAACGTCTTCGACCGCGACTATTTCTACACGGCCGGATATCCGGAGGAAGGCCGCAACTGGTTCCTCAACTTGCGCTACCAATACTAGGCACCTCTGCCAGCCTTTGAATTGGCAGTCGCTTGTGGGCTGCAGTCGCATACTCGGATGGTGCGATTGCAGCCCGCAGACTTTTCGGAGATGCGGGCGAGAGGGAGATAGAGGCTAGCAGGAGGCCCACCGCATCATCGAACGTGTAGCTCGGTTCATGCCACTAGCGCCTCCGGGACCGCTGCTTTCTGAGGCATAGATTCTGATTCTGGATGTAAAGCTCGGCGGTGAAATTGAAGGATTGAGGATAAATCTGTGAAGAGACTATCGCTCGTGGTTGCTTTCTGCTGCTGTGCCGTTTTGGCCGGTGCGCAGGAAGTCGTTGTCGCCGCTGCCGCCGATCTGTCCTCCGTCTTTCCCGAGGTTGCCGGCAGATTTGAAAAAGAGACGGGCCGGAAAGTGAAAACAAACTTCGGCTCCTCCGGACAAATCATGCTCCAGATTGAAAACGGCGCACCCATTGACGTGTTTTTCTCAGGCTACAGCCTTCGGAAGTTGGCTGAAATTGCCGGCTGTACGGAAGGCACGATCCGGAACTACGAGATTCTGGGGGTGTGCCGAGGAAGGCAAAACAGATGCTGGGCGACGGCCAGATCTCGATGCGCCGGTTGGTTCAGATGGCGCGTGAAGAGCAGAAGTGCATTCCGCACCATCGCGACGATGAGTGGGCCGACGGCGTCAGCTCGACCCCTCTGTGAGTGTCACACCAGTAATCATTTTCAACGAAAAACATGATTCCGTCCCAGGTCGGGAGTGGAAGTCGGCACACCGGCGCCGGCCCCGCCCGCGCGAACCCTCGGGCAGAAGAGGCGGACAGTCTGAAATCCTCGATTTCATTGGACAGTCGACGACTGTAGCACATTTGGTTAGTCAAGTAATTTATTACCCCCGATTCGGCAGCCTGAGCTAGCCCATAAGGAGTGGATTACGGCACACCCCTATTGTTGCAGCGACGCGATGTACTTCGTCAGATTGCGAATACGCAATTGCATCGAACCATCGCTCGTCGTTCCCATCGCCGCGAAGATCGGACCCCAGACCGGCATGTCCTTTGAGCCGTGACTAGGCGTATTGAAGCCGCCTTTGATCGTCTGGGATACGTGATTCTCAGGGAACGTACCCTTGTTCCTTGCCGCGAGCTGGGTCAAATCGGCGGGAACGGATTTCAGTGCCGATGCTGCCGGGCCGTCTCCCTTGCCGTCCTTTCCATGACATGAGGCGCAGTACGCAACATACATATCCTTACCTGAGGAGGCCGACGTGTAGGGCGCGGGTATTTTCTTGACTTGTGCTTTGGACTCTACTGAAGTTGCGGCCTCCTGGCCTGAGCTCTCGCCTGCGAGAAGAGCAATCGGGACTGCGATCAGAATCGCTGCGGCGAAAAAGTTGAAGCGTCGGATCATAGTTCCCCTCACTAGAATTCCAGCTTAGCCTGAAAAGCGATCATGCGCGGACTGCTGTCTCCGCCCAAGCCTACGCCGAGCAGACCAGTCGGTGGAGAGGTGGTATACGTCAGCGCCCCAAATCCTGTCTGCGTTGAAGGTTTTCCCGGAACACCGGCCAGCACCAAGCTAGGCAATGCAAAGTTGGGATGATTGAAGACGTTGAAAAACTGCGCGTCTAGTCTCATGGTGAGCTTTTCGTGAAGAGGAATTCGCTTTGACAGATACATGTCGGACCAGGTAAATCCAGGACCGCGAAACTGGTTCCTGCCGGTGTTACCAAATTGGCAGTTTGCTGCGCTATCTCCGCCGACACAGGCGCCCGTGCTGGGATCAACTGCGGAGGTGAAAGCATCAGGGTTCAGCCACTGCACGGTACCAGGCTGCGTGGTGCCAAGGTTGCAGTGACGGCAGTATGGATCTACTCCGGGCACAAGACTGGCGAACTGGGGGCCGCTGCCCTGTACGATGCCATTCCCGTTCGCTGAATATGGTGTGCTAAGCACGGAGAACGGAACGCCGCTATGCCAGAACAGCGTTCCCGAGACCTGCCAGTCGTTCACAACATGCCCCAGCCATTGGCTGCGGACCTTTATAGGCAGTTGGTACACATACTGTGCGTTGAGATTGCTGCGAATGTCATAGTCACAGGGACCATAGTCGCGACGAAGGTCTCCGGGCAGAGGCGAGAGAATTCCGCCCGCTGAGAATTGCAGGAATCCTCCGTTGGAGACTTCATCTATGCAGTGGCTCCAGGTGTAGTTGATCTGCCCCTGCAAGCCATGCCCCAGCCGCTTCATCGCCGTGAGTTGAAGCCCGTTGTAGTGGCTATTCGCGCCGGTCGAGAACTGCGTCACCGCCGCAAATCGCGGATCGGTTGGTTGCATGTAGGGAAACGGCGCGAAGCATCCTGGGCATACCGTTTGGTAGCCATTCACCTGCGTCAGATAGGGCTGGTTGACGGCTCGCGTGCCAACGTACTGCGCCTTCACGCTGGCTGTCGTTCCAAACTGATGCTCAAGACCCAAGCTCCACTCCATGAAGTATGGTGCGTGAAGCTCGCCACTAGGCACCGCCGTAATCGCAACCGGCGGAAGGCATGTTGCGGCGTTCGCCGAGTGATGAGGCGCAAGAGAGCTGCCCTTGCTGGAATCCTGCACCGAAGCTCTGGTTAGCGGCCACGGTGGCATCCACTGCACTGTTCGGTACTCCGGGCGCAATCGCCGTACCTCCCACCGTACCGAGAAGCCCGCCCTGAAATGTCCTGACGTATGGCGGATTGTTGCCGATCACGTCGGCGACACTGCCTGGCATGATGTCGCTGAAGATCCCAAAGCCACTACGAAGTACGGTATTCGGTTCGAACTGCCACGCGATCGCCGTTCTCGGCTGAAGGATTGCGACTGGTGTGGAGGAGAACAGATTGCCGAGATGAGTCTGAATCACGGCGTTTAACGGCTGATTGACATCATGGGAGATGGAATCGAAGGAGCCGCTGAGACGGCCAATCTGCTGGTGCGGATTCAAGGGATTGGAGTTGAACGTGTCGCGGATGCCAATTGTCCAAGTCAGCTTCGGGGTTAGCTTCCAGGTGTCCTGGGCGTAGAAATCCAGGTTGAGAAAGTTGAACGGCTCGTTTGCCGAAGTTGGGAAGGTCTCGGTTGCGGTGGATGCCACGCCGTTGATGAACTGCGGCAAGGTTGTGTATGACACCGTTGGCACCGTGCCCTCGCCGAAGTCATAGTCGTTGAGGCGAAAGATGCGGGTATTCGTGCCGAATCTGAATTCGTGCGCGCCGTGGCTCCAGGCAATATTGTCATTGATAAAGAAACGCGAAGCGCGCCTTCCCTGAACCCATGTGTTGTCGAGGCCGCCGATGGTGGTAAAAGGCGCGTCAGCTCCGCTGCCTTGAAGCACAATCGGAAAAGCGGCGAGTGTCTGCTGAAAATTACTGGGCGCGAACAGGCTCTCATACCAGGAGAATGCAGGATTGAAGTAGTTCACCACGTTCTGCGAAAACACGTGCGTGTACCCGGCCGCGAATGAATAGAGTGGCTGAGAAGACACTGCGTTAAACAGCGGGTTGATGGGATCCGTCCAGACGGCCTGGAGGCCAGTGTCAGACTGAAAACGAAACCAGACGGTATTGTTCACATTGATGTTGTAGTCGATGCGAACCGTCTGCACCTGCTCGCTGTCATCGCTGGAGTGGGAAACGCCTCTGCGGTTTGCGCAGCCATTTCCGTCCGGAGAATTGCCTGAAATCAGAGTGCCATCAGAATTGAGCGGGCACCCAAGCACAGCAAGAGGCGTACCGGCGGTATTTCCGTATAGCGAAAACATCTTCGTGTAGAACGGCAACTGCGGCGAAGCGGAAAGCTGATTCAGCACATACTGCTGGAAGGCGCTGCTGGGAAGCGTTGTGGTCGTAAAAATGGGCAGCGCGATCCGCACCCATTCGCTATCGAAAAAGAAGAACAGTTTATCGTGCACGATCGGACCGCCCAGACTGCCGCCAAAGTGGTTCACATTTGAGCGAGGCTTGTGAATGCCGGGCGTCTCATTCAAAAAGTAGTCCCTTGCGTTCAGAAGCGATCCGTTCCACAACTCATAGAGATTTCCGTGGAACTGATTCGTGCCGGATTTGGTGACGTAGTTGACCTGCGAAGCGCCATACCGGCCCTGATCCACGGAATAGGAAAGGGTGTTGACGGTCACCTCTGAAATTGAATTCATGCCCAGCACCAAATTCGTCGCGAGGCCGCTGTTCAGGTTGGTCAGCGGATCGTTCGTTTCCAAGCCGTCAACGATGTATCCGTTGGAGAGCGCGGGCAGTCCATTGAATTCTACGTTGCCGTAGCCATTCGAGCTTCCAACGAAATCATTGCCGCTGCCTGCGGTATTGATAAGGGCTCCAGCAGCAAACTGCAACGGGTAGGTCAGATCGCCACCGGGATTCGGCAGATCCTCCAGAGCTGTCGCACTCAACGTCGTAGATGTATTGGCATTGGCCGTGTTAATCAGCGGTGCTTCGGCGCTTACTTCCACAGACTCGTTTGATTGAGCCACATTCAGCGTGACGTTCACCGTTTGCTTCTGGCCCAGGCCTGATACGACATTGTCGTTCTGCTTCGGCTGAAAGCCTTGCGCTTCCACTTTGACCGAGTAAACACCGGGCTTGAGTTGTGGGAAGTTGAACCTGCCTCCATCGTCGGTTTTGGCACTACGCTTTAGACCGGTCTCCTGATTCGTGATGGTTACACTGGCATCCGGAACAACCGCGCCGGTTGCATCGGCCACCTGGCCAACGATTGCGCTGGTAGTTTCGCCTTGAGCGAAGGCCCTCGCCGGGAAAATGGACACGGCGATCAATAGCACAATAAGAACTGCGGCCCGCGAAAAGAGGAATGGGAAATCAGATTGAAGGCGTTCTGGTGCAACCAGTTCCATGATCTACTCCGATGGCCGCCAAGTGTGGACAGACTACGCCCTCACCTGAATAGCCATAACAGACTATGAGATGTTAACTATGATTAACATGTTGTAGGTAATTATGCTTTCTCAACCCAAATTCTCTCGGCAGCAGGCGCGCCCAGCCGAATGGTTCTTTTTTCGACTGCTAGGGTGACGGTGCCATCGTAGTTCCTGGTCCGGACGGCCAACTGAATGCCGGGACGAATTCCTTCCCCTTCAAAGAAGTCCAATAGTTTTCGGTCCCGTTCGTAAACGCTGGCGACTCGGTATCCAAAGCCTTCCTCCGCTTCGCTGAGCAGGCGCTGGCCTTTCTTCCGCCGCTCTGCGGGGCTCCTTAGGGCGAGGCTATTCCCGTGAGGACAAATGTCGTTGTTGCCCAGCTTCTCCACGAGCTTCTTTTCAAATGCCGGAGAGACGGCATGTTCCAGACGTTCTGCTTCCTCGTGGATCTCGTACCACGGCATGCCAAAGATCTCCGACAGCATGCGCTCAATCAGGTGATGGCGAAAGATAATCTGTTCGGCAACCTGCCGTCCCTGAGAAGTTAGCTGAATACGGCCATCGCTCTTGACCGTAACCATGCCGTCCTTTCTCAGGCGTTTCAAGGCTGCGGTCACTGCGGGGCGCGTCACGGCGAGCCAATGAGCAAGCGTGGCAGAGATCACGGGCTCGCCTTCGGCTTCAGCCTCGGCGACGGCCTTAAGATAATCCTCTTTGGAAACGGTGATCATCGGCAGAGTTGCTCCGGTGCAGTTTAGCACCATACAGCTTCAGCGATTCGCTACTAATCCAGTGGCTCTAAATCCACTCCTTATGTGCTACCTCAGGCTGCCGAATCGGGCAGCCTGTTTTCATGAGTTTGGAGGGGCGTTGGAAGGAACCCTTTCGGGCTACCGGCCTCGCTTCCTTGATCACTCGGCTGACCGTGGCGCGGCTGATGTGGTGAGCCTTGGCGATCTCGGTGAGGCTCATGCCGTGGGCGCGGTCGCGGAGCACAGCCTGGCGATTGAAGTCGAGCGGGGTGCGGCCGATCTGCCGGCCTTCGAGCTTTGCGCGACGCATGCCAGCCCGTACGCTCTCGATGATAAGGTTGCGTTCCAGTTCTGCGATGGCACCGATGATGACCACGATGGTTCGGCCGAGCGGTCCGCTGGTATCGACGTTCTCACGGAACGAAATGAACTCAACATTAATATGGTTCAGTTCGTCGAGTACTTCCAGAAAGTGCCTGGTAGAGCGGGCAATGCGATCGAAGGCCCACACCATGACTATGTCGAACTTTCCGTGGCGGGCGTCGGCAAGTAGTTGATCGAGACCAGGGCGCTTTGCTTTGGCGCCGCTAATCCGGTCCGCGTACTCATGGACGATCTCAAAGCCGCGCTGCGCAGCCAGTCCGCGCAGGTCGTACATCTGGGTCTCCGGATGCTGATCCAGAGTTGAGACGCGCAGGTAAAGAGCGGCGCGCTTCATTAAGAGTGTCCCAGGCAGATGACTTCATCTTTCATCTCTCCGATGGCCTCTGCAGGAAGCGGAGGCGACCGAGGCTGGGCTGGGTCTTACGTGCCTCCATGATCCATTCGAGCTGGAACAACTGGATGGCGGAGCGGGCGCGCTGAAGCTGCTGGTTGATCTGTGAACGTGTCGGGCGGGGGCGAAGGTGACGACGGCGGCGATTCTGCTTCATAGGGGACTCTCCAAGTTCGACCCAAACGACGGATCGTTATTATCGACGATGTACTGTCGATACGTAAAAGCCTAATACAAACTCCCCATCGAACCAAAGACCGACCCGCAGATTTTTCTTCTCCCCCCATCCGCGCCAAAGACCGCTCTGAATGGTACGCTGGCGACACCCTGACCTCGGTCGACGGCATGAAGCAACTCGCCAAGCCCTGGTACTCCGATCAGATCCTGCCGTTTGACATCACCCTGGCCGGCGCCTCCGAACTGGGCAAAGCCACCGCGATGAAGATCTACGGCGTCGAGATCCTGAATGAAGGCTCCGGCGTCTGGCGAAGCTCTGGCACTTCGCTGGAACGACATCCTGAGCGACCGCATCATTATCGACGAACGCCTTTACGACAAGGCCCTGGATGATCCGAAGACAATTCACGGAAACCGTGAAGTTCCCTTCGATAGCCAGGGAATCATCCAGAAGGCTTTGACACGGATGTGGCAGAAGACGAAGTTCAGGAATGCTGAGGACTTCGTCTTTGCCACCCGGACCGGAACACGACGGAGCGGAGGAACGTCCTGCGGCATTTGAAAACTGCCGCGGAAGAACTCAAGCTGCCCAAGGGTGTTGACTTCCGGAGCTTCCGCACCATGCACGCCAGCCTGATGCGGCGCACCGGAGCGCGCGCAGAAATTGCGCGCGATAACATGGGCCATTCGGAATGTCCAACCACAATCGAGATTTACTCTAAAACGTGGTGGGACGAAAGGGCGGCTGCGGTATCGGCTGTGGTCGAAATGGTGATGAAGTCAGATTAGAAGAAGGATGGCGAGGAGAATCAGCAGCCGGAGCTCGATCCGCGCCGGATGCTGTTCAAGGCGGACGCCAAGGCTGTGCAATTGGCGCCCCATCTAGCGCCTCAGCACCAGTAATGGTACAAATGAAGCCTTGGTATTTGTAAATGATTGATTCTAATGGTCGGGAAGAGAGGATTTGAACCTCCGACCCCCTGGTCCCGAACTCTGAAAATCAAAATCCTAAGTGCTTTGATTGGTGTCGCTTAGGGACGAAAAGGCCGTTCTTTCTCTCTTTCGGTTGTACCGAAGTTGTCCCGAGCTTTTTCGAGAGGGCGCACCTCACACTTTAACTCACCCAAGGCGCCTTGAATCTGGGCCGGCGTTCAAATCAGCGCCTATAACTCCATGGAACCTCCGGTGACTGCTTCAGGTACGCCGACAAGATAGGAGCTGAGGTCGGACCGGCAGCCGTCGCGGCGGAGAATGCGCGGCTGCAGCCCGCACCTGTCGAACAGATGGACGGGGGAACAGACGACACCCCGAAGCCCTCGCGCATCTGGGATCGCGACCTGCTAGAGAAGCAAGTTTGGGCAGAACCAATTAGACAGTTGGCCAGGAAGTGCCGGCGTTTCCGATGTCGCGATTCGCAAACACTGCCGAGAAGATGGGAATTAAACTTCCCGGACGCGGATACTGAGCAAAGAAGGCCAGCCCGAAGGAACCTTACGGAGAATAGCGGTCGTGATCTCTGCAGCCAAACATGTGCCTCCCAGGTCCGAACCGGATTCAACCGGTTATTGAAATCTGTTGAACTTCGTTGAATCCAACTGTTTTGTTTTCAGTCCGTCGCCAGCCGCTCGCTGAAAGCTATTGGAGTTTGTGGTTTTTGGATTACTTTGACCGCCACGGATTCGTCTAAGCATGAATATCTCCCAATGAAATTCTGCCCAATGGCACAAACAACCAGTTCATCATCTCTGCGCTTCCGGAATGCCGAATAACAGGCAGCCCGCTAACGGGCTATTCGAGCGTCGGCGCGCATCGTGTCCCTGCATCGCCAAAATGATAGGACCCGGCATCGCCGGGTCCTTCAAACGTTTCCGGGCCGTCCGCTTTCGCGGCGTCCGGCTTACGCCTTCCAGAGGTTGATGTCACCTACGTTGATGTCTTTCTCGCGAACATCGACCGGACCTAGCTTTTGAGGCATGTAACCTTTCTTCTCGATGAGAAGAGTGTACTTGCCGTCTTTAAGGTCGTTGAGCCAGAAGTCACCGTAGCTGTCGGTCGCCGTCTTCATCTTGTCGCCGGTTTCGACGTTGGTCGCCGTCACAGAGGCACCTTCGGTGCATTCGTCGGCTTCCTGATCGAACACCGCTCCCGCGATGAACTTCTTGGGCAGATTGAGATAAAAGACCCGAGGTTTGGTCGGAAGGTCAGGCTTCAGCGGACCCGCCATGGCGATCAGGTCTTTCAGATCTTCCTCCTCACCGAAGATAAGACCGCCGGTCGGACAGGAGTCCGCGCAACGGGTATCCTTCCACCCCTTGTCGGTGAGGTGTGCGCAGAAAGTGCACTTCTGGGCGATGTTCAGCGAGTCGTTGAAGTAGATGCTGTCCTCGTACGGGCAAGCTGTTATGCACATCTTGTTGCCGCGGCATTTGTCCGGATCAATGATGACGGTGCCGTCTTCACGCCTGTAGATCGCATGCGAGGAACAGGCCTCCATGCAAGGCGCATCCCCGCATTGCTGGCAGAGGCTGAGCTGATATGTCATCTTCACCTTGGGCACAGTACCACGCACCATACCGTGCACCTTGGTCCAGAACTGCCCCGTGTCAGGCTGGGGCTTGGCAATTGGCGACCAGTCGTTTCCGACGTGCTCGTCTTTGCATGAGATCTGGCAGTTGTGGCAACCATTGCAGGCCGCCAAGTCTATGATCATTACCTTGCCCATTATTCTTTACCTCCTGCCATGTACCCCTCAATACCAGGTCCCGCCAAAGGATGGAACGGGCGCCTGAAGGCCTTGGGATACTTGTGCTTCAGGTCTTCCATGTCAGTCTTCTCGACCTCCACCAGGAAGCCGCTGACCGCGTGGCCTACTGCGTTCTTGGACGTCGTATTGCCGGGGACAATCGTGTTGATGGCGCCACCCCTGTCGATGTTTCCCGTATCGATCGGATCCCACTTGGCACCGTGATCGATATAGGCCACTCCAGGCATGATGCGTTCGGTAATGTAAGCGCCCGCAAGCACCGTGCCGCGTTCGTTGTACATTGAAACGATGTCGCCCTGCCTGATGCCGCGTTTTTCAGCATCGACCGGATTGAGCCAGCACGGGTGATACTGGTAGCCGTCGGGACCGGTAACCTTGCAGGTCTCGATCTCACGGAGCCAGGTAATGTCCTCGTGCTGTGAGTGGACGCTCCACCGCGGGTGGTTCGAACAGACAAGTAGCGTATATTTCTTGCCCCGCTCGGTTTCCAGCGTCTCTTCGTGACTGATGCCCGACGCCACCCACTTCGGAACCGGCGGACGCTCAAGATCATCAGGGAAGTGCAATTTCAGCCCTGTCGACTCGAACTCGAGTTTGCCGGTCGGTGTGGTGAGCGGGTACTTCTCCGGATCCGTGTAGAAGTTATGGAAGCCGGCAGGAACATCTTCCCACCCGTCCTCGGTCGGGATGACGAGGTAGCCCTTATCGTTCAGATCTTCCCAGCTGATAAGGTCGGCGCAGCGGGAGGTCTCCCATCCGTACTTGATCAGTTCTGGAATCGTCTTGCCGCCGGTGTACTCCTTCAGCAGCCCAAGTTTGTCGGCAAGCATGCAGACAATCTCGTAGTCACTGAACGACTCGGCCAGGGGCTCGATGCACTTATGTTCGGGATAGAGCAGGTTGTACTGCCCGCTGAAGATGTCGCCGGCGATATCGTCTTCTTCCAGCTTCGTATTGACCGGCAGGATGATGTCAGCAAGCATGCAGTCGTTCTCCAGCCACGGGTGCTGGGCCCACATGAACTCGATGTCGGGATGCTGCATGGCCTGGACGTAGTCGTTGCCGCCGTTCCAGCAGGTGATCCACGACGGAGAGTCCGTCCAGACCGCGTGAATCTTGGAGCAGCCTTCCTCCGGATAGAAGCGGTGGATGAACTGGTCCTCGCGGGGAGCGGTTTCCGACTTGCAGCCCCACCAATCGCACTTGCCCTCGAGAATCGCCTTCGGCACATAGGTCTTCGGCAAGGACGGGGAGTTCTCGTCGGATGGATGCCCGCCGGTGTATGCGGTACGCAGGTTCGGCACGCGCGACGGCTTAGGCTGCGCGTACTGATCGGGGAAGTCGAAGAGACCCCACTCGATCATCTTCACCTGGTTGACGCCAGGCTTGCCCAGCCCCTGCATCGCCAGGCAGATATTCTGCAGACGAGCCGGTTCGGTAGCGTACGGGCCACGGATACCGGGACCGCCATTGCCGATCACCACGCTGGTGCGCTTGGACGCCCATTCCCTGGCTAACGCTTTGATGACCCGGGCCGAGACGCCGCACTTGGTAGCTGCCCACTCCGGCGTCTTCGCTACGCCATCTTCTTCACCCATGACATAGGCTTCGTACGCCTCAACGCCCACTGCGTGGGTCTTGAGGTAATCCTTGTCGTAGGTTCCATCCTTGAACCACTGATACGTGATCGCCAGGTACAGAGCGGCGTCGGTATTCGGCAGAACCGGAATCCACCGGTCGGCGTGGACAGCGGCGGCGTAGTTGAGATCCGGGCAAACATAGATCTGCTTGATGCCCAGTTCGCTGTACCAGTAACTCAAACGGCTGGGGAGCTGACCTTGCCAGCCCCACGGGGTGGTCTCCTGATCGCAGCCCCAGAACAGGAGCAGTTCACAGTTCTTGGCAACGTCATAGAGGAGGTTGCTCTGCTTTCCCTGGCCCACTGGCTCACAGCCCCAGAAGTGCTTGCTGCCCCACCACCAGCCTTCCCAGCTGTCAGGTTGCCGGATCTGAAGCGTATATCCGCCCCATAATGGGAGCAACTTGCGGCCGGCGCCATGACAGGCCTGTACCACCTTGTTCTCGCCGTGCTGATCGCACTGGTAGAGAAGGGCGGTTGGTCCGTACTTCTCTTTGATCCGGTTCATCTCGCTGGCGATGGTGTTGAGTGCCTCGTCCCAGGAGATGCGCACGTATTTGCTCTTGCCGCGGTTTTGCGGATTGCGCTCGCCGTTCGGATCCCAGTCCACCCGCTTCATGGGGAAGCGGACACGAGCCGGTGAATAGACGCGCTTTTTGTATGCGATGGAATAGGGCGGCAAAAGGGTCTTGAGGCTAGGCTCAAAGGTGCTGCCCCGCACTTCCATCTTCCAGGGGTTGAGATCTTTTTCTTGGTACTTCCATAGATAATGCATCGGCCGGATGCGGATGATCTTGCCATCCTTGACATCCACCATGGATGCATTCGAGCCGTTCTCAGGCACACCGCAGAAACTGATGTCGCGGATGAGCGTACGCTCTCCGTCAGCAGTCGGCGGCACAGGCCTGATTACTGGCTTACCTGCCCTTTTGTCTTCCGCCATACTTCTCTCCTCGGATGTTTCTTGGTTGGTGCTATTTCACAAATGAACTCATGATGAATAAAGTGAGGATGAATCATAAATGATGACGTGTCAATTAAAATAGTTCGCCCGCCAAAATTTCTATTAAGCTATGAGAGCTCGGCAAGGGCTTGGCTCCAATGAGGTAAAATAAAGGGTTGCGGGAGTGGGTGAGTGCTGATGGTTGTTCGCAAAGTGGAAAAGGGGATCGAATTAGTGGAACCTATTGATGGGGCTCACCTTTCCCGCAGTCTTCGGCGCCGCAGCCGAACCCGCAAAAAGCTATTGGAAGCCGCTTACCAAGTAATGTCCCGACGGGGAGTGGACGCCGCCACTATTCAAGAAATCACAGAGCAGGCTGACGTCGGCTTCGGGACCTTCTACAATTATTTCCTTTCGAAACAGGACCTTGCAGCCAATGTTCTGGACTGCATGCTTAACGATTTAGCAAAACGCAACGATCTAGCAACCCTGCCCTTTAAACACACCGATCCTGCCCGAGTGCAGGTATTTTCCGCCCGGATGACGATCAGGGAGGCGGTCAATGAGCCCATGTGGCATTGGTGGGCCCAGAGACCAGATCTTCTGGCCGACCGGATGCGAGAGTGTCAAAGGCCTTTCGGACTCCGGGATATTTGCTTGGCCATCCGTGCTGGCGCCTTCCACCTGGAGGAAAGTGATGCTGAATCGGTGTGGGGGCAAACCGTGTGGCTGATGGTAGGGGGAATGCGCGACATCATTTTAGGCCATGAGAGTTCAGGTCACGAGCGCCTCATAGCTGATCTACTTATGCGTGTGGTGGGAGTTCCGCCCGTCGTCGCCCTCGAGCTCACCACGGCTCCCCTTCCCGACTACCCGCCACCCAATATCGACTTCTCTTACGACATCACAAGCGACCCAGCGCTCAAGAAGGGTTCCGCCGGCCAAGAGTTCCAGTAAGGCATCAGGTATCCGAAAAAGGCGCGCGGATCGAAACCCTCGGGCCAGTCACATAGTTTTCGTAACGAAGAACCAGTTGGCCGTCCCAACCGCGAAGTAATACGCAGCCGTTTCCAGTTACGGGGGATCGGTCTCGTGTGTCGTCGATACCGTCAGCTCCAGGATTGAGGTGCCGACGAAGGACAGCCAAGGCTTCTCGGGACTCTCGGGCTGGCGGAAAAGATACACAGCCTCACGCCAGAATTCCGGCGTGAGGCGATTTCCTCGTACTATCGGACACCTCTTGCTTCAGTTGGTGTTCTTCACTTTTCAAGGCAAATCCAGTTAACTAGTTAGCTGCTTAAATGCAGTTAGATCGCTATGCTTCCAACATTCACGGAAGCCTCGACCTGTACCCTCTTGACCTCTTTGCCACCAATTGCGATGGTGTATTCTCCGGGCAGAAGAGCATCAAACTTGAAGTCCCCAAAATAATCTGTAATCTGGGAGCAGTTGACGTCGTCGCCCTTTAGAGTGACTTCAACTCCTTCAGCGCACTCGTTGTCCTTCAAAATACCGCCTGCCACAAAGGCCCTCGCGAACCGAAAGAAATTTTTATAGAAGACATTCGGTTTGGTGCCCAGCTCAGGCCGGTAAACCTCCAGCCCCTCTTCTCGGATTTTCTGCTCCATCTCGTTAGGCTCTATGGTATGGAACGCGATCGCATTAGTGGGGCAACTATGAACACAACGAGGCATCTTGATCTCCTCGTCGCCATCCAGCAGATGGGCACACATGGTGCACTTCTGGGCGATGTTTAACTCCTCGCTCCAGTAGATGGCGCCGTAGGGACAACTGTCCACCAATTCCTTCAATCCCTTCGCCTTGATAGTGTCAATCAACACGACACCATCCTCACGACGAGATATGTACTCGGGATAAGCCTTTACGCAGGGGGCATCCTGGCAGTGCTGGCAAGGCAGTGGCAGATAGCAGACATCAATGCGAGGGTAGTGGCCACGCTCCGTATGTAGGATATTCATCCATCGATGGCCATGTCGAGGCTGTTCATCGGTATAGGGCAACCACTTGTTGTCAACGTGCTCATCCTTACAGGCGAGAAAGCAATTATTGCAGTCGTGACAAAGTGAAACGTCTATAACCATATAACGCTGTTTCATTTCTAGTGGTCTCCTTCCCATTTTTCAACTTCAACCAAGCAGTGCTCGGTGGTCATGCCACTCGCGTATTTGGACAAGAATCTGGACGATGTCAGGATGTTGAGGCAGCCGCCGCGGTCAATGGATTTTCCCGGCTCACCCATAGGCTGATACTCGGCAGAGGACTCGTAGCAATGGCAGATTCCAACGGGAACACGCTCAGTAATCTGAGCTGCAAAGATAACTGCGCCGCGCTCATTGTAAGCCTTGATCAGATCGCCATTCTTGATGCCTCTTGCTTCGGCATCCTCGGCATTCATGCGGAAAATCCAGTAGTAGAATCCGTTAATGAGTACACGGTGATTCTTGACGTCGTTCATGAAACTGTCCTTGCCGTCGCCCATCGTGTGGAAGCTGAAGCGGGGATGAGGAGACACAACGGCCAGAGGATATTTCTTGAAACGTTCAGTGTGATGCCCCTCCCAGGAAGGAATGTACATCGGCATCAGAGGACGCTCGGTATCGTCGGTGTCGTAGTGGCCAAAACGCTTGAGGCTGTTGGATACGAACTCGACTTTGCCGGACTGCGTCTGCAAGCCCTTCTGATCCACCAGGTCCCCAGGGCGGAATCGGGAAATCCAACCGCGGGTATCCTGCTCTCTGTCTTCGGCAAACCAGCGCAGGCCAGGAGCGGAGGGAGCCTTATTGGTAACCGGGACAACATAGTATCCCTTTTCAAAGAACTCCTCCCAAGACACAACCTTAGCCACGTCGGACGTGTTGAATAGCTGCCTAGCCCATTCCAGATCGGTCTTGCCTTCGGCAAAGACGTTGCCGACATTGAGGCGCTCACAAACCAAGCGGAAAATTTCGTAGTCGGCTTTAGACTCACCCACCGGCTCGATGCACTTCTTCTGCAAGGTGATCACGCGGTGATTCGCTTGGTTGTGGGAGTCCGGGTTGTAGCCGGAGTTGCTGGCCCATTCGCCGATGTCCCAACGTTCAAAGTTGGTGCAGGCAGGCAAAATGATGTCCGCGAAAGGAGTCTCACCCTCAAACCAAATAGTCTGGCTGACAACAAAGGGGAGCCGCTTGGATCGGTACATTTCGGCGTAACGATTACTCTGCCCCATGGTGCCCATCTTTGAGCCACCATACCGGTACAGCATTTGAATGCGGGAGTAGCCGGCAGCTGGGATACTCGTACTTGTGGAACTGCTGCTCAGGAGAACCGCCGACAAAACCTTTACCCCACCACTCCACTTTGTCATCCAAAATGCATTCGGGTAGACGCATGCGGCTGAGATGTACACCGGCAGCAGTGCTGAGGTTGGAAGTCATGGCCCTACTGTTAACGCCGTCAAACATTCGATACCCAAAGCCGGCGCCCGCAGCAGAGTTGTCGTTTTCGCCTGAGATACCGCCATCGGCGTACCCTGGGAAGTAGAAGTCGGAATCAACCGGAGCACCTTGGGTCGTGCTGTAAATGTTGATCCCCGGTTTCCCCATACCTTGCATGGTGATCAGTGCAACCATCAAGCGAGACCAGTCCATACCGACCGGGCTGCGGCAGATGCCGCCCCATCCGCCAAGTCCGCCAGCCGCCAGCATGGTCTTGTGCTTCGCCCACTCTCGGGCCAGGGCACGAATGTCATGCGCAGGAATTCCACACTCGTTTTCTGCCCATTCGCTTGTCTTGGGAATTCCGTCTGTCTTGCCGAGAACGTAATCCGTCCACTCTTCAAATCCGTGAGCGTGTGTTTTTACATACTCTTTATCGTACGTGCCTTCGATCAGCCAGGTATGGGCAATAGCAAGGGCCAAAGCGGCATCGGTGCCCAGACGGGGAGCGAACCATTTACCGCCAAGCAGACCGTTGGTGTGGTTGTAGTAAGGATCGATAAACACCATCTTGACGCCAAGCTCTTTGAGCCAGCGCCGGCGAATCGTGCTCTCAAAAGCACCATAGATCCCGTTGGTTGTTTCCGGGTCAGAAGACCAGAAGACCATCATCTCGCAGTTCTTGATACAGTCCTCATACAGGTCGGTCTGCTCGGGGTTTCCAAGCCGGGCCGAAAAACCCCACATATGCGCAGCGCCCCAGTGCCAGCCTTCCCAGCTATCCGGGTTGTGGTCTACCAAGGTCGCGCCTACCGTGTTCATAAAACGAAGCAGGGCGCTGTGGCGATAGCCTACAAAACCCCACAAGTGGTGGGAACTAGGTTCGACAGCAATTGCACCGGGGCCAAATTCTCGTTTAATGCGCCTGATCTCATTAGCAACAATGTCCAACGCCTCATCCCAGCTGATACGGACATAGCCGGACTCGCCCCGTTTCTCTTCGTTGCGTTCACCGTTGGGGTCAAAGTCCACACGCTTCATGGGATACATGTTGCGGCGCTTTGAATAAATCATTGACTTGAACCCTGCGGTATAAGGCGAGTAAGTCGTCTTTCGCGGGGGCTGAAAAGTGCGTCCCCTCGCTTCGATTTTCCAGGACTCGGCATCGCTTTCGTCCAGATCCATCGGTGTCATCCGCACTATCTTGTCTTTCTCTTCGTCAACATAGACAAATACGGGGCCACCGGTGGTCATCTGGGTCTTCTTCGATAGTTTTGTCATAGTTTCCCATCCTTTAAATTGACGATTATTGGGAGATGCCAGCCTTGCTGGGAACCAACGAGTGCCGTGCTACCGGAATCAGGTCATTCTTCATCCCTTCCACTCCGTCGAGGCAGCGTTTTTGCCCTTTATAGGTCCCGACACCATGCAATGTGCGTCTCGCCAAAAACAGGGACCTTTGCATAGTACATCCAAAATGGTTCTTACCAACCATTGATGGCCTGTCTGTCGCTCAAGCAATTGTCCGTGATGCCCGTCAGCGTGGTCGCCATCTCGACATAACGGACCGACGCGGGTGAATTGGCTCAAGATCGGGGCACTCGCCAGAACACGTCGTTGCCGCCGAGGATGAACGATCAACGCCGGATTCCTCTAAATCACCTAGCGGACACGAATGGCGCTCGCACAGTGACGTCTGAGTGGTTTTACTGCCATCACCGCCAAGTTGTTTCGCCGCTATGTCGCGGGCAATCAATGCAGCCCCCAAAGCTCCAATGATCTGTGGATTCTTTGGTAACTGCGCGATGGTAAGTCCGGTAAATTTCTTTACGGTATTTGACCGGGCCTTGGATTTCGTACCCGACTTCACCTGCCATGCCTTGCCGCATAGCGAAAGCTTCATGACCGGCAATGCAAATCTTTCGCGAATGCATGAACTTAATGTCGCGGACGCTCTCGCCATCCCTTGCCAATCTCGGAAAACGTCTCCAGAGCGCGTATACAGCAATTGCCGAGCATTCCTCCAGCCGCACGGAGATCAATCCTGACAATTCGCGTCAAGAGGTGGCAATGAAATGAAAAACGACTTTGCAGGACAACGCGCAACTCAGAGCGAGCAACGGTTCCTGGACAGCTCCGCCTCGCGACTTATACGGCACGCTGCGTCCTGCGAAACGGCAGGCGGGGATTTGACCCCCTCGCCTGCCGGTAAGGATCAAAAGCTGTCCCAGGGGTGCGGGGACGGAGTACCCGCTGTTTTGGCGAGCGAAGCGAGCCTTCCTTCTTCACTTGACAAGAAAACGAATAATCGAAACACGGAGGCAAACTTCACGGCCCAACCGGTGGGGCGGGGCAAGCACTGCGGACGGTTTTCGATTCGGGGCCGCGATGCCTGCACCAACAAAATCTGCTATCGCAGAGTGAATTGCAGCTCGTGGACTTGCTCCTATTGCGGACCCCGAAAAGCTAAGCGTGCAAAGCGTGCAATCCGCGACTTGGCTGAAAAGCTCCGATTGAATTACTTCCTGACTCTCACACTGAACCCCGCAAATGTCCCCGAAGGTGAGGATGCGACCAAGCATCTCCAATTGACTTTCGATAAATTTCGCACTTACCTTCGCAGGGAGTTCGGGGAGGCGCCGGTTTACATCCGCATTCTCGAATACCAAAAGAATGGTTCGCCGCACTATCACATCCTGACCGTGGGCAGTAGGCCGATGGATAACTTTGGGAGCCCTCGGAGCTCCATAAGCAAGAAAATCGCCGCTTTTCTGCCAATCGCTCCCTGACCACCTTGCTATTCCGTAAAACATGCAGCTCCATAACGGCTGGCTTGCGTACTCGATCCGCCACTTCATCTCCCCGTCCTACCTGCAAATATCGCCTTGACGTCTCGTATTGCGTAGCTATACGCTATACGAATGATCAAGAGCTTCCGGCACAAGGGACTAAAGCAGTTTGCCGAAAGCGGCTCGAAGGCCGGCATCCAGCCCAAACATGCTCCGCGGCTGCGACGCCTGCTCACCGCGCTGGACGTGGCGAGCCGTCCCGAGGATATGAACGCCCCGGGCAACGACCTGCATCCATTAAAAGGGAATCTGTCGGGACACTGGTCGGTGAACGTGAGCGGCAACTGGCGACTGACGTTTTTTTTCGAAGGCGAAGATGCAATTCTTGTGGATTACCAGGATTATCACTAGGAGGGTGAGGCCATGATTTTCAATCCAGCACATCCCGGAGAGGTCTTGCGGGACTATCTGGGCGAGATGACTGTCGCGGAGGCGGCAAAACGGCTGGGCGTGACCCGCGCGCACCTATCGCGAATTCTGAATGGACATGCGGGAGTGTCGGCGGCGATGTCCTTGCGGCTCTCGGCGGCGATGGGAACCTCGCCGGACTTCTGGTTGAAGATGCAGATGCAGCATGACCTGTGGCAGGCCCAGAAGGCAAAGCAGCCGAAGATTCGGCCGTTCCCGCAAGTAGCAAAGACAAAGGAATTGGCGCTAGCTTGAGCTGCGGTCCGCCCCTACTCCGGGGGTAAATTGCTTAGGCGGACCCAACGGCACCGGGAAAACCGGCATGTTGTAGGGGGTGCAAGTCCCCTACAGGAAAGGAAACAGCGACTCCATCCTGGCATCGAGTCTTGTGGGAAGGCAATACGTCCGTCGCGTTACGGGCGAGTGGCTGTTCGGTCCTGCGTAGTACGCATGCCAGAGTTGGTCTGGATGATAGTAGAATCCTGAAGCTCGACTCCGCGCCCATGCAAGCAACTCACCTAAGTAAAATTCGCGGGCTGCACCATGACTTAGTAATCGGCCCGCGGAAATTCTCTAGTTGCTGGGGACTCCTTGAATTTCTGGGTCTCCCTGTCTCCGCAGGTAATCGCGGAAGGCGATCACAAACAACTGCAGAGTGGGCGAGAGATTGTCTTTGCGGTAGGCCAGCATCAGATCCAGCGTGGGCTGTGTATTCATTTCCAAGGGGCGCACCACGATTCCCTTAGGAAGAATGTAGGTGACGTGCTCCGGAACCAAAGCGAATCCAGCACCCGTTGCCACGGCATTCACCGTCGCCAACAGATTGTCAACATAAACCGAACTCTTGAACTTGACGTCGTTCTGCTCGGCAATCTCATCGATGATCCGGTTGGGAGCAGGGCTTAACCGGCTCGGACGGACAAGCGGCAGCGCCGCCAATTTCACCACGGGAATTCTTTTCAGTTTCGCGAGTGGCTGGCTTGCCGGCAGAATCACAACCGTTCGAAGACGAACCACGATTTCCGCCTCAATGTCATGCTCATCAAGCGGACCGGCTATAAACCCCACATCAATGCTTTTATTGCGCAGGGCGTCAACCTGCTCGGGGCTATGCAGTGTTCGCAGATAGATCTGCACGCTCGAATAATTCTCATTTAGCTCGTGTAGAAAGTTCGCGTATATGCCCTCCGCGCCGGGTGGAAACCCAACCGTCAAGGTTCCCCTTTCAGCTCGCCCAGCTTGACGGGCGAGTTCAACAGCTTCCTCCGCCTGGGCGAGTAATTTTCTCGACTCCTTAAGAAACACCTGGCCGGCGGAGCTGAGTTGCAAATGATGCTTTTCGCGCCAAAACAGCGGAGTGCCGACTATCTCTTCGAGGCGTCGGATTTGTTGGCTCAAGGACGGCTGAACCGTGTTGAGTCGCTCGGCGGCCCGAGTGAAGTTCAATGTCTCGGCAATCACAACGAAGTACCTCAGGTACCGCAATTCCAATGGCGTAGACATGTGACCAACCCGGCGAACATTTCCAGGACGGGCGTCCCGAAGCGAGCTAAGTATAACTTAAAAAGCACAAACGGCCGGCGAATCCTAGCTCAAAGCTTGTGTTTCGATAGCCAAAAGCTTCATCGCCCCAAGGTAGGAAATTGCAGCAAACAAAGTATTTCACTCATGCCCCCTCTCGGCGCAACATTAGATCGCATTCATCGCCGGACAAGTCTGTGCCGGAACCTTGAGAGCTCGCGGCAAGTTCCACAACCGCGCCTATGAAGACACGCAGAAGGAGTGATACATGCCTATCAAACTGATGGCGGCATCGCGGAGGCGTCCCGGATTGACCCGGGCAGAATACTTCCGCTATATCGAGTTTTACCACGGCACAATCGCCAGGCAGGAGCGCTTCAAGATTGACACTTACATTCAGAATCACGTCATTGATGGTGCATTCGGTCTTCTCGCTGACCCGACGCACCAGCAGGTTTCCGACCGTGATTGCGTGGTCGAACTCACTTTCAATACTTTCCCTGAGATGATCGAGACCCTTGAGCCTGCCACTCCCTCGGCTGCTTCGCAGGACGGCAAGTTCTTCGCTGATGAGCCCAACAACGTAATCGTAATGGCGGAAGAAGAAGAGATCCCGGTGCCGAATCCCCTGACTACATTCAATCCAGGATTAGGAATCGTGAAATGCGTTGGCGCGTTGAAGGTACTTCAATACATCATGCGCGATGAGGAAGTATTCCGTGAAGACTATTACCAGTACTGGCGCGAGGCTCACGAGGCCGCGATGGAGAAGTCGCCCTACGCCCGCGAGCAAATGCGGCGCTGCGTCATGAATAAGCGCTGCCGCATTAACGACAATGACGGCGCTGCCCGTAAACACTTCAAGATGATTGATCCGCCCGTATACGATCTTGTTGTCAGCATGTGGTTCGACACGATCGAGCAGGTGGGAGCGTTCCGTCAATACAACGAAGCGCTGCAGGCCTACCCCAAGAAGTTTGCAGACTGGTCCAAGTCGTTCTTCCTCTACGTGCGCCAGGTCCCGATTGTCCGGGATACACCCAAGAACTGATCAAAGTTTTCAGTAAGGAGATCCCATGTCTCAAGTCGGAACCAAAATCGAAATGAAGCCTGAGGCGAAGGCCCAATTGAGTTTCAAGGATTGGTATGCCTCAACGAAGAAGAAAGCTGAGCGGCCTCCGCTGACTCCGGAAGAGCAGGCGCGGCCCTTTGCCAAGTACTATCGTGACCCGGTCCCACCCGATCCAGAGCACTACGCCAAGATGGACAATCCGTGTGACCCGTCGAAAGCAATTTTTCCCGAGCAAATGAACGACCTGCTGGATCCTGGTTATCTCGATGTCGAGATCGGCTGGTGCAACCTGTCGAACGGCGCAGGATTCATCGCAAATTGCTATCAGCACAAGGGAATGACCGCTGAAATGGTCGACTGGTGGTTTGCGTGGCACACTCTCGAAGATTTGCGTTACCGGATCTGGTATCCGCCGCAGCACGGTGGAATTATGATCAGCCCAGAAGCACGCAAGCGCATGCTCGATCCGAGCATCCCAATCCGCGAGAAGAATTGGGGCGTCACGCACCATGTCACCGAGAATTGCGATTGCGGCATGGAGAACATCGACATCACCTTCTTGTCACCGAAGGATTTCGGTTTCGACATGTCACGCTGGAAGCAGCCATTTGTCTCCACTTTTGCGGGTGGCTTCGGATGGGCGTGCACAGTGAATAAAACTGATGAATCGATCACTGCGCCGGCGCTGATGTGTCACATCTTCCGCGACATCCCGGGCGGTATCGAGCATCGCACCCGGTTCTGGCTGGGCTATCGCATGTCGAACGGCAAGCCTGAACTGAGCTTGCCTCCCGGAGTTGCGGTACCTGCAGTGGCAATTCAGGGCTTGGCAAGACACAACGTTAAAGAGTTCAAGAATTTTGGCGCATTCCTTCCCGAGATCTACAGTGAACTCGGCGGGAGGTTCGAGGTCTAGTCAATTGGCCCCGTCCTAGCGTATATGGGCGGGGCCTATTCTTTGTACCTGCCTTTGGCGGCTGCTGTGGCACCGCCCCTGGACTACGAAGTCCCGGAAACTTGTCCAGGAGATTCGACCGACCGGCTTCATCCTTCTCAAGGCTGCGACATCCCGTTCAATGCGAAGTTGGAGAACGTGAAAGCGATGATCTCTGTAGTCTCATACTGACGATGCATTCAAGTTGATGAATTTGAGCGGATCTGAGAACGGAGGGCTGATCGACGACTTGCCAAGTTCTTATGTCTGCCTCTGAGCTTATAACGCGCGAACTGCTGGGAATGCCGCCAGGTGAGCGGCACACGAGCGTTGTACAGGGCTGCGTTCACTCGGTCCATCAGCGGGCCACTGTCTACGGGTGGCAACTAGAAAGTGGAATGTAGGATTCTCCACATGGTTATCCTACCGGCCGCGCAATTCGCGCCCCATTTCCCTCCCGCAAGTGTTACAAAGTAATTCAGCCATCATGTCTACCCGGCAAACTCCCACTGAAGTCATTTTATAAAACGCGCGAGTGTTCGAGCACAAATAGTCCCCGCGCGTGCGGGGACTATATCAGGAGGCAAACAGCTATTTTAGTTGACCTCGCCTTTCTGCTCTTCGTACAGTTCCGGAAGGAAGGATGCCAGATTGCTGAACTCACAAACGTTGTGAGTTGCAAGCCCCTTAATAGCAATTTCGGGAATTCTCACGGGCTCGGGAAGGAGTTTCCATGCCTTTCTATTTAGTATGTGCCAGCCCATCCAGAACCGGGTGCGCAACTCAACCCCGCCCGGGATTTCCCGTACGAAGTGAACCATACACGCTGCGGTCTTGAACTTGGGCAGCCCGGGCGGCGGATCCAGCATCAGCGCTGAACCGTTCGCGCAGATCGCGGTTCCCACGTTTGGTGAATGGAAGCGGCTCATATCGAAGCCGAACGCCTCCGGTTCCATAAAACTGATCGCGATTTTCTCATCACAAGGGCCGTTGGTATTTTCAATGACGTACTCGGTTCGCAGGCGGCGCTGTTTCAACGGAATCTTGTCATTGAGAGTCCGCACGCGATCTTTGTCACTCATCGAGATGGCAAAGTGGCCCGGTGGATACCACAGCTTATAACGAAGATCTTCGAGCGCAAACCACGCGAACCACCAGTCCATCATCTCGACCGTGACACCCGGCATTGGGATTCGATTGGCAATGAAGCCGGTGCCGTCCGGCATCTGACACCAGCCGGCCTCGACTTCCAAGTCGCCAGGACTGAGCAGATCGTTCAATTGCTGGATTGGGGTTGCCTTCGCTGGATCAATCGGGTTGTCCATGGCGGCCACGCGTGCTGCATCCGGAACTGCAGGAGGCCGGTAATAGTACTTGGAGTACGGTTTCGCCTGTTCTTCCGGCGTGAGGTCTCTCGTATGCTTGCCCATTCTAAAGCTCCTCAAAAGATGCACCCGGTTCAGCCGAAGCGCACCCATCGAACGATTTCTAAACTTCCTCGAGAACCGGATCCATCTTGATGTTCTGAAGAATCCTTTCTTGTTCCGGTAACGTTGGCTGAATAGGAGTTTTGTAATTCCCGTGCGGAATTTCGGTATGGCCGATAACGATTTTTCCGTTTTCAAGCTTCAGATCGATCCACTTCCGCCAGTTAGCATCGTCGCGCGCGGGGAAGTCCTCGCGATAATGCCAGCCGCGTGATTCGGTCCTGTCGAGCGCAGCGGTAAGGTACATTTCGGCACAGTCCGCCATGTTGCGAAGATCGTGACAAAGCCCGAGCATGTGGAAGTCGTTGGCGGGCGAAACGTCCTCGTACTGCTGCTTTGCCTTGTTCACCATGGCAAGCGCTTCTTCTAGCCGCTCCTTGCTCTTGCGTGCGCTGAAACGGGGTGGAGCAACGGCTTCTCCTAGCAGGAAAATCGGACCGCGCGGAGATAGACCTTTTTCGCGCTTCATTGGCGCATAGATAAGGTCTTTGAAGTTCTTCACCTGCTCTTCGCTGATCTCCGGCTCCGAAGCTTGCTTGGTGAATTCCACAACCGACTTCTCGCTGAGCAGAGCAGAAACAGCGGCCCATGTAAGCCCGGTCCCGCGCAAGCGAGAGGGTGCCGGAACGGCGCCGAACGCTCCCGCACCGCTGCGATTCGTATCACCGATAGCCCATAGGCCCTGCAGTGTGGCCGCCATGCCATGGTCGGTTTTCACCGGTGCACACTCTCCAATGAACATGGGAAAGACCTCAGGCCGCCAGCCTTTATCGGATGAATATGCCATCTCTTTGTCCATCAGCGTGGTCCAGAACTTTTTGGCGTTCGGTCTGTCCCAGCGGAAGAGAAAACCTCCAACGCCAAGTGGGTTGTTGGCAAACAGTTCGGTCTCCTCCATCACAATTGGGCCGCGACCCTCGGCTACTTCCTTCTCCATGCCGAGAATGATGCCGATATCAATATCGTGCTCGGATTCGGAGCAATACTTAGGCGCCAGGTACTCGCCATCACTGTTATAGAGCGCGAACTGGCCTCCGACCGGGCAAGACTGGCTTCCGCGCAAGCCGAGGTTATAGAAATTCGAGAACTCTGCGTTGCGCATCTCCGCGCCAGCACGATATGCTGCAGCGATTCCGTCCCCGCGAGCACTCGTCCACATGTTCGCAACCATCCAGTCGCAGGCGCCATTTGCAAGAATGACCGATTTGCCTTTGAAGATGCGGAACTCACCGGTAATGAGGTCGAATCCGACCGTACCGACCACACGGCCCCCATCGGTGAGGAGCTCGACGGTTTGCGTCTTGTTAACAACCCTGACTCCACGTTTGTTTGCGATCTTCTTGAGCTTGGTAAGTATGTCCAGATCAAATGCGCAGAGCGACCATAGCGGCAGGCCTTGCGCACGCGCTAGTGTGCCGTCCGGTTCACGGCAGATTTTTATGTTCCAGCGCTCGAGATGGTTGACCATATCGCGGCTGACGAGGGCAAATTTCTCTAACAGCTCCTGGTCCTCGATGAAATGTCCCGTGGTCGTGCAGAAAAAATCGCGAAATTTATCGAGATCGTCGTTCTCGCTCAGCACCCACAGCACTCCCGCGCCCTTATTTGCTTTCGCGCCGGAGACGGCCGCGGTGGACTTTTCGATCATCAGCACGTCAAGGTCGGGGTTCAATTCCTTGATGCGATTGGCCGCAATGAATCCCGCCGGTCCGGCACCAATAATCAGTACGTCTGCTGCATATACTTCCCCAAAGCTCTCCAGGTTAGACATCGTCGAATCTCCTCCGTAAAACGCGGCCTTCGGGCCCTGCTACGAGTTGGCGTAAGTCTTAGGGTAAGCAGACTTCGGATACGGCTCAGGAACGCGGGCCGGATTCTGCGGAATGACCTTGACCGCTCCCTCCGGGCACGATAGCTCGCACCAATTACACGTAGCGCACTCTTCCGGATACATCACGACTGCCACTTCGTTTTCTTCATCAAAGCGAATCACGTCGTTGAAGCAAGCATCCACACAGCGCTTGCATCCGTTACACGCGTCCTGATCAATCGTAATGATATGCATCACAGACTCCTGGCTGGCGAACGGCTTTAAGAGTGCCATGCGTAAATCTCCGAGCGTGCCGTGCCTGCAATCTCAGCGCATAAGCTAACATTCGGAATACTTAAATGAAAATACTTTGTTCCAAGGAAAACGCTACGTCGCCGCTATCATCCGAAACCAGCAGTTGCCGGTGTGCTTCAGGGCGATCGAAGGTTACGAACAAACCGATTGAGCCTCCCAAGGCACCGAAGCCCAGCCACGTCGCTGAAACGTGGCCCGGAATACTAAACAGTTTTGAACGGATCCGGTGGCACGTCGTAAGGTGTCAGTTCATCTGCACTGAACGGATGATAGGAACTCGGACCATCCGGCGGCGGACATCCTGGCATGAGTTTGGCCACCACCGACAGGTTCCCCGTGATCGGCTGTTTGACCCAGCCTTCGTCAAATGGAGTACGAAAGTTTACGTACCAGCGGAAGTTCTGAAACTTCCACTCCCCGTCCTCCTTGACGAAATCGATAAAGTACTTTCCCTGCTGCCACATTGCGATCAGTTTTGGGTCCGCAGTCATCTCCCTATCATGCCCCACAAAGTCCGGTTGCGTGTTGCACCCAAGCGTGTGCCACATGCCCCAAGCGATACGTCCCTCGGGGTGCACCTCAATCAACGGCGTGGAGAGCATATGAAGGCCCAGTGCTCCCTTCATCGTATAAAGCGGCTTCAAAACCTTCAGAAAAACATCGATCGCCTTGTCGCGACCTATAAACTTGCCGAGATTGTCCATCTCAACACTGACTTGATCGTTGTGCGCGAACATTTCGACGATGCCATTGTAATCATGTGCCTGCAGATGGTAGATGTAGCGTGCCTGCAGATTTGCGATTCTGAAAGCGTCTTCAACAAGCGTCAATTTGTTTTCGAGGACGGTCACTCTTTTCACCAGTTCACTCAGCGTGAGAGCATTGTCTCCACGAGCTATAGCGTTCGGCATAGGATTTCCTTTAGCAAGTTGACGGGCGCCGCAGTGGATTGGGACGCCCGCCTTCAGTGAATTGGGTTATGCTCCCAGAGTACAAGGAAACGGCTCGGCCGCTCGATGGAGGAGGCAACCGCAACAAAAACGGATCAGACCGTTGATTCGCATAGAGCGAGAGTTTGCGGTTGCTTACAGTGACCATACAAGCCTCGAAGCAAAATCATTAGGGTTAAGTTACTCCGCGACAAACCACTAAGCAGCACGTCTGGAAAGCCAAAGTTACTATGCGATATATACAAAGTCGTCCGGGGCCTGATTTGTAACTCTCGAATCAGTCATACCGGCCGAACTTCTCAACCGCCTCGAACATAGCCTTAACATTCACGTGCTTCGAATTCGCCGGCATGGTGCAGCCATTGCTAAAAATGTACCCGCCACCCTTGCCCAGAACCGAAATGAGTTTCTTGCAATAATCCTCGACCTCAGAGGCGGATCCCACTGTCAAAAGCGCCGGAGGCACGTCGCCCGAAAGACACATATGGTCCCTCAGAATTTCTTTTGCTTTGAAGAGATCGGTCGCGCCGTCGGTCTCGATAATGCACTTCCCTTTCGGTAGCTCAAGAAAGTATTCAAGAGCGCGGCCCCAGTCTGTATCGAGATGGAAGATCGGCGTGATTCCTTGTTCGATCAGCTTCAATGCACCATCCTTGATCCAAGGCCATGAGTAGGTTTCAAAATTCTTCTTATTCAGGAACGTCGTCCCGCACCGGCATCCGACTACGAATGCTCGTGGAACACCAGAGTTTTTACAGCTCTTTACCGCAACCAGGATGCTTTCTTTTTGCATCGCCCACATGACCTCGACAAGTTCGTCTTTCAATCTGTACATGTCGATTGTGAATTCGTTCATCGAGCGCGTCATCGAGAGCAATTCGAACGGTGGAGCATAGGTGCCGCCATAGTGGAATGCCTGCCCTCTTTTATGGGCCGCAGCCACGTCCCGCTTGTGCAACTTGTTCCGGCGGGACTCCCAGAGAAGAAAGTGAATCAGCCCCTTATTGGGACGAACCCGCTTGGTTACCGCGATCATGTATTTCTGCAAACCCGCTGTCTTAATAGCCCTTAACTCCTCCCGCGTTGCAAGCACTTCCTCAAGAATCTGGTAAGGAGTGTCTTCTGGCAACTCATCCCCGGGCAGTGCGACCTTCTGGAACCAGCGCTGCCGCAGTGTGGGACCGTATCCCAGGTCTGCGAACGAAGAGCGATAAAGATCCCAAATGGGATTAGCAGCTTTCAGCTTGTCCATGCACCGCTGTGCCAAATCGAAGTCGTTGATGAAGCGCGCCTGCGTGATTCCTGCGAAGCTAGCAGCGTAGCCAAAAACAAACGGTCCGCAAACAAGGCGGTCAACCGGCTTGAACGCAATGGTCGACTGGAGTCGCTCTTCGGATGTCATCGCTGCTTGCTTCGGCGTACTCGCCGTTTCCATTTCCATTGTCTTGCTCATCCCAAACTCTCCGCTTTGTTAGAAATGTGTTTTCTGTTTTCTTTTTCGTTGGAAAGCGTCTACTCGTTCTGCAGGCTCACTGAAGGTCAGTTGCTTAGCATCTTTCAGAGCGTAAGAGTTGACATGATGATCTATCTTGAGAGGTTGGTGGGCGCCACACCTCGACCTACGCGACGCCCACCAGCTCCTACCGGCCTATGCCACCACAGCCTCGTGCTCTCGCGGCTCAGGAGATACCGCTTGCGGAGGCTGCGGTAGCAGAAAACAAGCAAGCGCCGGAAGCAGGATCATGGCGCCGAGCATGTTCCACAGGAACATGAAGGCAAGCAGGATTCCCACGTCCGCTTGGAACTTAATTGGCGAAAAAGCCCAGGTGATAACACCGAACGCAAGGGTTATTCCCGTGAACACCACCACACGTCCCGTAAAGCACAGAGTTGCATAATAAGCCGCTGAGAGCGACTCGCCATTGCGCAAGTGGCTGAGAGTGACGCTCAGCATGTACAACGCGTAGTCCACGCCGATGCCCACACCAAGCGCAATCACCGGAAGTGTGGCGACTTTCACGCCCATGCCAAGCTTCGCCATGAGCGCCTCACAGAGCACCGACGTGAGCATCAGCGGAAGAACTGCGACGATTACGGCCCGCCACGAATGGAAGGTTATGAAGCAAAGAAGAATCACTGCGCCGTAGACCCAATACAGCATCTCGTGGCTGGCCTTGGCTACGACGATGTTGGTGGCTGCATCGATGCCGGAGGTGCCGGCGCCGAGGATGAACTTCGCATTTTCTGTCTGATTTGCCGCCGAAAATTCCTCTACCGCTTTGACCACCCGGTTCAGCGTGTCAGCCTTATGGTCCTTCAAAAATACCGAGAGCGTCAGCAGATTGCATGGATCGTTGTAGAGCCCGCGCGGCGCCTTGGATGTGATTGTGTTGATCATGTCCTGGTTGCGCGGAAGGTCATACCATTTCATGCTGCCTTCGCTGTAGCCTCCGAAGACACGACGATTCAGCAGGGCGAGCGAATTCGTGGACTCAACGCCTTCGACCTGCCGCAGATCCCATTCAAGAGCATCAACGCGCTCTACCGTGTCATGCAGACTGCACGCACCTTCTGGCGTTTCAACCATGACGGCCAGCACGTCGCTGCTGGCGCCGTAATTGGCGGTGAGATAGGCGTTATCACGGTTGTACCGTGAGCTCTTGCGAAGTTCCGGTGCCCCTGGATCAAGATCGCCGATCTTCAAGTCCCGACGCCCGATGAACCCGAGCACAGCAAGAATCACCGCGGCGACGATTGCAACGGTCGCCCACTTCTTTTTGGTGAACAGATCGAGGAACTGCCACATTGGATTCCTGGCGCCCCCCGTCTTCTCGGCAAGTTCTGTCTTAAGGCTGCGCTCGGCGGCCTTCGCGCTCACTCCAACGTAGCTGAGCAGGATTGGGACGAGGATAAGGTTCGTAATGATGAGGATGGCAACACCAATGCTTGCTGCCAGCGCCAATTCCTGAATGACTCGGATTTGGATGACAGAGAGAACCGCAAATCCGACTGCATCTGCCAACAGCGCCGTCAGCCCTGCGAGAAACAGCCTTCGAAATGTGTACCGCGCCGCAACAATGTTGATGGTGCCACGCCCGACGTCCTGGAGGATGCCATTCATCTTCTGCGAGCCATGGCTCATGCCTATTGCGAAGATGAGAAATGGCACGAGAATGGAGTACGGATTCAGTTCGAAATGGAGAAACGCAAGTATTCCAAGCTGCCAGACCACCGCGATCAGCGAACAGACAACAACGACCGACGTGGCACGCCAGCAACGAATGTAATAGAGCAGAAACAATCCGCTAATAATAATTGCGGTCGCGAAGAACAACAGGAACCAGCGCAGGCCGCCGATCAGATCTCCAAGCACCTTGGCGAAGCCCGTAATATGAACCGTGGTGTTCTGATCGCTGTATTTCGCCCGGATTGCCTCCAACTCTTCCGATAGCTTGCCGTAATCGAGTGGCTTGCCGCTCTCCGGGTCGTTGGACAGAAGCGGGACATAAACGATGCTTGACTTGTAGTTTGCCGCCACCAGTTGGCCGATTTCGCCGGAACGCTCCACGTTGCGCCTGACCTGGTCAAGAGCCGCTGGAGAGCCATCATAAGCGTCTGGCATTACCGGGCCGGACTCAAAACCCTCCTCGGTTACTCCGCGCCATTGTGTGGATGGCGTCCAGAGTGACTGCATGCCGACGCGATCCACTCCCGGAAGGACGAAAATCTCGTCGTTGATCTTTTGCAGCGTTTCGAGGTAATCCTTATCGTAGATCGTTCCCTTGTTGGCTTCGACGGTAATTCGAACGACGTTGCCGAAGCTGCTGAGGTCATTCTTGTGTTTCAGGTAATTCGCAATATAGGAATGCTTTGTGGGAATCGTCTTTTCAAAGCTCGCGTTCAGCCTGGTCTTTGATGCGCCATATCCGAGCACCAGCGTAATCAGCAGGCAGGTCAGCATTACGATGCCACGATGGTTGAACAGTACCCGCTCGATCAGCCAACCCGAATTGCTGTCAAACTCTTCAAGAGTCCTTACTACAGGCTGATTGTCAATTGTGCCCCCCGCCTTCATTTCGAACCTCCATTACCGGACCCTGCGCCTGCGACATTGAGCGACACCGGTATAGCACCGGCGTACCCTACTGTCATCAGCATCCAGCCGCCTGCATCCGTGATGCCGGAAATAGGCGGTAATCCCATCGCGGGCAACGGATGAATCGTCTGCCCTCGGTCGTTGCTCGCCAGTAACTGCCCGGCCTGATTCGCGAAAATCAGACTGCCATCGCCCAGCACGGCCGCTGCGCTGAATGAAACCGGGATTGGTACGTCGATCTTCTTGAAACTCTTTCCCCCGTCGGTGGACAGGTACGCGTTTCCGCGCATGCCACCGAGAACTATCTCGCCGGAAGGCAGTGCCAGCAGATCGAAGTAGGTGCCTTTGTACGGAGTTTCCACTCGCGTAAACTTCATGCCGTCGTCGGTCGAGCGCAGGAAAAGACCTTGCTCGCCAGCCATATAAATCGTTTTGCCGGCAGCAGCGATCGCGTAGATGTGCATGCCGTGCGGATTCTCAACGTGATCCATCCACGGCTTCCAGCTCTTGCCCGCGTCTTCGGTGCGGAATATCAATCCGTAGGCGCCAACCACGTAACCGGTGGTCTCGTTTTCGAAATAGAGATCGAGGAACGGCTTGTCAGGCCCATCGGTCACCAGTCGTTGTGCATCACTGAGCGATTTTTGTGCGCCGTCTTTTTTCGCCCCTGCGCCATTCGCGAGGCTTTGCGCGTTTTCCACCGCTAACTTGGCGAGGGTGATTCCGTCTAATTGGCGTGTCCAGCTTTCGCCACCGTCTTCGGTGTGCAGCACAGCGCCGCCATGTCCAACCACCCATCCGGTCTTTGGTGAAACGAACCTGACAGCGGTAAGCGAGACGCTTGTAGGAACCGAAGCCTGACGCCAGTTGCGGCCTCCATCGTCGGAATATACAATGATGCCGCGTTCGCCGATGGCAACAATCCGATTCCCAGCTTTCGTTACGCCGAGAAGAACCGAGTGTGCCGCCACGCGCGACTGGATCGCAGGCCGATCCAGAATATCGACAACCGCCAGCGATTTTCCGCCGGCATTCTGCTTTACTGTTTGGCCCGAGGATTGATCATTCTGCTGCGCGAAGGCCGACGATGACATCAGCCCTGCAAACAGTAATAAGGAAATCAAATATTGAGATCTTCGCATGTAATTCTCCAGCCGGAAGACGGGGACGGTCGGCTTGGAACGACCGCCCCGTTTTGACTACCGAATGCCTTCGGAGGCAAGTGCGTCCGGAGTGAAGACGCGATCCTGCCAGCGCGGGGTGATCTTGTACACTTCCTGCTTTTCGTTGTACATATTCGCGGAATACCATGTGCCCGAAGTCAGGTCATAGTAGCCGAAGTTAAGATCTGAGACTGCCGGCAGATCAGGCATGACCATCGGCAGAGCCCACAAGGACTTCCACAATTGTCCTTTTGCGTCCCATCGGTCGCCAAGTACGGCCTGCCATGCATCCTCATCGATGTAGTAGCGGCTCTTCGCAGCCTGGTGACGGTGTCCCGGCCTCAGTGTCGCCTCTACGACCCATACTCTATGCAATTCCCAGCGCAGGAAGTCGGGGTTGAGGTGGTGCGGCATCAACACCGCTGAATCTTTCGGTGGTTGCATGATCTTGTTATCGTTGTATGGAATGTACATCTCTTGCTTGCCGAGCAACTTCCAGTCGAAGCGGTCCATGCGACCGCCGAAGACTTCAAGTTCGTCGAAGCTCATCACGCCGGCAGTCGCTGGAGTTGGAGTGTCGCAGCAGGGATTAGGCAGTTTGCGGACACGACGCTGCCCCGTGAGATAGACCCAGGACTGCGTCTTGTCATCATCGACGTTCTCGCGGCCCGCAACCGCCTCACCCGCACGGATGGGTGGACCTGCGTTAACGAGTCGGATCATCCAGTATTCGCCATTCCACTTCGCTGGATCGGCATCCTTATTGTAGTAAGGCATCAACTGTTCAGCCTGCCCGTCGGTGCTCAAAACGAGTTTGCCGTCAGCCGTGCCCAGATACTGATGCACGTCAATGTGCCACGCCTCTCCGCGCCAATGGAGTAGATGGTTCCACATAACTTCGGCGCCATTTTTCGGCAGCGGGAAGGGAATTCCGGCGTACGCCCCCTTTGGCGTTGGCCCGGAAGGCAATTGCACCAGCGTTGCGTGGGTAGCGTTCTTGAATGTGTTGTCGTACACCCACTGCGGAGCCGCCGCCGTGCGATGCGTCGGATATACGTCCACCCGGTAGGTGTTCGGATATTTCTTCAACATCGCCTTTGTGCCGTCGGTCAACTTTCCGGCGTACTGGTCCATGTTCTTGGCGGTAATCGAGAAAAGCGGCTTCTCATTCGCAAATGGATCGCCACGGCGTCCACCCTCCTTGAAGCCCGGCTGCGGAGTTGTGTAGCCGCCCGTCCAAGCGGGAATGGTGCCGTCCTTATTGCCGGCCTTTTCGGCTCCAAGAGGTGTCAGCGTTGTCTTAAGCGCCTGTGCGTCCTGCGGTGAGACTTGCGCGATGACTGTCCCGGTGACCGCCAACAGGACAATTAGGGTAAAGACGAGGAATAGCCTTTTTGGGGTGCGCATTCAATTTCTCCTAGTGAGCAGCTCTTACACCAATCGTGCGGCGTATGGAAAAAGCGACAAAACCGCGATCAGCGAAATCCTGTTTCATGTTGTAGTGGTTATTCGCATCGAGGAATCCGGCGGCCGTGCCGTAGTACCCGTTGAACGACAGTCCAAAGCGCCATACATCCCGGAAGGCCAACGCTGCACCCAGGCTGTAGTCCCCGCCCTTGTCCGGACCCCAACTGACGTAGACCGACGACTTGCCCATCGGGAAAAACGAGAAACCAACCGGGAACGATAGATCCATACCCGGCTTCCACTGACGGTACACCGGTTCATAAACCGTACGGAAGCCTACCGCATTCTTGGTCGAGTTAGGATCAAGGTTCTTTTGAGGGTCACTGGTGATGGAAATCAACTCGTTCCACGCCAGTTCACCAGCCCACGATGCTTCCTTCGCAATGAAGTTTGGGGGAACGCTTGCGATGAACGAAATCTGCCCGTTGACGGCATCACCGATTGCATACTGCGGATGGTGGTTGTTGTCCGCCTGTATCATCACAATCGTAGAGGCGTCGTCGTTGAGATCTTGATGGACGCGGCCGGAGACTTCAGCTGCCCAGTTAAAGTTGCCAAAGGTTTTGGTGGCGCTGGCTCCAAAGGCTTTCACATTTTCTGGATAGACCCATTGGAAAGTGCCGATCTGTCCGGTTTCAACGTTCGGCGGCCCGAGCGTCGGATAGAGATAAAGCTGCCCCGCTTTTTCATGGAATTGGATCCCATAGAAGCCCAGGTCTACGCCGTGTCCGGCTCGAACCTTTACTTGGCCTCCGAACTGCCCCCATATTTTCGGATCCATATCCCTTTGATAGAAGAATGCGGCCGGACCTCCTCCCGGTACGATTGGCGCGCCCGTGATCAAGCGCTCGGCGCCTGCCCCCAGTATGTCCACAACCGAGAAATAGCTGCCGACCGCCGGGAATCGCGTTTCTGACCAGCCCAACTGATAATAGCCGCCGATTGACACCTTGGAGTTGATCTGGAGATCCGCCGAGATCTGTGGTACCGGCCGAATAATCTCCTTGAACTGGCTGCTGGGAACTGCAAGCAGCTTGGTCAGATCGATTGGAGACATTCCACCTGCAATGCCCTGACCGCCAAAGAACAGACTCTCGCCGTACTGTTGCGCAAATTGGCCGCCGCGGAACGAAATGCTGGATTCTTCGCCAAAGCTGTACTTCCCAAAGGCAAAGGCATCCAGGAGTTCAATGTGGGCCATTTCAATGTCACGTGCACCTTCCGTGAACTGGTTATAGTTAACCGTGTAGGCGTTCACCGTAAAGGGAGAGTTGTTATCGTTAGTTCCGTGGTAGGATTGGTCGCCCCAGGCGGCCGCACTCGAGCGTATACCATAGTGCGATTTGTAAGTCAGATCGATCTCGGACAGAATGTCGAGGCGGTCTGAAACCATGCCGCCCTTGAAGTCGCGGTCGCCATCGTCCTGGTCAATGTTCAGCGGATTCACGCTCGCATCCGTTAGTGCTTTGGACCGGCTCTGCACTCGGAATGCGTTGCTGTACTTGTAGGTTGTGTCCCAGGCAAGCTTGAATGGGTGGGAAGAAACTTGGTGAACGGTCGAGGGCGGCGCGGGCTGCTCCGGCTCCTGCACCAGATTCTGTTGCGGGGCTTCGGTAGCCTGTTGCTGGTTGTCGGTCTTAACCTCTTGCGCACTCGCGGAAATTGCCAGAACACCGAATGTCACCGAGATCATGATCGAAGCGAGAATCAAATTGCAACACAGATGTCTCGTACTTGTTTTTCTTTGCACGGGATCTCTCCACTCTTCAACATTGGCGTTGCTCGCCTGACACTCGCCCCAAAGATGCGCCAAAACAAAATCAACCAGCCGCAGCAATTAAACCGCTGCAGCAACCGCGCGCTTCATAGAAAACGACCCAGGAATGTCAAGCTTGCTGAATGTCTGACGGAGAGTAGCTTTAGGAAACGTAGAAGGCAAATACTTTGTTCCGACGATTTTGCTTCTTTCTCGCTATAGCTCCATGAGGGTAGTCACGGATACCGGTTGGGGCTCGGCTTCGCCTTCTTGGTACCCGCGTTATGAAGAACTCGGAATTGAACCGCTTTCACACTCGCTGATGGAGTAGCTTTGCCGCTGTGAGGCACTGTGTCGGAGAATGGACCGTCCCGCCGTTCCTGCGGCTTCTTCGCGCTCCCGCTGCTAAGTGTCGGGCAACAGAACATTATTTCCACCCTAGCAAGGCCGGTGAGCTCTCATGCCTCCGGGGGATTTCTGTCCTGTGCTTCAAGAAAGCTGCGAGGTAGGTAATTACGTGAAAAAAAGTATTTTCCCGCGGCTTCGGACAGTTCCAGCCAACACGGACGAGGCACGGCACACGATCTGTGATGACAATCGGTCATGTATACCAAAAAAGTCGCACTACGCGTTTATTAAAGTATTTCATCTCAGCTCGCCGGGGTGCTAGCTTCCTCGGGAAGCTAGCACTCAATACGAAAGGATGGAGAGCTGCGCTCGGGGTCGCATACCAGCAGTGCAACCGCCGCAAACCCAATTGATGTTAGTACACGGAGGTTATGATGACAGCAATATCAGCAGAAACAGGCTCGACCGCCCAAAGCCCACAGTTATTATTGGCCGAGCGTTCCAAGCGCGTTCTCGATGCGACACAGCTAAGGCAGCCTGACCGCGTTCCTATTCTAATGCCGTTTGGCAACCTCCTGTCGAAGCTCGAGGGAGTATCGCAACTCGAACTCTATGAGCATCCCGACAAAGCGCAAACCGCGCTTGAGAAGGCCGCGCTGCGATTCCAGCCGGACTTATGCGATGGCCTGTTCGGCACGCCTGAACCGAGCAGAATTCTGGGCGACCGCATGACCAAGTGGCCCGGCTACGGTCTGGAAGCCGGCGGTTCATTCCAATACCACGAAGCCGAGTATATGAAGGCTGAGGACTATGACGCCTTTTTGGTTGATGCCGCCGATTGGGCAATCCGCCAATACATGCCGCGAGTATTCGGTGAACTGCAGGGGCTCGGAATGCTGCCGCCTCTGGGTATCTCATTGCTCGGGGCCTACGGCATGATGCAGGCCGCCGCAGTCTTCAGTTTGCCGCCTGTCATTGCCGCTTTTCAATCGCTCTTCAAGGCTGGCCAGGCGCAGCACGAGTGGATTCAACGTCAAATTAGCTCTGTCCAACGCATGGCGTCGCTCGGATTTCCTCCTATGCTGTTTTTCGCAGGTCCTAATGTGTCGGCGCCCTTCGATTTCATGGCCGACACACTGCGCGGAATGCGGGGTGTCTTCACAGACATGCGACGCCTTCCGGAAAAACTGCTCGCGGCGGAAGAGAAAGTCATTTCTTTCCAATTGGAGTTTGCGGTTGCGGCCTGCCGCCAGCGGCATAACCCATACGCGTTTTTGCCGCTGCACCGCGGTTCCGATGGATTCATGTCACTGGCGGATTTCGATCGCTTCTATTGGCCGCAGCTCAAGCGGGTCATCCTAGCGCTCCTTGAAGCCGGCATCACTCCATTCATTCTCTGGGAAGGTGCATGGGATCAGCGCCTCCAATATCTCGCCGAGATGCCGAAAGGAAAGACCATCGGAGTCTTTCAGAGTACAAATCTCATTCTTGCCAAGGATGTACTTGGTGATGTGATGTGCATAGTCGGAGGCATGCCGAACGGACTGCTTGTAGGAGGCGCAGCAAACGAAATCCGCGAACACACTCATAAGATGTGCGAAACCGTCGGCAAAGGAGGCGGCTTCATCATGATGCCTACGATTGGTGATCTTGAGGGTTGTAACCCTGACCTCATTGAAGTGTGGGCAGAAGCTACCCGGGAATACGGCACATACTAAGGAATCTCGGAAAGCGTCGCCGCCGTGATTACGGCCGTTGAGCGCCGGGGCAAGGGCATAGGTTAAAGTCTGTTAATTAATTGTCACAAACATTCTAGGATGAGGACAGCACGATGCCTAGTCTGAGAGAAACCAAGGAGGCATTTGCTGAGCTGAACGAAGACCGCGCCTTGCCGTTGGTAAAGGATGCACTGGCCGCCAAAATGCCTGCGTTTGACATTCTGACGGCGTGCCAGGAAGGCATGACCGAGGTCGGCAATCGTTTTGAGTGCCAGGATTATTTTGTCTCCGACCTGATGATGTCAAGCGAGATCTTCAAACAAATTGGGATACTTCCGGAAGGCGGCCTCAAGGCCGGCGGCTCACGACCACCAGCAAAATCGTCTTCGGCACCGTGAAAGGCGAGATTCACGATATCGGCATAGGCAATGTGGTCAAGATGCCGAAGTCGGGTAAGCACATAGCCTCTCAGCCTGCCATAAGAGACTGACAACCACGCAGAATTTGCGTGGTTGTCTTTTTAAAGATCGGCATAGTTGGAAACTCACCGCTGATTATTTACCTTCACCCATGTACTGACATCGGCGGTGAAGTAGCTTGCGCGTGCCGACATCCTGCTGCCGAGAAATCGCAGAATGTTCTATCTGCGCATAGACTTTCTGGCGGGAATGTCCTGCGGAAAAACGGTTCTTACTTCGCCGTTGCGGCATGCGGCTCGAGTTCCCACGGTTCGTAGCCTTGGCGATCAATTGCGGCTTCAAGACTTGCGGGATTCAAAATCGCGGGGCGAGGACTCAGCTCCCCGGGCGTCACAAAATCCCACACCACACGTTCCTTTACCACCATCGCAATAGAACCATCTGCGTCTATTAAGCCAGCCTCACTGGAACGGATCGCGTCTAAAGCACGCGGATCGGTGCACAGGCGAGCGACATCCTCCACGCTGTCAAACCAGAACTCCTCGATTCCGGCGTACTGTCCGATCGAACCGAACTCAAAAAGGGTTCCCTCGAATATCGCAGGATCTACGTCAATCAGAGCATTCTGTACATACTTCCGAACAAGACCCGTTTCGCAAACTGATTTTAATAGCTTAGGCGCGCGGACGTTACGGAAGCCCTCATTGAAGGCATTCTGCGTTACCTCCGGATCCCGCTTAAGAAAATGGATGAGTTTCACCCCTCCAGAGCGGAAATCTTTACGCTCGTAGATTGTCTCGAAGTCTGAAACAGAGGTGATGAAGCGGTGAGAGCCGAACTTGTGAGGCTGCATCCGCGCAACGTAGTCTGGGTTATGAACCGAAGCGATGACGTCCTCGTAAGTCTCCACCCAGTGTTCTGCAAAACTCTCCCACTGCTCTCTTGCGAATCGGTATACGAGCACGTCTTCGGTCACGCCTTCGATGTTGAAGTGTTGTACATAACGCTTGAATAATTGCATGACTGAGGGGGACGTGAGCATCAATGAGACGTGAATAACGCTCCATTCATAAAAAAACCGCGCCCTGCTACCTTCATCCATATGACGGCTGGCTAACGTAAACTTCAACATTTTTCTCTCCTCAAAGATCGGAAACAAACCTTGCAGCTGTGATGACCTCCATGCACTGAGCTTAGGTCACTCAACCGGCCAGAACCCTCTTCACAGCCCCCAAAAGTGAAATACTTTGTTTGCACGACATCACAACCTTTGCGGCACCGACAATGTTTGTTCGTTACGCCATGCAGTCGAGCCGGTTCTGCTTTATACTTCACAGCCGACGCCTGTTTTCATGTTCGTTTGGGGCTGGCCCGCGGCACTCAGCCGAGGGTAAATGAGGACGCTCATGAATCTTCGTTATCTCATCTATTTCATCGCGGTGGCCGAGGAACTGAACTTCACGCGTGCTGCCGAACGATTGCACACCGTCCAACCCTCGCTGAGCCGGCAGATCCACTGCCTTGAGGAAATCGTTGGCACGCCCTTATTTCATCGGGAGAAGCATAAACTTCAGCTCACGGAAGCAGGTCGAATCTTCCTTGAAGAAGCGCGTTCCATTCTGCGTCAGATGGACCACGCGATCATGCTGGCCCGTCAGGGAGCGCGAGCCGAGGCTGGACGCGTATCGATAGGCTATATCTCGGGAACGGAAAGCCGCATCTTCTCCAAGCTACTGCCTGCTATTAAAGTTAAATATCCCGAGATGCGGCTCTCCTACCATGCGATGACAGAAATGGAACTAATAGCCGCCCTGGAACAACAGGAGGTCGACGTCGCGTTTCTTCCAGGTCCGATCGAGAATGTAGGACTTCAATCCGAAGCCGTGTTGCGTCAAAAAGTAATCGCCGTTTTGCCGGCCAGCAGTCCTTTGGCGAAGCTGAAACGCGTTCCACTTGCACGCCTCGCCGAAGTTCCCTGGGTTGCACCGTCGCCCGCGGCTAACCCCCGGTATTTGCGATTTGTAGACGAAATATGCCGGGCAGGTGGAGTGCATTTCACAGTGACCGCTGAGCACGACAACGTCTTATCAGCTCTGCACGCTGTCAGCTTAGGGATAGGCTTCTGTATCGTTCCGGACTATCAAAAAGCGATTCTTCCGGGCAGTGTTGTAGCACGGATTCTTGATCTTGATCCCCAACCATTTTTTGAACTTTCGGTCGTCTATCGCAAGAACGACAGGCGCAAAAACGACAGGCTCCCAGCTCTGCCATTTTTCTTAAACATCGTCCGCGAATCCATGGCCACCTAGTATGGTTACGAATGCTTTCTTTGGATTCTATGACCCCGACCCGTTCGGCGCTTTTTGGGGGACCAGTATCCCTCGACACTCACCTGCTGGCGGCGCCTAAACCTGGCCCTTTCGCTTTCCATATCGCAGCGCTGGCGCGGCGAGAGGAAACATTCAATCGTGCCCCTAGCATTCTTCAAGTATTTGTTTGATTTTCTGTTCTTGCCTAGTCATTAGTTCATGGCTATGCACCATTTATGGTGATAAATGGCGATATCCGATTTTCAAAAATACTCTTTACCCCTCAGTGGTCACTTCAAAACCGGCCACGCGTGGACGTCTCAAAACCGGCCACGAGAGTGACCTAAGACAGGTGTTGTTTTACCTTGCCGAAGTGGTTCGTGGCAAGGCCGGATTCGATTTTGCAGTTACGTGTTAAGTTGATGTTCCCGCCGGGGTCGCGCCTGGTGGAAACGTCCAAGGCCGAAGACGCGGGGCAGGCTCCGAAGGAATCGGCGGTTGAGACCCTTTGCAGGTGGCCGTGATGGCTGACTCTGCGAAGGGTTTTGTGTTTCTATCCCCCATTCTTTTGGTGAGGCTCCGTCGTGGAGGCCTTGGATCACGGAACGCGACGTTGCCGGGCTCGCCCGGCTTCCTTATTGTTTTTGTCATTGGGCTTCTCCGCGGTTCCCGGATTTAGTTCGCCAGCTGCGAGGGCCGCACTTGAGAATGTGTCCATGATGTAGCAGGCGGTCAAGCATGGCGGTGACGGCGGCGCTGTCGCCGAGCAGCTTACCCCAGTCTTCCACTGGACGATTGGAGGTGAGCAATGTGCTTGTGCGCTCGTAGCGGCGCATGATGATTTCCAGCAGTTCTTCGGCAGCGGTCAGGGGCAGTTTTCGCATTCCAAGATCGTCGATGATCAACAGCGGCACGGTGGACAACATCTCCATGTGCTCTTTGCGTTTTCCATCCAGGGTCGCGTCGGCCAGTTCTTCCAGCAGCATATGCGCTTCGCGATAGAGCACGCGATAGCCTTGCAGGATAACGGCGTGTCCGATGGCTTGGGCAAGATGACTTTTCCCGCTCCCGGGTGGGCCCATGAAAAGTCCGTCCTCGCGCCGGCCGATGAAGGCTGCGGTCGCAAGATCGAAGACAAGGGCGCGGTTCATCTTAGGATTGAACTGGAAGTCGAAAGTATCAAGAGTCTTGTTGAGGTCGCGGAAACGCGCCTGTTTGTGCCGTCGCTCCAGCAGACGTTCGCTGCGGCAAGACAGTTCGTCCGACACCAGGATGGAGATTATGTCGATGGGGGCCATGGCTTCGCTCTGTGCTTGTAGCAGACGCGTTTCCAATGTTCCGGCCATGCCGCTCAGACGCAGTTGGCGCAGGGCGCCGTTGAGTTCGATCAGGTTCATGATTTGGATTCCTCAGATTGGGTTCGTTGTTGGATCAGGTCGCGATACTGCACCAGTTCGCGGATGAGAGGATCGACTTGGCGCAGATTCAGAGGAACTTGCGGGCTGCGCTCCAGACAGCGCTTTACGAAGCGGTATTCGGGTACGCGCAGTTCCAAGGCCAATGCACAGATCCCGTCTGCGGCCGCGCAGCCATACTTCTTGACGAGTGAGAGCACGCCCTGAATGTGGCGCGCTCCAAGTTCGGCCTCTCGTTGGTGGATAGCATCGCAGAGAGCGCCGGTACTGGCGCCGGCCTTATGAGCTCGCGCCAGCAGTTGTCGGATTTGCGGTGGGGTACGCCGCGGACGATCCTCGTCGCGAATGCGGTGCGCGCCGCGCTTCTGTCGCAGGTGCTCGCGCAGCAACTGTCCGGTCCGCAGATCGAGCAACCGTACGAACAGCCCATCCCACTGCACCCGCACCTGGCGCCCGATCCATCCCGGAGGCGCTCCGTAATAGGCCGCATCAACCTCGACACAGCCGTCCAGGTGAACGGTACGATCGCCATACTGGTAGTAGCGGAATGGCTCCAGCGGCAACGGCTGCAACAACGGTTTCTCTTCGGCAAACATCGCCGCGACCTGGCGTTTAGTGGTGCCGTGGATGCGCGTGTCGGCCCAACGTTCTTCCCAGTGGTCCAGATATGCTTGTGCCTCTTCGAGGCTCTCGAAACGCTTACCCTTCAACGGTGTCTTTTTAGCATGGCCGACGCCGGCTTCGACTTTACCTTTCCGATCTGGATCTCTGATGCGACAAGGCAGCGCGACCACACCGTAGTGCCCCAGAACATCGCGATACAGCGGATTCAAGCTGGGATCGTAGATGTCGGGGACCAGCACGCCTTCTTTGAGATTGTCGAGCACCACGATCCGCGTCGACCCGCCCAGCCTCCGAAAGGCTTTCTCATGCAGTTCGGCCCAAGCGCGGGTGGTGGAGCGGAAGCACAGCAGCCGAACCGACTTGCGACTGTATCCCAGGGTCAGAACGAACATCCGAGTACGCCGGTACTTGCCGCTTTGTGGGTCGCGCACCATGGGGCCGCTGCCGTAATCAACCTGCGCTTCTTCGCCAGGCGAGGTTTCGATAACTACCCGAGCTTCCGGCGATTGCATCCCGCGCAGTTTGCGCACGAAACGCTTCACGCTTTGGTAGCCGTCTTGAAACCCGTAACTATCGACGAGATCCTGCCAGATCCCCATGGCGTTGCGGCCTTGCGACAACCCAAGCTCGATCGCTTCCCGATACAGCTCGCAGACACTGGCTGTTGTCGGACGGAGTTCATCCACAGGCGCTGCCAACGGCTCAAGGGCGGTGGTCACCTCCGTGGCCGGTTTTGAAAACTCGTCTTCTGTTTGTAAGTTGAGGGAGGGGATTTCCGTGCTGGAGTCGGTGGTCACCGTGGCCGGTTTTGCGCCATGCCGGCCTTTCCAGCCGCCTGGTCGCCCGATCGAAATCCCGGCAGCCTTCAGATAGCCGCCCGCCGTCTCACGGCGAACCCCGGTTTCCTGCTCAATCCGCCGCAGCGACCAACCCAACTGCCCCAGCGCGATTACCTGCTGCCGCTTCGTTTCGCTCAAGACATTGCCCATGCCAACCGAGGCTACCTGCACCTGGTCGGAGCTTCTGTCTTAGGCCTCTAAGCGTGGCCGGTTTTGAAGTGACCTTTCGTGGCCGGTTTTGGGTGACCCCCGAGGTTAGTTCATGGCTATGCACCATTTATGGTGATAAATGGCGATATCCGATTTTCAAAAATACTCTATACCCGAGGGCTTGTCCCCGCTATCCCCCGGTTTTGTCTCGTACGCCATCAAAACCAGGCTTCCCGGCCTTTTTGCCCGGCTAGAAAAACGGTCACTTTGTTTTGAAAGTGGCACTTTTCCACAGATTATTGGCCGTTCGGTGATCCTAAATCCGGCGAAAAGCGCGATCAAAACCGGCATCGAGAAATGATCCATGGGATCACCGTAAACCATCATCGTTGATCGCCATTTCATCATGATCCGCCAGCCCATCCTGTACCCATTTCTGAGCAAACGCATAGCCCAGCGGTGACATAACCGTTGTATCACCAAGTGAGACAATCATCACTTTGTATCACCCCGTGATACAAGTTCTGCATCACCCCGTGATACAGCACGATCAACCACACCATTCCCGCTGACAACCCCATCCAGCACCAGGGTAAGCCCAGCTCGATACCTGTAGGCAAGGCTGCCGGTGAGTATGACCGTAGGACCTACGGTATTACCTTGCGTATTGTCTCCATCTTTCTCGCGCCCGCGCGAGGGTGAATGTTGTGCCACAGGACGGTGACACCTAGTTGAAGAAGGAGATGGGAGTTGGGTTCATAGGCAGGAAGCAAAAGGGCACCTTCAGTTTGGCAGGAAGGAGTGAGGAGCCAAAGGCTGAAGGTGCCCGGAGGGTGGAGTTGCTATTGGGTTATGCGCCGGAGGTGGAGATCGCCGGCAGGTACGGGCTCTGTACTGCCGTCATCGGTTCCACAGCGCGGGCCACGAAGGTCGCCTGCATCTCGGTGACCGCATCGTCGATCGAAACACCGGATCCTTCGTTGAGGATCTCGAGGCCGAAGATCTTGGCGCAGGCCATGGCTCCATATTCGTTAGCGCCGGCCAGGTGATGGTCGCCTGGAGCTTTGGCTCGTGCTCACCTGAGTAGATACTCAGAACAGCTAGTAAATCCCAGCGATTCTGCTTGACATGGGTCGCTGTCCGGAGTAATGAGTATATGAGCATTATAGGAAACGGTTCAAACACGCCCTCCACCCCCGCCGAAGACGAGATCACCCGTCGCCAGTGGGCCTCCGCCGTCGCCCGTTATAGCCACAACCGCCGTGAACGGCTCGGACTGACTATCGACCGGGCCGCCGAGCTGGCCGGCATGGAACAGTCCCAGTGGGTCGCCATGGAGGATTGCCGCTGGATCCCGGAGAAGCTGTCCGATTGCCAGGCGATTGCAGCAACGCTCGAGGTACGCTGGTCGGACTTCGACTTAGTTGCCTTGTTGGCCCGCTGCGCCCAGCAACGCGGTTAATCACGCCGGGGCCTGCTGCCGTCGGCAGCGGGTCCCCGTTCCCTCGCCGGAATGTTGATGCGCCGGTACTCATGAACGTATATGCTCACTTCCAGGGGCGGCCGGCCCGGACTGGAGGTGACGGAAATGGCAGAACAAAAGGTGAAACGAATGAACATTAATGTCGAAGTCAGCCTGCACGACGCCTTCAAGGCGGCCACCGCCGCACAGGGTGACAACATGACCGACGTCTTGATGGAGTTTATCCAGAACTATGTTGCCAAGAATGGCCTGGAGCCGAAGAAGAAAGCCCGGCGCTAGTGAAGAAAGCCGCCCTCTACCTTCGCGTTTCCACCCTGGACCAGCACCCCGAGACCCAGATGTATGACCTGCGCGGGTTGGCCGCGCAGCGTGGGTTCGAGATCGTCCACGAGTACACCGACCGGATCAGCGGCGCGAAAGCAAAACGCCCTGGTCTCGATCAGCTGCTTGCCGATGCCCGCCGCGGCAAGTTCCAGATCGTCCTGTGCTGGGCCTTCGACCGCATTGCCCGCTCAACCCGGCACTTCCTCGAAGTGCTCGACGAACTCAACCACGAAAATATAGAGTTCATCAGCTTCAGAGAGAACGTTGATACCAGCGGCCCCCTTGGCAGAGCCATGGTCGTCATTATCGGCGCCATCGCCGAGTTGGAGCGCAACCTTATTATAGAAAGAGTGCGCGCCGGGATGCGGCGTGCCCGCCTCGAAGGTCAGCAGATCGGCCGGGCTCCACTGCAGGTTGATCGGGTTGCTCTGCTGCGTGATCGGCAGAACGGCAAGACCCTCGGTGGCCTGGCGGCCGCCTACCATATCTCGAAAGCCAGCGTCTGCCGTGTAATAAAGGATGCGAGAGAGGCTGTCTCGAAGGGGTTCCCGCCGGCCCCTTCCACCGCTGTTGACAGCAAAGAGCTTAGGCCACCGAAATCGGCGGCCTAAGGCTGTCTCTAAAACAGTGGATTGTGATACACCCAGACAGCCAGTGAGCCGTGCGGCATGCCCATTTCTTCTATACTATTGCCGGCACCAACCAGCCCTTGGCCAGCGTGACAGCATACTGTGCATCGGCACCCCAGGCATCCGCGCCGACAAACTTACATACGTTGGCGTCTACCGGACCACCACCGACCATCACCTTGACCTTGTCGCGCAGCCCAGCGGCCTGCATGGCCTCGACTGTCGCCTTCATGGAATCAAAGGCCAACGTCAGCAGACCCGACATGCCAACCACGGTTGCGCCGCTGTCTTTGATCGCTTTGATGAAGGTTTCGGGCGGAACGTCGACCCCAAGGTCGATGACCTCGAAGTTCGCCGACTTCAGCATGTTCACCACAATGTCTTTGCCGATGTCGTGAATGTCGCCCTTCACCGTGCCAAAAACGACTTTGCCGGTGGTCTTTGAGCCGCCGGCCTTGAGGCCCGGTTCCAGAAGGACGCCGATCTGCTTGAAGATTTCGCCCGACATCATCAGGTCAGAAACAAAGTAGTCCTGACATTCAAAACGCTTCCCTACGGCGGTCATGCCGTCCTGGCAGGCTTTGAGGATCTCAAAGGCCGGCATGCCGGCAGCGAGTGCATCCTTTACCAACAGCAAAGCAAGGTCTTCGTCCAACTCAGTAAATGCTTTTTTGATTTCTTCCGAACTAGGCATTTCGCCCTCCTGGGATTGAAATAGATTATGTAACGCAGATCATGAAGTGCTCTGACGTAAGCTCCTGCCCTCTGCGCGATCTATCGCCGTACATTGAGCGATCTTCAACAACTGTGGCCAATTGTGCTGATCAGGCCAACCACTCTGTTCTTCCCTGTCAACGTCGCAGCAGCAACCATAGCTTCGACATTCTCGCACTTTGCTTAAGGCACTTACTTGAAAGCAACCTCAAGCATCAAGGCGAGCTAGTTACTTTGCGCCGCCGCGATCATCGCCTTCACATTTTCAACCTTGGCATCGGGTGGTGCAGAACAGCCGCACGACAGGATAAATCCCGGCCCCATGTCTTTTATGAGTTTCGTACTGTAGTTATAGACTTCGTCCGGCGTGCCGAGAGCCAGTGTGGTAGCCCCAACATCACCTTTGATACACATGCGATCCCCGAGAACCTCTTTGATCTTGTATATATTGGTCACGCCATCAGTTTCAAAAACGCATCTTCCCTTGGGCATCACCTTGAAGAATTCAAGATCGCGCTCCCAGTTGGCGTCAATATGGAAATCTATGGCGGCACCTTCTTCAATGATTACATCAGCCGTCTCCTTCAGGTATTTCCAGACAAAGCGTTCCCAAAGCTTCGGAGCATAAAATTCGCTGGCTCCTCGGGCCGGGGACATAAATACTACGCTGGACTTGGTAGCCCGAATCTGCTGCCGCAGTATCTCCAGCATTTCCTTCTGTATTACATCTAATACGGCTTCGACCTTGTCAGGTATCTTATACATATCGTGATTAAACTTAGGCATGGAGCGTCCGCCGCCGAGAAGTTCAGGAACGGCTGTGGCCACGAGCGGGGAATAGATCATATAGCCGGCATCTTCGAAATTCTTCACCAGTTGAGGTGTATCGGCTAATTCCGCAAAAGTTTCTTCCAATGGAAACTTCAGCCTGTTTTTCAGGAAGTCCACCATGAAGGGCATCCAGCCTTTATTCAGGATCGTGTCATAATCCTCCACGGTCATCATTTCCCGTTCGTCGAGTTGCCAGAGCGCGTTGTCCGGCAACTCCACTCCAGGCAGCTTGACGTGGGTCAGAAAGATTAAGGGAAACACTCCTCCCGCATGGAACGCAGCATTCAAGCCTTCAAAATCACCCAATGCTTTTGCAGAAGCCAGCATGGTTTGATTGGCTGCTTTCAAGCTTCTACAAAAATCAGATAACTTTACGCCCATGTGTTTAGCACAGAAAGCGTCGGCCATTAATATCATCGGAGTTTTGTCAGGTTTTTCTAACGCGATGGCTTTTCTAACCCGTTCCTTACGCTCGGCAAGTAACTCTTGGTTCGTTTTCATGCGTTGTTCCGTCCTTTGATTACCTACTTTGGATTTATTTGTTTCTTTGCTGCTGAATTTGCTGGCGGTGTCCTTGCAGTTTCCAGCGACCGTACTGGCCATCTTGAAACTCTGCTGCAGAAACCAATTAATTCATATCATATGTTCAATGGCACGATAGGATCCTTCAATCGAGGTGTCAAGACTAAACTTTAACGGGAGTCTCTTCCATTGACCTTGTCCAGGAGACGATAAACCTTCAAATCTGCTCACCTGGCACTGGGACAAAATTGCCGTTGCTGCTCCGGGATGTGCCTCTACGAAGTAGTAATGTAGGTTCGGGCTCACTGGCTGTCTGGGTGTATCACAATCCACTGTTTTGGAGACAGCCTCAGGCCACCGATATCGGTGGCCTAAGTTCTTTGCTGTCAACAGCGGTGGAAGGGGCTGGCGGGAGCCCCTTGGAGACAGCCTCCCTCGCATCCTTTAATACACGGCAAACGCTGGCTTTCGAGATCTGGTAGGCGGTCACCAGGTCGCCGATGCTCTTGCCATCCTCCCGATCACGGAGCAGAGCAACGCGATCGACCTGCAGTGGAGTCCGGCCGATCTGCTGGCCTTCGAGCTTGGCGCGCCGCATGCCGGCGCGCACCCGTTCTATAATAAGGTTGCGTTCCAACTCGGCGATGGCGCCGATGATGACGACCATGGCTCTGCCGAGCGGTCCGCGAGTATCAACATTTTCTCTGAAGCTGATGAACTCGATATTTTCGATGGTTGAGCTCGTCGAGAACCTCGAGGAAGTGCCGGGTGGAGCGGGCGAGGCGGTCGAAGGCCCAGAACATGACGATCATCGAACTTGCCGCGGCGGGCATCGGCCAGCAGCTGATCGAGACCGGGGCGCCTGGCTTTCATTCCGCTGATCCGGTCCGTGTACTCGTGAACGATCTCGAAAGCCACGCTGCGCGGCCAGGCCGCGCAGATCATGCATTGGGTCTCGGGGTGCTGATCGACGGTGGAGACGCGCATGTACAGGGCGGCCGCTTCATCCGCGCCGCGCTTTCTTCTTCGGCGCCAGGCCATTCTTGGCAACATAGTCCTGGATGAACTCCATGAAGACATCGGTCATGTTCTCGCCCCTGGGCGGCGGTCGCCGCCTTGAAGGCGTCGTGCAGGCTAACTTCGACATTAATGTTCATTCTTTCACCTTCTGCTCTGCCATTTCTGTCACCTCCAGTCCGGGCCGGCCGCCCCTAGAAGGTGAGCATATACGTTCATGAGTACCGGCGCATCAAGATTCCGGCGAGGGAACGGGACCGGCTGCAGACCGCAGCCGGCCCCCAGCGTGATTAACCGCGTTGATGGGCGGCAGCGGGCGAACAAGGCCACCAGATCGAAGTCCGACCAGCGGGTCTGCGAGCGTTGTGCAATCGCCCGGCACGGACCAGTACTCCTCCGGGAACCAGCTGCCATCCTCCATGGCAACCCACTGTGACTGCTCCAGTCCGGACAGCTCGGCGGCCTGGTCGATGGTCAGGCCAAGCTGTCCACGGCGAATACGGTATAAGCGGGCGACGGCAGATGCCCACTGGAGACGGTTGGCTTCGTTGGCGGCGGTGGTGGAGGGCGTTGTCGAGCCGATTTCTATCATGCTCATATACTCATTACTCCGAAACAGCGACCCTGTCAAGCAGAATCGCTGGGATTAACAACTATTCTGAGTATCTACTCAGTTGAGCACGAGCCAAAGCTCCAGGCGACCATCACTCGAGAGAAAGCTCCTATCTACACCATGGGATCTCCCGACGTACGCGCCTACAGCCGTAACAAGCGCGGCATCGCCGGCTCACTCATCTGGGTCAACTTCGACCGTCACGCTCTGCTCAACCTGTTCTGCAATGGCAGGCGCCACCTTCCTGGCCGACGCCGACGAGATCCGTCCGCAGTACCAGAACGGCGAAGATGCCGGCGCAGTCTTTGCGTCTTCACTGACCCGCGATCTCGGTCCATCCATCGGATCGACCATCGACCAGATCGATGCTCCAGACCATGAGTTCCGTCGGATCAACCTCCGAGGAAGTCGCTCCCTGGTACTCCGATCAGGTGCTGCCATTCGACGTGACCCTGGCAGGCGCCAACGAATACGGCGCCATGGCCTGTGCCAAGATCTTCGGCATGGAGATCCTCAACGAAGGTTCCGGCGTTTCGATCGACGATGCTGTCACCGAGATGCAGGCGACGTTCGTGGCCCGCGCAGTGGAGCCCATGACGGCAGTGCAGAGCCCGTACCTGCCAGCCATGGGTTCTTCAGCCAGCTCCTAACCAGGTCTCACCGTCCTGGGCCACAACATTCACCCTCGCGCGGGCGCGAGAAGGACGGAGACAATACGCAAGCTAATACCGTAGGTCCTACGGTCATACTCACCAGCAGCCTTGCCTGCAGGTATCGAGCTGGGCTTACCCTGATGCTGGATGGGGACAATGTTGTCAGCTGGAGCGGAGTGGTTGATCGTGCTGTATCACGGGGTGATGCAGAACTTGTATCACGGGGTGATACAAAGTGATGGTTGTCTCACTCGGTGATACAACGGTTGTGTCACCGCTGGGCTGGGTGTTTGCAGAGAAATGGGTACAGGATGGGTGGCGGATCATGATGAAATGGCGATCAACGATGATGGTTTACAGTGATCCCATGGATCATTTTCCGATGCCGGTTTTGATCGCCGCTTTTCGCCGGAATCGGCATCACCAAACGGCCAGTAATCTGTGGAAAAGTGCCACTTTCAAAACAAAGTGACCGTTTTTCTAGCCGGGCAAAAAGGCCGGGAAGCCTGGTTTTGATGCCGAGCACTGGCTCTTACGGGGGATGGAGGGGACAATCCCTCGGGTATAGAGTATTTTTGAAAATCGGATATCGCCATTTATCACCATAAATGGTGCATAGTGATCACCGGATAACCAGAATGCTGATCATTCTGATCATCTTTTTGTCATTATTCTTGGCATCACTTCGCCTTCATTCTGACCTTCACGTTTGTCATCACCATTCTGATAACCATGATCAGAATGATTCATTCAAGGTGATCCGTGGGATCAGATTTCCGCAGGGGAGTTAGCACCTGGCAGAGGTCACCAGCGGGGCTGGGAGGGACGATCAATTGAAAGATGATGATCGTTCCCTATCCGCCCCGGCGTCTGCTGATTTCCTATAAGCCGGTTTGGGGACCGCTGGGATGCCGGCTTCGCGATTATTTCCGGTTTGGCGACGATCCAGGAGCTATCCGGGAGGCTCCACTTTCCATGAGTACGGCGTTACGCGGCAAAGTGAAGCCGTCGTTAGTCGATAACATACGCGCAAAGCCCTTATTGTTGGGCTTTCCAATGCCTACTTCAAATCTCTTGGTCTTCCTTCACTGGTCGACGCGTGAAGGAGTAACCTCTCAAACCGCCGTGTACGGACCCGTACGCATGGTAGTGTGGCAGAAGTCAGCGGGTGGGAGCGAATAGAGAAAATCGGGCACCTCTTCCCGAAGGTGCCCTAGCACCAGAAGGTGAGTGATTCAACCAAGCATGAAAGACCACTCGGGCTTACCGGGTGCGCTCCAGTACTCTTCCACCTCCGAAAGGGGTACAGTCCTGGTATTTATCTGCAGTCTGGCTGGGATGGTCGCATCGAAGACGCCCTTGATTGCTCCAAGAAGCGCTGACGAGCGCACGCTCTTGAACTTGCTCCCCATGAGCATGATTGCGGAAGAACGTAACCCAGCGCCCGGCAGGTCAATGCTTTCCTGTCCACTCGCACCGCCGACGTGCACGAAACGAACGGGTGTGGCATCCTCGACGCTCTTCGCGATGGCGGCGGAGACTCCGGTCACCACAAACATTACTTTCCGCTGCCTGATGCTCTTAACGTGGTGAATGCCTCGTTTGCCAGAAATTCCGAGGAACGCCGCAACTTTGCGCATGACGCTCTGAAAAAGACACGTGATGCGGCCATGTTCATCGTGGAGCGCCGGTACGGGTGACGACCGACGAGGATATTTTTTCTGGCGGCTCGACCGGCTGGCGCGAGGCGTACTCCGTCGTGCAGCGCTGGCCTGAGGACTACGATGGTGTTCTGGGCGCCTATGCCGCCGGATGGGATCCGATAGAACTTGATCTGCAGTACATTCGCGTATCGCAGGCCATCTATACAAGAGGTGGCTATCTAACAAGATCGAAGACAACGCTGCTTGCGCAATCAGTGATGAAGGCCTGCGATGCGCTTGACGGCCTGGAGGACGGTATCATCGGGAACGTCGCTGCGTGTCACTTCGATCCGGCGACACTGCTCTGTCCCACGGGAAGCAAGAGCAAGCAATGCTTTACACAGCAGGAACTCAGCACGATCCAGACCTTTGCGACCGAACAGAGGACCTCGCAGCCACTGTGGAACGGGGTGCAGGCGATGCCCGGTTTCAACGTGCTTGCAGGCGCAGACCTCACCGGCACCATGGGACTTCTACGTCACCCTGAGCATCGGCCGAAGCTCCTCGTAAACTCGTTTTATTACGTCATCAGCGATCGAGTGCTGCGTTTTTCGTGACCGGTGACGACCACATCAACACGCTGTCCTTCAACACGACGACGGGCGGTTTCCTCAGAGCCTCTCAGCAACCCACCGTAACGCTTAGCCGCTGGTTTTCTTGACCGAGAGAGTGTTTCGTTTGAGTAAAACACTTTCCTCTACTACCAGTCGCAGAGCGGGGCCCAATCAAAGGCATCTGCCAACTGGATCTCCTGCCGTAACACCTCGGGCCGTCGTACTACGATATTTCGCCGGCCAATCGCGATGATTTCACGTTCCTGTAGTTGTTCTAACACACGGCTCACGGTCGGACGCGTAACTCTAGTCACGCAGGCGAGGTCCTCGTGAGTGATTCCGGAAACCACAATCGCCCCCTGGCTGCTTTCGACGCCGATACTCCGGACGAGCATGTCGAGAATTATCTTTACCCGCATACCGATATCACTGGCGACTGAGCGGATTGTCATATCAAAGATCGTGCCGCATATCAGGTCCATGATTTCAGTTCGCAAGCTGCGATCATCCATCAGGTCCCATACGGCCTTGCGGTTCGTCTTGCAGTATACGACAGGTGTGATGGCACGGGCCTGGCCTGCATGGTAGATCGGGCCTCACGGTCAATTCCCACAAAGCCGGCAACCCCAATTAGATGAGGGGCCGCTGTCGATTATCGATGGCTTCGCTCCCGTTCTGGTAGGTCCGGAAAAGACCAACCAAGCCGCGGCCTTTTAGAAACGGACACGGTACGGACACGGAATGTTGGCTTGTGGACTGATTGTCTGTGAGTGATTGAACAGATGGTGAGCGCGGTGGAGATCGAATCCGCCAAGCAACGTACATTCGTCAATGACATCTAGATCGGCAGACAGCACCTAAACCCGGATTTGCTTTTTGAAGTTGAAGTGGTTGCCTATGATAGCGTCAACTCCAGTGTTCATGCGGCTTTGAGGGCCAGAATGCTGTTCCGGAGGTACGAACCCAATGGGTGAGAAACAAAACCGGCCTTTTCACTTCTCCTTCAACTCCTCTCTCAAGGTTGATTTCCAAGGGTCACGAGTCACCTCCGACGCTGGCTTGTTGCTGGTTCGGGAGCTGGACGAACGTCTCGGGCTTGAGCCAACTCATCTCCGACAACCTGACCGATGCCCGTCGTGGCAAGAACACGCAACTGCCTTTGCCGGATCTGTTGCGCCAGTCGGTATACAGCCGTCTGGCCGGATATGAAGACCTCAACGACGCCGAGCGCCTTTCCCAGGACCCGACCTTCCGCTTGATTGGCTCGGAGAAGATTCGGGATCGCGGCGCGGCCCTGCCCTCGCGGTTGCATTGGTTTGAGACCGAGGTGCTGACGCAAGCTGCGAACCTCAGCGGTCTGGCGGCGATGAACCGGGAACTGATTGCAAGGGCCGAAGAACAGGAATGGTCATGGCGGGCGGTGCTGGATATGGACAGCACCGAGATTCCGGTCTACGGCGAGCAGGAGCAGAGCGCCTACAACAAACACTATGAATCCACCTGCTATCACCCGCTGCTGCTGTTCAATAGCTGCGGGCGACTGCGTTGCCGCAAAACTGCGGCCAGGCAACGTTCACAGCGCCGATGGCTGGGAGCAACTTCTGATACCGGAGATCGAACGGCTACAGAAACTGGGCAAGGAAGTCTGGTTCCGGGCTGACGCGGCCTTTGCGAAGCCGGACATCTACGAAGCACTCGAAGAGCGTGGGGCGAAGTACGCGATTCGGATTCCGGCCAACGACTGCCTGATGCGGGATATTGCAGAGTTGCTGATTCGGCCGGTAGGCCGTCCGGCGTCATAAACCAGTTGTGTGGTACAAGGGCTTTCTATATCGGGCAGCCAGTTGGAAGACGGCGCGGAGGGTGGTTGCCAAGGTGGAGTACCATGCCGGGGAGTTGTTCCCTCGGGTGGGCTTCATCGTGACCAACACACAGCTCGGAACCGGAAGGTCGTCCATTTCTACAACCAGCGCGGCAAGGCAGAGCAATGGATCAAGGAGGGCAAGCAGGCGGTAAAGATGACGCGGCTGAGCTGCCATCGGTTCCGGGGCAATGAGGTCCGGTTATGGCTCAGCATTTTGGCCTACAACCTGGGGAACCTGTGGCGGCGGCTGGCGCTGCCAGCCGGGATCGAAGACTGGTCGCTGACCAGCCTGCAGCAGAGGTTGGTGAAGACGGGCGGGCGACTGGTAAAGCATGCGCGGTACTACTGGATGATGCTGGCGGAAGGGCATCTGACGCGCACGCGGTTCGCGGCGATGATGCGGCGGATCGCGTTGTTGCCGCTGCCGGCAAACTATCGGCTGGCGGCATCGAGCATAAATCAAATCCATGAGGAGAAGGAGGAGGGAAAAGTGTCGGAGAAATCGATAAGAAATGCTCACTACCACGCGTCGGAGTCCAAAAACGGCACCGAGTCGCTCAGCCTCTCACCACAACAGCGAGTTTCGTCTTGCAAACCAGCTACCAGCGGTACACAATTCTGAGAGAATCAGAGCTGAAAAAGGAGATTCCGGCTAAGATGTTCAGGTTAAGGTGACCCGGACACCAGAAGCCTGTCCCCACTTGAAGTTGCTTCGGTCAGCCGTGGCGTTCACAACATAATCGCCATTGTGAGTTCATCATGAGCGGGAAGAAACAGAAACGTGGACCGCAGAAGAAAGAGACCCCAGCGCAAAACTCCGAAGCCGCTCGAATCAGTTACTCTCTTGTCTTCTCCGGTTGAATCCACGGGAGCGACCGAGCTGCGGCCGAGTGGGGATTTTCCCGTCGTAGGGGTTGGCGCATCAGCCGGCGGACTGCATGCCTTTGAGGCCTTTCTTTCCGGAATGCCGGCCGATGTTGATCCTGGAATGGCCTTTGTATTGATCCAGCATCTGGCGCCGGACCATAAGAGCATCCTGACCGACCTCATCCGACGCTACACCCGTATGAAGGTCTTTGAGGTCGAAGATGGAATGATGGTGCAGCCTAACTGCTGCTACATCATCCCTCCGAACCGCGACATGGCATTCCTGAACGGCTCGCTGCAATTGCTGGAGCCCTCCTCGCCCCGGGCCAGCGTTTCCCATCGACTTTTTCTTCCGTTCGCTGGCGCTCGATCAGCGCGACCAGGCAGTCGGAATCATTCTCTCCGGCACGGGCAGCGATGGCACATTGGGCGTGCGGGCGATCAAGGGCGAGGGTGGCATGGTCATGGTTCAATCCTGCGACTCCTCCGAATACGACGGCATGCCGCGCAGTGCTCTCTCCACCGGACTGGTGGATTACGAATTGACTCCCTCGGCGATGGCCTCCGAACTGATCTCCTACGTGCATCGCCGCTCCGCGAGGCCACTCCAGCCCTCCGTTTCCACACCGAAGGCAGAGAGCTCGCTGAATAAGATCTTTGTGCTGCTTCGCACCCAGACCGGCCACGACTTTTCCTTATACAAGGCCAGCACCATTCGTCGGCGCATTGAGCGCCGCATGGCCGTGCTGCAAATTGATGCACTTGAGCAGTACGTGAGATACCTGCAACATACGCCCGCTGAGACGACACTTCTGTTTCGCGATCTGTTGATCGGGGTGACCAGCTTCTTCCGCGATCCGGAAGCATTCAAGGCGCTTGAGGAAAATGTCATCCCCATGATCTGCGCCGGAAAGCGTTCCGGTTCCGTCATCCGGGTCTGGTCGCCAGGTTGCTCCACGGGCGAGGAAGCCTATTCCATTGCGATCCTGCTGCAGGAAAAGATCGAGCGAATGAAGCAGAACTACCTCGTGCAGATATTTGCCACCGACATTGACAGCGAGGGATAGCCTGCGCCCGGGCCGGCATCTATCCGGCCAGCATTGCGAGCGACGTCTCAACGGAAAGGCTCGCAGTTTTTCACCGTAGAGCAAGATGGCGGCGCCTACCGCATTCACAAGCAAATCCGCGACATGGTCGTCTTCTCCGAGCAGGATGTCATCCGGGACCCACCTTTTTCCAAGCTTGATCTCATCAGTTGCCGTAATCTCCTCATCTACATGGGCGGCGAATTGCAGAAAAAGATCATTCCTCTTTCCACTACGCTGCTTTAGAGCCGGGGGGATTGCTTTTTCTGGGCACCGCGGAAAGCGGGGCGAGTTCACCGACATGTTCGCCGTGCTGGATCGCAAGTGGAAAATGTACGAGCGCAAGGATGATCTTCAAGCTCGGTCCCGCCCTGCAAGAGATCGAATTCCCCGCACGCCGCTTGCGGGAAGCCGCGGCCCCTCCGTCCGCTGGAAAGATGGTCGCCGCCGCTAAAATTCCACTCCGTGACCTGACCGAGCGAGCTATCCTGCAGCAGGCGGCCCCAGTCGGCGCTCTTGTCACCCCCCAGGCAGCGTTCTGTACCTCCACGGGCGTACCGGGTTGTACCTGGAACCGCCTCCGGGAGAGCCCGGAAGCACCAATATTCTGAAGATGGCGCGTGAGGGTTTGCGGGATGAACTCTCGGCAGCGCTGCACAAAGCCGTTATCTCAGGTGAGATGGTGCGGAGCGCTGGCGTGCGCGTTAAGACGAATAGCCACTACACGATGGTTAACCTCAGTGTTCACCCGGTGGCGGCAGGCTCCGCATCCAAGGAAGACCCGCTCTTGTACCTCATCCTGCTGGCTGAGGCGCCGCTGCCCGATCCGGCCAGCGACGCCAGTCAACTTGGGAGCGCCGGGTCTCCGGCGGACATCGACGCGCGAATTGCAGCGCTCACACAGGAGTTGCGCACCAAGGATGAGTATCTGCAGTCGGCCACCGAGGAACTGGAGACCTCGAACGAGGAACTCAAGTCCTCCAACGAGGAAATGCAGTCCGTCAACGAGGAATTGCAATCCACCAACGAAGAACTGGAGACTTCCAAAGAGGAGTTGCAATCCGTTAACGAGGAACTGTCTACGGTCAATACCGAGCTGCAGGTCAAAGTGTCGGACCTGACGCGGCTTAACAATGACATGAACAATCTGCTCGCTGGCACCGGCATTGCCACCATATTTGTGGATCATCAATTGTGCATTCTGCGTTTCACGGCCGGTGTCTGCACCATCATCAACCTGATTGCAGCCGACATGGGGCGGCCAGTAAGCCATATTGCCTCAAACCTGATCGGGTACAACAGCCTGGCCGAAGACGTGAAAAATGTGTTGGACACGCTGATTCCGAATGAGGCCGAGGTGCAATCCAGGGACGGGCGTTGGTACACCATGCGCATCCAGCCTTATAGGACGATCAACAACGTGATCGAAGGAGCGGTGATCACGTTTGTGGATATTACGGAGATAAAGGAAATCAGGGATCAATTGCGGCAGGTCAACCAGATACGCATGTTTGCCATGGCGGTGCGCGATGCGCAGGATGCGATCATCGTGCAGGACCTGAATGGACGCATTACAGCGTGGAACCCCGGCGCCACGTTATTATACGGGTGGACAGAATCCGAGGCGCTGACGATGAACATTCGGGACCAGATTCCTGAGGAGTTGCGCGAGGAAGCCCTACGCAGAATAGATGCGCTGAGCCGGGCTGAGGTTCTGGAACCATATTCCACCCATCGAATCACGAAGGCCGGAACTGGTGTGGAGGTCTCGATCGTCTCCACGGCATTGGTGAATGAAGCCGGGCAAATGTACGGAATTTCCACCATAGAGAGGGCGAGCCGAGGGCTGCGGACGGGAGACCCGTCGTGACACCACGGAGAAAAAGCACAGAGAATGCTGCAACTCTAAGGCGAAGGGCCGTAGAGTCCCTTGCAGAGAAGTCGCGCTTTTCGGCTGAGAGCGTTGCGTCAATGTCGCCCGAGGAAGCACATCGGGTTCTCGAGGAGTTGCGGGTTCACCAGATTGAGTTGGAGATGCAGAACGAGGAACTGCGGCGGACGCAGATGGAGTTGGATGTCAGCCGCGCGCGCTACTTCGACCTCTACGATCTGGCCCCCGTGGGCTATTGCACTGTAGACGCCAAGGGACTGATACAGGAGGCGAACCTAACCTCAAGCAATCTGCTAGGCATAGACCGTGGGGCGATGATGAAGCTCCCGTTTTCCAAGTTCGTCTTCCCGCAAGATCAGGACATCCACTACCGGAACCTCAAACTGCTCGGGGAAACAACTAATCAATCCTTCGAACTGCGCATGGTCCGGCAGGACGGATCAATGTTCTGGGCGCATATTGCGATGACCAGTGAACCGGGTTCTGATGGCGAGCCCGTCTGCCGGATCGTGATCGTTGACATCACCAGGCAGAAGCTACTGGAAGATGAGCTCCGCCACTCTCAGAAGTTGGAAAGCCTAGGCGTTCTGGCAGGCGGTGTCGCCCACGAGATGAACAACGTGCTGGGTGCGATTCTCAGTCTATCCTCGATCAATCTTGGCATACAGCCCCAGGATTCTCCTGCGTATCGCGCATTCGACATCATCAACCAGGCAGCTACCCGGGGCAAAGAGACCGTCAAAGGCCTACTGAACTTTGCGCGTAAGAAGCCTGAATCTGAAGAAGTCCTCGATCTCAATGCCATCCTCATCGAAACGACGCGTCTCCTGGAGCATCTCACCCTGGCCAGAATTCGCACCGAGATCGACCTAGCGCCCGGTCTGCAACCCGTCCGTGGCGACGCCAGCGCCTTGAGCAGCGCGTTTATGAATCTCTGCGTCAATGCCATTGACGCCATGCCGCACCAGGGTACCCTTACGCTTCGGACCCGGAATGTGGACAAGAACTGGATCGAGGTTTCCGTCGAAGACACGGGAATTGGCATGTCTCCGGAAGTCGTGGCAAAGGCAATGGATCCCTTCTTCTCAACGAAGGAGGTCGGCAAGGGCACGGGGCTGGGTCTATCAACAACTGCGGGCATCGTCAAATATCATCGGGGAGTGTTGGAAATCCAGAGCAAACCGGGCGACGGCACTCGCATCAGGATTCGCTTTCCGGTCTGCGAGGTTGCGGAACAATTGCGTAATCCGGAAACGAAGGCCGCATCCGAACTCTCCACACCGGCGCTCGCCGTGCTCGTGGTTGACGATGATGTTCAGATGCAGGATGCAATGCGGGAAATCTTAAGACTCTCGGGCCACAGTTTTTACGCCGCGCTCAGCGGCGAGGAGGCGGTGGCAAAGATGGAAGCCGGCTTCCAGCCTGACGTGATTGTGCTGGACTTGAACATGCCCGGACTCGGGGGCGCTAAAACCCTGCCACTGCTCCGTGCTCGGCAGCCCAATGTGCCCATCATTCTCAGTACAGGACGAGACGAAGGAGTTGTCCATCCTCTTGTGGCAGCTCATCCCGGCGTCACGATTTTGCCCAAGCCTTACGAAATAAGCGAACTCCTGCAAGCGTTGAGAAATTCGCAGATGAACAACGGGGAACATCGCGAATCATAGTCCAAATAGGCATGAGGTATAGGTGATCGAATCGCCAACATCGCTTCCGGGAACACGAGCTATGTTCGCGATTATGAAATTATAGGCTTAACCTCTATCAGCAAGTTGATGTGACTCTTTTCACGCCGTCCGTGAAAGTCGAGTGGAACTACATATTAAGAAGACTTCCAAAGCGTCGGGCATAGGTGCATGGGGATGGCGTTAAGTCGCTGAGGGCAACCAGCTGTTGCGAGAGCTTTCCCTTTTTCCGCCAGAGCTTCCTCAAGTCTTCGAGTAGGTCATCATTGGTCTGATGTTCCGTGCGACGTGCCAGCCGTCGCTGTACGCGGTCGAACAAAGCGCGATCAATCATGGCCTCAAAAGCTTCCTCTTTCGTGATCCACTCACGTTTGGGAACTGGGCGAACATTACTGTGGAGACGTGCCGTCGTACGCCCCCAGACGTTGGCTCCCGTGTACTTGGGATTCGTTAGTACCTCTGTTACGCTGTGATGAGTCCACGGCTGACCGCTGGAATTGCAGAGGCCACGCTCATTCAGGAGCCGTGCGATCGTAGCGGGTTGAAGTCCGCGTTCGGTGACAAGCTGGAACATCTGGCGGACTATTTTGACCTCGGATGTAGGGCCAGGAGCGAGGATGACCCAATCTGTCGATAGAGTCTTCTGCTGCCCAGCTTCCAGCAGCTTCCGCGTTCCGTCTGCCAGCATCAGACAACGGCGAAGCCCGCTAAAACGATATTAGTGCATTGAAAGCAGTGTCATTGGCAGGTGGATTAGCAGGTGAACCAAGCTGCCGGAATGACATCAGAATGCGTCCCGTCAGTCAACAATGTCAGCCGCCACTCATCGGGCTCAGAAAGAAAACTTCATCGCCGTCTTTGATAATTGTCTGCTGACCTTCGCCAGCTAGCACATTTCGTCCATTTACAAAGATGGCAAGTTTCCACAAAGAATCTTCTCGCCCCGTGAACCATTGGTTTAGTGCCATACCGTACCGGTCCACAAGCATCTCCATGAGCTCTGATACAGTGACAGGGCGCTCAATTTCAATCTCCTGGCGATAACCGCCAAGACAGCGAGCCAAGTCGTGAGCCGCCTTAACTACAACGATCAAGTTTCGCACCCGCTACCCCTGCGACTCGGCGGCTGCTTCGAAGACGAACGGTATCGCCTCTTGCAGCCCCAGAGACAGCAGCTTCTCTTTGGTCGGAACTCCCAACGCTGTCCAACCGCGCTCTTTGTAGTAGTCGCCAAGCATTTGTCGGAGTTCTTCGCGCGGAATGACACTTCCCTTAGATCCTCCAGATTTTATCTTCTCCGTCATAAGACGCTTGGGCAAAGTATCGTCTTCAGCAGTAAATCCCGCTCTGATGTTGAACACACGAGCCAGGTTTTGGACACGCTCTCCGACGCGCTCTACCTCTTCGGCCGTATAGTCCATGCCAGTTGCCCCTCTAAGCAAGCCAGCAGTATTTTCCAGAGCGACATCAGGAACGGCCATGTCCATCAGGAATGCGCACATCGTGGCGCAATCGCAGGTCACGCATCGAATATCCTGGTTCCACTTGGTTAACCAGCCCTTGCCTTCGGTGACAAAACGATCAAATGGGCGTGGTACGGGGATACCGAAGATTTCCTGAAATGCATACCCTTTATTGTGATCTGCTCCGTTATAGCAAGTGGCAAAGTTCAGGCCGTGCGCTTTGGCCCCACGCACGTCGTACCCTGGCGGTTCCAGTCCCTTGACATGCATGGCGTAGTCTTCACTCCCTTTGCCGATCATTTGGGCTGCCACCTTCACGCCGTTGGAAAGCACGTCCCCAAGACCTTGCCGGAAAGCGATTCGCTTGATCATATCCAGATCGCCTTGTGATTGCCGAAACTCAGATCCAAGCCTTCCGTCTCCTTTTTGCTGATATTCCTCTTTCAAACAATTCCATCGCGAAGCCGATCGTTACCCCGGTGGATAATTCGGGGTTCGGGAGTCCCGAGGGTTCCAACAGTTACCACCGGTGTTGCTCGGATCTCTGGGAACCAGCATAGGGGTGCCCAAACTGGGGTGCCCATAGGAAAATGACTGAGACGAAGGGCAGGTCAGCAACTCCGCGGACTGGCTGGGGTGCCCAAACCAGGGTGCCCATATCAAAATGACTGAAACCTATCTACAAGAATCAGAAGTACTTATGCGATTGAAACACCACGGACAAAACTCATAAGTTATTGAATCTACACGACATTGTCAGTTCGGGACTAGGGGGTCCCGGAAAGCTGCGGAGTGGTACACGACTTCGCAGTGGTACACAACCGGGTACATCATAACTTTGTTTCCAACGAACTTACACTGACTTAGGGTGCCGTTCGTGTCCTGCTATGTCGTTGTAAGTTATTGATTTTGTTGAGTTGACACGGTAGAGGTCAGGAGTTCGAGTCTCCTCGTGCCTACCATTTCTTTTCAACTAGTTCCAGTGCCCGCAGCCCCAATCTACGATGCCTGTTTCCTCGTGTCGGATGCGGCCCGAATCGGACTACGTTCGCACATTTTCCAGGCTCATCGAGGCGGTTCTGGGTTCTTTCGATGTTGCCGAAAACCGTCTCGCCTAATTGCTCAAGGACATTTTTCTTGCGGTGCTCTGCTCCAGAGCACCCGAACTAGCATCCAACTTTCAAAAAGGGGATCCATGGAAAGTGAGCTAAAACACGATCATTTTCCTAAGAACGCTCGCTTCTGCACGCATGATGGTATGAAGGTGGCGCCTAACCTATGAAGAATATTGTTGAAGTGTTGAGGCAAAAAGAAATGGAGCTGCAGCAAATCCAGGTTGAGGTGGAGGCGTTGCGAGTTGCCATTCGACTTGTGTCAGAAGAGGGCGACAGCCATGGACTTTCGCTGGCGCCGACTGGAACTTCATCCGAATCTCGCGTGAAGGAAATAAGCACCAGTCCCACCGCAACACGTCAATTTCCTTGATTAAGAGACAGGTTGGCTCGAGATGAAGGCTTCCCACGCCAGCGCTGAACAGCGCTTGAATAGGCGCGACGAATACCTTGCAGGCCAATTTTTTGTTGTTGACCTGATCTCGGAGAAGTCTGCCTTCAGAACTCATGGCATCGTTCTCAACATGAGCAATGGTGGCATGGCCGTCCAGACATTCTGCCCGCTCATCAAAGGGCAGGTTGCAGAAATCCACCTCGCGTTTCCCAAGGTCTCTTCAATATCCATGGGCACGGGTCTGGTCGCTTGGGAAAAACAGGGTGGGCTGGCAGGCATCCGGTTCCTGAATCCGCCGCTCAAGAACTTGCCGGAGCTGCGCCAGTTGGTACTGAGAAATTTTTCACCAACGGATTCCGAATCTGCGCCACCGCTGTTTGCCTGTCGAAACTCCAACGCAAGCGAGCTAGACACGACCTTGCACCTGTTGGCGTGCGACGCAATGGCTCTGACCGGTGCTACCGGAGCAGCGATTGCCATCGGAAACAGCAGCGGTATGGAATGTCGCGCAAGCGTTGGAAACGCGCCAGACGTGGGAGCACGCCTTCAACCGGATAATGGACTCTCTGGCCACAGCCTGCGTACAGGCGCAGTCAACATTTGCGATGATGCTTGGGCGGACCCGCGGGTGAACGCGGCGGCCGCTCGGCAAATGGATGCACGCTCGATCGTCATTGTTCCCATCACTATGTCGGAGAACGTCGTAGGGTTGTTGGAAGCTTTTTCAGGAGACACGAACCACTTCGACGAACGCCACGTCCACCGGCTATTGCCAATAGTGAATGTTCTGGCTGCCGTGCCGGAACTGGAGACCGTTCCCCTTGGCAGCGACGCTACGAGTTATGAAGAGGTCGCGATGCCTGAGGAACCCGCGATTGTTGCAGCTTACTCCCGATTCGCCAATCGGTCTCGGGTGATAGCCATCGCGATTGGCATTATGGCAGCATTACTTGCCCTCATTGCTGGGATAGCATGGTTCGGCTCTCGGGTTCGAGCCAAGTCTCTCGGGAATACCAAGTTCTCAATCAGCACACAGAATGACGCCCGGCAGCCCGGCGCCAGTGTTGCCGGAGAGACTCTATCGAACGCGAAGCCAGCGATTGGTTTCAATCCGTCGGTAATAGATCAAAAAGTGGGAGCAACTTTTGACGTGGATGTTGTGCTGAAAGGCGCAAAGGATGTCTTGTCCGTGCCGGTGCAGATTGCTTATGACCCGGAGAAGCTGCTGTTGATCACCGTTACGAACGGCGGTCTGCTGGATCGTGACGGACAGGCGGCGGCTCTGGTTCAGCGTGCTGAGCCATCGGACGGCCATATCGATGTCTCCATCTCGCGGCCATCGTTCGCGCCGGGAATTTCAGGCGACGGGGCTGTCTTCACTCTCAAGTTTATAGGTAAAGCTCCAGGCCGTTCCAGATTGCGTGTGAACCAGACTGGGTTGCGAGACACGTCGGCGGAGATTCTATCCGTGGACAGTTCAGAGGCAATTGTTACGATCTCAAAGTTTGTAACTCCCCCAAACAATGCCGGCGGCCAAGGCGCAGCAGACGCTAGCTCGCATGAAGTTGCACCGGAATGCGGTCGATGCGAAAGTTAACGGGAAATTTCGACCCCGTATTCCCACCTACTCGAGCCGACCCTCCCAGCCCTACTCCTCACGGACCACGTTTGCCGCTGAGCCCAAGTTTAGGTTGCGACCAAGTTTCGATATTCGCATCTAAGTAGCGGAAGCAGGAGCTCTGGTCTTCCAAACCGCGAGCTGCCCCGAGGAGGCGTGGATGAAATGCGACTTATGCAAGAAGCAGGATATACATTCGAAGAAGAGTCCGCTCTGTGAAGGCTGCGCCGAGATGGTCAAACGGCTCCTGATTGTGCAGCAGCGCATAAAGTCCCCGGAATCTCACATAACCGCCTCCGCAGCTGCTTAGAGTGCTCGTGCTTCATCCTTGTTCTAAAGGCAATGCCAATTGGGCAACCAAATTCGTCCGAAGATTGTGTGTCGCTGGAAGTGCATTTTGTCGAGAGTACTCAAGCGGCAACTATGGAGCGCTCTCAATGTAGCGTCTTTGCTTTAAAAACTTAGAGAAATCTCACCCCGGTCCGCAGGAATCCGCAGGTCGATTCCGCGTTCGTGGTCTGCTGCAATCGTGGCATTGATATCGAGTAAAGAAAGCGGAACGGTGCGTTGCTGGCGGGCAACGGTGAGATACAAACTGTCGTGCGTCAGCAAATATCGCCTTGTTTCGATCCGTTCGCCGTTCGCCAAGATAAACAACGCAGGCGCTGCGGAGACTCCTGAATTCGTTGAGCCCGGTAACTCGATCACCTTCGGATCGGCGGGGGGTAGTTGCTGTCGCGCTGACCTGAACGCGCCGGGTGGCATCATCGCGGGCGGAGGCACAATCAGTTCCTCCTGAGGCGACCGGTCATACCAGGTCGACTCGTCATACCAGAACGGCTCATCGTCCCAGAACGGATAAATATACCCATTGTTGCGAAAGTTGTGACTGCCAGAATGCCGCTGATGAAAACCTGAATGCCCGGCCGAACCCGCACCACCCCGGCCCGCGCCGCCTGCGCGCTGTGCTTGCAGAGTTCCGGCAGACAGAACGAAGGTGATTAGCAATATAAGAAGGACTGCTCGCGCCACGACAGCGTAGCGATCTTTAATGCGGAGAGGTAGCGGAACGCGGCCCCGCCAAGTCAATTGTGCTCATGGCGTACCTCGCTGTGTATTATAGGTCGGCTACAGCTCGGCAGAGTTGCACGGTGGGGCGTGTGTCGGGGTCAAAAATGCCTCCCAGATACGAAAAGCGACTAGCTAACGTTTCACAATCGACTGCTCCGTCTATGCCGCTTTTTTTGACCCAATATGGTGGATTGTGGACGAGTTAACGTCGTAAGTGGTGATCACAGGATCACCATCACCCAAATGGCGGACCATTTCCGCGATTTTACTGAAATGCTCTTTGTGATAGCGTTCGGCGTCTTCGCGCTTCTTCCAGAAACTGAGCATCAGCACGCGATTGGGATCAGTACTGGAGACGAGGATGATTTCGTCCTGAAATCCCTCCTGCTTTCTCAATATTGGCAGCACTTTTTCGGTCACAGTATTGCAGAAATCGCTTCTCTTCCCCGGTTTACATCTTCCTTCCACCACCCGTGTGAACATTGAAGACCTCCTTTAGACTGCGCCAGAGCTGGAAATTTAGCCCGGTTCATTGGTGACCATACTCGGGCGCACATAGAGACTCCCATTTATGACTCCAGGTTGTATGACAAGTATGAGGAGAACTAAATAAAACTGGAGAGTTGCGTCACCCCTTGCTTCCATCTAAAAGAGCTGCCCTGGAAATCAGATGGCCGGACAAATACTCGCCCGAAAACGCCGCCGTTCACGCCGGGAGGTTAGGGCCTTGACCTTGCAAAACTGCTCACGAGAGGTACAATTTGAGCAATTCTGCCTAACCAGGAGATTCCCGTTAAAGCTAATCCAGCTAAAGTCCTTTGGCGGCTCTTCCGTCCGCATACTCTGACGGCTTCTTTCGTCCCGGTCCTCATCGGAACAGCGCTGGCGTGGAAGTCAACCAGGCACCTGCACTGGATGCTTTTTCTTGCCATGCTGGTGGCATCAACATTGATTCAAGCTGCCACAAACATGCTCAACGAGTATTTCGACTACGCGAGCGGACTTGATACGGTCGATTCTGTCGGAATAGCCGGAGCCATCACGCAGGATAAGATTCAGCCGCAGGCCATTCTAATATCGGCCTTTGCGGCTCTCGCCGCTGCTACGCTTTTGGGATTCTACATCTGCGCACAAAGTAGCTGGTGGCTGGCATTGGTCGGAGCTGTCTCCATGCTCGTTGGGTATCTGTATTCGGGGAGTTCATTTCCAATCTCAGCCACGCCGTTCGGGGAGTTGTTTGCTGGTGGATTCATGGGCGCCGGAATTGTTCTCCTGTCCTGCTTCATTCAGCAGAAGTCGATTCACTTGCACGAGGTGCTGCTGTCAATCCCATCGGCGGTTCTAATTGGGGCAATCCTGACGGCGAACAATATCCGGGATTTGGAGGGTGACAAAGCTAATGGCCGGCGCACCTTGGCGATTCTGTTAGGTCACAAGTGGGCAGTGCGATTTCTGGCTTCTAGCTTGTTTTTTGCAAATCTCTGGATCGTTCTGCTCGTGTTTTTTCGCGTGACATCTCCCTGGGTGTTGTTAGCGCTTGGCAGTCTCTTGCCCTCAGTTCTTGCGCTTCAGCGATTTCAAAGAGAACAGACCATTTCCCGAATGATGGTGGGGATGCAGCAGGTGGCGCGGACAAACACAATATTTGGAATTCTTTTCTTGATTGGCCTATTAGCAGGCGCCTGAAGGCTTAATTTGACTCAATTCTGCCAAGAACTGATTCTGTTCTGCACAAAAGATGATTTCTATTCAAGACATTCCGCGAGACGCTGAGCGGTATGCTCCACTTTGATCTTTGAGGTGCGCTTGTCGAGACCGCCGCCAATCTGCATCACGCAGCCTGGGCAGTCGATGAGAACCAGTGGAGCGTCTGCTTTCTCGATGTTTGCCAACTTGCGTTCGAGGATCGGCGCGGAGATCTCGGGCATCTTGAGAGTATAGGAGCCGCCCATCCCGCAGCACATGTCGGACTCTTCCATCTCCACCAGTTCGTATCCGGCCTGCTGCATCAGCTTGCGCGGATTCTGCTCGGCATGCAACGTGCGCTTGAGGTGGCAGGAGTCGTGATAGGTGAACTTTGTGGGCTCGATGCCGGCTTTGAATTTCAGCCGGCCCTCCTCCAAAAGCTGGCTGGCGAGCGTGGAGAAGTCCACAACCTTTTCGGCAAGGCGGCGCGCGGCGGGTAATTCCTGCGTGCGACCAACGGCTTCAAGGTTGGCGCTGAAGTCCTGTTTGAGCGCGACGGTGCAGGTAGGACAGGCAGAAACAACATATTTCACATCTTCAGAGAGCAAGGCGCGAATATTGTCGGCGCCGTTCTGCGCCGCCACTTCGTACGCTCCGCTATAGCGTGCAGGGGCCCCGCAACAAGTCTGGCCTTCGGGAAATATCACCTCGATGCCTGCCTTGTTAAGCACCTTGACGACCGACTCCCCCATTCCCGGATAGGCGAAGTCCACCAGGCAGCCGCCAAAAAACGCGGCTTTTTCCGAGCACTCCGGCTGCGTGATCTTCTTGATGCGATCACGAAAGGGTTCTTCTGCGATTGCGGGTAACGAACGGTTCTCGGTCATGCTGCCGAGGAAGAGCGGAAGGTGCCGTATGAAGCCCCGCTCGGTGAAAGGCTTTTGCCCAATCGAGGCGGCGCGCAGCATCGTGTGAAAGATGCGCCGGTTGTTGACTACTGAGAAAATTGCTCTCTGCACGAGGGGCTGCCCCCGTTCAACCGCGAGACGACGGCGCAATTCCAGGATGAGATCAGGAATATCGATCATGCCTGGACAGACCTCTTTGCAATTGCCGCACTGGATGCAAAGGCTCTGGATCTCGTCGGACTGCTTGAGGGCGTCAAACCATGCAGTGAGAATTGTGCCGATTCCGCCGGTGTAGACCTTGCCGAAGACATGCCCGCCGACCAGACGGAAAACCGGGCAGACATTGAGGCAGGAGGCGCAGCGAATGCACTGCAGCGCCTGCTTGAAGCGGGGGTCGCGCGCCATCTCATTGCGCCGGTTGTCCATCAGGATGATGTGCAGCTCCTTTGGCGTGCCGTCTGTGTTGGGCACCGGTCCGCTGATGATCGAAACGTAGCTGGTAAGCAGTTGCGCGGTGGCACTCTTGGGCAGGGCCGTGAGGATGGGCGCGATGTCCTGAAAATGCTCAATCAGTTTTTCCAGTCCGACAATGGCTACGTGAATACGCGGCAGTGTGGTGACCAGCCGCGCATTGCCTTCGTTGGTGATGATGACAATACTGCCAGTTTCAGCGACCGCGATGTTCGCGCCAGTGATGCCCATCTCGGCATTGAGAAACATCGGGCGCAGCTTGGCGCGGGCAAACTTCACCAGTTTGGGAATGTCCGGCTTCTGGCCGTCTTCGACGTTCTGGCTGAAAACATCGGCAACCTCCTCTTTGGTCATGTGGATGGCGGGCATGACCATGTGCGAGGGAGTCTGGCCGGCCAGTTGAATGATCCATTCGCCCAGATCGGTTTCCTTCACCTCGATGCCAGCCTTCTCCAGATACTGATTGAGATGAATTTCCTCCGAGGCCATGGACTTGGACTTGACGATGCGCTTGACGCCACGCTCCTGCGCAAGACGGAGAATGTAATCCTTCACGGCCTTGGGGGCGCTGGTACGGAATACTTTTGTGCCACGGGCTTCAGCAGCGTTGGCAAATTTCTCCGCAAGTTCGTCGAACCGTGAAGCGGCTGCAGACTTGACCGCAGCAATCTCGTTTCGGACCACTTCAAAGTCGATACCTTCATAGGCCTTGGCGCGGCTGACACGGTAGGCTTCAGAGAATCTGCCCAGCGCTCCGGATAGATTTGGGTTGGCGAGAGCGTCGAGAATCGACTGCTTGAATTCCTTGTTCACGCCGTCACCTCCAGATCGTCCACCAGTATGGCAATGAGCCGCTCCGGACCATGTACACCGATGGTCAGCACGCGTTCAATGTCTGCCGTGCGGCTGGGCCCCGTGATGAATGAAAGATAAGCCGATTTGCGCGGATCCACTCGCCCGAGGAGGGCGGGGAGATCCGGCAGCAACGCCGCAGTGGAGACCAGCGCAATGTGCAACGGAGGCAGGGTGGAGACCAGGCGCTTGTCCACGGCGTCGGCGGTCTGCACCAGCGTTCCAGTATTGGCCAGCGCCCAATCCATTTGGCTGATGCCGACCCTGGCCTCCGCCGCCAGGTCGCGGGTAACGTCAAAATAAAGGCCCGGGACTTCCCCTTTCAATCCTTGCCTTTCAGCCATGCCAGCTATCAGACCAGCAGCCCAAACGGCGCGAGAGTTGGGTTTATCATCCACGCCTTCCTCTTTCAGCAGGCGCAGCGACCAACTCCATCGCCAAAGCCTTGGTTTCAACTCTTTGCACCTGGGTGCTGACAGCCTCAGCTCGCACCTTAAAGGACTGGAACATCGGGGAAAACTCGGTCATCACGCTCATAAAACCTCGGCCTTGGGTGCTAGCCCAAGCCATTCGCCTTATTGGCTTCGTGGCTCGCCTGTCTCTGCAACAAAGCCGGGGAGTTCAGGAGGAAGCCACCTCGCTGCCCGTCGAATTCGCGGCCCCGGCCACAATTCCGGTGCTCCGACCACCGCGGTTGCGGAGTAACACCCCGGAAAGGCCTGCCAGAACGTTACCCTATGTCTGCTTGTCAGACAAGATGAAAATACGCGAATCGGGTAACTTTTTGGCCTTAGTCAAACCCCACACTCTCCTCTGAACTTCGTGTATCGAAGAGTGCGGTGGATCCCGGGAGTTGGGATGTTCCCTGATACTTGGCCGGAGCGAGAGGAAGGCAGCTAAGCGGCCATAATCACAGACTTTGGATTACACCGGCAAACAAACAGCGAATAAGCCTTTGCCAGCAATGGGATGCTCGCACCTCGAAGGAAGGCATCTACATCCGACGATCAACCGACTTTGCTCCGGCTTCGTTGGAATCGCGCTACCTCGATGAAATGAATAACGCCAACGACATCAGCGCCGAAAACGGGCAGCATTCCGCCCAGAGGAATCTGCGAATATTTACCGATCGGCAGTCGGATTACCAGCGCGAGCGAACATTGAGGTAGAGTTTTTAAGTGGATCGGATATGTGGTCTCGGGTGTCACCAACGCTGAGGGGAGTATCTAACTACTCGGCCTACTCAGGCCGAAGCGAAAATTCTAGCTGCTCGGGCGATCATCTACTTGAATGCGGAGGAGGAAGCATCGTCCGACCGGCCATTTGGACTTGCGCACCCGTCACGAAAAAGATACCAACACCTATGCTAAGCTGCTCTTGCAGAACGTGGTACAAGTGTCTGGCACCTCGATTGAATGCAGTTCGAAGGCAACCTAGCAGACGGAGAATAAGTCCCAGAATGGAACTGATTGGGAGAAAGTCTCCTAGATAGGCACGGCGAATGCGTCTCAGATGAGTTCTCCGGGTTTCTACTTGTCTGTGCGACATCTTAACGTGTGCAGCGTTCTTGGCTCCGACGTTATGAATTCATAGAATTCTTCGTCTAATGGTGCTCTGCATGCGATGGCGGATGTCTGTGGCACTGCAGACCGACATATTGACCGGGCCCGGTATTTTTATAAATGGGGGAAGAAATGATTCGTCGGCTTAGTTTGTACGAATTCTTTTTTCGACTCTGCTGTTTCCTATTGCCTGTTCTAGCCTTTCTAATTGCAAGCGCCGGATTGCGCGGTCTCGAACTAATCCATCCGCTATCCCGCGATTATTTCTATCTGTGCGTGACGCTTTCGCTGGTGTGGATCGTGTGTTCTGCCCATTACGAAGTTACCAGCGTGGAGGCGTTGTTTAATGAATCCAACGGCGTGGCCAACAGCCTGAAGGCGGTCGCCTGGACGTACATGTCCGGGCTTAGCGCTTTATTTTTCTACCGTGGAGCGCTTTATTCTCGGCTTCTGCTGGGCGTTAGCGGACTGCTGTTGCTGGCAGGCGTTTTGGTTCTCCGTCTGATTTTCCGGAACGTTGTAAGGCACGCTGGTAATCAGGGAGAGCGCCTCCGCATCATTGTGGTGGGAGCGGATGCATTTGCGCAGCGAACCGCGGAAGAACTGAGGACCAGTGTTGTAGCTCCGTGTGAAACCGTCGCGTTTGTCCGCGTGCCCGGGCAATCGATAAATGTCACGACCGAAGTTCCGGTCTTTGAACTGGAGCAGTTAATAAGCCAGAACCTCAAGCACTTTGCGAATGACATTGTGATTGCGGTTTCACCAGAGATTCTGCCGGTCATCTCCAAACTGACCAAACACCTGAAGGACCTTGCGATTCCGATCCGCCTCATTTTAGATTTTGGCGATGACTTGAAGGTGCGCGACCGGTTATTCCGGATCGGAGGGACCAATTTGCTTGATGTGCATATTGCCCCGTCCGAAACAATCAGTTACGTCATCCTGAAACGAAGTTTCGACATCGCGTTCTCACTACTGGCGCTCGTTATTACGGGCATTCCCATGGCCCTGATAGCGATTGCGGTGAAGCTGTCGTCACCAGGCCCAGTCTTCTTCGTTCAGGAGCGCGTCGGGATCAACGGGCAGGACTTCAAGATGTTGAAGTTTCGCACCATGAAGGTGGCTCCAGCAGAGGAGAGTGATACTCGCTGGACGACCGTGGACGATCCGCGCCGGACAGCCACTGGATCATTTTTGCGTGCAAGTTGCCTGGACGAATTGCCGCAGTTTTTCAACGTGCTGCGCGGCGATATGAGCGTGGTAGGTCCGCGTCCAGAACGCCCGCATTTTGTGGAAAAGTTCAGCAATGAGATTAACGCTTACAACTGCCGGCATCATCTGAAGTCTGGCATTACGGGCTGGGCGCAGGTGAACGGAATGCGCGGAGACACCGATATTGCCAAACGCGTCGAACTGGATATTTACTATATTCAGAACTGGAGCTTCGTTTTCGATCTCCAGATCATCCTGATGACGATATTCTCGGGAATTTTTGCACAGAACGCATACTAACAGGCCCGGCGCATGACCGCACGCGGGATATACTTACAGAGTCTATGCTGCACAACTCTGGCGTCATCCAATTGCGGGCGCGGGTCGTTTGCTACGTCCGGGATAAGATCTATCCATTGCGACTAGAGAGGGCGCATCGGGCGCCGCTGTGGGAGCCTCGGCTTGCTTCCAAGGTAGCCAAGGTGCGAAGAACGATTGCGATTGCACCCGTACTGCTCACTTGCATCTCCTTGTTTGCTCAGACACAATCCCCGCCGTCTCCCCCGAACATCGGCACACCTCCGACCGCTATCGTGGAGGATGACGGTCGCGGAGTGGCGCTGAAATCGCTTCCGCGTAACATTCTGCAGGATCAGCAGGCGCTGTTCACCATGCCATTCCGCATGAGCGAGCGGCAGTGGCAGCTTGCGGTGCCGCTGAGCATACTAGCGGTTGGATTGGTGGCTTCAGACACGGCGGCTGAGGGACATGTGACGACGAATCCCACGACCGTGTCCCATGCCAACACATTCTCTAACGCGGGGCTGGCCACGCTCGCCGGCGTGGGCGGTGGCATGTACCTATGGGGCACGTACGCCAAGAATCAACACCAGCGCGAGACCGGATTCCTGAGCGGTGAAGCCGCCATCGATGCCTACCTTGATACCACTTTAATTAAGTATATTGCGGGCCGCGATCGCCCGTTCACGGCAAACGGAAAAGGTGATTTTTTCGACGGCGGCAGTTCGTTCCCCTCGCAACACGCGGCAATCAGCTGGGCTATCGCGAGCGTGATTGCCCATGAGTATCCCGGGGCGTTGACCAAAACGTTGAGCTACGGCCTCGCGGGTGCGGTGAGCGTAGCGCGTGTTGAGGCTCATCAGCATTTCATGAGCGACGCCGTGATCGGAAGTGCAATCGGCTGGTACGTAGGACGGCAGGTTTACCGGGCGCGCTCCAGTGACGCGGATATTGACGTCCGCAAGTGGGGCAAGTTCGAGCGGGACGAGAACAGTGAAGAAGCGAGCGCAACCAGCCAGATGGGCTCCACCTATGTTCCGCTGGATAGCTGGATTTACGATGTGTTCGACCGATTAGCAGCGATGGGATACCTGCCGGACAGCTCCGCCATGAAGCGTCCGCGGACGAGGCTCGAATGCGCGCGTCTGCTGAAAGAAGCAAATGACGCTTCCCAGGAAGCGGGTGATGACCAGATCGCCGAGCCGATGCTCTCCGCGCTGGACCAAGAGTTTGCGTACGAAACTAATCTGCTGGATGGCGGACGAAACGTCGGCGCACAGGTGGATAACCTGTACGCGCGTTTTACCGGTATCTCCGGCACGCCGTTGCGTGATTCCTTCCACTTTGCACAGACTCTGGTGAATGACTACGGCCGCCCTTACGGCGTAGGATTGAACGGAATTGCGGGAATTTCCGAACGCGCCGAGGCTGGACCATTAGCTTTCTATATGCGTGGCGAGTATCAGTACGCGTCGGCAATTCCCGCGTACAACGAAGCTGCGCAGCAGGCGATTGCCAGTTCAGACGGACTGCCTTTCGGCTGGAACCTGAGACTGGGCACAACCAGTCGAGTTCGGACGATTGAGGCCTATGCCGCGATGAACCTCTCAAACTGGCAGATCAGCTTCGGCCAGCAGAGCCTTTGGTGGGGTCCGGACAGGAGCACGTCCATGATTCTTTCCAACAACGCGGAAGCCATGCCGATGCTGCGACTTACCCGAGTGATACCTACGAGGTTGCCGAGTTTTCTGGGCGTGTTGGGGCCGATACATGGGGATCTGTTTTTTGCACGTGAGGGCGGAGTGCATTATGTGCGGCTCGGACCCTCCTTTATTCTTTACGGCAATGCCAATCAGGCGCTGGATCTTCCACCGTATGTGTGGGGTGGGAGCTTTTCGATCAAACCAACCGAGAATCTAGAGCTCGGGGCTGCGCATACGACTATCTTTGCAGGCTATGGTCGTCCGCTGAATTTGAATACTTTCCTTCATACTTTTTCAAATACGGGAAACGGGCAGGCAGTCGATCCGGGAAAGAGGGTGACGGAGTTTAACTTTTCCTACCGCATTCCCGGGTTGCGAAAATGGCTAGCCCTCTATAGTGAAGCATTCTCCTATGATAATCCGCTCGACCGAATTTCCTTTCAACGGTATGCGTTTGACCCCGGAATCTACCTGCCGCAGCTTCCAGGCATGCGGAAGCTGGACCTGAGGGTGGAGGAGGTGAATACAAATCTGCCAGGGCTTGAGGAGCAGGCATATTTCTACGCGAACGCCCATTATGCGCAGGGATACACAAACTACGGACAAATACTTGGTAGCTGGATTGGAAGGCAGGGGAACGGTGGCGGGGCGACCAGCACATACTGGTTCACGGCGCGCAACAAGGCTTCGGTGAGCTACCGCAAGATGGTGGCGGACAGGTCATTTCTACAGGGCGGACATCTGGAAGATTTTGGTGGCAGTATTACATGGATGATACGGCCGGGCATTGAGCTCTCCGCGACGAGCCAGTATGAAATATGGAACTTCCCGCTTCTGGCGGCCGGAGCACGATCCAATACTGCCACATCGTTTCAGGTGCGTCTATTTCCGCAGGCGCGATTCGGTTCCGATCCAAGTACCACGCACAAGCAACCATAGATGCCCCGGGGAACGATGAACATAAGGAAAACGACAATACCGGAAGTAATCGTCCTTGAGCCAAAGGTGTTTGGTGACGAGCGTGGGTTCTTTCTGGAGAGCTATAACCAGAAGAGCTTTGAAGCAATCGGATTGGGACAGACTTTCGTTCAGGATAATCACTCGCGCTCAGCGCGGAATGTGCTGCGCGGGCTGCACTACCAGCTTGGCCAGCCGCAGGGCAAACTGGTTCGTGTTGTAGCGGGAGCGATCTGGGACGTTGCAGTCGATATTCGGCGCAGTTCCGCAACCTTTGGGCAGTGGGTCGCCGAGGAAATCTCGGCTGAAAACAAAAGGATGTTTTGGGTTCCGGAGGGCTTTGCTCACGGCTTTATCGTGACTTCCGACTCGGCGGACGTGCTTTACAAAGTTACGGATTTCTATTCGCCCGCCTGTGAGTGTTCGCTGTTGTGGAACGATCCGCAGCTGGGGATAGCGTGGCCACTCAGCGGTGAGCCGGTACTTTCACGAAAAGATCGAGAGGGGATTCTACTGAGCCGGGCGGAAGTCTTCGAATAGGATTTTCATCGTGCGAATTTTACTGACTGGCTCAACTGGACAGCTCGGCAAAGACCTGCTGCCGCTGTTGCGGGAACAGGGGGAGGTATTCGCTGCAAGCCGCGCCGAATGCGACTTATCCTCGGTGGACGCGATCCGGAAACTAGTGGCCGAAGTGCGGCCCACGGTGATCGTGAACCCCGCAGCGTATACCGCGGTGAATGAGGCCGAGGCACAAAGCGGAATGGCTTACGCGATCAACTGCACGGCTGCGGGAACATTGGCGGAAGAGGCCCGAAAATTAGGGGCGATGTTTGTACACTACTCGACCGACTACGTCTTCGACGGAGGCAAGGCTTCGGCCTACACGGAAGACGATGAGCCAATGCCGCTTAATGTTTACGGTGCAAGTAAACTGGCGGGAGAACGCGCAGTTTCTGCTGCCGGGGGACGCTGCCTGGTGCTGCGCACAAGTTGGGTCTATGGCCCGAACGGAAACAACTTTCTGCTGACGATCCGGCGGTTGGCAAATGAGCGCGAAGAACTAAAGGTCGTGGATGACCAGGTGGGCGCGCCTACCAGTTCAATGCAAATTGCCCGAGCCACGGCAACACTAGTGAACAAGTATGCAAGCGTTGCCGCAGACGAATTCCCAGCAGGCCTCTATCACATGACAGCGGGAAGCAGCGTCTCCTGGTGTGGGTTTGCGCGGGCAATCGTGGCAGAACTGGGCAAGCGCGAGACGCTCAGGGTGCAACGGATTCTGGCCATCAACTCCGGCGAATATCCTACCCCGGCACGCCGCCCACTGAATTCGGTTCTGTGCAATGGTAAGTTTGCACGCAGGTTCGGATTCAGCCTGGGAACTTGGCAATCGGGACTGACCGAGGTGATTTGCGAGATTCAGTCGCGCGAATCAAGAGGCGGCTAAAGCCGGAGAGCTTAAGCGACGCTCAAGGGGGTTGGCCCCGGCCAGTATGTAGACTGCATTATGCATGAAACGTCAACAGAACACGAAAGTTTTCTGATTGGTGAGACAATGGTTGAAACTATGAATTCAGACTCGAACGGACAGTTATGTACCTGCGCGAATTTATGAGACGACTTTATCTTTTTCTCCTGGTAACTGCGGCTCTCGTGAGCTTTTGCTCCGCCCAGGATTCGACTTACGGCGCTCAACCTTCGCAGGCGGACTGCGTGGCGGCCGCAACTAGCGGTGGCACTCTGCCCCCGGGTTGCTCTCAGGACTACAGCGGTAGCGCAGCGTCGACGCGCGACCAGCAGGGTTCCACGCCGACGCTGATCCAGGCGCCTCAGTTGACAGCCGGGCGCCCGGAAATTCCGGAAAGAGCGCTAGTGCCGCCCTTGAATCCGTCGCAGATCAAGAAAATTGAGCAACCGCTGCAGCCTGACACCGAGTTCGAGCAGATTGTAGCGGACACGATTGGACGCACGCTTCCGCTTTTCGGCCAGACGCTCTTTGCCCAGCCGCCTAGCACATTTGCTTCCACAAACCGAGCGCAAGTTCCAGGTGATTACGTGATCGGACCCGATGATGAGCTGCAAATTCGTATCTGGGGTCAGGTGAACGCGGACTTGCGCGTGGTTGTGGACCGTTCCGGAGATATTTACATTCCGCGGGTGGGCCAGATACCGGTGGCGGGAATTCACTACAGTGACCTCGACCAGTACTTGAAGGGTGAGATTCAAAAAACCTTTCATAACTTCAATCTCACGCGTGAATATCGGGAGGATCCGCTCGATCCAGGTTTTTGTGGTGGGCCAGGCCCGCTATCCCGGAACCTACACGATCGGATCACTGAGTACGCTCGTTAACGCTGATTTTTGCTTCCGGCGGCCCTAATCCGCAGGGCTCGTTGCGAGACGTGCAGGTCCAGCGCGACGGCAAGACCATTGCTCATATGGATTTTTATCAGCTTCTGGTTAAGGGCGATAAGTCGAGTGATGTACGGTTGCGTTCGGGCGATGTAGTTTATTATCCGACGGTGGGTCCGCTTGTCGCGATAGCAGGCTCGGTGAACACACCCGCCATCTACGAAGTGAAGCACGGTTCTTCGCTCGCGGAACTTATCGAAATCGCAGGCGGCCTGAGCACTGTGGCTGATTCGAACAAGATAACGATCGAACGCATAGGCGACCATGAAATGCGCTCGGTGCTGGAGTTCCCACTTGACGCGCAGTCGCGTGCTTTGCCGCTCAACGAAGGAGATATTGTGCGGGTGTTGTCCATTGTTCCGCGCTTTGAGAACGCTGTTACGCTTCGCGGCAATGTCGTCAACCCAGGACGCTACCCATGGAAGCCTGGCATGAGAGTGCGGGATCTGATTCCGGATGCGCAGGCATTGCTGACGCGACCCTATTGGCTGAGCCGCGCCAGCATAACCGACGGACGCAGCACTGAGTACCCCATCCGCCCCATCCTCCCCAAGGACGAGCGCGGCCAATTCCAAGAATCCACAGTCCGTTGAACCTTCTGCCGAGAGTACCGGGCAGCCAACCTCTGGTGATCAGTCGCAACCCCAAGTTCCCTCCCCTCGCCGAGAGAGAAACCCCAACAGCGAGACCCTCACTGGGGATTTGCATCGGGCATCTCCGGAGATCAACTGGAGCTACGCGATCATTCAGCGGGTGAACCCCGTGGATCTTTCCACCAGGCTCCTGTCCTTTGATTTGGGCAAAGCGGTGCTGGAGGGCGATGAAGCCAACAATCTTGCACTCGAACCCGACGACATCATCACTATCTTTTCGCAATCCGATGTTGCGGTTCCGCAGAGCCAGCGGGCGCGCTACGTCCGTCTGGAAGGCGAAGTTGTACGGGCGGGAATTTACAAGGCAGAAGAGGGCGAATTACTTAGCGATGTGATCAAGCGCGCCGGAGGCGTGACGCCGCAGGCCTACATCTATGGCACCGAATTGACGCGCGAATCGGCGCGAATCCAGCAGCAGCAGAGCCTCGACGAGTTGGCAGACTCACTGGAAGTAGAAGTGCGCCAAGTGTCGGCCTCCGCCGCCAGCAGCAGCAATCCCGGGGACGCGGCTGAGGTGGCCGCGCAGCAGAAGTCGGGAGAGGCGCTGGTTGGGCGAATGAAGGGCTTGAGGGCGACCGGCCGCGTGGTGATGAACCTGAAGCCGACGGCCAACTCGATCGACGAGTATCCGAAGATTGCCGTGGAGGACAACGACCGCGTCGTGATACCGCATCTTCCTTCGACGGTATCAGTGGTGGGCAACGTATACAATTCCGGATCGTTTGTCTACGACTCGCGGCGCAGAGTTGGTGACTACTTGAGGATGGCTGGCAAAAGCAAACCGCACGCGGACATGAGCCACGCCTTTGTACTTCGCGCGGACGGCACGGTCGTTTCCAGCAAGTCGGTCAACGGCGTAATTAAGGGCGACGGGTTTGCGTCACTCCGGCTGTATCCTGGGGACGAGATCGTAGTGCCGACCAAGATTCCAACCGGAAGCTTTATCCGCGGTCTCCGTGACTGGACTCAGATCACTTCGCAGTTAGCCATAACAGGCGCGGCGTTAGCAGTGGTCCACTAGAGAGAGTAAACACTATGGTCCAGCCGAGCGAAGCCGAGGAAAGGGTTGGCACATCGCTAAGAGGGTTTGGGAGAAGGATCAGCATGAAGTCGGTCGCTATGAGCGAGCAAACCAGGGAAATCGAGATGCAGGGCGCGCCCGCACAAGAGATTCACTTATTGGATTTGTTGATTATCCTGTCGAAACGACGGAAATTCATCCTGCGTTTCACGGTCGGCGTGGCACTTTCTCGCTACCATTGCGGTACTCGTAATTCCGAGCCAGTACACGGCGGAAACGGTTATTCTGCCGCCCAACCAGCCCTCCTCCATAAGTTCCGTGCTAATGAGCCAGCTTGGTGGAACCGGAGCCGCAGGCGGAGCTCTCGCCTCCCTGGCGGGCGCCAGTCTCGGCATCAAGAATCCTTCTGAGATGTATGTTTCCCTCTTTCGTAGCCGGACAGTTGAAGATTCCGTTATCCAGCGCTTCGGGCTCATGGCCAGGTATCGCAAAAGGAGAATGTCGGATGCGCGCACTGCATTTGAGACTCACTCCACGGTGGCCCTCGGAGCCAAGGACGGACTGATCCGCATCACGGTAAGGGATCGCGATCCGAAGCTGGCTGCCGAGATTGCCAACGGCTACGTCGATGAGTTCCGCAAGCTTTCCGCTAACCTGGCAATCACCGAAGCATCGCAGCGCCGCTTGTTTTTCCAGCAGCAGTTGCTGGAGGCAAGAGGAAACTTGACGGCGGCCGAAGAGGCGATGAAGAGTACACAGCAGTCCACGGGCGTTCTTCAAATCGACAGTCAGGCAAAAGCCCTGATTGAGTCTGCCGCAATCCTGCGGGCCCAGGAGGTTGCGAAAGAGGTTCAGATTCAGGCCATGCGCTCTTTCGCCACCGAGGACAATCCGGAGTTGATCATAGCCAAGCGGCAGCTTGCCGAACTCCAGGCGCAGTTGGGCAAGTTAGCCGGGCAGGACTCCGGCTCGGAGTTCATCGTCCCCAAGGGCAAGGCACCCGAAGTCGGGATGGAGTACCTCCGCAAGTTCCGCGACCTGAAGTATAACGAGACCGATCTTACGAACTCATCGCCAAGCAGTTTGAAATTGCCAAACTGGATGAGGCGCGCCAGGGAGCGGTGATCCAGGTGGCCGACATAGCTGTGCCTCCGGATAAGAGATCGTTCCCAAAGCGACTGATCACGATCATCCTGGCGGTGCTGCTCGGCTTCTTTGGGGCCTGCGGATGGTGCATCGTTGCGGAAGGATTGCGGCGCCTGAAAGACAACCCTGACAACCGCCAGCGCCTGGATGCCCTGCGGGCTGCGTTTCGATAACTGGATCGACGCCACGACGGACTCCAAAGGGCGCGCAGAAATCAATGTTCAGTGCGAGGTCAGTTTGCTTCGGCCGCAATGTCGCTGTCGCTTGAGACGCCGTCGCGTTCGCGTGCGCATGTTGGAGGCTGTTCTAGGAGCGATGTACAACCGCGACGGCCTGCAACTGCGCCACACAGCTCCGAACGGTCGTGGGAGGAAATTTGAAGGGCAAGGCACGCAGTGACTCTTAAGCGTCGATTACTAGGAACATTCGGTGCGTCTGCGTTAGGTCCATTCATCACCATCCTAGTGCAATTGATTAATGTCCCGGTCATGCTGCGCTACTGGGGCGCCCACCTGTATGGCGAATGGCTGCTGATTAGCACTATTCCAGCCTACCTCCTTCTCACGGATTTAGGCTTCGGCAATGTTGCGGGCAGCGACATGACAATGCGCGTTCATGCAGGCGACGGCGAGGGAGCCATCGAAACATTTCAGAGCGTCATTGTCCTCGTGCTTTTCGTTTCTTTCTTGCTTGGTTTGTTTCTGTCTGCCGTTATCTTCCTGCTGCCCATCCATCGCCTTCTGCATCTCAGTTCCATGTCACCGAAGGAGGCGCAGATTGCGCTTCTCTTCCTTTGTCTCAACTGCCTGTTCATTTTGCAGTGGAACTCCATCACCTCTGCATATCGGTGTGCCGGCAAGTACGCGATCGGGCTGTTCTATGTGAATCTTATCCGTATCCTGGAAGGTGTGAGTTTCCTTGTCCTCGTCGTTTCACATGCCGGTCCCGTCCAGCTATCGATGCTAATGCTTGGAATTAGCGTCGTCGGGACCTGCTGGCTACTGTTCATGAAATCCAAACTGATTCCATGGCTTCCGCTCGGGGTGCGGCACGCAAAATGGCAGCGCGTTCGCGAGTTATGGAAGCCGGCGATAGCCTACATGGCCTTTCCCACCGGCAACGCCATCAGTCTACAGGGCATGACGATGATGGTCGGGGTGGTTTTAGGACCCTGGCCGTGGCCGTTTTCAACCCGATGCGCACACTTTCCCGCACTGTCTTCCAATTGACCGATGCAGTGAGAGTCTCCGTGTTGGTGAGACTATCCGCTGTCTATGGACAGCGGAACTGGGACTTGGCGCGCAAGCTGCATCGCTCGGCATGCCAGGTGTCATTGTTCCTCGCACTGTTAGTTTCTATCACACTCGCAATCTCAGGGCCGCGGATCTTCACTCTGTGGACTCGTGGCAGAATTGTCATGGATATTCCAACCTTACTATACGCTACTGATTGTTGTTCTTGTGAATTCAGTTTGGAATGCCAGCTCGCCGTGCCTATGGCGGCCAACAGGCACCATCGATTGGCTATCGTGTATTTGATTTGCACCTCCGTTTCGCTCCTCATTGCATATCCGTTGACACGGCACTTTGGGCTTAAAGGTGCTGGGGGCGCGCTGGTGCTCTGCGAGGCAGCAATGGCCCTCTGTGTGATTCGAATGAGCAATGAGATGCTATCGGATAGATGGTCAGCGTTTGCAGCTTCCATGACCGACACGACTCAATTGAAAGCCCTGTGCGCAAAGCTGAGGAACCGAAGGGTGTGACGAATGCCCTCGAAGCAAGCCCGGCTGGATGCCCACGGTTGGCCTCGATTGTATCGGCGGCGGATCGGCGGGGCAACAGCTTCTGCCGTCTCTTCATGACAATGACAGAAGCTCACCAGTTCACCGCCGCTAACGTAAGTACCTGATCTGAGGCCGACACGCTCCAGCAGGGGGAGATGGTCTCCGCTGCCGTGCGTCCCTTCGCTCTGCGGATTCTCGAAAAGCGAAGGCACACGTTATGGATTTTCTACTTTGTGTAACATCACATCCAGGCGAAACGCTTTTCGGCCAGAAAGGCTTATTGGCCAGCTACAGAGCGGACCCCGGTGTTCAGTTCACGCGCTCCCCTGGGAGCGGGATGAGAGTGTAGAATTGCTGCAATGGACTGGACTGCGTCTAATTCGCGGAAGCAGCCTCCGCAAGCAGAGAATGCGCACCTGTGTGGGGGAAACGCTTCAAAGAGATCATCGTGAAGGGTAGCCTGATCAGCCGCTTGTTACCGTAATCAGTGCGGTCTACAATGGGCAGCCGTATGTGGCCGGATGCTTGGAGAGCGTCTTACGCCAGGATACCCAAACATCGAACACATCGTGCTGGATGGGGGATCGAGCGACGGAACCGTTGACGTGCTGCGGCGATTCGACGACAGTATTGCTCTGTGGAGAAGTGAACCGGATAAGGGAGTCTACGACGCATGGAACAAGGCTCTCGCTGAAGCACGCGGCGAGTGGATTTGCTTTCTGGGGGTGGATGACGAACTTCTGCCCGGTGCTGTCAGCGCCTATATGGCGCTCGCCACTAGGAACCCCCAGGCGGAATATCTTAGCTCGAGAGTGAAATGGGTGCGTTCCTCCGGCTATGAGAGAATTATCGGAAGTCCTTGGACGTGGAGAAAGTTCTCAAAGTCAATGTGCACAGCCCATGTGGGAAGCATGCACCGCCGCAGCCTCTTTGACCGGCTGGGCACGTATGACACTTCTTACCGCATGGTCGCGGACTATGAGCTTCTTCTGAGAGCGCGGGACCAACTTAAGACCGCATATATGCCTGTAACTACAGTGATGATGCGGGCTGGGGGCGTGAGCTGTAACCGCGAAGCGCTAGAAGAGCAGATGCGCGCGAAAATAGCCTCGGGTGGGCGCACCAGGGCGCTGGCTGCCATGGAACGGCATATTGCAAACGCCAAATTTGCACTGCGTCCTCTACGCTACGCACTTGGAAGAATGACGGTGCGACTTGGATAACCAGATCGGACAGGCTGCACCTGGCTCAGATGCCTCAGCGAGCAACGGCTATGCCTCGCTTCGCAACTATATTTATTGGTCCACATTGATCGGCGTGTTCAGCGGTGTCCTCGTTTTTCGAATACCCTTTCGATTTCTCATCTTTGACGGACTCATGCTGCTGAACCTCCTGCTGATGCTCCTGCTTGTCAACTTTGCGCGCATCGCTGAATGGATACCCTCGTTCATCCTATATGTGGCTGTGAGCGGCGGCATTGGAATCTTGAATGGTACCGACACAATCTCGCAGGTTGCTAAAGAATTTCTGGGGATATCTGTAAGCCTTCTCTATTTTTACTATTTTTTCAGGATGATCGGAAATGACATTGAGCGTGCATTCTCCACGTACGCGAGAATCGCTTACTGGTTCGCCGTCATTGCACTCCCTCTATGGGCTGGCACTTGCATCTACTTCCACAGTTATGTGCGTTTGCAGGGACTCACTTCCGAGCCTGGAGCATTTGCGAAATCGTACTGCCGGCCTACTACTGGTACACTTACCTCTATTTCACCACTCATAAGCACGGCGCCAAAGTTCTTGTTTTCACTCTCGCGATCATACTTTCTAGCTCTTCCCTTGGTTATCTCGGCATGGTAATTGGAGCGATGCTCCTTCTGTCCGGACGCAGGAACAGTGCTCGCCATTCCCATCGTTATCAGCGGGCTCCTCGGTCTGGCATACACAACCTCGCCTGCTTTTCAATTAAGGGCGAACGATACACTGCTGCCCTATCCACCCAGGACGTGAGCCAAGCTAATTGAGCACCTTTGCTCTTATTCCAATGTTTCGTCACCCACGAGGTACTAAAAGAGAGCCCTACTACTGGGAACGGGGTTGGATCGCATGTTATATCCCACGCACGCTTCATAGGCAAGTTAGTGGCGTCGGAAATCACGTTGATGAAGCATGGGAAGATATCAACGCATCGAAGGCGGCATCCTTGACCCTTCGGTCTCCGTCGGAACTGGCATAGTTGGTTTTTCGGGTGCATTGATCCTCGTGTTCATTTCCATATTGGTGGCAAGGGATTACACGCTCCATTAGCAATGCGATCCTGGTGTCTTTCGTCTTTAAGCTAATCCGGAACGGTAACTATTTTCCGCCTGAGCAATTTTTCTTCATTATGATCTACATGTTGAATGATCGACAATATAAACAGGAAGTTCGGTAAGCCACTTGTGGCGCATCCCCAAAGTTGTCGACGAGTCCACTGGAAGCCTGTTAAAAGCTAACTCTCCAAGGTCAACGAAATAGTGCCACAACCAGTCGGGAGAGAAGGAACGTTCAGTGTAATCACCACAAGGAATGAAGGCTTGTCAACGACTGGCGGGCCTAAGGACTTGGCACGAGTGGTGTGTGGAAAGCGGCCTATCATTTCGCCTCTCAGGGACTACACCTGGCCTAATAGTTTCCTGTTATTCTTTTCTCTCCATTGACCGTGCGATGGAGCAAGCCGGAATCAATCGTTGTCGAACAGCCAGAACAAGACAGAGGTCCTGGTTGCCAAGGTTGCTTCCAGGCTGTTCATGCGCAACGTATGTCTAGTTCAGGCGGTCCTGTGTTTGTAAGCTTCATGGGATTTTCGGAGACAAGACATTTCCTTTTTCGTACTGGAACGAAAAACACTCTACTGTTTTCATTGTTGACCCGATCTCTATGAACGCTGGATTGTTCTTTAAGCGGCATCGGGAACGCGTTGCATTCTTCTCAGCGCGCCTCTGGTCAGTACTTTGCCGACGGACTTCCAATATGAAATCAGTATGGCTTCCCGAGGCTACTACCCATCCGAGTACTGTGGCCTCAAAACCCTGGTCAGAGAGGGACATAGATGTCTGGAGTTGGGTAGGAAAAATAACCCTTTCACAGCACTGGCAGAACCTCTGACCAAAGCAACAGATTGCATCTTTTGACAAGTCAAGGGAAAATTATTTTTCCAGACAGAGCTGACTTCATTGATGGTCTGGCGCGCAGCAAGATATCGATATGCTTTCCTTGTTCGGTAAGACGTCCAGAACGATCGGGGCCAGTCGAGACCGTAACCCACAGGTACTTTGAGTCGATAGCCTCAAGTGCCTCATAGTAGGCATGCGCCTCAGGAACTAACAGATTCTGTTTGGCTATAACCCGGTAACAGAGGTACAGCGGAGATATCAATATGAACAGTTAGAATCACTCCTAAACAATCTTCGGACTCATTTCCAGGTTTCATCAGCAAAATCATCGGCGACTTTTGGAGGTCGGAACATGGAACAATCGCGTGGAAAGCATCCTCGATGTTCTTCGAACACTTCCCGATTAGAGGCAACGCGCGGCGCGTAGGTACGCGATTGCATTGCGTACTGTGGGCAATAGGCCTGGGGTGCTATGAACACTACGCTGGCGGAGTCCGGCTAACCCAAAGCGATTTTTAATTTATGCAATTAAAGCAAGTTCGGCATAACAGAACCGTTCCGTGGCTGGTCCTATTATCCCAGCGATCTAAGAGTTAATGGGAGCTAAATCGTATCCCCAATATCAAATCAGGGTCTAATCTCACGAAGCAAGCCCCAGGTCTCAGGTTTGCGTCCGCTTTTGAGAAAGCTCAAAAATCTCAGAGTTTTTCGACTTATTCCTGAAATGCGTGAATTTGGCATTGTCGCACAGGGGTGAATGTTTCGTGGGCGACAGAACCGGCGGACGTGCTCGCCCTGATAGGAAAACTGCAGCCTCAGAACTGCGGGAAGAAATTGATTTTGGCATCGGTGGGGCGGGGGATGGTGGTTATTTGGTTCCCGACGATCTTGACGGCATCGAGTATTGCTTCTCCCCCGGGGTCAATTTGATTTCTGACTTCGAAAATTATCTGGCGGATCGCGGCATCAAATCGTTTCTTGCCGATTACTCCGTTGACGCTACCGCCGGTTATCCGGGACGAGTTTACTTTTGACAAGAAATACCTCGGTTCAACGAATGACGGGCGATTTTTCACGCTCGCATCCTGGAAGGACAAGTATCTCAAGGGCTACACCCGCGATCTTATTCTACAAATGGATATTGAAGGCAGCGAGTATCAGGTGATTCTCAATGCGCCGGATGAATTGTTGAGTCAGTTCAGAATCCTTGTGGTCGAGTTTCACTATCTCCAGAGGCTTTTTGATCCTCTTGTTTTTGGGCTGTTCTCTATCGTGTTTCGAAAAGTTGTTGAAATCCTTCTGTGTTGTGCATATTCATCCAAATAACTATTGCGGCTGCGTCAAGAGAGGACATATTGAAATTCTAGGTTTCTGGAATTTACTTTTTTTGAATAAAAAACGGGTCGGGCAGTACCTCGCCGGTGCGAATATTCCCGAACGCGCTCGATGCGCCGAACGTGCCTTATAGGAAGAATTTGCGTTTGCCTCGATGTTGGTATGACACATAGTTACGTCTTTTGTGACGGGAATTCTTCGATCTATCGCGTTTAGCGTGACACTCTGAGGCGTGTTGCACGCCGTCTTCTATTGCACCGCCGGTAACGGTTGCCAGCCATCGGGGCAATGCTTGGCGACCTAGTTGATGTTTTTCTTATCAGTTAAAATTGAAAATGGCATGAAACCGCGCATCGTACTTTCCGGAGTCAATCTACAAGGATATGGGCCCGTTGATGGTGTTTCGGGACGCGATTGCATCGCTCGTGGCTGAGTACGCCGACAGTTACGAGATTATTGCACTTGTTCACCGTAAGTCATTGTTCGATGTCCCGGGTGTTACATTCATCGAATACCCGGAGATAAAGTCTTCCTGGCGTAAGAGAATATGGTTTGAATATCACGATTGTCGTTTGATCAGCGAGAAAATCAAGCCCTATTTGTGGTTTGCCATGCATGACATGACGCCCAACGTGAGAGCCACGATCAGGGTTGTTTATTGCCATAATGCGAGTCCCTTTTACCGTTTCAATTTAAAAGAGGCGTTGCTCGATTGGAAGTTTGGCCTTTTCCACCCTTCTTGTACCGCTTTCTATATGGCATGAATATCAGGTCGAATGACTTTGTCGTGGTGCAGCAGGACTGGCTTCGAACTGCGTTTCAGTCGCACTATGGAGTCAACAAGGTGGTGGTAGCGCATCCGTCGGTGGACCACCTCTCCATTGAGGAAGCGGCAGCCGAAGGAGATTTCAGTAGGCCCTATCGTTTTTTCTATCCCGCCTATCCGCGAACCTTCAAAAACATGGAGCAGATATTGGAGGCCTCGCGCAGGCTTGAGCAGAGCGGTTTTTCCCGCTTCGAGGTCTGGCTTACGATGAATGGGACAGAAACTCCCTACGCAGCAAAGGTGAGACGGGAGTATTCGGACCTAGCCTCTGTGCGGTGGATGGGACTCCAGTCGCGGGCTGAAGTGATGAAGCTCTATTGCAGGCGCCGATTGCCTTCTGTTCCCTTCCAAACTGGAGACATGGGGCATGCCTATTACCGAATTTAAAGCCACGGGAAAGCCAATACTTGCGGCAGACCTCCAGTATGCACACGAAAGGTCGGGGAATCTAAAAGGTGAGCATTCTTCACAACGGAGGATGATGCGGCATTAGCTTTGATGATGCAACAAGGGGCAGCAAGCGGAGTGGATATCTTTGGAATTCATTCGGCGAATCCAATAGCAGAGCAGTTTTCCCGCAATTGGAAGGAGCTTTGGAGTATTTTTCTTACAGAATTCCTATGAGCTCGCCAGCGCTCTGCGTCCCGAGACGAATATTCGTTGAATCTTTCCCGATGTAATCACCCATTGTGAACAATGCATCGGCCATTCTGGTCGTACTTCTTCTCTTCCACATCATTGTCGCGCGCAGTGCGCTGCTCGCCCTTCGCAATTACAATACGAGCTTCACCGGGGGAACAACCTCGGATGCTACAAGAAGCTGATACCCTTATATAGCGAGAGTAACAAAAAGAATGATCCGCACTTCTAACCGGAATTCATAAAATCCGGCTGATTGCATGAGCGATCCGTAAATAAGGGATTCGACATGAAATTTACTATTTGCATCCCGACCCTGAACGCCCGCGAAACTTGGGTTGCTTTCGCTTCAGCATTGAAAGATCAGACGGCAAAGCCTCAGCGGGTTATTGTCATCGATTCTGAATCCACAGACGGCACTGCCGAGATGGCACGACAGGCGGGCTTCCATGTCCTACCCATTGCGCGGAAGGAATTGGCGGGCATGGAAAGACTCGACAAATTGCGGTTGAGCTGGCTAGCGACTCGGAGATTCTTGTGTATCTTACCCAGGACGTGCTGCTGGCAAAGCCTAATGCGCTGGCGGCACTTCTGCGACCGTTCGAAGACGCGTCGGTGGGTGCGGCATACGGACGTCAATTGCCTCGATCAGGTGCCGGGCCGATTGAGGCTCATGCGCGGCTGTTCAACTATCCGCCGGCCTCGGTAGTACGTAGCCGCCAGAGCGCCGGCGAGCTTGGATTCAAGGCGATCTTCTTCTCCAACTCATTCGGAGCCTACCGTCGGCAGTCCCTGATGGCCGTGGGAGGCTTTCCTCTGGATGTAAACTTCGGCGAAGACACGGTGGTAGTGGCACGTATGCTGCTGTCGGGATGGAAGATTGCATACGCGGGCGATGCCGAGGTCTATCACTCGCATAGCTACACCTTTCGCGAAGAGTTTCGCCGCTATGTCAGCATCGGCGAACTTCATGCCGGCCAACCATGGCTCCTGCGGGAGTTCGGCGACACATCAGGCGAAGGACTGCGCTCGTCCAGTCTGAGATCCAGATGCTTTCGCACTCTGCCCACCTGATTCCGAGCGCATTGTCCAGGAACACATGCAAGTACTTGGCTTATAAGTTCAGGCTACCAGGGAATTAGAGATAAGCCAGCTAGAACATTTTCCGGAATCCAATGCCGGGCGAAAATGGTATTTTTGAGGCTTTTTTCGCCGCATTGCTGTACGGGGCCGAAAATAAATTTCCGCACGGTGATTGCGTATCGCAAGCTCTGGAATCTGGGAAAGATTACCCCCGAAAGACCGAGTGCTTTTAGGGGCGGCAAGCAGTTCGATCCTACCGTGAAAGGCTATCAGGCCAACACTGGATACCGACCTGAAGCTTTCCTGCACTCTAATGCATCATAGAGTTGTCGGGAAACTTCGGCCCGGGATAGAGTGAAGCCATGACGAAAGTTGCGCTTATGAAGATTGCCCTTTATGTCCTGCTTGCCCTCACGGCCTCGGTTCTGTGCAATCGGGCCAAGCTGCATCCTATAGCCAAACAGCCTTCCCCTTGCCTGTCTCGGCAATTGCTTCGCCCGATCCGGCCCTGAGAGAATTGCTGGTGATGGTGCAAGCCATGGCGCAGAAGTCCAATGCAGACGTGGCCCGCTTGCACGTCGAAAAGTGGAAGACGGATGCTCAGAGCAAGCAGCAGTCGGAGGCTAGTGCAGCAGCCATCAGAAGAAATCTATCCGACGCCGTGCCGGATCTGCTGTTGCGAATCCAAAATGAGCCTGGATCGCTGATCGCGAATTTCAGGCTTTACCGCAATCTGAACGTTCTCTATGACGCGTTTTCCGCGCTCGCCGAGTCCGCCGGGGCCTTCGCCCCTCAGGACCAATACACGCCCTTGGCCGCGGACGTCGCTCAGCTCGACCAGCTTCGCCGTCAGCTTGCCGAACGGATGGATCTGCTCGCCGGGACCAGCGATGCTGAACTGGCGCGCCTTCGCGCAGCGGCGGCAGCAGCCAAGAAAGCTAAGCCAGCGTCTAAGATCGTGGTAGACGACAACCAGCCCAGCGCGAAAAAGAAGTTAAAGGCTTCTCCAAGCCCGGCTCCGCCCCCGCAGCAGTAGGCGGAGCGTCGGTGAGCAGCTTGTCTGGAATTCTGGGAACATTTCTCCCGCTGGCGGAGTCTATTCGGACTGGCAGCGGTATTGCCTCGTTCTGAGTGCGAAAATGTCTGGTTGTTGACAACGCAAAGCCACTCTGGGCAGCGAAGTTTCGCAAATTCAGAAACTTGGGCGCCGATAGCCGATATGGGTTGTTGCTGCGAAGCGACGGGATTAACATAGGGGGTGTACGCTGAGTACGGTAGGAGTCACAACCGTGGGCGAGCTGACCATGGGGTGGGAAATGCGCCCTGAGGATACCTTGATCGTCGCCGAGCTAAAGGCGGGGAACGAGGACGCTTACGCGCGACTTATCGCACAGTACAACCAAACCGTTTACAACCTCATTTACCGAATTCTGGATGATCCGACCGATGCGCCCGATGCCACGCAGGAAGTTTTCATTAAGATCTTTCGTGGAATAGCCAAGTTTAACTGCGAGAGCAGCCTGAAGACATGGATTTATCGCATCGCCATCCATGAGGCCAGCAATCGCCGCCGCTGGTTCTTCCGTCACAAGGTGCAGGAGCTTTCAATTGAGCCTCTCCATGAGGACTGGCAGGGCCGTTCCGCGTGTCTGAGCGAAAGCCTCGTGGATGGTGCGGAGTCTCCATTTGAAACCATTGCGCGCAATCAGGTTCGGGCGCGCCTGGAACAGGTGTTAAAGGAACTGCCCGAGCACTATCGTACGGCGGTGGTTCTGCGCGACATCGAAGACCTCTCCTATGAAGAAATCTCCGAGATGACGGAGACATCATTGGGCACCGTCAAGTCCCGGCTAGTCCGCGGACGTGAAGCGTTGCGGAAACGCATGGGACGCTATGCGCACGAGTTGGGTCAGGAAGCGGTGATGTCCCCGGCTGGGGAACGGAACAGCCGCGCTCACAAGCTCGCGCCAGGGAATCGGGAAATCGAGGTTACACCATGAAGTGTACGGAAGCGAAGCAGTTGTTTTCGCCCATGCTGGACTCACTGCTGGAGTATGGGCGACGCCAAGCGATCGAGCAACACATTGGCGAGTGCGAGAGCTGCGGCGCGGAGTTTGCCGCGCTACGCCGCACCAAGTGGTTGATGGCGACAATGGCGCCCCACCCCGCCCCGCCCGAACTAGCCTTTTGTCTGGAAGTGTCCCTTGCGCAGCATCTGGCGGCCCGGCAACACAATCGTTGGGAGGCGCGCCTCGTTCATTGGGAGAACGCTCTCAACGCATTCATGATTCCCGCTACTGCAGGACTGCTCACTGCGGTTTTAATTTTCGGAATGTTGATCGATGTCCTCGTACCTGCACATTTTTCCAGCACCAACGACGTGCCTACCAAACTGTACACCCCGCCGGAGATGACGGCGGCGCCCTTCGGCCTTGAGAGCTCCAACACCAACGGCGATGCCATTCTGGTCGAAGCCGTCATCGACTCCCATGGCCGGGTGCAGGACTACCGTGTGTTGAATCCCGCGGGACAGAGCGAACTGAGTCCGGAGATGAAGAACGCCCTGATCTTTACGCAGTTTCGCCCCGCTACGAGCTTTGGACTGCCAACCAGCGGGAGGGTCGTGATCTCATTTTCCAATATCAACGTGGGTGGATGAGGCTGGCCCGCGGGACAAAGTTGCACGCTGAGTTGGCGTAATGCATTCAAGAGGCGTTGCCCCGTCCAGGCCCGCCTGTTCGAGGACGGAAGAATCCCCAACTTCCTTCCCCGCAGAACCGGTGGAGTATTTGCTTCCCTGGCCCGCCGCCCTTACACTGACTCCACAGACCAGGCGATCAACGGATACGATGCAGGAGGTCCACCTGAAGACCCGACTTTCGATTGTGCTCGCGCTCTGCACTATGCTGACGCTACCGGCAGGGGCCCAGCGATCGCCCAGTATGAGCGTGGAGACCAGCCAAGCCTTGTTTTCCGTGATGGCGGCCATTAACGCCTGCGGCTACGACGCGGACCTTTCACAATCGATTCCCTTGCGCCAGCAGATTCGCGAGGAAGTATTGAAGGCGGCCCGATCGCAGGAGGCGCAGTCGGCGTTGCGCAATATGTGCGCGTTTTACGAAGATCACCAGCAGGACAATGCCTCGCGGACACTCTCCAACTATGTGTCGCTGGGATTGAACATGGCCGACAACCCCAAACTCGAACTGAGCACTGGGGAAAGCGATCTGCCGCCGGACGCGATTTTTGTCCTCGGGTTTCTGCCTCTGCTGCAGCGCTTCAATGAAGCTTCAAATCTGAATGCCGTCTGGCTGCGTCACCAGCGCGACTATGACCAACTGCTGCGGAGCCTGCATGAGCCTGTCAGCAGTACGCTGGTCTCGACCGATCTCTATTTGAAGCGCAATTTAAGTGGGTATATCAAACACGATTTCGTCGTCTACGTGGAGCCGCTGGCCGCGCCCAGTGAAGTTAACTCGCGCAACTATGCCGATGACTATTACATCGTGATCTCACCAAACAGTGCGGGCGCCGTACGTCTCGACCAGATTCGCCACACCTACCTGCACTACATTCTGGATGCTAAGTTGCTCTCCCGCGCGACGACCCTGCAACGCCTTTCTCCGCTGCTCGAATCGGTAAGAAGTGCGCCTCTGGAGGACAGCTATCGCTTTGACATGGGCCTGTTGCTCACCGAGTCGCTCATCAAGGCAATCGAGGCGCGACTGTTCGGCGGCCGCAGAGGTCCGGAGAAGCCGAAAGAGCAACTGGCATGGGACTCTACCCGCCAGGGCTTCATCCTGACCCACTATTTCTACGACAAGTTGGTCGCTTTTGAAAACGATGAGATCGGCTTCGATCAGTCCTATGCCGACTGGCTGCACGATATTGATGTCGCGCAGCAGCAGAAGTTCGCCGCCACAATTTCATTCCTTAAAAGCGGCACCCCGGAACTGGTTCATAAGAGCGCGCGGAAGGAAATGCTGGTTGACCTGGCGGAACGCGCCCTGGCCAGCGGCAATTTTGATGGCGCCCAAAACTACGCTCAGCAGGCAATCCAGAATAAAGAAGATGCTGGAAGGGCGTTCTTCGTGCTGGCCCGCGTTGCCGTGGCTACCGGGAAACTGAATGATGCGCAGAACTACTTTGAGCGCGCCGCTTCTGCTTCGAGTGACAGCAAGATTCGCGGCTGGTCGCACGTCTATCTGGGACGCATTTTGGACATGCAGGAGCACCGCCAGGAGGCCGTCGAACATTACCGCACTGCTTTGAACTCGGGTGGTCCGCCCGAGTTGAAGGCAGCAGCCGAAAAAGGATTGCAGCAGGCTTACCAGCCGCCTGCCAAACGTCCTAGCGATTAATACCGGAGAGAAACCTTGAAGATAGTGAACCTGACCACGGCTGCTGCGTTCCTGCTTTCCGCCACCATGGCGCTCGCTCTGCCCCAGTCCTCGGCTCAGCCAGCCCCCCAGGGCGCCTCCACGCAAGGGGCCGCTGCGCCCGCCAAGCAGGCTTCGCCTACTGCTGCCAGAAAGTCTCCGCAGCCTAAGACGCAGGCTGAATATGACGCCTATAAGGCTGCCGCCGCACTTAGCGATGCCGCCAAACTGGAAGCAGCAGCAACCGAGTTTGCCCAGAAATTTCCTTCCAGCGAACTGCGCTCCATTCTCTTTCAGCAGGCCATGGGACTCTACCAGAAGGCCGACAATAGCCGTAAAGCCCTTGAAATGGCGCGCACCGTTCTCAAGTACGATCCCGGCAACGCCGTCGCCCTGCTCACCGCCGGCCAGATATTAGCCGAGCACACTCATGAAAACGATCTCGACCGCAATGACCGCCTTGCCGAAGCCGACGCTGACGCGCGCAGCGCTCTGCAAAACTCCGGCGAGATCGCGCCCCCAACCAACCTGACCCCCGAGCAATTCGCCGCTGCGCTGGCCGAACTCCGCGGAACTGCCCACGAAGTACTTGCAACCGTAGCTTTCAAGAGACAGGATTACTTCACCGCCATCAAGGAGTTCGACCTCGCCATCGCTGAAGAAAAGGAGCACACCGACGGCGTAGTTTGGCTGCGTCTCTCTGTCGCACTTGACAAAAGCGGCGACTATAGCTCAGCCGCTGGAGCTGTGCAGAAAGCTATCGCCGCCTCTCAGCCGGACAGTCCGGTCCGGCAATTAGCGGAACAAGAGAAATCGCGCCTGGATAAACTGTCTTCCCAGGCCTCCAAGCCTGACGTCAGGTGATCAGGCACTCCGCGCTCTTCGGCCGGCGCGGGAACTCTGTAATCCAAGTTTTCCTATGAAGCATCTTCCACTCGACAATCTCGAATCGGCGTTGGGCCACCAGTTCGCAAATCGCGCATTGCTGGAGCAGGCGCTGACGCATAGCTCGTTTGCGAGCGAGAGCCTCGAAGGTGCCGCCGACAACGAGCAACTGGAGTTTCTCGGCGATGCTGTCTTGCAACTGGTCGCCAGTCAGGAACTTTTCCAGCGCTTCCCTGCCTATCAGGAGGGCGAGCTTTCAAAGCTGCGCGCCCATCTTGTCAATGCCAATCATCTCTTGCACTGTGCCCGCCAGTTGCAACTGGGCAGCTATCTCCGATTGGGCCGGGGTGAGGAGAAAACCGGCGGACGCCGTAAGACCGCGCTGCTCGCTGACGCTGTCGAAGCCTTGCTCGCCGCTCTCTATCTCGAGGGTGGGCTTCGGCTCGCTCGAACATTCGTTCTCTCCCACATTCTGGAGCCCGAGCTCGACCGGCTCTCCCAGGCCAGCGGCGAAGTCCTCCTCGTGGCCGACCACAAGTCCCGGCTGCAGCAGTTGCTGCGCGCCAGCGGACGCCCCGAGCCGTGTTACGAGATGGTTGGTGAGGAAGGTCCTGCGCATCACCGGAGCTTTACCATGCGGGTGATCGTGCTCAATCCCGGCAATGAGGCTGAGTTTTCCACGCTCGGCTGCGGAAACAGCAAGAAAGCAGCCAGCCAGGTGGCAGCACAGAAGGCGCTCGAACGTCTGCAGGGTACAAGCCATGAATGAGCAGGGATTCAACGGCCTGGGCTCCCAGCAATCACGGTCAGATGAGCCAACGCCAGGCAGAGTAGAGCCGCCGTCGGCGCTGGGCGAAGCGGAGGAGACTGCGGCGAACGTCGCTCACGCCCCAGATAGCACTGGAGCGACAACCGCTTCAAGACCCAAGCGTATCCCGTGGAACGTGATGGAGCACCTGCAATTCGCCCTGCTCGCCCTGACTATCGCACTGTTCATCATCACCTTTGTTGTGCAGGCTTTCCGAATTCCGTCAGGTTCCATGGAAAATACATTGTTGGTCGGCGACTACCTGCTGGTGGACAAAACACGCTTTGGTCCCGCCGGTCACTGGCAAAACCTACTTCCCTACCGCGCCATCCATCGCGGGGACATCATAGTCTTTCGCTACCCCGCGGATCCTACCCAACACTTCGTCAAGCGCGTCATTGGCCTTCCCGGAGACCAGATACGTTTGTTGCACAGCCGCGTCTACATCAATGGGCGCACTCTCAACGAGCCCTACGTCGTCTTCAAGGAGCACTTTCCTGATGACTTTCGCGACAATTTTCCTCGTGGCAATTGGATCGGTGAAAACGTCAGTGTCGAATGGGCTACACGATTGCGATCTTTCGTGCACGATGGAGAGCTCATCGTTCCTCGCGGCCAGTATTTCGTCCTCGGCGATAATCGCGATCAGAGTCTGGATAGCCGTTATTGGGGATTTGTTCCCCGCGAGAACATCGTTGGCCGTCCTTTGGTGATCTATTTCAGTATGATCCAGGCCGGCGAGGACGATGACCCGCTGGAAAGTAGCGCTCCGGATGATAAACTTCTTAGTCTGCGTGCCCGCATCTCCCGTCTGCTCGGCGATTTGCGATGGCGGCGGATTTTACGCCTGGCGCCTTGACGCTGGCCGGATCAGGATTGGACTACGTTGGCGAAAGAGATAAACACGCAAGCCGAACCGAAGCAGCAACCGGAACAGAAGCAGCAACCAGCACACCCCAAGGAAACGATGCCGGAGTTTGTCGCCTCCATTGCTTCCGTGCTGGTCATTGGTCTTTTTATCATAACGTTCTGCATGCAGGCCTTCGAGATTCCAACCTCGTCCATGGTCTCCACGCTGCTCATTGGCGATCACGTCTTCGTGGACCGCGTCCTGCTGGCGCCAAAATCCAGTTACGTGGATAAACTTATCCCTTACCGTGATCCTAAGCGCGGCGATGTCGTGGTCTTTATCTCGCCCTCTGAGCCGGGACTGTTTGTCGTGAAGCGTGTCATCGGCGTCCCCGGCGACCGTATTCATCTACGCGATGGCAAGGTGTATCGTAACGGCGTTTTGCAGAATGAACCTTTCGCCATTCACTCTATCGGCGACTACCGCCCCTACCGAGACGAGTTCCCTGCCGTGCCTCCCACGCGCGAGGACCAGCTTGCGCCAGACTGGCAGATCACCATGCAGGATCATATCCAGGGTGAGGATATCGTCGTGCCGCCCAACGCCTATTTCGGCATGGGAGACAATCGCGACGTCAGTTATGACAGCCGCTACTGGGGCTTCATTCCCCGCGAGAATGTCGTGGGACGCCCCATGTTCATCTACTGGTCCTTTAAAACTCCTGACGACCAATACACCAAGACGGACGTGGCGGATCGTATCGCCTTCTTCATCCACATCCTCACCAATTTCTTCAATGACACCCGCTGGTCGCGAATGTTGCGCGTGGTACGGTAATGGCAACGGAAAAGGCGCGCAAAACGATCCGTCGAGCCATTTTGATCGCGATCGTTCTCGCCGTGGCTGCGATCGTGCTGCCGCCATTCATCAACGTGGGGCGCTACAAGGGGCGGGTCATTGGGTCAATGAGCAGCGCTCTCGGGCGTCCTGTCACGGTCGATGCCATTGAACTGCGTCTGCTGCCTCAACCCGGCTTCTATCTTGAGAACGTCGCCATCGGAGATGATCCGGCCTTCAGTGCCGAGCCCATCCTTCATTCCGAGGAAGTTATTGCTTACCTCAGCCTCAGTTCGCTGTGGCGAGGGAGGCTGGAGATCGCCCGCCTCAACCTGAAATATCCCAGCCTCAATCTCGTTGAGCGCCAGGATGCCACGCTGGAATCTCGAATCGCTTCTCTGGAAAGCCTCGCGCACCCAAGCCGCGCCCACCTCCGCGCCGCATTCAAGGTCTCGCCCGCGCTTTCCCTACATCGAAGCAACCAACGGTCGCATTAACTTCAAGTATGGTCTGGAAAAGGGCGTCTTCTCCTTCACTGAAGCCGATTTCACCCTCTGGAGCCCGGCTGAAAATCAATGGAGGATGAGGCTTAAGGCCCGGCCTGTACGCACCGATATGCCGGTTACCGACACCGGAACCGTAACCGCTGAAGCCACCATCCAGCGCGCCAATCTGTTGCGCGATGCTCCGATGAAAGGCAATATCACGTGGGAGCGTGTGCAGCTTGGCAATCTTACCCGTCTCATCTACGGCGAAGATCGCGGCTGGCGCGGCGCCCTGGAGGCAAGTGCGCAATTCAGCGGCACTCCCAGCGCGCTTCATTTCACCACTGCGGCTAAACTCCAGGACTTGCGTCGCTTTGATATCTCCAGCGGCGAGGCTGCCAACCTCAACGCCACCTGCGCCGGAGAATTGAACGTCAGTACGTACCAACTCGAGAATACCGAGTGCCATCTGCCTCTCGAGGGCGGATTGCTTTCGATACAGGGTACCCTGCAGGGCCTTCGCTATCCGCGCTACGCCCTCACGATCTCTGCCGAAAATCTGGGCGCCGAAGCTGTGCTGAATCTGGCGCGACGTGCCATGCGCGACCTGCCTGGCAACCTTACCGCCAAAGGAAGCGTTTCAGCCTCGTTTCGCGCCAGCCGCATGACCGATGCACCTTCTACGTGGATCGGTAACCTGACCGCCAACGCTCTCTCCTTTCACTCCCCCGTACTCGGAAAAGACCTTGCGGTAAGCAAGGTGATAGCCACCATCGACACGACCCATGCACCAGAGCGGCCCCGTCATCGCCTCCTCTCCACAGTCACTCTGCGCCGATTCGCGCACTGACGATACAAAGCTTCGACCTTCCCCTCGGAGCAGGCGCTCCTGCTAGTGTCGATGGGGTACTCGATGACGAGCGCTTCGCATTGCATGTCAAGGGAGACGCGACTCTCGAACGCCTGCAGCAATTTGCCCTGGCCGTTGGCGCCGGCGCGCCCAGAATCGCGCTTGCCGGTGCTGGCGGAATCGATCTGGTAATTGCCGGCAAGTGGTTCGCCAGTTCCTCGCCCGAGGTCAGCGGCTTGGCACAGTTAAGAAACGTTCGCGCCGAGGTTCCCGGGCTATCCTTCCCGGTCGAAATCGCCGTCGCCCGTGTTGAATTTGAACGCTCTCGCTTCACTCTCCGCAGCGCCGCGGCTACTGTCGGCAAGGTAACCCTCGGGGGCAGCGCAAGTTTCCCGCGCTTCTGTGACGGTGAGTCGCCTTGTGAATCGAACTTCAATCTCATAGCCGACGATTTCAATCCGGAACGATGGAATGAAGTGCTCAATCCCCGCCTTAAGAAGAGTCCCTGGTACGGGCTTTTCGGTAATCCTCAGGCCGGGCACAACGTAATCGCCAATCTCCGCGCTTCCGGGCACTTCGCCTCTCGCCATCTGACCATTGGCGCTACCTCCGGCACAGCTTTTGAAACCCTCTTTTCCGTCGCCAACGGAGTGCTTGAAATGAAGAACACCCACGCTGGCCTGTTCGGTGGCACCGTCGGCAGCGATTGGAAGATCGACTTCAGCGGCACCGAGCCCAAGTACGAGAGCACCGGAGTTGCGAAGAGTGTTCAGGCCGAAAAGCTCGATACTATTCTCAAAGCTTCCCTCGGCAGCGGAGCTCTGGAGGTCAAGTACAAGCTGGAAATGTCTGGCTGGGACGGCGCTGCTCTGCTACAGTCCGCCGCTGCCGAGAGCGAGTTCACCTGGCGCGGTGGCGCATTGCGAATCTCTCCCGATAGCAAAGCACCCTTGCGCGTGCTGACCGGCGAAGGCAAAGCTTCGCTCGGCAAAGAAGGTTGGACCGTCTCAGACTGCAAGTGGAACACGCCCTCCGGCATCTACCAGTTGAGCGGGACTGCTTCGCGCGACTCTGCCCTCGCTTTGGAGTTTACACAGGGGAACGGTGATGTGTGGAAGGTGACCGGAACGGTGCTGAAGCCGCAGTTGAGCAAGCCGGAGCCGCAGCCCACACAAGCAAGGCGCAGATGAATTTTTTTCGTTCCGTTGTCGCATCCTTTGCGTTAGTCATACTGCTGTTCGCTGCCTCTTTCGCTCAGTACACGCATTCCCTGGCTTTCGCCAGCGCCGAACACAAGATAGCGTGGCTTGCCGAGAACGGACACAGCGAGCATCCATCCAGCAAGCCCACCGTGCTCACCGCCGAGGAGTGGAACGCGTATATCAACGAGGGTGGGGTGAAATTGCCCGACGGGCTCTCCAACATCCGCATCTCCAGCCAGCCCGCAGTCGCCCATGGCGATGCCGATGTTGACTTTGATCGCCTCACTGCCAACCGAATCCGCAATAATCCCTTGCTGGCGCTTTTCAACGGCAAGCACCACGTCACGGTCACGGCCCAGGTGGCCGGCGCCCACGGAACCGGTGCCGTCCGCGTCGAGTCGTTCCAACTCGATGGCGTCGAGGTGCCGCGCATCGCGCTGGAGTACCTCGCCGACCGCTTTCTGCGTCCCAAATACGGCAGCGCCGTCGGGCTGGACTCCACTTTTCATCTCCCTGCCCGCATTGACAGCGCCGTCGTCGGCACAAATCAGGTCACAATCACCCAGCGCTAAATGCCCGGTACGTCGTTACACGAGGCCTAGATGCGGTGCAACAGCGCTGCCGATTGGGTTCTCCTGTGTTGCGCGTATGTCGTGCTGTCACTGCTACTTTTCGATTCCTCTTTGAGGAATCGATGCTGGCCTAATATAATTGCGGGTCTAACCACACGGCCTGGGGGAAACGCCGGCCGAATCTTCCGAAAGGCAGAAGGCTGCGCCAGAGGAACGTGCGATGGCGTGTGTCTGTCGCAAAATTGCGAGCGAAAGGCTCGCAGATGTCAAATGAGAATTCACCTATGAAAATTCACGAGTATCAGGCCAAGGCCATTCTCTCGAAGTATGGGGTGGCGGTGCCGCGCGGCAGGATGGTTGAGTCGCGCGAGGAAGCAGAGCGCGCCGCTAAAGACCTGTTGAGCGCAGGAGCCACCGGGGTGGTAGTGAAGGCGCAGATTCATGCTGGAGGACGCGGGATGGGCGGCGGCGTGAAACTGGCCAAGAATTACGCGCAAGCCGCCGAGCTGGCAGGAAAGATTCTCGGCATGCAATTGGTGACCCATCAAACCGGTCCAGAGGGGAAGAAGGTGCGGCGGTTGCTGATTGAAGAGACGCTCCCGATTGCCAGCGAGCTGTATCTTGGAATTCGTGCTGGATCGGTCGGTTTCGCGTCCGGTCTTCATGGCCTCCAAAGCAGGCGGAATGGAGATCGAGGAGGTTGCGGCCAAGGACCCCAATGCGATCATCAAGGAACACATCGACCCTGCCATTGGCTTTCAGGCTTTCCAGGCGCGCAAGATCGCCTTCAGGCTGGGCCTGAAGCCGGAGTTGATCGCTCCGGCAGTAAAGTTCATGCGAGCGCTTTACAAGGCCTACGAGGAGACCGACTCCTCGCTGTTTGAGATCAATCCTTTCATCACCACTACCGATGGCCGCGTTTTTGCACTGGACGCCAAGGTGAACATCGACGATAACGCTCTCGATCGCCACCCCGACATCAAGGAACTGCGCGACATCACTGAAGAGGACCCGCTGGAAGTAGAAGCCAGCAAGTACAACCTCAATTACATCAAGCTGGACGGCACCGTAGGCTGCATGGTCAACGGCGCTGGACTGGCCATGGCGACCATGGACATCATTAAGTTCGCCGGCGGTGAGCCCGCAAACTTTCTCGATGTGGGCGGCGGGGCCAATGCCGAGCAAGTGACGCATGCGTTTGAAATTCTGCTTGCCGACAAGAACGTGAAGGCCGTACTCATCAACATTTTCGGCGGAATCCTGCGCGTGGATACGCTGGCCAATGGCGTAGTCGAGGCAGCACGCAAAACCAACATTCAACTGCCGATCGTGCTGCGACTGGAAGGCACTAACGTCGAAGAAGGACGCAAGATTCTACAGGCCAGTGGCTTGAACTTTATTGTGGCGCAAACCATGAAAGACGCGGCCGAAAAGGTTGTTGCCGCGGCGGCGGGGAGATAAGCAATGAGCATTCTTGTCGATGAGAACACTCGATTGATCGTGCAGGGCCTCACTGGCCGCGAAGGAACATTCCATGCCAAGGCTTGCGCCGCCTACGGCACTAAGGTCGTGGGCGGAGTAACGCCCGGCAAGGGCGGGACCACCCACGAGGGCTGGCCGGTTTTCAATACCATGCAAGAGGCAGTGAGCGAAACCGGAGCCAATGCGACTGTAATTTTCGTACCTCCGCCCTTTGCCGCGGACTCGCTCATGGAAGCAGTCGATGCCGAAGTGCCTCTGATTGTCTGCATTACGGAAGGCATTCCAGCACGCGACATGGTCACTGCCTGGCGCTACCTCGAGGGCAGCAAGTCACGCCTGATCGGCCCCAACTGCCCCGGCATTATTTCGCCGGGAAAATGCAAGATTGGCATTATGCCGGGTAACATTCACCGGCCGGGCCGCATTGGCATCGTCTCGCGCTCGGGCACGCTGACCTACGAGGCCGTACACCAGGTCTCGCAGCTTGGCATGGGCCAGTCCACCGCAATCGGAATCGGCGGCGATCCCATCATCGGAACCAACTTTGTGGACGCGCTGGCGCTTTTCAATGCCGACCCGGAGACCGATGCGATCATTATGATCGGCGAAATCGGCGGCAATGCCGAGGAGACTGCGGCGGAGTACATCAAGGCCAACGTGAAGAAGCCGGTAGTGAGCTTTATTGCCGGGCAAACTGCGCCTCCAGGACGCCGCATGGGCCACGCCGGAGCGATCATCAGCGGAGGTAAGGGGACGGCGGCAGAGAAGTTCAAGGCGCTGCAGGCCGCTGGAGTCCATATCGTCAAATCTCCCGCTCTGATGGGCGAAACCCTGGTGGAAGCCCTCGGTACGAAAAAATAATTGCGAGCTGTTAAGCTGGTATCAGCCGTGCGGCTGGCCAGCCTGGCAGCCGTTCGCACAGCAATCACCAAGTCAGGACTATTATGGAAACTTTGCAACGCACGCTCGCCATCGTCAAGCCCGACGCCGTAGCCAAGGGCGCAGCCGGCGATATCCTCGCCATGATCGAGAGCAACGGCTTTCGCATCATCGGACTTAAAATGCTTCATCTGAAAAAGGCTCAAGCCGCAGCGTTTTATGCGGTTCACGTGGGCAAACCGTTTTTTGATTCGCTGGCCGCGTTCATGACCTCTGGCCCGATAATTGTTCTTGCACTGGAAAAGTCGAACGCGATCGCCGACTGGCGCAAGCTGATGGGCGCGACTAATCCGGCTAACGCCGAAGCGGGCACGATCCGCAAGAAGCACGCCGAAAACATCGAGCGCAATGCAGTACATGGCTCCGATGCCGAAGACACCGCCCGCTTTGAACTCAGCTTCTTCTTCTCGGGATATGAGTTGGCGAAGTAGGTTTCTGCCGTTAGAGAGAAAAGGTGCAGGCACCCGCCCTGCACCTTTTTTCTATTTGTTGGTCAAGATGGCTTAGCTGAGTGGCACAAAGAACTCGAGGGTGCGGCTCTCGATCAGCGCATCCACGCCGCCAGTGATGTAGCGTGCGAAGTGCGGTGAGGCCCCGTGCGCATCCAGAGCCGCCTGGTCCACATACTGCTCATAGATTGCAAAATGGCGTGGGTCTTGGCGCGACCGCTGCACCACATATTGCAAGCAGCCCGACTCCTTCCGGCTTGCTTCCGCCATCTCACGGCAGAGCCGGACGCACTCTTCTTCCGTGCCCGGCTTCACCGTCATATGCACGATGATCACGATCATTGAGCTGCCCCTAGCTTTTCAGGATTGCGGAAAACTGATCCACAAAAATTGTGTGGTCGCGGTCGGGACCGGTGGAAACCATGCCGATCTTTGCGCCAGACTCCTTCTGGACGAAGCGCAGATATTCTTTCGCCTTCTTCGGCAGCTTGTCGTGTTCGGTGATCCCGAAGGTGGGCTCCTGCCAGCCTGGAAGTGTCTTCAGGATGGGTTCGATTTTGCGGTAGCCTGAGTCCTGGGCGGGGATCTCCTCCACCGCCTTGCCGTCGATCCTGTATCCGACCACCACAGGAATTTCCGCCAACTCGTCGAGCACATCGAGCTTGGTGACCACCAGCCAACCGCTTCCGTTGATCATGTTGGAGTAACGCAGCAATGGCAGATCAAGCCATCCGCAGCGGCGCGGGCGTCCGGTGACGGCGCCGAACTCGTTACCTTTCTTGCGAATTGCTTCGCCGAGTTCGTCATGAATTTCCGAGGGAAAAGGACCTTCGCCAACGCGGGTGCAATAAGCCTTGGTCACGCCTATGACGTTGGAGATGGAAGTGGGCGGAACACCGGTGCCAATCGACGCACCGCCGGAGGTTGAACTCGACGAGGTAACAAAGGGATACGTGCCATGGTCAATGTCCAGCATAGTCCCCTGCGCACCTTCGAACATCACGCTCTTGCCGGCCCGGATCGCCTTATTGAGCAGCAGTGCTGTGTCGGCGACGAAGGGTGCGATCTCATCCGCGACGGCGGCATACTGCTCGTACATCTCATCGGGATCGATGGCTTCACCGTTGAACAGGGCGTGCGCGATGGTGTTCTTTTCCTGGCAGGCGTTCTGGATGTGCTTTTTGAGGAGCTGTTTATCCAGCAGGTCTGCTACGCGCAGGCCGCGCCGCGCCATCTTGTCCTCATAGGTAGGGCCAATGCCGCGCGACGTAGTTCCGATCTTGACTCGCCCGGGAGCGTTTTCCGCACCCAGTTCGATCATGCGGTGGTACGGAAGAATGACATGGGCGCGGTTGCTGATGAACAAGTTCGCCGCTGCGCCACGATCGCCCGGACCAGCCACTGTCAGTCCGGCGTTGCGCAGCGAGTTCACTTCCTTCATCAGGGCAAAGGGATCGAGGACGACACCGTTGCCGATGACCGCTTCAGACTCCTGGCGCAGGATGCCGCACGGGATCAGTTGGAGCACAAATTTCTTGCCGGAAATGGTAACGGTATGCCCCGCGTTGTGCCCACCGGCATAGCGCGCAACAACTTCGAAATTGTCAGAGAGCACATCGACAATCTTGCCCTTGCCCTCATCGCCCCACTGGGCGCCGAGAACCACCGCGGTCTTTGCTTTGCTCACTCTTTTCTCCAAACACGCGCAGACGGGCTGCGTAAAAATCGTACACAGACGCAGATTTTGAAAAGGTCTCAGGCGGAGCAGCCGGCAGGAATCCTGATCAGGCCGTGTACTGTTGATTTTAACTTATTCGCAGCGCAGAGCAAAGCGGGAGTTCAAAATCGCGGCTGCTTAGTAACCGTCTTTCAGTAACTGGCCTTGATGTAGCTCCAGCCCGATTCCTGACGGCGTACCAATTCGCCAACCCCGGAATCGACAACCGTGGCAAACGGCAGCAACTCCTGGGCCGTAGAGTGGCTGGCCGCAAGCGTTTGCCCGCAGACGGAGAACCGCACTCCCTGACGGGCGAGCGCCGCAAGTTTGTCGGCGAACTCAGTGTCGCTCTTCATGAGCATCGCAAGGCCCGGGCCGCGTACTACGACCTCGATCTCCACCTGCGCGGGGCCAAAGGCAGCAAGCAGATTCTGGGCGCCAACGATGGCCTGCGCCCAGCCATCGTAAAGGACCGTGCTTACGTCGAGCAGAACGCGATTCGTGGCCCTTTGAGCGCAACAAGGCAGCGTGAATGCCAAAAGCATGAGGAGAATTGAGAGAGAGCGGATGCGCATCGGAAGTCCTTTCTGCTCTTCGCTTGCGCTTAACAGATATCATATTGGCCGCATAAGTTACACTGAGCCCATGCCCGAGCTGCCTGAAGTGGAGACCATAGCGCGTGGACTGCATAAGCTCCTCGTTGATGACAGGATCGAGGAGCTTTGGATCGGCGATAAGTCGAACCTGCTGAAGTCGCCGGCCCAGGAAATCGATCGCGTGCTGCGCGGTTCGCGGATCGAAGGCTTCCGCCGTGTCGGCAAGCACATCGTCGCCGACCTCGGCATCGCAGAAGGGGCCGGCGCAGTGGGTCATTCATCTTGGCATGACGGGCCGCTGCGTGGTGTGCGAGCCCTCGATGGAGCACGCAAAACATACCCATCTGATTGCGACTCTGGCCTCGGGACGCGAGTTGCGCTTTGTCGATCCCCGGCGCTTCGGCAAACTGCAGGTGCTCGCAGGCCACGAATTTACTGCTCCCGGCGCCGAACCGATTGCCGCCAGACCGCGAGGACTTCATTGCGCTATTCAAACATCGCAAGACCCCGATCAAAAGCGCGCTGCTCAATCAGTCTCTGCTCTCCGGCATTGGCAACATCTATGCCGACGAGAGCCTCTTCCGCGCCGGCTTGCGGCCGCGCCACAGTGCCGCTTCGCTGACCCGCGCCGACCTCCTGCGCCTCTATGACGCAATTCAGCAGGTGCTCGCCGAGGCGATCCGAGCAGGAGGATCATCTGTCTCCAATTATGTAGATGCGAGCGGCGACAACGGATTTTTTCAGCTACAACACCGCGTCTACCGGCGGACTGGCGAGCCTTGCCTGGTTTGCGGCACGGGCATCAAACGGGTGGTGGTCGCCGGGCGCAGCAGCCACTATTGTCCGCAATGCCAGCACTGAGATCTGCGGGCAGCGATGCAGAAAGGAACACGAGCGGGTATGGACAACTACGCCATTGGAGTGGACCTGGGTGGGACCAACCTGCGTATTGCCGCCGTCAACGAGGGCGGCAAAATGCTCGCCAAAACGACTCTGGAAACCGCGGTCTCACTCGGCCGCGAGCACGTGATCAGTGAGTTGTGTCGCGCGACCGAAGCCATGCAAACCAGCTTCAACGGCGTCGCCAGGCTATGCGGCATTGGCTTGGGCGTGCCAGGCCTGATCGACAGTGAGAGCGGACAGTTGCTGGAGTCGCCGAACCTTCCTGGCTGGAACAACTACGACGTGAAGGGCGACATTGAGCGGCGGCTGGGCACATCGGTGATCCTGGAGAACGACGCCAATGCCGCGGCGCTAGGCGAACAATGGCTGGGCGCGGGGCGCAGCTTTGAAAGCATGGGCATGTATACGCTAGGCACCGGCGTCGGCGGTGGCCTGGTGCTGAACGGCGAAATATGGCGTGGATGGAACGGCATGGCCGCAGAGCTGGGCCACTGTAACGTTGAGCCCAACGGCCACCCCTGTAATTGCGGAAGCCACGGCTGTCTGGAGCAGTATGCCTCGGCTACGGCGGTGGTGCGCATGGCGCACGAGGCCTTGGCTACCGGGGCCGCCTCGCAATTGCGTGCGAGCGGTTTGGAAGATCTGAGCTCGAGCGCAGTGTATGAGTGCGCAATGCGCGGGGACGCAGTGGCGAAGCAGATTTTTGAACGCGTGGGACGCGCCCTGGGGCTGGCAATTGCGGACATGGTGAACGCCCTGAACCTTCCGCTCTTCGTGATCGGTGGCGGAGTCTCCGCAGCGTGGGATGCGTTCTCGCCCGCACTCTTTGACGAGTTACGCAAACGCTCCTTCATCTTCGCCGGGACAACAGCGGAAGACGGCACGGGAGTTGGCGGAAGACAGCGCACGACGCGCATTACGCCAGCGTTGCTGGTTGGCGACGGCGGACTCTACGGCGCGGCGCGGTTGCCGCTCATGCGTCCGGCGGTTGCGAGCAAACCATAAGTAAAGGCCACCGTCGCGGTGGCCTTTACTGCAAGGACCAGAACTCCTAGCTTGCTGTGACTCCGTTGATGACGCGCTTGAGCGCGTCGATAAACTTGCGATTCTCCTCCGGCGTGCCAACCGTGACCCGGATCGCCGTGCGCGCTCCCCAGCTTCCGCTGAGGGCACGGACAATAATACCGTTCTCCTGCAAGCGGCGGGCCAACGCGGAAGCATCTTCACCGGTCTCGATGTAGACGAAGTTGGCCCAGCTTTCCACTGGCGCAAAGCCCAAGTCCCGCAGTTGCTTGGTGAGCAGTGCGAGCTGCGCGGAGTTGTTGCGCATGCAGTTCTCGTAATGTTCGCGATCTTCGAGTGCTGCCAGCGCACCGGCCTCGGCAATGCCGTTGACGATGAACACGGTCTTCATGCGCGCCAGGTAATTGATGAGTTCGGCCGGCCCCATGCCGTAGCCGATGCGAACGCCCGCGAGCCCATAGACTTTGGAAAAGGAGCGCAGCACCAGGACGCTGCGCTCCTGGCGCACATAATCAAGGGAGTGTGAGTACTCCACGCCACGCTCGCGGGCCAGTCTATCGGCGTAATCGAAATAAGCCTCATCGAGTGCAACAACCACATTTTCCGGGAGGCGGTCGAGAAAGCGATCGAGTTCCTTGGCCCCTATCATTGTCCCCGTGGGATTGTTGGGATTGGCAATGAAGACGAGTCGCGTGTCGGAATCAATCGCGTCGGAAATCGCGTCGAGATCGTAGCCGTCATTGCGGCAAGGAACCTGGCGGAACTCCGCGCCCGTCGAGCGCGTGATGATCGGGTAAATGATGAAGCTGCGCTCACTGGTCACTGCGTTGAGTCCCGGGGCAAGCAGCGTCCGCGCCGCAATGTCCAACAGGTCGCTGGAACCGGCGGTAACGATCAACTGGCTAGGCGAGATGCCGTTACGAACCGCAAGATGCTCGCGCAACTCCACCATGTCATTGTCCGGATATAAGTGCACTCCGTGCGCCGCCGCCTCCATCGCCTGAATTGCCTTTGGCGAGGGGCCAAATGGATTCTCGTTGGAGCCGAGCTTAATCATCTTGACGCCGGATTCAGCTTCAGCCTTCTGAATCGGCTTACCTGGAACATACGGTGCTAGAGCGCGTACGCGCTCCGGTACTATCTCCGCAAATTTACCCATAATTGCCTCTCTCCAATTCTAGTGCTTACTCTTGCTCGGGACGGCGCCGCGGCGGAAATCCGCTTGTGCGGCCTCCGCGTGGCGGACCCGACGGACGACGCGCGCCGCCGCTGCCGGCGCGTGGCGGAGCAAAACCGCCGCGTTTAGCGACGAATCCCGATGATTTACCGCCTGCACCGCCGGTGGAACTTCGTGAACGGTCTGCGCCGAAGCTCTTGCCAAAGCCTCCCGTACGCCCGCTCGGCGTTCGTTCTCCGCTGCGTTTGAAGTCGCCGCCCGGACGTTTGAAATCGCCGCTGCCTGTGCGTTTGAAATCCCCTCCTGCGCGCGGAGCATAACCGCTGGGCTTGCCAGGACCCTTCGAATACTTGCGGTCGCCGGAAGCTCCGGCGGGCTTTTTGGCGAAACCCCGGTCGGTCGGACGATCCTTGGAATAGGGACGGCTGCCGGAGAAAGGCTTGCGCTCGAAGTCATGAGTCTTGTCGCTGCCAAGGTCGCGGTGCGTGCTCGGTTTAGCGAACTTGGGCCGCGAGAACTTGCTGAATCCGAAGCCGCCGCTTGCGCCGCCACGCTTCTTCTCTGCTCCCTCGAATCCGCCTTCGCGTTTCGCGTACCCACCTTCGCGCCGGGCAAAGTCGCCCGCAGGCTTGCGGGAAAAACTGCCCGGCTTGCGGTCGAATCCTCCAGCTTTACGCTCAAAGCCGCCCGGCTTGCGCTCACCAGGGCTGCGCTCACCAGGGCTGCGTTCAAAGCCGCCTGCGGGCTTCGGAGTATAGCCGCTGCGCTTGGGACGCTCTGCAAAATCACGTGCCGGCTTACCACCAAAACCGGCGGCGGGCTTACGCGCGTAAGGGCGCTTGGCGAAGCCGGCATCGCGGCGCTCGTCCGGCGCAAACTCCGGACCGCGTGGCCGGGTGAAGCTGCTGCGTTCTCTACGATCCTCGCGCGCTGTGAATTCACGGCGCGGCGCAATCACGCTGCGACTTGTGCTTGCACCGGCCCGCGTGATCGTACTGGGCTCCGCGCTGGTTTTGCCGCGTCGGCCTTTCACAAAGCGTGCGGCGTCCACGCGAGCTTTGCGTTCGGGGCGCTCGTCCTTGCGCTTCACTTTGACGGGCTTGGGCTTGAATGGCGTGTCCAGCGATTTGCGGAGCTGGTTCACCTCTTTGGGCGTCAGATGGCGAAACTCTCCTGGCTCAAGGTCCAGCGTCAGCGAACCGTAGCGCACCCGCTTGATTTTTTCAATGTGATGGCCGATCTGTTCGAACATGCGGCGGATCTGGCGATTGCGTCCCTCCGTCAGTGTCACCTCGTACCAGGGATTCTCCTGATCAACAGCAAGCTGAATGACGGCAGGTTGCGTAAGGACGGCGAAAGAGCGGCGCTCGACGCCCGGTTGCTTTTTGCCTCGCGCGCCGGTAAGACCTGGCTCGGGCGGCAGCATGATACCGTTGCGCAACTTATCGATCTCTTCTTCTTTGGGCTTGCCGCTCACTTTTACCATGTAAGTTTTTGCAAGGTGCGAGCCTGCTTTGGTTAACTGCGCCATCAGATCGCCGTCGTTGGTAAGCAGCAGCAATCCTTCGCTCATGTAATCAAGACGCCCCACGGGGAAAACGCGTTCATCAACACCCTTGAGCAGATCCATCACAGTGGGACGGCCTTCAGGATCACTGACAGTCGTCATGTGTCCCTTGGGTTTGTAGACCGCGAGGTACACCGGGCGCTCGGGTCCCCGCAATAACTTACCATCGACGCGAATTTCATCCAGACGAGGATCAGCCTTGCTGCCCGGCTCGGTGATGGTATGGCCATTGACTGACACCAAGCCCGCGGCGATCAACTCCTCGGCCTTGCGCCGAGAAGCCAGCCCTGCGGCGGCCAGAATCTTTTGTAGCCTTTCAGGTTTTGCTTCCATGGTAAGAACAACCTTTCGCTGGATCCGCTCGCCATCAGGCGATCGAAGAAAATGTCACATAACAAATGCCAGGGACAGACTTCATCCCTGAAAAGACTCCCGAATCAGTGCACTACCGGCCGATGGGGTGCTCGGCATCGGGTACATTGTCGGAGTCGGAGTCGGAGTCGGCGCCTGGCTGCGGCTGGCTGTCCGCCGCTCCGGCCGCATCGTCCGGTTCCTGCTCTGCAATCGTTTGAGCCTCCGGAAGCTGTGACCCCGGGTCGTGTGCTTCCGGTTCAGCAGACTCTGCTGCGGGCGACTGCGCGACCGTAGCGGATTCGGCGCTAGGTTCAAAGAGCGATTGAGTTTGCTGCGCCTCGGCTGGAACGATCTCAACCGTCCGTTCCGAGGCGAGCTGCGAAAACTCTTCCATGCTGGGCAATTCGTTGACGTCATTTAAACCGAAACGCAGCAGGAAATCCTTGTTCGTCTTGTACTGCATGGGCCGTCCGATGACTTGCTTGCGGCCGGCGGTGGTGATGAGTTTGCGATCAAGCAGCGTGCCCAGAACACTGGCCGACTCGACGCCGCGAATATCGGCGATCTCCGGCGCGGTGATCGGCTGCTTGTAGGCGATGACGGCGAGGGTCTCAAGCGCTGCCAGCGAGAGACGAATCGGAGGCTTGAGACTTTTGGCGAAGGCGCGCACCACGTCATGATGCTCGGGCTTGGTGGCCATGCGAAAACCGCCGGCAACCTGGCGAATCTCAATGCCGCGCTCTTCGCTGGCGTATTCACTTACAAGCTCAACGAGAATCTCGCGGATGCGCGCACGCACGGCTTTATCCTCGGCAATCTCCTGCTCTGTCTTCTGTGGCTTGCGCTTGCGCGAGGTTGTCTCCGGCGCGCCGGCGCTGGCGACGGCCGAGTCTTCTGCGGCGGGAGGCTCAACCGCATCTGAGTCCTGCGAAGCCGTCGCAGGCTCGTCCGGCATCAGAGGTCCCGGTTCGGGGCAGACCGGTTGCGCCGAATCAAGAGCAAGCTCGGGCAGCAACTCGTCCTCTTCGGATGCGGCTTCAGCGATATCCGCGTCGGCAGTGCTCGAAGCTTCGGCTTCAGCAGCAGCGTCGGCCCGCTCGATGGCAGCGTTCTCCTGGGCTGCGGCCAGATCGGCCAATACCGCGTCTTTCAGCAGCTGCGATATTTGCTCCAGCGTGACCGGCTCTTCGGCCGCGTAAATTATGGCCTCGACTTTTGCTTTCAAACTCATCGTGACTCGCTTGTCAGAAAACCTAAACTATTGCCAATCGTCGCGCACGTCCGAGCTGCCTTGGTCCACCAAGCGGTCAAAGCCTGTGGACTTTTTCAGAACGACCTCACCGAAGACATCATCCTGTCGGCAGACCACGGCCTGCAAGCGGATCATCTCAAGGATTGCCAGAAACGCGCAGACCAGCGCCGAACGAGAGCGCAGGTGCCGCAGCAACTGCTTGAGCCGGATCGGGCGCTCCTCCACCATCAGGCGGCGACGCACGTAATCGATCATCTGTCCCACCGTGACCGCATCTTCGTTAAACTGCAAGCTCGGCCGGTTCTTGGCGCGCTCAAGAATCTGCTGGAAGGTCCTTACCAGATCGATGACGTCGGCTGCCAGCTCTGGTTCCGTGCCTTCGGCGTCGCGAAATTCCTTGAGCGCGGGATTGGTGAGCACGGCCTCTTCGAGTTGCTGCTTCTGCAGCAGCATCTGTGCTGCCTGCTTGTAGCGCTCGTGCTCCAGCAGACGGTTAACGAGTTCCAAGCGCGGATCTTGTTCGTCAGCAGGTACATCGGGATCGGGCGGCAGCAGCATCTTGGACTTGATCTGAATCAGCAGCGAAGCCATGTAAATAAATTCCGCCGCCAGATCGATGTCAAAGTTACGAATGTGCTCCACATACTTCAGGTACTGCGCCGTGATCTGCGCAATCGGGATGTCATAAATATCGATGTCCTGCTTGCGAATCAAGTCCAGCAGCAGGTCGAGTGGCCCGTCGTACACGCTGCCCACGCTCACCGAAAATGGAAAAATATCAGCGGGGTCAGGCGCGGTCTTGTGCGCATCCTGCTTCGCATTCTTCGCCGGATCCGGTTTTTTCGCAGGAGCCGGAGCGGGCGCGCTAGTAGGCTCTTCGCTCATCGACTACTCCCCGACTTTCTCCGGTGCCTGGTAGTTCAGTGACATGCACATGGCTTTGCGCACTTCAACCAGCGTTGTGTCGGCTGCATTCCTCGCCCTGGCCGAGCCGGCTTCGAGGATATCCCACGCAAGCTTCGGTTTCTCCTCGTAGGTGCGGCGTCTCTCCTGGATCGGCTTCAACATCGTAACGATATTATCCGCAACCCAGCCTTTGCACTCAATGCATCCGATGCCCGCCGTAGTGCAGCCTTCGCGCACCTTGGCCATGGTCTCCGCGCTGCTGAAGATCTTGTGCAGATCACCCACGGGACATATGTCCGGATTGCCGCGATCGGTACGGCGGATGCGCGCGGGATCGGTCACCATTGTCTTGAGCTTCTTGCGCAGTTCGGCCTCGGGTTCGCTAAGCAGGATCGAGTTGCCGTAACTTTTGGACATCTTGCGGCCATCAGTGCCGGGAAGCTTTGCCGCCGGAGTCAGCAGCGGCTGCGGCTCCGGAAAGACGTACACCCGCTTATTTTCAGGGGTGTTGCGTTTCGGCGAATATTGGCGCTCGGCATCAAGCCAGTAAAACTGGTTGAACCGGCGCGCAATTTCACGCGTGATCTCGACGTGCGCAACCTGATCCTCGCCGACGGGAACGTAGGCGGCCTGGTACATGAGAATGTCTGAGGTCATGAGTACGGGATAACCGAGGAAGCCGTACGTGTTCAAGTCCTTCTCTTTGAGATTTTCTTTCTGCTCCTTGTAGGTTGGCACGCGCTCCAGCCATCCCAGCGGAGTCATCATGGAGAGCAGCAGGTGCAGCTCGGCGTGTTGCGGCACGTGCGACTGGATAAAGATTGTTGCCTTCTCGGGATCGAGTCCGGCGGCGAGCCAGTCGAAGGCCATTTCAAGAATATTGTCTTTGACGTGCGAGGTGTCGGCGTAGTCGGTGGTGAGGGCGTGCCAGTCGGCGACAAAGAAAAAACAATCGTACTCATTCTGCAGCTTGATCCAGTTCTGCAGCGCGCCTACGTAATGCCCAATGTGCAGCTTGCCTGTCGGTCTCATGCCGCTGAGTACGCGGCGATTCGCAGCTTGTTTTGTTTCTACCGGCATCCGTTTCTCTCTCGGGGAACCCTTCGGAAAAGTGGCGGGCCTGAACGGCCGAGCCTGCGGGCCACAGACACAATCCAGCCTATCGCCGGAAAAGCTCTGCACATGCCCGAAACCTTGATACTAACATGGCAGGGGCCGGAGTTCCCGTTGCGCGGGTAAAGTGCACTATGAACCATGCAATTCGGTGGCGGACGGAACAAATAACAAAACCCACCGGTGAGGGTGGGCTTTGTTATGAGGTGAAGCGAATGAATGAATGAAAGCCAGCTCAGCAAAAAATTTCTAGCCCTGCAATTCTTAGCACTGCATTTCTTCGCACCGCAATTTTTCGCACTACAGCTTTAAGCTCTACAGTTCTTCAGCGTCTTTCAAAGACTTCACCAGGATTTGGAGAACTTCCTTGCAGTTGACGCCATCCTGGAGCGCCTTCTCGGCTGGTTCAAAGATGCGATCGACTTCGGGACGCATGGCGTCGCGAATCTTATCGCACTCTGCATTCCACTTTTCGTTGTGGAACAGGCGGAGAAACGTGTGCGCTGCGCGAGAGCCGAGGTGCTGCTCCTTGCAGAACTTCACGAAATCTACGCAAGCTCCTCTTTGCAGTTCGGAGGCGGGCACACAACACCCTTCCGAGGCTGCGGCCGATATTTCGAGAGTCTTGGTCATAAGAAGCTCCAACAGCCTGCGCTGTCAAACATAATATGATCCTCGTTTTTAATCTTTGCGGTGATAGCTCTCACATTGACTCGTGACTGGCGGCGCGTCAGCCTGTGTTCTGTCACGAAATTTCCAGTTCTGCTAACGGGCTGCTATCCTTGAGTGAACGGGTAAATCACAAGTTCAGCGTTGGGGAGCAGATACTTAGATGGGAAAGAGCCTCGAAGGGCGCGTGGCCGTAATCTTCGGTCTGGCGAATAAGCGGAGCATCGCCTGGGCGATTGCCCAGAAGCTGCATACCGAGGGTATGCAGATTGCAATCACATATCAGAACGAACGGCTTCGTCTGGAGGCCGAGGAGATTATCGCCAGTTTGCCGGGGGCGCAGGGCTTCCAGTGCGATGTGACCAAGGACGAGGAGATCTCGGAGGTCTTTGAGCAGATCGGCGCAAGGTATAACGGCAAGATTCACACGCTGGTGCACTCGGTGGCCTATGCTCCGGCGGAGGATTTGAAGAACGACTTTCTGCTGACCAGCCGCGAGGGCTTCCGGATTGCGCATGACATCAGCGTGTATTCACTGGTGGCGCTGGCACGAGCGGCCGAGCCGCTGATGACGGAGGGCGGGAGCATCATCACACTGACCTACCTGGGCTCGGAAAAGGTAATGCAGGGGTACAACATCATGGGCGTGGCGAAGGCTGCGCTGGAGGCCACGGTGCGCTATCTCTCGGCCTCGCTGGGAGCGAAGGCGATCCGGGTCAATGCAATTTCGGCGGGGCCGATCCGGACACTGGCGGCGCGTGGAATCGGCTCGCTGGGAGATTTCCTCAAGGTGGTCTCGGAACGGGCTCCGCTGAAGCGCAACGTGGATACGGCGGAGGTGGCAGAGACTGCAGCATTTCTGGCCGGCGATGGGGCTTCGGGGATAACCGGCGAGGTGATCCACGTGGATTGCGGATATAACGTGATGGGGTATTAGAGGCAAGTTTCAAGGTTTCAAAGTTTCAAGGTTTCAAAGTTTCAAGGTTGAGATCAAAGACAGGAACGGGATCAACGGCCCCACTCAAGCCAAAAGAAGGCTTGAATGGGCCACCTGCCCGCGCCGAAAAGCTTTTGCAGTCGCAGCGCATATTTGAGCGACGCAGGGGTCCCTCACTGCGTTCGGGATGACTCCTTCGATAATTAGGCACCCACCCGCCGATGTGTTACCGGGATGTAAACAGAGCGGCGAATCGAGAGCTGGCTGTACAACCATACGTTCGCCGGGCGGAATCCAACAGCACTCTAGTCCCGAAGTAAGGGGCGAATCGAGGTGCCATGGCGGCCGCTCGGATACTATGTGTTGACGATGACCCTGGAATCCTGCAGACACTTCCATTAGTACTGAAAGCTCACGGGTATGAAACGACCGCCGCCGGGTCGGTTCCAGAGGCGCTGAAGATCATCACCTCCGGGCAGCTATTCGATGTGCTCATTTCCGACCTCAACATGGGCCACGTTGCCGATGGGTTTACCGTGGTTCACACCATGCGGCGGGTGAATCCGCAGTGCATCAATCTCATTCTGACGGGATACCCGGCTTTCGAGTCAGCACTCCAGGCTCTACGGGAGCAGGTGGACGATTACATGACCAAGCCGTCAGATATTCCAAAGATGATGGAGCTCATCCGCCGCAAACTGGAGGAGCGAAAAGTCGCCACTCCTCCCCGCCCGATGCTCCGGCTCTCAGCGATTTTGCGGGACAACATTGACACGATCCTGTCCCGCACACTGGTCAACATGAAGGCCGCGCCGGAGTTGGCCGCACTGTCTCTGTCGGACGAAGAGCGGCTTGACACGCTGGAAAACATGATCGGAGAGCTCGCCGACTATCTGGACTCCGGGCTGCCGATTGAAGGCAACGAGGCACTGCTGCGCTCGGCGTGGCTTCGCGGCGAAGTTCGACACAAGCAGCGGTACACGCTGCAGCTTATGGTGGAAAAGCAGCGCATCATCGCGCAGGTAATCCACAATGTGGTTTACGAGAACCTGCTCTCGGCGAACCTCAGCTATTTGATGTTGGATTTAAACCGGTTGAACGATGCGGTGCTGCTGCAGATGGGGGAGTCGATCAACTCGTACCTGCAGGCCGAAGGAAGGAAGTAAGAGCGCGCAGATGCCGACGGCGTTTCCTCCCAGGTTATCGCCGAAAAGCGTCGGCGCGAACCTGGGGCACCCGGCTGACCGAAAAGCCTTTGGAGCTGGTTTGCATATTTGGGCGGCGCTGGGGTTCCTCACTGCGTTCGGAATGACACCTTCGAAAAATGACACCTTCGAAAAATTAGCGGGTCAATTACAGGTCAGTTAGCTGGGGCCGGTGGTGAGGCGCAGCTTGCGCTCGTCGTGCTCGACGCGGCGGATGGCGATTTCGGCGTCTTTGAGTTGCAGGATGCGGGGAAACTTTTCGCCCCACTCGATGAGGAGCAGGTTGCGCTGCTCAAGCATGAGGTCTTCCAGGCCGAGCGAGTCCAGCTCGCCGGGCTTCTCGAGGCGGTAGAGGTCGATGTGGAAGACATCTTTGTCAGGGCCGTGGTACTCGTGGATGAGAGTGAAGGTGGGGCTGGTGACATCGTCAGCTTCGGCGGCGCCGAAGCCTTCTGCAATGCCCTTGACCAAGGTGGTTTTGCCCGCACCAAGGTCGCCGCGTAGCAATACGACGTGAGCGTCGCGCAGCAGGGGCGCGAGTTGGCGGCCTAGTTCTACGGTTTCATCGGCAGAGTGCGAGGTGAAATCACGCGTCATTGCCCGCATGATAGCATCGCGGGCCGAAATTCGAATGCAGAATACGTCAGCAGAGGCGAATGTTTTTCTGCGCGGCGCGCTGTCTCATCTGGCGGAAGGTGGCGGGCAGATAGCGGAGCAGGTCGGTTGCTACCATTGCTTCCTCGCCAAGGTGCCGGCCGGCAACATCTCCGGCGAGGCCGTGCAGGAAAACGGCGGCGCGCACTGCTTCCTCGAGACGGGTGGGGAACTGGGCGATGGCTCCGGCAATCATTCCGGTGAGGATGTCGCCGGTGCCTCCGGTGGCCATGCCGGGGTTTCCGGTGGCGACCACCCAGAGCTCGCCACGCGGATAGCTGATGACGGTGCGGAAGCCCTTGAGCACTACGATGCAGCGATGGCGGCGGGAGAAATCACGGGCGGCGGCAACGCGGTTGGCCTGGACGTCGGCGACGCTGGCGGCGGTAAGGCGTGCCATTTCGCCGGGGTGAGGAGTGAGGATGAGCGGGCGGGTGGCTCCCTGCAAAGCTTCGGCGTGACCGGCAAAGGCATTTAATCCATCGGCATCCAGCACGACGGGACAATGCGCGCCCTTGACGAGGCGATGCACGAACTCGGCAACTCCGGGGCGCTGCGAAAGGCCAGGACCGATGGCGAGAACGTTGCGGGATTTTGCGAGCTCAAGGCAGCGAGCGGCATCGGGGAGTGCGGCGCTTTGGGAGTTGAGGTCGCCGAGCGCTTCGGTCATCAACTCCGGGGCAAATGCCGCGACGGTGGGCAGCACGGAGGATGGGGTGGCAACGGTGGCGAGGCCGGCACCGGTGCGCAGGGCTGCCATGCCGCACATGGCGGCGGCTCCGCTCTTGCCGACCGAGCCGGCGACGACGAGCACGTGTCCGAAGCGTCCCTTGTTGCTGTCCGGCGGGCGCGGGGCGAAGAGCGCTGAGACCTCCTGCGGCGTGACGGCGTAGAGATTCTGCGCGGAGACGATGGCGGCCTCCGGGCTGCCGATGGGCGCGACGACGATGGGGCCGCGGGTGAAGCTGGGCGAAGAGATGCGCAGGCTTGGGCGCGGTGAAGGTGACGATGGCGCTGGAGCGGCAGATGCGATGGGTGGGCCGCTCCGGCTGCGGGCGCTTCGGCATCGGCATCGGCGCCGGAAGGAAGATCGACAGAGAGCACAGGCGGCGAGGACTGATTGATGGCGGTGATGACGGCGCCGGCTAAAAGCTGGGAGAGCGAGGGGGCGGCACTCGTAACCCCGCTGGTACCAGCAGTTGTCGCGGCACTTGTACCCCCATCCTGGCGCGGCTTGAATCCGGTTCCGAAGATGGCGTCGATGATGAGTTCAGCGCCGGCGAGGCTGCGCTCGGCATTCGCGGGCGATATCATCAGGGCCGGAGAGGATGATGGGATGGATAGGAAGGCGGGCCAACATGGCGGCGGCGTCGGCGCGGAGGCCGTCGGCGGAACCCAGCAGGAGGACCTCGACGACTTTGCCGGCGGCGTGCAGGCGGCGGGCGGCGACGAAGCCATCGCCGCCGTTGTTGCCGCGTCCACAGACGACGGTGATGCGGTTGGCAACCGGCCAGTGTTCGCGCGCAAAGGCGGCTACGGCAGCGCCTGCGTTCTCCATGAGGGTCAGCGAATCGACGCCGTACTGCTCGCTGGTGGCGCGGTCAATGGCAGCCATTTCTGCGGCGGTGGTGATAATCACTTTTTCACTCCAGCCAGGACTTCGAGCTCGCGCAGACGCGAAGGATCGCCCATGACAATGAGATGATCGGAGGCGGAAAGAAGAGCGTCAGGCGCGGGACTATACTTCATCTCCTCGCCTTCACGCTTGATGGCGAGCACGGTGATACCGAGATCATGACGGATGCCGGAGGAGCGCAAACTCTGTCCGACGTAAACGGAGTGGGGATCGATGGTCAGCTCCTCCAGCTCAAGGCCGAGTTCGGAGCTGCGCTGCAGAGCGACCTCAAGAAAATTGATGACGTGGGGGCGGAGAAAAGCCTCGGCGATACGGAATCCGGCGAAGCCGTATGGGGAAACGACCTGGTCGGCACCGGCGGTGCGCATGTGCTTCTCGGCGCCTTCTTCGCTGGCGCGGGCGATGATTTTCAGGGTTGGGTTGAGGCCGCGCGCGGTGAGCACGACGTAGGTATTGGTGGCGTCGGTGGTGGTCGCGGCGACCAGTCCGGCGGCGTGGTCGATGCGCGCGGCGAGCAGTTGCGCTTCCAAGGTGGCGTCAGCATGGACGATGAGCCAATTGGTTTCAGCGCGCAGGCGCTCGGCTTTGGCCTCGTTGTTTTCCAGGATGATGAAGGGCGCGGGCTTGATTTCCAGTTGACGAGCCACGGCGCGGCCCACGCGTCCAGCACCGCAGATGATGTAGTGCGCCTGCAATCGCCCGATCTCTCGTTCCATTTTTCGCCTGCCAAAAAAATTGTTGAACTCAAACTCGAGCAGTGCCTGCCCGAGGGCTCCCAGGATGAGAAAAACCAGCGCCACACCGAAGAGGATGATGGCGACATTGAAATACCGGCCCACCGGCGAGAGCGGATGGACTTCTCCGTAACCGATGGTGGTTAGGGTGGTGAGCACCATGTAGAAGCCGTCAAACCAGCTCCAGTGCTCGATAAAGTGGAAGCCCGCAGTGCCGATGAGGGCTACGCAAAGCAAAGCGGCCGATAAGAATTTTAGACTTCGCAGTGCGTGCATAAGCGCTCTGGGGGCGATTGTACCCGACGCAGGGATGCGGCGGAAAGATGCAAGAGGGATATGCAAGGCGAAGACGGGCTCGAATGGGCCACCTGCCAAATGCCCCTAAGGCGGAGATGAAGATGCACGGCGAAAAAGTCGGCACCCGAATCAGTAGCCACCAGCGGATGCAAACCCACATTTGCTAACTACGGCAAATGTGGGAACCGCATCAACTGCGGACGGAGTTGGCATGGACAGCTTGTACCTTGCTGTGGTGACGTCCATAGGAAAAGTAGATCACCAGGCCGATGGCGAGCCAGACAATCATGCGCAGCCAGGTCTGCCAGGGCAGGAAGATCATCATCAGCAGCGAAACCAGCATGCCCATGATGGGCACAAAGGGGACCAGCGGCGTTTTGAATGGACGATGCAGTTCAGGCTTGCGGAGACGCAGAATCCAGATGCCTGCGCAGACGATCACAAAGGCCAACAGGGTTCCAATGGAGACCAGTTCGCCGAGCACGCCGATGGGGACGACGGCAGCGAAGAAGGCGACGAAGAGACCGACGACAATCGAGGACTTCCAGGGGGTGCGGAACTTGGGGTGGATCTCTCCGGCCCACTTCCAGAGAAGGCCGTCGCGCGACATCGAATAGAAGACTCGCGACTGGCCGAGCAACATCACCAGCATGACCGTGCTGAGCCCCGCGAGCGCACCGGCGTTGACGACGTAGCTGCCCCAGCGCACGCCGGTTTCGCGAATGGCGAGCGAGACCGGAGCGCCGACGTTGAGGCGCGTGTAATGGACGGTCCCGGTCAACAGGAACGAGACCAGGATATAGAGGACGGTGCAGATGACGAGTGAGCCGAGAATTCCGATGGGCATGTCGCGCTGCGGATTCCGGGCCTCCTGGGCGGCGGTGGAGACGGCGTCAAAGCCGATGTAGGCGAAGAAGACGACACCGGCGGCTCGAATCACGCCGCTCCAGCCATAGGACGGAGGCACGAACGGAGTGAGGTTGGCGACGGTCTGCGCTTGATGATGGAAGCAATATCCGGCGGCTACGGCGATGAAGGTGACAACGGCGAAGAGCTTGACGAAGACGATGGTAGTGTTCAGGTTCGCCGATTCCTGAATGCCAACCACAAGGATGGTGGTGACGACGACGATGGCGAGAAAGGCGAGGAGGTTGAAGTGAGCGGTTGCGTGGGGCAGCGCAGAAAGATCAATTCCCTTCCCGAGTGTGGTGGAAGGTACCCAGCGATGATCGAAGAATACCCAGACAGAGCCCGGCGTGTCGCAGATCTGCGGCGGCAGATTGATGCCGTAATCCTGCAGGAAGGCGATGAGGGTGCTGCTCCAACCGGAGGCGACGGTAGCCGCTCCGAAGGCATACTCGAGGATCAAGTCCCAGCCGATGATCCAGGCGAAGATTTCGCCGAGGGTGGCGTAGCCGTAGGTGTAGGCCGATCCGGCGATGGGAATCAGCGAGGCAAATTCCGCGTAACACAATCCGGCGAAGGCGCAGCGCAATGCCAGCAAGAATGTAGGAGATGACGATTCCCGGTCCCGCGTAACGCGCCGCGGCCGAGCCGGTAAGCACAAAGATTCCGGCGCCGATGATTGCACCTATGCCCAACATGATGAGGTTGATGGGACCGAGGACACGCTTGAGGCTGTGCTCGCCCTTCTCACCGGCCTCGGCGAGCAACATGTCCAGGGGTTTGGTCAGCAGCAGATTCGACATTTGTGATTCGTTCTCCCGTCAAAGAAAGTACGGAACGGCTATTCAGGGGGAGCCACGCTCGCAGGCGCTTGCACTCCATTGCGCGACCACAAGAAGTATACCGGGATGCCTAGCAGGACAATGACCAGGCCCGGCCAGGTGTACTGCGGCTTATAGCGCAACAAGACTACATCAATGAATATTGCCATCACAATGTAGATGGCGGGCAGCCAGGGATAGCCTATGGCGCGATAGGGACGCGGCGCATCCGGACGGGTGCGGCGCAAAACGAAGAGGCCGACCAGGGTGAGGATGTAGAAGAGCAGGACGGCGAAGATGGTGTAGTCGAGCAACTGGCCGTAACTTCCGCTCAAGCAGAGGATGGCGGTCCAGATAGCCTGCACCATGAGCGAAAGGTGGGGAGTTTTGAAGCGGGGATGCAGGCGGCCAACGGAGCGGAAGAAGAGTCCGTCACGGGCCATGGCGTAGTAAACGCGCGACCCGGCGAGGATGAGTCCGTTGTTGCAGCCGAAGGTGGAGACCAGGATGGCCAGGGCCATGAGTTTGGCGCCGCTCTGTCCCATCATCTGCTGCATGACGGCGGTGGCGACGCGGTCTTCCGAGGCGTACTGGATGCCACGACCAACGCTGGTCATGGCATAAGGGTCTCCCCAGAATGGAAGCACCAGCATGTAGATGAAGTTGACGGCGATGTAGATGAGGATGACGGTGCCGGTTCCGACAGCGAGGGAAAGCGGCAGATTGCGCTGCGGGTTGCGGACCTCTCCGGCGGTGAAGGTGACGTTGTTCCAGGCGTCGGCGGAGAATAACGAGCCGACCTGAGCCACGGCGATGACGGTAATGGTGGAGACGAGGGCGGTGGCTCCGCTGACGCCGATGGGAATTCGATGTAGCGCGCCGAGGCCGGCGTGGAGCCAGAAGTTGGGGCCGAAGTTGGCGCTGAGCGCCTCCGGCGTGCTGCCTACCCAGATGCCGAAGACGATGAGCGCCAGCAATCCCGCGACCTTGGCGGTGGTGAAGACAACCTGGATGATGGCTCCGCTTTTGATGCCGAAGATGTTGACGACCGAGAGCAGGGCGACCATGGCGATGGCAACCAGGTTCTGGGTATTTAAGCCTACCTCCATGTTGCCCAGCACCATGGGGCCAAGATGGATGGGGGGAACCTTCCAGATGTGGAGAATCCAGTTAGAAGAGGAGACGGATGGAAGGAAGACGCCGAGAAACTTTCCGAAGCCCACGGCGACGGCCGCGATGGTGCCGCACTGAATGACGAGGAAGAGCGTCCAGCCGTAGAGAAAGCCCCAGAGAGGGCCGAGCGCCTCGCGGAGGTAAACGTATTGGCCGCCGGCTTTGGGCATCATGGCGGCGAGTTCACCGTAGGAAAGCGCGGCGACAACGGTCATGAAGCCGGAGACCAGCCACGCCGCAATCATCAGTGCGGGCGAGTCGAGGGTGCGCGCCATTTCAGCGGCGACGATGAAGACGCCGGAGCCGATCATGGAGCCCATGACCAGCGTGGTGGCGCTGGTGAGGCCGAGGCCTTTGACGAACTCCTGATCCTGGCCGGGCTGAGATTGCTGTGCGAGCTGAGTCACTGCTCTCCTTGAAATTCTTGGATGATCGGGCGCTGCCGCATAAGTTCTCGCGCCTACATCGCTTCGTCCCGACATCCGCAAACTGCAGGCCCGTCAAAGGGTCGATCACGGGCCGAAAAACTTGAAACCACACAGTAGATTCGACCGGTGCTGGGGTCCTTCGCTTCGGCTCAGGATGACACTCTCAAAAATACACGCCTCCCGCACGTGCAGGAATGTGAACAGAACTCTACATCATCAGATGGAAAAATTCCCTAGCCGATTCGTGTGGGGAGCCGCAAATGTCACCAATGACGGCGACCGAATCGGCGCCGGCCTTGAGAACGGACTCGGCATTGGTGCGCGTGATGCCGCCGATGGCGACTAATGGAAGCGCGAGGGCGGAGGCATCGCGCATGCGCCGGGCTTCGAAGACGCCATCGAGGCCGACGACGGGATCGGGATTCTGCTTGCTACCGGTGGCGAAGACGGGACCGATGGCCAGGTAGTCGACCGGCTTGGTGAGGGCCTCGGCCATCTGTGCGGAGTTGTGGGTGGAGAGGCCGACGATGCGCTCGGTGCCGAGAACGATGCGAGCGCCTTCAGGCGAAAGATCTTCCTGCCCGAGGTGGACGCCGTCAAAGGCGGCGGCGAGGCAGAGGTCGGCGCGATCATTCATGATCAGCGTGGATGCCGGAAGCAGGCGGCGCAGTTCGCGCGCGTGGCTGAGCAGCTCGCGCGCGGTGAGGCGCTTGGCGCGATACTGCAAGACAGTGCAACCGGCGTCGGCTAGGGCCAGTGCGTGAGAGCAGAGAGTTTGCAGGAGTTTGCCGGGTTCGCAAATGGAGCTCAGGGCGTCGGCGTCGAGGATGGGGTAGAGGATTGGGAGCTTCATGGGGTTCATTCCAAGTTATCGCCAAGAAGCGCCGGGGCGAAGCCGGACACCTGAAGTCTTGCTATCGGTACGGACCACATTTGCAACGATGGCATCTAAGGCAGCGAGGAAATCGATCGCTGGGCGAAAAGATTGAGGCTGCGAGCGAGACTTGGGCAGTGCTGGGGTCCTTCGCTTCGCTCAGGGTGACACCGTTGGAATAAGTGCGCTTTCGTTTCGCTTCGCTCAGAACGACACCTCTCGGGAACACACAGCTTCGGCTGTGCTACTTTTTGGGCATGAAGCGTTCCATGAACTTGGTATCGAAATTTCCGGCGATGAAGTCGGGGTCCTGGAGAATGCGCTGGTGTAGCGGGATTGAGGTGTAGATGCCCTCGACGATGAACATATCCAGCGCGCGCTTCATGCGGGCGAGGGCCTCCGGGCGATCCTTGCCGTGGACGATCAGCTTGGCGATCAGCGAATCGTAATAGGGCGGCACCACACCCTCCTGATACTGCGCGGTATCGACGCGGACGCCGATTCCGCCGGGGGCGTTGAAGACGGTGATTTTGCCGGCGGAGGGGGTGAATTTCTCCGGATGCTCGGCGTTGATGCGGCACTCGATGGAGTGGCCGGAGAAAACGATGGGCTGCTTGACGATGTCGGCGAGTTTGGCTCCGGCGGCGATGAGAATCTGGCTCTTCACGATGTCCACGCCGGTGACGAACTCGGTGACGGGATGCTCGACCTGGATGCGGGTGTTCATCTCGATGAAGCGCAGGCTGCCATCCTCATCCATGATGAACTCGACGGTTCCGGCGTTGACGTAGCCGATCTCCTTCATCGTCTTCTCGAGAATGCGGTTCATCTTTTTGCGCAGATCGGGAGAGACGCTGGGCGATGGTGATTCCTCGATGAGCTTTTGATGACGGCGCTGAATGGAGCAGTCGCGCTCACCGAGGCTGATGGCGTTGCCGTGCTCATCGGCGAGTACCTGGAACTCGATGTGACGGGGACGCTCGATGAACTTTTCGAGATAGAGAGCGCCGTTGCCGAAGGCGGAGGCCGCTTCCGAGTGGGCGGCGCTGAACATGCGAGGCAGTTCCTCAGCCGAATGGATGACGCGCATGCCGCGTCCGCCGCCGCCGGCCGAGGCCTTGACGATGACGGGGAAGCCGACCTGGCGCGCCCATTCCTGGGCCTCTTCCTCGGAGGCGATTACACCATCGGAGCCGGGAAGGATGGGCACGCCGCAGCGCTTCATGGCCTGCCGCGCCTTATCTTTTTCGCCCATCATGCGGATGATGTGGGGCGGTGGGCCGATGAACTTGAGGCCGGAGGTTTCACAGACGTGCGCGAAATTTGCGTTCTCGCTGAGGAGTCCGTAGCCGGGATGGATAGCGTCAACATTGGCGATTTCGGCGGCACTGATGATGGCCGGGACGTTGAGGTAGCTTTCACCGGCGCGCGGCGGACCTATGCAAAGAGCCTCGTCGGCGAAGCGGACATGCAGCGAGTTGCGATCAGCCTCGCTGTAAACCGCGACGGCCTTGACGCCGAGTTCTTTGCAGGCGCAAATCACGCGGAGCGCGATCTCGCCGCGATTGGCAATCAGAATCTTCTTGAACATGCTTCAGTGTGCTCCCGCGCCTAAAGGTCATCGGATACGCCGCAGAAGAACGGCAGAGTCCCGCCCGGCTCCGCCGTTTACTGGGTGCGAATCTTGAACAGTGGCTGGCCGTACTCGACCGGCTGAGCGTTGGCAACCAGGATCTCCACAATCTGACCTGCATTTTCCGATTCAATCTCGTTGAGCAGCTTCATGGCCTCGACGATGCAAAGCACCTGGCCCACGGCGATGGTGTCTCCGAGTTTGACAAACGCAGGGGCGCCGGGCGATGAAGCTTCGTAGAAAGTCCCCACGATGGGAGACTTGATGATTTCGATTCCTGCGTCGGCGGCTGCGGCTGGCGCAGGGGCCGGAACGGGATGCGGCAACGCGGCGTGCGGAGCAGCAGGTACGGCCGGAATAGGAGCTTCGGAAGCTGCCCCGTGCGCACGCTTGATGCGTATTTTGACATCGCCGCGTTCGAGTTCGAACTCAGCGATATCCTTGTCAACGAGAAACTCGATCAGCTCTTTGATTTCGTTCTGATTCATTGGCCGCCAGAAGCGCCGCTGGGTTCGCGACGCGGTTTTGGAATACCCACCTTCTCGTAGTTACCCGTGAAACAAACACTTCAGTTCAATTCGATCAATTTCTTGCTTACCGGCGTCAGCACTTCATATCCGTGCTCGGTTACCAGCAGCATATCTTCAATCCTGACACCGCACTTGCCGGGCAAATAAACGCCGGGCTCGATGGTTACGACCATGCCGGGCTGCAGAACCGCCTGATTGCCCGCCGAAAGCCTCGGAAACTCGTGAATCTCAAGGCCCACGCCGTGTCCGATGGAGTGGGTGAAGAAGCGGTCCAACTTGGCGCGCTTTAACTCCCGCCGCGCCGCGAGATCGACTTCTCCGGTTGTGACCCCTGGCCGCACCGTGCTGATGGCGGCAAGTTGCGCCTCCAGAACCGCCTCGTATAACACCCGCGCCTCATCCGGAGCCTGGCCAAGATGGACGGTGCGGGTCATGTCACTGCAATAACCTTGTAGCACAACACCGTAGTCTAACACTACGAATCCGCTGGATGGCAGTTTGGCGGCGGAAGCTACCCCGTGGGGAAGCGCCGAGCGTTCGGCCGAGGCGACGATGGATTCAAAAGACATCCCGCTGGCACCGGATCTTCGCGCCATGTATTCGAGTTTGGCGGCCACTGCGGTTTCGGATGTGCCACTGCGCAAGGCTCGCAACAACGGGCGGAAGAGCTTGGCGGATAACTCCACGGCGCCACGCAATAACTCAAGCTCATCGGCATCCTTCAGCGCGCGTAGCTGTTCAACCGTACCTGCAAGGCGGATGACTTTGACGGACTTACCCAATGCCTTCTGAAAGACATCCAACTGAGCTACGGTAAGCCGGTCGGATTCGATGGCCACGCGCTTGAGCCCGAGCTTCAGGCAGGTTGCGGCCACGGACGCCAGCGTGCCGCCGCTGGTGATTGAGATGCGCGCGCCCTGAACCTCGGCAGCGGCCTGGCCGGCATATCGTCCGTCGGTGAAGAAGACGGGACGGCGTGCAGCGAGTAGTACCGCTGAACTTCCGCTGAAGCCGCAGAGATAGCGTACGTTGGGCAGATGCGTAATCAGCAGCGCATCGACCTTATGACGTTCCAGTGCGTTGCTGAGATTCTTCTGCCGTGCGCGAAAATCCATGTGAATGATTGTAAATGCTTCCGGGCGAAACGGGCTTCCGAAGAAGCCCGATAACGCTGGGGAATGCCGCCGAAACTAGGTTTGGATAATTTTTGGTGTGATGAAGAAGATCAGTTCATCGGTCTCCGTCTTGACCAGGCGCTCCTTGAAGAGATTGCCGAGCCAGGGGATGTTGCCGAGAACGGGCGTCTGGGTGGTGCTGACGGAGTTGGTGGTCTGAATGATGCCGCCGATGACAACCGTGCCGCCGTCGGTAACAAGGACCTGGGTCGTAGTCTGCTGAGTGGTGAGAACGTAGTTGCCTTCGCTGTTTGCGGTGCCCTGGGGCTGCGTGTTCTCTACATCCACGGTAAGGAAGATGGTGTTATCGGCGGTGATCTGCGGGGTGACGGAGAGGCGCAGAACGGAATCGATGTAGCTTGTGGTGGCATTGGCATTGGCCGTAGCGGCGGTAATCACAGGAAGCTTCACACCCTGCTTAACCTCAGCCTTGATGTTGCTCTGGGTGACCACCCGCGGACGGGAGAGGACCTTGGCCAGGTTGTGAGACTCGGCGGCGGTGAGGATCGCGTCAATTCCGTAGCTGGCCGTGATGTTGCTGAAGGAGAGTCCAGTGGTGGGGCCGGTGGCCGGAAAGTTGGAGAAAAGTGGCACGGAGCTGGCGGTACCCGAGGGCGTCGTAATCGTGCTTCCATTGGGATTGGAGCCGCCAATTGTGGTGACGCCATTGCCCCAGTTAAAGCCGAGCTGGACTCCAAGATCGCGGGAGAAAGAGCGGGTTGCCGAGACGACGCGCACTTCGATCTCAACCTCCTGGCTCTTCTTGTCCAACTGTGAGATCAGGCGATCGAGGGTGGGAAGCACGCTTGGAATGTCGGAGATGATGAGAGCGTTGGTGCGCTCATCGGCGATGACATCGCCGCGTGAGGTGAGAAATCTCTTGATGGTCGGGACGATTTCCTTGGCCTTGCCATAGCTGAGGAAACGGGTGATGGTCTGGCGATCGACGGCCAGCGCAATCGCCTCGGACTGGGCGCGACGATCTACCGCCTCTCTGCGCAGGGTGTCGGTGGCCGCGATGCGAAGCACGTTTCCCTGCAGTTCGCGGTCCAGCCCATTGTTCTTTAAGACAATGTCGAGAGCCTGATCCCAGGGCACGTCGTCAAGCACGAGGGTCACGGAGCCGTGCACGCTGGGATCGAGCACAACGTTGAGACCGCTGATCTCATGAATCAGGCGGAAGAAATCCTTCAGATCCACGTCCTTTAAATTCACCGAAATCGGCTCGCCAGTGTACTTGCTGGCAGGAGGCGCCGGAGGCGCGTTGGTGGCTGAAGACTGCTGCATAGAAGGTGGAAGTGGATGGGCGTCTGCAACCACTGGCGGAGTGAGCTTTGGCGGAGCTGCGGCGGCGATTTCGCTGGGCGCCTTGGGAGCGGCGGGAGCGGCAATCGGCGCGGGCGCTGCGAGCGATAATCGGTGCGACGGCGGGCGCGGGAGCGACAGTCGGCGAAACGACTGGCGGGGCAGCGGGCGCGGCGGAGCGACGATCGGCGCAGGGGCCGTGGCAGCGGGGGGCGCCGGGGGAGCTGCACGGGCGATTTCGACTACCGGTGGAGTGGACGGTGGTGGAGCTGGCGCTGGAGTTGCGGTCTGTGCTTTGGGCGCAGTTGCCGGAGGAGCGGAAGGCTTTGAAGCGCTGCTGGCCGAAGGCGAGTCGACAGACGTCGTAACCGGCGCAGTGACATGGGCAACGACAATGGCGGTGGATGGGGCAACGACAGGGGCAGGTGGAGCTACGCGAGCGGTTTCGACCGGGGGAGCAGGCTTCGGCGAAGCAGTAGCGGGAGCCGCGCTCTGCGCTTTGGGCGTGGACGCGGCAGCGCTGCCGGCGGCGGGCGCTGAGACATTGCTGACAACAGGCGCTGAGACAAGAACCGCATGAGGCGCGGGTGAGGCGCCAGATGGAGCTGGGTGAGCAGTTGGGCTATTACTGCCGGAGTTCGGCTGCACCGCCGCGGGGTTCGGCCGCACCTCCAGCATATGTAGTTCAGAGGATGGTGGAGCTGTGGCGGCGCTGCGCGGTGAGGAGGCTGCGGCTTCGCCAATCTTGACCCGGACCGTCACCTGATGATCCGAAGGCAGAACATCGAATGCCAGCGGCCCGCTCAGATCAATTACGACGCGGGCAACGGGAGGGTTGGACTGGAAGCGGCCTACGCGAACGTCGAGCACCTCTTTGGTACGCACAGCAATGTTTCTGACTGATGGGTTGAGCAGCGTATTGGAGAAATCCAGCACCAGGCGATCGGGGTCCTTGAGAAGAAATGAATGGGCTGAGCTTGGACCTTCAATCACAACGTCCAGCGCACCTGGTTCATGGCTTACCTTGACGTTGCGAATGGTGGCCGGAGCAGAGGTGCCGGCGGGTGCCTGGGGCTTCGCCGGAAGGGCAGGTGCGGCGGGCGCGGCCGGGGCAATCACTTTAGCAGTAGCCGCGGTGCCACCTTTATCAGTCTGGGGCGTATTCATCTGGGGCGCCGGGGCATTGTGGGCCATCAGCGTGGCAGGAGCAGGAGGCGGATTGGTGGGAGTGGCTGGCGATGCCGAAACTGGCTTGGAGGCAGCGGCCGGAGTTACATATGGACTTGCGAATGGGCTGGCCGCCGAGCTGGCTGCTTTGCCTGCTGCGGCGCTTGCGAGCCGGAGTTACAGCCACAGGGGACGGCGAAGAGCTGCCGCTGGAGGTAACCGCCACGAATGGCGCGCCGCTGTTCAACTGAATCTTGAGACCGTAGCTTTCGTCGGTGACGTTGGCGGTTACGCCGTTGCCAAGAGTCAGTTCAACGCGGGTGACCTGGCTGCCGGATGCACTGGTGTAGGTGGAGAGCTTGTAGCCGGTGAGCGCCGCCGAATTCACGGTGGCGGCGCGATCAATGGCCGGATCAGCGGCTACGCCGGTGAGGTCTACGAGCATGAGGTGTTCGTCCGGCCTGTATTCCTTATGGGCGTAGGAACCGGTGGTGCGCAGGTTGACCGTCGCCGCGTTTGGCGCCGGCGTCAGTTGCACCGCATTCAGTTGTGAAGCCGCCGTCGCCGTACCGGCGCATAACAGCGCCATCAGTCCTACCGCCAGCAATCGCTTGAAGCTCATCGTAGCTCTCCCTGCGTAGCTCTCCCGGGCGTTGCCTGCTGCCAGGCTTCGCGCGTCCGTGCACGTAACTTGCAATCCAGTTTCCGGGTTCATCTTCACAATCGCTTCCCTGCCCGGCATCCGCTTAATCCGCAGACTGTCCGAGCTTTTTCGTAACTTCGCGCGTCAACGGTCGTCCTACGGCATCCGACGACCGCTCACGCAAAATGATTGCGTCCTTACCGATCCGCTCCACTGCGCCGTCGGCGAGGGGATCGTTTTCACGCAGAAAGTAGGTATGGTCGCCGTTGACCACAACGGCGATAGAGCCGCTGGGAGAATGGACCACACCACGCAAACTGATCTCGCCGACAAGCAGGCATTGCCTGCCGGTACCGGTGCATGAGGCGGCTTCGCGGAAGCGCTCGACGACGGGACTGACGAACGGATCGCGCGGCGCGGTGTGGGCTGGCACGGGCTCGCCGGTGGAGGTTACTCGGCTGACCGGACGGCTTGCTCGCCCACGTTTCGCTGGAGCCCTGGCCGGGACGGATTCGATGGACCCAGGCTGAGCGGAAGAGTGCGTCGCGACAGGTCTGCGATAGTCTGGAGCCCACTTTCGCTGCACTCGGGTTTTCTGAGGCGCTGCTGCTGGGGTTGAAGTGTGCGCACCGGTGACTGGAGCGGAGGCTTTTGGCGATGGCGCAGAGGGCGGCGCAACAGCGGGCGGCGCCACGGCGGGCGGATTCGCCTGCTTCTGCGGCGACGTCAGCGCAAACGCGCTTGCTCCAAGCCACAACGCCAGAATCAACTTGCTGCTCTTCATCGCCCCTCCTACTTCTTCTTTGCAGCGGCGGGCGGCGCTCCGCCCTTGGCAGCGCTGTAAAACGTGGTCAATACACAACTGGCTGAAACGGTTTCATTCGGCGACCACTTATATACCCGCTTCGTAGTCAATTTTCCGCCCTTCAACGCGCCCATGCCGAGATGACTGACATTGACGATGCGTTCGAGTTTCTGAATGCGGTCATAGAAGTTCAATACCGCGTAATAGGGACCGTCCAAATCGACCTCGAAGGGAACCTCGACGTAGTACTCTTTGGGCGTGGTCTCCTTAGGGGTGTAGCGGCGCACCTCGACTCCGGCGGCTGTGGCTTCGTGCTCGACCAGGATGATGAAGGCCGGCACTTCTTTTTCTTCGGGCACGATTTTTCGCTGTGCCTCGATCTGCGCCTTCAGGTTTTCCGTCTGCGCGGTCAATTCGGCCAGCTTCGCCTTGTATGGAGTCAATTGCGCGACTTCGGACTGCTTGCTCCGGAGTGTCAGCGCATCCGCCTCATTGGCCTTGGCCAAGGGTCGCAGCGAGTAAAAATACGCTCCGGCCGCAAGCAGAAGGATAACCAGCGCCACGATCCCGATTTTTGCCACATAGGGCAGTTGCTTAAAGTTCACCATGACTTTTAAGCTTTCATCTTCTCGCAAGTCAGACTGAAGCTGAAGGTTTGCAGCTTCGGGCTGTCTTGCTGAACCGTGTCTCGCAGTTCAACATTCTTGAAATAGCCGGAGCCGCGCAGATTGGTCATCAACTTGGCGACTGCATCGGGTCCCAGTGCTACGCCTTCCAAATCGACGGTTGCTCCATCGTCCTTCATGCTCAGCAGCCAGACGCCGTCGGTCTTATTCACGGTTTGGCCGAGATTGGCAAGTAGTGGAACGGGGCCGACCTGAGAGGCGCGGAGCTGATCGATGATGTCAAAGCGCCGTTTGAAAGCGTCGTAATCTTTCTGCCGTTCGAGGTAGGCCTGCTTCACTTGCCTCATCGAAGCAATCGATTTATTGGCGTCCGCGATCTGGCTCTGCAGCTTATCGTGGGTCGATTGCAAACGCAGGAAGTACAGGTAGAAGCCCGCGGCTACTACGACGAAGATTGCCAGGCCTGCGATCAGAGGCGAAGGGCCTTCGGTTGTGAGCTGCGGCATGGCAAAGAAGCGCCGCCGTGACTTCTTTCCCTTCTTCGGCTTAGTCGCTAGCAGATTGATCCGGATCATAATTTTTCAAAGCTCCTGAGAGCCAATCCCACGGCTACGGCTAATTGCAACGAATTCCGCTCAATGAGGTCGGCACCTTCGCCGATGGGCGGCACGATCCTCTGAAATGGATTCAACGGATCGACGGGAATGGAAAACTCCTGGCGCAGGGCTTCGACCAATCCGGGAACCTGCGAGGAGCCGCCTGCAACGTAAATCCGCTCGATATGCTCACCACTGGCGGTTGCGCGGAAGAAGTCAAAGGTCTTCTGAATCTCCAGCACGATGATCTCGGTTACCTGCTGCAGAATGGGCAGCTTGGCGTCTTCACTGACGGTCCCTACCTGCTTGCCCAGTTTGAGCGCCTCGGCATCATCAAAGCTGAGGTCCAATTCCTTCTGCAACGAATCGGTGTACTGGTTGCCGCCTACGCTGACATCGCGGGTGAAGAGTGGAATCACACCGCGGACGATGTTGATGTTCATCACGCTGGCGCCGATGTTGAGCAAGGCAGTGGTGGAGTTGGGAGCGGGGGAGTAGTTGTATTCGAAACAGTTCTGCAGGGCAAAAGCGTCAATGTCAACGATGGCGGGCTGGCGTCCGGAGAGTTGCAGGGCGTTGGTGTAATTGAGAATCTTATCTTTCTTTACAGCAACGAGCAGGACGTCAATGGTCGGGCCGTCGAAGCTGTCACTGAGAACCTGATAGTCCACGTTGACATCGGTCATGTCGAACGGAATGTATTGCGCGGCCTCGTTGCGTACGGCTTCGCCGAGCTCGGGTTCGTCCATGGTCTGCATCGAAATTTTCTTAACGATCACGGAATGGCCGCTGACGGAGGTGGCGACGTTCTTGGCCTTGAAGGCCTGCTCGGCAAAGATCTTGCTGACGGCGCTGGCAACGCTGCCGCTGTCGACGATCATGGAATCAACCACGATGTCCGTGGCCAGAGGCTCGATTGCGAGATGGCTGACCACGATCTCGCCGCGGGAGCGCTGCAGCTCAACCGCCTTGATGCTGTTGGAGCCGATGTCCAAGCCCGACGATCGATTTGTTGGCACCGAAATTTAATCCAAACATAAGCGGACGCCCTCGTTAGCCCACCGCACTGGTACGCACTGTTCGCGGCTTCTTCTTCAGCGTGCCTTCTCCGCCGCTGCTCTTGCTCTCCATCCAGCGGTCGAGCAAGGTCTTTTTGAACTTCCAGCGGTTGCCCAGCTTGAAGGCTGGAATCTTGTCTTCGGACACGTACTTGTAGAGCGTGTCCGGGCTCACGCCTAGGTACTGGGACGCTTGCCGAATGTTCATCACCTCAGGCGAATCGGCCATAACTCTTTGCCCTTTCAGAACGCAGCCTGTACAAAAACCCTGATCGAAAATTCCGGCCCGCCTCGACCGCCCGCCTTGGAAAACGATGTTGCGTCAGGCGTGCTGTGCCGGCGAGGAGAATTCCTCAGCGCTCTCGGGGGGAATGGTACGCGCTGGTTATAGCAGAGTTCAGGGCGGCCAAGTCAACCATAACTTCCGGCAAAACCCAGAAGATATCCGGTATTCTCAGCCTTATTCCGGCACTAATTTCGTCTCCATTGGCCATACTTTGTATCTAAGTGGAACATACACCACAAGATGCTGGGGGAGTAATACAAAGGATGCTGCACAGACCCAAGATGGATTACGAAGGGACGTAATCAACAGGAAGTCAGACACTCTGGATGGGAGTACTTCGGTGATTTTATTCAAGGGAAAGGACATCGGCCATCGGTTCTGATGGGGCCAAAGCTGGCGTCCAGATGCAAGAAAGAGCCCGCCGTAGGTGAGGGCGGGCTCTGAGTGCGAAGCGGTTGGCAATCGGCTAGTAATTCATGTCGAATTTCTCCTGATGCAGCAGAGGGTCGCTTTTTACCAGGACTGGACGGCCGAGCAGCTCTTCCATCTCCTGCAGCCATTTTCCGTTGCCGCTTTTCAGCTCCTTGGCGACCTCGGGGTTGACGCGGAGAATGACCTCTTTGCTTTCGACATGGCGGCGCGCCTTGCGCATCTCGGCGTAGATTTCGTTGCAGATCGTCTGCGCCGACTTGACGAAGCCGGTGGCGTCGCAATAGGGGCAGGGGGTGCCGAGTGTCCGCTCAAGCGATTGCTTCACCCTCTTGCGGGTAATGGCGACGAGGCCGAAATCGTTGAACTGCAGAATCTTGGAAGGCGCACGATCGGACTTCATGGCTTCTTCAAGAGCCTGCATCACCTTCTGGCGATTCTTGCGCTCGTCCATATCAATGAAGTCAACGACGATGATGCCGCCGAGGTCGCGCAGGCGAACCTGGCGCACGATCTCTTTGACGGCGTCGCAGTTGGTTTTGACGATGGTATCTTCCAGCCGCGCCGTTTTGCCGACGTACTTGCCGGTGTTGATATCGATGGCCACCAGCGCCTCGGTCTGGTTGATGACGATGTAGCCGCCGCTCTTCAGCCATACCTTGGACTTGAGGCTCTTGTTGATCTCCTCGTTGATTCCGAACTGCTCGTAGAGAGGCGTGTCTTTGGTGTAGAGCTTGATGCGGCGGACGAGGCTGGGCTGGAAGCGCGAGGCAAAACGCACCACGCGCTCGTACTCGCTTTCGTTGTCCACCCAGATCTGCGAAAAGTCGCTGGTCACTTGGTCGCGCAGGACGCGCTCCACCAGATTGAGGTCGTGATAGATGAGCGCCGGGCTCTTGCTGGATTCGCCACGGGTGCGGATTTCGGTCCACAGATGCTTGAGGAAGCGAATGTCCGCGCGCAGTTCATCTTCCTTGATGTTGGCGGCGGCGGTGCGAACGATGAAGCCGCCATGGCCGTTTTCGCGCTCGCTGGAGACGATGCGCTTGAGGCGCTGGCGCTCATCGTCGCTGCTGATTTTGCGCGAGACGCCAATGTGGTTGACCGTGGGCATGTAGACGAGGAAGCGGCCGGGAAGGGCGATGTGGCTGGTAATACGCGCGCCTTTTTTGCCGATTGGTTCCTTCGCGATCTGAACCAGGATCTCCTGGCCTTCCTTCAGCAGTTCGCTGATGAGGGGCAGGGCACGCGACTGCTGGTGCATGCGACCGCGCGGGCCTCCGCGCGGCGGAGGAGCGCCACGGCGTCCACGGCGGTCGCGGCGGTCAAAGCGCTCCGGGCGTTGGCGTCCAGGCTCGGGCGCGGCTGCGACCACGGACTCCTGAATCTCACCCTGCTCGTCGCCTTCATCCTCTTCTTCTTCCTCTTCGGCGGACTGTCCGGCGAGCAATTCGGATTCCTCGAATTCCTCGTTTCCGAAGTCGTACTCTTCATCCTCTAATTCGTTTTCTTCGCCGGTCTCGCGAACCGCGGCGCCGAATTGGGAGCCGTTTCCGTCCTCGAGTTCGTCTTCATCGATTTCGCTTTCTTCATAGCGGTCGAAGTGTTCGGCAAGAGCCGGCATCTCGGTCTCTTCGGCATCGAGTTCTTCGTGCTCGACGTGACCACCTTCGATGACGAAGCTTCCGAGCTGACTCTCATGGAGAGCGGGCGCTTGAGTTGGAGCCTGGATCTGATTGGCTGCAGCCTGGCTGACGGGCTCGACTGTGGGAGGCTGATGTGCAGGCTCGGCGCTCGGCGAAGGATAGGTGCTCGGCGACGGCGGCTGCGGGTGCCCGGCGGGTTGCGGATGGGCACCAAACATCTTGGAGACGCGATCGCGCCACGAAGGACGGCTGGCGCGTAGCTCGGGTCTGGCTGTCTGATGGACATTGGCTTCGGTTGCACCCTGCGAGGCTTCAGCCGGCGATGTTTCAACCGGCGATGTTTCAACCGACAATGTTTCGAAATGAGAGTGCTCGGCGTGAACTTCTTCGTGCTGCGCGGGCTCGGCTTCAGGCTGCGCGGGCTCGAAGGCCACGGCTTGGGCGGGCAAAGGCGCGCTGGCGGTCTCGGCGGCTGAGGGGTCTGCGCTGGCGCGCGTGATTTCGGGCGCGGATGGGCAGCGCTTCAGGCTGGGCTGCATCGGGCTGCGCAGATTCCGCGTGGGTTAGTTCGGGCTGGGCGAGGGTGGCGGGTTCGTCTGCCGCTGCCTGTGCGGGGAGTTCTTCCTGGGCTTCCGCCGGTTCTGCTTTCGACTGAACTTCCGGTTCAACGTCTGCGACATCGGCGGCGACGTTGACTGCAAGATTTTCTGTGACAACTTCTTCGGCAACATCTTCGGCAACGTCTTCTGCGGCGTCGTTCCGCGACCCAGCGCTGGGTGAGCGAGGGCAGAGAGCTCACGCCCGAATAGCTGGCGCTGGACAAAGGCTCGTCGGCATCGGCCACGGAGTGGACCGGCGCGGCGGGCTGGACAGGAGCAACGGCTTCTGCGGGTGCCTGATCCGGTTCAGCATCGCGATACTTTGAAATGGATTCGCCGGGCAGAACAATCGGAGTGTAGTTCTCCGGCAGAACAGGGCTCTCGTGCTCGCGCGGTTCGCGTTCGCGATCACGGCCGCCACGGCCACGATCCCGGTCACGATCGCCACGGCGTCCGCGTCCACCACGGTCACGATCGCCACGGTCGCGGAAGCCACGGTCACGGCTGCGGCCATAGCCACGGTCAGAATCTTCGGCGCTAGTGTCGGCTGGGGGAGCCGACGCGGGAGGCTCACCTTCGGCGCGATTGTATTTTGAAATCGATTCGCCGGGGAGAAGCATGGGGGTGAAAGTGGCGGGCGATGGCGCAGCGGAGGATTCTTCTACTTCCGGTTCCGCTTCGGCATCCGCCGTGATCTCAGGCTCAGGCTCTTCGGCGTCATCCGGAGTGCGAGCCAGACCATGAACCACCAGTCCACGCGGCTCGAAGCCGCGCAGTTCGCGCCGGCGAGGCTCACGGGGAGCGGCGGCCTCGACTTCCTGGCCGGGCGTTGCTTCCTCGGAATCGGCAACGTTTAGCTCGGGATCGGTGTCAGCCGGCTGCGCTTCAGCCGGATCGCCCGGTGCACGCTCGCGCCCGCCACGACGGCCACGGCGGCGACGGCGACCGCGCCAGCGCGGAGTGCCGGCATCTTTGGTTTCGCCCTGGGATTCGCTCGGGACTCGCTCTGGGATTCGCCTTGGGCTTGCTCGGCCTCAGAGACAGGTTCATCCTCGAGGTCGTCTTCTTCTTCGGCGGGCAGCGGTTCGACCGGGATCATACCGTTGGCCTGAACCAGGGTCGCGCCGGTGACTTTCACCTCGCCGAATTCGCCGTCTTCATCTTCGTCCTGGAGTTCGAGAAAATCGGAGACATAGAGGAATGCGTCGCGATCCAATCCGATATCGACAAAGGCCGACTGCATGCCTGGAAGCACGCGCGTAACACGTCCCTTATAGATGGACCCAGCGAGGGTGTATTCGTTCTCCCGCTCGAAGTAGATTTCGGCGAGCTGGTCGTCTTCCACCAGCGCCACCTTGGTTTCATGCGGGGTGGTTGATACGTACAATTCCTTGTTCATTTTCGCTCCCGGCTTGCTCGCAGTGAGCAGCCTGTTGTGAGCCGGAGCGCGAAGGCAGGTAGTCAGTTTTGAAGATCAATGCGTCGAGCCGCGCGCTGGCGTGGCCAGGACGCGGAACGAAGTTCGCCCGCTCAACCGAATTGAGAGGATCATGCTGCGGATTCCGCCGTGGCGCGTTGCGCCATTCAGGGTTCCGGCTGCGCTTGATGTGAACCTATGCACCGATTCCGTACTCCCCGGATCTATTGATCCGGTGTGGTTGCGCCGCGCCTGGGTCTTGTGGCCACTTCACTCCTGCATTCCGTGGAAACTGTTTAGTCTCGGAATGCAAGATGGGGCCGTTCCCCACCCTTACAGCACAGCGCAAAATCTTCAAATCTGACCGGCCTGACTGCCTTACTTGCCGGCTTTTGCCCTCCCATTGAGGGCTTCATCTCGTAAGCGGCTGGGAAATCCCCCGCCGAAAGCCCCGGCGTCACCGCCGAAGACCCATTCGGTCCGCCTGCTTCCGGCAGCCCTCCTGGGATTTTGCAAAAATTTGTGTTCCGCGAGCCTCGCTTGTCATCAAGGCGTTGCGCGGACGCCGTAGAGCGCTTCCGTGGTTCCGGAGCCTCCAGGCGCTTTACCCGTCATCCTAATTCACAAACCGGCGCATACGAACGTTCATTACGATGCCCAGCGCCAGGAACGTAAACAGGATGGACGATCCTCCGTAGCTCATCAATGGAAGCGGAATGCCCGTCACGGGCATAAATCCCACAACCATGCCCACATTTACTAAAACGTGGAACGCCAATACCGCGACCACTCCCATAATCAGGAAGACTCCGGCGCGGTCCGGCGCCGTTTGAGCGTCATCGATCAGACGCATCAACACCCCAAAGTATAGCAGCAATACGACGAGCGCGCCGACAAAGCCGTGCTCCTCGCTCCAGGCGGCAAAGATGAAGTCGGTATGCGGAACGGGAAGGAACTGCCCCTGGGTTTGGGTTCCCTTGGCGACGCCCTTGCCCCAGACGCCACCCGAGCCGACGGCCACCAGAGACTGGATCACCTGGTACCCGGAGCCGCGCGAATCGGCTTCCGGCGCGACAAAGGTGGAGAGCCGCTCCTTCTGATATGGCTTTAATCCCCACTTCCACATGGCCGGCATGAGGACGGCGGCAACAACCAGCAGGACAATGCCGTGCTTGGGCCGCATCCCGCCCAGAACCAAGGCCATGACCGCGATGGGAATATAGGTGAGGGCCGTACCGAGGTCAGGCTGCTTCAAGACCAGCAGCATGGGAAAGAGCACAACCAATCCTGCCTTGACCAGTTCGCGAAAAGGCAGATCGTTTTCCCGGTACTCGGCGAAGTACTTTGCCATGGTCAGGATCAGGATGAGCTTGACCCACTCGGAGGGCTGAAAGTGAAAGAAATGGAAATCGATCCAGCGCTTGGCGCCCAGGTAGCGCCGGCCGAAGAGCAGCACCGAGAGCAGCGAGAAGAGGCTGAAGCCATAGAGCCATGGCACGAGTTCGAGCAGCGCCTGATAGTTGATGAGGCTGACCAGAAACATGAGGACAAGGCCGGCTGCGATCCAGTACACCTGCTTGACGTGCATCCCCTGAAACTTGGTGTGCAAAGTGGCCGAGTAGATCTCGGAGACACCGAGGGCGCAGATGATCAGGACGAAGAGCAGCAACAGCCAGTCGAAATCGCGAAAGCGTACGTAGCGGCTCAACGCAGCCCTCCTATCCGCCACAGGGGCTCCGGCAAGGCGGCCACCACTCCGGAAAGCTGGCGTAGCGAATTGCCGTTGCGAGGCCGGAGCGGCGCTGGAGATGGTGCAGGCGTCGGGTAACGCTGGGGCTGCCGGACGCTGGCGCTGGGCGCAAACCGTTCCATCCCCGGTGCGGCTACAGCGCGATGGAACGTTGGGTGCGGTGCATCCGTGCTGAAGCTGGCCCCCTGGAGGCGCCCTGAGTCATCGCCATCGCTCCACAGGCCGGTCACGACGGCGGGTTTGGCGGGAGCAGCGGAGGGCGGCGGAGCTTCTTCGGGCTCATCCCGCCCTGGTGCGCGTCTCGTCAGTGGGGGGCTTGAGGTGCTGGATGGGCTTGTTATTCTTCTTGTCTTCAAAGGCCTTGATGACCTGGGTGGCCAGGCGCGCGGCGAGGCGGCCGTGCTCGCCGCCTTCAAAGAGAACGCAGACGATGATGTCTGGATTGCGGCGCGGCGTGAAGCCGACGAACCATCCGTTATCTTTGTGGGCGCTGGCTTCTTTACCGGACATCTTGGCCTTCAGGGTGTTGGATACGGTCTGTGCCGATCCGGTTTTGCCGGCGATATCCATGCCCACGATGTGCGCGCTTGGAGCCGTGCCTTCGGGCAGCAGCACGCGGCCCATCGCGTCGGTGATGGTATCCCATCCGGCCGGGTCGATGGGAACCTCTTTGGTCTCATCGTACTTCAAGGCATTGCGATAGGTCTCGGGAACCTTGTCTGGGAAGACGACGTGTGGGCGCACCATGTGGCCGCCCATCGAAACGGTGCTGATGGCGCGCATCAACTGCATGGGAGTGGTGGCCACCGCGCCCTGGCCGATGCCGACCGAGATAGTTTCACCGGCGAACCACTTCTGGCGGAAGTTCTTGAGCTTCCACTCCTCGCTGGGCATGACACCGCTGACTTCCTGGGGAAGGTCGATGCCGGTCTTCTGGCCGAGTCCGAGAGTGGTTGCCCATTTTGCGATGCGTTCGATGCCGAGGTGCTCGGCGAGGGTGTAGAAGAAAACGTCGCAGGATTGATAGATGCCCTTGGTCAGATCCACCGAACCGTGGGCGCCCTTAACCCAGCACTTGAAGTAGCGTCCGTAGAACGTTGCGCCGCCGCCGCAGCTGACATGCAAGGTTTGCGCAATGCCCTCCTGCCAGCCGGCCACGCTCATGATGATTTTGAAACAGGAACCGGGCGCGAGCTGTGCCTGGATGGCCTTGTTGAGCAGCGGCTTGCCGGGATCGGTAAGCAGTGCGTTCCACTCTTTTGATGTGATGCGCACGGCGAAGGCGTTGGGATCGAAGGTGGGACGGCTGACCATGGCGAGAATTTCGCCGGTCTTGGGATCCATGGCCACGATGGCGCCGGGCTTGTCTCCCAATGCCTCTTCGGCGGCGATCTGCAAATCGAGATCGATGGTCAACTGCAGAGACTTGCCGGGAATGGCCGGAGTATCGCTCAGCTCGCCAACTTCTTTTCCCTTGCTGTTGACGAGCACGCGACGCGAGCCGTTCTTGCCCATCAGCATGTCATTGTATTCGGCTTCGACGCCGCTCTGTCCAACTACGTCGCCTGAGTTGTAGAACTCGAAGCGCGGATTGTTGAGCATGTCTTCGCTGACTTCGCCGACGTATCCGATGAGGTGCGCCATGAATCCGTTTTTGGGATAGAGACGGCGGTGGACGGTGATGGTGTCGAGCTCCGGGAACTCATTGCGATGCGATTCGATGAAGGCAAGCTCGTCCGGGGTAATGTCATATTTGATGAAGATGGGCTGATAACCGGGCATGGCGGAGAGCCGATTTACCCTTGCCTTGAGCTCGCCGACGTCAAGATGCAGGCCAACGGCGATGGCCTCCAGGTTGTAGTCGGTGAGCTTGCCCTGGGAGCGCAGCAAGAGCGCCGAAAACGACGGGTAGTTATCGACGATGGGACGGCCTTCGCGATCCAGCAACCTTCCGCGCGGAGCGAGGATGGGAACCTCTTTGACACGGTTCTGCTCGGCCATGCTGGTGTAGTAGTCCGAGTGCAGAACCTGCAAGCGCCACAGGCCGAAGATGAGCAGCAGGAAGATGCCCAGTATGATGTACTGCGCAATTGCCAGCCGAATTAGCGGAACTTTTTCTTCGTGACCGTACATGAAAAAATGATTACAACCCGGATCGTAGACTCTATTCCCTGACCTTGAAGCGGTTCAGCAGCGCAAATAAAAAGATCGCCATCAATGAGTTTGCCACGGCTGCGCCTGCTTCATGTCCGAAATTGATATGAACCGGTTGCCCCATCAACTCACGCTCGATGGCCGTGAAGACCACCTGGTGAATTCCGTAGAAGATGAACGTCAGCAGGAAGCGCGAGCCGGGATTCTCCACATCAATCCTAATGCCAATGGAGGACGCGCCGTAGCCCACCAACGTTTTGGCAATCCCGAAGACGCCAAACGGGGTGCGCGTCAGTCCATCTTGTAATAATCCGATGGCTGCGCCGGTCAACATTCCGCTCATCTGGCTGCGCCGCGAGACGGCGAAAAAGATGGTCAGCAGTAAGCCGAAATCGAAGACCCTGAAGTAGTACATCCTGACCGGGAGAAACGCCTGAAGGCCAACCATCAGCACGGGCAAGCCTACGGAGGCGAGCCAGGAGAAGTGATAGACCTCAACCTGGTCGCGCGAGGTGTAGCTGAGATTGATGGCTCTCATTGTGGATGTGTCCCTTCGGCGGCGGAAGGCTGGCGCTGGACGGGTTTGGCGGCATCGGAATTCGGAGGAGCGGGCTTGAGAGCGGCTTTGGGTGCCGGTTTTTGCGCTGCCGCAGGTGCAGAAGCATTGCCTCCGTTTGGTGTTGCCGGCGCGGATTGCGCTGGCTTCGGAGTTTGCGGCTTGGGCGGCGCGCTGGTTGCGCTTGCCTGCGGCACCGGTTTTGCGGTCGGCGGTTTTGCAGCACCCGGCGCGGGTACAGTTGGCGCCGGCTTGGGCACGGAAGGCGAATTTTGCGGAGCGGCCTGCGCGGGCGAAGCGTTGCCCGGCTGGGCGCCACCTAGCTGGGCGCCACCTGGCTGGGCGCTACCTGGCTGGACGTTACCCGGCTGGGGTTGGGGTATGCCCGGCAGATGCTCGGCAAGGATGTCAGAGGCGCGAATCGGCCCCAGTCCCGCCGTGTCTGGCGCGCGAGCTTTCTGCACGGTGATCACCAGCACTTCTTCCAGACGATCCAAATCTGCCGCCGGTTTGACCTTAATGTCGAGAAAGAGATTACGTCCCATGCTCACGTTGGTCACGGTGCCAATGGGCAGGCCCTTGGGGAAAACCCGGTCGCCGCCGCTGGTGACAACCGGCTCGCCAGGCTGCACCGGCTCATCGCCCATGATGTATTGGAGCTGCAACTGACCGGTTGAAGTTCCCTTCACAATGCCCTGCAGACGCGATTTCACCAGGGTCGCTCCGACCCCGCTGGAGGGATCGTTCATCAGCAGAACCTGGGCGGTTTCGCCATACACATTCAGCACCTTGCCCACAACACCGTCCGGCGTAATCACGGCAAAGTCCACTTTAATGCCGTCTTTGCTGCCCTTGTCCAGATAGAGCAGGCGCGAGGTTTCCGTGCCGCTGGTTCCGATCACCTGGGCGGCAACCGTAGTGTCGATCCACTGTTCCTTGAAAGCGAGCAGGGCCTGGATGCGACGCGCCTGGCGGGCGTCCTCCTGCTCTCTTGCGCGCTCCAGCCGCATCTGCCCGGCTTCGGCATTCAGGCGCTGATTTTCGCGGCGGACGTTGCGCAGGTCGATATAGTCGGCCCAGACTGCGCGGGTGTTTTCTCCTGTATGAATGAGCAGGCGCTCGAATGGCGCAAAGCCGCTGACGGCCACCAACCGGATCAAGCGCACCGGGCCTTCGACCGTCTGACGCTTGACCTGCACGGCAAGTGCCAGCAGTTGCACGAGCAGCAACGCCGCCAGGACCACCGTGTTCTTGTGCCGCGAGAAAAGATTCATGTCTTCAAGAGCTTTTTTACCGTGAACAAAGCGTCCCACTCAAGCAAAAGAGGCTTGAATGGGGCCATCCGGGCTTGCCGTGGCCAGCCTCGGAGAGCTTTGCGGCCGTAGGTAAGTCACCGCCCCACAAAGTGCGAGGCCGGAGCAGCGCTCCGGCCCACCTAGAATCTTACTCGATGCTGATCTTGCGTAGAAGCTTGAAGTCACTGAGCATTTTGCCGGTGCCCAACACCACGCTGGCCAAGGGGTCATCGGCAATGGAAACCGGCAGGCCGGTCTCCTCACGGATGCGCTTGTCCAGGTTCTTGAGCAACGCGCCACCACCGGTGAGCACGATGCCGCGATCGCTGATGTCGGCGCTCAACTCCGGGGGAGTACGCTCCAGCGCAACCCGAATTGCATTCATGATGGTGCCGACGCACTCGCTCAAAGATTCGCGGATTTCGCTGTCGTCGATGGTGATGGTTTTGGGCACGCCCTCGATCAGGTTGCGTCCTTTGATCTCCATGGTCAGCGGCTTTTCAAGCGGGTAGCCGGAACCGATTTCGATCTTGATCTGCTCTGCCGTACGCTCGCCGATCAGCAGATTGTACTTGCGCTTGAGGTAGTTCATGACGGCTTCATCCATCTGATTGCCGGCCATGCGAACCGAACGCGAGTAGACAATCCCGCTGAGGGAGATCACCGCGATGTCGGTGGTGCCGCCGCCGATATCGACCACCATGTTGCCGCTGGGTTCGGTAATCGGCAATCCGGCTCCGATGGCCGCCACCATGGCCTGCTCCACCAGGTGCACTTCGCTGGCCTTGGCACGATAGGCCGAGTCCATGACGGCGCGCTTTTCAACCTGCGTAATCTCGCTGGGCACGCCGATGACGATTCGCGGGTGCACCAGCATCTTGCGGTTGTGCGCTTTCTGGATGAAGTAGTTCAACATTTTTTCGGTGATCTTGAAGTCGGCGATGACGCCGTCCTTCATGGGCTTGATGGCAACGATGTTGCCAGGCGTGCGGCCGAGCATCTCCTTGGCCTCTTTGCCCACCGCTTCCACTTCATTTGTGTTTTTGTTGATCGCGACAATCGAGGGCTCGTTGACCACGATGCCTTTGCCTTTTGCGTAGACAAGCGTGTTGGCCGTGCCCAGGTCAATTGCAAGGTCGCTTGAGAACATGCTGAACAAGGAACGCAAATTCCCGAAACGCGAACCGGTGTGGAAGCCATTGTTTGACATCGTTATGCTGTCTCTCTTTTTCCGTCCGAAAGAAGTACGCCAAGGATTCCGCCGAGCAGCGCCGTGCGGAACTCACCTCGGCCTAACCCGTCCCGTCCAAAAAAATCTGTCGTGGATCTGCTCTCAGAATAATACGGGCGGGGCCGATACTAAACCTATGCGTAAAGAGCACTAGCCGGGACTCATCCCTTATCTTACTACTCTGGCGGGCTGGTAAGGGTAACGACATAAAATTCCTAGCATCCTTAAAAGAACCAATCATTTGAGGGCCGTACCAGAGACCCAAGACCGCAATAGTGCCTCAGGTTTGAGGCGGTGTGCGGGAGCAAAACGGTACCAGCAAAAGCAGAATTTATCCTCATTACGTCGGGACATGGCCTGGGAAGGACGGACGGATGACGGGGCACCCCCTTTTGCCGTACTCTTAGGGCAAAGGAGGCGGTATGAGCGACGTTTTCCGGCTTGAGGACAAGTTGCCGCAGATAGGCGAGATATGCCGCCGCCACGGTGTGCGCGAACTCCTTCTCTTTGGCTCCGCGCTTGGCCCGGACTTTCGCCCGGACAGCGACATCGATCTTCTGGTTGAGTTCTTGCCCGATAAGGAGATCGGTTTGTTTGAGTATGCGGGCATGGAACGCGAGCTTGAGGAGTTGCTGCAACGCAAAGTTGATCTAGTTTCCAAGCGCGGCCTTAAACCAAGGATTCGCGAAAGCGTTCTCTCGCGGACCGAGGGTATTTATGCGGCGTGATGAAGAACGGCTCCGCGATATGCTGGAGCAAGCCGAGTCGGTACTCGGTGCGATAGAGGGCAAGGACCGTTTAGCGTTCGACGCCGACCCGATCCTCCAGAACGCGGTTCGCTACAACCTTTTGATCATTGGTGAGGCCGTGTCTCACATTCCCGAAGAATTGCAGACCAAATACCCGCAGGTGCCGTGGAAGGACATCCGAAGACTTCGTAATTTCCTCGCGCACCATTACTTTGGGGTCGATCTCGATCTGATTTGGCAGACGATCTCACACGATCTTCTTCCCCTTCGCACTCAGATCACTGACATTCTCAAAGCCGAGTTTCCCGACTGCTCCGGTTCCGCTTAGTTTCTCGCACTTGCCACCGCACCACGCCCCCGACTACGATATCGGGTCGATTGCAGGGTCCGCCTGCCATGTAGAGCAGCGCGAAATCCCAGGCGATCGCTCCTGGAGATCGATTCCCATGGCTATCACCGCTTCCGAAGTCAAAACCTTCAACAATTTTATCGATGGAAAATGGGTTCCGGCGAGTTCCGGCAAGAGCTGCGAAAATCGCAACCCGGCAGACACTCGCGAGTTGGTTGGCATTTTTCAGCGCTCGGGCGCCGCTGAGGTCAACCTCGCAGTGGAAGCCGCTCATGCGGCCTTTAAGAAGTGGAGCCGCGTGCCCGCACCGCGCCGCGCCGAGATCATCATGAAGGCTGCGGGAATTCTGGAGCGGCAGAAGGAAAACTTCTCACGCGATATGACGCGCGAGATGGGAAAGGTGATCAAGGAGACGCGCGGCGATACGCAAGAGGCCATCGACACCGGCTACTACTTTGCGGGTGAAGGTCGCCGCATGTACGGGATGACGACGCCCAGCGAATTACCCAACAAATTTGCCATGTGCACGCGCAATCCGGTGGGCGTGGCGGGGATGATATGCCCTTGGAATTTCCCTATGGCGATTCCTTCATGGAAGCTCTTCCCTGCCCTGGTGGCGGGTAATACGTGTGTGATCAAACCGGCCGAAGACACTCCGCTGTCGGTGTTTAATTTTGTTTCGGCGCTGAGCGAGGCCGGAGTGCCGGCAGGCGTGGTCAACATCGTCACCGGGCACGGCGCCGAAGTGGGCGGACCTCTGATGGAGCATCCGCTGGTTCGCGCAATTTCGTTCACTGGATCGAGCGAGGTGGGGCGCATCATCGGCGAGAGCTGCGCCCGCACGTTCAAGCGCTGCTCGCTCGAAATGGGCGGCAAGAACCCGATGATCGTGCTCGACGACGCCAATCTGGAACTGGCGCTGGAAGGCGCACTGTGGGGAGCCTTCGGCACGGCCGGACAGCGCTGCACGGCGACCAGCCGCATCATTCTGCAGAAGGGCGTGTACAAGCGCTTTGTTGATGAACTGGTGCGCCGCTCGAAACTGCTGCGGCTAGGCAATGGGCTGGATGAAAATGTGGACGTGGGGCCGGTGATCAACGAGCAGCAGATGAAGACCGTGCTCGGCTATGTTGAGATCGGTAAAAAGGAAGGCGCACGGCTCGCCTGCGGCGGGAATCGCTTGGAGAGCGGAGAGTATGCGCATGGATTTTTCATCGCGCCAACGGTGTTCTCAGATGTCGAGCCCAAGATGCGCATTGCACAAGAAGAAATTTTCGGGCCGGTCGTCTCATGCATTCCTTGCGATTCGCTGGAAGCTGGAATTGAGATTGCCAACGATGTGAAATATGGACTCTCCTCAGCGCTGTACACCAAAGACGTGAACCGCGCCTTCGCCGCCATTCGCGATCTTGACGCCGGAATTACATACATCAATGCACCGACTATCGGAGCCGAAGTTCATCTGCCGTTCGGCGGAGTGAAGCAGACCGGCAACGGACATCGCGAAGGCGGGGTCGGAGCATTTGACTTCTACACCGAGTGGAAGGCCGTTTACGTGGATTACTCCGACCGCTTGCAGAAAGCACAGATCGATAGGCCGGAGTAGGCGCGGGCCGCGCGGCAAAAGTATCAGGGCGCGGAGAGCTGAATCCGCGCCTTTAGTTTTGCTTGATGCTGTACGCGTTGCATCAGCAAAGATGGTGGCGAAGCGATGAGTTGCGAAGCCGACCCGTCTCGCGTGCTTGCACTTCGCAGCGGCATAGGGTTCAATGAACAGAGAGCCTTTTATTGAATGACGACAAACGTGACGTACCACATAACGCCTGCGACTCGCATGGCGAACGTAAGCTATGCCATCCGCGACCTGGCAGTCGCTGCCGATCAGGTTGCGAGCCAGGGCCACAAGATTCTGTATCTCAATATCGGAGATCCGGGTAAGTTCGACTTTCCTGCGCCGCCGCACATGATTGAAGCCGCCGAACGCGCCATGCGCAATGGCTTTAACGGTTATGGCGACTCGCTCGGCGAACCCTCGGCGCTGAATGCGATTCGCGCGCGGGCCGAGGCCAACGGCTTTCAGAATATCCAGGGCATTATGGTCGGCTATGGCTCGGGCGAAATGATCGAGCACTGCCTTACGGCGCTGCTGAATCCGGGCGACAACGTGCTTACGCCGATCCCGGATTATCCCTTGTACGGGGCCGTGCTGGGAAAGATTTCAGCCGAGCCGAACTCTTACAATCTGAGCGAGGAAAACGGCTGGCAGCCTGATCTGGAAGAGATTGCGGCGCGCATCAATCCACGCACCAAGGCAATTCTGCTGATCAATCCGAATAACCCGACGGGTGCGATATGCTCGCGCGCCACGCTGGAGCGGATTGCGGAGCTGGCGCGGCGGCATAACCTGCTCATCCTTGCCGACGAGATTTACGACAAGCTGATCATCGACGATGAATGCGAACACATTTCGATTGCAGCTCTGGCGCCTGACGTTCCGGTGATCACATTCAACGGACTTTCGAAGGCTTATCTGGTTCCGGGATGGCGCATTGGCTGGGCGGTGGCGACTGGGCCGGCCGCGGCACTGAGCGATTATCTGGAGGCGGTTTACAAACTGCTGAGGGCGCGGCTTTCGGCGCCGCATCCATTCATGTACGCGATCGCGCCTGCGCTGCAGGGGCCACAGGACCATTTGACAGAAGCGCGCGCAAAATTGCGTCGTCGCCGAGATATCACAGTGCAATGGGCGGCGCGCACACCGCGCGTTTCGCTGGTGGCGCCAAAGGGAGCCTTCTATGCGTTCCCCAAGCTCGATGTGCCGGAAGACGACCTCAGCTTTGTCACCGAACTTTTGCGGGAGAAACATGTGCTGTGCGTTCACGGTGCCGGCTTTGGACAAAAGCCTGGAACGCGCCACATAAGGATTGTCTTTCTACCGCAAGAGGAAATGCTTGAGCAGGCTTACCAAAAAATTACGGAGTTCATGGCGGAGCGCTATTAAGAGCTTACCTGTGACTCTCACCCGTTGACGCGGGTGAGAGTCTGCTCCGCCGTCCTCACGCAAACCAGTGTTAACAGCGCGTTACTCGGCTACCATTCGCTGTTTGGACGCGATGGAAATGTTTACACGGAAAATTTTGCAACCCTCCGCAAGGTACCGTAAACACTGGACAAAATAAGTTTCATTGTAGAACGCCATATATCCCATCAATTGAATTGATCGCAGATTGACCGCGAATTCACCAACGCGGTGGTCTCAGAGCCTATCCTAGTAATTGATATGGGAGAAAATATACTTAGGCAATATCTATTCGCCAGCGACTTTGACCAGACGTTGAGCTTCAACGATTCTGGTTTGGTGCTCACCGAACTGCTCGGCATTCCAGTCGAGGAGTTCCAGGAAAAAGCAGCGGGTATGGCGCAGTTGAATCTGGTGCAGCAGGGTGCGGAACTTGCCTACCTGCTGCTGCATGATCCGGCGTTCCACTCACGCGTGCGCCGCGAGCATCTGATTGAAACCGGCAAGAGCATTCCGCTCAAGGAAAACATTGAACTGCTTTACCGAACCTTGCGCGAAGGCATTCCCGGCTACGAGTTTGATTTTTGCGTTCTGTCTGCCGCGCCGGTGGAGATCGTGCAGTCGGCGCTGGAAGGCATTGTGCCCAGCGACCACATCTACGGCACGGAGTTCCAGTGGGGAGCAAGCGGCGAGATCGAGCGGCTGATCCGCTGCACCGCCGGATACGGCAAGGTGACACGCATCATGCAACTGCAGGCCGAGCGCTCGATTGGACTCGATCACGTTGTCTATGCGGGTGATGGCAGCTCCGATATGAACGCGATGCTGCACGTTAACGAGGGCGACGGATTGACCATCGCGGTCTCCGAGTCGCGCTGCGTAACCCAGATCGCCAAGCGCACCGTGCTCAGCGAAAACGCACTCAGCGTGCTGGTGCCGATCCTTGAGGAGGTGGCGCATTGGGGACAGCCGCAGATTCGCCGCTTCTTTGAGTCGCAGGGTTTCCTGGTGCAGGAGTGGGCGCGTATGCGAACCGATGTGCTTACGCTGCGCTCCAGCTCTGCCGCACAAACGTCGGTGGCGGCGGAGGTGGAGTGATGCTGAGCTGGATAGGCTGGGTGGCAACGGCGTGCTTCGGCCTTTCATATTTCTTCAAGAAGCCCGCAACGCTGCGATTAATTCAGGCGGGCGCTGCGCTGCTCTGGATCAGCTACGGATTGCTGATTCACGCAATGCCGGTGGTTGTGGCCAACGTGATCGTGGCGCTTGCGGCGCTGTACTCGACGTTTGGCTCCGTACGAAAAAACGAGAGCACAGCATAGAAGCGAGATCCCGTCCTGGCCGAATTGGGCCGGGACGGGTTGCCTGCCAAATCACCTATCCGGCGTTGGGATTTCTTGTCCTCACTTTGCCGTGCTTCCGAGTTATGCCATCCTGTTACGCATGAAGACCGACCGCTCAGTTCGCTCTGTGGCATTGGTATTTGCGCTCTTCGCCGCTGCACTACCCGGCTTTGCGCAAGAAGCTGCGCAACAAGTTCCGCAACAACCAGCGCAACCATCCGCGCAACAGCCCGGTAAACCTGTGTTGCACCAACCGGCGGCGCAACCGACCGCTGCAGCCATTCCGGTGACGGTGAAGGAGGTCAACCTGCCGGTGGTTGTGCGAAATAAAAAGGGCGAGCCGGTGAACGATCTGGGCAAGCAGGATTTTGTGTTGGAGCAGGATGGGCGCGCGCAGACGATTACGCAGCTGGTGCACGAAGGCGACCTGCCGCTTACTGTCGGCATACTTGCCGAGACCGGGCCGGGACAACGCAAGGCTCTCGCCGATGAGCGTAAGTCCGGGATCGACTTCGTAAATCAGCTGCGCGAAAACAAGGACAGGGGGTTTGTGCTGCACTTCGACAAAGAGGTGGAGCTGCTGCAGGACCTTACGACATCACACGACAAACTGGCGAAGGGAGTCGATGAGATCTCGGTGGGAGATACGGCGCACAACTCCGGCAGCGGACGCAAGCGCGATGATCCGCAGGGTCAGCAACCACACTACTTCTTCGGCGGGAGCACGCTGTACGACGCGATTTTTCTTTCCTCCGATGAAGTGCTCAAGGGGCAGAAGGGGCGCAAGGCAGTGGTGCTGTTTTCCGACGGCGTGGACCGCGGCAGCAAGACGTCACTGGAGGGCGCGATCGAATCGGCGCAGCGCGCGGACACGGCTATTTACTGCGTGTTGGTTGCCAACGAGCGTGAACAAGAGCAGGGCCAGGATAACGGCGGGCGGCGCGCCGGCGGCGGCTATCCCGGCGGTGGTTATCCGGGCGGTGGCGGGCCATTTCCCGGCGGTGGCAGCCCATTTCCCGGCGGTGGCTATCCGGGCGGAAGACGGCGTGGGCCTGACAGCAATTCGGGTGTTGACGAGGGTGAAGGAAAGAAAGCTTTACAGCGGATTGCGGGAGAGACCGGTGGAAGGTTTTTCGAGCTTTCAAAAAAGCTGACGGCGGCGCAAGTATATACGCAGATCAAGGAAGAAATGCAGCATCAGTATAGCTTGAGTTATATGCCGGACAAGGCCGGGAATGGCTATCACAAGCTGCATTTAACCACTCGAAACGCAGAATTGACGGTGCAGACGCGCGCGGGATTCTATTCGGAGTGAGCAGCAACGATTGGCGGAACAGGTAAATCAGTGGCGCGGTGGCGAATCGTGTGTATGGCTCAATGGAAAAAAGACTGAGAAGCACGTCCCGGAAAAGTGAGGTTGCGTACAGGTTCGCAGCCGCATGGTCGCGTCGTACTTCCTGAGGATCTCAGAGGTAATCCATAGGCCCAGTCCAGTTCCGCTCTCACCTTTGGTGGTGTAGAAGGGCTCGAAGATGTTGGGACGAACGTCAGCGGGTATGCCGGGGCCGTTGTCTGCAACTACCACGCGCAGGCCAGGGCGCTCGCGCCGCCAGTCCCATGATGAGTAGGCACGCAAGGTAATGGTGCCGCGCCGCGGACCGACGGCTTCTATGGCGTTGCCCACCAGGTTGGCAAACATCTGCCGCAGTTCTCCGGGCAGGGCGAGGATTTGGCCATCAAATTCGACTTGCAGCTTCAGAGTGATTCCGGCCGACGAGATCTTTCGGTCATAGAGGGCGATCACGTTATCGAGAATCTCACCGATCTTGACCGGCACGGGCTTTGCGGCTTCGCGCTGGAATGCGAGCATCCGCTGGGTCATCTGGGTGACGCGGGCGAGTTCCTGGCTGGCCATGGAAACGTACTCCCGCGTGGTTTGCTCCTGGGCGGCTTTACCGATGAGGTATAGCAGGTTGCCGACGGCATCGAGGGGGTTGTGAATCTCGTGGGCGATGGTGGCGGCGAGCCTTCCGGTGGTTGCCAGGCGGTCGCTGATGCGCAGCGCCTTTTCAATCTTCCGTTGTTCGGAGACATCGTGGAAGACCAGCACCACGCCATCGATCTGGCCCTCGCGGCTGCGGATGGGAGCGCCGCTATCGTCGATTGGAATTTCGGTTCCATCGCGCCTGATCAGCAGCGTGTGGTTGGCCAGGCCAACCACCATGCCTGATCGAATTACCTTTGTAACCGGGCTTTCCGGTTTGATTCGCGTCACTTCCTGAACGATATTGAAGACCGTCGCTCAAGGTCGCGTCCCTTGGCCTCCGGCCACGACCATCCGGTCAAGCGCTTCGCCACCTGATTCATGAATTCAATTTTGCCGGTGGCGTCGGTGGAAATAACGGCGTCACCGATGCTTTGCAGGGTAGTGGACCAGCGTTGCTCGCTTGCCTGTAGAGCCTTCTGCGCCTCGCGCAAAGCGGTCACGTCGGTATTGGTTCCGAACCAGCGCACGACCTTGCCCGCCGTGTCCCTGACTGGCATGATCCGGGTGAGGAAGGGACGAAATACGCCGTCGGCTCCTCGCAGCGGGAAGACCATGTCGAATGGTTCCCCGGTGGCGATGGAGTCTTTCCAACGTTCCAAAACTTTCGGCAAAACAGCCGGGTCATGAACCGACTGCCAACCCCAACCCTCCATTTGTTCCGGAGTAGTGCCGGTGTATTCGTACCAGCGCTGGTTGTACCAGAAGATAGAGCCATCGGCGCCGGCAGTCCAGCACAGTTGCGGAATGGCATCCGCGAGGGTGCGGAACTGCTTTTCGCTTTCTTGAAGAGCCTGCTCGGCCTTACCATGTTCGATCAGGTCAGACGCCTGCCGCGCCAGCAAGTCGATCCGCCAAAGATCGTGCTCGCCGGGGCTGTACGGAACACCCCATTGAGTTGTGAGTATGCCCAGCAGCGTGCCCGTGCGGCTTACCATCGGCGTGGACTGAACCGCCCGTACGCCAGCCTGCCGCATCACCATCAAAGAAGGTGTCCCGGCAAACAAGGGGCTATTCTCTACATCGTGGACCACCACGCGCTCGCCGCGGAGCATCGCCTCGCCGCACACCGACGCCTGATTCTCGGCAGAGGCAAAAAACTCGAGGAACGGCTGCTGATGGCCGTGATGAGCGACAATCCGTAGCGAATCGCCTTCCAGCATTTGCAGCGTGCCCTGGTCGGCTCCCATGATCGAGACCGCCGTATCCATCACTTCCTGTAGCAAGGGCTGAAGTCCCACCGCGCCCAAAATCCTCTCGCTGAGCGCATGCATTTGGGTGAGGGTTGAAACTTCGGCTTTCAGGCGGGCTTCGGCCAGCTTCTGTTCGGTGATGTCTTCTGCAAAGATCAGAATGCCGCCGACGTCGCCCATCCTGGTTTGCCATGGCCGTATTTCCCATCGTACCCACTGGACGGTGCCGTCGGCGCGCTCGAAACGATCGGCGTCGGCGTGTAGCACCTCGCCTGCCAGTCCGCGTTGATGGGCCTGCCTCCACTCGTCGGAAATTTCAGGAAAAATTTCGTAGTGGGAGATGCCGTGCAGGTCGCGGTCGTCGATGCGATAGTCGGCACGCCAGCGGCGGCTGACGTAGAGGTAGCGCATTTGGGTGTCAAACATTGCCAGCGCTGCCGGTGCGTATTCGATGAAAAGGCGGAGGCGCTCTTCGCTTTCCCGCAGAGCCTCGCGAGTCCGCTTGCGCTCGGTGATGTCACGCAGGCTGGCGGCGGTACCGATCACGGCTCCCGAGGGGCCGTAGAGCAGCGAGATCGTTAGGGAGACATCGATAGTGCGGCCTTGCTTATCGATGCGCGTGCTCTCATAGGCATTCAGAGGCCGCCCGTGTTGTACCCAATCGAGAAAGGCTTTCTCCTCGCCCTGGCGTTCGGGCGGGATGATGAGAGCGATTGGCTGGCCTATGATTTCCTCGGCAGAGTAGCCGAAGAGGCGTTCGGCGCTGCGGTTCCAACTGGTGATGATTCCGTTAAGATCCTTGCTGACGATGGCGTCGGCGGAGGATTCGACGATGGAGGCGAGGCGCGATCTTGCTTCCTCGGCACGGCGGCGCTCGGTGATGTCGCGGAGGATAACGGTATAGAGCTTCTGGCCTTCTGCTTCGACCTGGGAGATTGTGGCCTCAATGGGGAACTCTTCGCCGTTCGAGCGGAGGGCGGTGAGTATGGCCGGTGAGTTCATGGAACGAGTGGTTACGCCTGAGCTTGCGAAGTGGCGAATGTGTTCTTGATGGGCTGTGCGCAGGGACTGCGGGATGAAACGGTCAACCGAAGAGCCGAGTGCTTGCGAGGCAGGACACTGAAAGAGCGTTTCCGCCGCTTGATTGAAGACGATGATGCGCTGCTGCTCATCGACCGAGATGACGGCGTCCATGGCGGAGCTGACGATGGATTGCAACCGGGCCTGGCTGGAGCGCAGGGCAGCTTCCGCCTGGGCGTGGGCGGCACGCAGGCGCAGCGTAGAGATGCCGAAAGAGAGGTCTTCCGCCATTTCTTCCAAAAGGCTGACTTCACCTTCCGAGAACGCATCCGGCACCGTCGAATAGATGGTCATGGCGCCGATGGCTTTGTCGCCCTGCAAGATTGGGAGCACCAGCGAGGAGGCATAGCCACGCTTGATGGCCTCTTCGCGCCAGGGTTGAAATGCCGGGTCGGTGAGCATGTTGCGGCACATCGAGCGCTGCCCGGTGCGAATGGCGGTGCCGGTCGGCCCGCATCCACGTTCGCTCTCTGACCAGGTGATTTGCAGGGTCTCCAGGTATCCCTCTTCAAAGCCGGCGTGGGCGACGGGACGAACAGATTTTTGTTCGTCATTTTCAGCCATGCCGATCCACACCATGGCGTGACCGCAATCCTCCTTCACAATGCTGCACGCCTGTTGCAGGAATTCCGACTCGCTGGTGGCATGGAGCAGCGCATGGTTGGAGTTGCTGAGGGCCTTGAGGGTGCGATTAAACTTCTCGAATTCTGCCTCGGCATGCTTGCGTTCGGTGATGTCCACAGCGACTACAATGACGCGGTTACCTTCAGGAGCGCCTTGCAGCGGTTGGTAGGTGATGGCGAAGAAGCGCTCGCGCCCGTGTTCGTCAATGCCTTGCCGTTCTGGGGCCTTGATCTCAAAGGTGACACGCTCGCCGGCAAATGCTCTGTCTTGACGCGAGCGGATCTGCTCGTAGAAGTCACCCATCACTTCCGGCGCAGTCTTGCCGATAAGGTCGGAGGCACTGAGGTCGAGCATTGCGGCATAGGCGGCGTTGGCGTAAAGGTAGCGACGATCCGCGCCAAGCATGACGAGGCCGACGTTTGCGCTGTCTGTGACGGTCTGAAGGAGCGCTTCGCGCTCTCGCAGGGCATGCTCGGACCGGCGCTGTTCCAGAACGTCGTGGAAGACCAGCACTACGCCTTTGACCTGGCCACTTTGGTCGCGGATGGGAGCAGCGCTGTCTTCGATGGGGAGCTCGCGGCCGTCGCGATTGATGAGTACGGTATGGTTTGCCAAGCCGACGACTTTTCCCAGGCGTATGACTTTGGCGACCGGGCTTTCAGGGACGATGCGCGTGCGTTCCTGAATGATGTTGAAGACGGTGCTGAGATACTTGCCGCTGGCTTGATGCATGGGCCATCCGGTAAGGTGCTCGGCCACGTCGTTCATGAACTCGATGTTGCCGAGCGAATCGGTGGAGATAACGGCGTCGCCGATGCTTTGCAGGGTGGTGGACCAACGTTGCTCGCTGGCCTGCAGCGCTTGCTCGCCCTGCTTGCGATCGGTGATGTCGAGGTTAACGCCAATGAAACGCTGAGCTGGGCCCTTATCGGCTGAGCGCTTGTCGGCTGCGGCGGCGAAGTAGACCCGTCCATGCGAGGAGACCCAATGGATGGAGGTGTCAGGCCAGACGACGCGAAACTCCCGAAAGTAGATTCCTTCGTTGGCCCCGGCGATGGCTTGCTTTACGGCCTCATCGACAGCGGGACGGTCATCGGGGTGGATGCGCGCGATACAGTCGCCATAGTCGAAGTGATCTCCCTCGGAGACACCGAAGAGATCGCGGCAGCGCTCGTCCCAGTAAACCTCTCCGGTATCGAGGTGATAATCCCATGCGCCGAGTTGCGCCGCTTCCAGGGCCAAGCCATGATGCTGGGTCACCTGCTGGAGCTTTCCATTCTTCTCTCGCACGGCCTGCGCGGTTTGGAAGGCTGCCAACTGCCGTTGCTTGCGGCGGTAGGAGCCGGCCAGCAGGCTCATGCAAACACCCATGAGGCAAAAGAGGGCCAGGGCGACAGCATCGGCGGCGTTGGCGATGGTGAAGCTGCCGCGCGGAGGCATGATCCAATAGTCCGCGAGCGCGGCGGCCAGCGCAGTGGCCAGCACACCGGGCCAGAGGCCACAGAACACGGCGACAAGCATGACGGCGGGATAGAAGAGGATGAAGGTTGGTAGTTCATGGCCGAGAAGCTGCACCAGGGCCAAATACAGCAGAAGTGCCGCGAAAGGTGCAACCACGGCAACCGAGTAGCAAACGAATACCCTGGAAAAAGTGCTTTTTTCAGCTCCGACGTCTGACATCAAGTCCCGTCCGCGAAGAGGATGATCGGGCAATAACAGTAGTTATGGACCAACAATGGACCAATGAAATTGCGAAAATAATATCAGAACGGACGTGGAGCAAGCACTACGTGTCCAGAAGGTGTTGGAGGTCTTCGAGAAAAGCGGTCGGAGAGATGCCCTTGACGGCGCGCTTGTCCACACATCTCAGCGCTTCCTCGGGAAGGTCAACGTAAGCGGACAAGAGCAGAATCTTGACGGCCGGGTTGAGGCGCTTCATCTCGGCTGCTACCTGGTCGCCGGTCATACCTGGCATTGAATAGTCGAGCACAACGGCCGCGACTGGATTGGCGGCAAAGAGGTCCAGTCCTTCAGGGCCATTCAAGGCCGTGATCACCTGATAACCCTCGTGTTCCAGCAAGGTCTTTCGAACGGTGAGCCCGAGTGGCTCGTCATCGATGCAGAGAATCATGTTGCCCCTGTTGGCTGGTATCGCGCACATAAGCTTTCGATTGAACTCCCGCGGATAAATGCCAATCTAAATACCAAAGAACGGGAGAGCTCATAGTTTACAACAGAATGAGTGCAATGTTCAGTCCGGTACCGGACGAACTAGCGTGAAATTACTCATGCCAATGGAGGGCGGATGGGGGCCGTCCGTGACGCAATAGTTGACCACTTTATCAATAGCTAATTTGAACCGCCGGGTGCGGATTTTTCGACACCACTCTGAGGGAGCGCGATGGCTGCGGTCTCGGGATTGAGCAGATTCTGCTGGCTGGGACCGAGACCTAGTTTGATGAGGGCGCGGGAGTCGGGAACGATCTTGGTCTGCCAGTGATTATCGTCCTGGAACTTGATCAGAGCATCGCGGGTAGCCTGGTCCCACTCGCCGGTGGCTTCGCCGTTGAGGTAGTGCTGGCGGATCAGGGCCTGCTGAATCTGAATGGTGCGGGCGGGGTCGATGGATTGCTGGCCGCGGAGTTTGGGCTTGCTGGAGGTTGCGACTCGGACTTTACCGTGCTGCCGGGTGGAGTGCTGGGCGCTCCTGAAGGAGTTGTGGGCGGCGGCGTGGGATGAGGTGCGCGAAGAGGAGGATTTTAAGTGCGACGCAGTAGAGGCGGATCGCGGACGCACGCTGGATGGCTCGGACTTGGTTTTGAGGGCTGCTGCCAGAGGCGAGGTGCAGAGCAGGGCGGAGGCAAGCAAGGCGGTTATTGTTTTCGTTATTGAGAGCATAAAACAAACCTCTCCGGGTTTAAGCTGTCTCACATTCGCTAAAAGAATGCGGATGTGGGCTACCGTCGGACGTTTCCAAACTTCGGGCTGAAGCTGTTCCCCACATTTGCCAAAAGAAGGCAGATGTGGGCCACCAACCTGAAACCCCACATTTGCCAAAAGAAGGCAAATATGGGCCACCCAAGGATACGGCTGCCTTGGGATCGGCCACCCTACATGCCGCCGGAACTATCAAGTTCGATGTCCGGCGGCATGATAAGGGTTTTCATAGGTTACTACGGCAGGGTGCCCCCTATGAAGGTATTTGTTGCCTCGCCACCCTGTCCTGGCTGGCGAACCACGAAAACAACGTCCTGGCCTGACTTCAGACCGGACTCGATTTTGGCAAAGGTGGCCAGACCATCGATAGGCTGGCGGTTGATTTCGAGAATGACATCGCCGCGTCCAAGCTGGATGGAATCGGCGAAGCCTCCGGGCTTGACCTCAGCCACCATCAATCCCTGATTTGGCTTTATATTCAGATGCTTAGCCAGGGCATCGGGAACCGGTTTGACGGTGATTCCGAGCTTGCCCTCCTTGGGCGCCTGCTGCTCGTTCTCCTCTTCATTCATGCCGAGCTGAGCGCCGAAGATCTTCTGGCGGTCAGCCACGGTGACGACGGCTTCCTCCTGCTTGCCGTTACGGAGGTAACCGATCTTCAGTTTGTCTCCGGGATGGTGCGAACTGACCTCGGCGACGAGTTCGTCGCCGGTGGTGACGGACTTGCCGCCGACAGAGATGATGGCATCGCCGGATTTGAGTCCAGCCTGCGAGGCTGGCCCACCTGGCGTTACGTCCTGCACCACGATTCCCTTGCCTCCGCCGTACATGCGAGAGACGGCGGGACTGGGCTCAGCGCTGAAGGTGATGCCGATGGATCCGCGCTCGACTTTGTGGGCGGGCGAAACCAGTTGGTTGAAGACCTGAGCAACGATGTTTGAGGGCATGGCGAAACCTACGCCCTGGTAACCGGAGGTTTCGGTGTAGATGGCGGTGTTGATGCCAATGACCTGACCTTCGAGGTCCACGAGCGGACCACCGGAGTTGCCAGGATTGATGGCAGCGTCAGTCTGAATGAAGGACTGGAACTGGCGGAAGGGAACGATATTGCGGCCCTTGGCGCTGACGATTCCAGCGGTGACCGTGGACTTGAGGCCGAAGGGGCTGCCGATGGCGAGAACCCAGTCACCGACCTGCATGCTGTCTGAGTTGCCGAGTTTGGCATAGGGGAGCGGGTGGCTGATCTCGATTTTGAGAACAGCGATATCGGTTTCGCGGTCGGTGCCGACGACCTTGGCCGGATAGCTGACCATGGCGGGCTCGCCCATGAGGCTGACGCGGATTCGGTCGGCCTTATCGACGACATGGAAGTTGGTGATGATGTATCCGTTGGGGCTGACGATGACGCCGGAGCCGAGCGACTGGGTGGTGATGTCACCGCCGTTGGGGCCACCGGGGGCGCCGTCAGGCTGTTGGCCAAAGAAGCGATCGAACCAATCCTGCAAGCCGTTGGGAGGGCCGCCCTGGCCGGCATCGGGTTCCTGCTCCTCGTCGGGATTGTTGGGCTGCGGCGGGCGACGCATGCGCTTGTGAGGATTCTTGACGACGGACTCGGTATTGATGTTGACGACGGCAGGCTCGACGACCTTGGCGACCTTTGCGAATTCGCTCTCATGAATGTGAACGGGAGGTACTGTCAACTGAGGCGCGTCGGTGCTGCTGACACTGCTGGCGCGAGCTGTAAAGGTGAGCACGGTGCCGATCATCAGCACCAGAGCAATAGCGACGGATCCCACGAAAAGCGGGGCAAAGCGATTCTTCTTCCAGTTCGTCTGCTGATTTCGCGACGATCCGCTAGCATCGTTCAGCGGTTCCATGTACCCTCCGGCAAAGTCAATCTAACAAAGGCTATCTTATCTCCGGACGCTAGATTCGCCAAAGGAAGCATCGCGGCCAGGTACGCGGCAAACAGGGGCAGCTCCGGTTGACGCTCGGCGGATGGGAGCAAACCCCGAACTGATCCAGATAACTTAGACGCACAACTAAGGGATTAAGGTAACCGAAAGATTGGGGGATGTCCTATATCGGGAATGGGGAAAACGAGACAGCCGATAAAAGGCGAGGAAGCGTCATGGCATTCCGGATCCCACATTCGCCAAAAGAGCTTCGCAGCCGGGTGCGCGGCAACGAATGCCGCTCCGGCCGCGGGCGCTCGGCGAATATGAGCCACCCATTCTGCTGAGATGCGCTTGGAAGATAGGGAGATTAGACAGCGAAGTAGGCCATGCGGGAGTGCAGGGCTTCGACGGTGGCTTCGGCGATGAGTCGGCCGATTTCGCTGGTGCTGGCTGAGGCACGGCGGTCGCCGGGCGGGCGCAGGTCGGCGGTGCGGATGCCGGATTCGAGCACCTGCTCGATGGCGGCCTCGACGCTGTCGGCTTCATTGTGGAGTTTGGCGGTGTGGCGCAATAACATGGCGGCGGAGGCGATGGCGCCGATGGGGTTGGCAATTCCCTTGCCTGCGATGTCTGGGGCGGAGCCGTGGATGGGCTCGTAGAGATCGACGCGGCCTCCGATGCTGGCCGAGGGCAACATGCCGAGTGAGCCGGCGATGACCGAGGTCTCGTCAGAGAGAATATCTCCAAAGAGATTTTCGGTGACCACGACATCGTAATGGGTGGGATGAGTAATGACGTTCATGGCGAAGGAGTCGACCAGTGCGTGTTCGAGCGAGACCTCGGGGAACTCCGCGGCGATACGGGTGACGACCTGGCGCCAGAGGCGCGAGGTTTCCAGCACATTGGCTTTATCGACGGAAACCAGCTTTTTGCGGCGGCCCTGGGCGAGACGGAAGGCGACGCGGGCAACGCGCTCAATCTCCTGCTCGGTGTAGCGCATGGTGTTGAAGGCGCAATGAGCATCGGCGTCGATGGCGCGCGGTTCGCCGAAGTAGAGTCCGCCGAGAAGCTCGCGCACGATGAGGATGTCGGTGCCGCGGATGCGCTCAGGACGCAGCGGAGAGCAGTCGGCGATGGATTCGTAGGCAATCGCGGGACGCAGATTGGCGAAGCAGCCAAGAGCCTGACGCAGCGCGAGCAGGCCAGCTTCGGGACGCAGATCGGAAGGAAGTGAATCAAACTGCGGGCCACCAACGGCACCGAGGAGGACGGCACTGGAGGCAAGGCAACGCTGGCGGGTCTGATTGGGAAAGGGCGAGCCGAAGTCGAGTGCGGCCTGGCCACCGATTGGAGATTCTTCAAAGCGGAAATCGTAGCCACCGAAGTCAGAGACGGCACGCAGGACACGTACGGCTTCACGCGTGACCTCCGGTCCAACTCCATCGCCGGGAAGAACGGTAATACTCAACTTCATGAACGTTGTGCCGCCACCAGACTCGGCGCTTCGCCGAGCGGACCGCGATGGGTGATGACCATCGAGATCAAGTCCTGATCGTAAACCTTTTTCTTGCGGTCGGCCAGATGGGTGAACTTGGTGTAAAGAGCATCAAGCTCATCGCCGCGCACGCTCATGCCTAGCTCGACGAGGCGATGCAGGAGGGCATGGCGTCCGGAGTGTTTGCCGAGGACGATGCGATCGGCGGGCATGCCGACGGACTCGGGGGTCATGATCTCATAGCAGAGGGGATTGCTGAGGACGCCGTGCTGATGAATTCCGGCCTCATGAGCGAAGGCGTTGCGTCCGACGATGGCCTTGTTGGGCTGGACGTTGAAGCCAAGGGTGCGGGAAAGCATCTGGCTGGTGGCGTAGAGCTGGGAACGATCGACGGCGCAGGAGATCGGATAGACGTCTGAGCGGACGTGAAGGGCCATGACGAGTTCTTCGAGGGCAGCGTTTCCGGCGCGCTCGCCGATGCCGTTGATGGTGCACTCGAGCTGGCGCGCACCGGCTTCCACGGCGGCCAGGGAGTTGGCAACAGCCATGCCGAGATCATTGTGGCAGTGGGCTGAGATGATGATGTTGTCGCCCTTTACGGTCTCACGAATCCTGCGGATGAGGCGGCCGAATTCGCCGGGCATGGTGTAGCCGACGGTGTCTGGAATATTGAGGGTGGTGGCACCGGCATCGACGACGGCCTGGAGCAGTTCGCAGAGGAAAGCGGGATCGGAGCGGGTTGCGTCCTCGGGCGAAAATTCGATGTCATCGCAGAGGGTGCGGGCGTAAGCGACGCACTCGCGGGCAGTGCGGAGCGCGTCCTGACGGGAGAGCTTGAGCTTGAAGGCGAGATGAATGTCGCTGGTGGCGAGGAAGGTATGGATGCGCGGGCGGGCGGCTCCCTTGAGAGCCTGTGCAGCGGTGTCAATGTCATTGCGGACGCAACGGGCAAGGCCGGCAACGCGGACTCCGCGAACCTCTTTGGCGATGCGCTGGACGGCTTCAAAATCGCCACGCGAGGCGATGGGAAAGCCAGCCTCGATGAGATCGACGCCAAGGCGCTCAAGTTGGTGAGCGACGGCAAGCTTTTCGTCGGTGTTCATGCTGCAGCCGGGGGATTGTTCGCCATCGCGCAGCGTGGTGTCAAAGATGAGAACCTGATCGATAGGGGCCAATACGTCAGTGTCCATAGACACACAATCAGCTCTTCTCTGTCATTAGTCAAACTACTTTTATTTTTCCATGCATAAGTAAATATGATTTAATAAGCGCTACTAATCCTTTGTACAGGGATGGCTAATCGTGGACCTTTATCAACTGGAGGCTTTTGTTGCCGTAGCGCAGGAACACAGCTTCTCGCGCGCGGCGTTGCGGCTGCATCGTACGCAGTCAGCGGTGAGCCAGACGATCGGCAAGCTGGAAGAAACGGTGGGCGAAAAGGTCTTCGAGCGCTCCTCACGCGATGGCACGCTGACGGCAGCGGGAAAGGTATTGCTGGAGTACGCCGAAGAGTTGCTGAATTTGCGCGAGCGAGCACGCGAGGCCATTACCGAGCTGCGCAGTCTGCACGAGGGCAAGCTGACGGTGGCGGCCAATGAGTTTACGTCGCTATGCCTGCTGCCGATATTGCACCAATATCACCGGATGCATCCATCGATCAAAATTCAAGTGCAGCGCACGCTATCGGGGGACGTGTCAAGGCAGATACTGATGCACCAGGCGGAGTTTGGAGTGCTGTCGTTCAAGCCGGAAGACGAGCAGTTGAGCTCGACGATTTTTTACCGGGACGAGCTGATCTTTGTGGTCTATCCGGGGCACTCGCTGGCAACGGCCGAGAAGGTGAGCATTCTGGATCTTGGGGCGGAGTCATTCGTGGCGCATAACGTGACTTCACCGCTGCGGATCAAGGTGATTGAAGCGTTCAAGAAAAGCCACACCAGGCTGCACTTGGACGTGGAGCTGCCAACCCTGACCAGCATCAAGGATTTTGTGCGGATGGGGAACGGAGTAGCGCTGGTGCCGAGGATGTCCGTGGAGGGCGAGCTGCAACGCGGCGAACTGGTGGCGGTGGCGGTGGAAGATCTGAAGCTGGAGCGCACGCTGCGGCTGGTGACGCGCAAGGGGGCAACGCTCTCGCACGCCGGCATGGCGTTTGTGAACGTCTGCCGCAGCATGGCAGCCGATCCGAAGCATCGCGCGGTGTTTGAGCCGGAAGGTGAGAACGGGAAGAGGAAAGCGAAGAGCAGGGGCTGAGGTTTCAAGGTTTCGCAGGTTTCAAAGTTTCAAGGTTAAGAGCCGGTGCGGAGTCAAATGGCGTGCGTGGGTCCCCACACTCATGCATAGACGAGCGGCAGACAATTCCTGAGCGGCGGACAACTCCACTGTGCAGTTCAGGCTCTAATCGCGCGAGTCATACAAGGAGGAGTCTATGCGTTGCCTGTTTAAGGTATCCATTCCAACCGATATCGGTAACCAGCGTGTCATTGACGGCAGCCTGGGAAGTACGATTGAGTCGATTCTTAACGACATGAAGCCCGAGGCGGCCTACTTTGCTGAAGAAAATGGAGCGCGGACAGGGTTTATCTTCTGCAATCTCAAAGATGAGTCGGAGATTCCGGTGCTGGCCGAGCCGTGGTTTCTCGCTTTTGGCGCCCGTGTGGAGCTTCGTCCTGCGATGACTCTGGCCGACTTGAAGAAGGCCGCGCCGGGGTTTGAAAGAGCGATTAAGAAGTATAGCGAGATGCCTAAGGCCGCCTAACCGCTACGTGGCCCATCCTGTAAAGACAAGTAAGGGTTTAGCGCGAAGACCCACATCTGCTGAGTACGGCAGGTGTGGGGCACCGTCGACGCTACGTTTGCTAATGGGGGTGAAACCCAGAGATTCACATGCACCAATCAAGTCACATTTTGCACAACCCCGCGCCGGCTTGCAGGGCCAAAAGGGCCATTGTCACAGGTTTTCCACAGAGATGAGGCGCGAAGGTCAGCAGGCGAGGCCGCGATGGGGCAGACTAGTGGTGTGGCTAACCCCGGAGACTTCGCCTACACGGTCAAGCAGCAGGCCGACATCGTCCGCATCATCGGCGAGTACGTAAAGCTGCGCAAGGCGGGAGCGCAAAACTACTCCGGGCTGTGCCCTTTCCATGGCGAGAAGACAGCGTCGTTTTCGGTGCACGCCAGCCGGCAATACTTTCACTGCTTTGGCTGCGGAGTCTCGGGCGACGTCTTCACCTTCGTCCAGAAGATCGAGAACATAACTTTTCCGGAGGCGGTGCGAGCGGTGGCACAGAAGCTCGGCATCGCCGCTCCCAAGGCGCAGTTCAGTTCGCCGCAGGAGGCCCGAGAGGCGCGCACGCGGGGGCAGTTGCTGGATCTGCATGAGGCCGCTTGCGTGTGGTTTCAGGAGCAGCTCGCACGGCCAGAGGGCGCTGCGGCGCGTGAGTACCTGCGCGGGCGCGGCCTCAATGACGAGGCCGTTGCGCGCTTCCGCATTGGCTTTGCGCCGGAGTCGGGCTTTCTGCTGCGCGACAAGCTGAAGGGAATGGCCGACGAAGAGGCAATGCGCGAGAGCGGGCTGTTCAGTTGGAAGGAGCGGGGCGATGCTCGCGCGGAGGGGTTGCGCGGGGATGCGGCGGGCTCCGATGCCGTGCGTAATGATGCGACGCGTAACGGCGAGGCGGCCAAGCCCGCGCCTGCTGCGCTCTATAGCAAGTTCCGTAACCGCATTGTCTTTCCGATCTGCAATGAGAGCGGCAAGGTCATTGCCTTTACGGGGCGGACGCTGGCTACGGATGAGAAGTCCGGCCCGAAGTATTTGAACTCGCCGGAGACGCCCATTTATAGCAAGTCGCGCGTGCTGTTCAATCTTCACCTGGCCAAGGAGGCGATCCGCCGACTTGATTACATCGTGCTGGTGGAAGGACAGATGGATTGCATTTCGGTGTTCAACGCGGGATTCCACAACGTGATTGCTTCGAGCGGCACGGCCTTTACGGAGCCGCAGGCGCGGCTGCTGGCGCGCTTCAGCAAGAAGATTGTGGTTAATTTCGATCCTGACGCGGCGGGAGCGGCGGCGGCCGAACGCTCACTGGCCTTGCTGGTGAGCGAGGACTTTGAGATCCGCATGGTGACGCTCGAACAGGGCTTCGATCCCGACCTGTACGTGCGGCGTAAGGGCGCTACAGCCTATGGCGCGGCTCTGCAGGGCTCGCAGAAATATTTCGATTACCTGATCGAGCGGGCGCAGGCGCAGTTTCCGCGAACGGCGGAAGGCAAGGTGAAGGCGATCAATTACCTTCTGCCGCACATCCAGCGCATTCCGAGCCGCATTGTGCGCGACGAACTGGCCGCCGATGTGGCACAGAAGCTGCAAATAGACTCAGCCGTTTTGCGCCAGGAGCTGCGCCATGTGGCGGGAGCGCGCACGGCAACGAAAGTGGCTCCGGCGCCCGAGACTGCGTTGACCGAGGCTGAGCGAATTCTGCTGCAGGCTCTGAGCTCGGGGCGCGAGCTGGCGTTTACCTTTCAGGATGAAAATGGACAGGAGCAGGTTTACAACCCCGCTGAGCAGGCCTACTACACGCTGAGCGCGGAGCAGTTGCACAAGGGGCTGCGGGCGGAAGCGCTCATCGACGCCGTACTGAAGGGATTGTCCGAGGGTGCCGACCTGATGACGCTGGCGCTGACGGAAGAGGATCGCGCGCTGTTCATGTCCGTGCTAATGAAGGACCACGAGGCGCTCAGCGCCGAGCTACTTCACGAATCGATCGGAGCGCTGCGGCGTCGCCAGCTTGAGCACCGTCGGAGCGAACTCGTTCGCCAAATCGCTGAAGCCGCGCGCAGCAATAACTATCCAGAGGTCGCCCGCCTTGGCCAGGAAAAGCAGGAAGTGGACCGGGCGCTGCGTCACGCGGCTACGGTTTGAGAGGCAGCGCCAGCTGACTCACTTCTTCTGTTTGGCGTAGTTCTCCATGCCGGATATATCGATGACGACCACTGGTTCGTGGCCGACCACCCAGGCATCGTGTCCGGGTGGAATCTCTGATATCTCACCGGGGCCAAACTCGCGTTCCGTACCGTCATCCATCACGATGTGGATTCGTCCGGAAATGTGAAGGTTGAGGTGCGGGGCTTGGCAGCTCTCGGTCTGCGCTACGGGCTTTACACAGGTGGACCAGCGCCAGCCTGGTTCGAAGACGGCGCGACCGAAGGTCGCACCCCCGAGCGTAACCACATCTACCTTTCCGAGGCTGAACTTGCGGGTCTCATCCGGTTTGGAAAAGCTGCGCTGCTCCATGGATGGCTTGGGCTTAAACTCTCGAAGTGCCATGGCAACCTCCGTCAAACATTCGATTAGAGAGTTGCGCACACCGGAAAGTTGCCGCGACCGGAGTTGTCTAAAACGGATGTATGATCCGTCAGAGCAGGTTTACATCCAGCACGGGGAGTTGAGATGGAACGGCCAGTGCGGCGCAAGGACCGGGAGAGCAGCGCGGAAGAAGCTTGCGAGCTGCTCAGCGGCGGTGAGTACGGTGTGCTGAGCACGGTTGGGCCGGAGGGTGAGCCGTATGGAGTGCCGCTTAGCTATGTGTACCGCGAGGGTGAGATTTACTTTCACTCCGCTCCTGAAGGACGCAAGCTGGAGAACCTGAGTTCCGGCGCCCTCGCCAGCTTCTGCGTGGTGGGCGCAACCGAAGTGCTGCCCGAAAAATTCAGCACACGTTATGAGAGCGCAATCGCCGAGGGCGAGATCCGTGAACTGGTGGGCGCGGAGAAAATAGCTGCACTGGGCTGGCTGGTGGAGAAGTACGCGCCACAGTTTGTGAAGGAAGGCGAAGAGTACATAGCCAGTTCGCAAGAGAAGACGCGCGTTTTCGCCATGCGGGTTCGCCATATCTCCGGAAAGCGGCGGCACTAAAGTGCGCGGTGCCGGACGGCAATTTGGCCACAAATTCCGTAGAATCAAAATCTGTGAACACGTACTCTACCAACCGCAAGATCTTCTGGGTTCTGTTTACCCTTCTCAGCCTTGGCGGCTACTTCTTGCCCTTAGGCTGGGCGATAGCGGAGATGTTCGCTGCGTTGTGGCTGAGTTGGTGGATTGTCTATCGCTCGGGGATGCTCTGAGCGGCGGGCACCTCCCTACATTCGCCAAAGAGAGGGCTTCGCAGCCGGGTGGGCAGCACTGGACACCGATTCCGTTGCAGGCGCGGCCCTTGCTTTCCGGGCAGTTCTCTGCGAAAATAGTTAAGTTCCCGAAGCTCGGGACGACTCTCCGCCATCTAAAAGGCTTAATGCCTCCTCGCCAAAATGGCGACTTTCCGTTGCGGAGCGGCCCTGTTGTGCACTACGTGGTAAAATATGAGGGTTTCGGCTTACTTTTTGGCCTGTAAGGCCGAAAGGCCGACTTGTGACTTTTGGGCGGAGATCTTCCCGCCGCTGACGGTTTTTCGGCTGCCTATGGCGCCAGTGAAGGATATTGCTCTTGGCTCTTGACGATAAATACGAAGATATTCAGAAGTTGATCGATACCGGCAAGGAAAAAGGTTTTCTCACTTACAACGAAGTGAATGACCTGCTGCCCAACGATATCAACTCACCCGACGATCTTGACGACTTGCTCGGAATGATCGGAACCCAGGGAATCAATGTCCTGGAAGACACGAAGCTCCCCTCGGAGAAGAAGTTCGAGCCCGATGAGGAGTCTGAAGACGTTGAGCTCGACCTTACTCCCGGCGCGCTTGAGAAGACCAACGACCCGGTTCGCATGTATTTGCGCGAGATGGGCACGGTGCCTTTGCTCACCCGCGAAGGCGAGGTCGAAATCGCCAAGCGCATCGAGCGCGGACAACTGCGCGTGCTGAAGGCTCTGTCGCGCTCGGCGATTGTGATCCGGGAAGTGCTTGGCATCGGCGAAGATCTGAAGCGCGGCGTGCGTTCGGTGAAAGAAGTGGTGGTCTTCGACGAGGAAGAGATCACCGACGACGTGTTGCAGGCCCGCTTCAAGGATATCTCCGGAAAGATTGACGACCTGGGCCGCCATTACAAGCGCGGTCTCGCCTTTGCGGTCAAGCTCTCTGAGTTGGGCGTGGCGGGCAAGGACAAGAAGAAACAGCGCGACCATCGCAAGCTGCACTGGGGACTTGGCCGCGCACAGGTCGAGGTGAGCCGTTCGATTCGCAACCTGCGCTTTACCAACCAGGAGCGCAAGCACCTCATCGACCGCGTGAACAAGACGGTGGAGAACATGAAGGCGCTCGACCGCCAGGTTCTCAACCTTGAAAAGCGCTGTGAGTTCACTAAGAACGAAGAGCAGAAGAAGGAAATCCGCAAGCAGATTCGCACGGTGCGAACCGACATGGAACGCATCGAGGTGGAAGCCGGAGCGGTCTTCACGGAGCTCAAGCGCACGCAGCGCGAGATCATCCAGGGAGACATGGATGCCGAGCACGCCAAGCGCGAGCTCATCGAGGCCAACCTTCGGCTGGTCGTCTCCATCGCGAAGAAGTACACCAACCGCGGGCTGCAGTTTCTCGACCTCATCCAGGAAGGCAATATCGGCCTGATGAAGGCGGTCGATAAGTTCGAATACCGGCGCGGATATAAGTTCTCCACCTACGCTACGTGGTGGATTCGCCAGGCCATCACCAGGGCCATCGCCGATCAGGCGCGCACCATTCGCATCCCGGTACACATGATCGAGACGATCAATAAGCTGATCCGCACCTCGCGTCAGCTGGTGCAGGAGTTGGGGCGCGAGCCGACCAGCGAAGAGATTGCGCGGCGCATGGACATCCCCGTGGCAAAGGTGCGCAAGGTGCTCAAGATTGCACAGGAACCTATTTCGCTGGAAACTCCGATTGGCGAAGAGGAAGATTCGCACCTTGGAGATTTCATCGAGGATCGCGCCGTGGTCTCGCCTGCCGAGGCGGTGATCAACGTGAACCTCAAGGACCAGACTTCGCAGGTACTGCGCACGTTGACGCCGCGCGAGGAAAAGGTCATCAAGATGCGCTTTGGGCTGGAAGATGGGAGCGAGCATACGCTCGAAGAGGTGGGGCAATCGTTTGCGGTCACCCGCGAGCGCATCCGGCAGATTGAAGCGAAAGCCCTGCGCAAGCTGCGGCATCCATCGCGCTCACGCAAGCTGCGGGCGTTTATGGATGGAGTGCACGACTAGTTCTTTTTGTACTCGACGGGCACGGCTTCGGCCGTGCCCTTTGTGCTGCCCGAAATCGAATGGGAGCGGACGGCGAGGAGCCGGGAGGTTTCTGCTTTCCCAGGTTAGCGCCAAAAGAAGGCGCGAACCTGGGGCACCCGGCTGGGGTAAGACGCAGATCGCCATAACAGGCGAAATTACTTTTTGACCTTGAAAGTCGTTGAGTACTGGGTGGTCTCCCACGTTAGTTTGAGGACACCACCGCCCGCAGGATCTTTTTCGATCGAGATGGTGAACTGGTCCGCCGGGTCTTTCAAAGCTTCTTTCTTCAGGTCGATTCTGGCCACGTCCAGCGCCTCGTTATAAACCAGCTTGGGGTCATTCATGCTCTGGCCCCATTGTCCAATCTGCTTATTGACGATCAGCTTCGCGCCAGCTTCGGTGGGCAGCGTCCACAGCGTATAGGCGCCAGCGGGTATGGTGGCGCCACCCAGTTGGATTGGCTGTTGGGTGATGAGCAATGTGGCCTCATCGGCTCCGGTGCGCCAGACCTTGCCATAGGGCACGAGGCCGCCCCAGATTTTGCGTTGCGCGCCGGTCTTTGGGTCTTTGGTGTATGGCCGTCCGTAAACGATTGTGACCCGGCTGCCGTCGACTACGGTGCTGATGGTTTCGTGGGGGCTGATGCGTTTCTGCTGGGCCGCTGCCGCTATGGCGCAGGCGACGACGGCAGCGATGAGTAGGAGAGTGCATCTGAGAGTTTGCGAGGCGCGATTTTTCATAGTTTGACATGATACCCCTCGCCAGGGTGATTGTGGGCGCAAGCGGGGATTATGGCCAAAGAAGGGCAGATCGGCGGCTTGCGCTCTGGACAATTCTCCGGACGTACACGGGTCGTCACATCGTTCTGTGAGCCAGAGCTATGGCAGCTTCTCGCGCGCTCGTGTATCACACTAATGGAATAGAATTGTGACGCTCTGATGAAAATTGAGCCAGCTCGGGCGCTGTGCTACGATGCTTAGCTTTGGTGTTTCTTCTGTTTGGTGCTGCAAGGAGTTCACGGTTTGCCCTTCCGTCCCACTTTGGGGATCCTGAGGCGCGCGTTTGGCGGGCGCCGTCGGGCAGCGGAATGGCTGTTTGGTCGAGTTGGTTTGCGCAGGTTTCAGGAAGGTGCTTTAGAAGTAAGACGCTCGCCGCTTTTTGAGGCGGGCGCCGTCGGCGAATGTTTCTGCAAGGTGTTCGTCTGGTTGCCGCTGCTTTCGGGCGCAGCCTCGCATAGCTGGCTACAGGGATTGAATCAAAGCTCTCGGGAGTCATTTAGTGAAGACCTACGAAGGTGAAAATGTCCGCAACGTGGCTGTGATTGGCCACTCTCACTCAGGCAAAACCTCTCTTGTCTCCGCCCTGCTGTTCACCGCGGGCAGCACTCCGCGGCTGGGCCGGGTGGATGACGGCAGCACCACCACCGATTACGACGAAGAAGAAATCTCGCGACAGATGACGATCTCCGCCGCGCTGGCGGCCTTCGAGTGGAACAAGGTCAAGATCAACATTATCGATACTCCGGGCTTCAATATGTTTGTGCATGAAGCCGAGCTGGCAATTCCCGCCGTGGATGCCGCCCTGGTGGTGGTGGATTCGGTCTCCGGTGTACAGGTGGTGACGCAGAAGGTGTGGAACCACGCCGACGCGCTGAAGCTGCCACGGATTGTCGTCTGCACCCGCATGGACCGCGAACGCGCCGACTTTGAGCGCGTGATGAGCTCACTGACCAGCACCTTCGGCCGTAACGTAGTTCCGGTCCAGCTCCCCATTGGAGCGGAAAAGAACTTCAAGGGCGTCGTCGATCTGGTGAGGATGAAGGCCTACTACTATGAGATGGGCGGCAATGGCCGCTCCAAGGTCGAAGAGATTCCCGCCGAGATGGCTGAGCAGGCCAAGGCGGCGCATGAGGCGCTGGTGGAACTGGTGGCCGAAGGCGATGACGATCTGATGAGCGAGTACTTCGACACCGGAACCATCGCAGAAGAGCACATCGTCTCGGGCATTCATAACGCCATCCGCGACGACCGTCTCTTCCCTGTGCTGTTCGCCTCAGGCCTGGGCAACATCGGCAGCGACGAGATTCTCGACTTCCTCATCGACTACGTTCCCTCGGCCACCGAACGCAAGACCATCGCCGGCGTCCCGGCCACTGCGGAGGCTGAGCCTCCGGCGCGCAAAGTCGCCGCCGGTGAGCCGCTCTCGCTGTTCGTCTTCAAGACCGTCAGCGATCCTTTTGCCGGACGCATCTCTTACTTCAAGGTAGTTAGCGGCGTGCTGAAGAATGACGCTTCGGTCACCAACTACTCCCGTGGCACGACGGAAAAGTTCGCCCACATCTCCGCCATTCTGGGCAAACAGCTATTGCCGGTGACCGAGCTTTCAGCCGGAGACATCGGCGCCGTAGCCAAACTGAGGGAGACCCTCACGGGAGACACGCTCGGCGACAAGTCGGCTGCAATTCAATACCCGGCGGTGACCCTGCCTGAACCTGCCATCACCTTCGCCATTGAGCCCAAGACCCGCGCCGACGAGGACAAGCTCGGCGTTGGCGTGCACAAGCTGATGGAAGAAGATGCGATGCTGCGCTTCTACCGCGATCCGCAGACCAAGGATTTCCTGATCGCGGGAACCGGCCAGCAGCATATCGAGGTCGTGGTCAGCAAGCTGAAGCGCCGCTATCACACCGAGGTCGTTCTGAAGGCGCCGAAGGTTCCCTACCGCGAAACCATCCGCGGCACGGCCGAGGTTCAGGGGCGGCACAAGAAACAGTCAGGCGGACATGGCCAGTTCGGCGATTGCAAAATCAGGATGGCTCCGTTGCCCCGTGGCGGGCAGTTCGAGTTCTCCAATGACACCTTCGGCGGGTCCATTCCCAAGAACTACATCCCCGCCGTCGAAAAGGGAATCATCGAAGCAGCCGCCCGTGGATTCCTCGCCGGATACCCTGTCGTCGACTTCAAGGTCAGCCTCTACGACGGCAGCTATCACGACGTCGATTCCAATGAACTTAGCTTCAAGAAAGCCGGACGCATTGCTTTCAAAAAAGCCATGGAAGTCGCGAAGCCCGCTCTTCTTGAGCCCATCATGCAGGTCGAAATCAGCGTCCCCGACGAGTTTGCGGGGGCCATCATGGGCGACATGAACTCACGCCGCGGACGCATCCAGGGCATGGACAACAAGGCTGGTGCTACCATCGTGCGCGCCCATTGCCCGATGGCGGAGATGCTGACCTACGGCACCGACTTGACGGCGATGACACAGGGCCGTGGCTCATTCAGCATGGAAATGGACCACTACGACTTCGTTCCGCAACTGCAGCAGGAAAAGATTATTGCCGCAGCCAAGGCGGCCGGAGCGGGTGTGGAAGAAGAGGAAGAAGAATAAGAGCAGCGATCTGCGCGGAGTTCTCTACATTTGCTTCGAAAGGCACGACGCAGATGTAGTCCACCCGACGAAATCGAGGGCAGCCGCGAGGGCTGCCCTTTTTTTTGCGCTCACGCTTTCTTGCTTACTCGTGCTGCCGAACCTTTATCGCGTCGCGAACCGACTTGCGCGCTTCGTCGATGTGGTGCAGGGCGCGCTTTTTCACTCCTTTTGCATAGCCGTCGGACTCGTGCATGTCGATGTCATTGTGTGCCTGGTCGAGCAGTTCGAGAGCGCGGCGCAAGCGGCCGGGCCGGTCCATGCCGGCGTCCACCGGAGGATGATCGTTCAGGTTTTTGCCATCGTCAATGGAGGCTTCCTTCACTTCGCGGATCGCCGCGTCGATCTCGTCGATGGCGCGCTGTTCGTCGGCATCAATCCGCGCGTTTGGAGTCGCGCCCTGGAGGTGCGCGCGCGCGTGGCGCAGATCGGTGAGGGCGTGCAGGTAGGCGGGATGTGAGCCGGGTGTGTCGGCTGCGGCAAAGGTGGTCATCAACAAAACCGCGAATGCTGCGGCAAGAAAGAGCTTGGCATAACTTTTCATCTTGTATTTGTCCTCGGCGACTGCTGTGTTTTGCTTCTTAGTCTTGAACCCGTGTCACTGCCCGAAGTTGCTCATACGGTCGCGAATCGCGGAGGAAAATGTGCGCCATGCCTCTCCCATGGCAGCGAACGGCGCGACGGACAAAAGAAGAATCAGTTGCCGGTTGGGAAGCTTGAGGCGGCGCAGCAGATTTGGGCATTGCTGGGGTTCTTCACTTCGTTCAGAATGACCCCTCGGGGCGCTGCTGGGATTCTTCACTTCGTGCAGGACACCCTCAGCCTGCTAATGCCCACTGAGCCTGCCCAGCCTCAGCCTGCACTAGAAAAGCATGTTCTGCCTCTTCGGAGGCTCTACGCCAAAGTGCTTATAGGCTAGCTGGGTCGCAACTCTTCCCCGCGGAGTTCTGTCCAGAAATCCGATCTGGATGAGGAACGGCTCGTAAATTTCCTCGATCGCGTCGGGCTCTTCGGCCAAGGCCGCCGCCAGAGTATTCACGCCCACAGGACCGCCCTGATATTTTTCGATGATGGTCAGCAACAGGCGCCGGTCCACTTCGTCGAAGCCATGCTCGTCGACCTCCAGCATCTCGAGCGCAGCCTTGGCGGTGGCACAGTCGATGTGGCCGGTTCCGCGCACCTGGGCATAGTCGCGCACTCGACGCAGCAGACGGTTGGCGACGCGCGGTGTTCCTCGGCAACGGGTTGCAATCTCAAGCGCAGCATCGTCATCAACCCCGACGTTCAAGATCTGCGCCGAGCGATTCACGATGATCTGCAAATCCTGATGGGAGTAAAACTCCAGACGCAGGACAAGGCCGAGGCGCGAACGCAGCGGAGCCGAGAGCAGGCCGATCCGCGTGGTGGCGGCCACAAATGTAAATGGGGGAATCTCGAACGAGTGGGTCCGCGCCGAGGGGCCCTGCCCCACCATGATGTCGAGCCGGCAGTCTTCCAGCGCCGAATATAACAGTTCTTCGAGGGCGGGCTGCAGACGGTGCACTTCGTCTACAAACAGCACCTGGCGGGCCTGCACGTTGGTGAGGATCGCCGTCAGGTCCCCTTTGATTTGGAGGGTGGGCCCGGAGGTCTGTTGAAACGCCGCGTCCAACTCGTTGGCGATGATGGTTGCCAAGGTCGTTTTGCCGAGCCCCGGCGGGCCATAGAGCAGTATGTGATCCAAGGCCTCGCCACGCGCCCGCGCCGCGGCAATGGCCACGGCCAGATTCTCCTTCACCTTCGGCTGGCCGATAAATTCCTGCAAGCGCTGCGGCCGCAGCTTTAGCTCAAAGCCTTCTTCGCCCTCCAGCACACTGCCGGCCACCAGCCGTGCCCGCTCTCCCTGATCTCGATCCATCCAGCGATGTTATATCGCCCGGCAGCAAGGGGCAATTGCAGATCGAGCACGAAAACAGTGGAAAAGAGATCAGGGATTGAAAAAGCCTCGGTGAGCGGGCCGAGTGGTTCTATGCCGATTTTGCGTGTTCCCGTTGCGTTGCGGTTGATTCCCGCATTTCGTGGGCGGGGCGCGCGGCCCGCTCGCCTGGCGTTTTGGCTGACTCCGCCCATTTGTTACTCTGCTCCTCCCACTTGTCCAGATGTCTCCTGCGCATCTCAACCAAGCTTTCTACCGTCTGTTCGGCGATGTTCAACATGGTCTCGGCTCCGGGGAAGTCCCGAACCATTGTTCTCCACAGTTCAGAGGTTTCTGCATTCTGCTGGGAAACTGCATCCAGGGCATGCTTCTGTATCTGAATGTTGCGCTCAATTCCCTTTCTGAAGAGGTCAACGCTTGTTTGATAGACGTCGTTTGCTGGATTTTGGGCGCGGAACGATTTCTGTGCGTCCCGAGCTTCGTTCTCAAATTTATGTTCTGCCATCATCTTCCTCCATGAGTTGAAACTGGTTAAGGCTTTCGCTGGTAATGGATTCGGTTGTCGGGTGATGGCAGTCAGATGTTTTGGTGGCGATTCCCTGTTGCTTCGGTGTGCTGTGGATTCGCCGATTTGCTTACTTAATTTCCTAACGTACTTCATTTCCTAAATAGGTCCAGATTCGCGAATCATTGCAGATTCGTGGCGCGCGGTATTGAAAGTTTCGATGGCAGAGATAGACTGACTTTATTGCTATCGACTTTTGAGTAAGTTAGGGAGGAATGTTGTTTGAATACCCTGTTAAATTCGAGCATTCCTTGCTGCTCTTTCACAACTTAACGGGCGCGTTTGGTATCTCACCTATCTCAACGCAAGCAAAAAGGAGGAGCCAATGAATCCCATTTTCACGTTAGCAAGCAGCCCCCCAACGAATTCCGGATTCCCGAATGATTTCCAGGACCTATGCGCGCAAGGCGTGAGTCGAGCATGGAGAATGGAGATGGCATCGCTCGATATGGTGGTCCGTTTAAATTCATGCGCACTCCAGATGTACAGAGATGCACTGTGGTTCACGCCTGTTTTTTTCCACACTGCCTTAGCTTTCTATATGGAATACCCGATGAACTGGCTGAGCGCGTCGGCAGATGCGCCGTCGCGGGTTGTAGCAATGAACAGCACGGTGGATTGTGACGCTGGTGGTGAAGATGAACTAGCGTTCAGTATGGATATCGCCATTGGGGAGCGCTTCAGCACCAGGGACGCCCAGGAACAATCGGCTGAGGAAGAATCGACTCGCACAGGTGACGATATTGCAATCGCCATGCGTGCGGCGTAAGGCTAACTGACTGGATCAAGAACGGGGCTAGGTCACTGGCGAGTATTGTAGTCGGCAAGAAGCCCGGGGCAGACCCGGGCTTCTGTAATGGCTCAGGGAAGCGATCCGTGCGCAGCGTATGAGCTAGTGTCTGTCTTCGTAGCCGTCCTTGTAGCCCCGCTCGTAGCCTTCTTTGTACTCGTTCATGTAAGCGTGCTTGTCGCCGTATTCAGGACGGTAGCCGCGATCCGGATGCTTCCAGCCGGGGCCGTAGTGCCAGGGTCTGCGTGCTTCGTGATCCCTGTGCCCATCAGTAATCCCATCCTGGAAGCCCTGGCGATGAGCGGCACTTTTCCCTTCCAAGCGCGGATCGTGCTCCCAATCGTGGTGCTCCCAATCTTGATCGTTCCCCTGGGCAAACATCGCCGCGGGCAGTGCGACAAAAGCGACGGAATATGGCTTAGCAGCAGCGGTGCCGGCCAGCAGCGCCGCGCAGAAAAGCGCAACCGCAAACAAACGAGCTTTCATCTCTTATATATTCTCCTTGCGGATATATTTGTGGAAATCAGACGGCTGCGGCTGCAAGCTGTGAGATGCGGCGCCGCGCACATGGGATCGCCGGGCGAGTTGCTCCCCAACCTGTCTTGCAGCAATAAGGGACTTGCGAGCCGCCAAGAAACTCGACCGGAGGGAGGTAACCCGGAAGACGCCACCGGAGCCGCTAAAGCTGGAATCGTGCATCTATACTTACCAAGACTCTGTCAGGGAGGCAGACCTCATGCCGATACGAAAGAATCCCAATTTCGAGTCTATGCGGCGCAATCCGGCGTGGTGGTTAGTGTTGGTCCTTTTGTGGGTGGCAATGACGCCGTCGGCGTTAGCGGCGCAGGAGTCAACCGGCCAACCCAACTCGAGCAGTCAGAAGCAGGCTCCTCCCACCGAGGCGGGAGGGCCGGAGAGTGACACAGGACCGTACGCAATCCCGAAGGTGGACGTCGACAAGCGGCCGGCCAGACCCGCTCCGCCACCCGCGCCAAAGCCTGCCGAAGGCATGCCGAGTTACTCAATCAATGTCGAGGTTCCACTGGTCTCGGTAAACGCACTGGTTCTGACCAAGGATGGCCAGTTCATTCCCGGATTGCAGAAAGAGCAGTTCCGGATTCTGGAGGACAACATTTCACAGTCCATCCAGAGCTTTGGTCTGACCAAGGCGGGCTATACGGCAGTGCTGCTTGTGGAGTTTGCATCCACGCCGGCCTTCCAGGTCAGCCGAAGGCAGTTCCTCTACGACGCGTTGCGCGCCTCCTATGCCTTCACCGATCAGATGCAGCCGACCGATTATGTTTCGGTGGTGAGCTACGACCTGCGGCCCAGCATCCTGGTGGACTTCACCTCGGACAAGAAGGCGATCTACGGCGCGCTGAATACGCTGCGCATACCAGGGCTAAGCGATACCAACCTCTTCGATGCGCTGTATGACACGCTGGACCGGGTGGAGCGCATCGACGGGCGCAAGGAGATCATCCTGATCAGCAGCGGCTTGGATACCTTCAGCAGAGTCACTTACGACAAGGTGCTAAAGAAGATTAAAGCCACGCCCAATGTGACGATTTACACAATCAGCACCGGCTTTCTCTGGCGGAACTATATGGAAGCGCGGGGCACGAGGTCGGCGATCCGTGAAATGGACTTTCTGCAGGCAGACAACCAGATGAACACCTTTGCCAAGATGACCGGGGGACGCTGGTTCAGTCCGCGCTTTGAGGCGGAACTGCCCGAAGATTTCCGTGAAATCTCTGCCGCGGTGCGCAACCAGTACACCATCACTTATCGCCCCACCAACGCCAAGTTGGATGGCACCTATCGCAAATTGAAGGTGGAAGTGGTTCAGCCTGGAACCGACAAGCCGCTGATCGTAAAAGATCAGAAAGGTAAAGAGCTGAAGTACCAGGTGGTGGCGCGCGAAGGCTATACCGCCAAACACGAGGTGGAATAGGAGATTAGGCCTGCAGGAGGATTCTCGCAGATACCGGCAACACGTCCTTCAGCAGTGGTGAATGGAGGAGTAACAAGTGCTGGCAACGCGGCCGCCCTGGGTCAGTCCCGAGGTTAAATCCTTGACCTCGTTGCGGGCTTCGACTTCAGCCAGTTCCATTGTTGGGGCGTGGCCCCATGACACTAATTCGTCAGGATTATTTTCGAGGCAAATCATCCAGTGATAGCGGGTCTTTTTGCGAAATGCCTGCGCCTGAATCGAAACCACGTAACGGCCAGACTCCTGATTCATTGAGTGAGCCCTTTCTTTTGAGCCGTGCAGTTGCCACCTGACGGCCATCCTATGCCGTCAGGTTGGGGGATTACTCCTAATCATACGCGACAATAGGTTTTCCTGCTGTGAGGGGGGTCACCATGCCTTGGGCCGGCGATTTTGTGGGTATCCTACGGTACCTCATCCCCTCTTACGTTGGTAACGCATGCTGAGGAAGTAACACGGCTTGGCTTGGCTGGCCGCATGTAATATCGAAATTGTCTTGAGCTAAAAAATCTCTTTCCGGTTGCGGAGATAAATGTATAGACCTTTTTTGCTGGCCCTTGTAGTGCTTTGCTTAGCCGGGCTGCTGTTTGCGCGACCCGCCGATCCCGCCGATGAAGTACCCATGCGCCCACCCATGCAGAAGCTGATGGCGGCAATACAGACCGAGCTGCAAAGCCATGGCGATTATGTGCTCGGAAAAGGGTTGTATGGATGGAGTACTCGGCTGGACAAAATCGAAAATTGCCGCGCCGAACTCACCGTTCGAGTAGCCAATAACACTGGAGAGGCATTGGTGAATACGGAGAGTGTCGACTTCTCGCTGGGCGCCATTGAACCTTACAGCATCGAGTTAAAGAAGAATTACCTGGAATTGCCCTGTGCCGCCAATCAGAATTGCATCTTCTCCACCTCAACATGCAGCAAGAAGAGCAAGGATGGGATCGTTATCGACTGTGCCACGGCGAGCCAGAAACGCGTAGGGGCCTTCCGATTGGAATTCGACGGCGATGTGGAATCTGCGGCGCGCTTGGAGAAGAACTTCCGTCAGGCTGTCGAGCTGTGCCGCGCGCCGAAGTCTGTGTCTTTCTAACAAGGTCCGCAGAAGGTGCTCTCAAGGCACACACCGTGGGAGTGCTCCCGTTCTGGATGAAGCGAAGCAGCGTAGGTTCGCCGGAATTTTTTCTCGCGCAAGGAAGAATCAACTGCAAATTCACCAGCGAGCGGCGAAGTAAAATACACTGGCGTTATAGAATGGGTGGGGCGGATGTTGGAGGTTCGGCACCGCCCAATTTCATAATTTTGGAGGCAGTGAATACATATGGCTAAAGAGAAGAACTCTTCGGATACGCCAACTCCAAAGAAAAGTGCGGCGAAAAAGAGCCCGGCTAAAAAGGCCGCCGCGAAGAAGCCGGCGGTTGCGCAGTTTGTGGCATCTGCCGCAGGTAATGAGTCTCAACTCTCCACATCGAGCGTACACAAGACTCAGCCCGCGCCTGCCGAACTACAGGAAGAGATTCGCCTTCGCGCCTACGAAATTTACCGGCAGCGCGGTGGTCAGCACGGCTTGCATGATGCAGATTGGCATCGCGCCGAGGCGGAAGTGCGGTCCAAATATTAAGGAGTCCAGATAGAGGAGTCCATGCTCGAGGTTTTGATCGTCGATGACGACCTCGGCCAGCTGCGTATTCGGGAAACCATTCTGCGCAATGCTGGTTTGGTAGTACACGTTGCAACCAACGTTGAAGGTGCGCTCGCTTTTCTCCGCGCGGCGGGAGACAGAGTCGGATTGGTAATTACCGACCACTTCCTGCCCGGACGCACAGGTGTCGATCTGGTTCGCGAGATGCGCCTTAGCCTGCCAGCTACGCCTGTGCTGGTGCTAAGCGGCATGGTTGGAATTGAGGACAAATACGACGGGCTGAACGTGAGTGTCATGTTTAAGCCGATGGATCCCAATGAGCTTGTGCGGATTGCCCGCGAGTCAGTTTCGGTGTAAAAAAATAGAGCTCGCGTTGGGCGAACTCTATTGAATCAGTCAGGAGGCCTCAGGGCAGGCTCCGGAGAGGAGACTGGCGTGACGGCTCACCGAGCATAATCCCACCACCTTAATTCCAAGTTGTAGAACCAAATTAAGGCGAATGTCCGACATTCAAATTTGTACACGGCTGGATGTCTCCCGAATTGGCAATCTGACGGTAGAGTTGCGGTTCGCCTTCAAATCGTGCACAATGACTCCAGATTTTGTTGTCGCTCACTCACATGCCACAAGTTGGAAGCTTTACTCTGCTGCTCGGCCTCGCTCTGAGCGTTTATGCGTTCCTCGCCGGACTATTTGCCATTGTTCGCAACGATGATCGTTTAGGCGAGACGGCGCGTCGCGCTGGAATCGCGGTTTTCGTGGTAGTGACGGCAGCCTCCGCGGTGCTGGTCTATGCCGCGTTCCATAATGACTTTTCGGTCGCCTACATCCTGCATCACTCCAACCGCGCCCTTCCCGCTGCCTATAAATTCGCTGCACTGTGGTCCGGGCAGGAGGGTTCGCTGCTGTTCTGGTGCTGGCTGCTGGCCACCTACGGACTAGTGCTGCGTCTGCGCCACAAGGTAGATACGCGGCTGGTGGCGCATGCATCGGTGGTGATCAGCGCGGTCCAGATCTTTTTCCTGGCACTGGTCAATTTTGCGGCGCATCCGTTCGCGCTGGTCGCGGGGACAATTCCTCCTGACGGTAACGGCCTGAATCCCCTGTTGCAGTATCCGGAGATGGTCATCCATCCGCCAATGCTCTACCTGGGCTATGTCGGCATGACCGTTCCCTTCTGTTTTGCGCTGGCCGCGCTGATCATGAAGTATCCCGGCGAAAAATGGATTCACATCACACGGCGCTGGACGATGGTGGGCTGGCTGTTCCTGACCTGCGGCATCTTTCTCGGCTCGTACTGGGCCTATCGCGTGCTGGGTTGGGGTGGATGGTGGGGCTGGGACCCGGTGGAAAACGCTTCGCTGCTGCCATGGTTGACCGGCACCGCCTTTCTGCATTCGGTGATGATGCAGGAAAAGCGCGGCATGATGAAGGTGTGGAACATGTGGCTGATCTTCTCCACCTTCTTGCTGGCGATCTTTGGCACCTTCCTCACCCGCTCGGGCGTGGTCAGTTCGGTGCATGCCTTTGCTGAGTCTGACATTGGCCCCTACTTCGTCGTCTTCCTCGCTCTTACGTTTGCGGTTTGCGCTTTCTTCTACGTGCGCAACCGCTCGCACCTGGAGAGTGAGCACAAGCTCGAGTCGCTGGTTTCACGTGAGTCCAGCTTTCTGTTCAACAATGTGCTGTTGCTGGTGGCCGCTTTCGCCGTGCTCTGGGGCACGCTCTTCCCGGTGCTTAGCGAATGGGTGACCGGACACAAGGTCACGGTTGGACCGCCATTCTTCAACAAAGTCAACATTCCGATCGCGCTTTTCCTGCTGCTGTTGACGGCGGTGGGGCCGCTGCTGGCGTGGCGCAAAACCTCTGCGGAGAGCATCCGGAAGAACTTTTTGGTTCCTGCGCTGATTGCGATTGCAGTTGGCGTGGTGCTTATCGTGCGCGGCTTCCGGCCATGGGTGGAGATCAGCTATTTCTACTCGCTGATGACAATCATGCTTTCGGTTCTGGTGGCCTCTACGATTGGCAGCGAGTTCATCCGCGGCGGTTTGGTGATCGCGCGACACAATCGCAGCAACCTCTTGCACGGGATGTGGCTGTTGACCCGCCGCAACACGCGCCGTTATGGCGGATACATCGTTCACCTTGGCGTTATCGTCACGATGATCGGGTTCGCGGGCGTCGCCTTCTACCAGAACACGGAGCAGGAGCTGGGCTTTGGCGACAAGATGCAGATTGGACCCTACACGCTGGTCTGCCGCTCTTACACGCAGGATGACAAGCCGAATTTTTCCAGCGAATGGGCCATTCTCGACATCTATAAAAACGGTAAGCAGATCACGACGATGTATCCGGAACAGCGCTTCTACAAGGCGAGCGGGCAACCGGCCACCATCGTTGCCAACCGTTCCACGGTGATGGAAGATCTTTACCTGGTTTACACGGGAAAAAATCCGGAGAACGGTCACCCCATCATCAAGGCGCATCTGAATCCGCTGGTGTGGTGGATATGGGCGGGCGCGCACTTCATTTTGATCGGGACGATCATCGCGCTGGTGCCGAATATGCAGGCCAAGCGCAAGAAGCCTTCCACGCCGCGCCGTGCCAGGGCGCCGGTGGAGGCGGAGAGCCGCGCACCGGTGGAGGCCGGGGGAACGGATTGAGATTGATGAGAAACGGTCGCAACATGCTTCACCGCTGGGCTGCTCTGCTGTTGTGTGTCAGCGCCTTGCTGCTGATGGGCGCTTCGACAGATAGCACCGGCCGGCGCTTTGACCGCCTTGGCCACAACCTGATGTGCCAGTGCGGCTGCGGCCAGATCATGCTGGAGTGCAACCACGTAGGTTGCCCAAGTTCCGAGCAGATGCGCAAGGAGTTGAAGCTGGCACTGGATCGGGGCGACAGTGACGACGTGGTGCTTGCCGGCTTTGTCACTAAATACGGACCAACCGTGCTTGCCGCACCTACCACGACGGGCTTCAATCGCGTGGCTTGGATCATGCCGGTGGTGATCTTCTTTGCTGGCTTGACGGCGGTGATACTGGTGGTGCGGGCGTGGACACGCCGCTCGCCAGCTTTGCCCTCTGATGCCGCGGGCTCTGCTTCAGGCGAGTTGGATGAATTCCGCCGCCGCGCCCGCGAGGAGACTTCACTGTGATCGCACTGTTGCAAATGCAAAGCACGCAGCCGGATGGCACCGGCAGTACTTTCCTCATCTTTGTTACCGCGATCTTCGCTGTCGCCGTTTTCGTGTACATCTTCAAGCCGGCGAGCGTGGAGCACGCGACACAGAAGACACGACTGGCCTTCCTCTACGAGCGCAAGGAGCAGACCTTTGAGAACCTGCGCGATCTGAATTTTGAATACAAAGCGGGCAAACTCAGTGATGCGGATTTCAGTTCCACGCGCGACTCGATGGAACAGGAGGCAGCCAACATTCTGGCTGAGATTGAAGAACTGGAACACGCGAGCGGCTCTCGCGAGGTAGTCGCCTGATGCGCAGCAACCGCTGGGTATCAACTTTCTTGTTTTTGCTACTGCTGGCTGGCGCTGCCGTGGCGGAGAGCGTTACCGGCACGGTGACCAACGGTACCACCGGCAAGCCTGCTGCGGGAGTGACGGTCACGCTGGTCGATCCGATGGGCGGCATGGCCGAGATTGCGACGGCCAGGGCTGATGCCCAGGGACACTTCAAGTTCGATGCTCCCGCCGCACAAGGGCCACGGCTGGCGCGCGCCGAAAAAAGTGGCGTCAATTATTTCAAGATGATCACGCCGGGGACGCCAACGGTGGACCTGACCGTGTTTGACGCTGCGGCATCGGTCGAAGGCATCAGCGGATCGGCCGACGTGGTTCGGCTGCAGACTGAGGGTTCCACATTGCAGGCGGTTGAGTTGTTTGCGATCAAGAACGAGAGCAAACCGCCGCGCACGCTTGCCTCGGCGGAGACCTTTGAATTCGTTCTGCCCGATGGCGCGCAAATCGACGCTGGTGAGGCGCAGGCTCCGAATGGCCAACCCATCGCCGCAAAGCCGGTTCCGGCGAAGCAGAAAAATCACTACGCTTTCTCCTTTGCCATCAAGCCCGGCGAGAGCCGCTTTCAGGTGGCCTACCACCTGCCTTATGGCGGCAAGGCGTCGTTTTCTCCGCGGCTGACGCGCAACTTTGACCATTACGTACTGGTGCTGCCATCCAGCATGACGTTTACTCCCGGCGATGCGAAACAATTCCAGGCGATGAGCAACCAGCCCGGCAGCAATGTACAGGTCAGTATGCGTGCACAAGCCGGTCAGGACCTCAGCTACACGATCGCGGGTACGGGTACAATTCCGGACGAACAGGCTGGGGCGCAAGGCGGCGACAGCGCGCAGGGCGGAGCGTCATCCGGAGGCCCGGCAGGGTGACAGTCGCCCGGGTGGCGGACTCGGCAGACCGATTGATGCGCCTGACGGCCTGGCGAAATATCGCTGGTACATTCTGGCAGCGCTGGGAATTGTCCTGATGGGTGGCGGCATCTGGACCCATGAGCGAAGCAAGCAACAGGAGGAAGCGGTTGCCACCTTTGGCTGCCGCGCCTGCGCAGGACGCGCCACAATCTGGCTCGCGCGCAAGCTCTTTGCCGCAGCGACTCCGGCCAATCTTTTGCTTGAGGCATTAAAGGAAGAGCTTTTTCAGTTGGAGATCGAACATCAGCAGGGGAAGCTTTCGCCGGAGGAATACGCTAAAGCTCGCGCCGCTCTGGAGCAGACTTTGCAACGCGCACTGGCCCGCAATCGAAGCTAGACGTTCGATTCGCAACTACACGTTGACTTTTCCGGGCGTGAATATCCACAACACCCCGTCTGCGGTGTGCATCTGCATTGGTTGAGGATTCATTGCGATGCCGATACTGCACAAGAGTGCGTCCATTTTTTCCCGCCGTCTGCCGAAGGTGATCGGCCCGGGTGCCCATTGCGTGGTTGATTACTCGGTCGCCGCACTTTTCCTGGCGGCAGGCGCTCTGTTCTGGAGGCGGCACAAGAGTGCCTCCGTCAGCTCCCTCTTGTGCGGCGCCGGAGTGATGCTCAACACTCTTTTCACGGACTATCCCGGCGGAGTGGTTCCGGCCATGAGCTTTGCAACCCACGGAAAGATCGACTCAGGGCTTGCCGGAATCACGGCGGCAATTCCGGCATTGATGGGCTTTGCCGGGGATCAAACGGCGCGTTTTTTTGAAGCTTCCGCTGTGGCACAGACTCTTGCAGCGGGCCTCACGGACTATGGCGCCGCACTTGATGAACAAAGAACTGGGCGGGTCGAAGGAACGGGCCGCCTGAGGCTGGGAAGCTTATCCCAAACAGGGTCAAATGCTTAGCGGCCTGTGCAGATTGGCGCGTCCTGCAGCTCTGGGTTAGCATCTACATAGATAGCCATGGGAAACAATATCAAGACCGCATTCTTGTTGACGGCGATGACCGTCTTTCTGGTACTGGTAGGGCAGGCACTCGGAGGCCGCAACGGTGCTGTGATGGCCTTCTGCATTGCCGCCGCGATGAACTTTTTTTCGTACTTCTTCAGTGACAAACTGGCGATCATGTCCAGTGGGGCAAAGCCCGTAACGCGTGAGGAGTTGCCCCGCGTTTACCAGATTGTGGAGCGCCTGTGCGCCAAGACAGGCCTGCCGATGCCGAAGATTTATGTCATTCCGACCGGCTCGCCCAACGCCTTTGCCACCGGCAGGAACCCCAATCACGCCTCGGTCGCTGTTACTGCGGGCATTCTGGATCTGCTGGATGATGACGAACTGGAAGGCGTGCTGGCGCACGAACTGGGCCACGTCCGCAATCGCGACATTCTGATCAGCTCGATTGCCGCGACCTTTGCCGGTGCCGTCACCATCCTGGCGCGCATGGCCGGGTACGCCGCGATGTTCGGCGGAGGCGGCCGCGACCGTGACCGCGAGGGCGGAGGCGGCATCATCGCCGCGGTGGCAATGATGATCCTTGCGCCGCTGGCGGCCATGCTGATTCAGATGGCGGTTTCGCGCTCGCGCGAATACCAGGCCGACGCAACCGGCGCGCACTTTACGGGCAATCCCGGGGCGTTGGCGAGTGCGCTGCGCAAGATGGAAACCTACGCGAAACGGGTTCCGATGCAGGCTTCGCCCACGACGGCGCACATGTACATTATTCAGCCGCTGCTGGGCGGTATCAGCTTCGGCAACCTGTTCTCCACTCATCCGCCTACCGCGGAGCGAATTGCGCGGCTCAACGGAATGCACCCGGGGATGTGATCCTTTTGCGTTCCGCAAAGGGCGGGCCAGCCGGGATTTCTGTTTTGCCCAGCGGGTGACAGCGGATACAATCAATTCAATGTCGCAAGCATCCGGTTCCACCCTTCAACGCGCTGCTGAACTGGAACGCAGCCTGCGTTCTATCATTCGCGGCAAGGACGATGTGGTCCGGCTGGCCCTGGTGGCTATTCTGGCCCGCGGACATCTGCTCATCGAGGGCGTTCCCGGCGTCGGCAAAACCACCCTTGCCCATGCCCTCGCGCGCGCCATCGATTGCGATTTCCGCCGGGTGCAGTTCACCAGTGACATGCTGCCGAGCGACGTACTCGGCATCTCCGTGTACTCGACCTCCGAGGAGCGCTTCGAGTTCAAGCGCGGCCCCATCTTCACCAATATCCTGCTGGCCGACGAGATCAACCGCACTACGCCGAAGACCCAGTCCGCGCTGCTAGAGGCGATGAACGAACGACAGGTCACGGTCGAAGGTCATCCGCACCTGCTGCCCAATCCGTTTCTTGTGATCGCCACGCAGAATCCGGTTGAGCACCACGGCACCTATCCCCTGCCTGAGTCGCAGCTCGACCGCTTTCTGATCCGCGCCCGTATGGGGTATCCCGAGGCTGGCAGCGAGCGCGAGATTTTGCTGGGCAACGTGGGTGCTGCCCGCCTGGAGACGCTGCGTCCGGTGCTCACCGCCGAAGATGTAGTTGCCTTGCAGGAGGAAGTTTCCACCGTGCGCGTTGACGACTCGCTGATCGACTACTCGCTTGCCATCGTCGAACGCACCCGCCAGCACGAGCAGCTATCACTGGGAGTTTCTCCACGAGGTACGTTGATGCTGTATCACGCGGCGCAGGCCATGGCATTTCTCGAAGGCCGCAACTTCTGCGTGCCGGACGACTTTAAGAAACTGACTATACCGACCTTTGCACACCGTCTTGTGATCAGTGCGCGCTACAGCGCAACCCTCAAACGCGCCGAGCAGTCCGAGCAGATTCTGCGCGAAGTTGTGGAGAGCGTGCCCGTGCCGGTTTAGCTTCGCCAGTTTTCGGAGGCCCAATTTTGACGACCTTTCGCTTCATCCGTTTGCTCGCGCTCTCTTTATGGATCGGCTCGATTTTCTTTTTTGCCGCCGTGCTTGCACCTACCGTTTTTTCGGTGCTGCCTTCGCGAACGCTTGCCGGACAGGTAGTGAGCCGTTCGCTGTTCACCCTGCATTGGATCGGCATTGCGTGTGGCCTGGTGTTTCTGCTTTGCTCGCTTTTGCTGGCCCTGATCGAGGGAGGCCCATCGCCATTTCATCGGGGCGACCTTCTGATCGTCCTCATGATGGCCATCACACTTTCTGCTCATTTCGGGATCGAGCGCAAGATGGAGAGACTGCGCGACGGCATGGGAGTGGTCGAAAACGTTCCGCACGACGACGCGCGGCGCATCCAGTTCAACCGTCTGCATGTCTGGAGTGAGCGGATGGAGGAGTCGGTCTTTGTCTTCGGCTTGGTGCTGTTTTACCTGGTGGTCCGCGAAAATTCCCACCGGGAGCGGAGATACTAGCGGCGCCGCCGGTGCGCGGTCCGCGGACAAGCCTCCGTCGCTCGCTTCCCAGCAGGCCCACATAACTGGGCTGAACCTGCGGCACCGCACGTCTCTTGCCCAAAGGAAAAGTGGTAGCAATGGCAGGGCCGTAAACTCAGAGTGCGACAGGTAGTGCTTCGAAAGCTTATAGAGAACTACGGGGATGATCGCGTTCAGGACGATGCCCCAAACGATGTTGCCAAGTGGTGGCCGTGACATTTGCACATCGGAAGTTTGCATGAATAGTGGATTCCACTCTCGCTCATCCCGGACAGCGATGTGCTGATTATACGGCGCATGGTGCGAGGCGGCGGCGCTCGATTTTCGTTTGCCTACGCGTTTCCACGCCTCCGGTCGTTTATCATGGGACAGGACGCATCTGCTTGCGTGCCTGATGCCGGGGAATGCCCGACGGTAGCCTTACTAAAGAATCGATAAATATCAATATGAAGACTGGAATCATCGGTTTGCCCCAGGTGGGCAAGACTTCGCTGTTCAAGATACTCACCCGCGCTGACATCTCTACCCGCAGTTCCAACCCGCGCGAGGCGCACATCGGCATTGCCACGGTTCCCGACGATCGTCTCGACCGGCTGGCCAAGCAGTGCAATCCGCGCAAGCTGGTGCACGCGCAGGTGGAATACGCCGATGTAGGCGCCATTGGGCAGGAGGCGCTGAAGGAAACAGCCTATCTCACCAACCTGCGCACGGTTGACGCGCTGGTACATGTGCTGCGCGTCTTTGAGGACGACAGCATTGCGCACGTCGGCGGCTCGCTCGATCCGGTCCGCGATATCGCCAACGTCGAGTTCGACCTGATGGTCAGTGACCTGGGACAGGTGGAAGCGCGGCTGGAGCGCATGAAGAAAGATCTGCTCAAGAAGAAAACTCCTGAGCTGGAAAAAGAAAACGAGCTTTTGCTGCGCACCAAGGCCTTCCTTGAGAGCGAGCATCCGCTGCGAGAGATGGAGATGACCAAGGAGGAGAAGAAAGTCGTTCGCGGCTTTATGTTCCTCTCCGAGAAGCCCATCCTCTATGTCCTCAACATCAGCGAAAGCACTACGCTGGGAGCGGATCTGGATGCGGCGGTGGAAAAATTTGGACTCAGTGCCTACGCGGCCAAGCCCAACACCGGCGTCAGCGCCATCTGCGGCAAGGTTGAAGCGGAACTGGCCGAGATGAGCGACGAGGAAGCCGCCGAATTCCTGGGCAGCTACGGATTGACCGAGAGCGCTCTTGCGCGGCTGATCCGCAAGAGCTACGAACTGCTCGGACTCATTTCATTTTTCACCGTCGGTGAGGACGAGTGCCGCGCCTGGACCATCGAGAAGCACACCCGCGCGCAGGACGCAGCCGGCGCCATCCACACGGATCTGCAGAAACACTTCATCCGCGCCGAAACCATTCGCTGGGACGCCTTGCTGGAACTCGGCTCAGAGGCCGCGGCGCGCGCTGCCGGTAAACTGCGTCTGGAGGGCAAGGAGTACATTGTTCAGGACGGCGACATTCTGCACATCCGGCACAGCGGCTAGGCGATGAATCCAATCCTGCTCAGCATATTTCTTGGTTTCACTGCCGGCGCCGCCAACGTGGTGGGCGGTGCAATGCTAGCTCACCGCGAGTGGGAGCAGCGCTATCTCAAATACTTCATGGCTCTGGGCGCGGGCTTCATGCTCGCAACGTCGATCACCGAGATGGTGCCTGCCAGCGTTACCATGGAGGGAGGCAGCGGTGGGCGCGCCGGCTTCCTGGTGCTGCTCGGCTATCTCATCATTCATTTTTGCGAACATGTTGTCTCCGGGCACTTCCATTTCGGCGAGGAGACCCATCGCGACGAGTTCGTCGCTCACCATAAGAGCACCACGGTGTTGCTCGGACTGGTCATTCACGCTTTTTTTGACGGCATCGCCATCGGCTCCGGCTTTCAGGTTTCCAACTGGCTGGGCTGGATCGTCTTCCTTGCCATTTTTCTGCACAAAATTCCCGAAGGTTTCACCGTCTCGTCGGTGATGTTGGCCAGCGGGCGCAGCGCCATGCGCGCCTTTCTTTCCTCTGCCGTACTCGGCGTGGGAACCCTGCTGGGCGTGCTCACCATGATTTTGATTCACAACGGCGTCGCTATCGGACTGCCGGTCTCGGCCGGAGTCACAATCTACGTTGCCGCCTCCGACATTGTGCCGGAGGTCAATCGTGAACCAGGCATCCGTATGCCACTGCTGCTGTTCGTCGGCGTTGCCTTGCTGTTTGTGCTTGACCAGATTTTTCATGTGCACGTGTAGGCCAGCATAGAGCAACCCTTTGAAGTTGAATCCTTGATGACCTGGTAGCGATCTTTTAGTAGACAAGCAGGTTTCTGCGTGAGGTTCAACGATGCGCATTCTGGTGGTTGGCGCGGGCGCGACTGGAGGCTACTTCGGCGGCCGATTGCTTGAAGCAAAGCAGGATGTCACCTTCCTTGTCCGTAGCAGGAGGGCGGCTGAGCTTGCCGCTTCCGGTTTGCAGATTCAGAGCCGCTGCGGGGATGTGACGATTCCGCAACCTTCCACGGTTCTGGCCGAAAATCTCAACGCACACTTCGACCTGATTCTGCTCAGTTGCAAAGCTTATGATCTTGAAGGGGCGATCGAGTCATTTGCGCCCGCAGTGGGGCCACAGACGCTCATCCTGCCATTGTTGAACGGGATGAAGCACCTGGATATCCTCGACGAGCGCTTCGGCCATACCCACGTTCTGGGCGGCCTGTGCGCGATTTCGTCGGTGTTGGAAGCGGGCGGCAGAATTGTGCACCTCAATGATCTGCACCTGCTCTCCTTCGGCGAGCGCGATGGTTCGCGCAGTCCGCGAGCGGAGGCCATTGCTTCGGCATTTTCCTCTGTGCGCTTTGTCTCGCGCCTCAGTATCCGCATTCTGCCGGAGATGTGGGAAAAGTGGGTGTTCATCGCAACCTGCGCCGGCATCAACTGCCTGATGCGCGCCAACGTTGGCGACATTGTGGCAGCCGGCGCCGATGACCTTGCCATCGAACTGCTCGCAGAGTGCGCTGCCATCGCATCCAGCCAGGGCTTTCCGCCACGCCCCGCCTTCTTGCAAGAAAACCGTGCGACTTTTACCCTGCCTGGCTCCCCGCTGGCGGCATCGATGTTCCGTGATATCGAGAGACACGCCCGGGTGGAAGCGGACCATGTGATCGGCGATCTGCTGCGCCGCGGAGAGAAGGAGGGGGTTTTGAGCCCCCTTCTACGCGTAGCTTACGCACACCTGAGGACATACGAGGCTCGCCGGAAGAGAGAATTGGCGCAAGTCTGAGAAGCGCCCGGAGGTCCTTTCGGCCGCTGACATTACTTCAGGACATGGCCTAGCGCCCATAGTGCCGCAGTTCCTTCATCTATGCAGGTACATGACTTGCGGCCAAGTTCATTGACATAACTTGTCACTCTGGCCTGACACACAACGGCACATCTAGGAGAATCAACCAATGGCAGGAAATGCGCATACTCTGGAGCGGATCTTGTAAGCCATTACTTACCAGTCACTTATTGGAATTAAGGATATGGCGGAAGCCAATGGCATGTCGATTGCAAAAGCTAAGGTCGAGCCGGGGCAAGTTCTAACGACCCGAGCCTTGATTTCAATATCTCTTGGAGATTAATCAATGCGCAAGCAAAAGGGCTTCTCGCTAATCGAACTTCTCATCGTCGTGGCGATCATTCTGATCATTGCCGCCATTGCCATTCCAAACCTGCTGCGCTCGCGCATTGCCGCCAATGAAGCTTCGGCTGTGGGCTCGCTGCGCTCCATCAATACCGCTGAAGTCACCTACGCTTCCGCTTATCCGCAGTCGGCTTCGCCCCTGACCTGAATACGCTTGGGCCCGGCACGACGGCCGGCAACTCGACCGCGACTTCGGCAAACGCAGTTCTTCTGGACAGCGTTCTGGGCTGCTCGGGGGGCGTAGGTACTGCTGCTTGCCCGAAGAGCGGATACAGCTTCGCCGTCACCGCAGGTGTGCGGTTCCCCGCTCACCTTCTTCTCGTCCAACGCAAACCCGCTTTCTGCTCAGTCCGGCACGCGCTATTTCTATAGCGACGCGACTGGCGTGATCCGTTACAACACCACGGCTATTGCCGCTTCGACCGACGCACCGCTGCAGTAATAAAGTCAGTTTCGGAAAGAACTACCGTCGATAAGCGCCAGCGTGCCCCGCTCAACCTCATGGTTGGGTGGGGCCGCTGATTTTGCGGCTGTGCTTCAATTTGCTGCTGCGTTGAGCGCGCCGTAAAACAGCCTGCTCAATTTTTGAGGAGCTTCCAACAGGTGCGGTTGTGTTACCGTGTTGGCGAGGGCATGCGGGCGGGAATCCTCAAGCGTTTTCCATAAACCGCTGCAAACGTTGCGGGACACGATCGGTGTTGTAACGCATTCGTTCTCTTCAGCAGTTACGAAATTCATAACAAAAAAAGGATGGACGCGGAGTAATGAACGAATTGATTCGCAATACGATCTCGAGCATTCGCAAGGGCAACGATGAGTGCTATGCCGAGTCAAAGAAGCATCTTGACTCGCTGACCAAACCGCTCGGCAGTCTCGGCAAGCTGGAGGAAATTGTCTCGCAATACGTTGCTTGGAGAGAAGAGAAGACTCCGGTTATCTCCGGGAAGGCGGTTTACGTCTTTGCGGGCGACCACGGAATTACCGACGAAGGCATCAGCCTGTATCCGCGCGACGTCACGCCGCAGATGGTCTTCAACTTTCTCAACGGAGGCGCGGCGATCAATGTTCTGGCGCGACAGGCGCACGCCAACGTGGTCATCGTCGATATGGGCGTGGACGCCGATTTTTGAGAGTAAGCCAGGACTGGTGGAGCGAAAGGTCCGGCGCGGCACCCGGAATTTTGCCAAGGAACCGGCAATGACCGTGGAAGAAGTAGAAGCGGCGATAAAGGCTGGCATTGAGCTGGCGACAGAGGCGAAGCGCCAGGGCAGCACTCTGATCGCTCTCGGCGAGATGGGGATTGGAAATACGACCGCGGCCAGCGCCATTGCCGCCGCCTTGACGGGTTCACCGGCGGCGCAAGTGACAGGCAAAGGAACGGGTCTGGATGCGGAGCGTCGCGCGCGAAAAGCCGAGGTGATCGACACTGCGCTTCGAATGCATTTCCCGGATCGCAAAGAGCGCCCCGATGCGCTGGATGTGCTGCGCCGGGTTGGAGGACTGGAGATTGCGGGCATCGCGGGCATGGTACTGGGTGCGGCGGCGCAACGCATTGCGGTGGTGGTTGACGGTTTCATCTCGACTGCGGGAGCCGCCGTTGCACTGCTCATGGCACCCGAATGCACGTGCAGCAATGTTTGCGGGCCATCTCTCGGAGGAGCCCGGACACCGCATTTTGCTGGAGTGCATGGGCTTGAAGCCGATCCTGCAATTGGACATGCGGCTTGGTGAAGGAACCGGGGCAGTGCTTGCCTTCCACCTGATTGAAGCTTCGGTGCGCATTTACAACGAAATGGCAACCTTTGAGTCTGCTGGCGTGAGCCAGGCGGATAAATAGTGCGTCTGCTGCGAGAGTTGCTTGCGGCGGTGCAGTTTCTGACACGGCTTCCGGTGCCCGACTACCGCTTTGAGCCTGACATGGTGGTCAGTTCAGCCAAGCTCTTCCCCGTCGTGGGAGCTCTGGTTGGGCTCGGAGCCGTGGCCGTGGAGCGGCTGCTGCGCGCGCATTTGCCGGCAGGCATCGTTGCCGTCGTGGTTCTTGCCTACTTCGTCACGCTGACCGGGGGGCTGCACGAGGACGGGCTGGCGGATACGCTCGATGGACTGGGCGCGGGCGGCGAGCGAAAGCGAATGCTCGACATTATGCGTGACAGCCGCATCGGCAGCTTTGGTGTTCTGGCAATCGTCTTCTCGGTGCTCAGCCGCTGGGCGCTGCTGGGGGCGATTGCCCCGGACCGATTCGCCTCCTACGTTGTGGCTGCGCAGGTTCTCTGCCGCTGGACGGCGCTGCCGCTGGCCGCCTTTCTGCCCTCGGCCCGCAAAGATGGTCTCGGCGAAAAGCTGGCGAGCAAGATCTCGAGGGGAGCGGTGGCGGGTGGAACTGCGCTGGCCCTGGCAATCGTTGGCTTGTGCCTCAGAACTCGGATGCTGGCACCGGTCGCCGCAGTCATCGTGGTTACCTTCGCCAGCGGCCTGGTTTACCGGGCTAAACTCGGCGGCATCACCGGGGATTGTTTTGGCGCGTCCAGCCAGCTCGCCGAGATTGCCGTGTATCTTTGTGCGGTGTGGGTTTAAAAATGGCGGAAGTGGACCCGGCCCAGCCGGATTGCACAATCCTGCTGGTGCGCCACGCCCATAACGGAATGGCAGGACGCTTTTGCGGGGAGAGCGATCCGCCACTGAGCGAGCAAGGCACGCCAGCAGTTGGCGAAGTTGGCGGAAGAGCTGGCGAAGCATCGGCTGACCCATATCTTCAGCAGCGATCTGCAGCGAACCCAGGAGACGGCAAGCTACATTGCCGCAACGACAGGGCTGGCAGTGGAGCTTTTGCCGGGGCTGCGCGAAATGCGCTTTGGCGAGTGGGAGGGACTCAACTGGGACGAGATCAGCGCAGAGAGATGCTGCCTTTGCCGCAGCGCTGGATGGCCGAGTATCCGACGCTTTCGCCGCCCGGTGGAGAGGATTTTGGAGCGCTTTCGGGAGCGGGTGCGCGGAGCGCTGGCTGAGGTGGCGGGCGCGCAGTACGCGTGGAAGTGCGGCGGTTGTGACCCACGGCGGTGTCATTCGAACCTGCCTGCTCGATGTGCTGAGGCTGCCTGAGAGCGCACTGGCTACTGTTGCCTGCGATTATGCCTCGTGGGTTGAGCTTCGCCTGCAGGATGGACACTGGTGCCTGGTGGGTGGAGCCGAAGCGACGAAAACTTCCAGAAGCGCGTTTCTGATTGACTTCATTCGCAAGGGGAGATATAACTTTTCACATCTGGCCAAGGGAAGGCGGTGCAGAATCCGCCACTGTCCCGCAACTGTAAACGCAGAGGTACGAACTACTTAGCCACTGGAGATGTCTCTCCGGGAAGGCAGTTCGAAGACCTGAGACGCGTAAGTCAGGAGACCTGCCCGGATGCTTATCTACTGGCTAGTTTGGCTTCGATGGGAGAGCCGACGTGCGTCCTGATAAAAACCCTTCGGGTGGAAATAGGAAGCTGCCTTTTAATCCCGCCTGACGCCGCAGAGCGTCTGGACGAGGCATGAACAGGAAGTCCAAGCAAGAGGATCACGCTTGTTCTGGGTGGCGTGCGGAGCGGCAAGAGCCACTACGCGCAAAACCTGGTGGCAGCCGCAGGCGGGCGAGTCGCGTTTATCGCTACGGCGGAGGCGCTGGACGCCGAGATGCAACAGCGGATTACGCGGCACCGCGAGGAGCGTCCTGGCTCCTGGTCCACCGTGGAAGCTCCGCTCGCCCTGGAAGATTCAATTCTGCAATGCAGCGGCACACTTCGACATCATCCTCATCGATTGCCTCACGCTGTGGACCGCAAACCTGATGGCCGCCGAGGGCGCGGATGTAGATCGCATCTTTGCCCGCGCTGCCCTGCTCTGCGAAGCATTGCGCCAAGTCACATCGTCGGTAGTACTGGTCTCCAACGAGGTTGGCAGCGGCATTGTGCCGGAGAGTGAATCTGGCAGGCTTTACCGGGATCTTCTCGGGGGAATGAATCAGCGGGTTGCGGCAGTGGCAGACAGGGTTCTGCTCCTGGTGGCCGGGTACCCGACTGACAGTGAAGGATTCGGCGGGGGTGCACCCATGAGACCTGGTGCCCCATTCCGACCATGCACGGCGAGGTGTACAGCGAAAATGCGCCCTGGGAAGCGTTGTCGCGTACGCCATCGCCGTGCTTGCCTTAACTTTGCCGGCTGCCGCGCTACGCGTCGTCAGCGATGAGACTGGCCGCAAGGTCACGCTTCCGGATCACGTCCACCGTATCATCTGCCTTACTCCGAGCATTACCGACACGGTCTTTGCGATAGGCGCCGGAGCCGATGTGGTTGGCATCACCGATTACACGCTCTATCCGCCAGAAGCGCGGCAGAAGCCGAGCATCGGCGCGGTTCTGCGTCCATCTCTGGAACGCATTGCGGCGCTGCATCCGGACTTGGTGATCGGCATCGCGGTCGTTGAATGATGCCGAAACGATTCAGGGAATCGAGCGCATGGGGATTCCCGTTTTTCTGGTGAACTCCACTGGTCTGGAAGGTCTCTACCGCTCGATAGCAAGTATTGGCCGGGCGCTGGGACGCGAAGCCGATGCCACGGCACTGGTCGCGCGACTGCGAACCCGCGAGCGTAGATCTGCGTTCCCAGACGCAAACCGGCAACCAGCCAACGGTTTTTCTTGCCCTCTCCATCGACCCTTGTATTACCGCCGGTCGCAGGCGCCTTTATCACCGAGCTGCTGTCGGTGGCCGGCGCCCGCTCAGTGACTGACGATATTAGCGCAAGAGTGGATCAACGTGAGTATCGAGGCGATCATTCCGAGAAAACCGCAATTCATATTGCTGCTGAAGGATTCGCCATTTGGATTGCAGGAGATGAGACAGCATGCGGGATGGAGATCGCTGGAGGCGGTGCGCGTGGGACGCGTGCTGCGAATTGACGACCGCCTGCAATATCCCAGCCCGGTGGCCTTCGACGCAATAGAGGATTTTGCACATCAACTTCGCTCGGCGGAAGCTCGCTGAGCCTGAATACTGATGCGACCGTGAAGCGGCGCGGCGCGTTACGACACTTTGAGGAGAAAATTGTGAAGTTCATTGCTCGATGCATTCTTACTGTTCTCATTTTTGGTTTGCAGGCACAACTGATGGCCGCCAACGCGGCAACGATAAGCGGGACCATTACGGACTCGCTCGGGGCCGTAGTTCAAAGCGCCAAAGTGGAACTGGTTGAGGTTGACGGCGGCAAGGTAGTACAGAGCGCAACAACCAATGAAAGCGGGCGGTATTCATTCACCGTCGCCAACGAAGGCCGCTTCCGTATCCGCGCCGAAGCCGCCTCGTTCCAGCCTGCAGTGAGCGGCGAGAGGTTTGCCGGCGGAAGCCATCCGGTGGAGATCGATCTTACGCTTTCACCCTCGATGGTGGCGCGGGAGATCGTAGTCTCGGCCACCGGTGTTCCAACCCCGGAGGCGCAGACAGGAGCTTCGATCAGCGTGATCAATCAGGAGAGCCTGGCCACCCGTCTCGAACGTCGAAGAGGCGCTTCGCATCGAGCCTGGAGTTGAGGTGGACCGCGCGGGCCAGATTGGCGCCCAGACGCTGCTCCGCGTGCGGGGCGGCCCGTCCGATGCGCAATAAGGTTCTGATTGACGGCGTCCCGGCGAACGACATCGGTGGCGAATATTGATTTCTCAAATCTGAGCGCCTCCGGATTCGAGAAGGCGGAGTTGTATCGCGGCCCCAACAGTGCGCTCTATGGATCGGACGCGCTCGCCAGCGTGGTCAATATCACCACCCGCCGAGGAGTGACTCCGCTGCCCGAACTCGGGTATTCGGTTGACGGCGGCACCTATGGCACGCTTCATCAGGATGGCAACCTTGGAGGCGCATGGAGGCGCTTCGATTACTTTACGGACGTCTCCCGCCTCGACACCCAGAACAGCACGCCCAACAGCGAGTTTCACAACGGCAGCCTATCTCGGCAATCTGGGATGGCAGATGCTTCCCGGCACGGAACTGCGCGCCACGGTGCGGCGCTCGGTCTCCGCAGTCAACTCTCCCAATGCCTTCGATCTGTTCGGGATCCCGGATGACGGCGTCAGCCGCGAGGAGGACACCTCGTTCGGCGTGACGCTGGAGAATCGTGCGAATGAGCGCTGGCACAATCTGGTGCGCTACGCCGGTCTCCGCTTCCGCTCGCAGTACACCAACTTTGGACCGACGGGAATTCCTTATGACCCTGACGACACGGGATACCCGATTTACCTGGGAAATGTTGTAACCGTTCGAGGCGCGAACGGATATCAGGTCACCGGGCAGGGAGTTCTGCAATACGGCCCCGGCGCGTACTGGGACCCGACGCTGAGCAACCGTAACTCGATATATGCGCAATCGGATTTCCGGCTGAACAGCAAGCTGGCCGGACTGTTCGGCTTCCGCTATGAGGCCGAGAGCGGATACACAGCGTATAACGGTTCGGCTACAGCTTGAAGTTATCCGGCAACGCGCGGAAATTACAGCTACATGATGCAGTTGAACGGCGGCTTATGGAACCGGCTCTACTACACGGTCGGCAGCGGATCTGGAGAACAACGGCGTTTTTGGCTTTGCGGCTACGCCTCGCGCCTCGCTGGCGTACTTACCTTGCCAAGCCGCACGATCAAGGCGTACTGAGCGGAACGCGGCTGGTCTTCAACTTTGGCAAGGGCATCAAGGAGCCGAGCATCTACCAGCAGACGAATTCGCTGTACGATTTGCTGAGGGATGCTGTCCGCAGCCCAGTACGGAATTCATCCCTTCAACGCGGAACTCTCGCGCACCTATGACGGCGGCGTGCAGCAGACGCTGATGCATGGCAAGGCCCGAGTCTCGCTCACTTACTTCCATAACGAGTTTGGCGACCAGGCGGAGTTTGTTCCCGTTGCGGGGGCTGGCGGAGATCGGAGTGCCGCCGGCGGTGATCGCCGGTCTTGAGAACTGAGCAGCATATCTATCCGGCGCTTATGTCAACACTCTGTCCTATCGCGCACAGGGAGCGGAATTCGATGCCGAGTATCACATCACGCGCAATCTGATCGGTGCGTGGTGGATGGACCTACACTGACGCCGTGGTGCAGCACTCATTCGCCAGCAGTGCATTGAGCCCGGCGATCAATCCGGCGTTTCCCAACTATTCCAATCGGAGCATTCTCACCCCTGAGTGGGCGCGCGTCCGTTCCGCATTCCTCCCCACACCGGCTATTTTTCGGTGGACTGGAGTGCCGGACGCTACTTCGCTGCGGATGACCGGAACGCTGGTTTCGCGGCGCGACGACAGCACTTTCCTTTACGACAAGAACTACTACAACGACTATGGGCTAAACGACAATACCATGCTGCTGCCCAACCGCAATCTCGACCCGTCCTATCAGCGGCTGGATCTGTACGGCAGCTTCCAGATCAGCAAGCGGGTCAGTGCTTATGCGGCGATGCAGAACCTGCTGAATCAGCACTACTACGAAGCGTTCGGCTATCCCGGCGCTGCCCTTTACGATTCGTGCCGGAATGCAAGTCAGACTTGGAGGGGAAAGCTGGAAACTGCGCTAACAACACGGCCTCGTCCGCGATCGAGCACGTTCTAACCCTTGCGGTTCCGGCAATGCTGCTGCTGTTGGCGATCATTGTCTCGGCTGGAATGGGCGCGGTGAAGCTGTCGGTCGGCGAGGTGTTGCGCGCATTGGTGCATCCGGCAGAGGCCGGAGACACCGGCATTATCCTGTTCACGCTGCGGCTTCCGCGGGTGCTTGCCGCGGGGCTGGCGGGGGCTGGGCTTTCGGCGACCGGAGTGCTTTTCCAGGGACTTGTTTCGCAATCCGCTGGCGGACCCGTTCGTTCTTGGAGCCTCAGGCGGCGCTGCGCTGGGCGGCGCAATCGCCGTTTTTCTTGTTCCGTCGCTCATCGTTTGCGGGAGTGGGAGCGATCGAACTGCTCGCCTTTGGGGGTTCGCTGCTGGCGATGGCCATTGTTTGGAGTCTGGCTAAGTCGGGCGGACACTTTGCGATGGAAAACATGTTGCTGGCAGGATTCGCCATCGGCACCATGCTGAACGCGGCTACCGCCGCGCTTGAACTGCGCCAGGAGGCGACCAACCCGGGCATGCGGATCCTGGCGGCCTGGCTGCACGGAGAAGTTACCGTGCCTTCATGGACGCAGCTTTCATTCGTGGCAGTCGTCGAAGTAGCGGCCCTGATACTTGCCTTGCCATTGGCCCGCCAGTTGAATACGCTGGCATTGTCCGAGGAGTATGCGGAACAGCTTGGAGTACGGGTGGAGCGGTTGCAGATTCTGGTGGTTGTGACTGGCTCGATTCTGACCGCGCTGGCAGTGTCGCTGGGCGGCCTGATCGGCTTTGTCGGCCTGCTGGTGCCTCATTTTCTGCGGCTGATGTTCGGACCGGATCATTTCCGTCTTCTTCCCTCTGCGGCCTTGAGTGGCGCCGTGTTTCTGATCGTTGCGGACACGATCGCGCGTACCGCGTTTGCACCATCAGAGATTCCCGTGGGGATGCTGACGGCGTTTCTTGGCGGCCCCGCTTTCTTATATCTCCTGAAACACAGGCAAAGGAGTTCATCGGTCTGATGCCAGCTATTTTGGAGTTTCGCAATGTTGCCTTCGCGCACCCGAGCACGAACCATCTTCGAGGACCTCTGCTTCTCCGTGCAGCCCGGCGAAACGGTTGCCCTGCTAGGGGCCGAACGGAGTAGGTAAGACTACGCTGCTGAAGCTGGCGGCAGGGCTGCTGCGCCCGTCGTCAGGCGAAGTCCTGGTGAAGCAGCAGGAACTGAAGCAGTGGCGTCGGCGGCAGCTCTCGTGTTGCGTGGCACTGGTTCCACAACACCTGGAAGTTCCGTTCGCTTTTCGCGTGGAGGAGATCGTCGCACAAGGCCGGGTTCCGCACCTGGGCATGTTCGGCGGGCTCACCGGCAGCGATCTTGAAGCGGTTGAAAGCGCCATGGAAGCGGTCGATATCGTCAAGATGCGCGGGCGCGTTTTTTCCGAACTCTCAGGAGGAGAGCAGCAACGGGTGAAGCTAGCGATTGCGCTGGCTCAGCAGCCGCAGGCTCATGCTTCTGGACGAGCCGACCCAGCACCTGGATCTGGGACGTCAGATCGAGTTGATGGCTCTGTTGCGGAGATTGGTGGAGCGGGGCATCACGATTGTGGCGGCCGTGCACGACCTGGCGCTGGTGCGTGAGCATTGTTCCTCGGGAATTCTGCTGATGCCTGATGCGCCGGCCGCGGTTGGATCAGTGGAAGAAGTGATGCGTGCCGATCGGCTTGAGCGCGCATTCTCCATGGAGAGCCATAGCCTTGAACGTTATCTCGCAACGGCGCCTTCCATGAAGACTGCAGGCTTGATTGCACCTCCGGAATGCGAGTTCAAAGACGGCGATGCCGAAACCACACGGAAAGCCGACGAGGCACAGGAACCGCGCGAGACGTTGTGGCTACCAACCGAGCGAAGCTGCCGACGCAGTGCGCGGCGTGGCCGGAGTTGGCGGCACACTGACCACGAATAAAGATGGACCACTGAAATAAAAATGCACCACTGAATCACTTGCTGGGAGGAGCGTTGCGAAATGTGTAAGCGATGGGGGCTGATTTTTGTCTGCTGGATGTTATTCGGTGCCACCGTTCTGTTTGGCCAGAGCTCGGTTTCATCCCTGCGCGGAAGCGTGACCGATCCCTCCGGCGCAGCTGTAGGCGGAGCGCAGGTGGTGCTGCAGAACAAGCAGACGGGATTCTCAAAGTCGCGCGTAACAAACTCCCAGGGTGAATATCAATTTCAGCAGATTCCGGCCGGCAATTACATGGTCGCGGCCAGCAAAACAGGACTTGCGCCACAGTTGAAACCTGCTGAACTGCTGGTGAACCAGCCTGCAACGCTGAACTTCTCGCTCTCAGTGCAAGCGGCGATCACAGTGGTGAATGTGAGCGCCGAAGCTTCGGCTCTGAACCTGGTGGACGCCAGCATGGGAGACGCAGTCAACAATGCAACCATCCAGTCTCTTCCCATGGAGGGCCGCAATGTTCCCGAGCTGCTGAGTCTGCAGCCTGGAGTTTTGTACCTCGGTCCGGAAAATCGACCAGAGCCATGACAGTCGCAGTGGCGCCTCTGGAGGTGGACGCTCCGACCAGGGAAACATCACCCTTGATGGCGTGGACAACAACGACCAGACGAACGGTTATGCCTTCACCGGCGTGCTCCGCTCGACCCTCGATTCCGTGCAGGAATTTCGTGTCACCACGGCTGGCTTTGGCGCCGATACCGGGCGCTCCTCTGGTGCGCAGATCAGCCTGGTCACCAAGAGCGGAACCAACCGGCTCCACGGCAGCGTCTATGAATACAACCGGAATTCCCTGGGCGAGGCTAACGACTGGTTCAATAAGAACGCGGAATTGTCGAGTGGATTGCCAAACTGTGCCCGGAAAGCTTATTCGCAATACCTTCGGGGCATCCGCTTGGCGGGCCGATCAAGAAGGACAAGATGTTCTTCTTCGCAAATTACGAGGGACAGCGCACGGCGGAGAATCAACAGCAGACGCTAATCGTTCCCACGGCCTCGATGCGCGCCGGAAATATTCAGTATCTGAACAGTTCGAACGGCGTGACCACCCTTAACCCCACGCAGATTGCCGCAATGGACCCGAACTGTTCGGCCAATGGCACCTGTCCGTGGGGCCCGGGAGTAAATCCGAACGTGCTCGCAGTCCTGAATCAGTATCCGTCGCCCAATGGCTTCGCTGCCGGCGATGGTCTGAACACGGCGTCCTATACCTGGTCGGCACCCAATCCGGCATCCTTGAACACCTACATCGCCCGCTTCGATTACCAACTCTCGCGCGCCAATTGGCTCTTCGTCCGGGGCAATTTGCAAAACGACAAGCAGTACGCCGTTCCCGAGTTTCCTGGGCAGCCCGCCAGTTCCACAACCTGGGACAACAGTAAGGGATTTGTCGTCGGAGAGAACTGGGATATCTCAACCAGTCTCGTTAATAGTCTGCGCTACGGCTTCACACGCCAGGGTTATGCCGACCGCGGCATCGGTGAGGGCCAATACGCTAACTTCTACAACATCAGTCCGCTCGATGCCCAGACCCGAACTTCGATCGTCGATGTTCCGGTGCACAACCTCACCGACGACCTGACGTGGATCCATAAGACGCATACGATTCAGTTCGGCGCGAATTACCGGCTGATCTACAATCACCGCCGCTCCGATGCTTTCTCCTACAACTATGGCTACACCAACTCATATGCTCTGGCCGATGCCGGCATTGCAGGCACCGGGCAGAGCCTTGATCCAGCGGTCTTCGGACAACCTGCAGTCAATGCCAGCTATGCTGGTTCGTATAACTTCGCCATGGCGAATCTTGTAGGCCTGCTGGCTCTGGTGACTACGCAAGCCAACTATCAGATTTCGGCGGATGGCGCGACGGCAAGCCTGCTGGGCAGCGGTGCCATGCTCGACCGCGAATTCAAAAGCAACGAGTTTGAGTATTATCTGCAGGATTCCTGGCGTGTGCGCCCGAGGCTTACACTAACCTTTGGCCTGCGTCACACACTGCTGCAAACTCCCTACGAGATGCATGGTCAACAGGTACAGCCCACCATCGATGTCGACCAGTGGTTCAAGACGCGAGGGCAGCAGGCGGCCCTGGGCAACAGCGTGCAACCGGATCTTTACTTTGCCCCATCAGGACAGGCGCGCGGATTGAAACCCTACTGGCCGATGCAGATTGGGAAATGTTGCGCCGCGAATCGCCGTTGCCTTCTCTCCGGCACCGGAAAGTGGGTTTTGGCGCAAGCTCTTTGGCGGAGCGGAGAAGAGCTCAATTCGCGCCGGCTACGGCATCTACTACGATCACTACGGCGAGGGAATCGTCAACTCCTTTGACCAGTACGGTTCATTTGGACTCAGCAACAGCATTACAAATCCCACGAATATGCTGACGCCCGATACCTCGCCGCGCTTCACCGGCATCCACGATCTGCCGAACATCACGGGCTCGCCGGCAGACTCGATCAGCTACCCATCATTGGCTCCTAATAATCCGCTCTGGACGGGCTTTGAGATTGCGCATGGCCTGGACGACCACATGAAAACGCCATACTCGCACGTCGTTAATCTCTCCTTGCAACGCGAACTGCCCAGCCAGTTCAGCCTGGAGGTCGCATACATCGGAAGGTTCGGACGCCACCAATTGCAGCAGATCGACCTGGCACAACCGCTGAATCTGGTGGATCCGCTCTCGGGCATGGACTATTTCACGGCGGCCACCCAGCTCTCCAAACAGAAAGATGCTGGGGCGGTGAACGTTGCTCCGATTGCCTACTTTGAAGACATGTTTCCGGAGCGCCGGCAAGGCGGCAATAGCGCGACCCAGAATATCTATGCGCAGAACCTTGCGACAAATTACCCAGGATGGCTTGCCGGTAACGAGACCGGATCACTCTACTACCTCGACGTTCTGGATTGGTTCTGCACGCCTCCTTCGCCTTGCAATCAGACCAACCGCTTCTGGCCGCGCCAATACGCCAGCATGTATGCGTGGTCTTCCATTGGGAGCAGTAACTACAACGCAGGCCAGGTTACACTACGGCGCAAGATGAGCCGCGGCATGCAAATGGAATTGAGCTATACGTTTTCCAAGTCGCTCGATATGGGTTCGGACGCCGAGCGCACGATGTTCTCGTCGAGCACCGGCACCTCTGCGGGCAGCAGCTTTGGAGCCATCCTCAACGCCTGGAAGCCGCGTTTGAATTATGGCCCCTCGGACTTCGATGTCCGGCATCTCATCACCGGAAACTGGGTATGGCAGTTGCCGGTGGGAAGAGGAAAGTCGCTGTTTGGCGGTTCCAGCCCGGAGATGGATCGTGTGATCGGAGGCTGGCAAATCGCGGGTCTTGCGCGCTGGACCAGCGGGCTGCCATTCAGCGTAATCAGCGGAACCGGGTGGGGAACCAATTGGGACGAGAAGAGCAGCATGATCCAGACCGGACCAGTGCAAACCCACACCCATCTCGAGAGAACTGCCACTATGAACTCCAGCGGCAACCCTGTCGTCAGCCTTGCGCCCCAGGCATTTGCCGATCCAACAGCGGCGCTGGAGAACATGCGCGATCCCTATCCCGGCGAAGCCGGGCAGCGGAATAACTTCCGCGGCGACGGCTACTTTGGTGTCGACGCCAGCTTGTCAAAGAGCTGGAAAATTCGGGAGGGCAGCGGTCTCAACTTTGCGTGGGAGGTCTTCAATGTCACGAATTCCGTACGCTTTGACGTAAACCCGCTCACATCCCTGCAGAACATGACAAGCAGCGGAGAGTTCGGTGTGTATGCCGCAGCTCTTACACGGCCGCGAGTGCAACAGTTTTCGCTCCGCTATTCGTTCTAGCTGTGGCGCCCAGTAATTGGCGGCAGTTCGGTGGCTGTGCGATACTAATTCTGCTCATAGCGCAGGGCCACTCATTGCCGCCCCTGTTTTGAGCCAGCCTCAGCAGTGCAGCACGAAGTCCGTTAGGCCAACGGAAGTTGCAGTGCAGAGCCGGGATGGCGGAACTGGCAGACGCAGCGGACTCAAAATCCGCCGAGGGCAACCTCATGGGGGTTCGATTCCCCCTCCCGGCACCACTAAAACATATTTATAATCAATAGCTTATAGCGACACAAATCTCGCGTGCCGGATACGTGCCAATGATTTAGACTGTGGCATGCTCAAACTCTGGCGCCGACATCTGCCTGAATGTCTTCATTTCACCAAGGGCCGCACCTGGGTCAGGTGCACCTGTCCAATATGGGTGGATGGTTCGCTGGACGGGCGGCGCGTCCGCAAGTCGCTCCTACAGCGACCAGAGCGGCAATGCGATGATAACTGCACTCTACGTTGACGCTGGGAATGTGGGTGATAGCGGGTCAGTCCTGTGCTTAGGCCGCGCCTGAAGGTCAGGCTAGAAGTCTTTGTCCCGAGTCCTGCCGGAAGCACTTGCTCGCTGCAAGGTGTGTGCTCTGCATTCACCTTGCTTACCCGGTGATGCGACTTTTAGCAGGTTTGCGACGCATCTCTGCCCGCAAGGAGTTATGACCGACGAGGCCATCGGCTATGAAATTTATCCAGCAGCGCTCGTCGGTCACTATCGTTCAATTCAGTGGGTGATAGCTTGGCTTCAAGGTCACGCGGGATGCGATTGCACTCGGCGACGGCCTTTTTCTCCTGCTTGAAACGCCCGAGTTCCTCTGCTCTGACGCTTCTGGAATGCTCCGCGGTAATCGATGTGAGGTTCAGCCCTTTCGCATGGCCCATCCCAGCATCAGAAGGCCGCTGGCGGCGATCCAGCTTCCAGCGACGCGCACCGCGATTCGCGCCCAGTGTGCGCGCAATCGGACGACGAACGCTGCAGCCAGCGCGACCAGAACAAAGACCGCGAACACCAGTCCAGCAGAGCTACCGCCGCAGTCTCGAACTGGCCCATGCCGGTCCCATTCAAGTAGCCATGATAGAGACCAAGCAGCGCGGCGAGAGCGGTGGTCACGCGCAATGAGAGTTTGGCATCAGCAGCCAGCAGTCCGCCGAGCAAGAGAAACCAGATTGCCGCAGAAACGGGATGCCCGTCGAGGTAGATAGCAGAAATCCCAGCAAGCCCCCCAAGCAACCATGCAGCAGGAAGGGTGAACAGAGCCCGCCGTCCATAGCTGGCGCCGCGCAGTCCTGCCAGCAGAGCCAGCGCAAGTACCGGAACAAAATCCTCCGGGCTCATCAGGAAGTGCATCAATCCGTCGTAGAACGGCCCCATGCCGGTAGAGTTGAGATGCGCTTCGGCGGGGACGCGCACACATCAGAGAGGTGAAAGCCACGAAGGCGTACAGCGGCAGACGGACTTGCTGGTCGTTGTTCATGCGATCGCCTTCCACATGAAGAACGCGCCACCCATCAGCTACCAAACCGCCCGCGAACTCGCAGCAGTTTCTGTCCCCATGCCCATCGGTGTACAGTGCCGATGCCGATTCCTAGCGCGTGCAGACAGCCGGTCGCGATCACGAATCCGATGCTATAAAGCAGCGCGCTTTGGCCAGGCGGCAGTTCGGTCCCGTGCGCGTGCCCATGGAAGATCGCGAAGAATCCGACCAGCAGCGCTGCCAGCCCAAGCGGAGGGCGCACTTCGAACAGGACCGCGGCTCCCAGCAGGATGGCGGACAAGGCGATGCCATATTCGGTTCCAGGAAGCGGCACGCCCATAAGGCCGAGCATTCCGCCGAACGCCATCACCATTGGAAACGCTACCGGCAGAACCCATATCGCCGGTGCGCCAAGCTGCGCTCCCCACAATCCAACAGCAACCATCGCCAGCACGTGATCCAGTCCAGAGATCGGATGTCGAAAGCCGGTCAGGAAGCCAACGGCTTCACCCTTCTGCGGATGTGCGAAGGCCGGCTGCGCGCACAGGAACACAAGCACGACGAATGTCATCGCCCGGAAGAAGCACTGCGTTGTCGTGATCGTGTCTCATCGCGCGCCTCCAAAGAGCAGAGCCAGCCGTTGCACAGTCCAGAACGCACCGAGCGAGCCGACGGTGTATCCGGGAAGAACCTGCGCCCATCGCGGCCAACGGACTTCGAGAATGCGGAACGAGCGCTCGAGACGCCAGGATCAGCGCGATGAAGCCGAGCTGCCCGAGCTCAACGCCGACGTTGAAACTGACCAGTGCCAATGGCAGCTCATGCTGCGGAAGTCCGGCGCTGGTCAGCGCGCTGGCGAAGCCAAAGCCGTGCAGCAGTCCGAAGGCAAAGGCAACGACCCAGGGATGGCGAATCGTGAAGCTGGTCTCGCCACGCCAGGAGCGCACGATTTCCGGCCCGAGAAACAGAATGCTGAAGCAATCGCGGCATTCAGAGGAACGACCGGTACTTCCGCATACCCCAGCGTCGCGATCGCCAGAGTGATGCTGTGTGCGACCGTAAAGGCGGTGACGGTCTTCAGCAGCATCCAGCGGTCTTTGACGATCAGCAGCAGGCCAAGCACAAACAGCATGTGATCAGCGCCGAAGAGAATGTGCCGGATACCCTGCACGATGTAAGTGCCCATCACCCCCAGCATGGACTGAGTAGCAGCGAGTTCGACCCAGGGTTGCGAGGGGTGAGCGATGGTCGTCCACTTGCGCCCGTCGAGCATCTCGACGCGAACCAGAACGTCGGTGATGGTGAGTTGCAGTCCAACGAAGTCGATGCGCTTGCCGGCCAAGCCGTTTGGCCCCGCGTCGATCCAATGGCGCTCGACGAGGGAATCGGCCAGTTCCTGCACGCTGGGATCGCGCAGCTCTTTGACGTCCCTGGGAAGCTGCAAGGCGATCGGAAGCCGCATTCCTGCCAGCACCGGAGTGCGCCAGAGGATCGTGAATTGTCCCGGCGCGGTTTCTTTGATCTCGAGATACGCGGGACGCGCCTCATGGGCCCAAGCGGGGCAAAGCCCAAGGACAAACTCAGAACAGCGGACAACAAAAGGACGGGCCGGGCTTGTCCCAGATGCCGTAATCGCCTGGAGCCATTCATCACAATGGCCCCTCGCCTGACAGAGCAGGCACCTGTTTCTTCACCGGGGGTGCAGGCGCGGGCTCCTGGGCGACTCCTTCGAAGGCGGACCGGGCAGCAAGACGGTGTACTTGGCACGCATTTCCGCGTAGGCCTTTTGCCACGCAGTGGCCTTCTGCTCGCCTAACCAAGCGGTCTTCACGTCGGGCTCGATTTCTTCAAACGCCGGAATTCGTCCGGGAATGACGGTATCGACAAACACCAGATGCCATCCATAGCCGGACTCGACCGGACCCTGCCACGAACCCGGCTTCAGTTTCTCGACTGCCACCGCGAAGGGCGGCCCGAACTCCTTGGCGATTGCGCTGGGCGCGCGGTCGCCGTAGTAGTCCTGAAACATAAACGGATCGCCGAGCGAGACGGCGAGCTTGGAGTCTTCCGGCTGGCCCGCGATTTTCGCCAACACCTTGGCGGCATCCTCCTGAGCGTTCTTGCCGCGCTTGTCAGGAGAGAAGTAAAGATGCCGGAAGCTGTATGCGGCTGGGCAGGGCGAACTTGTCTGTGTTCTTTTCGAACCAGGCTTTCAGCTCGGCGGTGGATGGCTCATGCGCAGCGGCGACATCTTCGGCGAGGAACTGCATCTTCTGCGCCATGCGCCGCTTCACAATGGTGTCGTCTTTGTCCAAGCCCATGGCGAGCGCCTCGCGATAGAGAACCTCTTCGCGCACCTTGTCTTCCACCATGGCCTGAAACTCAGCCGGTGTCGGCTGGCGATGCCATTGCGACTCGAAGTACATCTCCATCTGCCGGAGGTCATCAAGACTCAGAGCAATCTGCTGCGAAGACTCAACTCCGCCGCGGCCCCGATGCATGTAGGCGTAGACCGCAAACAGAGCGACTCCCAACAGCAGGAAATGCAGCAGCGGCTCGCGCATCCAGCGCTTCAACAATGGAAAGAGAGAATCCCGCGATCCGGGGCGCAACAGCGTGTTCTGCCGATCCGAGGCGAGTTCAATAGAAACCTCATTATGCATTCAGAACAACTCCTGGCGTTTCGGCTTTTTACCGTCAGCACCTCGTTTGCCTACCGGCGCCCTGTCAGACTCGTGAATGTTCCGCGTGAGTTGTATCAATCAGCGATCCAAAATGGGCCCCTACGTGGCCGGACTCTTTCGTTGTTTCAACCACGCGCCTCCCAGAAGAACTGTCAGAACCGCATGGAGCAAAACGGCTGGCCATAACAGAATGCCCAGCGCTGCCGCCCAACCCGAAGACGACCATATAGACGGTAGCCAGCGCCGTATAGGTCAGCATGCCGAAAAGCGGCTGGGCGGAACCTTCTGCCGGCCAGCAGGCCACGCCGATCGCGACCAGGCTGATGCCAAAGATCCGGCTCAAGATGACACCGGAGCCACTGACCTCCAAGCCGCACAATAGCCGAACGACGATTGGCGGATAGGCGATCAGTATGAGCCCAGTCGCTGCTTCACCGACCGCCGCCAATGCGAGCACCTTCTTCATTGCACCCTCTTGATGAGCGGATTCTGATTCCTTGTTCTGCTTGTTTTCCTTCTGGCCGCCCGCCCGGAGAATTCTTTCCTACCTGTGCACATCGGGCGGCGTAACGAACCAACCCTTGATCTTGGCATCCAACTCCTGCGCCATCTTGCTCCCCATCTTCTCGATCAACTCACGCCGGTGCTCTTCGCGAATCGCCTGGAACTTCTGCTGTTGCTGCTGATCCAGCAGAGGCGTGAGTTTGGCATCGATTTCGTCGGCGATTTTCTTCAACTGCTCTAACTTGTCCAATGGCTTGAGCGAGGTGTTCTTCTTCAGCGCCTCCAGTTTCGGCACCTCGCTGCTGCAGGAAGGGGAGAATCTGCTGTCTCTGTTGTTCCGTCAGCCCCAGCTCGATCGAGAACTGGTTGAGCATTGCTGTCAGCGGATTCATTACGAACTGCGGGGTTGGAATCATCTCGTAGTTGGCGTAGCCGAATTCGTTGCTGCGAGCGCCGTAATAGGTGTCGCCCAGTTTGTAAATCGTGACCGAGAACGGGTCCTGGGAGATGGTCGTCACCACTTTGCCGCCTTCAATCTTGTACGGCGAGGTGGTGACTCCCTGGTAGCCGTCGCGTACGGCGTTGCCGACGCTGCTCGGGAGTTGTGGCGTACCTGCCAACGTGCCAGACATTGGTCTCGCCTTCGGCGGTGTATGCTGACGTTGAACTGCTCGCCGGTCACGTTATTGCGCACCCAGAAAGCTTTGCCCACGATCGAGCGCCTTGAGTTGGGCGTCACCCAATGCCGTTGCTCCCTTCGCCTTCAGGTCGGCCACGGTCATGCCGGCGGGCGCATTCTTGCGCGCCTCGGCGCTGGGCGTGTACCAGATCGGCGAACTCCAGGCGCGCTCCTGGCCTGTGAGCGGCACCACGTCGGGCGGTGGAACTCCGGCCTTCACCGCCTGCATGAAGGTCCAGCGCGGCGTGGGGATTTCCAGCACGCGGGCGTAGTAGAACGCATGCAGGCTGGCATCGAACTCGGGATCGGTCCAGACGGTTTTGAGTTCCGTCGAGCCGACGTTGTTGGTGTAGGTGGCTTTCTCCATGTCCACGGTGCTCTGGATCGCCGGGACCCTGCCCGTCCACTTATCGGGCTTGCGGTCGCCGGACCAGGCCACGTCGAAGATCTTCTCGAAGCTCTGGCCGTCCTTGGTCCAGCCCTTGATGATCTGGATGCGGTCGAGATTAGCGGAAGTCGGGTCTTTCACCGCCCAGACCACGAACGTCGGAGCCGTGCCCTTCATCGGAGGCAGGTCGGCGCCCATGGGTACGCCGTTCGCATAGGACTGGTGTACCCAGTCTTTAGCGTTCAGGATGTCCTTGTTGTAGCCCCATCCGCCGAAGAAGCGCACCTTAATGTGAACGCCGCTGGTACCGAAGGTTTCCTTGCGATACATGGCGTCCCAGATGGAAGCGCGAGTGTTTTCCTCGGCCCATACGCCGGTCAGTCCGCCCGGATTCTCCAGGCGCACATCCAGGGTGCCTCCCAGCAATGACCCCGGCCATGCGTCTCTCAACGGTTCCGTCGCACTGCGGCGTGTGCCACCGAAGAAATTGTCCTGGCGGTACGGACTGCCGGTATTGTGGGAGTCGGAGCCGCCGGCCATGCCGAACTTGTACGGGTTGTAGCCGCGGACGTCCTGCATGGTGATGCCGTCTTTTAGGCCTGCCGTGCAAAGCTGCCGTGAATGTGATCGACCCGGCCAATTGTCGGGTGGCAGACCGAGCAGGCCGCTGATAGATCTCGTAGCTGGCGAACTCGTCATTGGGCGAGAGCAAGGGATGCGTCTCGGAAGCGTCCCTTGATCTGCTTGATTTCGACCAGGCGCTCGTTGCGGTCGCGAGCGGCTGCCCAGGCGGCGTCGATGGGCCTCCGTAGCTGTCGACGTCGACGGGATACATCCAGCCGTCGCTCACGTTGGCATTATGCGAAATGGCCAGCAACTCGTTGCCCGCCTTGCGCTGGGAGTCCATCCACTTCCATAGGTCCTCGGGGTGATTGTCATCCAGCGCGCTGAAGGGCATCGTCGGAACGTTCTTGCAGTCGCGGAAGAAGATGTTGCGATGCAGGTTGCGGTTGTTGGGCATGGAGGTCCACTCGTAGGAACAGAACGCAGTGAACTTGCCCGGATGGTTGTTCTCCTCGGCAATCTTTACGTTTTCCTTCCAGATCGTACCGGCCACTTCCGGCGTCATGAAGGCCTTGATGGGCGGCTTGCTGGTGAGCGAAAGAAGATACAGAAAGACCTTCTGTTGCTCCTCCGAACTGTTGGGATCCTTCATGATTAAGGGCTGCGATTCCGGGAGCTTGGCGACGTATGAGCCCGGCGTGTTCGCCTCTTTGGTAACGCCAACATATTCGGAGTGGTCGGTCACACCCATGAAGTCCATAGGCGTGTCGATCTTGATGTCGTAGCCCAGCGGATGCTTGATCGTTTGCCCCTGAGCATACTTGTACGCATCGTCTGGTCCGGTGATGCGGTTGCCGAAGATCCAGGCATCGACCGACCAACTGGTGTGGATGTGCTCTTCGCCGAAGTAGGCGTTGCGTTCGGGGTTGGGCTTCAGCGCTTGCTCATTCGACGTCTGGGCAGTCTGGCCGGTTGGTTGTGCCGGTTTTGGGCTTTCCGATTTGTTACAAGAAATCAGGGCTCCGATGCTGAAAACGACCAACTGCCAAACCCGCCGTTGCCGCAACTCTCATCTTCATAAATGCCTCCGTCTTCCTGAATGGCACGATCACGCTCCCGAGCAGGTGAAGCGGGGGCGGGAATTGTACACCATAAAATCCAAGGAGTTGGGGACTTGTCGCATCCTCCGGACCTGTAATGGTGTCGCCGATATCCAGGTATTCACCGACCAGATGGCGTGAACGTGGATTACACCGACTCGCGCCAGATGCTATTTGTTTGCTTTGGTGGAGTTAATTGGCAAAAATACCAGTCGACACGGGAAAGATTGAAAGAAAAATAGGGGGTGATCTGGTCGCGGTTGGATGTAAACAGGATCAACGAACGCTATGCCGGCACTTCAAAATCAGAACGGCAGAACTTCGGAGAGACGTCCTTCGCCTGACCCTCGTTCTGGAAATATTCGCTGCCAGAACTCGAAATGGAAACGCACGGAGGTGAGAATTCAGTCGTAGTCTCACTTCTCTACTAACTCTCGGGAGTGAGTTTCAAGTCCGAATATCAAGCCCCGGAGGACCTTGATCGCCAAAAGCTCTAGTTTCCCTTGAGCCAGAAATCCGGAGCGGGTCAGCGGCCGGTTAAGTTGTAAGATCACCGTGAGCAGATTGGGAGCGGGTCACGTCTCTCAACGTCTGCCCCCGCCCTGTAAAAAATGACAGTTGGCGCTGATCCAAGCTAAAGGTGTACTGTACGTTATCTTACGCCGTTGTCGGAAAACGAATACAGATAGCGGTGCAAGTTGCAATTTGAGGACAGCGACTCTCGAAAGTTAAATCAATCATCGGAACCGGTGTTCAGAATGAAGACACTAAAAATGGTGATGCTGCTGGGGACAGTTGCCCTCTTGGGTAATCTGAGCGTCGATTGGCTGACCCATAGGAAGCCTGAGCCGGTTGAACTCCTTGGCGCATTGATCGTGGGAATGCTCTTGGCGTTGGGGCTTCGAACAGAGAAACCGATGTCAAAAGTCGATATTACGAAGAGAACCCCGAAGTAGGTTTTTCGTGAGAATAATCGAAGTGTCATAGGTCCACCGCTATATCTAGTTCAGCGCTGTTGGTGCGCTTGAGAAGGAACACGCTAAGTGAACCTGCCGGTCTTTCTGCACATCGACTTGTTCTCCGCTGACCTCTTCTCCGGGGTCGCGCCACCCTTCGCCGCCTGTTGATCGGCTATGGTGTGCGTCGCGCTAGATGGCCATTAAGTTTCACTTTCCCCTTGACACGAGGATTGGCATGAACGGCGTGCCTCATCTTATCTCCCAGGCAATTCTCGTTCTGGTCACCTGGTACGCGTTGAAGCTGACTCGTCTTTTGTTTGTCAGTATCGGGAGAGGAGCAATCGCGTTGTCTGGGTTTGATGCCGCGTGGACGAGGCCTACTTATCGCTTAGTGCAGGTGGCTGTGATCGCGTTCACGCTGGTGGCCGCCTATACCCACATACCCGGCTCGGAGTCGCAGGCGTTCAAGGGTGTCTCCTCACTGATTGGCGGGAATTTCTCGCTGGAATCGACTTCCCCGATCGGAAAGAGAATTTTTGAATGCGCCAATTGCACCGCGCGCCGAGCCAAACCCGGTAACGGAAGACGCGAAGGAGCAGAATGCTAGACAAAGAAAAGATTGGGGCAGGAAGCGAAAGAAAAGAAGAGAGCGAAATAGGGCAAGAACTGAAACTGAGCGACAGGCTTGCTGTTGAACGGACAGTTCTAGCAGCAGACCGAACTATGCTGGCTGGGGTTCGCACATCGATGTTATTTATCGGCTTTGGATTCACAATATTCCATTTGCTGCAGCACTTGCAGGAGAATGCTCCCATGAAACTGATCCGGCCTCAGACGCCGAGGAATCTCGGCGTCTTCATGTTGGTGGCGGGAACTGTCCCTCTATTAGTCATGATCATTCAGTATTGCCGGACATTGAGGCGGATGGGCAGGAAAGAGAGTCTCGCCAGTAACCCTAATTTACAAATGGCCGTCGCCATTCTTTTGCTTGGGACCATTCTCCTGATCAGTGTCATATGGAATATTCTTCTGCTGTGAAACAACGGTAAACTGCTGATCGCCAGTCCTCCGCTGCCGTGAACATTGCAGAGGCTTCCGTAGAAGTTTGATGGCCGGATTCAGTTCAACGCCTCGCAGTCCAAGCCGTCCCGAGACCGGATATTAAGAATTCCCTGAATCGTGATTCGGGAGATCGACCCTTATTCCTCGCGTCTGGGGCCGATTGGGGAAGCGCTCCGTGGGAACTGCCAGTTCGCTGGCATCACGGTGCGACAGAATCGTAGGCGTCATGATCTCGATGCCGGCATCGGCGAAGGCATCCAGCACATTACGTCGTAGAGCGGCATAGGTCTCAAAAATCTCCTCCGCCGTTTTTGTCCAGGCCCGAAGTTCGTATTCCACGGAATAATTCCCTAAGGACTTTTCCATAACACACGGAGTGGCCTCGGTAGCGATCTGCTCGGTTCGTGTGGCCCCTTCGATCAGGAGCTTGTGAACGGTCCTCCAATCGACACCGTAGCGAATCGTGACAGCCACTGACACCGCAACGCCTTTTGTTAGCCCATGGGTGCTGTAGTTTGTGACGGAGTTCGCCAATACTTTGCCGTTGGGAATTGACACGTACTCCTCACCCTCCGTTACGACTCTGGTTACAAGCAGCGTCTTTTCGATCACTGTTCCGTACACATTTTCGATCTGCACGACATCACCCACCCGAAATGCGCGGGTGTAGGTGAACAGGATTCCCGCCAGAATGTTTCCAATCACTCCACTGGAGCCGAAGGTCACCAGAGCGCCTACGAATACCGAAAAACCGCGAAAGAACGCCGAGTTGGCACCGGGCAGGTATGGAAAGCTCACCATCAGTACGAACAGAAAGAGGATAGACCGGCATAGCTTGTAGGTCGGATCGGCCCAGTCCACGGGAAATCGCTCGAACACAATTTTCCCGTCCTCAACGGAGGCGAAAAAGTACTTCATGCCCTTCAGGAGGATCCAGGCGAACATCAGGATTACGAACAGGTAACCGAGGTTGGGAACGTAATTCTCGGCCTCGCGGGCCGCATGTTCTAGCGGGCGGGCCCAGAACTCTTTGCAGATCACCAGTGAATATTTCCGTGCGCGGAAAAACTGAGAAAACGTACAAGAAGCAGGCCAGAATTAGCGCAACCGCCAGAAGGTTACGGAGCAAACGGATGCACACCCGAAGTATTCGGCTGGCATGAAATCGGGGATTGGATTCGACTGCCGCGCCGCCGGCGTGTAACCGGGCCTGCCAGGCATCGATCCGTTGGTCGGTGAACCAGTACAACAGTCCCACCGCGTGGATCGCCAGAAACAGGAGCGAAATGGCAACCACTACATAATAGACACCTACCAGCACGGCAGTGAGCCTGCCGAGATTGGACTCTGGCCGCAAGCGACTGATGGCGTCTCCCACATCCATCAGCACCCTCTCAGCCGGTCCTCGCAGGAGGAGAAGTAGGACGAGAACCACAAGGGTTATGGCCGAGTAAGCATTGCGCCAGCGAGTGGACCTGGCTCTGCGGTTCAAGAGGAAGGTGTATATCGCCCATCGGGTGGCTGCAACCACTCCAATGAAGGACAGACCTTGTACGAACAACCGAAACAGGCGAAACGCCGATTCGGGAATACCCCCGCCCATGCCAAATGCTTGCATACGTCACCCCTTTGCAGAAGAACAGGGATTGCGCTAAGTTGGCCGCCGTAGGCTTCCGCGCGCTGATGTGGCGCCATTCGAGTCTGCCGGCCAAATATGAGAACACGAGTCTAGGAGCTGTTTGGTATCTTCACAACTGGCAGAAGTCTCAGTAGATAGGGAAAAGTGAGTAGAACGTCTTCCATAGGCTCGGGTGTGAAGGAGACCTGCTTGGACGGCGGCTTTGCCCTGTCTGAACCTCGTTCGCGCTAGGTTTGTGTGCGATAGCTCGACGAACTAATGCGCGGGAATCGTCAGTACCGGCTGACTCTGTACTTGTCCGGTATCGACCATGGTAAATAGCATCATGATGAGCGAAAACATCTGCTTGGATTCGAGGTCACCCTTGTCAATCCAGAACCAGCTGTTCTCGTACTTGACCGATACAAATGCGTCAGGCGGCACAGACTTCCCGCTGTGGATACGAATCATACGGACCACGCCCGGAATAGCTTTACTATGTTCAAACCCGGGAAATGCCCACGATCGCGCCAGGTCTTCGGAGGGCACTCCTACTTCCGCCGACATCGTTTGCATCAAGCCGAGGATCGAGCGCGTAATGACCGCAATCTCCGTATCGTTGCTGGGCACGGCACCGTAGCGAACCTTGTACTCAGAAACGCTGGGATTCAGCTTCAACAGTCGCCGCAATTCCACAATGTCCGCCTGGATTTCCGGTGGAATCTTTTCCTCGCGGAAGGTCATGAAGCTCACCATCTCCTCGCCGGCCTCCTTCTTGGCCACGAACCGCACCGCACTCGAAAGCTGGATCCGGCGTGCCAACGTTCGCGCGCGATGAAAGTCCGGATCGGCGGGCGTAATTCCCTGCAGTGTTGCCTCTTGATTCCTCAAGCCATTGATCGACGCCACCGCGGCAAACAGGATGACGTCGGCCGGTAGTCCGGCCTCAATGCTGGAGAATATTGCCTCGGGCGGTAATGGAGTCGCGAGGCCTCTAATGAACTTGCTGCCGGTTAACGGGGTGTAGGTGATCGTGGGGGTGTTGCTATAGGTTCCGAAACCGCCCAGAGTTGCGTCAGGTGTTTGGTTGTTCGGAACTATGTTTCCGGTTGCAGAAATTCCCTGCGTCAGCGAATAGCTGGCAACGATGTTTCCCACATCCACAAAAATCGGGGGGTCGAGGTAGCGCATCTTGACGATGTTCAGCAGGGTTTGCTCCTTCCATGAATCCGATAGGGAGGCAGCGTACAGATGACGATCGCGCGCCACTGAGTGCGGGCCAATGGCGCGATAACAGCCCGTTGTATTCGAAGCAATCGCACTGATGCCGCAAGCAATGGACAACAGAAGGATCCTTTTCACTGGCCCCTCCTCGAGATGCATTGCACGTTATATCAAAAATTCACGCCAAAGGTGTGATTTCTTCCACTGACAACACAGAACCTCGTAGCAATAGTCCTTCTCTTGCGTGCGCTACCTGTAACAATTGACAGTAGGCACTGATCCACACTAGTGATGGAGTGTCGATGCACTGTGCATTGCCTGATGTGCTACTCCGGTAATGGTGCGCTCTTGAGGAGGCAACGCGAAGTGAACCTGCCACTCTTTCCGCACGTCGACTTGTTCGCCGCTGCCGTCAACGCACTGTACGGGGTGCTTGTCGCCTGCAATCCGTCGCACAATCGCGGCTTCACGTTCTGGGGGCTGCTGATCATGGGCTATTTCGGCGGCATCGGCGGAGGCGTTACCCGTGATGTGCTGGTCAATGAGTTCCCTGCGCCGCTTAAGGGGCCGATCTATCCAGCGGTGTGCCTTCTGGCAGGTTTGTTTGCTCTGGCCATTTATCGCGTCTCCGTATCCTGGGAAGAACGGTTCCGCACCAGGTTTATGGCCTACTTGAAGTCTTTCACGCTGCCCTGGTTTGCGATCCTGGGCGCGCACAAAGCGCTTGATCACAACGTTGGGATCTTCGCCGCGATTGTCGTCGGGTTGATCGCCACCACTGCGGGCGGGGTTATGATCGACCTCTTCTCCGGGGTCACGCCAGAGATCTTGATGCCCTCGGAGCAACTAGTCACGGCGGCGCTGCTGGCGAGCACGGTCTACTCGCTGCTTGCCGTGTGGGAGAAGGGGCGCCTTGCCTTCTTTCCCGTCACACTGATTGCGGTGCTGGTTTCGTTCCTGTTCCGCGTGTTTGCTGTCCGAGGTCACTGGGCGTCGATCGTGCCGTGCGACTCTTCGCCCATTGTCCGGAGCCCAAACCACTGAGTGTCACACACTCAAAAGAGGAGAAGTCACATGAGCAAGAATAGGACTGGAAGAATCGCATCCATCACAACTCTGTCCCTGATGGCGCTTGTGCTGCTCTGCGGCTTTGCCGCAGCGCAAAACCTGCAGGGAGTAATCAACGGAAGAAGCGGCGCCACCATGACGCTGCAAACTCAAGACTCCGGCAATGTAGTCGTGCTCCTCACGCCTATCACCCAGGTGGATGAAGTTGAGGGAGTATTGAAATTTCGGAAAAAAGAGATGGCTGTGACCGCTTTGATCCCAGGACTCCCGGTACAGGTGCAAGGGTCCTACAACTCCCAGAATCAACTGGTGGCAGACACCGTCAAGTTCAAGGGCGACGACCTGAAGAACGCAGAAGACATTCAGGCGGGTGTGGCTCCAACTCAGCAACTGGCCGAGGCGGACCAGCAACAGATCAAGGTGGAGCAACAGAAGACTGCCGCTAACGCTGCCGCTATCTCTGCGAACCAGGAGGCAATCGACGCGAACAAGGCAGCTCTCAAAGCCGCAATCGCTGCCGACAATAAGCGCTTCGGTGAGTTGGCGGATTACAACATTTTGGGAGAAGTGACGGTTTTGTTCGGGAACGACAAGGTGACGATCGATGAGCTATATAAGCCACAACTGCTGAAGCTGGCTCAGCAGGCCAAGGGCGTCACTGCTTACATCCTTCAGGTGCAGGGCTATGCGTCGAAGGTGGGCAGCGCCGCTCTCAATCAGAAGCTGAGCACGGAGCGGGCTGAGAACGTAACGAGTTTTCTGGAACAGCAAGGGCAGATACCAATGACGAATATGCTGGCTCCGGGTGCAATGGGGACTAGCAACCAGGTGGCATCCGACACGACGACCGAAGGGCAAGCTGAAAACCGCCGGGTGGTAGTCAAAATCCTGCAGAACAAAGGCATCGCTGGCACATAGACAGCGCGCGCCGGGTCAATGATCCGTTCTCGCCACCGCTGCTCCCGTTCGCTTCGCCATGCTATGCTCTCACGCCATGGCGAAGCGGCTTAATCTCTGTTCTAATCTTCGCTTCCTTAAAAACCGATTTTGCGATCATCATTTCCGGAATGCAATTGCCAGAGCTGACACCCAGCCCTTCCTCTCACGGACCGAAATGAGAGACGAACACGCGCCCAGCAAGCGCCTCATTCATTGCCGGTATCAAGTCGCTATCCATGAGTTCTTTCAGGACGTAGCCAAGCCCACCCGCAACTAGACACTTCGCCAGAATCTGCGCGTCCTCATGAACCGTGAGGAAGACGATCCTGGCCCTGCTTGCGCTCTTTCTTAATTCCCTGGCGACTTCTATTCCGCTCATGCCTGGCATCGAGATGTCCAGGACGACTAGATCGGGTTCGTCCTTTAGCGTTGCCTCCAGGGCAGCTTGCCCGTCGGAGACCGCATCAACAACATCGAACGACTTCTCCAACAACTCAGCGACTACTTCCAGCATGCGCGGCTGATCGTCGGCCACGAGTACGCGCTTTCGCCGAACGTCTGGCTCGCGGTTTACTTGGTTTGTCATGGAGAAATTCCTTCGCATTCACATTGCATGCGATTAAGGAAGGTTTCTATTGGCAAAACTGACTAGATGAAAAAAAGGTCGTTGAAGCTGGCTAAACGGAGATGATGCGGTGCTTGAGGGCATACTGGAACAACTCGGCGTTGCTCTTCAGTTGCAGGAGTTCCATCACGGCATACTTATGCGACGCCACGGTACGGGGCGTGATTTTCAACTCGTCGGCTATTTCTTTCATGGAGCGTCCTTCTGCCAATAGTTGAATGACTGCGCGCTGTCTAGCAGTGGGTTCCGGGGTGTGGTCCCGGTTCTTGGGAGGAAGCAGGGAAATATTGCTCAAACCTTGAGAGGCGCTGGGCGTTACGTAGGAACCTCCTTTCAGCACACGGTCCAGTGCATCAGTCAGCTCAGACGCGGCGGCCTCTTTTAGTAGAAATGCCGAGCCCCCAGCTCGAAAAGCCTCTCCCACAAGGTAAGGGTCCTCTTGCATGGTCATGAAGATAAGCTTTACCCTGGGCATCCTGGCCTTGAGTTCTCGGGCAGCGTCGAGCCCGTTCAGTCGGGGCATGCCAATGTCCAGCACTATGATGTCAGGTTGCAAGCTGGCGGCAGCTTCCACGAGTGCCCGCCCATCGCTCACCGAGCCCACAACTTCGTAACGCGGCTCCAGGACCGTCTTCAGGGCGTCCATCAACATCCGATGGTCATCTGCCAATAGCACACGTGGGCGATTCAAGAATTTCTCCCTCACGCTACGTCTGTTGTTTCCCCCGCTTTTTTCCCAGAAGCGGGCAATGGTATTTCGGCGAGCAGTTCTGTTCCTTGCATGGGTTCCGAACGTACCGAAAGCTTGCCACCAACAAGCTGCAGCCTCTCGCGCATCCCTATCAACCCGATTCCATTGCTCACACGCTTTGAGTCAGGGTCAAAGCCCTTGCCCGCATCCGAGATGCGAAGACTGACACTATTCGCGTTGATACCAAGTTCAACGAGGGCACTCCTACCCTCACTATGTTTAACAACGTTGGCTAGTGCTTCCTGCGTGACTCGGAACAGGCACAGTTCCACATCCTTCGTGAGATCGGGAATCAAATCGGGCTCCGTGAAACGAACAGAGAACTTGCAATTCCTGGTGATCTCCTCACAAAGACCCCTTAGCGCCGACGCCAGACCTATATACTCCAGGCTGCTGGAATGGAGTTGATGAGAAAGAGAACGGATGTCCGCAGCCATTTCCCTTGATTCCTTCAGAACTTTCAGTACCTTAGCGCGTTCCTTAATTTCCGACTCAGGAAGCTCGTTCCCTATCTGCGTAAGTTCAGTACACTGAATTGCTAAACGCTGACCGAAGTCGTCATGAAGTTCCCTGGCAATGCTGGCGCGTTCTTTCTCTTGGGCGCGAATCAGGAGCCCGCCAAGTTGTTTAAGGGCTTCTGTTGCAGACCTGCCTCGGGCGCGCTGCCACAGCAATCCGGCGATCAGCATGGCCTGGAGGATGATCACCACGGCTCCGCCAAGAATGTACTTCTGGTATCGCTCCCAGACCGTCGGCCGGCGATACAAGACGGTGGTGCCAGGCGGAAGTGCTGACTCGGGAATGTCCCACCTGTGAAGTTGACGCCAGTCGACAGTAGCGCGTGCGACAGAGCCATTAACGACTGGGATGTCCTCTGGTTTCTCGCCGGAAAGGAGACGTGCCGCTATTTCTCCCGTTATCGAGGTCTGCTCAGCGTAATCGGCATATGATCCGCCAACACCACCATGACCAACGCAGTAGTTCGCTAAGATGCAGTATGTCGGGAAACGATTGCCGATCGCCGCCATCGTCTCAAAGAATCCGACTTCGGGCTGAGTCGAATCCCTGGGCATTAACTGAAACAAAACCACGGAAGCCGCTGGAAGCATGGCAACTCGTTTGAGAATCTCATCATTCCGGAGTCCCACGATCTCGATGAGCTTCACCTTGCCGGCATAGGGACGAAACTCACGGCGCACTAACGCCAGCCCATACCTCTCAACTTCCGTAGTCCCGGTGACAACTGCCAGATTTTGAGCATCTGGATGAAGTCTGAAGGAGAGCTGCAAAGTATCTCGAACACCCGCGGGAATCGTAATTCCGGTCACACCCGGCCATAGCTGCTTGCCCTCCAACCTACCGTTGCCGACATAACAGAAGAGCACTGGAACGCCGGGAAAAATAAAATCGCGATATGCCACCGCGAATCGAAGCGCCGGATATGCTGCTGTGATCACCAAGTCCAATTTCACACCACTGAACTCGCGGCCCAGGGTTTCGCTCAGGCTCTTTTCGTAATCGGGGTCTTCAAACCCTTGTGCCTCCAGGTAATGGACATAAAAATTCACCGGAGAGTCGACATGAGATCGTATCGCCCCCTTCAGGCGATCCACTGGCTCAAAAAGGCCGCGTTCGGAGAAGCTATACAGGATCAGTACGTTCTTCGGTTGCCTTGCCTCGGCAGCCAGTGCAAGGTGATCAGAGGCGATTAGAACAAGAAAACAGCACACTATTAGCGAGCGCACGAGTAGGCATATCTTTCCCTGATGGTGTCGGGGCGAGCTAACTCGCCGAGGCCAAGCCTTTTTCATAAGAGGCCCACTGGGGTCTTTGGCCAAGCACTCGTGCGTTACTTGGCAACGTTCCAGGGAGAAGTAAAACGTGCGCTTACATCGTCCCCTTAAGAATTAGTTCTGATAATCAGGCTCATCTTTTTCGTTCGGACTCTGTGGCCCGACTAAGTGGCCATGGAATCCCCTTACGATCGAATACTCCATCACAACTGGCAATGCTCGTCAATCGTCACTTTTGACAGGCCATCCAAAGTACAGAAAATGCAGGCGAAATCGAAATAGGACTAAGGTGAAAAATCACATAATTCCAGAGCTCGCAAGCAGCAGCGCATCGACGAGTAGAGGCAAACTTGTCAGCTCGCCAGAAGGTCGGTACGGCACGAAAGAACCTGCGATAGTCTCGCCAGCAGTTCAGGCGGAGGAATTGGCTTTTGTAGAACCTCGAAATGGAAGCCCTTCGCATTCGCAGCTTCTAGTAGTTCTAGGCATGGTGCGTTACCAGACATGAGCACAACTTTGCATCGAGGAAGCATACCTAAAATTTCCATCGCCGCTTCGATGCCGTTCATCGTTCCCATCATCACGTCACTCACAATGCAATGGGGCTGGAACCAACTGGCCACTTGAACCGCTTCTTCCCCGCTGTTGGCCGTGGCGGTCTCGTAGCTTTGAGACTCGAATATCGCGGAAAGTGTAGAGGCGAGGGCTTGATCGTCATCAACCACCAGAATCTTCGCTCTTGCGTTGCACACCGGCATTTCCTCTTCTGATGAACACCTTCTACGCAGGACGTCGTTCATCGTATTCGACTGCAGAAAGTAAAATTGATCTCGCGTTAAGGTCAAGAATCCATACGGTCGTGTTTCCGTCCAGCCAGCAGTTCACCACGAATGCAGGTCACTGCCTATTGTCACTTCTTACAGAGGAAGTTCTAGATATCCTATGGGCCTTCACTGCGAGGAGCATTGCCATGCAGCAGACACTTTCTGAAGTTGCCCCAAATCAGATATAGGTGACACCGAATTTCACCCGACAATTGGTAAATCTGACAATACCCAAGAGTCCCAGCGTTTGCTCATTATGATCGAGCACCAGGATTGAGCAACAGGCAGGCGAGAAGGGTAGATGACAACCGAGGTCAAGGAAAATACAGAGTTTGGGCGCGGTTCAGGGAATTGATCGCAGGAATTCAGCAACATCATTCCTCCGTTGAGCAGTATCCATAGAGCTGATTGAAGAGTTGAGAAGTCAACTGGGCCCGAGTGTCGAACCGGAGTATCGAGAACTACTTTTCCAAGGGGCGGGGTATTGATACCGCGGAGCAAAAGGCTCTGCGCGATTTTTACCTCGTGAAGAGTAACGCAAGCAGGAGCCGAGATTATGAGAATCGCAAAAGGCATGAAAGACGTTCTATCCGTGGCACTGAGTCTCATCCTGGTCGCTGCTCCATGGCGAGTCGCTTACGGATTTCAGGAACCCACGCCGGCTGCCGCCCCGGAGAGCGCCGAACAACTCCAGGCGTTGGTCGCGCCGATTGCTCTTTACCCGGATGCCTTAGTCGCGCAGGTTCTGTCCGGAGCTACATTTCCCGATCAGGTTGCCCTTGCCCAGAACTGGCTCCAGCAGCACAAGAATCTGACTGGCCAAGAACTGCTGAAGGAAGTGGACCAGCAGAGCTGGGACCCTAGCGTGAAGGCGCTAACGCAATTCCCCTCTGTGCTCGATAACATGGCTACGAATCTTGCCTGGACTTCGGAGTTGGGGCAGGCCTATCACAACCAGCCCAAAGACGTTATGGCTGCTGTTCAGGCATTGCGCGCCAAGGCCAAGGCCGCCGGCAATCTCCAGTCGAATCCGCAGATCAAGGTGGTACAGCAGTCGCCGAGCACAATCATCATCGAACCTGCAAACCCGCAGATCGTCTATGTGCCGCAGTACAACCCCACCGTCATTTATGGCACACCGTACGTAGTGCCGGGCTACACGGCGTCAGATGTGGCTGCGGCTAGCATTATTTCGTTTGGGGCCGGCATTGCCGTGGGCGCGCTGATGAGCGGCGGTTGTTGCAGCTGGGGCTGGAGTTCATGGTCTTGTGGCTGGCACGGGGGGTATGTGGCCTACGGCGCCCATCCCTATTACGGCAGCGCGGCCTGGCACGGCGCGTACGGCGCCTATGGATACCACGGCTACGGCGGCTACGGCGCCGCTGCCTATCACACGCCATACGGATCGGCCGGGGCATATCACGGCTACGGCGCCGCTGGCGGCTATCACACAGGTGGCGCGTACTCAAACGCGTGGGGTGCAGGAACTGCCCATACAGGCTACGGTCCTGATGGGTCCGTGCACACAGGCGGCAGCGGCTACAACGCCTCCACCGGCCAGTCCTACCACTATGGGGGCACCAGCACCCGTTATGGCGGCTCAGCGTATCACGGCACCACAAGTACCGGACAACACTACGCAGGAGGCACAACTGCAGGCGGTGAACACTATGGAGGCTCCACCAGCGGCTGGGGGCACGACGACGGCGGGTCCTCGCGGGCGGCGAGTTCCCGAGGCTGGGGAAGCATGCACGCCAGCGGCTTCAGCGGCTTCCATGGTGGTGGTGGTTTCCGCCGGTAGTCCTTTATAGGAAGCGAAGGTCCAGAAATCGGAGGAATGCATATGTCGGCTCTGGCTGGAAGCAAGAATGAGGCGGTACGTTTTCGGTTGATGTTCACGCCGCTGTTGGCGCTGGCGCTCGTCCTGTTATTCACGTCAGGTGGCAAGCAGGAGAGCAAGGCCGCTGAGAAACCGGCCGAGACCGCAAGCGGCGACGTCGCGCAGAAATCCTTTGCCTCGCCGGCGGAGGCCGGTGCCGCTCTGTTCGATGCCGCCAAGAGCGGCGATCAGAATGCGCTGATAGCCATCTTCGGGTCGGAGGGGAAAGACTTCCTATACTCCGGCGACGCCGTGAAGGACAAGAACAGCATGCAGCATTTTGTAGACGAGTACAGCCAAATGAATCGCTGGAGCAAGCGGCAGTCCGGCGAACAAATTCTTTATATTGGCGCGGACAACTTTCCGTTCCCTATTCCCCTGCTTCAGAATGCCTCAGGCCAGTGGATCTTCGACACCGGAGCCGGCAGGGACGAGATTTTGGCGCGCCGGATCGGCGACGGCGAACTGACCGCCATCGGTGTGCTCACGGAAATTGCCAACGCACAACAGGAGTACTTCAGCCAGCATCATCAGTTCGCGCGGAAGTTTGTTAGCGACGAAGGCCAGCACAACGGCTTGTACTGGCCCGTCGCCGAAGGGAAGCGTTCTAGTCCTTTAGGCTCGCTCGCCACGGTTGCCCAAGCCCTGGGTTACTCCTCGAGCGGCGATAAGCCTCAACCCTTCAACGGTTACTACTACAAGATGCTCACGGAGCAGGGAGGTAGGGCCAAGGGCGGCGCCAAGGACTATCTGGTAAATGGAAAGCTGATTGGCGGTTTTGCCATCTTAGCCTGGCCAGCCAAGTACAGGGATTCGGGGATCATGAGCTTCATCGTCGGTCGCGATGGCGTGATCTACCAAAAGGACCTCGGCGAAAAAACCAGCGAGGAAGCAGCAGATATTAAGGCCTACAACCCGGGCAAAGGCTGGACCATTGTGCTGACGCCAGAGCCCGCCAATCTGTCTCGCGACAAGAAGATCGCGAATAAATAGATGGCACAACCCACAACCAACCAACCACGGAGCTGCGATGAAGAGCCCGACAAAAGAAGAGGAAACCAAACTATGAAACTGACTCACAGATGGGTAATTACTTCCACCGCAGTCCTTTGCCTCTTGGCTGGGACTTTCGCGTATGGCAAGGACGACACCGAGAAGAAAGGAATGATCATTGGACGCACCGCAGACACCATGGCCATACGGAGCATGGATGGTACGACCACTGTTGTTCTCCTCAGCGACGACACGAAGGTTCAGGTGCCGGAGGGGCTCTTGCGGCATAAAGAAATGTCCTGGGCCAAGCTTATTCCTGGTCTTCCTGTTGCCGTCAAGGGCCAGCTCAATGCAAATGGCCAACTGGCAGCCAGCCAGATCCGGTTCACCAATCAGAGTCTGCAGGAGGCCAGCATGATCCAGGCGGGCTTGGTACCGACAGGCAAGGAAGTCCAAGCAAACCAGCAAAATATCGCGACCAACAAGCAAAACATTTCCGTCAACCAGCAGGCGATGGCGGCCAACGAGCAGGCGACCACGGCCAACAAGGAACAAATCGCGAGCAATCAACAAGCGGTGACACAGCGTTTCAATGACTTGGCTGATTATGAAACGGTAGGCGCTGCCCAGGTGTACTTCAGCACTGGCAGCAGCACAATCGCGCCGAGCGATCAGGAGGCTTTGTCGGCGTTGGCGGCCATTGCAATGGGAGGCCCCGGCTACCTCGTCCAGGTGAAGGGCTTTGCGGACTCAAGCGGAACCCTCGCAATGAACCAGACATTAAGCAGGGATCGTGCAGAGGCTGTTATCGATTACCTGATGCAAAAGTGCAACGTCCCACCGCGGCACATAGTGGCCCCCGGGGCAATGGGCATCTCGGATCCGGCGGCATCAAACGAGACGGCGCAGGGGAAAGCAGAAAACCGGCGTGTCAATGTGACGGTGCTGGTGAACAAAGGAATCGCAGATGCCGGGATGTAGTTAACTGTGTAAATCTGCACTGCGGCGGTCCTGTCACGGGATTCGTCGCAGTGACTGATTAAGCGTGACCGTTTCCGAATGCATGGTATGGCATCGAAGCTGTTTGCGTTGCTTATGCCGGAAGAAAAAAGGTTTTTGTCAGAGAGTCTGCAGCGGTTTTGGCAGAGCTCTGGTGGCCGGAAGGTTCGCTGCGTCTAAGGTTCGCTGCGTCTACTGACATTTCTGCCAGTTCACACATCCACGGCAAACAACCCCGCATGCTCGAAGTGTGCATCGCCTCGCGATTAATTGCAGCGGCTCCGGAAGCAAAAGTCAACCAGTTCGGCCTTCGGGGCAAGTACCGACCCTTAATGCGGGCAAGATTTACCAAATAGCGAGTGCCGACCCAGACATGGATTTGCTGTCAGCCGTCAGCGCCGGAGGGGAAATGGATCACATTACGCTGCGGGAGCGAAGGACGTTGAGAGCACTTTGGGCGGCATTTGCGACATGCGATAATTTCTCCTCAAGATTTCTACGTGCCAGTCACGTGCCAGATTAGGGTGAACTGAGCGGAACCAGCGGAATGACAACATAATCGAATCTGTAACTTACAGATTCTACAAGTGGTTAAGTGGTTCGATTCCCCCTCCCGGCACCAATCAAAAAGATCGGTGCTTTAAACAACTTCGGAAGGTCAGTGCGTACGCGAGGGGAGCGACTGCAACAGGGTCTGCTGGGCAGCGTGACCATTTTCGTGACCAATCGTGAGTATTGCTGCATCTTCTATCGCCTTCTCTCCCTGCTGAAGCATCCTCATCAGTTGCACGATCCCATCTCACTGAATCGCTACAGGAGTCGTGACTCATCCCTTCGGATAGAGGCTGTACTCGGTGTGCATCAATGGCGATGCTGATAGCCATCCTGATAGCCCTTCTCGTAGGCTTCCAGGTTCTCGCCGTGCCATTTGTCGGTTTTCAGGTTCAGAGGCTTGTTCTGTTCCCGGTCGTTCATACCGTTCTGGTATCCAGCCTGGTATGCCCGCTCCTCGTCCCCACCCGGTGCCCCGCTCATGGAGTGGCTTTCGTTGTACTCCCGTCCAATATTTCGATAGCCGTTTTCGTAGCCCTTCTCGTAGGCATCCAGGTTCTCGCCGTGCCATTTGTCGGTTTTCAGGTTCAGAGACTTGTTCTGCTCCCGGTCGTTCACACCGTTTTCGTATCCAGCCTGATATGCCCGCTGGCGCGCATCATCCTGGGCACGTCCCTGCATCGGCGCAAGGCAAACTGGAGTCGCCGCGAGCGCGATCATCAATGCAATTTCGCCGAACTTCTTCAACATCTCGATTCTCCTCACCACGGGGTTCAGCGAACAAACCCACGTCTAGCAAAATTAGAATGCAAAAGTTGGGTGAAAGTTTGGTCCAGCCAAAGCAGGATTCGATTCCCATTTCGTTGGCACATAGGCGCTCAAACGTGACCAATTCGTGACCAACTGGCCGAAACAGACCCTCACTGAACCTCACCGGGCTAACGCAGAATATAGAACTAGCCGAACTCAATGTGGCTCGTCGTTGCGCCGTGAGCTGCGGCGAAAAGTGAACTGTCTGGCTACCAGCGGCCAGCGTGAGCACCACCATCCACGTGGAGTACTTCTCCGGTTACCTGACCTGCCTGTGCCAAGTAAAGAACAGCGTCGACAACGTCTTTTACTTCCGCAATTTTCCCCATTGGCGGCAATCTCTCAAGAGAGTCCTTGGAATCATCCTTGTGCAGTGGTGTGTCCACGACGCCGGGAGCTACGGCGTTGAAGCGGATTCCTTCTTTTGCGTACTCGATTGCGAGACTCCGGGTCACTGTATTCAAGCCTCCCTTCGTAATCATCGAAATCGAGGCATTTATGCCGGCGATCGGCTGATCGGCAAGCGACGCAGTGATGCTAACGACGTTTCCCGATTTCTGTTTCAGCATCTGTTTCACGGTGAGCTGAGTCATGTAAATGAATCCCAGCAGGTTGGTCGAAACCAAGGCATTGAAGTCCTCGGTAGTAAAGTCCGTGAAAGGCTTGGTGCGGAAGATTCCGGCGTTGTTCACCAGGACATCGATAGATCCGAAGTGCTTGATGGCTGCTTCGACAGCTTTGACAGCGGTCTCCTGTTTACCGATATCGCCATCGACGAGAATCAGGCTGGGTGAGGCAGTCAACGATTGACTCGATATTACGAGCCGTTGCAACGACGTTATAACCCTCCTTCAGGAAGCCCTCAACCAAACCCGCACCGATGCCCCCCGACGCTCCGGTGACGATTGCTGTTTTCTTGCCTGACATAAAGCCCGCTCCTAATCCTGTTCGCCGAGAGTTTGGACGTACGATTTGCCGTATGGATAGAAGAGTTCCTTGCGGCCTTGCTGCCATGCCGCTTTGAGTTCGGGCGTTGTGATGTCCCAGTCCGGTCGGCATTTCTTGGTAACAACACGTAAGTCCTGGCGGAGGTCTTCCACGGTGGGCCGGCCCCAAAACCAGTAGCCGTTGTAGATCTTGTAAATGGCAAGGCCGGGCTCGAGGACGATCACATGGGGGATCATGGGATTGTGGACAGGATCGGTGTATTCGGCGATGTCGAGATCTTTTTGGATGACACGCCCTGCGTCGGAAAGGAAAGGCCAGTGGGCACCAACTCCACTGCGATATTCATTCGTCTCAGTAATATTGTCCGTGCTGATCGTGACAAGCCGGCAATAGGCGACCTCGAGCTCACGATGGAGTTGAACAAGACCTTCAGCCTGCCGGCGGTCCTTGGGGCAGAAGCCTCCGCGGCTGAGGACGAGAACCATTGGATGTTGGCCTTGCAGTTCGGAGAGCTTCCGGCGTTTTGCAGTGTGGTCGGATAGCTCATAGTCGGGGAAGATAGCTCCTGGAACAATGTCGGATCGCATATGAAATCCTCAACGGTTGGCGGCTCGTCGCCTGCTTGCGTCTCAATAGGTAGCCTGCGTTCTCAATAGCGGCATCAACCGGCGCGCCGCACCTGCAGCTCCCCACCTGAAAAAGTGACAAAGGCTCGGACCAATGCGGCGATGTCATCTGCAGCTGTGTCCAATGCGAAATGCCCGCCGTCGAGAACGTGAACTTCAGCGTTTGGAACGTCTTTGCGGTAGCGCTCAGGTTCGCCCGAATCGAACGAGGACTCGTACTTGCCCCAGAGAACCAGCAGGCGTGGCTGCTTCTCGCGCATCCATGCCTGCCACTTCGGATAGGAGTCCACATTCGTTCGATAGTCATAAAACAGGTCGCTTTGAATCTCCGCCTGCCCTGGCTGACTCAGGAATGCGAACTCGTCCGTCCATAGATCGGGGTCATAACGTTCCACGTTCGGATCGTTTCCGACATGGCGTGTTCGCGCGGCCGCGAGCGACAACAGATTCGTGCGCAGCGCGCTTTCGTTGGCAACGCGATCGACCCAAAAGGCTCGCCGCGTCTTCCAATTCACCCCCAGGCCTTCGTCATGCGCCACCGCATCCTGGACGATGAGCGCCTCGATGCGCTCCGGATGGGCCAATACCATGCGAAAGCCCACGGGGCCGCCGTAATCCTGCATGTAAAGCGTGTAGCGCGAGAGCCCGAGCGCCTCGGTGAAGTGATTCATGATCTCGGCGTAGTGATCGAACGTATATGCGAACTCTTTCGTATCCGGCCAGTCGCTGTGTCCGAAGCCGGGGTAATCGGGTGCGACCAGGTGGTAGCGATCGGAAAGCCGGGCGAAGAGAGGCTCAAACATCCGCGATGATGACGGCAGTCCGTGCAGCAGGAGTAGCGTCGGCGCGTCTTTCAGGCCAGCCTCTCTGTAAAAAATGGAGAGCCCATTGATCTGTATCGTGCGATAAAAGGTAGGGTACCTCATAAGACATCCTTTTGAGCGTGCAACCCGCGCTCACAGAATCGCAACGGCCGTGAGAGAGCGAATCTGGACGGCTGCTTCGCTAAGAGAATCGACAACTTGCAAAAGCCACTGAACTGCTCAATCGTGCCGGGCAACGAATTACGCGATGATTCGTCAACGGTAAAGTGCTCCCGGTGTTGATGAAGCGCTGACTGAAGAAAGCCTAAGCCGCCTTCTCCACTGCGAGCAGCTTCAACAGAGACTGGGCCGCGGAGGTCGATGACGCGGGATTCTGCCCGGTAACGAGGAGACCATCCACGATGGAAAAAGGCTGCCAGTCACGAACCTTTTCAAAGATGGCTCCGAGGCGCATCAGTTCATCCTCGACAAGGAACGGCACAACCTTGGTGAGCTTCATCTCCTCTTCCTCGCCATTCGTAAAGCCGGTTACACGCTTCCCCTTTACCAGGGGCTCGCCCTTGTATGTGACATGACGGAGCACCCCAGGTGAGTGGCAGACCAACGCCACCGGCTTGCCGGAGTTGTAGAAAGACTCGAGCAATGCAATCGAAACCGGGCTCTCGGCCAGGTCCCACATGGGGCCATGCCCGCCCACATAGAAGACAGTGTCGAAATCGTCAGCTATCACATCGCCAAGTTTGACGGTCCGAGAAAGCGCCTCTTGCCCAACCCGATCTTGTTTAAACCGCGTCATTGCAGGGGTTTGATTCTCGGGTAGATCGCTTTTGGGATCAAGCGGCGGCTGCCCGCCCTTCGGCGAGGCGAGTGTTAATTCGACTCCTGCGTCTCTAAATACAAAGTACGGTGCAGCAAATTCTTCCAGCCAGAAACCAGTCTTGCGGCCAGTGTTGCCGAGTTGATCGTGCGACGTTAGTACCATTACAATCTTCATTGTTTTCCTCCTTTGAGAAGATTCTTGTTCTGGATCTCACATCGTCGTAACGATGCGGAATTTGTTCTCGGGTGAGCTTTGCGCATAGAGGCTTCTGCTACCGAAGCAAGACGCCTCGGCGCTAAGGGTTAGGCGCGTAATGGGTGAAGACATAATCGCGAGCTTTGACAGGCTCGTGACAAGGGAAACAGGTTTTGAGCATCGTCGCGTCCGCATCAGGTTTGCCGTCCTTAAATTGAGCGAACCCCCAGCCGCCCGTCGCGGCGTATTTTTTTGAGTCCTTGACCATAAACTGAACGTTCGTGGGAGCTCCGGGGACGAAGGACTGGCTACGGCCAAAGACTTTGTTGTTCTCTTCCGACGGGACGTACTCCCAAGCCAGCCGAGCGATGATCGTGCCGTCAGGAAACGGAAGCTTGGCCTCCCGATAGGCCTTGACTGCTACATCGTTACCCAGAACGGCGCGAAGATCGTTGAGGTTACCTGCTTCATGGGCCACGGAGATCACCTTCCAGTCGCGGTACCCGGGTGGAATTTTGATTCCGAAGAGCGGGGCGGCTTCGTCATCAGAGCGGCCTGCTGCAAATGTAATTAAAGCAACAGCGCACATTGCGACTACTTGCGAGGTAGAGATCCGTCTCATAGTGTTCCTCCTTCCAGGTTCCCGAGTACCACCATTGCTGGTAGACGGAAATATCGAGTGCTCTCGCGCTCGACGATCTGGAAATCTGCCCCAGGTTTAGAAATTTGCGCGATCTTCATTAGCGCCACTGCGACAGTCGTCGCCATAAAATCCTCCTATGAATTTCGTACTTACTGCTGGTTGGCGAAGCGATAACACAGCTCGCCGCACCCGTACGACGCTACCTCGAAAATGACTTCCAGTTCCCCCTCCTTTACTCGGTTGAAACCGATGTTGCCGCGTGTGGCGTAGCGAGGCAGCGCCCATCTTGTGCGCGCCGACCGCTCGGCCGAGTTAGCCAAAACCACGAGGGTGCCGGTAATAACCTGAGCTCAATAGCTTTAGGGTCGGTAGGAAGATTCCGCTGAGTGAGGGTTGGGTTGCCCCGAAAATTAATCCTGACGGCTGCGCGATCTTCAAGTGAACATAGCGCCGCTTATCGCGCGAGCCGCGTGGAGCGTGACACTCGCGTGCGAAAGGCCCCAAGCACAGCGCCGCTTGCTTGATACGTCCACCGCTCGTCCGCTCGCGCCAGCAATGGCGGCGAGCCGAGCTTCTCCAGCCGTTCGCCGGGGCCTTTGCGTCGGCTGCCTACGCGGGCATTGGCGGCTAGAACACGTGGCCCAGAGCAAAGAACCACTTGGCATGTCCAGTGTCCCCGACGCTTCCGCCAATGAACACGGGCCCAATAGCGGTCCGCGAAATCACCCCAGCAGTGCCGTCATTGGGAAGTCTGCTCACACCCGGAGCGTTGTACATTTTTCCAAGCTCATAGAAGGTGATGCCGTAGAGTCCGCCGCCAAGGAACGGCGGAAGGGTGAATAGATTGTGCAGGTATCCTGCGCGGAAGAGGAAATACTGATCTCCGCGCACCTCGTTCAGGCCGTAAGCAAACAGCCCGGCCGTTCCCCCAAGGAAGTATTGAGGGAGGCCGGTACGGTTGTAGCCAAAGGTCGACCCACCCTGGGCGATCAGGAAGACAGAAGCCGGCTTGGAGATGGTTTTGAAATACTCGGTTTTCAGTTCCAGAGTCGGAAACGCGGCAGGAGCTCCCGGGCTCGTATCCACCCAGCGGAAAGTCAAATCCCCCAAATAACCCTGGCGCGGAATGACGGGATCGTCCGCGTGGTCGGTTCTTAAGACAAATCGCGAAGCGCGGACTCCCCCGTTGACCGATGGGAATTGCGGAGTGCCCAACTTTATGCTCGCATTCAGGTAGCCGACTTCGTAGCCGCCGCGGAGTTCGCTGAAGCGGTTAAACGCGTAGCCGATATCACCCCCAACTTTTTCCACACTAAGGCGGTAGTCGGCCTGAGGGTTTCCGTAGGAATAGATCCACAGCGCATCGTTGGTTGCACTGGCGCGTGGCGCGAAGAACCATCTGGTGGTGGGGGTAAATGTCTTGTAGAACTCGCCAGTAATTCCGTAGGAGTTGCCTACCGCAAAATCCACACGCAATTCCGAACCGTAACCGGCGAAGTCGTGAAGCGTCAATCGCCCACCTAACTTGAAGGTAACGTTGTCGGGCTGCGCGCCGTTCACCTCAATCGCGGGTTGCAGAACGGGTGGCGCGTAGGTCTTCTCGTGAACGGTGAACAGCATGCCTGTCTTGCCGTCATTCTGGGTTAAACCATAAGAAACGCTGTCGAATTTGCCGGTTCCGGTCACGCGGGTCAGGTAGGAGTCCATCACGGGAATGTCGATCGGCTTGCCAACTAGAGGCTCGAGAAATTTTTCGACTTTTTGGTCCGTATTGGCGCTGGAACCCTCCACTTTTGCAAATTGCGGGACACCCACGGGACCTTTCTTGCGCGCATTGCGCCGAGCCACGTATTCATCCCATGCGGCCTGATCGAGAGAATACGGTAGCAAGATTTTGGATTTCTCCTCTGCCGCTTGCACTCCCAGCTGGATCATTTCGTCCGCCTTGTTGTAATCCAGGGCGTTGAACTTCCGAACATCCACTTTGACGACAAGGTCTGCCGCCTCCATCCCCCGGATCTCCGTGTTCGCGATGCCCAGATCGATTGACCGGCTGAGGACACTGATAAGAGACTGGATCTGATTCGCGGTGATGGGAGAGACCTGAAGATGAATTGCGATGACAACGTCTGGCCCCATCTTCCGCACGAGGTCCGTCGGCAAGTTGTCCACCAAGGCACCATCTACGTACAACCTGTCTCCATCGCGAACGGGAGCGAAGATTCCGGGGAAGGACATGGTGGAGCGCATAGCGAAACCGATCGGCCCACTGTCGAAGACATGGGCCTTTCCCGTAATCAGATCAGTGGAAACGCAGCGGAAGGGTATGGGCAGGTCGTCGAACGATTTCACGGTAGAGTAGGCCAGGGTTTCCCGGTCAATGACAAGGCCGATTTGTTGTCCCGCATTCAATCCGGACGGGAGCGACACCCCGTGTTTGAAACCAATGACCAAGTCGTCTTGAATTGCGCGCGCATCCTCCTTGCGGCGGTAAGAGAGGTCCTCGTAGGGGGTATCGCCCCCAATAATCAACGGCCAGTCCATTCCTTTGACCAGTCGATCGAGTTCATCCGGACTCTTGCCCGTCGCGTACATGCCTCCCACTAAGCCACCCATGCTGGTTCCGGCGATATAGTCGATAGGAATGTGGTGCTGCTCGAACCATCGCAGCACGCCGATGTGGGCCAGTCCCAACGCACCGCCGCCTTCGAGCGCAACCCCGATTGTCAGCCGCTTAGGAGCCGGTGGTGCGCTCTGGGCAACGGCGAGCGGAGACACGATCAGAACGAGAAGAGCGAGTCCGATCCTCAGCAAACGGAAATAAAAACGCCAGCGCGTGCATTCAAGTGGACAAAGGCGATTCATGGCGACCTCCGACTTAGTCAGTCTCTATTCCCATTCAGAATCCGATCCTCCCCACTCGAATCAGCGCAGAGAAATCGGGAGATCGGTTCGCAGCCTGGGCTGCTGCATTGATATGCTCACGCTGCTTCAACTCTGGAAATGGAAGCCCACCAGTAACCAGGCGTCCCCGGTTGTATAGTAGCTCGTCCAGAGTACCGTTCAATAATAGTTGGTAGTTCCATGGCTGCGGGTTGCCAACGTCAGCGGCAAGCGGTTTGTCGAGCGTGGTCGTACAGTTTCTTGTCAGTTCGTTATACCACTCAGGATGATCTTTCAATTTGTTCAAATAGGCGATATAGGTGAGGAACATAGCCCGTGCTGTTTCCGGCTGTACCTGGACGCGGTATAAGTAAACTTCCTCATCTTTACGGTAATTGGTGCGCAATCGAATAACGTCGCGCTCATCAGCAGTAACAAATATCAACCCGTATTGACGAAAGCATCCCTGTATTAGAGAGTAGGACTGACCAACCCTGTAGCGTGCCTCAATTGAGAATGCAATATGCTCGTTATCGCCAAATTGAAAGCTGACAATCGGGTGGCTCACAAATGGTATTCCCCAATTCGTAAGGAATAAGTCGGCGGCCCGGATCTGCGAAAGATAGAGTGTCCGGTCACTCCAGCAATTCGCGTAGTCGGTTTCGGTGCGATAGTCGCAATTGCGTAAATTGTGAAGTGTAATCCGATCCCCGTCCATTTCAGTCCAGGCTGTTCGATCGACGTCGGGTTGCCACTTGCCGGTGTTCGATGGCTCCAGGTTGAGCCACCATGCGAGCACAATACAAAAGCCCACGAAGCACAAGGCTGCAGCCCAGTGGGATTGTTTGAGCCTGAGTAGAATCGAAATAATCGCAAGAACGTAGATCAAAGTCACCGGAATACGTAATGCCGCAATCCGAAAATCGACGTACAGAGCTGCCACTGCCCACAGTGTAAGCAGCGCGAGTACAAACCACATAATTGCGATTCCAATCGTCCGCAGCACTCTCATTCCGTTATGCGCCTTCATCAAAAGATTATCGGCATTGCAGGCTTGGATAACTCAGCAATATTGTTGTCTGCTATTCCGTATGCCCTCAATACACCTTTGCGAAAGCGGGAGACGGCTACCGCTGGCATCAACCGCCTCGGAGCCCCGCTGATAGGCAACACGTGCCGTAATATCTTTTAGACGGCTGCGCATGAAGCACACTCCCTCCAACGCCAAAGGACTCGTGCTGGACCACTCGTAGGCTGAGGGAGCATTCGAGGAATCGCAACTAGCAAAACTGCCAGTCTGCACATAAATCATCCGAGCCGTTGCAGCATTCTTCCCGGATCAGACACGTTCGAATCAAGTGGCCGATAAGCGAGACGATCGCAGCGGCCGCTGCGCAGTATATCCAAAGTCATCTTTTACGCATCTACTCGTAGTTTTGCCAGTATCTTTTTTTCGTGCTTTGTCGTGAGCTGAAACGGTCATGGATGGCCGCTATCGTCAACAATTGCCCGAAGAATAGCTTCCGGGTATCCGGGGCACAATCCAGAGGCTCAGAGGGTTTCCGTGCAAACTGTGTTTTTTGACAGTTACTTGGGAGTGGCACGGTGTTGATAAGCTCAGTCATTCGACTGCCCGGTAAGTGATGAGGCACGGGTGGCCCGTATTTTCAATGGAGGATAAGAGATGAAGAAACAGACAGCAGCTTGGATCCTGCTTTCGACGTTGCTGGTTTTTGTCCCGGCTGCGTCGTCCCAAGATAAAACGCAACCAAATAAAACAGGGGCGCAGACAAGCGCATCACGGAGCGCAGATGCTCAGAAGAATATCCAGGAATACATCGATCTCCTGCGCTCCGACGTGCGGCAGCAGAAGGCCGAGATGATGGGCGCGGTCATGCAGTTGAGCGCGGCTGATGCGGCAAAATTCTGGCCCATCTATAGCGAGTACGACGCAGAATTGACAAAAGTGAATGACTTAAGAGCTGCAAATATTCAGGAGTATGCGAGTGCATACGGCGAGATGACCGATGCGAAGGCTGACGAACTGATTCAGAAAGCGATGGCATATCAAAAGCAGCGATCCGAGCTTCTTGCCAAATACTATGAGCGCGTCAAACAGGCATTGGGCGCAACTACGGCAGCGCGCTTTGTTCAGGTCGAAAGCCAATTGCTTTTGATCATCGATCTCCAAATCGCTTCTTCATTGCCGATTGTTGGGGAAGGCTCGTAAATTTCCGGGAAGAGGAGAGAAGAAATGCGAAATGGAATTATTTGGGCCGGAGCAATCCTGGCGGGTCTAGCAACTGCATATTCAGGCGCAAGCGCTTTGCCTGGTACGCGGCAGGTGCTCCCAATGGTGGCGATGGCCGCCGAAGCACAGAAAGCAGCGACCATCACCGTTCCGGCTGGAACGCGGATACTGGTACGAATGATCGATTCCGTGGATTCCAGCAAACAAAAGGCGGGCTATCGGTTCACCGCGACCCTCGAGACAAATCTGCAAGCCGTTGATGTGGTTGTAGCCCCGAGAGGCACCACAGTTTACGGTGAGCTCGCTTCGGCTTCATCCGCCGGAAGAATGTCCGGCAGTTCCCAACTGACGCTGGAGTTGACCGATATCGTGATTAACGGCACAGCCTATCCCCTTCTATCAAGCACGTATGAGATCAAGGGGAGCGGAGAAGGCTCGAAGACAGCGAAGAAAGCGATTGGCGGCGCCGGGTTGGGTGCGCTCATCGGCGGGATCGCGGGAGGAGGTAAGGGCGCTGGAATTGGTGTGCTCGCTGGTGCTGCCGGTGGAACAGCCCTCGCCGCTTCCAAAAAGGGGGAGCAGATCTCGATACCGAGCGAGACTCTACTCGAATTTCGACTTCAGCAGCCCGCCATCTTGCCGGCCCGTAAGTGAACCAGTTGCCGCGGCTGATGCGGACGCATACGCATATTCGCAGTACCTCAAAGATGTGTCCGCTGACGCCGCGACGAGTCGCCGATCTGCACGTTGCTAGAGCCTTCGTTGATGCTGTGATGCGTCGAAGACCACTTGATCATGCCACCAGAGACGTTCAAAGAAAGTACGCGCCATGTCGAGGTTCGTTGTTCGGTGTGAGGATGACAGCGTCGATCTTTCCACAATATCGCCGATGCTACGAGCCCCATCAATAGCGTCGAACAGCCGCTTTTCTATTGGCCCTATTGGCAAGAACAGATCCCTGTAGGTGTGAGTCGGGTTGATCAGAACAGCTGTCGCCCCGGGAGGCAGCCGTTCTTGAACACAGATCGTCTCTGACATTCGGATGGGCACATAGTCAAGCCAGACGTCATCGGCAAAACTGACCTGTTGCTGGACGCTGGTGCTATCGTTTCGGTACGCAACCAGGCTGTGACGGACCATCGTGCCGCGAAACAGTTCGATAGCTGCATACTGCTCTGCCAGGGAAAGGCTTGCCATCCGGGTAGCCTGCGGGAATCTTTGCGATGACACCACAGTGGAGGGCGTAAGGCGCTTGTCTCACCCAGCGGCCGAATGTCATGCCTCCCTTCGCGATAAAGTCCAACAGTTGCGGAACGGAATAAGCTCGATCCTGCGGGTGCAGTAGAGCGTCGGCGAGCGCAGCCTCATTCCGAAAGTCCGGAGCCTGGCTGAGCAGGCTTTGCAGCGGATGTCCGGGAGGCAATGCGCTGAGCGCGCCGATAAGGTCCCGAATCTCCGTGTCGGTGGCATGGATACCAAGCCGTCTGCAGAACTCCTGCAGCATGTATATGCCGGCCCGTCCGTACGGCGCGTACACCATGAGGTGCATCGCTCCGTCCGGTTTGAGTACGCTGCGCAGAGCACTGAGGCCTGCATCAGGGTCGGCTAGATGATGGAGAACGCCGGTGCACACAATCTGATCGAAGCTCATCCCCAGATCGTTTGCCTGCTCTATTGCGAGCTGGTGGATCTGAAGGTTTGTCAGGTTGTAACTACGCTTGAGTTCCTCCGTGCAGCGCACGCTGGTTGCGCTACAGTCGATGCCGATGACCTGAGCCGCAGGCCAGCGCAGGGCATGCTTGGCCGCCTGCGAGGTCCCGCAGCCGGCGATGAGGATAGAGTGGTCTTCCCGATAAGGCCGGGCGGGCCAAAACAGATGATAGTCCGCGCGGCGTCTTTGCCTGTCCTGCCAGAGGCGCCGATATTTGTCGAGGTTATCAATCGGCGGAGGATAGGGATATCGGTCGTAGAAGCTACGGACCTGCTCTGGCACATCGAGCGCTTGCGAAAGCGGTTCTGTCGGTTGGCTCATGGCAAATTCGTGCTCGTTGAGTCCTTGGCGCCCGGCTTACTCGATCCATTAACCTTTAGCCTACAGCTCTCATGGAATCAAACCGCACGCAAACAGCTTATTGGCGACGGGTGCTGCAATTCTGTTAATGAATTCCTGGCGCATCGGGGGATCGGTCTTAAGAAGCTGGATGACTTTTTGTTCTTCCGGGGTCGGCGGAGCGTGTTGCTTCTGCCACAATTGTTCGCAGCTGGACTGCTGATATTTCTGCACAACTTTGTCGGCCACCTTATCCACCATCGGGAACTGCTGTGGCGGCTCGGCCTTGGCGGTGCCGGGGCGGAGCAAAGCAAAACCCAGGAACAGGAGAGAAAACAGCACAGGCGCAGCAATCCAAGGGCTGTAACGTTTAACCATGACATCCTCCTAAGTTCAAAAATCAGCTTTTCGCAGGCTGACGGCAAACTCTCGTTTTCGACAGATTTCCCCGGCAGACCTTTGTCCGCCGGGGAAAACCGGCTATCGATCTTCGACTGCATTCCTTGCCGAAAGGGATTTTCTCCACTTCCCTTTCGGCATGTCATTAACTACCTAGCCACAGCTTGTCCTGCACGCGCCGGTTAGTTTTTGGGTTGCGACACCATCGCCATCACCGCGTCTAGGTTGAACGAAGCCGGCTTCTGCCGTGGCGGGAACTTCACGAAGTTCTCGATCTGTCCCGCTACCACAGCCTGCATCAAGTACAACTGGGGCACGTGATTGATAACCCAGTCCCAGTAGACATTCGAGTTGAAATCAGCCCGCTCGAACGGGTCGCGACGGAGGTTCGATTATATGCGGCAGCCGCAGCTTCACGAACGGTTCGGCCCACAGCGTCTCGTATTCACGGCGCGTTGGACTGACAAGATTAAACTTATAGTCGCCAACCCGTACCGCGATGACGTCACCGTCATCGCTCATGTAGACGAGAGCTTGTCTCGCGCTCTCCTTCGACTGCGCCGGTCAGATAAGGAATCTGGTTGAAGCCGTCGAGATGGACGTGGAAAGGTTTGCCGCCCACCGTGGTACCGTCGAGAAGTTGTTTGGTAACGTCCGGATTGCCGGCTGCGGCCAGCAACGTTGGGAACATATCGATGTGGGAGACAATGCCGTTCAGGATTGTGCCGGCCTTGATCTTGCCCGGCCAACGCATCATGCACGGAACGCGCCATCCGCCCTCCCAGTTGGTGTCCTTCTGGCCGCGGATACGGAGTGTTGGCGCCATCCGGCCAGGTGTCATTCTCCGGGCCGTTGTCGGTGGAATACATGACGATGGTGTTGTCAGCGATGCCTAGGTCGTCGAGTTTTTTGAGCATCTCGCCGATTTGCTCGTCGTGGGTGACCATCCGGTCAGCAGTAATCGTCCTGTCCGCTCTTGCCACGGTTCTTGTCGGCAAGGTGGGTCCGGAAGTGCATGGCCGTCGAGTTGTACCAGAGGAAGAATGGCTTGTTCGCCTTGACCTGCTTCTCCATCCAGCCGATAGCGCCTGCAGTGATCTCCTCATCGACAGTTTCCATGCGCTTCTTGGTCAGCGGGCCGGTGTCCTTAATCGTCTGCTTGCCCACTCGTCCCCAGCGTGGATCAACCGTTGGGTCGTCCTTGTCGGTCGCCAGGCAGTGCAGCACGCCTCTGGGCCCAAATTTCTCCAGGAACCCAGGCACCTTGGGATAGTCGGGCAGCTCCGGCTCTTCTTCCGCGTTCAGGTGATAAAGATTGCCGAAGAATTCGTCGAAGCCGTGCACGGTCGGCAGGTATTCATTCCGGTCGCCGAGATGGTTCTTGCCGAACTGACCGGTAGCGTAGCCGAGCGGCTTGAGCAGTTCTGCTATGGTCGGGTCTTCCGCGTGCAGGCCGACCGTAGCGCCGGGCATGCCGACCTTCGTGAGGCCAGTGCGGATCGGGTTCTGGCCGGTGATGAAGCAAGCGCGGCCAGCGGTGCAGCTCTGCTGGGAGTAGTAGTCGGTGAAGGTCACACCTTCTTCGCCGATGCGGTCGATGTTGGGGGTACGGTAGCCCATCATGCCGATGCTGTAGCGGCTGACATTCCACATGCCGATGTCATCGCCCCAGAGAATCAGGATATTCGGTTGCTTTGTGGCCATGGATTGTTCCTTCCTTTGAATACAATTTCTGTGTTGCGGTTGCCGGCACAAGCCGGAGGAAAATGAATCGGAAGCCGGAATTCGCCACCGATTCATTTGGTTGCTCCGAATTCTCCGCCAGGCGATGCTCGGAGGTGGGATTGTGGGGACACGGTCGTTGCTCGCGCGTTCTGCGGCTCCGCCATGGCGACGCTCAAACCACTGAAGGGCGACTCCGGCGCGCGGTTGCCGTGACAGAAGCGGAACTTCTTGCCGCTCCCGCAGGGACAGGGTTGATAGGGTCCGCGGCTCGTGTCCTCGGCTGCGGTCCACGCCATCACTTCGGAGGGCGGGCGACCCCGCTGCAGCAGCTGTGCCATCGTCTGCATCGCCGGGCGGGTGTGGGTGAAGAACAGTTCCAGGCCCGCACAGAGATAGTTCTGGCCCGGTTCGCCGTCGCGCGAGAGTGCGAAGCGGTCCTTCGGACAGCCGCCGTTACAAAGCGGCCTGACCGGCACAACTCTGACACTGCGCCGTAAGCGAATCACGTTTGTCATTCCCGAACTTGCGCTGCTCGGGCGAGGAGACGAGCTTCAGAAGCGACGTCTCATGGATGTTGCCCAGCTTATAACGCGGTTCAACGAAATGATCGCAGGAGTAGAGATCGCCGTTGTATTCCAGAGCTGGGCCATAACCGCAGGTGGGTGCGTGGATGCACAGCAGATGGCGGCCGAAATAGGCTTCGAGCGTCACGTCGAAGAGCTGGACGTAAACCTGACCCACGTCATGGCGCACCCACTCCTCGAAGATATCCACGAGGAAGCGGCCGTATTGTTCGCCCCCGACTGAGCGATTCGTTACCAGGTTGCCGGACTGTGTGTAGAGCATGCGCTTCTTGCCCGGTTGCTCGCTCCAGCCCAGATTGGCGATGTCGATCGTGTCGGCGTTGGCGCGCTCGATAATTGGAATGAACTGCACCCACTTTGCTTTCAACTCGTCACGAAAGAAGCGATAAACCGTGCGGCCGTGTTTCTCATTGGCGGCGTTGACCGTGCATAGTATGTTGAATTCGACTCCGTGCTTACGCAGGTATCCCCAGCCCTTCATAACCTTGTCGAAGGTGCCTTGTTTGGCGCGGTCGAGCCGGTAGGTATTGTGGAGTTCGCGTGGGCCGTCGACGCTCAGGCCGACCAGAAAGTTGTGTTCCTTGAAGAAGGCGCACCAATCATCATCAAGAAGGATGCCGTTGGTCTGAAACGTGTGTTGCACCACCTGCTCGGGCCGGCGGTACTTTTCGACGAGTTCGACGGAGCGCCGGAAAAACTCAAGCTTCATCAGCGTCGGCTCGCCCCCCTGCCACGCCACTGTTACTGTGGGCGTGCGGTGCGACTCGAGCAACTGGCGGATGTAGGCCTCGAGCGTGGCATCCGACATCCGATGCTTTTCGTTCGGATACAGCGCGTCCTTGGACAGGAAGAAGCAATAGGTGCAATCGATATTGCAGGTGGACCCGCTCGGCTTCGCCAGCAGGTGAAAGCACGGTGGTGTTTGTTCCGACCCGGTATCGTCAGTCATCAGTGCCATTCTCGTAGCTTCTCTATGACGGAAACTCAGTCCGCTGCCAGGCCTGAATTTCTCTGCAGCGACAGCCTAGGCCAGAGGCTGCGATCATGTAACTGTCAAAACACACAGGATGCAGGGCAGCGTGCCAGAGACAAACAAGGAGCTGAGTAGTGGGCAACTATTCGTCCCCGTCTCGATCCGCGTCGACGAATGTACCTGCTATTTACTTCAGAGACGGACAGGATTGGGGAGCCCGCGCACAGGTTCGGTGCTGAAGCTATGCGGCGGGGTTCAAGCCTGGAATGAATCGAAACGTAAGGAGGAACTCGTCGCATTTCTTTTGATGCTCGTTAGCGCCAGTATCCTTTATGAAACACCCAGCCACCCCCGGTGTGAACATAACGGGGAGCCACCCAAACGACATGACCACGCGGTGGGCGAACCCAGCTTCCAGCTACCCACACATACCGGGTGCCATTCCAACGCTGGTATCCACCAACCCAGACGTATCCCGGCCCTGGTGCAACTCCAACCACCCCCACTCGGGCGGGCGGAGGCGGCGCAACGCGAATCACTGTCTGGGCAACTCCAATAACTCCTCCCAACAACAGCACTCCGCACAGAACGGCTCGAGTGAAGTACATTTCATGATCTCCTTTTAGAACCCCCGTTTGCAGTAAGCGGCGGAGCTTAGTGCGAGACTATATTTACTAATGGGGCTGGTGAACTGGCAAAATTCACAGTAACCGCGCTGTAGTGATCGTTGTTAACGATAAATGTATGCCGCCATCAGCGCACTCCCGGCGACAGCGGCAAGGACCCACACCGTTGCGATTACGATGAAAGCACCGGCGGAATTTGCCCACCTTACTTCTTCTTTCCTACGCGCCTCAGCGGCATCGGCAAGCTCACGACATTCGGTGAGCACGTCCGCCGGGGTAATCCTTTGAAGCAGCTTTGCCCCCACGAAGAGAACCAGCAAGTCGTCCAGAGATCCGATCACCGGGATGTAGTTCGGGATGAGTTGAACAGGACTGAACAAGTAGCCTGCGCTGCACGCTGCCACCAGCCTTGCATACCAACGCGTGCGGGGATGTTTATACACAAAATAGAGGACATGTGCCTCTTTCTGGAGTCGTCGCGCCCGTTGCTTCAGCTTCTTTGCAAATGCGGATTCAGATCGGACCATGTTGGCAAGCCAGAGACAGATTGAAATTCTTGTTCTAACAGGGTCGCTGTCAACCCTAAGCTGTGTGGGTTAAGCTACGGATCTCTGCAGTATCACAGCTAGCAAATCTGATAGATGCGTGTGAAAACTCATTCGTTGTAGAACCTTCCCCTAAGGAGCTCGTTAGTTTCATTTTCTCCAGCGTCCTACGGGACGAGTTGGAGTCGAGTAGCGGGAAATTCGGTAGGGTCATTTCGGTTTCTCCTCCGAGCGGCTCGCCGACCGCAAAGCGTCGCTGGCCAATGATTACCGCTGATGCCGCGCGCCCGTCGCAAGGCGAAAATCCTCAGGCAAGAGTAGGGGGGCAGCTTTGCATCCGCAACTGTCAGAACTTACAGAAGAGACCAGAGATCACCGATGCGCCCAGAAGTTCTCGCCGGACCGGTATGGTTGTACCCTGCTAGAGAATCTTGTTGTCCATCACTTGGTAAGTAGTCTTTCCCGAGTCCTGCGTATGCTACGGACCGGTGTATAATCCGCAGTCGTGCGGGACGGCTAGGCGTTTCCGCGATGTCGGGATTGAGCATCTCAAAATGCATGAGGGTTGGTTCCCGGTCCGTTTGCGCAGCAACTGGCCACAGCGGGTATGACCTTATAAACAGTTGGGCCAACCGTGTCACACAACCAAGGTTTCTGCCTCTTTTTACGGTGTTGAGGATGCTATATCTCGTAGCTCTACTGTTAGTCTTGCCTCTAAGTGCAACGGGGCAGGCAAAAGCAGAGCTGACTTCCTGTTCCGACCAACGTCTGCCGCCGATCAATCGATTGATAGACACGGCTTTGCTTCATAGCCTCGGCGCGGAAATGCAGAGCACACTCACTTATCCGGCTGATGCTCTTCCGTCCCACTATATTCCCGATGCGATGCAAGTGCAGCGCTGGTACCTGTCGGAAGCCAGTTTGCCCTCAGGAATCATTGTTCGAGAGCTAAGTCCCTGGCAGCGCAACAAGCAGTACATTATTGGCGGTTTCTGCCTGATCCTGGTAGAACTCCTGTTCATTTTGGAGATGCTGCGGCAACGCACGAAAAGGAGGAAGGTCGAAACGGCGCTCGCGGTTAGTAACGACCGGTTTCGTCTGGCAATAGAAGCTTGCGAGTCGATGGGGTGGGAATGGGACCTCAAAAGCGGGCGAAGTGCATGGTTCGGGGATCTGCAAACAGTGTTTGGAATTCCGTCCGATACGTTCGTAGGGCGGACGGAGGATTTTTATCGCTACGTACACCCGGAAGACCGGCCTTTGGTAGCCACAGCGGTCGCCGATGCCAAGCAAAGCCGAAAGCCATACGCGGTGGAGTTCCGAGTCGTTAGGCGTGACGGGACTGTGCGCTGGATCAGCGCCAGGGGAAGGTTCTATTTTGGAGCCACGGGCGATCCCGAGCGGATGCTAGGCATGGCCGCGGATATCACAAATCGCAAGGCGGCCGAAGTTGCCCAGCGCGAAAGTCAGGATGAATATCGACTTCTTCTCGACTCGACTGCCAAAGCGAAAGCGGCTCTCGCAAGCGTAAGCCGCAGATTGAATGAGGCACAGGAGAGCGAGCGTGCTCGAATTGCCCGGGAACTTCACGATTCGGTCAACGTCTCGCGCTGGTGACAAACGAGATAGAACAACTCCAGAACAGCTTTCCCGATTTGCCTGCGGAAGCCCGTCGCCGTATGGGCAAACTATATAAGCAGGCCTCCCAGATAGCGAACGATCTCCAATCCTTGTCGCACAAATTGCACTCGTCAAAACTTGAATACCTGGGCATAGTCGCGGCCGCGAGAGGTTTCTGCAGAGAATTCGCAGAGCAACGAAAAGTGGAGGTTGCCTTCCACAGCAACGATGTGCCGAGCCCTTTGCCAGCAGACTTTTCTCTTTGCCTCTTCAGAGTATTGCAAGAAGCCCTTCACAATTCGGCGAAATACAGTGGAGCAGGGCATATCGAAGTGCGATTGTGGGGGCTAGGGACGAAGTTCATCTCACAGTTAGCGATGCCGGCGCAGGCTTTGATCGCAATGTGGGCATGGAGAACGGTGGACTTGGCCTCATCAGCATGGAGGAGCGGCTGAAACTTCTGAGAAGAACGCTATCCATCGAATCGCAGCTCAAGAGAGGCACCACAATCCACGCTCGCGTGCCTCTCAATCCAGTCCGTTAATACAAAACCCCACACCCTTCTCCCAATAAATTGCCGGCGTTCTAGGCGAGTTCATCTAACATGCTCGCGGAGACAAAAAGCTCATTGGAAAGCACTGCATTGATAGCGCAAAACAGATCGCGGCTCATGCGTGACTTCACGACATAAGCCGAGCCAGCTACGCCTATCGCAGCGTTCAGATAATCGGCTTCTTCGTGGACGGAGAGAAAGATAATCTTGGAACCACATTCCGAATCTCGCAACTCCCGCGCGACATCGATTCCGCTTACCCTCCCCATGGAAATGTCGAGGATAATGACATCGGCTCTGAGACGGAGACATTCGCGAACAACGATCGCCCCATCGGATATTGCGGCAATGACCTCGTAGTCTTCCTCTTTTTCAAACATCCTGATGATATGGGCAAGAACGGCAGAATTGTCGTCTGCCAGGATTATGGTCGCTCTTGACAATCGTCTCCTTCGAGGGCCGGTGCTTCGGAGTTATAATCGGAGATATTTCGCCTTCACCGGCGCTGAGTCCGCAAGCTGAGACCGCAAGCTATACGGTCCAACGTAGGTAAGTATGCTATGTGACCTCTATGACCTGTGCTACTGTCAAAACTGCGAGTGGGGAGCGCAGTTCGCATAAGTGAGTATGCTCGATCAAGTCCCTCGTTCGTCAACAATCAAATAGAGAAAGAAAGGCACGTCGGATTGTTGTCGTGGACGGACTGGACTGCCATGGAAAGCCTTTTTCTTGCACAGGCAGAGGGCGAAGGCAAAATTTCATTCCGCTACTTGTTTCCAACCGGCATCGGGATCGAACTCCGTCATTGCGGTTGCTATTTCTGTTGTGGTCTTACCCAAATCCTTCTGGAGCAGCACGCCATCCTGGTTGATGATGAATGTCATCACACCCGAATTTCCGTATTCAGCCGGATATGCAACGAAGGCGAAACCGCCGACCATTTTCCCATCGACCACGTAGTCCTTCGCACCGCCGCGCGCGTGACTGCCTTGCTTCGTTAACATATGGAAGTAGTAGCCATGGAAAGGCGTGTGCGAGTTCGAGTTTGCGATATATCCGTCTGCGGCTGCTGACGCTGCCAAAGGCCCGAGCGGGCTTCTGGGCTGACCCTCTGGCGCATCCCAGTACAAGCCGTTATGCTTGCCGGCGTCACTGACGAACTTCAGAGCGTATTGCTTCGCGCCATCATGACGCTGCGAGAAGTACTCAGCCTGAGCGTCGGCCACCGCTGTACAGATGTCAATAACTGCCAGTTCATTCCGGCCAATCCGGCGGTTCAGAATCTCATCCTTTCCAGCAGCCGCGTCGAAGTACCACTGTCCAGCACTGTTCTTCTTCAGTGGAATCGGAAAGGGAAAATTGTCAGCTCCCACGAGTAGGATTTGGTCGCCATCAGCCATTTTGCGCCAGCGGTGCATCACCCCATAGGCCGCCACGTATGCGTCGCGCGCATTTTTGTCCTGCGTGGGGTCGCCGGAGTAAACGACGTCCTTCGCGTCCGGACCGAAGATTGCCAACACCGCGTTTTGATCTCCTGACTTGGCCGCCTCCAGCAGCGCGGCGCCCGCGTCGTCGGGTGAAGCAAACACCTTGAACGAAGGTTTCTCGCTGACCGAAGGCTTCTCGGACTTGTTGCAGGCGGTCAAGAGAATGGCCAGCGCAAATAGCGCAAATAGTTTCAACCAATGTCTGCGAATCTCAAGCGACATACCTAGCCTCCGAGAAAATCGTAATGTGCGGCACTTCACAAAAAAACAGACTTGTGCTCTTTACGACTGCACCGCTGGGCTCACCTGCGGCCACCCCCACCCCAGCCACCACCGCCGCCTCTGCTTGCCGAACCACGAGCGCTCTCCGACCTGGCGCCCCAGCCACCGCTGCTGCCGCCGCTGAATGCAGATGATCCGCTGCTTTTTGGCTGTTCTCCATAGCCCTTGGAAGCAGAAGAATTCATCGAGCTTCCGTTCTTATTCCAGCCGCTGCCGGTATTGCTGTAGGTGTTGCCGTTCGCGGTCGCATACTTGTTACCGCTTGCAGTCTGACCCGCAGCAGCACTGTTGTACTTGCCCGAGCCGGCAACAGCCTTGCCGCCGCTCGAATTTTGCGCTGTTGCCACGGTTCCTTGTGAGGTTGTCTGATGCTGAGTGGTTGTAGTCTGGCCATTTTTGTTATACGCCGAGCTTCCATAGCTCCCATAGGCGTTGGAGGTTTGTTTTGTCGCCGCAGAAGCTCCGGTGTTCGGGTTGTATGCTGTGCCGGCTTTCGTGGTTCCGTAAGCGTTGGAGTACGACGCGCCGTGAGCAACCGTTCCTGTGTTCGGGTTGTAGGCGGTGCCAGCTTTCGTGGTTCCGTATGCGTTGGTGTATGACCCGCCACGGGCAACGGTCCCTGTCGCAGGGTTATATGCTGTGCCGTAATGCGCAACGCCCGCTGATCCATAGTAGCCGCCGTGCCAGGCGGCGTTTCCATAGTACGCGCCCCCGCGATATACCACGGCGGTGGTGCCGTGCCATCCACAGTTCCAACTGCTATATCCCCAGCCATAGCCACCGCTCATTGCGGCTCCAACGGCGATCCCGACTCCAAAGGCAACCACGGCGGTTGTAACCACGGCCGCGGTGCTGTATCCAGGGGTCACGTAGGGATAACCGTAGACCACGGCGGGGTTGTACGCGGGGACATACACGACCTGCGGATTCGCGGATTGAATGACGATAACTTGCGGCGACTGTTGCACGACTGTAAGCTGCGACCCTGATTTCAGGTTACCTGCAGCTAGCGCTTTCGCACGCAGCACCTGGACGGCCGACATGACGTCGGCGGTCTGGGTGTGATACGCCTCTCCTAAGGCCGATGTCCAACTGAGGTTCTGAGCCAAGTTGCCCAGCACCGAGGGAAATTGCGTGAGCGCCTTCACACTTGGGTCCCAAGCTTGCGCATTTACGGCCTGCATTAGGGCATTGCCTGTGAGATTGCTGTTCTGCTGAAGCCAACTGGCGGCGAAAGCAATCTGGTCAGGAAAAGTCGCAGCTCCAAGAATCTGCGCTACCAGGGCGTCCGGGTACAGAGCGATCGGCGCAACCAGCCCTTGTAACTCCTCTGCGGATAGCGGAGCACCTTGTCCGGAGTAACCGTTGGATTCTGTTGGTCCCGGTTGTTGTGCTCCAGCTTCAAGTGGCGTTGTGGCAATCACCAGCAGAAGGGATAATGTCGTCGACAAAACCTGTTTCGCAAAAGTCGTAATCATATGCTTCTCTCCTCCCGCCGAAACACTTCAGACCATGTTCCCAACTGCGTCGGACCCGTCAATCTCCGCCGGACCTTTCAAATCACAAACGGCCCACTAAGCAGCAGAAGACAATTCGCTCGGCATATATTCGATGAGATGCGTAAGTTCGGCAACTGTCAGTTTTGCCAAAATCGGGTTTCCAGCTTCCGATTACAGCCGCATCCTAGCCGCGCATGCTCATCGGTGGATGAACCTTAAGGGTTAAGGTATTTAGGGTTAAGGTATTTACTGCACAGTAAAACGCAATACCCATCACTTGATACATTTTTGAAACGGTGCGAGAATTACCCGCGTGCAATTTTCTCTTCTGCAACTAAGGCTAGCATTGATTCTTCCGCCGACAATTACGAAACTCGCCGGGCCCCCGGCAATGTGACATGCGACAAGGAAGAAGGTCACGGGTGCATGTGCGGGAAGCGGGTAAGACACAGAGGGTAAAAGGCAATGATTAACCGTCCTCGTATTCTGATCGCCGACGACCACAATCTGGTAGCTGAGTTATGCAAGCGACTTCTCGAAACCGAATTTGATGTAGTCGGAGTGGTCAGCGACGGTCGCGCCCTGGTGCGCGCCGGCGGCGAATTAAGGCCGGACGTTGCTGTCGTCGATATCGCCATGCCCATCCTGAATGGTTTGGACGCGGGGCGGCAACTGAAGGAAATTTTGCCCGCTGTCAAACTGATCTATCTGACCATGAATTCCGATGTAGAAGTGGCTGCTGAAGCCTTCCGGCGTGGCGGCGCCTCGGGGTACCTGCTTAAGACATGTGCCGCAGCCGACATCGTGCTCGCCGTTCGCGACGTATTGCGGGGCAAATCGTATATGTCACAGACCCTGCCGCGAGACACCATCAATTTCTTGCGGCGGCAGGGTAAGGAACTGGTCGCTGAAGGCGAACTTCTAACCGAGAGGCAGCGAGAAGTGTTGCAATTGCTGGCGGAGGGCAAGGGAATGAAGGAAGTTGGCAACATTCTGTGCATGACGACCAGGACGGTGGCGTATCACAAGTACCGGATGATGGAGGTGCTTGGCGCAAAAAGCAACGCCGAACTCGTCAAGTACGCCGTCAGGAACCACCTCGTGGCCTCGTAGTTGATTCCTTTGCGCAATCAGATTAATAATCGGTCACCTTCAGTTGTAGCCATAGCTGAACCTCTGAGCGCACGAGTTGTGCTCAGAGGCGCCCTTCCTTAAAAAGCTCAGACGTGCTGGTAGTTGGAATTCTGAATGGCGATGTTCAATTGCTTACTGACGCCGTCGATCACCATATTGGAGATGTGGTTCGTCCCGTCCGGCAGGCGGCTGAACTGTACTGTCAGTTTCATTGCATCCTTCGGATCGTCCATGTAGGAAGCAATCTGAACTCGAAGCAGCTGCTTCTGCGCTTTGTCAAAGACCAGGGTCATCGAATCCTGAGGCTTCAAGTAATTGTGAATGACGAGTTGAACTTCATTGGGAGCTCCCCCGGCCGGACCCAAGGAGATATTTCCTCGCGCGAAGGCCTGTTGCAGAAGCGCTCCGTCCGGCGGCACATATTGCTGAGCCAGTGCCTTCATCTGGTCCGCGTATTCGGTGTACTCTTCCTTTTTCTTCGCGACCACATGCTGTTTCAACCGTCCCCCAGAAGGAGCTTCGGCGGGAGGATCAAGCGACGTCTTCTGCGGAGTCAAGTCTGGTCCGAGGCGCACCTGGTAGTGCTGCTGCTTTTTCTCTTCGCCTTTCAAGCTGATCGTGACCTGTTCGTTCCAAGCGTAGGAAGCAAGGGCCTGCTTGTTTTTTGCGGATGACTCTTTAATTTCCGTGACTGTTGCAGTTCGGAACTCTGTGCTGCAGCGGGGCGAACCAGCCCTGTGGCCCCCCAGAGAACGAGCAGCGCCTGTAATGTGATAGTCAAAATCCGCCGTAGTGTGTTTTTCACGAGATCCTCTCGATGCTTCTGGAATCTGAGCAGCTTTACCGCTCCTGTCCCGGTTCCTTTGCCGCGCTTCTCCATCGGACGGCGGGCCACCGGCCCCCACTAGCTCTTTCGAGTCTGCCGAGGGCCCGCCGCCGCCTCTTATTTGTCGCCCATAAGACTCTTCAATCGGGCGTATGCCTGACGATATTCGAGCTCGGCCCGAAACATGTCTGCTTCCACTGCTGCCCGTGCCGATACAACGTCCGCGTTATCTGTTTGGTAGCTCGCCTCAACCACTCGGGTCGCAGACATCATCCGGCGCGCCAATTGAGTGAAATGGCGAGAGCGTTCCAGGTCGAAATAGCTGCTCTTGACCGCCGCCGCCACTTTGGCCTTGGTTAATTGCACGCCCAGATCGGCCGCTTCGGCATTTGCTTTGCTTTCTTTCACTCCAGCCTCGCGTTTGCCGAAATCAAAGATGGTAAACGTGCCAACAACGCCAATGTAGCTGGCCCCCCGGGGCAGGATGAAGTTGAGTGCGTTCTGATTAAAGTAACCGCCGACGATCGCGACAGTCGGGCCGTACTCCATCTTTGAAATTGTTGCGGCAGCGTGCGCCTTTATAGCGGTTTGCTCTGCCGTTATGACCTCCGGATTCGCTGCCATCGCTTTATCGGTAACTTCTGTCAGCGATATGTTTTCAACAAAAGGTTCGGGCGGCACAAGTTCCAGTCTCGTTCCTTCCGGCAGGCCAAGCATTTCGTTGAGCGACGCGTTCAACTCCTTCACCTTGCTGGACGGGACCAGGACTGCCTTTTCAGCGCTGATCATGTCCTTCTCTTCTTCCGTCGAGACACTTGGCGTCCCCGTGCTCGCTGTCAGCCATTTGCCTTGGATCTTTTTGGCGTCGGCTTCCGCGCTAACCAGTTCCTTTTGTGCAACCAGCAGATCGTAGAAATTTTTCTCAACTCTGCTGGCCGTTTCTGCCACCGGCATGCCTGCCTTTGCCCTGGCGATATTCTCGTCCGCGCGCGCGATTTTTACGAGTTGATGGATCGCCATAAGCGGCGTGACCGGCTGAACTGCGGAAAGGTTAACTGTGGTCGAATCCTTATCGACGATTTTTGATGCTACCTGATGCACATTTCCCAGGGGCCCTCGCAATGTGAGCACATCGCCTGTTGCCTTGTTGAGGTGAAGATTGTAAAACTGGCTACCGAGGTTCGGGAAGTACATCGCCTGCACGCCCAGCCGGTGCTGCTTTGCGGCTTCCACCTGGAGTTCCCCGAGCCGAGCGAGTGGATTCCCCGCCCCTGCTGCCATCTGCTGCGCCTCATCTAGCGTGATGCGGCGCACACCCGCTGGGGCATCGCCTGGGTTCTGGGCAAAGGATGTTCCGCCGTTGTCACCCTTAACGCCGAGACCGCTAGCAGGTTGGACCGCATTGGTCGCTTTGACCCCGGGGATTTTCGGAGACGTAAGCTTTAGTGGTAATCCAGGAGCGGCCGGCAACGGCACCTCTGCATTCGATGTGCCGACCGGTGCGTCTTGTGCGGCAACGGCTCCGCAGAACAGGAGACACGCTGTCACCACGGCAACAGTGCTTTGCCGCCATTCCGCCGATAACTTCTGTAAGTACCTGCTAGATTCAAACATGACTCTTCTCCTCAATGGCTCATTGCCACATCCCATATACCTTTACGTCGAGCTGCGGAAAGTGACTACTGGCAAGAATGACAGTTCCGAGGTCGCCGAATCAGAATGGTTTGACCGACGCATTAGCTGTTGTCGTTCCCAGCCAACGGTAGAAGCGCTGAGGTTAGGACTGTCGTGAAGCGGCCTGCCAGTCAGCCTAAACCTGCACCTTCAGGCCACCCACAGACGCAGAAGAAGCCCGCTTCGGGATCACAACCGTCAACAAAACCACAGCCTAAGCCGCAATCACGGTCAAGGGGCTAGCGGCGGCCGCGACGGAACCTGGAGTCGGTGTTGACAGTTCGTACGAGAGCCGCGCGTAAATCTACGCGATTGCCATAAGCGGTGCGACTTCATTCATGGGGTTAAGACAATCCCTGCTTCGTGAGCAGAGTCAGGTGAGCACGGCTGTTATTTTTGCCAGTATGCACGGCGGAAAGGATTCCTTAGGATTCTCTCGATGAATTGCCATGAGTGGCCCGCCTGCGAAAAGCGTGTGAGGTTTAATCGCACGCCCGCTGTTGATCAGAGATGTCGCCGGGGGAGCCAGGAACGTTCCATTGATTCTCAGCGTAACTCGATCGAAAAGGAGAACGAAATGCGTCGATACTGTTTACTGTTAGGCTTGCTTTTAGTGACGACCGGCTTGGCCTTGGCCCAGGGTGAGTACGCGAAGTTTGACACCTCGCCAGCCTTCATGTTCATCCGCACCAGCCCTAACTTCACCAACGCTTTTATTTTGCCGAACGGCCAAGTGACGGGGCAAAATGATTTTAACTGCGCTGGTGGTGGAGGCACGTTCACCTATAACGCAAGCAAGGCGTTAGGCGTAGGGGCTGACCTTGGTGCCTGCAAGTTCTTCGGTAACACAATCGGCCTGGGAAACTCGATTAATGGGTATCAGGCTACCTTTTTGTTCGGGCCGCGGATTAGCTTTCGAAACGCCAGCCCCTTCACGCCGTTTTTCGATCTCGAATTCGGCGCCGACAAACTCTCGGCCAGTTGCAAGAACAGCAGTGGTACGTGCGTCACTCTTGCTGGGACGGGCACGTACTCCAAGAGCGCTTTCGCAATGACGGTTGGTGGGGGATTTGACATCAAGCTGAGCAAGAAATTTTCTCTACGGCCCATCCAGGCGGAATATCTCTACACCCGCTTTGGGAACGATTGCGCTCTTGCCGTCTGCAGCAACAACAACAATCAGAATAGCTTTCGACTTAAGAGCGGAATCGTCATGGCGTGGGGCTCCAAGTCCTACTAATGATGCTTCTGCCGGCCTTGGCCTCCTATACGAGAGGCCAGGGCCGGGTGTGAAGTACATATATAGCAGCCAAGCCGTGCGCGTGAGTTGTACCTGCTAGGCAGCGCGCCCAATATTCCCTGTCCAGAATTGCGCACACTTCGCATCAATCCACCTGCGCGCTTCACTCATAGCTGAAGTTATTGCCACTAACGTTGTCCCGTCGGGGGCGTGGTGCGGTGAAGGAGCCAGTGGATCACCAAAGCGATGGCCGATCCGGCGGCAGCCACCTCCGCCCACGTGAATGCCACCGAATCCCCAAATGTACCAATCGGAGGGATGCCAGGCTGAATATTGCGTAGCGCAGGCAGTCCGAAGATCAAGGACACCGCCATCGGGACATGAAAGTTGGCCATTCGCCGCGTACCACCGACGATCTTCAGCGCCATGGCCACACATCCGACGGCCAACGCTGCCATCATCAACATGCTCGTGACCGAGATGATCATCACGTTTAGGGAGCGCCTCAGGTGCACTTCTATTCCAGTCAGGCCCTTCATGGCTTGCGCACTCTGGACGAGGTTTGAGCCTCGAAATGTCAACCCCGAGATCGAGGCAGAAAAGTCCACACCCGTATCCGCCTGCACTCGCTCCTTGAGGGTTGATGCCCCAACAGCCAGGCCAGGAGATTCTGGTAGTTCCTCCGGCATGTTCTCTGGCTTCCGCTTCGGTAAATGGAATCGGCCATGCCGTATCGCAGGTTGCTTCGACTCGGGCTGTTCCGGCACCATTTCTGGCCTTGCGCCGTTTTTCTGCTCTCCGGGGATTGTCACAAATAACCACATTGTCCCCGTATGATGGTCGAAAGGATAGAGATTGACCTCTCCTTGCAGCGGAAACACAGCTTCGATGGGATTGATCCGTTCCCCTTTCTTAAAATCGAATTGTTGCTGACCTCGGACTGTGTTCAGGACAAGTTGCAGGTCAGTCGCCAGCGTGACCTCGTCCTTGGCTAATTGTCCGGCGAGATGGAAGAAGATCCTTGCCGTCATTTCCGAGCGCAGCAGGTCCACATGCACAACGCTGATATCCATGATCAGATGGTTGGCGCCTTCCGGTTGGCTCGTCAGGCTTACGGAGCGGCGTCCCGCCTCGTTAATGGCGAGCGAAAGGTTAAGCAGATACAACGCGGAAAGGGCAATTGCGGCAAGGATAGTTCGCATTCGCAGGGATATGTGCATTTTAGGAAAAACTCACGGCACGGGGCGATCCAAGAGGGGACATGGCTACCTCCGCAGAGTTCATCGACATCTACGTCAGTCTGACCGCGTCGCTTCCCGTTTTCTACTGTCACTTTTGACAGCGGGCCCTGTCCCAAGCGCAACAGTTAGGCTATGATTCGCATGACTGTGCCAGTGCTGGAAGAACGTCTTGATCGAACTAGTCTTCCTGATTAATCTTGCAAACGTGATCAGCAAGCGACCGGCTCATCTTCTGGCAATAAGTAGGTTGAAGCTCACGGCAACGGCTCAAATACACAATTGTACTTTTCACATTTTCAGAAAGAGTGGCTTCAAATGTACTTGTTGAACTTCCCGCCCATTGTTTTCGTGGTCTCTTTCGTCGCGCTGTGGCTTTCGGTGAGAATCGGCGTCTCCATCCGCAAGAAGCGAGGGAACCTCGACGAAGACGAGCGCGGAGACCTAGGCACCGTCCTGACTGCGACCTTGACTCTACTCGGCCTCATTATCGGATTCAGCTTCTCAATGGCCGTCAGCCGCTACGACCTGCGCAAACTCTACGAGGAGGCGGAGGCCAACGCAATCGGTACGGAGTACGTCCGGGCAGACTTGCTTCCAGCCGCCGATGCCGCGAGAGTGCGTGCGCTGCTGATGAGCTACCTCGATCAGCGTATTTTGTTCTATAAAACTCGCGATGAGCGCCAGCTTCAGCGGATCAATACCGCTACGGCTCAACTGCAGACCGATCTCTGGTCTGCAACCCAGGCTCCGGCCACGGCACAGCCTTCACCGGTAATTGCGCTTGCCGTATCGGGCATGAACGATGTGCTGAACTCCCAGGGGTACACGCAATTCGCCTGGTGGAACCGCATTCCAATTGGGGCATGGGCTCTGATGGTAACAATCGCCATCAGTTGCAACCTTTTGATCGGCTATAGCGCGCGCCGCTTCGATAGGGAAGCCCTCCTGTTTATCGCCATCCCGTTTGTCGTGTCCATCTCATTCTTTCTCATAGCGGACATTGACAGTCCGCGTGGCGGCATCATACGCGTGCATCCGCAAAATCTAGCAAGCCTCTCTCAGTCCTTACACGAGCGCTGATTGCGGACTGAAGGCGGCTAGCGCATCGGCCAGGAATGTTGATCGCTTTGAAGCCGACGACCGCCGACCACAATCGTTAGGCGTCTTCAACGAGTTCATCAGTTCGGCCTCGAAGCGTTTCGGGCAATTGCAAGGAAGGGCGCTCCATAGTGCCTCTCGGTCGTTACAAGTCCCATAAACGAGTCCGAGGTGGTTCCTCAACCTACCCTGTTTCCCGATTCGAGGCTCGAATAATCGCTCAATTACCAACGGGCACGCGCAACTTATCGCTCGCGAACTCGACTGGCCCGGCGAAGGACGCTCGAATCGATTTTCGCACTGCGTCCTCCTGGCTTTCGACGTCGGGAGCAAGGTGGCTGAGCAATAAGCGCTTCGCTCCACTGTCGCGCGCAGCTTCGCCAATTTTCCTGGGAGGAGTATGCAGATCGTATAGCTGGGATGGCGAACCCGGAGGATCAAGCACAGCACAATTAAAAATCAGCAAATCCGCATTCTTCGCCAATCGCACCAGATTTGGCAACGCTGATGAATCCATATCTCCAGAAAACACTACTACCACGTTCTTATAAGAAATCCGGTAAGCCACCGACGGACAGTCGCCGTGGTGCGTCGCAATTTCTTCGACTGCTAGACCATCCTCATCTAAGATTTTGGTGCGTGATGAATTCAAGTTAGTTGCCAAATCACGAACGATAAACGATTCGTGCGCACCAAACGTCGTTTGATACGCAAAGGCGCCGTCATCTCCCACCAGCAGATCCACAAATCGCGAGGTATTGGGAAATAGTCCTGCTCTTCCCGGGCCAAAAATCCGGTATGCGACTGGCCCGTCACTGGTAAGCGCTCGCGCATTGAAAAACGCAGCCAAGTCCCCGCTGTGATCGATATGCAGATGCGTCAACAAAACCGTATCTACTTTTCTTAAATCCAGTTGCAACTCTCCAATCCGCAAGAACGCTCCCGGTCCGGCATCCACCAAAATCCGCGGTTGCCCTTCGACAACCACGATGTAACTGGAACCCGCCCTCCCGAACGCCCTTGGCCCGCCAGACCCAAGCACCACCACTTCCATTGGTGCTCTTCCGGGGTTCGCCTGCAGGCAAAGCGGAAACAAAATAACGGCAGCGACAGCAAGAGCTATTAGGTTTTTCATGCCTTTTTCTCCCAGAGCGTAGCGCGTTGACACCCATCATCTCGAACTTAGGATGAGCTTACGAAGATGCGCAGGACAGTCTGATGCAGCAACCGCTACCCGGCCCCCACTGCTTAATTTAGCCGCTGTCCGAAATTCCGTTCTGTGCGCGGATGCAGAATGCTTTATCTGGACTCTTCCGGAACGCTTCTTTCAGCTTGTTCGTAGTATTCCATCAGGTCAGATCTGGTAATCAGGCCTGCCAACCTGCCTCTCCGCAAAACCGCGACCGCCGGATTTCCGGCAAGCAGCAACCGATATACTTCTTCCAGCGAAACATTCCCTTCCACTTCGGGCATGGCGCGAGCCATCACCTCGCGCACCATAACGTTGCGGGAATCCATGCCTTTGTGCAAAGCATGGACGATCGTGATCTCCTGGACCGCGCCAATCATCTTGCCATTTTCGACTACTGGCATTTGCGAAATGCCGCGCTCACGAAAGGTCTCGGCGGCATGCTGCAAGGTCTGATCAGGCAGCAACCACATCAGTTTTCCTTCGCGCCCCAGAGCCGAAAGCAGATCGTCTGCTTTCCGTTGTTCCGGTGGAACTTCGGTAAATCCGCTTTGCGCCATCCATGCGTCGTCGTACATCTTGCTGAGATAGTTCCGTCCGGTATCAGGGCAGAGCGCGACGATCAGATCTTCGCCAGTGCAGCGCTGCGCATATTGGAATGCGGCGGCCAGACAGGTTCCGCTCGAACCTCCGAGAAGAATGCCCTCCTGGCGAGCGATGCGTCGCGCAGTGAAGAAGGAATCCGCATCACTCACCCGAATCCATTCGTCGATCACCTGAGCATTCAACGTACTAGGGACGAAGTCTTCGCCAATACCCTCGACCTTCCATGGCCCGGGAGAGCCGCCACTCAGAATCGAACCTTCAATGTCGGCACCGATGACGCGGACGTCCGGGTTTTGCTCCTTGAGATAACGCCCGACTCCGCTGATGGTCCCTCCGGTGCCTGCCGCAGCGACAAAGACGGTGATTTTACCGTCGGTCTGCTCCCATATCTCGGGGCCGGTCTGCTGATAATGCGCTTGCGGATTCGAAAGATTGGAAAACTGGCTTGCTCTCCAGGCGCCTTCGATCTCCCGCGTCAATCGGTCGGCCACACCGTTGTAGCTCTCCGGCGAATCCGGCGGAACATTCGTCGGTGTGATGACCACTTCGGCCCCATAGGCGCGCAACAGCCGAACCTTGTCTTGGCTCATCTTGTCCGGCAGGACAAAAATGCAGCGATAGCCACGGACAGCGCTGACCATGGCTAGGCCTACCCCGGTGTTTCCGGCTGTCGCTTCGATGACGGTGCCGCCAGATCGCAACACACCATTGCGTTCAGCCTCCAGAATCATGTTCAACGCAACGCGGTCCTTGGTGCTTCCGCCTGGATTAAGGGACTCGGCTTTGACACAAATAGCGGGAGACAGATGTTCGACCGAACGATGGAGGCGAACAAGAGGAGTTTGGCCGATTGCTTCCAGTATGTTGGACAATGTACCGAGTCGATTGGCCGAGTTACGTTTCTGCTGGATTTCCGATTGTGCTTTCATAGTCGAAAGAACCCGTTTCACTTGTTCAGGCCGTTGCGTGTTTCCCCTAGCAATAGTGTTGGATGCTTAAAGACTCCAAAGCTAAATCTCATAGTCGTCCCGGCAATTCCTCTTTTGTAAGGAACTCGCGGTAAATGCTCTTGCGCGACCCGGTAAGCTGGTAACCGGTTCGATCGTTGGACGCGTCATTTCAACTCCAATAACTTACTCGACGGTCAGCTTCTCCGCGACTTCGTTCATGAAAACAGGCTGCCGAGTCTGGCAGCCTGTAGCCTAAACAATTGGGTTTCACCGTCGCCCCTGTCCATTCGGAACGATGGGCGACTTTTGTCGGTGGCACTACCTGATAACGTCTAGCGTGACGGTTGTCGTATGCGTTATGCCTCCGCCAGTGGCCTTGATAGTGATTGTTCGGTTCCCGGTAGACGCCCTCGAACCCACTTTGACGGTCATCGTCGATGTCCCGCTGCCGGGCGCAGCGACGGAACTGGGGCTGAAGGTTACCGAATTCGAGCTGCCTTCTCCGGATGCCGACAACGCAATTGCCGAGTTGAAGCTGCCGGAAGCCGTCGTGGTGATCGTGTAGGTGCCGGAACTTCCCCGGGCCACTGTTGAAGTAGTGGGCGAGGCAGAAAGGGTGAAGCTGGAACTGGAAGTAACGGTCAGCGATACTGTGGTGGTCTGAGTGACGCCGCCCCCTGTGCCGGTTACGGTAATCGTGTACGTGCCCACCGCGGTGGTTGAGGCCACGGCCAAGTTCATCGCGGACGTACCCGAACCCGGTGCCGGGATTGGGTTTGGCCGAAGCTTACAGTAACTCCCGTCGGTTGGCCACTGGCAGACAAGGTCACGGTCGAGCTAAAGCCACTAAAGATGCTGGTAGTGATAGTGGAAGTGCCGTTGTTGCCTTGTAACACCGAGACCGAGGCAGGAGAGGCGGAAATGGTGAACGTAGGCGACTTCGACTGTGGAGCGAGGGCGTCGATCAGGTTGACGCCATTCGGGCTGCCCCATCCGGTCACAAGATCGAAACCGGTTACGGCCGAATAGCTGCCGGAGGTGCCGCTGGTGATGTCGTGGAAATCCGTGCCATAGCTGGACGTCACATTCTGCGCATAGATGGTTGGGTTGATGAAGCCAATGGTCGGATCACCGTTGGACGCTAACTGCTGGTTGACCAGCGCTATATAGGCGGCCCACATTGGAGTGGCGAAGCTGGTGCCGCCGTAGTCGTTCGCCAGGCAGGTCGTCTGGTCGGCACAGGTATAGAAGGTGAAATTCGCGTTAGCCGACACGTCCGGGCCGTTGCGATAGGTCGTCGAACCCTTGTTGGTTGAGTTGATCACGCCCGAGAGCTGCTGCCACGAAGGAATCGCGACCTTGTCCGGAGAGATGCCGCCGCCACTGTCTGCCCAGGCGGTTTCCGACTTCCATGGACCAGCCGCGCTGGCTGTTATCAAGTCCGTACCGCCGACCGATACGACGTACGCATCGTCCGCCGGCCAGGCCTCATTGCTCGATGACCATGTGGAACTGTCGCCCGACGCCGCGAAGAAATTCTGGCCCTGAGCCGCCATCTTTTGGAAATATGGGTCGAGCGTGCTTGGATCGGCGGGCGTCCAGCCCCACGAGCAGCCGATAGTGGTAGGCAGCGGGCTATGCGTCGTCATCGCGCTGATGATTGCGGTATCGGTGGATCCGACGTACATCACCAGACTTGACAGCCCCGGAGCCATGCCGATCGCCTGGGTCATATCGAGCGTCTGCTCCGTGTCATCACAACCTTTGCCTATACACGCAGCTGGTACTGGTTCCATCCGTGGAAAGCAGGGTGATAGGCACATTGTTGGTTTGACCAACGTTTGCAAAATAGGTGGTCAAATCAGCCAGATCGGTACCGTAATATTCCAGTAGTCCGAGGTTCTGCCCGGCACCGGTGAGGGCCGTTCCGCCATAGTAGGCTGCGCGCATGTCGCTACCCAGAAACGAAGCCGAAGGTCCAGAACCTGTTGTGGCATGGGAAACAACCGCCTCGGGATCAATGCCGTGAGCTACCGCGTAATCGCTCTTCTTAACCAGCATGGGATGCGGGATCGAGTAGTTGTCCAAACCGGAAACGTGCCAGAGCGGGAACGGCAGCTCTGCGATGGGCTCGCTGTCCGGCCCGTAAAAAATGCGGTTCTCGGTGGGATGCTGATACGTCCGCATGTTTACATGGAAAGCCCGCTCAACGGCTGCAGATGGATCCCTTGATCTGCACATCCATGCCATCGCGTGTGCCCCCCACGATCGTAAAGCCGTTCGCCTTGGCAAAACCAACCACAGCATCGTAGTCTTCCTGGCTGGGGCCAAACCTTTCCGTGAATTCGGCCACGGTGAGGAAGTGCCGGTAGGAGGAACTGGCCGGATCATACAGCTCGTTCAGAAACAAATTCAGCCCCGCCTGATCGCGTAGCGGCAAGACTATGTCCAGTTGCATGATCTGGTCTGGCGGGAGCTGCCCGATGGACTTCGCCTCACCGTTACGAGTCACCTCACGCACATGGCGGGTCAACACGGACTGCGCAAGCAATTGGGCCGCCATGACGAAAAGGAGCATGGCCGAACACAACACCAAACACAACCCTCTTAGAACTGCCACTCCATGGTTCTTTCCTGATTGGTTCAAGAGTTGGCTCCTTTGGCCATCGTGAAATTTCTTTTGTGGAAGACGGAATCGGTTTCGCTATGGTTTCAGCAAGTCCGTTAGGTGCGGAGCTAGCCAATATGCTGCGTCGTGAGATGATGACAAGCATAATCAGAGTTGTCCAGAGATGTGGATCGTTGGGGTATCAGCCGCGGTACCAGCCGCGATATTCGCCGCTCACCCTCTCCTTTAATATCGGCTGGCGAGGCGGTCAAGGTTAGTCGATCGCATAACTTTCGCCGCCTGATTCACCATTGTTCCTGAACGCTGATTGACTGGAAACGATGAATTCAGTGAGGTGAGGCAACCCTAGCCAGCGTCGTCGCATTGGATGATGTGCAGGTAAATGTGGAGATTAACATGGCAACTCAGGCAAATACAGCCAGCGTTCCCGAATACCGGATTAGCAAGATCATCGCGGCATCGGCTGTCGGCACCATGATCGAGTGGTACGACTTTTACATATTCGGCAGCTTAGCTGCCTATCTTGCACCCAAGTTCTATCCTCCGGGGAATGACACATTCGCCTACATCGCTTACTTGGCGACGTTCGCCGTAGGGTTTGTGGTCCGTCCACTCGGAGCTCTGTTTTTTGGACGAATCGGTGACCTTGTGGGACGCAAGTACGCTTTTCTGGTCACGCTCAGCATTATGGGCCTGGCCACTGCGGCGGTCGGGCTGTTGCCGACCTTCGCCACCGCTGGATGGTTCTCGCCCATCGTGCTGATCGGGTTGCGTGTGTTTCAGGGTCTCGCGCTGGGTGGCGAATACGGCGGCGCCGCTATTTACGTGGCCGAACACGTGCCCGACAGCAAGCGCGGCTTCTACACAAGCTTCATTCAGATCACAGCGACGCTTGGCCTGTTTGTCTCGCTGGGCGTCATTCTGTCTCACCCAGGCGAGCATGTCGGATGCTGCTTTCCGCTTATACGGCTGGCGCATCCCGTTCCTGAGCTCGTTGGTTCTGGTTGCCATTTCACTCTACGTCCGCCTGAAAATGAAAGAGTCTCCGATATTCGCGCAGTTGAAGAGCACCGGGATGACCTCGGCAAAGCCGCTCACAGACGCTTTGACAAAATGGCCCAACGTGAAGCGAGTCCTGATCTCGCTGCTGGGTGCAACTGCCGGCCAGGGTGTGGTCTGGTACACCGGCCAATTCTTTGCGCTGTTCTTCCTGCAGTCGATTCTCAGGCTGAATCCCAAGACAGCCAGCTATGCGGTCGCAATCGCGCTGCTGTTCGGGATGCCTTTCTTTACCGTCTTCGGAGCCCTTTCTGATCGGATCGGGCGCAAGAAGATCATGATGGCAGGATGCCTGTTGGCGGTGATCTGCTATCTGCCGATTTACCACGCCATGGAGCAGGCGGTCGGTAACCACGTAGTGAGCGTCACGTCCGTCAAGGATAAGGTTACTGGAGCAGTGAAGCTTACGCCCATGACCACTGGACAAGGTGGAAAGCTCATACCCGCGCCCTTAGCTACGAATCCAAACTTCCCTGCCATTGTGGCTCTCATCTTCCTGCAGATGCTCTTCGTCTGCATGGTGTATGGTCCCATTGCAGCCTACCTGGTGGAGGCGTTCCCCGCAAATATCAGGTATACGTCGTTGTCGCTGCCATATCACATCGGTAACGGGATATTCGGAGGGTTGGTGCCAGTCATCGGACTTTCGACCATCGCAGCCACCGGCAGCATCTATAGCGGTCTCTATTACCCAATGGCGGTGGCGACGATGACATTCATCGTGGGAAGCATAACGCTGCGCGAAACTCATGGTGCCAAAATTTGGAATGAGGTTGAACGCGTGCCTCTGCCTGCTCAGCCTGAATTGCCCGAGAAAGCGGCTTAGAGAGATTCAATCCGTAGTAGCACAATAAACACGCGAGTGTTCCAGCGCGTGACAGTCGATGGTTATACCCGGTTTTAACTGTCACCGCTGGAAACCACGCATGCGCCTTCCCTTCTTGCTCCAGATATCCCTATACCTCGCGCTCCGATTTCACGTCTATGGAGATAGGCGAAGTGTGTGCGCCCTAACGTTAACGATTCTTAACACACGCACTGAGCGCATTGTGTTTAAAACCTACAAAGGGGCTTTGGACTGAGGGCACACCGCCCAGAGGAGGGATCGTGAGAACTGCAAGCGGCGCCCAACCAAATGCAGCCTTACGGCGTCTCCGCGCGCCAACCACCGGGAACGGAGTGACCAGATACGTTCTTGGATATTTTGGCGTCTTACTTTTTCTGCAGCTCTTCGCATTTACGCCAGCGGTATTCGCACAAACGAATGAGGGTGTCATTTATGGATCGGTGGCCGATCCCACTGGAGCGGTGATTCCCAGCGCCACCGTCAAAATCACCACGCCCGACGGACACCCGGTTGCCAATGCAACGTCAGACGCTGCGGGACTCTTTCAGGTGCGAAATCTCGCGCCCGGCAGCTATGTGGTAAACGCGAGCGCACAGGGCTTTGCAGCCTTTGTCTCCAAACCCCTTACCCTCGACGCCGGCCAGAGTAAACAGTTCGATGTGAAGCTCCAAATTCAGGTGGAGAAGCAACAGGTGGAGGTGCAAGCCGAAACCACAACCGTGGATACCAGTCCGGAGAGCAACGCGAACGCCATCATAATCAAGGGCAAGGATCTGGAGGCGCTCTCCGACGATCCCGACGAGTTGCAAAGTGAGTTGCAGGCGCTGGCCGGTCCAGCTGCGGGTCCGAACGGTGGTGAAATTTATATCGACGGCTTCACCGGCGGACAGATTCCGCCGAAATCCTCGATACGTGAAATCCGCATCAACCAGAATCCGTTCTCCGCGGAGTTCGACCGCCTGGGCTACGGACGCATCGAGATATTCACCAAGCCCGGCACCGACAAACTGCACGGGCAGGTCGAGTCTCGGGGCAATGACTCGGCTTTCAACTCGCAGAATCCGATTCTGAACTCCAATCTCAGGCCCGGCGAAGACGCCGCTCCAGGAACCCAGCTACTACTCCTATAATTTCAACGCGAACGTCGGAGGCCCGCTTACCAAGAACAGCTCCTACTTCCTGAGCAGCCTTTATCCGCAACAACCAGAACGAGAGCATTGTGGATGCGGTCAATCCCGCCGACACGTCCGCAACGCTGAACGAAGCCGATCGCCAATCCGAGCTCGCGCATCGACTTCAGCCCGCGCTTTGACATCAAACTCGGCAGAGTCCAACACTCTCACCATTCGCGACGAGTTCTATCGCGCCGTGCAGACCAATGCCGGGATCAGCGCGCTTACTCTTGCCCTCGCAGGCCTACAACACACATAGCCTGGAAAACACGCTGCAGTTGAGCGATAGCCTCGTGCTGAACAAAAACCTGGTGGATGACATCCGTTTCCAGTACCGCCGAATTCGCAACCAGCAATCTGCCGCTGTCTGGTTTGCCGTCGGTCACCGTGCAGGGCGCATTTATCAATGGCGGCAACAACTCAGGCACCGTGCGAGGACCATCAGGACGACTACGAGTTGCAGAATTATTTCGCCGGCTCCAAGGGCGCGCACTCGCTGAATTTCGGAACGCGCCTGCGCGCCTATCGCGACGCGAATTACACCAACGCCGGCTCCAACGGCGCGTACATTTTCAGCAACACTTGGAAACTACCTCGTGGCGACACCGCAGCAATACACCTATACGCACATCAACAATTTTCGTGGCGCGCGCGATTCTCTTCGACGCCGCGCTTTTCTATCAGGATGACTGGAAGCTAAGTCCGCGCTTCACCTTCAGCTACGGAGTGCGCTGGGAATCTCAAAACCGGATCAACGACAAGGACGACTGGGCGCCGCGGATGACTCTGCGCCTATGCCCTCGGCAAGGAGGGAAGAACAAGCAGCCCAAGACAGTGCTGCGCGCGGGCTATGGATGGTTCTATCAACGCTTCACGGTTCCCAATACGCTCGCCTCAACGCAGGGCACGCCCTACATCATCCAGGCAATTCACAACAACTTTGTTCCGCTGGGCTCGACGGTAGACGCCCAATCAGCAGGGCTTTACCGTGACCAATCCGGGCTTCTACAATCCCGAACCAGGCTGTGCCCATCTCTGCTTCCAGCAGCACCGTTGCTCCTACCGGATACTCCGTCGATTCCCATTTCCACGCAGCGGTCGATATGCAGGCCGCCGTAGGCATCGACCGGCAGTTGAGCAAGGTGATGACCGCCAACATCACTTACCTGTATAGCCGCGGGGTCCACCAATATCTCACCGACAATGCCAGCGCGGCGGAAAACTTCCTCAGTTGGATGCCTTCCTGTCGGGCAGCTATCCATCGACGCCATCTCTCCACCGCCGGAGAATAACATGCAGTTTCAATCGGGCGGAGTTTACCGGCAGCAACAGATCATTGCCTCGCTCACGGCGCGCTATTCGCGCTTCAGCATCTTCAGCTTTTACACCTACAACAACGCTCACGCAGACACCAGCGGAGTCAACTACTCGCCCTCGGTCGCCAGCCATCCCGGACTCGATTACGGCCGCGCCAATTTTGATATGCACAACCGCTTTGTTCTGCTGGGCAGCATCATCGCGCCATGGCAGATCTCCTTCTCGCCGTTTATCTCCGCCAACTCCGGAACCCCGTACAACCTCACCACGGGCAAGGATCTGACAGGCAACAATCAATTCAACTCTCGCCCAACCTTCGCGCTGAGTTGCAGCCAGCCAAATGCGGTCTCGACGCCCTACGGCTGTCTCGACGCCGATCCGCTCACCAGCCCCACGGGCTCTAGCGAAAAGATCATCCCGTACAATCTCGGCACCGGTCCGGCCAATGTGAGCCTCAATCTGCGTATCAGCAAGGTGATCGGATTCGGCCCGCGCGTTCAGGGTGCGAGTCGGCGGAGGTGGACCTCGGGGTGGCCCGCGCGGCGGTGGACTAGGCCCCCGCGGCCTGAGCGGAAATCAAGGCGGGTTTGGGCGTTTGAATGCCACGACTGCGCGCAAATACAACCTGACCTTTTCCGTCTTTGGCCAGAAATTTTCAACCATGAGAATCTTGGTACGCCGAACGGCACACTGACATCTCCATTCTTCGGCAAGTCGCAATCGCTTGCAGGGGGCTTCTTCGGGCCGTCCACGGCCGGCAACAGAAGCATTTTTCTTTCAGCGAGCTTAACTTTTTAGGAGCAATTTGAGGTCCTCATGGTCAGCCCTGCAATTGTGATCGCGGCACTGTTCACGCTGACACCGTTTCTGGCAGCAGCCTTCCTTGCCAAAGACGTGGCCGGCGCCGCAGGAGCACTTACCACGCGGGTGCAGCTCTTGGGCTCCGCCGTCCTGTGTGTGCCCTATCTGCTGGTCGCGTGTTCCTCGGGAATGTTCAGCTGGTATTGGCTGGCATTGTATGCGCTGCTGCCGGTCGCAATCTCCGTGCTGATGTGGCAGGCTCGGCGCGTCGATCCCGAGCAACGCGGTAACTGGCGAGACTTTCTGGTTCTCGCGGTCTTGGGTCTGGCTGTCGATCTTCGCTGGTTTGATCAAGCGTGGCCGCAACATTTTTCCGTCTTCAACAAGATCCTGTTACTGGACGCAGGAATCTATGGCTTGCTCGTACTCCGGCAGCTTGATGGAGTTGGATTCGATCTGCGTCTGCGCCTGCGTGACACTGCCATAGCTCTGCGCGAGCTTCTTTTCTATGCCCCAATCGCGATTGCCCTTGGCTTGGGCATCGGCTTTCTGCATCTGCACGCATCCTGGCCAGGGCTTCCCCATCTTGGCAGCGCGTTCATCCTCACCTTCTTCTTCATCGCCGTTCCAGAAGAACTCTTCTTTCGCGGATGGCTTCAGAACCTGCTGGAACGGCGCATCGGACGTTCTCCGGCATTGCTCCTCACCGCCGTCCTTTTTGGTTTGTCGCACTTCAACAAGCGGGCTCTCCATTTCAATTGGAGCTACGTGCTATTGGCCACGTTGGCGGGAATCTTCTATGGCCGTGCGTGGCGTCAGGAACGCCGCGTTGCAGCATCTTCGATTACCCATGCCTGCGTAGATACAATTTGGTTTTCCTGGCTGTGATGAAGATCTTCGTTCGGCTAATGCCTGAAATAGCCGAGGCCAACCCGCATGGTATGAACGACAGGGCTGGGGATGCTGACGGCAATACAAATACCGAAGATGGCGTGCGCCATGGCCAGCGTATAGACGTTGCGATAACGAAGAAAGATCCGGCAGGCGGCCCAACTCCAGATCAGCGTCAATGCCGTCAAAATAGGGTTCGGCAGGTGTGCAACCGTGAACAGGCCCACCGCCGCGGTCACTGCCGACTTCCTGCCGGAGAGCAGCCGCTGCAATCGCAGCAGGAAGAAATCCAGTAGCAAAAATTCCTGCAGAAACGCCCAAAGCGCATATCCCCAGAAGCGTTTAACGAACAAAGAAGGATCTAGCGGTGCGTGCAGCGTTTGGAGCCCGCGAGCCAGAGTCACAGAGGCTGCCGCCAGCAGCAGTGCTGCGCCAACCACCCAAAACGAACGCCAGAAGCCAGTGCTGCCCAACCCCATGGCCCTCCAACCATCGAACGAGACCCTGGTCGCTAGCAATACCCACGCCAGCGCGGCCAGGGAGATAACTCTCGCCCAGGGCAGAGGTGTCCAGATCGCCAGCAGGATGAGCCCGTACGCAACTGAAAGCTCGAGCCAATCGCGCCGCTTGCGTCCGTCTTCAACTACTCCCCTTCTGCAAGGGTCCGATTTGTCTATCGGCAAGACCGTCATGCTGAACCTCTAAGCAGCACTCCGGCGAGAGTTTAGCACGTCAAAATGCGCAACGCATTTGCGGAGCTTACATGCAAAGCTGAACCAGAGTTCACTTCTGGAACCTGGATTTTGCAGCCATGGCCAACAGTGAAATTCACCCCGGCATCGTACGAAATCTGAAAGTGAAGTTCACGTTCCATGAGGAGATTCCTGCACCGATCGCAGAGCAGGCAATCTCGCAAGATGAAGTTGGAGGCTTTAAGAGGATGGATCGAAAGAATGCACAAATGACACGAAAGCGCTTCCGGATTCGCTCCCGATTCGGCTTTTTCATCCTACTCGCGCTCATTGCCCTGACGATAAGCCCCTCGTGCGGTAGCGGTACCGCGGCCTCGGCCGCAGGAACCCCGACGTCCCCGACCTCCCCGACCTCTCCAACATCCCCAACGTCCCCAACGACCCCTACGCCAGCTGCCCCCACGGCCACGATCACGTCCAATCCGGCCACAATCGCAGCCGGGAAATCCGCCACTCTCACCGTTGCAGCCAGCAATGCGACCCAGGTAACGATCTCCAACAATCTCAACGGCACCACTTACACGCTGGCTGCCACCGGCGGCACGCAATCAGTGACTCCGACCGCTACAACAATTTATACGGTGACTGCCACGGGGTCAGGTGGCACGGCAACAGCCCAAACCACCGTTACCGTGCTCCTCGGCACCGTAAACTCGGTAAACCATGTCATTTTCATGATGCAGGAGAATCGCACCTTCGACACCTATTTCGGAATGTTGAACCCGTATCGCAAGGCCAACAGCTTGAACGTCGGCGACGACGGCAACACCTACAACGTCGACGGCATCGACGACAAGTTGACCACAACAAACGCCGATGACGCGGGAACCTCTTTTCCGCTCTTCCACACCGTCAGCAGTTGTTTGGACGATATGACCTCTTCCTGGCTGGAGAGTTACGGCGACATCAGCCGATATGATTTCAGCGTCACTCGAAGTATGTTGCTGGATGGCTTCGTCCATACCGCCGAAAATTTCGCTCTGGATGCTACCGCCGGAACCGCTGCCGGCGAAGGAACCTTCACCGACCTTACCGGGCAGCGCGCTATGGCCTACTACCAGGACACCAGTGTCTCGGGCGCTCCGGAATTGAACTACTACTACTACATAGCGTCGCAGTTTGCGCTCTCTGACCGCTGGTTCTCACCTGTTTCCAGCAAGAGCACACCGAATCGGATCGCAACCTTAACCGGAGGTACCACGCAGGGATTAGTCTTCGATCCGTTTGCGGATGACAAACTTACTGCAACGCTCGCCGTACCGACCATCTTCCAGGAACTCGACCAAGCCAGCCCTCCCGTCTCCTGGAAGATCTACTACACCCTTACGGCGGGCGGCTGTGACGAGGCAGATGGAGACTGCGGCAACAAGAGCAATCCGAGTCTGTCTCCCGTAACTACCTTTTCGGACTTCGGCTACTCCGGCAAATATCTCTACTCGCCACCGCCCTGCGTGTCCCCCACCATCGGCTCACAACAGGCTGTCGGTGATCCGTCCAATGCTTTCTGCATCGACCCAACCCACATCGCGCCGCTAAGCCAGTTCTTCACCGACGTGGCCAATGGAGCGCTGCCCAGCTTCTCCTACATTGAACCTGGCTACGGCATCAACGATGAGCATCCCGGCTCCGGCCAGTCGATCTTCTCAGGACAGGCAGAGGTTGCAAACATTCTCGCCAAGCTCATGAACAGCCCTTCGTGGGTGGATTCCGTCTTCTTTCTCACCTATGACGAGGGTGGCGGCCCTTACGACCACGTTCCTCCTGTCCCAGGGCAGTCAAACGATAAGACCAATCTCGCCAACATGGGCTTTCTCCCAGCGACAGGCATTCCGGACATCAGAACCATTGCCGTTAATCCGGATTCCTTCGATCCATGCCTAGAAAATGGTCCGGTTGACATGAGTGGAACTCCCACGCCCACGGTACATTGCGACCTTCATTCCGGCGATCCTGGCACCGCCCCGACGGACGCTCCCACTGAGCAGGGATTCGCGGCACAGTTGGGCTTCCGTCTACCCAACCTGGTGGTCTCGCCGTTCACCCGCAGGCATTATGTCTCGCACATCCCCATGGACCATACGGCTGTGATCAAATTCGTCGAAAGCCGCTTTATCGGACCATCCGCGCACCTTACCAACCGCGATGCCGCGCAGCCTGATCTGCTGGATTTCTTCGACTTCACCAACATACCCTGGCTCACTCCACCGCCAGCCAGCAGCATTCCGGTTCCGCCAGCCGTAGGATCGACCTGCACCCCCACTGTCATGCAATAAAGCCGTGCAGTAACCCGGGCTAAGGCCAGAACCAGGCAGCTCGTCGATGATTCACAATCTGTACCGGGTTGCCTCAATAGCTCACACCTTGCTGTGAGCGATATCACGGCCAGAGGGCGTCCAGACAATTGATTCTGGATGTTGCGGCTCCGCGTAGTTTCCTCATGGCCTGCTGAATATTCATTTGTCAGCTGAAACTTGGCTCGAGGTTTCACATGCGATGTCATTTAACGCCATAATCTCCCAAGGAGCCAGCTCAGAAACGGGGTTCATGACCGAAGACGAGATTGCTTCCCAACTTATCGCTGAACGCGAAAGATTGGAGCAGGCGGCCGGATTGGTGCAGGCTCGGGTGCAGCACTTTCGCCGCCCTGTGGAGCGGCCCTTCACAGCCGAGGAGCGCCAGCGGGTCACCATCCTATTCGGCGGGCTCACATGGAAGCATGAAAAGCTTATCGAAGCTGTATTTCCGTGGCTCCGGATACCGCTGCGAGAGCCTGCCCAATCCGAATCTTGCCGCCTATCACCTCGGCAGGGAATTCGGAAACCCTGCCCAATGCAACCCGACCTATTTCACGGTGGGCAACCTGATCCAGTATCTGCGCGGATTGGAAGCGCGCGGGCTAGCAAGCAGGAGATTCTGGACAACTACGTCTTTTTCACCGCCGGTTCATGCGGGCCGTGCCGCTTCGGAATGTACGAGTCCGAGTACCGGATGGCGCTGGATAACGCCGGATTCGGAGGGTTTCGTGTCCTGTTGTTTTCGCAAGATCAGGGCATCAAGGCGAAATCCGGCGAGCCGGGACTTGAAATTCACCGCTGATTTCGGCATGGGAATGTTGAACGCGCTCAATCTCGGCGACGTCACCAACGAAGTGCTTCACCAACTCCGTCCCTACGAGATAGAATCCGGGCGAATCCGACCGTGTCCTTCGCTGAAGTCATGGACACTCTTGGCACATTTCTTCGCGAGTCGCCCGCACTTTGAAATTCTTGAGCAGACGCCGGCGTGGCTTCGCTCCCGCCTTGCGCAGAAGAAGAAGTTGAAAGACACGCTCAATACGCTGGGCAAAGATACGCGACCACCTCTATGGAAGCGCCTACCGTGATGTGCTGCGCGATTGCCGCGAACGTATCGGTCGGATAGAGGTGGATCGGCTTCGCGTAAAACCGATTGTCAAAATTACCGGCGAATTCTGGGCGCAGACCACCGAAGGTGATGGCAACTTCAACATGTTCACCTTCCTTGAAGGCGAGGGCGCTCACGTCCTGGTGGACGCGATAGGTTGTTGGATCATGTACCTGATGCATCAGGGAAAGGCCAACGCTCGCAACCGTAAAGATCTCGACGCTCCCCATCGGCGGCCGGACTGGTGGGACTTCAAGAGACTACTGCAGAATGAATGGAAATTCCGCAAGAAGTGGCTTTTACTTACCTTGGGTGAGCGCATCTGGGGCAGACAATACATGCGCGTGCTGGAAGGTATGGGCAATGTGGCCAATCCGATGCCTTCGCAAAAAGAGCTGGCCCGGCTGGCGCATCCCTTTTACCATTCCCTCGCCCGCGGCGGAGAGGGTCATCTGGAAGTCGGGAAAAATGTGTACTACACCGTCCATCATCTCTGCCATATGGTGCTTGCTCTCAAGCCCTTTGGCTGCATGCCCTCATCGCAGTCAGACGGAGTGCAGTCGACCGTGATCAACCGTTTTCCCGAGATGATTTTTCTGCCGATCGAGACGGCCGGCGAAGGCGAAATCAACGCCCACAGCCGGGTACAGATGGCGCTCGGAGAAGCGAAGGCGAAGGCTAAGACTGAGTTCGACCGCTGCATGGAAAGTACAGGGCGGCGCCTGGAAGATATTCGGGACTACGTTTCGGAGCATCCGCAATTGCGCAGTCCCCTTTACATGGTTCCGCGCCGCCCCGATGTGGCGGGCGTGGCAGCGAATTTTGTTTTGCACGTGAGTGAACTGATGAGCAGAGAACAAGCATGGCTTCGGCGCCAAAGGGCGAAATCTGGCATGAATAACAACCGTAGCACCTACCTGGCAGGTTTGGATATCGGCTCCACCACGGTGAAGGCCGTGGTGGTTGATGTGCGTCAGGAACAGATCGTCTGGCGCGATTACCAGCGCCACGAGACCCGCCAACCGGAAAAGCTGCTTGAGTTCCTTCGCCGAATGGAGAGCGAGGTCGAAATCACGCCTGATAACTGCCGTATGTTCATCACCGGCTCAGGCGGCAACTCGCTCGCGGCGTTGATTGGTGCGAAGTTCGTGCAGGAGGTCAATGCCGTCTCTCTGGCGGTCGAGAAGCTGCACCCGGAGGTGAACTCGGTCGTCGAACTCGGTGGGCAGGATGCCAAGATCATCATCTTCAAAGATGCCATCGGAAACGGGCGCAAGAAGAAGATTCCCACCATGAATGACAAGTGCGCCGGCGGCACCGGGGCTGTCATCGACAAGATTGTGGCCAAGCTGAAGATTCCGCTATGAGCAACTCGGCGGCCTTGGCTACGCTGGCGTTAAGCTCCATAAGGTGGCCGGCAAATGCGGCGTCTTTGCTGAAACCGATATCAACGGTCTGCAGAAACAAGGCGTCCCCGCCGATCAATTGATGGCTTCCTTGTTCGACGCGATCGTTCTCCAGAATCTTACCGTGCTGACCCGCGGACACACGCTTCGGCCGCACGTTCTGCTGCTGGGTGGGCCGAATAGTTTCATACGCGGCATGCGCGAAGCCTGGCAGCAAAACATTCCGCGCGTGTGGAAGGAACGAGGACTCGAACTTCCCGAAGGCGCCAGCCCGCAAGAACTCATCAAGGCTCCCGAGGACGCGGTGTACTTTGCTGCCATCGGCGCCGTGGAGTTCGGCCGCGCAGAGGACGAAACCGTCGGCCGCTACCTGGGTACGGAGTGTCTCGAGACATTATCTTCGTGAGGGAAGACAAGAGGAAAAGGCCAAGGTGGGCAGCCGCGCGCTCTGGTCATCTGCCGCTGAATTGCAGGAGTTCCACGCCAAGCATGCACGCCAGCCTTTCACTCCGCCAATGTTTCAGCCGGCGGAAATGGTGCGTGCATTCATTGGTCTGGATGGCGGTTCCACCTCAACCAAAGCAGTGCTGCTGTCGGAGAGCGGAGACTTGTTGTGCAAGGCCTACCAGCTTTCCGAAGGCAATCCAATAGAAGACACAAAACAGCTCTTTGCCTCTCTACGCCAGCAGGTGGAGTCGCAGGCGGCGCGCCTCGAAGTACTTGGTGTCGGCACAACCGGATATGCCAAAGACATCCTTCGCGACGTGCTGCACGCCGATGTCGCGCTGGTGGAAACCGTGGCCCACACTCAGTCGGCGCTGCGCTTTTATCATGACCCCCATTGCATCGTCGACGTCGGCGGGCAGGACATCAAAATCATTGTGCTGCACAATGGGCGCATCAAGGATTTCCGGCTCAATACGCAATGTTCGGCAGGCAACGGCTACTTTCTTCAGTCCACCGCCGAAGCGACTCGGCGTGCCGGTAGACACGTATGCTGACATGGCTTTCTCGGCCAAAGCCATGCCGCTCTTCGGATACGGATGCGCTGTCTTCCTGCAATCGGACATCGTCAATTTCCAGCGCCAGGGCTGGCGCGCGGAAGAAATTCTGGCAGGCTTGGCCGCCGTGCTCCCTAAGAACATATTCCAGTACGTCGCCAACGTGCCGAATGTGGCCAAACTAGGCACCCGCTTCATCCTGCAAGGGGGCACGCAGAAGAACCTGGCGGTCGTAAAGGCGGAGACCGACTTCATCTGCTCCAACTTCCGCGACCCCAGTCTCAAGCCGGAGATCGTCGTCCATCCCCACTGCGCTGAAGCCGGAGCCATCGGGGCCGCCGTGGAAGCCATGCGCTTGTGGCAGAACGGCCGGCGTACAACTTTCATCGGGATGGATGCGGTGCGGCGGAATCGCCTATCGCACAACCCGCAATGAAGACACGCGCTGCCACTTCTGCAAGAACACATGCCTGCGCACCTTCGTCGATGTTCAAACCGGCAGCCCGGCAGAATTCGTTCCGCCACCCTCCCAAGGCAAGATTCCGCTGGCGCCCGGCGAGCAGCGGATGATCATCGCCACCTGCGAAAAAGGTGCGGTGCGAAGACCTGCAACAGCATGCGCGGAATCAAGGCAGGCCTGGATGCGATCAAAGACGCCAACCCAAGCCTCGTCGAAATGGCGGCGCGAGAAGTGTGGAAAGCGCCCAGCCCAGCCCATGTCGCCGATCCTCTCCCGCGCCCGTCATGGCGAAAGTCGGCCCAGCAGCGCATTGCCCTCATGAACAATCGTCCGAAACTGCGCATCGGAATCCCGCGCGTGCTGAACATGTACACGTATGCTCCTCTGTTTGCCGCATATCTGCAGAGCCTGGGCGTCTCACCGGAGAACATCGTCTATTCCGATTTCACGAATAATGAAATGTACCGCGAGGGTTCCAGCCGTGGCTCGATTGACCCTTGCTTTCCATCGAAAATCACCCTCGCGCACGTTCATAATTTGATTTATTCCAAGCACGTTCGCCAGCCGCTGCAGTGCATACTTCTTTCCCATGTTCGATGTGTTGTGCTCACCGCTCGTAAGCACTCGCGCCTGCAACGCCTGTCCCACTGTTGCAGTGACGCCTGAGACAGTCGAGGCGGCCTACACCAAGGAGATCGATGTCTTCGCCCAGCACAACATCCGCTATCTTCACCCGCTGGTGAACCTCTCCGACCGCAAGCTCTTCACTCAGCAGATGCTGCAGTGCTGGCAGCCGCTGCTGGGCCTTTCCGAAGAAGAAAATGAACGGGCCGTTGAGGAAGGTTTTAAAGCATGGCACGAATATGAGGACTCCATCCATAAGCGCGCGCGCGCCGTCCTTGACATGCTGGAGCGAGAGAATCGCATCGGCGTGGTGATGCTGGCGCGTCCTTACCATCATGATCCTGGGCTGAATCACGGCATACTGGAAGAGTTGCAGAAGCGCGGCTATCCGGTACTTTTCCCAGAACACTCTACCGCTCGACGAAGATCTGCTGGATCGCCTTTTCGGCGATGAAGTGCGCACCGGCATCATCAGCCATCCGCTGGACATCTCCGACGTGTGGAAGACAGCCACCGCGGCCAGCAGCAATATGAAAATCTGGGCAGCCAAATTCACCGCCCGCCATCCCAATCTGGTGGCTCTGGAAATGTCCAGCTTCAAATGCGGCCATGATGCGCCGGTTTATTCGGTGGTCGAGCGCATCGTGGAGCAGTCCGGCACGCCTTATTTCTGTTTCAAGGATCTCGACGAAAACAAGCCTTCCGCCTCCATCAAGATCCGGGTTGAGACCATTGACTATTTCTTGAAGCGATACCGGGAGGATCTGCTTCGCAAAACGCAACTCGAGACAGATATCAAAACTCAACTCGGCGATTACGAACGTTTATTGCGGGAAGAACACGGGTTGCAACCTGGTCAAGCCTGCTAATCAACATACGAGCCGGGCAGCCTCGCGCCGGAGCAGTGTTCTATTCCGGCACGATCGACAACTCGTTGTGTTGACCCTCTCATCTCGAGGCTTCTTTTTCGCGATGTAATAGAATTCGGCGCACCCCAAAAACAGCGCACATTGAGTTCCGCACTTGTTTTGAACCGATATGCGATTTGCCCTAAAGCAGGTGCAAATCTTGCAACCTTGTTATACAAGCAGCTAAGTTTCTGGCGAGTGGCGGCCATCTGTGAAAAAACCGTGCAAATGCCGTGCAAAAGCCGGGTATGCACCTGTTTCGCGTCATTGACCCGCTTTACGACGATGTTTACTATTGCCGCCATGTTCACCCGTACTCTCACTGAGAAGGCCGCATACGTGGTATGGGACCCTTGCAATTCAACTCTGTCGTGATGGTTCGCTGGTAGGTTTCGAGGAATCACCTTTCCCTCAACGTCGAGCGCACGCCATCGATCAGCGCCGGCTGTTCATGCATAAATGAACGCCCGGAATTTTCAAGTTGACCAGAGACTGCTGAAGAAAGGCACTATTAGAATGAGCGATTCTACGATCCTTTGCATTGATGACGAAGCTGTTGGACTTGCCATTCGTGCGGCAGTGCTTCGATACGCTGGTTTTACCGTCTTCGCCGCCTCATCAGCCGAAGATGCTCTTCAGATTCTTTCCGAACAGGATATCGATATCGTCGTGAGTGACTACCTGCTGCGCGGCACCACCGGGACCCAAGTCGCCGCATCAATCAAACAAATCAGGCCAGGCATTCCTGTCATCATTCTGTCCGGTATAGTAGAGCGTCCGGAGGGCATGGAATTCGCCGATTTATTCCTGAGCAAGTTGGAACAACCGCCGGTGCTACTGGCCGCCATCGACGAACTGCTGGCACGACGAGCGGCGGTGATGCAGGATGCCGCGTCCACCGAATACGCGGATTTCCGCAAGATAGGATGACAGCGCCGGCAGCAAGTCCCTGCCCTGCGCCATCTTTCATCCCCGCGGTCAGAGGCTTGAGCATGTGAGTTTTGGCGGGCGGTGTCGCGATTCTGCCAGCCACGGCAGCGCCCGCCATTGGCGACTCTACGCTGCCGTTTTTACGTTCCGCGCTCCTGCATCTTCAAGACTGCCGCGAACAGCGTGGTGATGTTCCGGAGCCGGGAAGCCAGCCTTGCCGAAGGTGCTCCGGATCATTCGATTCGTGTCGAAATAAACCTGCCAATAATGTTCGTTTGCGCAAAAGGGACGAACAACCAAAGTCGGCCCGGCCAAGGTGAACTCGAACACCTCGATGACGGGAGCCGGGGCAGGAAGCACGTTAGCGATCTGCGTTATTCCCTCTTTCAGCAGTGCGATTGCCTGGCTCGGATCAACATCGTGGGAAAGTCCGACCGTCAGGTCCACGCGGCGGTAGTCGTTGCGCGTGTAATTCTGGATGGTGTCTCCGAAGACCTTCGAGTTACCGACAATTGCTACTACGTTCGCGGGGGTGTTGAGAGTGGTGGTAAACAGCCCGATGGACTCCACGGTGCCGGTCACTCCTCCGACCTCAACATAGTCGCCCGCCTTGAACGGTCGCAGAACAAGCAAGAAGAATCCGGCTGCGAAATTTGCAAGCAAGCCGCTCCATGCCGCTCCGATGGCCAGGCCCACGCCGACCAGCAGTGCCGCGAAAGATGCCGTCTCAACGCCGAAGAAGCCGAGCAACGCAACCACCAGCACAACGTTGAGCAGAATGCCAATCGCCGACTGCAGGTAAACCACGACCGTGCGGTCAAGGCTCTGCCGGTCAAGTGCTCGTCCCATGATTTTGAGTGCGAATCGGATGAGCCAGCGCCCAACAAACCAAATTACGATTGCGCCCAGCACCTTCAGTGCAACCGCGGTCAGAAGAGTGAGCCCGGTTTGAATCGATGTATTCATGGCGATCTCCATGGCAGAATTACGGGTAGGTTCGTGCACAGCGCCCGCCAAGCCATTCCTACTCTGATTCAAAGGCGCCAGTGAAGGTTTCCGTCGGACTCGCTAAACTCTCTATTTTGCTCCAATCCGGCAACCAAAGTCCTGAGTTGCTGCTTCTAACTGATTAAGCTCTGCTTTGATGAAAAACTCCGGTTCGCCGGACTGGGATCGCGAAGTAAACCACAAAGGAGGCAGTGAGCATGGACGCGAGTGAAAAACTGGATTTCAGTGCGATATGGTTACGCAACGCCGTGCTCTGCGCTGATTGCGAAGTAATTAGCGACAGCCCACATGACACCTGCCGCCTCTGCGGAAGTCATTCGCTATTAAGCGTCTCCCGCGTTCTTGGCGGAACCCTTCCGGTGCAGAGGGCGCAGATCGTCGAAGCTTGGGAATCGATCTCTGAACGACCAACTCTCTCGCTGGTACGTCGAATGCCTCACAAGAAGCTTCGGCGGGTTGTGGCATAGCGCTCCGGGACACACTTCCGCGATCTTCCCGGTGACAGGGAACTGAAAAGAAGCCTTACGGCTGCGCCGGTTTCAATTTGCGGAAAAAGTGTTTCAGCTCGGGAGTGAATTCGCGCAGAAGATTCATGCCGGCGTCCAGCCCTACCTGCACATGCCCCATCTTTACGCCCTGCACCAGCGGCGAGTAGTTCGCCGGATACCACGTCGTCACCAGCATTGAGCTTCCATAATCCCCGGCAAAGCGCGGCAGATCAAGGTGGAGGTAGCCGTTGCCGTCATAGGCAAGCAAAGTCATCTTCAGCGCGTACCCGGAGCGATGCCATAGGCCGCTGCAGCGGCAGCCGAAATAGCGAGGATCCAAGCCCAGAGCGGCGTCGCCCGCGTCATGGACGCCCTCTTCCGTGGTGTACAACAGGAACTCGGTGCCTGACCGCTGCATATATCCGCCAAACGTCCGGTGCCAGCCTTCGGGTTCTCCGGCAATCCAATTGGCGCCAGCCGCGGTAGCCATTGAAACGTAACTCACCGGCGAAACCAGAAATCCTTTAAAGAAAAGGCTGGCGCGCTCATCCCCGCGCAAGGGTACAAAGCCAACATCGCCCGGGTGCAGCGGCAGAAGTGTCGCCTCCGTATAAGCGCTTCTGGCTGGAGCGTCCGGCAGCACGGCGACAAAGTTTGCTGCAGTCTGATTGCGCAGTTGGCTGGCTGGCTCAGTGGCAGACGCACTCACAACCGTAAAGGTCGATTGCGCGAAAGCCGAACTGCAGCAGAAGAGACAGATCAGCGCGAAAGCGAGCGCACATGAGGCCTGCAGCCTACGCAGCATCATACGCATCGCGGTGCCGATCCCAATCGCACGCATCCCGTCGCGCTCACCACGATGCATAGCGTGCCGCTTGCTCTCGCGTTTCTGCCTGATTGGCCCATGGATATGCTCAAGGAACTGCGTGTCCGTTTAAAAATGATGACCGGAAAGCGAACTCTACAAATGATTGATATTGTTCTACTCTGACATATTCCTCCTATCCACACCAGTAACTAGGTTGCTTTCCCCCATGACAACAGTAAGTAGACCTGTGATCGATCCATCGAAAGCTAAGTGGGTTGGGCGGGGAAACGGTTGCACTTGCCTCACTGCTTCTATAATCGTTTCATGCGCTTTGAGCTCTTCGTCGCCGCTCGCTACCTTCGTGCCAAACGCCGCCAGGCGGTGATAGGAGTGATCACCGCGATTTCGATTCTAGGCGTTGCTGCAGGAGTCGCTTCGCTGATCATCGCGCTGGCCATCAACAATGGCTTCCGCCAGGACCTGCAACAGCGTCTGCTCGGCTCCACTTCGCAGGTCAACCTCATGCGTGTGGAAAACGACGGGATTCACGACTGGGCAACACTGCTGCAGAGGCTGGAAAGGCTTCCGCATATCCAAGCTGCGGCCCCGGCCATCTACGAGCAGGTGCTGATTTCCCGTGGGGCACGGGCCGGAGGCGCGATTCTAAAAGGAATTGTCCCGGCCGACGAGCGCCGCGTAACCGCATTGCTGGATTCGGTGCACCAGGGCAGCGCCCAGCCTCTGACCGATGCGCAGGCGCAAAGCGAATGTGCCAACGGCCAGCTTTCAACCGGATGTACCGCCCCGAAAAGTGCTTCTCCGCAGGATTCCGATCCTTCTTCGCTGCAGGGGGCAGCCGACCGCATTGCCGCCATGCCGCCCATCGTGCTTGGCAAAGATCTGGCTCAAACCCTCGGCGCAAACGTGGGCTCGGTGGTTCTGGTCACCAGCCCGCAAGGCGAGCTGACGCCCTTTGGCATGGTGCCGCGCTACATGCGCTTCAAGGTCGCCGGAATCTTTCAGTCAGGCTTTTACGATTATGACTCCACCTGGGCGCTATGTTCCTTGGGAGATGCCCAGCGGCTGTTCAGTCTGGGCAACATAGCCAGCGTGCTGGAGTTCAAGGTGGACGACATCTACAACGCTCCCAGTATCGGAAGGGAGATCGAAGCCGCGGCCGGTAAAGGCTTTGACACCACCAACTGGATGGAGCAGAACCGTGCAATGTTCCGCGCCCTGCGCCTGGAACGGGTGGTTACGTTTATCACCATTGGCCTAATTGTCTTCGTCGCCGCGCTGAACATACTGATCTCGCTGATCATGATGGTGATGGAAAAAACGCGCGACATTGCGGTGCTGGTTTCCATGGGTGCGCGCCGCGATCAGGTGCGCCGCATCTTCATCTGGCAGGGGCTGCTGATCGGCATCATTGGAACTGCTCTGGGTTTGGTGATCGGCTATACGCTTGCGATTCTCGCCGGGCGCTATCACTGGATCACGCTCTCGGCCGAAGTCTATGCGATTGATTACGTTCCCTTCATGCCACGCGCCATTGATGCCGTGCTGGTTGCGGCCGTCTCGCTGGCCATCAGCTTTGTTGCAACGGTCTACCCCTCGCAGTCAGCGGCGCGAGTGCTGCCGGCTGAGGCCCTGAGGTACGAGTAAGGGTACGAGTGAAGAAACGAGTGAACCGGCGAAGGTGCAAAAGCAGAGGTAGAGCGGGGCCGCACGCCGGGAACAGCTTCTCGCAATGTGGGCTGCGCCCCACCAATTCGGTCCGGCATGTTTTAATGGAAGATACAAACAACTATTCGCAAGCAGAGTTGCTCATGGTATTAAGAAGAGTTTCTGCCGCTTCTGCTGATGAATGGGGATTTTGCACCAGGGAGAACGCAGGGTGCATCCAATGAAAAGTAAAGAGATCCTCCGAGTTGAGGCTCTCCGGAAGGTCTATCGCTCTGGAACCACGGACCTTGTGCTCTTTGACAACCTTTCTTTCCGTGTAGGTGCAGGTGAGATGCTGGCGATCGTGGGCCAGAGTGGAGCAGGAAAGTCTTCCCTGCTGCACATTCTGGGTGCACTGGATACGGCTACGGCTGGCGAGGTCTTTTTCTCTGACGTGCGTTTGACCTCGCTGACGGAAACAGCCGCTGCCGAGTTCCGCAATCGCCAAATCGGATACGTCTGGCAGTTTCACTATCTGTTGCCTGAGTTTACCGCCCTTGAGAACGTAGCTATGCCGCTCTATCTAAGGGGCGGGAGCCGCCGCAAGGCCGAGGCTGAGGCAGCCAGGTGGTTGGACGAAGTGGGTCTGGCGGATCGTGGGCATCATCGTTCGGGTGAGCTTTCCGGCGGTGAGCAACAGCGGGTTTCTCTCGCGCGGGCGCTGGTCACCTCGCCCAAGATGTTATTGGCCGACGAGCCGACCGGAGATCTGGACAACCGCACTGCGGAGTCCGTCTTCGAGCTAATTTCCAGACTGCACGCCAGTTATCGGCTTACATCGATCCTGGTGACGCACAACCTGGCGTTTGCGCGGCGTTGCACTCGCGTTCTATCGTTGGAGTCCGGCGCGGTGACTGAAGTCACACCAGAGTCTTTATTGCCGTTCTAGTGTTATTTGTCTTAGCTTCGCTGGTATTTTAGTGGCATAGTGGGCTTATCACACGGAAAGATGATTTTTTGGCCGCCATTTTTCGCGGCACGAAAGACTTTTATTACTCTGGCTGGCCTAGAGCCAATCAGGGAAATAGGCGCAGCGTTCTATCGCGGTTCCCGGAGGGTTGCTCTCCGAAGGAATCAGGGGTGAAGCAGGAGAAAAGTTTCCCGTCACCGGTAATGACCAGGGCGGAGGGGCTTGGAGAGAGACAATGTTTGAACGGTACACCGAAAAAGCAAGGCGCGTGATCTTCTTCGCACGATATGAAGCCAGCCAGTTTGGCTCTCCGTATATTGAAACGGAGCACCTCCTGCTCGGTCTGCTGCGCGAGGACAAAGCTCTGACCAACCGCTTCCTTCGCCAACATTCGTCGGTGGACTCTATCCGTAAACAGATTGAAGCCCACACCACCGTCCGTGAAAAGGTATCGACCAGCGTGGACCTGCCGCTCAGCAATGAGTGCAAGCGGGTGCTGGCCTATGCTTCCGAAGAAGCCGAGCGGCTCAGCCACAAGCACATTGGCACCGAGCACTTGCTGCTCGGTCTGCTGCGCGAGGAGAAGTGTTTCGCAGCGGAGATTCTGGCCGAGCGTGGGCTGAAGATCGCGGCCATTCGCGAGGAACTGCAGCGCACCACGCAGGAGAAGGTGCAACAGCAGCCACAGCGCGCCGCCAATCGCGAATCATCGCTGCTGGCCGAGTTCTCCCGCGACCTCACCCAGGCCGCCACGGAAAATCAGTTGGACCCGCTGGTGGGGCGCGATGGCGAGGTGGACCGCACGATTCAGATTCTGTGCCGCCGGACCAAGAACAACCCGGTGCTCATCGGTGAGCCCGGCGTCGGCAAGACTGCAATCGTCGAAGGCCTGGCGCAGCGAATTGCTGACGGCGAGGTGCCTTCGTTCCTTGCTGACAAGCGTGTGCTCGCCCTTGATCTTTCGCTGATCGTCGCCGGCACGAAGTATCGCGGCCAGTTCGAAGAGCGGCTCAAGACGATTATGAAGGAACTGATCGAAAATCAGAACTCCATCATCTTCATCGATGAGCTGCACACCCTGGTCGGCGCTGGCTCGGCAGAGGGTTCGCTCGACGCGGCCAACATCTTGAAGCCGGCGCTCTCGCGCGGCGAAATCCAGTGCATCGGTGCCACCACGCCCGGCGAATACCGCAAGTCGATCGAGAAGGATCGTTCGCTCGAACGGCGCTTCCAATCCGTGAAGGTGCCGCCGCCCAATGAGCCGGATTCGGTCAAGATTCTGATGGGCATCAAGGACCGCTACGAGAAGTTCCACGCCGTCAGCTATACCGACGAGGCGATCAACTTCGCCGTATCGCACTCCAACCGCTACATTCCTGATCGCTTCCTGCCTGACAAGGCCATCGATCTGATCGACGAGGCGGGCGCGCGCGTTAAACTGCGCCAGTCTGCCCTGCCGGAAGAGATCACCGAAGTGCAGAAGCGCATCAAGTTCATCGTTCACCGCATGGAGAACGCGATCGCCAATCACGAATTCGAGAAGGCGCGCTTCTACTCCGACGAGGAGCGCAAGGAACGCGAGAACCTGCGCGTTCTGCGCGAGAAGTTCCACCTCGATGAAAGCTCCACGGGAATCGTGCAGCGCGAGGACATCGAAGAAGTGGTGTCGCGCTGGACCGGAGTTCCAGTTGCCGCGATCAAGGAAGAAGAGTCGCAGAAGCTGCTGCGCATTGAAGAAGAACTGCACAAACGCGTGATCTCCCAGGAAAAGGCGATCAGCGCTCTGGCCCGCGCCATCCGGCGCTCGCGTGCCGGACTCAAGAGTCCGCAGCGGCCCATCGGCTCCTTCCTCTTCCTCGGCCCAACCGGCGTAGGCAAGACGGAAGCGGCGCGAACCCTGGCGCAGTTCATGTTCGGCAGCGAGAAGAGCCTGATCCGTTTCGACATGTCGGAGTACATGGAGAAGCATTCGGTCAGCAAGTTGATCGGTTCGCCTCCGGGGTACGTGGGCTACGAGGAAGGCGGACAGCTCACCGAGCGCGTAAAGCGTGCGCCGTACTCCGTAGTGTTGCTGGATGAAATCGAGAAGGCGCATCCGGATGTATTCAACATTCTGTTGCAGGTCTTCGAGGATGGACAGTTGACCGATGGCCTCGGCAATACCGTGGACTTCAAGAATGTCATCCTCATCATGACATCCAACATCGGCGCGCGCCACATGATCAAGCGCGAGGGACTGGGCTTTTCATCGAACAAGGATGAAAGCATCAGCGACAAGGTTGAAGAGATGGTGAAGAGCGAGGTCAGGAAGACCTTCAATCCGGAATTCCTCAACCGCGTCGATGAAGTCGTAATCTTCAACGCCCTCAGCGAACACGATCTGCACCAGATCGTAGAGTTGATGGTCACGCAGCTGAATCACAACCTCGCGCAGAGAGCGATCACGATCACGGTGACCGAAGACGCGCGCAAGTGGATTCTAGATAAGACCATCACCGACCGCAGCTACGGAGCACGTCCGTTGCGCCGCGCGCTACAGAAGTACGTGGAGGACCCGCTCTCGGAGGCGCTGATCCAGGGCAGCATCAAAACCCGCCCAGCCTTCGTCGAGGTCTATCTCGACAACAACCAGTTGTTCTACCGCGAGGTAGGCGAAGAGAAGACCGACGGTGCACTGCTGCTGAGCTAGCGCTCGTCATCAACCAGGTGAAACGCCGCCGCTTAACCGGCGGCGTTTTTCTTTCACAAACAAATTGCTTCGTCAGCGCACCGTCTTCAGTTAGCTGACACGATTTTCCCGCGAGCCCTTTGCTCGTATAGAATTGAATTCGAAACTTCTGCTCACAAACAGCATCCATTCAGTATGCGTCTACTCGTCTATTCCGCGCCATGGTGTCCCGATTGCCGCGCAGCTAAGCGCTTCCTCGATAAGCACGCCATCCCGTACCAGGAGGTCAACATTGAAACTACTCCCGGTGCTGCCGATGACGTAATCAGAAACACGGGCAAGCGCGCCATCCCGCAGTTTGTGCTCGATGGTAAATGGGTACAGCCCTATCGTCCGGGCCAGGGATTTCTCTACGACGAAATGAGCGATCTCTTCGGCGTTTCAAAAAGCTAAAGATCGATCTTCCGCGAAGTAGATAAGAGCCCTCTGATGAGCCGGGGCAGTTCGGCCTGCTTTTTTGCCGTGAGCAGTTTTCTAATCTCCGCGCCGACGTTGCTACAATAGTAAGTTCATCCCCGACTTATGATTCGGCCAGGAGCCTGCCTTGATCCCACGTTATACCCGCCCTGAGATGGGCCAGATCTGGAGCGACGAAAACAAATTCCGCACCTGGCTTCAGGTAGAAGTTGCAGCCAGTGAAACCCTCGCCGAAGCGGGAATCGTGCCCAAATCCGCAGCCCGCGCCATCCGCATAAAAGGTGCGTCCTTTGAAGTCGCGCGCATTCATCAGGTCGAGGCCGAGGTCAAGCATGACGTCATCGCCTTCACTACCGCGGTCGCGGAAAAAGTAGGTCCGGAGTCGCGCTGGTTGCATTACGGGCTTACCTCCAACGATGTGGTGGACACCGCCCAGGCGCTGCTCGTGCAGCAGGCCTCCGTGCTGCTGCGCGCAGGTATTGAAAAGTTTCTGGTGGTGCTGCGGCGGCGGGCGCTCGAGTTTCAGCACACCCCGCAGATCGGACGCACCCACGGCGTGCACGCCGAGCCAATTACCTTTGGCCTCAAAATCGCAAACTGGTACAGCGAGATGCAGCGCAACCTGGAGCGATTTGACTTTGCCACCGAGCAGATGCGCGTGGGCAAGCTGAGCGGCGCGGTCGGCACAGGCGCGCACCTCGATCCGAAATACGAGGAGTTGATCTGCAAGCGTCTCGGGCTGGCTCCAGCAGCGGTTTCCTCACAGGTGATACAGCGCGACCGTCATGCATTCTATGTCGCCACGCTGGCCGTGGTGGCCTGCACCCTGGATAAAATTGCTACCGAGATTCGTCACCTGCAAAAGACCGAAGTGCGTGAGGCGGAAGAGTTTTTCAGCGAGAAACAGAAGGGCTCCTCGGCCATGCCCCACAAGCGCAATCCCATCACCTGCGAGCAGATCTCCGGACTCTCGCGTGTCATTCGCGGCAACGTGCAACCGGCATTTGAAGACGTCGCGCTTTGGCACGAGCGTGACATCTCTCATTCTTCGGTTGAGCGTGTCATCCTGCCTGACTCCACGATCCTGCTCGACTATCTTCTCGCCAAGACCACAAACCTTGTGGATACCCTCCTCGTCTATCCGGAGCGAATGTTGCGCAATCTCAACTCCACCGGCGGCCTGGTCTTCAGCGGCCAGCTACTGCTGGATCTGGTGGAAGCCGGAGTGCTCCGCGAAGACGCCTATCGCATCGTGCAGCGCAATGCCATGCAAGCCTGGCGCGAGGAAAAGAGCCTCCGCGATCTCGTCGCCGCCGATCCGGAAATTACCTCACGTGTCGATAAGAAGACGCTGGACCGCGCCTTCGACCTCAACCGGCAACTCCGGAACGTGGACAAAATCTTCAGCCGCGTATTCCCTAAGGCGAAATCTGTTCGGACACGCTCGACGCTCAGCATCCATGCCCAAAGCTGCATCCAAGTCAAAGAAGCGCAGCTAGGCGAGTTCCGTGTAATGCTGCTGGAAGGCGTGGCCTGTGTCCGCGCCTTTTGTTCGCCCATCCACCATAAAAGCAACGAAACGCAACCGTACAGAACAGCAGAAGGCAGTAACATAGTCGATCAGCATGACGCCCATACTTGACGCCATCCATTCCCCGGCGGACGTAAAGCAGTTACCGCTGCCCAAGCTGATTGAGCTTGCCGAAGAGATTCGCAGCGAACTCATCACGGTGCTGGCCCGCACTGGCGGGCATCTTGGCCCCAACCTCGGTGTGGTGGAACTGACCATCGCGCTGCACTATGTTTTCGACACGCCCACCGACCACTTTCTCTTCGACGTCAGCCACCAGGCGTACGTGCACAAGCTGCTCACCGGGCGGCGCGAGCAATTCTCGACCATCCGCACCGCGCGGTGGCCTGAACGGTTTTATGCTGCGCACCGAAAGCGAGCACGACTGCTACGGCGCCGGACACGCAGGCACCGCGCTGTCCGCTGCGCTCGGCATGGCCGTGGCTCGCGACAAGCTGGGAGGCAAGGAGCATGTGGTCGCGCTCGCCGGAGACGCGGCGTTCACCTGCGGCATAACTCACGAAGCGCTCAACAATATTGCCTCGCAAACCAAGCGCCTCATCATCGTGCTGAATGATAACAAGTGGTCTATCGACAAGAACGTCGGGGCCATCGCCCAATACTTCAATAAGATCGTCACCAGTCCGCAATACCATCGGCTCTACGAGCGTGCCGCCAAGCTGGTTGAAAAGGTCGGTGGCAAGTCAGCGGCGCAAGTGGCGCGCAAGGCCGAAGAGGCCGCCAAGAGCATGCTCTGGCCCACCGTCATCTTCGAGGAGTTCGGCCTGAAATACTATGGGCCCGTCGACGGACATGACATTGCAACGCTGATCCATACCTTCGAATTCCTGAAGACCCTGGATCGCCCCGTGCTGCTGCACGTCATCACGCAGAAAGGCAGCGGCTTTGAGCCCGCCGAGGAAAAGCAGAAGAAGTTCCACGGGCTCGGCCCCTACGATCCCGAGACCGGCGAGACCAAGCCGCTTTCGCAGCATACCTACTCGGAGGTTTTCGCCGACACTCTGATCAAGTTGGCCACCGGCGATCAACGTGTCGTCGCCATTACCGCCGCCATGCCCAACGGCACCGCGCTCGACCGCTTTCGTGCGGTGCATCCGGACAAGTATTTCGACGTGGGCATCGCCGAGGAGCATGCCGTGCTCTTCGCCGCCGGCATGGCGACCCGCGGCTTCAAGCCGTTCTGCGCCATCTATTCCACCTTCCTGCAGCGCGCGCTTTGACCCGATCGTGCATGACGTCTGCCTGCAGAACCTGCCTGTGGTCTTCTGCATGGATCGTGGCGGCCTCAGCGGCGACGACGGTCCCACTCACCACGGTCTTTTCGACATCAGCTACCTGCGCGGGATTCCCAATATCGTGCACATGGATCCCAAGGATGAGGACGAACTCGCCGACATGCTCTTTACCGCTCTCCAGCACAACGGCCCATGCGCCTTGCGCTACCCGCGCGGCGTCGGCCCCGGCACTCCGGTCAAGCAGCAGCCGGCGGCAATCCCCATCGGCAAAGCGGAACTGCTGGAGCACACCGGCAACGATCGCGTTGCCATCTTCTCGCTCGGCGCCATGCTGCCGCTGGCGCGCCAGATCGCCGCAGCGCTGGCCTCGGAGGGCGTTGCCTCGGCGGTGATCAACGCGCGCTTCGCCAAGCCCATCGACGTCGAGATGATTGCTCAGTTCGCCCGCTCGGCTGAAATCCTGGTAACCCTGGAAGACCACGCCTTGGCAGGAGGCTTCGGCAGTGCCGTGCTGGAAGAGTTGAACCGTCAGGGGTTGAGCACGCCGGTACTGCGCATCGGCTGGCCCGATCAATTCATCGAGCACGGCAAGCCGGATGATCTGCGCAGGAAGTATGGCCTGAACGCGGAAGCTGCGTTGGCGCAACTGCGCCAACTCCTTGGCATTCCAGTTTAGCTGGGCGTTGCGGCAGGGCTCGCTGCGCCGGGATTAACGCATTGATTTCGGATCGAACTGCGGTCCACCCGAAGCAGCAATTCGCGCAGGACGCGCTGCCTTTTGTGTCTGCTGCGTCGTGAACTCGGGACCATACTTTTCCAGAAGCACAGGAACCAACGCGCCTTCGGCTTCCTTGACGAAGGTCATAGTGCCTTGATCGTTAAGGTCAATGCGGATGAAGTCTCCAAGCCGCACCTGCGCGGTCGCCACCAGATTCGCCAGCGGGAAAACAATATTCTTCTCAATCGAGCGCTTAAGGTGACGGGCGCCATACTTGAGGTCCGTCCCTTCCCGCAGCAGTAGCTCCTTCACCCGCGGGGTGCAACTGAACACAAACTGATTATTCCCCGTCGCCTGCAGAATGCGCTGTTGCACCAGTCCAAGTTCAATCTCCAGAATCTTCTCCAGGTGTTCGCTACGCAATGTCTTAAAAACCACAACCTTATCGATGCGGTTCATGAACTCCGGTGAGAACTTGCGGCGCGCAGCGTCCACAGCGGCACGCTTCATCTTGGCATCCACCGAGTTATCGATCGCGGCAGCGGGCTGCGCGAATCCCATGCTGCCATTGAGCAGCTCATTCATCTCTCCAGCGCCCAGATTAGAGGTAAGAACAATCAGGCACTGCGAAAGATCGACCCTGCGGTTGTCGCCCAGCGTAAGCGTGGCCTTGTCCAGAATTCCAAGCAGAAGCTGCCACAGCGAATCGCTCGCCTTCTCAATCTCGTCAAACAGCAGTAACGAAAGCTTGAGCCGATCGGTATGCCACTGGTTCAGCGCCTCCTGGGTCAGCAGCGGGTGGGTTTCCCGGTGTCCCAGATAACCCGGCGGCGAGCCGATCAGCTTGGCGATCTCGTGCGAATGCTGGAACTCGGCGCAGTCAATTTTGATGATGGCGCGCGCATCTCCAAAAAGCGCCTCGGCAACTGCCTCCACCACGCGAGTCTTCCCGGACCCGGTTGGCCCCAGAAACAAAAGATTGCCTATTGGACGTCCGGGAGGATTCAGTCCAGCCAGAAACATCTGGTATATCTCGGTCACCTTTTCGACTGCGTCGTCCTGGCCCACAATTTTGCGCCGGATGGCGTTGTCAAACTCCTGCGCATCGCTGGAACGGCGGGAAGGGTCAAGCGCGGCATTGAGTCCTGTTTTCATGGTCTGGCAAATCTCCAGGCTGCCGACGAATCCTCAGATGGAGATGAGAAGTGCGGCGTTGCATCAGAGTCTCTGATAGATGCAGATCATCTGAAAAAGAAGCACCGCCAATACCGGTTTCACACCCCTTGAAGAGGTTAGATGCAGAAACCAGAAATAAGTGGCGTAGGACTTCCAGGTGACGTCATCGTAGCCGCGAATCCAACTGATTAATAAGCACGGGGAAAAAAATCAGGAACTAAGATGTTCTACTCTCGTTGCTTTCTGGAAATGCATGCTAGTATCCGCTCAGCTTCTACTCTGGGTTGGCAAACATGTCTCGGAAGTCGCTCTCGATCTCGCTCCTCACCTTCGCGGTACTTCTACTTTCGGTATTCATGATTCTTGAAAAGCTTCCGCTGCGAGCCCACACGAATGACCGGGCCTCCGCCGCAAGCGGACTTGCGATGGCCGACACCAAGTCGGCGTCTTCCAGGCCAGCGTCTTCGAAGCCGGCGCCCCCAGCCCCCAGCACGCCTGCGGACACAAAAATTCACACCGTTGCCAAGGGAGAAAGCGTTCCCGGCATCGTGCACCACTACCTGCCGCTGACCACCTTGTTCACCGGCAGCGAGTTGGAGAGAGCGATTCGCGCCGCCAATCCTGCCATCAAGGGCTTGTGGCCCAAACCAGGATCGGAGATCGTGATCCCCGCTTACAAGGAGAGTTGGGCGGAGAAACCGGTGATCATCTCCAAGAACTTCGAGGTCCGCGCCATCTACCTGACCGGCACAATGGCAGGCAGCGCCAAGGGCTTGGATATTATTCGCCAGTGGCGCCAGGCGGGCGGCAACAGCATCGTCTTTGATATCAAGGATTCCGACGGCTCTGTGAGCGTTCCTACCGGCCTGCCGCTAGCGCCGGAACAGAAAAGCTATCCCATTCGCAACTTGCCCAAGTTCACCGGCTTTCTCCACGCCCAGGGACTGCACGTGATCGCGCGCATCGCCGTCTTCCGTGACGACGCGTTGGTCACCCGCCATCCGGAATTGGCAGTGCGTTCGCGTAGGGGAGGCCCTTGGCGGGAGAACGGACAACTGGTCTGGACCGACTCTTCCAACCCGAAGGTATGGGACTACAACATCGGCCTGGCCAAGTTTGCGATTGCCAACGGAGTGGACGAAATTCAGTTTGACTACGTGCGCTTCCCCGCCGAAGGCGACCAGAAGGACGCAAGTTTCCTCTTTGAATCCGAACATCCGGATTGGAAACGCACGGATGCGATTACCAACTTCCTGAAGAAGGCGCAAGCCGAACTTAAGCCATCCGGAGTGCTCTTTTCGTTGGATGTCTTCGGCGTGATGGCATGGCAGAGGCCCATCGATCTCTCGCACACCGGGCAAGACATACCGCAGATGGCGAAGTATTGCGACGTGATCTCTCCCATGATCTATCCATCTCACTTCTATGGTATGGACGGCTACAGTGATCCGGGTGACGCGCCGGAGCACTTCATCGGAGAGTCGATGGCACGCTTCCAGAAGGTCACCGCTGAGAGCGGAGTGGTTCTGCGCCCCTGGCTGCAGGCCTTCGGATGGAGAACCAAGACTTACTCGCCAGAGTACATCCGCGTTCAGGTTGCGGTCTCACATGGCAAAGGCGGCAATGGTTTCTTGTTCTGGAATGCGAACAACGATTACAGTAAGCCCTATTCGGCGATGCCGCAGATGCGCCTCGAGCAGGCCAAGTACTTCCGTGGCGATGAGGTAAAGAGTTACTTGATGAAAGCAGCCACGAACAGTGCCGGTGGGGCTGCGAATTAAACCGCGAACCGCATATCTCAGGTTGCACTCTGACTGGCAGCGCATATAATTGACTTGCTTGCCATGTCGTCCGACTCTCCTCCTCTCCAATACGCGCTGGTTGCTTACATAAAGAACGAGCTGGGAGGGTTTGTAGAGGAGCTGCGCCGCGAACTTCATCCGGCCCACGCTCACCTGCCAACCCATCTCACCGTGCTGCCTCCACGTCCGTTGCAAGGATCGGAAGAGGATGCAATCACAATGCTGCGCCAGGTCGGCGCCACCGTTACCCCGTTTCAGGTCGGCCTTGGCGAGGTCGAAAGTTTCCTGCCGCTTACTCCGACGGTTTTTATCCGGGTGAATTTCGCGGGCTACAGGATGCGCGAGTTGCACGACTTGCTCAATCGTGCTCCGCTGGCTTTTGATGAAGCGCTCCCCTACATGCCGCACGTCACCGTAGCCAAGCTGGATGATAATGAGCGCGCCCGGGAAGTGCTGGAGACCAGCAAGGTGCGCTGGCTGAATTACGACGGCTCACACCGCATTCCGGTGGAACGCCTCACCTTTGTACGGGGCAATCAGTTCACTTGGACCGACCTCGCCGAAATTGATCTCTCCGCTCCGCCCCGCTAGCCGCGTCTTGCCCAGGCCGGCGCACGATCAGCACGAGTGGACATGGCCTTAGCCGCCCTCCTACCCAGACCTCACGGGTGGACATGACCTTCTTTTCGCATTGCAAATCCAACGGCTTCAACGCTTAATGAACTCTGCGCGGCGCACTATGCAACACGCCGACCTCCCCGGGCTGAATTGCTGTGCCGCGTGTTTCCGGGAGGCGACGACTGAGGTTACCATGCAAATTCTTGTGTATGGCGCTGGATTCTTGGGTACGGTTCTCTCCGCATGCCTTGCGGACTTTGGAAATCCGATTGTGTGCTGCGATTCTGCGGAAGACAAAATCCTGAATCTCTCGCAAGGACGAATTGCCTTCTACGAAAAAAACCTCGAAGAGATCATTCGCCGCAACGAGCGGGCGGGACGCCTGACCTACTCGACTGACGTTGAGTCCCATGCTGCGCGCTCGCCAGTGATCTACCTTGCGCATGACGACGCCTCTGAGACCCAGGCCATCGCAACCAAGGTGGCATCCAGTGCGCTCCCCGGAACGCTGCTTCTGATCTGTACTCCCACCGCCGTAGGAACCGCCACCGCAATCGCAAGCAAGCTCGACCGACTGGGTTATGACATAACGGTTGTCGCTCATCCCGTCTCCCTCACCGAGGGCTGCGCCGTCGAGGACTTTAACTGGCCGGACCGGCTTCTCTTCGGCAGCAACAGTGCTCGGGCCATCTCTGCGCTGAAGGTCATCTATCGTCCGCTGGTGATGCGCGGCACTCCGGTCATCGTCACCAGTCCGGAGACCGCCGAACTGGTGCGCGAGGCCGCCACTGCATTCATCGCAACCAAAATTTCATTTATCAATGAAATCGCCGAGCTCTGTGAACAGGTGAACGCCGACGCGCTCGATCTCTCCCTCGCCTTGGGTCTGGACAAGCGCATCGCGCCGCGCTGCCTACAGGCCGGTGTCGGCATGGGCGGCAGCTTCGTCGAGAGCGACATCGCCAGCCTCAAATCCCTGGCGTTAAGCAACGGGGTGGAGTTGAAGATGCTCGCCGCCGCACAAATCGTCAGCCAGCAACACGCCGGACGCACTATGCGCCGGATCGCCGAGGTCATGCCAAACTTGCGCAACACACGCGTCGGACTGCTGGGACTGGCCATGAAGCCGCATACCAGTTCGGTGGTGGGATCGGCGGCCATTGCGCTGGCCCGGCAACTGGCCGAGAGCGGCGCAGTGGTTCGTGCTTATGATCCGTTCGCAATGCTGCAAGCAGAACTGGAGCTGGAGCAGGTCGTCTCCTATTGCGATTCGCCGTACACAGCTGCGGAAGGCATGGACGCACTGATCGTGGCGACCGCATGGCCGGAGTTCCGCAACCTCGACTTTGCAAGAGTAAAGGCCTTGCTGCGCCGCCCGCTGATTGTCGACACCAAAAACCTGCTCGACTGTGAACGCCTCCGCAGCCTCGGCTTTGAGTACCTCGGAATCGGGCGCGGTCACCCCGCCTCGCCCGCCCAAATGCCCCGCATCTCTGCTGCTTCGGCATGATGAGTGGCCCGGAGTCGATCCGGGCCACCTGATCATGCAGCCTCAATTTCCCACCACGGCATCAAACTAGAACGATGCATTGCGTCTGCTATAATCAGACTCGGTTCCATGGTGGGTATAGTTCAATGGTGGAACGCCGGTCTGTGGCACCGGATGGTGTGGGTTCGAGTCCCACTACCCACCCCAGCAAACCTTTATTTGTCATCTCCATGCGGATTGGCTCGCAACCTGGTTCTCAACCTTGGTATATAGATCGCTAAGCGCCTCCGAAACCATCCATTTCTTCGCCGTTCTCAGATTCTAGTGTCTAAAGGGCGAGATCATGAGCGACCAATCCCGCGTCACTCACCCGATTTACAATCTTCTTCCCACCGAAATCGAGGGCTTGGATTCCCTGGCAGAACTCGCCCTGGATATGCGCTGGTCGTGGAATCATGCCACCGACGAAGTGTGGCGGCAACTTGATCCCAGGCTTTGGGAAATCACCCATAACCCCTGGGTCGTGCTGCAGACGGTCTCGCGCGAGCAGATCGAGCGCGTCTTGGCCGATCCGGCTTTCCGCAAGAACGTCGATGATTTAGTCGAGGCAAGCCGGCGCGCAGCCGAAGCTCCAGCGTGGTTTCAGCAGAACCACCCGCGGGCTGCCGCTGACTTGTGTCGCATATTTCAGCATGGAGTTCATGTTGAGCGAAGCCCTGCCCATCTACTCGGGCGGGCTGGGCAACGTGGCCGGTGATCAACTCAAAGCCGCCAGCGATCTGGGTGTGCCGGTCGTCGGCGTCGGACTGCTCTATCAGCAAGGCTATTTTCGTCAGGTGATCGACAGAAATGGCGAGCAACAGGCCCTCTACCCGTACAACGATCCCGGACAGTTGCCGATCACACCCTTGCGGCAGCCGAATGGCGAGTGGCTGCGCTTGGAGATTGCGTTGCCCGGATATTCGGTCTGGCTGCGCGCCTGGCAGGTTCAGGTCGGCAGGGTGAAGCTCTACCTGCTCGACAGCAATGACGCCGCCAACTTTCCCGCTCATCGAGGCATTACCAGCGAACTCTATGGCGGCGGTCCGGAGCTGCGCCTCAAGCAGGAGCTGACTGCTGGGAATCGGCGGATGGAGGTTGCTCCGCGCGCTCGGAATTCACCCGGAGGTCTGTCACCTCAATGAAGGCCACGCCGCGTTTGCCGTCCTGGAGCGTGCCCGCAGCTTCATGGAGGAAACCGGGCAGCCCTTCGAAGTCGCACTGGCTGCTACACGCGTGGGTAATCTCTTCACCACCCACACCGCCGTGGCCGCAGGCTTTGACCGTTTCGCTCCGGCGCTCATCGAGCAGTATCTCGGTCATTATGCCGAAAAGAGGCTCGGCATCACACTGCATGATTTGCTGGCCCTGGGACGCCAGAACCCGGACGACTCTTCGGAGAGCTTCAACATGGCGTATCTCGCAATTCGAGGCAGCGGCGCGGTGAACGGCGTGAGCCGCTTGCATGGCCAGGTCAGCCGCAAGCTCTTTCAGCCTCTGTTTCCGCGATGGCCGGAGGACGAGGTTCCGGTCGGACACGTGACCAACGGAGTCCACATCCCCACCTGGGACTCGGCAGCCGGCTGACGATCTTTGGACGCAGAGCTGTGGGAAGGAGCGCTGGCTGGGAACCACCGAAACCCTCGAGCCGGACATTCGCCATGTATCCGACGCCAAGCTCTGGCAATTTCGAACCGCCGCCAGCAAGTCTCTTGTGGAGTACGCTCGCGAACGATTGTCCCGGCAACTGGCCGCCTCCGGCTCCTCGACCGCAGTCGGTCGAATCCGCAAAGCATCTCTTCGATCCCAACGCGTTGACCCTTGGATTTGCCCGCCGCTTTGCAACCTACAAACGCCCGAACCTGCTGCTGCACGACCCAGCGCGCTTGCTGCGATCTGTCTGACCAATCACGAGCGTCCCGTGCAACTCATCATCGCCGGCAAAGCCCATCCGGAGGACCGGCGCGGGCCAGGCCTTGATCCATCAATGGATCAGCTTCATCCGCCAGCCGGAGATTCGGCCCCACGTCGTCTTCCTGAGCGACTACGACATGCTGCTGACCGAGCGCCTGGTGCAGGGAGTCGATGTCTGGATCAACACTCCGCGCCGCCCATGGGAGGCGTGCGGAACCAGTGGCATGAAGGTGCTGGTCAATGGAGGCATCAATCTATCCGAGTTGGATGGCTGGTGGGCGGAGGCCTACACGCCTGAAGTAGGGTGGGCGTTGGGAGATGGCCAGGAGCATGGCGACGACCCTGCGTGGGACGCTGCTGAAGCCGAAGCCCTGTACGGACTTCTGGAACGGGAGGTAATTCCGGAGTTCTATGCTCGCGACCACAATGGCATTCCCACCGCTTGGGTCAAGCGGATGCGCGAAAGCATGGCACAGCTTGACTCCGCGCTTTTCCGCCGATCGCGCCGTGCGCGAATACACCGAGCAACACTATCTCCCCGCCGCAGCCGCCTATCGCGAGCGTGCCAGCGAACAAGGGGGCAGTCGGCAGGCAGGTAGCGAATTGGCAGCGAGCTTTGGATCAGAAGTGGGGGAGGCTGCGTTTCGGAGACGTGAAGGTGGAAACTAAAGACGGACAGCACGTCTTCGAGCTTCACTTATCTCTCGATGATCTTGATCCCGACGCCGTTCGGGTCGAACTCTTCGCCGACGGCACCGGCGGTGACCTTCCTGTATGCCATGAGATGAAACGCCTGGATCAAGCCGCGGCTACGGATCGCATTTATGTTGCGCAACTTCCAGCTACCCGCCCCGCCGCCGATTACACGGCGCGAGTCATACCGCACCGCGCAGGCGCCTCGATCCCCTTGGAAGCCGCGAAAATCCTCTGGCAACGGTGACAATCCACCTCGGATGAAAGGAAAATCCATGACTTCAGATCTCTCGCCGGTCATCGATCGAGCAGCCTGGAAAGCCCTTCAGGCCCACTACACAAAAGTGCGCGAGCTCTCCCTCCGCAAGCTTTTTGCCGATGACCCCGAGCGCGCCCGGCGAATGACCACCGAAGCCATCGGAATCTACTTCGATTACTCCAAGAACCTCATCACCGGGGAGACACTCTCACTCCTGCTGCAACTGGCGGAGCAATCCGGCCTTAAGGCGCGCATCGATGCCATGTTCCGCGGAGAGAAGATCAACGTCACCGAGCAGCGCGCCGTTCTGCACGTAGCCCTGCGCGCCCCCAGGAGTGAATCCATCCGCGTTGACGGCGTAGACGTAGTGCCGCAGGTTCACGCCGTGTTGGACAAGATGGCCGACTTCTCCAATCGCGTGCGCAGCGGCCAGTGGAAGGGCCATACCGGCAAGCCAATCCGCAACATCATCAATGTAGGAATCGGCGGCTCCGACCTCGGTCCGGTAATGGCCTACGAGGCCCTGCGCCATTACAGCCAGCGCGACCTCACCTTCCGCTTCGTCTCCAACATCGACGGCACAGATTTCTTCGAGGCCACGCATGATCTCGACGCCGAAGAGACGCTCTTCATCATCTCCTCGAAAACCTTCACAACACTGGAGACGATGACCAACGCCCACACCGCCCGCGATTGGGCACTCGCCACTCTCAAGAATCCAGCCGCTGTTGCCAGCCATTTCGTCGCCGTATCCACCAATGCCACCGAAGTCGCCAACTTCGGCATTGACACCGCAAATATGTTCGAGTTCTGGGACTGGATCGGCGGACGCTACTCCATGGACTCAGCCATCGGTCTCTCCACCATGCTGGCCATCGGCCCTGAGAATTTCCGCGCCATGCTCAACGGCTTCCACCAGATGGACGAGCATTTTAGAACCGCGCCCTTCGAGCGCAATCTCCCCGTGCTCCTCGGCCTTCTTGGTTTCTGGTACAACAATTTCTTCGGAGCCCAAACCGTCGCCGTCCTGCCTTATGAGCAGTACCTGAAACGCTTCCCTGCTTATCTCCAACAGCTCACCATGGAAAGCAACGGCAAGCACGTCACCCTCGAAGGCAAAGAGGTTTCCTATCAAACTGGGCCAATCTACTGGGGCGAACCGGGAACCAATGGCCAGCACTCTTTCTACCAGCTAATCCATCAGGGAACCAAACTCATCCCCTGCGATTTCATCGCATTCGCCCGCGCTCTACATCCTCTCGGACGTCACCATGACCTGCTCCTGGCCAACGTCTGTGCCCAGGCCGAGGCCTTGGCCTTTGGCAAAACTGCGCAAGAGGTTCAAGCCGAAAATACCCCCGCATGGCTGGTGCCGCACCGAACCTTTAAGGGCAACCGCCCCTCTAACATCATCCTGCTCGAGCAACTGACCCCGGAGGCGCTCGGCAAACTTGTTGCGCTCTATGAGCACGCTGTCTTCACGCAAGGCACAATTTGGCAGATCGACTCATTCGATCAGTGGGGAGTGGAACTCGGTAAGGTACTCGCCTCGCGCATCATCCCTGAACTCGAGGCCAAATCCGATCCGCCTTTATCGCATGACTGCTCAACCAACACCCTGATCCGCCGCCTCCGCAATTCCATGAGCTAGCAAAACAGTTCAGCGACCAAGGCCGGTATCTTTGGTTCATACCTTCTTTATCGGCCCGGGATACTCCAAAAGCCGACGGTCGTTGGTGAGCAGCGTAATCCCTTCGACCGTAGCTTGGGCCACCAGGATGCGGTCAAAGGGGTCCTTATGCGTCGATGGCAGATGGTCCACGTTGACCGCGTGTTCGCTGGTGATGGGCAGCTCCGTATAGCCGTTATCCAGCAATCCGCGGCGCAGCAGCCTCGCGTCCACCTGGAAGTCCTCTCGTCCAAGACTGTTTTTGATCGTGATCTCCCACAGGCTGGCTGCGCTGAAGAGCAACTCGTTTTCTAAATCCTCAATCAGCACCCGCGCAGCTTTAGGCAGTCGCTTAGGCTCATTCGCCGCCCATAACAACAGATGCGTATCCAGCAGCAGCTTCACTCCTCACCGCCGAACATTCCCTCGATCTCCTTGCTGCCCAACTCGTCAAAGTCACGCGGAACCAAGAACTGTCCTGCCAGAAAACCCAACCTGCGTACCTGCTTGCCGGTGGGAGTGTCCAGCCGCGTCACCTTCACCAGAGGCTTGCCTGCCTTGGCGATAACGAAGGGTTTGCCCTTGGCCGCCTGATCCACTAAGCGGGATAGCTGTGTCTTGGCTTCATGAATGTTAACGGTGTTCATGGATATATCCTCAATGAACTAAGTTCACTGAGTCTAGTCCATACATTGGAAGCTGTCAATTTTCCAGCCGCTAGCCCCGCGCCAGCGTCGTAGCGTGCAGCAGCCACGCCAGCGCGGCCAGAACCGCGGCGAAATATACTTGCACCCTGACCGAGCCATCAGCCGGAATCTGTTTGCGGTAGAGTTGCCAGCCGAAGCCCACAGCCAGCAGAAGCAGCGTGATCTCCCCGCTCCACCAGTAAAGCAGAGCACTGAAGACCATCAGGCTGATACGGCCCATCCGGTCGAGCGGCTGTACCGCACCCACCCCGTCCAGTATCCAGACCGGAATCAGATTGAGCAGGTTGAGCCACGCCCCGGTGTGGGCCAGCGCCTTCCACAAGGGATCGCCCGTATGCCAGTAGAGCCCTGCGGCAACCAATGTCGCAAGCAGCCCGGCGGCAGGCCCGGCCAGCGAAACCATCGCACGCACCTCGGTCGAGATGCCCAGCGCCTGCCACTTGACGTACGCTCCGAGGCCGGGAAGAAAGACCGGCATATCGGCCGGCAGGCCGCGCCGCTTGATCTCCGCAAAATGTCCCATCTCGTGCAGCAGAATCATCACCGCAAAGCCGATGCCGAACCAGGCTCCATACAGCGCCCAGTAAATTCCCAGAAACGCCGCAAAGCTGAAGAGAAACTTCAGCTTGAACAGCGCGAACAGCACGGTCTTCGCCTTGGCCAGCAACAGCGCCAGTGGCGCCAGCGGGCCCAGGCGCCTGGCCCACGGGTGGCGAGGCTTCTCCGGCGGTGGCGCAGGATTCTGCTCAGGCGGCAACAATGGTTCCACTGCTAGTTCATTCCGCAGCCACCGCCGCCGCACGAGCCCGGAGGCATTCCGCAGGGCATCTTGGGAGCCGCTCCGCTCGATTTATCGGTGCCGTGCGCGGCAAACGTGGAGAGCTGCTGTTCCAACTCCGTGCTCTTGCAGGCAGGGCACTCGGATTGCTTGGACCCGTAAACAATGGCTTCGAATTTCTTGCCGCAACCCTTGCAGATGTACTCAAAAATCGGCATCACAACCTCCAGAATTGCGCCGCGCGGGCCCGCAAGCACCCGCCGAGGCGAAACTGATACATTCATTATACGGGTGCAGCCAGCCCACGGGTACAGCCAGCTCACAGACGCTCATGTCCGGCACGGAAATCCTCTCCCACCCCTCCGCGAGCATCACCAACGACTTCGTGCCGCGCCGTTTATTGCGCGGCGCCCATGCCCAGACCGTCGCCGGAAACTTCTTGAAGCGTGCCAACCGCTTGCCTCCGCCCGAGGAGCGGCTCTTCCAGATCGAGCAGGACGTTCGCATCCTCTGCCATTGCCATTGGCAGCCGCAGCCCCGGCAGTGCCTCACCCTCATGATCGTGCATGGCCTGGAGGGCTCAAGCAGCTCGCGCTACGTCATCGGAACCGGCAGCCGTGCCTGGGCGCAAGGCTGGAACGTCGTGCGCATGAACATCCGCGGCTGCGGCGGCACCGAACATCTTTCCTCTACGCTCTATCACTCCGGTCTCTCCCACGATGTCGAAAAGCTGGTCGTCGAAATGATCGCCCGCGACGGCCTCGAGCGTGTGGCCCTCGCCGGATTCTCGATGGGAGGCAATCAGGTGTTGCGCGCCGTCGGCACCTGGGGCGCGAACACTCCGCCGCAGTTGATCGCGGCCACTGCGGTTTCCCCGTCCTGCGATCTCGCAATCTCGGCCGACCGCCTTCATCGGCCCTCCAATACCATCTACGAGCAGTGGTTCCTCATCTCTCTGCGCAAAAGCTTCCGCCGCAAATCCGCGCTGTGGCCGGGCCGCTTCGATCCCGCCCTGCTCAAGCATGTGCGCTCCATGCGCGACTTCGATGAGCACATCACTGCGCGCTACATGGGCTTCGCCGGAGCAGCGGATTATTACGACAAGGCCAGCTCCTCGCACGTCCTCGACCGCATCGCCGTTCCAACCCTGGTCATCCACGCCGACGACGATCCCTTTATCGAGATCTCGGCAGAAAGCCAGCGCAAGCTGCTCGATAATCCCAACGTAACATTTCTCAGCACTCGCCACGGCGGCCACTGCGCCTTCCTCGCCCAGCCAAGCGCCGATGGCCTCGACGATGGCCGCTGGGCCGAACGCAAAATCATCGAATTTCTGGCGCGAGCGCAAGCCTCGGAGCCTCGCTGAGATGGATGCGGACTACAGTGTCGAACTCGGTCCCACCGCGCCCGCCTTGGAGATCCCCTGGCACGACCCCGCAGGCCATCAGCATTACGTAAATCTCCGCCTCCACCACGGCTCGATTAGTCGCGATCCCGCCGCCGACCTTGCCACCAATCTCGCCAATGAAGTCGCGCGCATCCCGGAGGCGCAGCAATTCCCTGCCCTGGCGCGCTTTCTCATCGACGTGAATTCCCCGCCGAGCCCCTGGCAAACTGCCAAGTGTGACGTGTGGACAAACGAGACCGATGCCTCGGCGAACCTCTACGAATTACGATTCGAGCAGAGCTGTTACGTTGACCTGGTTTTAGTGACCGAAACTTTAGCCACCGAAACTTCCGCCACCGAAGCTTTGCCCGCAAACGCGGCAGCCCTTCGCCCCAGCCTCGAAGCCCATCAGCGGCTAGCTAAAGAGTTCGCGCACCTGCTCGAAGCCAACCAGGCTCTCCCGGCCTCCGCTGAAATCGTCGTGCGTCGTTGCTACATCCACCGCAGCGCCGAGCCCGATCACTCCGATGCAGGATTCTGCCTGACCCTCTTCCTCACCGCCTATGGAGCCTCTACGCAGCAAGCCGGGCAGTGCTGGGAGCGCGCCATGGACTTTGCCGCCCATTGTCTGCTGAAAATGCAGCCGCACCACGACCGTGACCAAGCGCAGGAACTCCGCTGAATGCGTGCGCCCGCAAGCATCTCAACCACGGCGGATACCCGCAAGCGCATTCTCGCCATCGTCGGCGCATCCTCCGGCAATCTGGTTGAGTGGTTTGATTTTTACGTCTATGCCTTCTGCGCGATCTATTTCGCCTCGGCCTTTTTCCCCGTCGGCAATCCAACCATCCAATTGCTCAAAACTGCCGGAGTCTTTGCCGCGGGTTTTCTCATGCGTCCTATCGGTGGCTGGTTCTTCGGACGCCTTGCTGACAAGCAAGGCCGCCGCACCGCCATGATGACCTCGGTACTGATGATGTGCGCTGGCTCATTGCTCATCGCCTTCCTTCCCACCTATGCCGCCATCGGCCAGGCGGCTCCGGCCTTGCTGGTTATCGCGCGCATGGTGCAGGGCCTCTCTGTCGGCGGCGAATATGGCACCAGCGCAACCTATATGAGCGAAGTCGCGCTCAAGGGGCGGCGTGGATTCTTCGCCTCATTCCAGTACGTCACGCTGATCGGCGGTCAACTCCTGGCGGTTCTCGTATTGGTGATTCTGCAGCAGTTGCTCACCGCCCATCAGCTCAAGGAATGGGGTTGGCGTATCCCATTCGTGATCGGTGCACTTGCCGCCATCGTCGCCCGCTACCTGCGTCGGTCGCTCGATGAAACGTCAACCGCCGCTTCGCGCCAGAACCGCGACGCCGGCACCATCGCCGGCCTCATGAAACACAAGCGCGCATTCATGACGGTCATCGGCTTCACCGCCGGCGGCTCGTTGATCTTCTACACCTTCACCACCTATATGCAGAAGTATCTCGTCAACACGGCCGGCATGAACCCTAAAACCGCCAATGCCGTCATGACCGCCGCGCTGTTCGTTTACATGCTGGTGCAACCGCTCTTCGGTGCTCTTTCAGATAAGATCGGTCGGCGCTCGTCGATGGTCTGGTTTGGCGTTCTCGCCACCTTGAGCAGCGTTCCGATCCTCCATGCGCTGGCCGGTATTACCAACCCCTACGCGGCATTCGGAGTAGTGATGCTCGGCCTGGCGGTGATCAGCTTTTACACCTCAATCGCCGGTCTCATCAAGGCCGAGATGTTTCCTCTGGAAGTGCGTGCGCTGGGTGTCGGCTTGTCCTACGCACTGGCCAATGCCCTCTTCGGCGGTTCGGCTGAATTCGTTGCATTGGAACTGAAATCGATCGGCAAGGAATCGATTTTTTATTGGTACGTCACAGCGCTCTGCGCGCTGGCATTAATCGTCGCCATTCGCATGCCCGATCCGAGTAAACAAGGTTATCTGCGTGACGAGCCCTAACCAGCTCGACCGCATCCGAAGGAGAACTTATGCCTGAAAATCCCGTTCCATCACGCCGCGAGTTCATCCAGAAAGCTACCGCCGTCCTCGCCGCTGCTGTGGTCCCAGGCGCTACGGCAGAAGCGCAAACCTCCGCCACGCCCGGCACCGATACGATGATGATGACCATCTTCCTGCGCCACGACGAAACCAAGACGCTCGACGAGATCAATGCCCATCTGGACAAGACAGGCTTTCACAAGAATTTTCCACCGCCCGGAGTTGAAGTGGTTTCCTGGTACGTCATGATGGGCATCGGACAGGTGGTCACCCTGCGCTTTCCTCCCGCCAAACTCCGCGACGTCAATCTCCAGATTGAGCACGGTGCCTGGGGCGCCTTCCGCACTGAGTTCTATCCCACCTACGACTATCGCCCCATGTGGGAAGCCTCGAAAAAAGAGAGAGGATGAAAGCCGCCAGGCGGCATCAACATTCAGCATCTTATCTGCCCATTCGCGCCACTGCCGACGGGCAACTCTTGTCCCTCTGCTGCCATCCATTGACCCAGCCTCACCCAGTTCCCTCGCCTGAGGCGAATCCCATCACGGAAGGACATATCCCATGGCAAAGGTCGTCAGTTGCCGAGACGTTGGCGTTGATTGTGACTTTGAGGCCCGCGGTGAAACCGAACAGGAAATTCTGCAAAAGTGCGCCGAGCACGCCCGCACCGCCCACGGCATGACCGAAATCCCGCCCGAAATGGCCGACAAAGTCCGCGCTGGCATCCATGAAGAAGGCGAACAAACACAAAAAATAGCTTAAACGCGCCGGCCGAAATGTCTGCTGACCGGCTGACCCTCGCGGGTTTCGGATTCCTCCTCTGGAATCCGAAACCCATTGCTCCTATGCAGTTGACGGGGGAAGAAGTGGGGGCCATCGCGACCGGAGGGCCCCTTTGAACGAGTGAATGGCACGATTAGGCGGCCAGCGCTTTCTTAAAACGCATTTCCTGGATGGCATTCTGTGCCTCTTCGCTGAGGTTGGATTTGCCGACCTGGATGGTCACCTTGTTAATCTTACCGGTGAACTTGTTATCGCCCACCTTGTAGTCGTCGGTGACAGCCGTGTATAGGTTCTCGCCAACGTCGGTCGTTTCCGCGCCAAACGCGTTCGGATGTGTGTGAGCGATCCGCCCTTCGGCAACTTTTTCACCGTTGACGAACATCAGACCGTTCCCACCCGCACCGGGCATACCACCATCGTAAGCAAACTCGAAGCGGAGTATCACCTTCCCGGCAGGCAGTGGGTCGTGGCCAACGATCTTGTAAGTCTCGCGAGCGAGAAAGTTGTAGGCGAACCTGGGTGCGCCGTCCTTGACATAAAGACTCCAGCCGCCCATTTCCCCGCCTTGGGCGAGGATCACCCCTTTAGCGCCCCCCTCGGGGACTTCGATGTCGGCCGTAACCACAAAGGAGCGGTTCTTGATGTTGATGAAACCATTCTCAGGTATTCCTTTCATTCCTTCGTAGACCGTCATCTCGGTGCGACCTTCCAGCAGATCCGGACGGCCCGCCAAGGCGGCGTTGAAGCGTTCCCAGGCGCGGTCGTCAAGCGGCAGCACGTTGTATTTGACGGCCTCTTCCAGGAATACTCCCTTTAGCTTCTCAAGTTTCTCGGGGTACATCGCAGCAAGGTCGTGTGCACAACTGAAGTCTTGCTCTACGTTGTAAAGCTCCCACTTGTCGTTGGCAAACGTGGCGCGCGGCTTAGCCTCCCACGGCGGGCGATGCACTGTGGTGGCGAACCAGCCGTCCTGGTAGATGCCCCGGTTGCCGGCCATCTCGAAGTATTGCGTGGTGTGGCGCGACTTCGCCCCCGCGTCATTAAAGGTGTGAAGCATGCTCACACCCTCGATGGGTTTCTGCTTAACGCCGTAGACGACCCCGGGCGGGAGCACCCCAACTGCCTCCAGCACAGTTGGGACAATGTCAATCATGTGGTACCACTGCGTACGCAGGCCGCCCCTCTCCTTGATGCCTTTCGGCCAATGAACCACAATGGGCTGGCAGATGCCGCCGTAGGAGGCCACCTGGTGGCCCCAGGCAAAGGGCGTGGCCCCGGCGAAAGCCCAGCCGTTGGGATACAAAATGTGGGATTGGGGCCCGCCGAATTTGTCGAGGTTCTTCAGCGCCACGTCGAGCGGCTCTGGCAGCCCGTTGAACACGGATATCTCATTGAAAGCGCCGATGGGGCCGCCCTGAAAAACCGAGCCATTGTCGCCGGTGATGTAAAAGACCAGCGTGTTATCCATTTCGCCGAGGTCTTCGATCGCGTCCAGGAACCGCCCGACTTCGTAGTCGGTCACCTCGGCAAAGGCAGCATAGATTTCCATGTACCGGGCAAACACCTTTTTCTCGTCGGCCGTCAACTCGTCCCATTCCTGGATCCCCGCCGGCTTGGGGGCGAGTTCTGTCCCCGGCGGCACAACCCCCATCTTGATCTGGCGGGCCAGCGTTTCCTTTCGCACCTGGTCCCAGCCCTGGTCGAACTTGCCCTTGTACTTGTCGCGCCATTTCTCGGGCACCTGGAACGGGCCGTGAGTACCAATGGCGGCGTAGTAAACGAAAAATGGCTTGTCGGGGGCCAGCGAACGCTGGGAACGCATCCACTCGATGGCCTTATCGGTTATGTCGGTGCTGCCGTAGTAATCTGGGCCGGGGTGCAGATCTACCCTGTTCATGTTGTCGTAAATGACCGGATGAAAGAGGTCAGCTTCGCCGGACATGAAGCCGTAGAACCGCTCAAATCCGCTGTGCATCGGCCAGCGGTCAAACGGTCCGACAACGCTGGCTTCCCAGGGGCCCAGCTCGTGACATTTGCCAAACATGGCGGTGCTGTAACCGTTGAGCCGCAAGATCTCGGGCAGCATCGTGACGCTGGGGGGACGCATCGCGGTATACCCCGGGAACGCGGTGGCAATTTCCGAGATCACGCCGAAGTTCGCGCTATGGCTATTGCGGCCGGTAAGGCAAGCCACGCGGCTGGGTGAACATAACGGAGGAACTTTGAAATTGTTGTAGCGAAGCCCAGTCTCGGCCATGCGGTCCAGCGTAGGCATCTGGATCGGTCCTCCGAATGTCGATCCGTCGCCGAAGCCGAAGTTGTCGAGAAGAATGACCACCACGTTCGGCGCGCCTTTCGGCGCTTTCACCTGGAACCGTGGCGGGGCTTGTGCATTGTGCACGTCAAGCTCGGTGATCGGCGGATACTCAGGCTCGGGGACGGGCAGCACGGTACGGTCCACGGAGTCGGTAGCGCCGGGCGCGCTGCTTTTCTCTTTTCGCTCTTGCATCTTTTATTCTCCCGTTGTTCCTTATTCTGTCGCCGGGGCAGCTTCAGGGGTTGCTCGGCCATCACGGTTTCCCACCGGAAAGCGGCCATCGAAGACCCTCGCGTGTTATCTTGGGCGGTGCGGAACAAAGGAGCTGAGATGGATGAGTCGCTGACCGCAAAGGTGATTGCCGGAATCGCCGCCGTTAAGAGAATTCCGGTCTCCAGCATTACCATCGACAGCACGTTTGAAGAGCTCGCAATGGACAGCCTGGACGCGATGAACCTGCTCTTCACCCTGGAAGATCAGCTCGGAGTCTCGATTCCGGATGAAGCGGCGAACTCAATCAAAGATGTGCGCAGCGCGGTTGCCGGCGTGCAGCGGCTACTCGAGGAGAAGTCTGGGGCCTTGGGATGAAAGCCCAGCCTCCACGGCGAGTCGTAGTGACCGGCGCTGGGATCGTCTGTGCGCTGGGAACCACCTCTGCCGAGTGCTGGACTGCGCTCTGCGAGGGCCGCTCCGGCATTGCGCCTATCCAGTCAACCGATGTCCACGAGCTTCGTTTTCAGAATGGAGCCGAGGCCCTCGCCTTCCGCGCCGAAGATCATTTCGAGCACGCGCAATGCGAGTTAATGGATCGCTTTGCGCACTTCGCCGTAGTTACCGCGCGCCAGGCCGTGCGCCAGGCAGGCTTCGATCTCTCCAGCGAAACTCCCTTCGGTGAAACGTGTTTCGGTAAATCAGCGGAGCGCATCGCCGTGATCACCGGAACTTCGATGGGCGGCCAGTCATCTCTCGACCGCGGTTTCGCCGCCATTTACAAAGAAGGCCGGCCGCGCCCTCACCCATTCACAATTCCCCTCACCATGTATAATGCCGGAGCCAGCCAGATCGCCATGGACTTGAAGATCACCGGCCCGGCTTTCACCATCTCCACCGCCTGCGCCTCAGCAACCCACGCCATCGGCCAGGCGTTCTGGATGGTGCGCTCCGGTGCCGCTGACGCCGCAATCTGCGGCGGCAGCGAGGCGCCGTTCAGCCCCGGCATTCTGCGGGCATGGGAGGCCATGCGCGTCGTCACCCCCGAGGTCTGCCGTCCTTTCTCGCTCACCCGCAAGGGCCTCACCCTTGGCGAAGGCGGAGCCATGCTTTTTCTCGAATCTGCCGAGCAGGCCCTCGCGCGTGGCGCGCACATCCTCGGCGAAGTCGTTGGCTTCGGTATGTCCGCCGACGCCGGACACCTCACGCAACCTTCCGTCGATGGCCCCGCGTCAGCCATGAGCGCCGCTCTGCGCGATGCCCGCGTCGAACCCACCGAGGTGGATTACATCAACGCGCACGGCACCGGAACGCTGGCCAATGATGTGACCGAGACGCGTGCCATCCGTCGCCTCTTTGGCGCACACGCCGACAAACTGGCGGTCAGCTCGACCAAATCGATGCATGGTCACGCCCTCGGTGCGGCTGGCGCACTCGAAGCCTTCGCAACCCTCCACGCCTTGTGCAACGGCATTCTCCCGCCAACCACAAATTGTCTTCAAGCCGATCCCGACTGCGACCTCGACGTGGTTCCGAACGTCGCACGTCCCCGTCCAATTCAGTTTGCTCTATCGAACTCATTCGCCTTTGGCGGCCTCAACGCGGTGCTCGCCTTCCGCAGATGGGAGGCAAGTTGAAGCGCATTCCGCAGCACGAACTTCTCGACGACAGCTCCATCCCTCCCGAGCAGGCCGTAGAGTCTCTAGGCGATCTGCGTTGGGTCAACCGATGCTTTGGCGGGGTAACCACCACCGTCTTCCTGTTGCGCCGCGCCATGCAAGTCTTCGGGCTGCGCACGGCCTCCGTGCTCGAGGTCGCCGCCGGTGACGGATACTCAATCGCCAACGCCGCCCGCCGCCTGAGGAAGGAAAATCTCCACATCGAACCCCTCTGCCTCGACCGGCGCGAGGTGCAACTCCAAGCCCGCTGCTGCGAACACACCGTCGTGGGAGACGCCTTGGAACTCGACTTCCCTTTCTCCAGCTTCGATTTTGTAAGCTGCGGGCTTTTCGTCCATCACCTTGCGCCGCCCCAGGTGATTGCCTTCGTAAATCGCGCACTCGCCGTCGCCCGGCACGCCGTGTTGATCAACGATCTGCGCCGCAGTTCGCTACACCTGGCGCTGGTCTACGCCGGAATGCCAATCTTTCGCAGCCCCATCTCGCGTGTCGATGGAGTGGCCTCCGTGCGTCAGTCCTACACCCCGCAAGAGTTGCGGGAACTGCTCGCCCGAACCAACGCCGCATCGTCGGAGCTTCACAACAGATATCTTTTTCGCATGGGAGTGATAGCTTGGAAATGAGCGAGCTGCAAGCACCTCGAAAGGCCAACCCGAAATGCGGATAAGCGGCATAGCATCGGCATTTCCCAACTACTGCTACACCCAGAGAGAAGTGGCAGAGGCGCTGAAAACGCAGTGGGAAGACAAGGTGCCGACTCCGGGATTCCTAAGCCGCATGATGACGCGCGCCGGCGTCGAGCAGCGCCATTTCGTGCTTCCCCTCGACGCCTACCTGCCGATGGACACCTGGGGCAAGGCCAACAACGAGTGGATCGTAGCCGCCACCGAGCTTGCCGAGAAGGCGCTCGTCGCGGCCATGCAATCAGCCGGGCTGCCGCTTGAAAAAATCGGCGCCATCTTTTTTGTCTCAGTCACCGGAATCGCCAGCCCCTCGATTGAAGCTCGTCTGATCAACCGGATCAACTTGCCGCTCAATGTAAAACGCATTCCAATCTTCGGCCTCGGCTGTGTTGCTGGCGCAGCAGGAATCGCCCGCGCCGCCGATTACGTTCGCGCCTTTCCTGCCCAGGCCGCTGCCCTCATCTCAGTAGAACTCTGTTCGCTCACCTGGCAGCGCGACGACCTCTCGGTCGCCAATCTCGTCTCGTCAGCTCTCTTCGGCGACGGCGCCGCCGCCGTCGTTGTGGCCGGAGAAGAATTGCACGCTGGCGGCCCGCAAGTCTTGGCCTCCTGCTCCTCCTTCTATCCTCACACCGAGGACGTCATGGGATGGGACATCTCCGAAAACGGCTTTCGTATCGTCCTTTCGCCCAGCGTTCCCGAGGTAGTCTTTCAGCACCTTGCCAAAGACGTTGATCATTTTCTGCAATCCAACGCTTTGACCAAGGCCGACATCCACAGTTGGATCATGCACACCGGTGGCCCCAAGGTGCTCGCCGCAACCGCCGAGGCATTGCAGTTGCCTAAGGGTGCGCTGGACGCCTCCTGGGAGGCCCTGCGCAAAGTAGGCAACCTCTCTTCGGCCTCCGTTCTCGTGGTCTTGGAAACCTTTATGCGCGATCGCCGTCCGCCCGCAGGCAGCTATTCGATTCTCGCCGCCATGGGTCCCGGCTTCTGCGCCGAACTCGTGCTCTTGCGCTGGTAGGAACACGCATGTGCTGACCCATCCTGACCTCTTCGTCGTTGGCGGTGGCCCGGCCGGACTTGCCGTAGCCATCGCGGCCGCCCAGCGCGGACTCCGCGTCACCGTGGCGGACTCCGCGCGCCCACCCATCGACAAAGCTTGCGGCGAAGGAATCATGCCGGACGGATTGCTCGCACTGCGCGCCCTTGGCGTGGATTTCACCGGCCTCGCCGCGGCTCCCTTTGAAGGAATAAAATTTGTCGACTCCGCTGGCGAGGTCAGCGCGCGTTTTTCGCAGGGAGCCGGATTAGGCATGCGTCGCTCGGCCCTGCACACTGCACTGGCCGCCAAAGCCGAGAGCGCAGGTGTATGCCTGTCCTGGGGAACCCGCGTGCAGGCGATTCAGCAAGGCGCAGTCGTGTCCGCCGGTAGCACAATCCCCGGTACGTATGTTGTCTGTGCCGATGGCCAGAACTCATCCTTGCGGCAGATGGCCGGTCTCGGCGCGGGCAAAGTTTACCGGCGGCGCTTCGGATTCCGCAGCCACTACAGCGTGCGTCCGTGGTCGCAATTTGTGGAAGTGCATTGGGCAAACTGCGGACAGCTCTACGTCACTCCGGTTGGCCCTGACGAAGTTTGCCTCGCCCTCATCACATCCGATAGCACCCTTCGCCTCGATGATGCACTGCCGGCTTTTCCCCGCGTACAAACACACCTCGTTGGAAAGCCACTCAGCGGAAAATCCATGGGTGCGGTCACCGTCACGCGCAAATTAAAGGCCGTCACCAGTGGCCGCATAGCGCTGGTCGGCGATTCCTCGGGCTCCGCCGATGCCATCACCGGCGATGGCCTCAGCCTGGCTTTCCTGCAGGCCAGCGCGCTGGCGGATGCGATGCTTGCCGGAGATTTGAGTGCCTACCAGAGAAGACACGAGGAGATCAGCCGAGTTCCGCGAAGAATGGGCAACCTCATGCTCGTCATGCATGACTATCCATCCCTGCGAGGCAGAATCTTCCCGGCATTTTCGCGCTCGCCGCAGATCTTTGAAAAACTGCTCGCCCTGCATACCCGAACCATCTCTCCACTGCAGCTCGGCCTGATGGATTGCCTTTCTTTCGGTTGGAGCCTCCTCCGTACCTAAGTTTTCCCATCTCCTAAAAACATTTTGGACGCGTCGATCCTGGATTTCGCCCTGGGGCGAACAAAAAGCAACGCACAAATATCCGCATTAACGGCATTCGGCTCTGGACCTGCTAACCTCCCCGTGAGTTTCTCGTCTAACCAGCATGTTGGGATTGATCGGTCTCGTGCTCTTGGTAATCATCCTGCTCCCGCTGGTCGCAGCAGCGCGGAGATCGTGGTGACCTTTTGACCAGTTCCCACTGGTGGCAGAGACCTTAACAGCCATCTCCCTGCAAAACCTGCGCTGCCGACTGTCATACCACCGAGCACTAGCGATATTAGGAAGGATTGTCGGGTTGCAGTGCCCTCTTTGGGATAGGGCCGACCGGGCGGTACGTGTTTAAGAGGACGCCCTTGGGTGTGCAACGCGACTCCACCAGGGTAAGACCAAATGGCGGCACGCCATCTTCGAACAGCCGCTTGCCCTTGCCGAGGACCAGCGGGTAGACCCAGACGCGAAACTCGTCGACCAGTTGTGCAGCGATCAGCGTCTGAAGCAGTTCGCTGCTACCCCAGATGTGCAATTCGGGACCGTCGGATGCCTTCAGCCGGCGAACCTCGTCAACGGCGTCACCGCTCATGCGATGCGTGTTCACCCAGTCGAACCTGCCGAGGCCGTTCGTGACGACGTATTTCGTTGCCTTGGTGAAGGCGTTCCCGATGGGATTATCGCCGGCATTGGGCCAGTACGCTGCGAAAATGTCGTAGGTGCGGCGCCCCAGGAGCATGTCGAACTCGCCGGACATGATCTCGGCCAAAGCCTTGCCCCCGGCCTCATCCCTGAAGGACATGGCCCAGCCCCCTTGCGTGAAGCCTCCGCTCGGATCCTCCTCCGGCCCGCCGGGCGACTGCATGATACCGTCGAGCGTGACATGGGTAATGGCGATGATCTTTCTCATGGTGATTTCTCCTTTGCTGGATGGCCGGGTTTCATTCCGGTGCGAACTGCGCCGCTGCCGTCGCCAAAGCTTTTTTCCTTAACTTAAGTTATCAATAGTTATCAATGAATTATTGGCGAGGCACGTCACCACCCAAACACAACACCGGGCGCGGTCCTGATGACCGCGCCCGGTTGCTATAGGTAGGTGGAAAGGCTCAAGCGCCGTTCGAGGGCACGGCACCACGGCTCAACATTTGTTGCATTATTTCCTCTATTGCCGTCGCTATCTTACCCTCCTTCCCCCATAACCGGGGTCTCGAAAAAGTTCTCGCTGCCTCGACGGAAGTCCTCGCCGTCGAAGCGCGAGCACATGTTGGAACAAAGTAGATGGAATGCGAGCAACAATGGATGCCTGTATCATCGCTTTCTTAACATTTCTCTTCGGCATTCCGCTTCACCAGCGCCAGAATCTCTTTCCGGATGAGTCCCGAAAATGGACCTACGATAAGCCAGTACGTCCGGAACTTCCATCGCGCTCGCCGCCCAATCACCTGAATTCGCGTCTCGGTAATCACCCGCGTCATCCCTTCCGATTCAGCAACAAACGCAAAATTCCACGCCGCCTTCGCATACCCCTCGCTTTGAAATGCGATCACTTCCTCCGCGGACAACCCCGTTACAACGCCGCCATCCGGCCTCCAGAAGCGTCCCACCACTCCATACACAATTTCCTTCCCGGGAACTCTCGCCAACTCAACGAACCCGGCCCGGCGCAATCGCTCAGCCTGCATTCCCGCATTCATATCGGCCATATCGGCCTGCCTGCGCCCCATTGCGCGCAGGCCAATCAGTAGCTTAGTCAATCGGCATTCTGAGAAATCAGTACGCTCGAAGGCAGCGAAAGTCTCCGCGACCGGCGCCAGAACCAGAATGTCGTACCGGGCCGCGACATCATAGGAGGGCAGCAGTTCATCGAGTTTCATCGAGCAATCCTCTAGCGGATACTCGGCCACGAATCATCACCGGCGCCCTACCAGCGGGCACGCCGTCGTAAATTCGCCCATCGCCTTTAGCGGCCTCCAGCTTCAATTCACTGCAGGAGAAACTCCTGCGTCTGCACCGGACGATCCCGCCAGCAACACCCGGATAATCTCCCCGGCAACCTCGCTCTCAGGCTTCATTTGGCGGGCACATCCATCGCACAGCCAGAGATAGGCTGTCTCCCGCTGATGAACTTCACTCGCGCCGCTAATCTCAATCTCGGCGCGAAAGAGTTTTCCATTGTCTGGATGACGCAAGACGGAACAGGATGGATTGGCGCAAATATTGGACATGGCGTGGAGCCTCTTTTCTAAACCTGAACAACGGCTGTTGCAGCGTTTAGGTGCCTGGCAAAACTAATAGCAAGGTGAGTCTCAGCGTCCAGCGACGTAATGTGACGCCAATTGTACAGCGAAGGATGCCCATCCAGGAAATGGCTTGCCTTCGGATTAGTAAATTCTCAGCACTTCAGCCTCAATCCCCTTCGACGTGACCCGCCTCATCGTCCGGTCGCATCACCCGCATGAGCGCGTACCTCATATCCAGCAAAAGGCAACATCAGCACCTGCGGTTTTCCAATTCAAAGCTCGTGTTACCATTCTTCGCAAAGAACGGAGGAATGGAATGCGAACCTTAGCCGCTGTTGCGCGTGCGCCGGAGAAACCATTTTCCTTGGAGTTCATTAACCTTCCCCAGCCCGCGGAAGATGAGATTCTCGTCAAAATTGCGGCCGTGGGTATCTGCCACACGGATCTAGCCTGCCGGGACCAGGTGATGCCTGTACCGCTCCCTGCAATCCTGGGTCATGAGGGCGCGGGAGTCGTCGAGCAGGTTGGTTCGTGCGTCACCAAGGTCAAGCCCGGCGATCACGTTGTCCTTACCGGGTACTCGTGCGGAGTTTGCGAACCATGCCAAAAAGGTGAACCCGCATATTGCACTCACTTCCTCGATAACAACTTCGGCTTCAATCCCGCTATACGAAAAACAGCACCTGGTGGGCAGGGTGAAGCGATCCATCTCAAGTTCTTCGGTCAGTCTTCTTTTGCGCAATACGCCCTGGTGCGCGAGCGCAGCGCAATCAACGTACGGAAGGACGTCCCCCTCAGGATCCTGGCGCCGCTCGGTTGTGGAGTGATGACCGGAGCCGGAACCGTGATCTGCGGTTTAAAAGCTCAAGCCGGTTCTAGCATTGCAGTTTTCGGCGCCGGATCGGTGGGTTTGAGTGCCGTACTCGCGGCTGCTCTATCGGGTTGCTCCACCATCATTGTTGTCGATGTCATGGCCAGCCGACTGGAGATGGCCCTGGCGTTCGGCGCTACCCATGCCATCAACGGCACCAAGTGCGACGTGTCCGCAGAGATCCGCAAGATTATTCCCAGTGGCGTTAACTATGCGGTAGAGAATACCGTTGTTCCCTCGGTAATTCGCCACGCTGTCAATGCCTTGGCCGTTCGCGGCACTCTGGCTCTGGTCGGAGTTACGAGCCCCAAAGATGATTTAGTAATCAACTACCAGCAGGTGCTTGGCCAGGGAATCAATGTGCAGGGTTATCTCGAAGGTCACTGTATTCCAAGCATATTTATCCCGCAGATGGTCGAACTATATATGCAAGGAAAATTTCCATTTGACAAAATGATCGGCTTTTACCCGTTTGAACGAATCAATGACGCCGTTGCCGATCAGCATGCGGGAAAGATTATTAAGCCGGTTTTGGAGTTGTGACATAAATACACTTCAGCCGCACGCGTCCACCTAACGATTGACCATCGGGTCAACAGTTATCAGCGGCCCCGTGCCTGCTGCGGCAATGGTTTGAAAGTTGCGTAAAGATTAACCTTTCAGTACAACTCTCGCCGGAAACGATTGCCTGATCAGCCAATCGTTAGTCCGCAAAGACGCCTTTCCCGCCCCGCCCGCCACTTCGCTCGGGGTACCGTATACCGCATTGATTGCAAGGTAATTCCAGCTTGACAGCTTCTTCCGGTGAACTCATACTGTCCGCGCTCCTTTCTTGACTGTCAAGCAAACCATCTCCGCATCGTCGTGCGTGTTATGCCTTTTGAATCGTGTTGGAAATCGGAACTCTACTGGAAAGTGTCTTCAGGAGGACACGAATGAAAAAGCAACAAGATACTATTGAGCCTTTAGCGGACAGCCTCGTTAACCCTTCGCGCCGGCAATTTATCAAGAAGACCGCGGCCATCGCGGCCATCGCCGCTGCTCCCAGCATTCTGACGAAGAGGGCTTACGGGGCGGTTCGCCCCATCAAGATCGGCCTTCCCTCACCCCAGACCGGTCCGCTGGCAGACTTCGCTGAAGCAGACACTTTCGTGCTGACAAGAATTCGCAAAATGGTGGCCAACGGAATCGTCGTCAATGGTGTCAATCACCCCGTTCAGATCATCGTGAAAGACACGCGGTCGGACGCGAATCGGGCAGCCGAAGTGGCGGCCTCGTTAATCAAATCCGACAACGTGGACATGATGGTGGTATCGGACACGCCTGAGAACATCAATCCAGTCGCCGATCAGTGTGAGCTAAATGGGGTGCCATGCCTGTCGAATGGCTCTCCATGGCAAGTGTTTTATTTCGGACGCGGCGCCAAGCCTGATAAGGGCTTCGATTGGACCTACCATTACTTCTGGGGGATTGAGGACTTGTTCGCCGTATACACGAATCTCTGGAGCAGTATCCCCACCAATAAAGTTGTAGGGGCGCTGTGGCCGAATGACAACGACGGCAATGCGACCAGCAATCCAGAGCACGGTGAACCTCCATATTTGGCTTCGAAAGGATTCAAACTTATCGATCCGGGGCGCTTCGAAACCATGACGAACGACTTCTCGGGCCAGATCGCCAAGTTCAAACAGGGAAAGGTCGAGATCATCACTGGAGTTATTCCGCCGCCCGCGTTCGTCACCTTCTGGAGCCAGGCGGCGCAGCAGGGCTTCAAACCCAAGATCGTGACGGTTGCTAAAGCGGCTCTGTTCCCCGCCGCAGTTGAATCCTACGGTCCACGAGGCCTGGGGCTGTCGACCGAAGTGTGGTGGTCAAACTTCTCCCCCTTCAAGTCCAGCCTCACAGGGCAGTCGGCAGGTCAATTGTGCGCGCAGTGGGAGAGTGAAAGCGGCAAACAGTGGACACCTGCAGTGGGCTTCAGACATTCGCTGTTCGAGATCGCGTTGGACGTCCTTAAGCGCACAAAGAATATCGATTCGCCGGAATCGATCCGCGATGCGCTGCAGGCAACCAACCTTCCTACCATCACTGGTCATGTGAAGTTTGGTGACCCGGTCAAGAACGTCAGCAAAACTCCGCTGGTCGGCGGCCAATGGGTGAAGGGCAAGAAATACGAATATGATTTGATGATCGTTAACAACGAGACCTTCAAAGGCATTCCAACCCAGATGAATTTGAAGCCTCTTTCTTAACGGACACCGGCTACGAGCTCACAGCTCCTGTGTAGCACGTAGCCTTACCAACTAAGGCTGCCGCGTCGCTATCGACCGGCAGCCTTACGTAACTACTCTGGAACCACTCTGATTGCTGGTGGCCGTGGTGGAGCTTACCGTGGTGGCCGTGGCGGAGCCTGCTGTGGTTCGCCGCCCAATACGCGCCAGGCGAGGAACGAAGATCAGAGCCACCGCGTACAGGAAGAGCGAAATAGCGGTAAATCCCGGATTTCCATGTTGCAAGTCTTCAGAGAGCAACTTCGCAGCGACTAAAGCCAAAATGCCGTAGGCAATCCATACCAGTTCACGTCGCTCCCAACGGGAGCTACTGAACGCAAGCGCGAGCGCAACCATACAAATAATCAGCGTGCGGATGACCGCAACATGGGACGCGCCGGCGGTCATGCCGAGTGCAACCAGCCACACCAAGACAGAAACCAGAAACGTGATCACTGCCGCCACTGACAGCAGGGCCGAAAGCAGTTGCAGGAGCCGCTGACTCCATATCTCGGTGCGGAAACGGCATCCTTCGGCGTAGCATGCAACCGTCGAGGCAGCAACAATCCAGACATTCCATCCGGGCGCAGCCGGGAACGTGCCCGCGAGCGCGCGGCCTGCATAATCCAGCAGGCCAGATGCGTACGCCGCCGCAGCCAGGTACACCAGGCCGTGGAATTCCAGCGTCAATCCAGACGCTCGCACGCCCATGAGTGTGGCTACGACCGCGGCTGCACTCAAGAAGAGAGCCAGTAGCAGCGGAGGTAGACAGAGAAAACTGCCAGCCAAAAATAGTGCCGCACTCCAAGTGCAATACACATGAAAGTTGCGTTGTTCGTGGAGCTGATCGAAATAAATGTAGGCAGCCGCGTAACACGCTGCCGAGAACAGTAGACAGAATGCCCCTAGCACCATGGCTCCGGCGCTTACGCTGAAAGACTGAACGCTAAACGCTGCTAGAAGAAACGCAACGACAGTCTGCCCGATCTCGAAGACGTTGATTTTCTCACGACGCCGCATCGTTCGGAATACGACGCTCCCTCCATAAATCAGCAGCAACATGCAACCGAGCGCCAGCAATAGAGGCGTCGCCACATTCTTATAGCCCGCTGGGATGCCTTTGGGACGGGAGTAAACGTAGAGTAAAAGACAAGTGGCAAGATCAGCCGCCACCGCTACCAGCGGTCTGAGTCTCAGCCAATAGTTGCGGCCGGCCGCCACTTCGCTGGCCAGCGACATGAGAAGGAGTGCAACCAGGAACGGCACAAGATCGTGTGTCGAGAACAATAATGCGAGGGTGGTGAGGAGAGCGGCGACATTCGACACCCACACAACAGGTGTCAGACTCAGCTTCCAGGCCAGCGCATAGGCGAGGACTACATACACGCCGAGAATGCCCGCGGTCGCCGAGCTGGGCAACACCTCAAATCGCACCGTCAGTTCCCAAAGCATTGGCGCGAGTATCAAAGCTGCGGTGCCGGCATAGACAGAACTCGCAAAACGCGCCGACGCCGGCGCTCGCGCTGCCCATACCAGCCACATCCCCGCATAGGCGAGCGCCAGAATAACAATGGCCAGCTTTGGAACTGAACCCGATTCGGCCACAGCCCGGAGCAGATAAGCACCCGCGATTCCGAGCATGGCCTTGCCCAGCACCGCGAACACTCCGCCTTCCTGTGCAAACGAGAGTGTGTCGGCAGTTGACTGCGATGCAGCCAGAGTGGCAGTTTCAGTGGGAACAGACGCAGCCTTTTCGGATGGGTGTTCGAGTGCGGAGACTCGGTTCTCCAGCCACTCGATGCGCGCGGTAAGCTCGGCTAAAGCGTTGAGATCGTCCATAATCTCCATTCGTTTTGAGGCTGACAACGAACACTGGTCGAACTTCACAAACTGAACTTGTACGCGGTGCAGCCGGAGAGCGAGCCGAATTCTTCTCCGGCCAGCGAGGCAGAAGCTGCATCGGCATCCACAAAAGACGAATGCAGAATGGTCAACCCGATGGCCACGAGCAATCCTTCGCGCGTGATCAGGCCCATCTTGTACGTCGTAAACTGTCCGTGTTGCCCCGAAATCCCCACAAAGAAACGCGCGCACTCCCACATACGCGCCAATCCACCGACGACAAGATAGAAGCCGGTCAAAAGAGCCGCCTACATCGTCGAAGGCATTTACAAAATGTGCTAAGTAGATATCGCAGTTTGTCGCAAGACGCTGTGCGTTGAGTCACGCGATGTTGGCGCTTAGATCACACACGCGAGTGACATTACGTGCAGTTGGGCAGGATTTTCGCTTGGCGGAAGGGGCTAGCCGCGTTACGGCAAGCACCACACAGGATGATTCATTGAAGCGGCGACCGCTCTAATGCACGATGTGCTGGGTGAAAGCTCGGCTCTCCCAGCTTGCAGCGAGAGTACCACCGGGAATCGAGTTCCGAAAATAGCGGTAGAGGATGAGCACGCTTAGAGCCAGAGCGCCGACGGCGTCTTCTCGAACGTCAGGCGTCATCGGCCCGAGGCCGGAATTGGGGTTGTGCGCCTCAGCCAAAGCAACGATCGGGACGAGGGCAATAGCGAACTGGTCATCATCCATGAACTTGTTCCAGCCATCGTCCCGAAGCGACATCCCAAGTTCAAAGCCACGCGCCCAGTCCTCACCTGCGCAGTCATTCTCGTTGCCTTTCTTAATCAATACTGCGTAAGGGTCATCCCGTAGTAGTGTCTCCGCAATCGTGTTCCAATGGCGGGCGAGCAGATTCATTATGTACTCGGCCTCCGCAATGGTCTTGAAGCCACAGCCCTGGACCAATTCCCCGCCCAGGATATGAGGAAGATACTCGCTGAGCGGCACCGGGTCAGGACAACAGATCAAGGCACAGAAGAAGCCGTCCATCTCTTCGAGCGTCATCGCCTTACCGTGATTCAGGCCATGAAGAAAATCGTCGAGACGTGCAATCTCGTCTTCGGTCAGAGGCTGAGTGAGGGCGTTCATCTTATCTTATCCAGTGCTGCTTAATCCGGCACCTACGGAGAACACACGCGATTCGCGTCGCATGCAGTCCCGACTTCGACCTTATCCAATACGAATTTGAGTCAACCGCAGACAGGCGATTCATGGATCAAACATCCAGCACGAAGGGTAGCGAGAGCTGGTTATCCGGTCAATTTACGAAGGTAACCCTCAGCAGTACTGCAAATCACCGAACGCATTGATTTCGCTCTGGATGAGGCTTGCAGCCCGCGACTCAAGGCCCACATCGGTCGAGAGGTGCATTGTCCTGAATGGCGCGGATTTATTGGGGCTGGATAGGCATACAGAAACTGATCTGCCCGGTAAGAAAACGAATAACGCCATCAGGAATCAGTTTTCCCCAGGCATCATGCCGGCAAGGGAACCTGCATTCTTGGCGGTACAGAAATGGAGTTCAGTTGTAAGGTTACATGGCGCGCGAAAAGTTCAACTGGCTGCCTTTTGCGCGTGCCACGGATGCGTCCCGGCGGACTTACCTCGTCCGCCGGATGATTACGCCTCTAACCGCCCAACAACTTTCACCGCTTCGAAACCGATAAAGCACCCGTCGTCGAGTAGACCACTGCGGCGGTCTGCGTGACTGTGACGTTGGGTGCATCGGTTATGTCTTTCGCCGTGTAAGTGACCGTCTCTGAATAGGTATCTTGCCCTACTGTGAAGGTGACCACGCCACTGGCACTGGACGAACCACTGGCGGACGAGATTGTCGAATGGGTGCCACTGTTTGCCGTTAGCGTTACCGTCTTGCCGCTCACCGGGTTGCTGTTTGCATCCAGCAGCGTGACCGTAATCGTCGCGGTCGACGTGCCGTTGTTCCTAACATTCGTCGGACTGGCAACCACCGTGGAAGTGCTCGCACTTACCGCGCCCGCCGTGATGTTAAAGGCGCTGCTGGTGGCGGTCGTGAGACCACTGCCGGTCGCAGTCAGAGTGTAACCGGTGCCCGATTTGTTAATCCCGCAGCCCGCAAACGTATCTATGCCGGAGGCAGCAGGTTTGGGATTGGTCGTGCAGGTTAGAGTGCCGCTGCCGGGGTTAGTGCCGATGGCCAGGGTGATAGATGCGCTGCTGCCGGTCACCGTATTGCCACCGGCGTCTTCAACCGTTACCACCGGTTGCGTCGTCCAGGCCGTTCCGCCCGTTCCGCCGCCCGGCTGCGCGGTGAAGGCCAACTGCGTCGCCGTGCCCACCGTGATGTTGAAGGTGCTGCTGGTGGCGGTCGTGAGGCCGCTGCTGGCAGCAGTCAGGGTGTAACCAGTGCCGGACTTGGTAATGTTACAGCCCGCAAACGTTGCTATGCCAGAGGATGCGCTGAGGGGATCTGACGTGCAGGTAAGAGTGCCCCCGCCGGATTGGTGCCGATGGCCAACGTGATCGACGCAACGCTGCTCGTCACCGTGTCACCGATCGCGTCTTCAACTGTTACGACCGGCTGCGTCCGCCCAAGCCGTTCCGCCCGTGCCGCCGCCCGGCTGCTTGGTAAAGACCAACTTCGTCGCCGGGCCCGGCGTTGCCGTGACGGTTTCGGTCACTTGCGTAGCCGCGTTGTAGTTGGCGTTGCCGCTCTGATTGAAGATCACCGAGCAAGCCGTGGTCCCGCTCGTCATCGTATAGGTCGCACCGCTGTTTGTGCATCCGCCAGAGGAGGTGTACGCAACCGCCAAGTCCGGAAGTGGCAGTGGCGGCAACCGTGAACTGGCTGTTGTAGGCGGCACTCGATGGAGCTCGGTGTACCAACCGTAATCGTCTGGCTGGCCAGTGTGGCTGTGACCGTTTCGGTCACCTGCGTCGCCGCGCTGTAGTTAGCGCTGCCGCTCTGATTGAAGATGACCGAACAGGCCGCGGTCGGACTGGTCATCGTATAGGTCGCACCGCTGTTCGTGCACCCGCCTGAGGAGGTGTATGCAACCGTCAATCCGGAAGTGGCGGTGGCGGCAACCGTGAACTGGCTGTTGTAGGCGGCGCTCGATGGAGCCGGTGTACCAACCGTGATCGTCTGGCTGGCGAGCGTCGCCGTGACTGTCTCTGTCACCTGGGTCGCAGCGGCGTAGTTGCCGTTGCCAGCTTGGTTGAAGATGACCGAACAGGCCGTGGTCGGACTCGTCATCGTGTAGGTCGCGCCGCTGTTCGTGCATCCGCCAGAGGAGGTGTACGCCACCGTCAGTCCGGAAGTGGCAGTGGCGGCAACCGTGAACTGGCTGTTATATGCGGCGCTCGATGGAGCCGGTGTGCCAACCGTGATCGTCTGGCTAGCCGTCGTCGCTGTGACTGTTTCGGTCACTTGCGTCGCCGCGTTGTAGTTAGCGTTGCCGCTCTGATTGAAGATGACCGAGCAGGCCGTGGTCCGCTCGTCATCGTATAGGTCGCGCCACTGTTTGTGCATCCGCCTGAGGAGGTGTAAGTAACCGTCAATCCGGAAGTGGCAGTCGCGGCAACCGTGAACTGGCTATTGTATGCGGCACTCGACGGAGCCGGGGGTACCAACCGTGATCGTCTGGCTGGCCATGGTCGCGCTTACCGTTGCCGCAACCGAAGTGGTGCTGTTGTAGTTGATGTCGGCCGCCTTCGTGGCCGTCACCGAGCATGTACCGGTACCGCTCGTCATCGTCACCAGCCCGCTGCTGGCGTTTACCGAACACGCACCAGTGGCCGCAAACGTTACCGCGCCCGTGCCGGAACCGCCCGAGGTGGCAACCGTGAAAGTCGCCCCGTAAGCTTGAGTTGTTCCGGGCATGCCGGTTACCGTAAGGGTCGCCTGGGTGCCCTTGACGGGAGCGAGCACTGCGGCAACGATGGCCCACGGCGAACTGTTCGGATCCGTCCAGGTCATAGTCGGGTTGGTGGTCGTGTCCTCACTGGTGCCTGAGTTGATGTGGAAGCTGCCACTGGCCGTGTCCACCACGTCGGTGAGTAGCGTGTTCCCCGACGTAATCGCATACCCAGGTGAGTTGCCGGCAGATCTGGCGGTCGCTACGTTGTCAAATACAAGGTCTCCGGCCACAGTCGTGATTGGGCCCAACGCGGGACTGGTCGTCGGGAATTGCCCGCCATTGCTGGCATTGGTACCGCCTAACGTAACGGAGTTCACGTCGGAGTACGCATTCGAGCCACCAGCGATAACCGTGGCGGCGCTGGTAGTGACTGTGATGTTGGCTGTGCTGGGAGTGGGATTGACCAAATACCACACCTCACTGCGCAGGAAAACTGGTGTCCCAGAGCCGCCGGTGCCGCATGACCCGGTTGCATTATCGTTGTATGCACCGAGACAAGTCAGCGTCTGCGAGCCAAAGGTCACACCCGTAACATGGGTGGCGGCTCCGGCGCCACCGCTAGCAGTATCAGACCTAAGCGACACCCCAACCATCAGAACAAGGTTTGACCCAGAGCCGACAGTCTGCGACCAGACCTCGCTGGTACTCGCGGCACCGCTCGATGCGCCTGAAGCTGGGCCAGGGCCGCCTACCCACTGGCTCACCGTCAGCGTGAAGCTCTGGGTGGCGTTGGGCGAACACCATTACTTGCAGTGATGGTGATGGCATAAGTGCCGCCGGTACCCGCCGCCGGCGTGCCGCTCAGCACACCTGCTGAACTCAAGGTCACACCGCTGGGCAGCGCACCGGTTTCCGTGAAGGTCGGCGCTGGGTAGCCGCTGGCCGTCACCGTAAAGCTTCCCGCACTTCCCACCATGAACGTTGCGCTGCTGGCACTGGTGATCGCAGGCGCTTGGTCGACCGTCAGCGTGAAGCTCTGGGTGGCGTTAGGCGCAACCCCATTGCTTGCGGTAATCGTGATGGCATAAGTACCGCCGGTGCCCGCCGCCGACGTGCCGCTCAGCACACCCGTCGAACTCAAGGTCACACCGCTGGGCAGCGTGCCGGTTTCTGCGAAGGTCGGCGCCGGATACCCGCTGGCCGTCGCTGTGAAGTTGCCCGCAGTACCCACCGTAAAGGTCGTGCTACTGGCACTGGTGATGGCCGGAGCCTGATTAACCGTCTGCGCGAGGGTTCCGCTGCTGCTGTTGTAATCGCCATCACCGGAGTAGCAGGCCAGGATTGTGTCGGACCCCACGCCCAAAGTAGTGGTGGTGACCGAAGCCGAACCACTGCTCAACGTTTGCGTACTCCCGACCTGCGTACTTCCGCCCAATGAAGAACAACTGGCGCCGTTAGCTTGGTTGTAGAAGCTTACGCTGCCGGTCGCTCCCGCACCTGTCACTGTCGCCTTAAAAGTGAGCGATGCGCCGAACGTTGAGGGATTTGCGCCGGACGTTAATGTTACGCCCGTCGTGGAGGTGGCCTTCGCGGCCGTGACCGTTTCGGTCACTTGCGTGGCTGCGTTGTAGTTGGTGTTGCCAGCCTGGTTGAAGATCACCGAGCACGTTCCCGTGCCGCTCGTCATCGTGTAGGTCGCACCGGCGTTCGTGCAGGAACCTGAAGAGCTGTACGCAACCGTAAGTCCGGAGCTGGCCGTGGCGCAACCGTAAACTGGCCGTTGTAGGCGGCGCTCGCAGGAGCCGCCGTGCCCACCGTGATCGTCTGGTGGCTGGCGAGGCCGTGACCGTGCCCGCCGCCGAAGTCGCGCTGCTGTAGTTGCCGTCAGCAGCCTTGGTCGCCGTCACCGAGCACGTTCCCGTGCCGCTGGTCATCGTCACCAGCCCGCTGCCGGCGTTAACCGAGCAGGCTCCGGTGGCCGAAACGTCACCGCGCCTGTGCCCGAACCGCCCGACGAGCTCACCGTGAAGCTCGCCCCGTAGGCCTGCGCCGTCGTCGGCACGCCCGTCACCGTCAACGTCGTCTGGCCGCCAGCGTCGCTGTAAACCGTCTCGGTCACTTGCCGAGGTCGTGCTGCTGTAGTTGGTGTTCCCGGCCTGGTTGAAGATCACCGAGCAGGTCCCGTGCCGCTGTCATGTCGGTGCCCGGACCGTGCAACCGAGGAACGTAGCGCCGGTCCCGCGCCGTGGTGAAGTGCTGACGTTACGCGCGCCGTCGCGGCACCGTACGTCGTGGTGTGGCTGACGTGCTGCCGCCGAGTCGCGCTGTGTAGTTGTCGCGCCTTGGTCGCCGTCACCGAGCAGGTTCCCGTGCCGCTGGTATCGTCACCGCGCCGTGACCGGCAGCTCGTCGCCGAGTATCACCGCCTGTGGCCGCCGCTGTGAGTCGCCGTAGTCGCCGTCGGCACGCCGTCACGTCACGTCGTCTGGCTGGCCAGCTGGCGTTACCGTCTCTGCCGCCGAGGCCGCGTTGTAGCTCGTGTCGCTGCCTGGTGGCGTCACCGAGCAGGTTCCCGTGCCGCTCGTCATCGTGTAGGTCGCACCGGCGTTCGTGCAGGAACCTGAAGAGCTGTACGCAAGTAAGTCCCGAGCTGCCCGCCGTGGCGGCAACCGTGAACTGGCCGTGTAGGCTGCGCTGGCAGGAGCCGCCGTACACCGTGATCGTCTGGGTGGCTGGCGAGGCCGAAACCGTGCCGCCCCGACGTCGGCTGCTGTAGTTGGCGTAGCAGCCTTGGTCGCCGTCACCGAGCAGGTGCCCGTGCCGCTGGTCATCGTCACGCGCGCCCGTCCGCAGTCAGTGCGAGCCAGCGCCCTGTGCCGAGCTCACCGTGAAGTGTACCGCGTCCGGAGCCGTCGTCAACGTCCTGGGGCCGCGTGGCCGTAACCGTTTCGGTCACTTGCGAGGCGGCGTTGTAGTTGGTGTTGCCGGCCTGGTTGAAGAGCACCGAGCACGTTCCCGTGCCGCTCGTCATCGTGTAGGTCGCACCGGCGTTCGTGCACGAACCCGAGGAACTGTACGCAAACGTAAGTCCCGAGCTGGCCGTGGCGGCAACCGTAAACTGGCCTTGTAGGCGGCCTCGCAGGAGCCGCCGTACCCACCGTGATCGTCTGGCTCGCTAGCGAGGCCGTGACCGTGCCCGCCGCCGAAGTCGCGCTGCTGTAGTTCGCGTCAGCCGCCTTGGTCGCCGTCACCGAGCACGTGCCCGTGCCGCTGGTCATCGTCACCGTCGCTGCCGCGTCACCGAGCAGGCTCCGGTGGCCGCAGAACGTCACCGCGCCTGTGCCCGAACCGCCCGACGAGCCCACCGTGAAGCTCGCCCCGTAGGCCTGCGCCGTCGTCGGCACGCCCGTCACCGTCAACGTCGTCTGGCGTGGCCAGCGTCGCTGTAACCGTCGGTCGCCGCCGAGGTCGTGCTGCTGTAGTTGGTGTTGCCAGCCTTGGTTGCCGATCACCGAGCAGGTTCCCGTGCCGCTCGTCATCGTCACGGTCGCACCGGAGATCGAGCAGGAACCGGTCGCCGAGACTGTCACCGCGCCCGTAGTCCCGAGCTGCCGTGGCGCCAACCGTGAACGTGGCCTTATAGGCTGCGCCGTCAGCGGCACGCCCGTACCATCAGCGTCGCCTGGGTCGCCAGCGTGGCCGAAACCGTGCCCGCCGCCGAAGTCGTGCTGCTGTAGTTGCGCGTCCGCTGCCTTCGACGCCGTCACCGAGCAGGTGCCCGTGCCGCTGGTCATCGTCACCGTGCTGCCCGAGAAAACCGAGCAGGCCCCGGTAGCCGAGAACGTCACCGCGCCCGTGCCCGTGCCGCCCGCCGAGCCCACCGTGAACGTCGCTCCATACGCCTGCGCCGTCGTCGGCATGCCCGTCACCGTCAACGCCGCCTGCGTCGCCAGCGTCGCCGAGACCGTGCTCGCCACCGAGGTCGCGCTGCTGTAGTTGCGTGTCTGCCGCCTTGGTCGACGTCACCGAGCAGGTTCCCGTGCCGCTCGTCATCGTTACGGTCGCACCGGCGTTCGTGCAGGAACCTGAAGCAGCGAACGTCAACGCGCAAGTGCCCGAGCTGCCGGTGCGAGCCGACCGTGAACGTGCGCCTTGTAGGCCTGGCCGCTCGCAGGCCGCCCGTGCCACCGTGACGTCGTCTGGCTGGCTAGCGAGGCCGTGACCGTGCCCGCCGCCGAAGTCGCGCTGCTGTAGTTGCCGTCAGCCGCCTTGGTCGCCGTCACCGAGCACGTTCCCGTGCCGCTGGTCATCGTCACCAGCCCGCTGCCGGCGTTCACCGAGCAGGCTCCGGTGGCCGCAGAACGTCACCGCGCCTGTGCCCGAACCGCCCGACGAGCTCACCGTGAAGCTCGCCCCGTAGGCCTGCGCCGTCGTCGGCACGCCCGTCACCGTCAACGTCGTCTGGGTGGCCAGCGTGGCCGTGACCGTTTCGGTCACTTGCGAGGCGGCGTTGTAGTTGGTGTTGCCGGCCTGGTTGAAGATCACCGAGCACGTTCCCGTGCCGCTCGTCATCGTGTAGGTCGCACCGGCGTTCGTGCAGGAACCCGAAGAACTGTACGCAACCGTAAGTCCCGAGCTGGCCGTGGCAGGCAACCGTGAACTGGCCGTTGTAGGCGGCGCTCGCAGGAGCCGCCGTGCCCACCGTGATCGTCTGGCTGGCTGGCGAGGCCGTGACCGTGCCCGCCGCCGAAGTCGCGCTGCTGTAGTTGCCGTCAGCCGCCTTGGTCGCCGTCACCGAGCACGTTCCCGTGCCGCTGGTCATCGTCACCAGCCCGCTGCCGGCGTTCACCGAGCAGGCTCCGGTGGCCGAGTACGTCACCGCGCCTGTGCCCGAACCGCCCGACGAGCTCACCGTGAAGCTCGCCCCGTAGGCCTGCGCCGTCGTCGGCACGCCCGTCACCGTCAACGTCGTCTGGCTGGCCAGCGTCGCTGTAACCGTCTCGGTCACTTGCGAGGCGGCGTTGTAGTTGGTGTTGCCAGCCTGGTTGAAGATCACCGAGCACGTTCCCGTGCCGCTCGTCATCGTATAGGTCGCACCGGCATTCGTGCACGAACCCGAGGAACTGTACGCAACTGTAAGTCCCGAGCTGACCGTGGCGGCGACCGTGAACTGGCCGTTGTAGGCGGCGCTGGCAGGAGCCGCCGTGCCCACCGTGATCGTCTGGCTGGCTGGCGTGGCCGTGACCGTGCCCGCCGCCGAAGTCGCGCTGCTGTAGTTTCCGTCAGCCGCCTTGGTCGCCGTCACCGAGCACGTTCCCGTGCCGCTGGTCATCGTCACCAGCCCGCTGCCGGCGTTCACCGAGCAGGCTCCGGTGGCCGAGTACGTCACCGCGCCTGTGCCCGAGCCGCCCGACGAGTTCACCGTGAAGCTCGCCCCGTAGGCCTGCGCCGTCGTCGGCACGCCCGTCACCGTCAACGTCGTCTGGCTGGCCAGCGTCGCTGTAACCGTCTCGGTCACTTGCGAGGCGGCGTTGTAGTTGGTGTTGCCGGCCTGGTTGAAGAGCACCGAGCAGGTTCCCGTGCCGCTCGTCATCGTGTAGGTCGCACCGGCGTTCGTGCAGGAACCTGAAGAGCTGTACGCAACCGTAAGTCCGGTAGCTGGCGGTGGCGGCAACCGTGAACTGGCCGTTGTAGGCAGCGCTGGCAGGAGGCCGCCGTACCCACCGTGATCGTCTGGGTGGCTGGCGAGGCCGTGACCGTTTCGGTCACTTGCGTGGCTGCGTTGTAGTTGGTGTTGCCGGCCTGGTTGAAGAGCACCGAGCACGTCCCCGTGCCGCTCGTCATCGTGTAGGTCGCACCGGCGTTCGTGCACGAACCCGAGGAACTGTACGCAACCGTAAGTCCCGAGCTGACCGTGGCGGCGACCGTGAACTGGCCGTTGTAGGCAGCGCTGGCAGGAGCCGCCGTACCCACCGTGATCGTCTGGCTGGCTGGCGAGGCCGTGACCGTGCCCGCCGCCGAAGTCGCGCTGCTGTAGTTGCCGTCAGCCGCCTTGGTCGCCGTCACCGAGCACGTTCCCGTGCCGCTGGTCATCGTCACCAGCCCGCTGCCGGCGTTCACCGAGCAGGCTCCGGTGGCCGAATACGTCACCGCGCCTGTGCCCGAACCGCCCGACGAACTAACCGTGAAGGTCGCCCCGTAGGCCTGTGCCGTCGTCGGCATGCCCGTCACCGTCAACGTCGCCTGGCCGGCCAGCGTGGCCGTAACCGTCTCGGTCACTTGCGAGGCGGCGTTGTAGTTGGTGTTGCCAGCCTGGTTGAAGAGCACCGAGCAGGTTCCCGTGCCGCTCGTCATCGTGTAGGTCGCGCCGGCGTTCGTGCACGAACCCGAGGAACTGTACGCAACCGTAAGTCCGGAGCTGGCAGTGGCGGCGACCGTGAACTGGCCGTTGTAGGCAGCGCTGGCAGGAGCCGCCGTGCCCACCTGACCGTCTGGGTGGCTGGCGTCACCGTCACGCTACCCGATACATAGTGAAGCTGTAGTTGGCTGCCACGGCGCCCGAGCAATTGGTGGAGGGTGAGCTCCCCACTGCGCTCGTCGTAGTGTAGGCAGTGGTGCAGGTTGGCTGGGTGGTCAGTACGGCGGAGGTATCGCCGTTCTGGAAGGCGCCGAAGGTCGGAGTGATGGTGGGAACCGCGCCGCCGTACGTCACGCTCGGACTCGACGCCGTCACCGTGACCGGACGCGGGATCGACGATGATGGTGAACTGCGCCGAATTATTCGAATAGGTAGTCGGGTCAGCTGGCGTGAACGTCAAGATCAGGTTGGGCTGTCCCGCCGGAAGAACGGCGCCCGAGGCAAAGTTGAAGGCGATGGTGCCGTTGACCGGATTGCTGGTGATTGGGTCGGTGACCGTAGCAGTCAACTGCGCGCTACCGAGCGGGGTGCCGTAGGCAAACTCCGTGGGAGTCGGCGTCCAGTTAATGGTCGGGACAATCAGGTTCACCGCCTCCACCGAGACCGCCGAACTGTTGCCGCCAAAATTACCGTCAGTATCCACGAAGGTGGCAGAGATGTTGTGCGAACCAGCGGCCAGCGACGAAGTGGTGAAGGCAGCCGTATAAGGCGAGCTTGCTGTCAACAACGCGACGCTGCCGATCTGGGTGGCTCCGTCGAAGAACTCGACATTGCCCGCCGGAGCCTGCGCATTGCCGGTCGTCACCGGAGTGACGGTGGCCGTGAAGGTCAGCGGGTAGCCGACATTCGCGCTGCCGGTAGAGGCGGCCAGGGTCACCGTGGTGGCGTCCGGCGTGACCGTGTACGAAAGCGGCGACCCGAGGTATCGCCAGCCTGATAGTAGGTGTCACCACTGTAGGCTGCATAGAGCTATGGGGCCGTTGCTCATCGTCGCCGTCGCCAGTTGCACCGGGATCGAGCAAGAAGCGCCGGTCAGGGTAACCGGAGAACCGGTGGCCACGCCGTCCACGTAGAGCTGCACGGTACCAGTGGGGCACTGCGGTGTGGCGGCCATACTCAACTCGAAATACACCGTGGTGCCGTATGGCGCGGTCGCCGACTCGCCAAGCTGCAGCGCAAAGCTCAGTGCCGGGCTCAGCTGGCCGATGGTCAGCGTGCCGCTGCCTTGGCCGATGTAGTTGGGATCAACGACCGTCGCCACCACCGCGTAGCTGCCCGGATTGGTCGGCGACCGTCGTTCGATGGGTAGCTGGTACCGCTGATACCGGTGTAGCTGTAGCTCAGGGCCAGACCGGTCGGCGAGGTCGTGGCCTCACCGGCTCCGGCGAGCCGCTGTAGCTCTGGGTCAGACTGCCCAGCGTGACCACCGCCGTCGCCTGCGTCGCCGAAACCGTTTCGGTCATTGTGGGGCCGCGTTGTAGTTGCTGTTGCCGGCCTGGTTAAGATCACCGAGCAGGTTCCGGTGCCGCTCGTCATGGTGTACGTCGCGCCGCGTTCGTGCACGAACCCGAGGAGTGTACGCAACTGCCAGGCCGGAGCTGGCATTGGCGGCAACTGTGAACTGGCCATTGTAGGCGGCGTTCGCAGGCGCCGGTGTGGTCACCGTGATCGTCTGCGGCGCTCCGCCGATGGTATAGCTTGCCGTCGCTACAGAACTGATGGAACTGCCGACGGCCGCAATCGCGGAAATGGTCTGCGAACTGTTGAGCGTGATTGCGATCGTGTAAGGAGTGGAAGACGTCGTCGGTGTGCTTCCGTCGTTGGTGTAGTAGATAACGGCACCTGCTGTGGTGTCGCTGATGGTCAAACTTTGCCCGGCTGTGTAGGTGCCGGCTGCCAGGCTCAGAATCGGGGTTGCCACTGGGGTTCCGGTAATCGGTATAGCAGCCGACGTGGAACCTTGATATGTGCCGTCACCACTATAGCTTGCAATGACGGTTTGCGTTCCAGAGATGGATGCGCCACTGGCGGTCACCGTCGTCGTTGAAGTTACAGCCTGCAGCAGAACCGATGCGGTGGTGGCTTTGTAATTCGCCGTGACAAGATCCAGCAGTCCGTCGCCGTTGAAGTCGCCAGCCACAATGCCGTCGGGAGACGCTCCAGTACTGGGGGCCTTCGACGCGGCGGTAAAGGTACCGTCACCGTTGCCTTGTAGAATTGTCACCGTGCTCTTGCTGTAATTCGTCGCGACAAGGTCCGTCTTGCCGTCATTATTGAAATCCCCGGCGGTAATCGCAAAAGGACTGGCAATCGTCGCCACGGTCGTGCCAGGAGTAAAGGTCCCATCGCCATTACCCAGCAGAACCGTCACCGAGTTGCCGGCATAGTTTGCGATGGCGAGATCCGGAATCCCATCCCCGTTGAAATCGCCCTCGGCAATCGATAGATCGGATGCGCCTGTGTTATAGCTCTGGCCCGTAGTGAAGGTTCCATTGCCATTACCCAGCAGAATCGTCACTACATAACTCGCCGGTGAGTAGCTGTCTGAGCTGGTTACCGCAAGGTCGGTTTTGCCGTCGCCATTGAAGTCCGCGGCCACAATGCCTTCCGGATTTACCGACCACTCTGGCAGGACGACACTGGGACCGACTGTGAAGGTGCCGTCGCCGTTGCCCAGCAGAATCGTTACTTCGTAATTGAAGTCGTTGTTGCCCACCGCCAGATCCGGAATTCCGTCGCCGTTGAAATCTCCCACGGTGATGGATGACGCATAGCCCAATGCAGGGTTGGCAGCGACAGTGAAGGTGCCATCGCCATTGCCCAGCAGAATCGTCACGCCGTTGCCCGAGGAGTTGGCAAATGCAATGTCCAGATTTCCATCGCCGTTGAAGTCGGCCACCACGGCCGCTTCCGGGTAAGCACCCGCCGAATACGTTGCGCCCGCCGTGAAGGTGCCGTCGCCGTTGCCCAACATGATTGTTGCGGTAGCAGGACTTTTTAAGCTGGCGACCACGTAATCCAACTTGCCGTCGTTGTTGAAGTCGCCGACTGCGATTGCTTGATTCGAAGAGCTTGCCGGTCCCGAGGTGCTATTGAATCCCGTAGTCACCACGGCCGCAGCCAATCCCACCGACGCAAGCTGGTAGTTGCCGTTGGTTGTTTCCAGAAACGAGACGCTGCCTGTCGGAGACACGGCGCTGCTGGAGGTGACGGTTGCGGTCAGAACCGTGCTACCCGGTGCCCCCGAGGCGCTGATCGTGGTCGTCGTCGGCAGTGCCGAACCGGTGACCGTCACCGCCTCTGTTGCTGAGGTGCTTGCGGCGTAAGAGTTCGTTCCCTTGAATACCGCCTGAACGTTGTGTGTTCCAAGACCAAAAGTCTTGTGGATGGTCGCCGTTCCCGACCTCGTCATCCACGCACTGCCAAAGATCGCCGAGTCCTCACAGTGCGTCGCGCTGGCGTTGCAAAATACCACCAGCCCCGCAGTCACAGGCGTCCCCCCCGAGGCCACCGAGGCCGTCAGCGTCACGGCAGTTCCCGTCGACACATTGTTGGACGAAACATTCAGGGTAGTGTTGGTGGCAGACTGCGCCCAAGCGGCCGGAACTACAGAAAGAAAAAATGCTGCGCCTATTAGAGCCCGCAGAATAGCGGGAACAATGCCCCAATTCTTCATGAATCAATCTCTTTTCCGCAATAAGTCTCAGGAACCGGCCCAACATCTGATTTCAAGCAAAACTGCAGGAACGAATCTTTGTAGCTGTCTCTCGACGCTGGCTTGCGGAGAGATGCAAGACGAAATCGGACCAGAACTTAGGCCACGGGCCAGATCTGCTGCCGCAGAAAGGAAGCGATGGAGACGCTGCAGAAGCACAGGTGAAGTCTGGACACAGCTGGCACTTACACATAATCGAACCTGTCAAAGAAGAGGAACGCGCCAAATGAAACAAACAATTACGAAGCCAGAGCCCAGACCAACACGGACTTGCGCAATCAACGCGCAATAAAAGATCGCTTATTCCTGGAACCTAAAATGCTTAGTAATGCTTAAGAAGATAGCAGAATTGAGCAGCTCTGGATAGTGACCAAGGATATACGCCGGCGAACAGCACGACTCCTGCGGGCAGCCGCACTTCCATCGCAAAGCCGGAGCCTGCCCCAGTCGAAATGTTTCTGAAACGCCTGGAATAGTGCGTGGATCGATCTTGCTTCTTCCCGCATTTGCAAAGGCGAGAAAACGGACGATCTTGGCGTTCTTGAGGTACCGAAGTCCTCCGCCAACCCCGTCCGCTTCATCTCACCGCAATCTATTGGACTCGCTGCTATGCAGACCAGAGCAACTTATCCAGATCTTTCAGATGACGACTTCACTCTCTGCTACTATCTTCCCGCCAACCTTCTTTTTCTCGATCTTCATGGCCACAACGAAGACAGCCTTGGAGCAGGAATGCTATTGCCAGCGCTTCAATCGCCCACGGGAACTTGCCCGTGGCTTCTTTGATCAATCCGACAAGCCAGGGACCGAGCAAGCCGCCAATACCAGTCGTGGAGCTTATGACTGCGATACCGCCCGCGGCGGTTTTGCCGCCCAAGTATTCTGCCGGCAGCGTCCAGAAGATTGGCAAGAGTGCCCAGACGCAGAAAGTACCGACGCAGATCATGCCATACGCCAGGGTTGCCGACGTGACCCAAGCGCTGGCGCTGAGCGCAAGGAACGGGACCACGCTGCAGAAGATCAAAACGCCTCCTCGATCACCCGTGCGCCGGGCAATCCAGGTCATTACATGCAAGCCTATGAAGGCACAGATAAACGGAACGCTGTACAGAAAGCCAATTGTCTGGTTGGACCACACCTTGCTGGCGGACTTCAGAATCGTGGGCAACCAGAACAGGAGTCCCAAGTTGCCGAGTCCCCATAATAAGTAGACTGCTGACATTAACCACACGCGTTTATCCGACAAGAAGGAACCAATCGAGTGGTGCTCCACAGGCGGCTCTGCGCGGCGCTCAGCGTCCAGCGTGCCCTGCAGCCAGGCTTTCTCTTCCGACGTCAGCCATTTCGCCTTTTCGGGATAGTCCGTCAGATAAAACAACGTGAAGATACCCAAGATGACACACGGCAAGCCTTCCAGAACAAACAGCCACCTCCAGCCGGCATATCCCAATATGCCGTTGGATATCGTCATCAGCCACGTGGAGAGCGGGCCCACCACGATATACGCTACAACGCCAAATGACATGAAGATTGCGTACGACTTGGCACGATAGCCAGCCGGATACCACAAGGTCATGTAGTAGACAACGCCAGGGAAAAAGCCTGCTTCGGCGGCTCCTAGCAGGAAGCGCAGGACGTAGAAGCTATGAGCACCCTGTACCAGGCCGATCGCCGACGCAATGATGCCCCATGTGATCATAATTCGGCCGATCCACAAGCTTGCCCCCACTTTATGGAGAGCAAGGTTGCTGGGTACCTCAAAGATCGCGTAGGCTAAAAAGAATAGCCCAGCCCCCAGCCCGAACGCCGCCGCGCTGAGTTTCAAGTCCGGAGTCATTTGCAGTGCAGCGATGCCAACGTTGGAGCGATCTACTACCGCGATAATGTAAATGAAGCCTAGATAGGAAGTAAGCCTGATTGCTATTTTGCGCAGTGCACTGGCTTCAGTCGATACAGCCATAATTTTTCTCTCCTTTATTTATTCTCTCCACTTGCTCCCAATACGGCGTGGCGTTCTCAACGTTGTCCTTCGTCATCTTTGTTCGGAGAACATTACAACGTCAGTCCAATGTCGCACAATTCTTTATTAGGAGACTGCGTGAATGGCACACCGACAAAGCAGCTTCGCCCGTTCTGCACATCGTCATCTGCAAGACAACGCGGCCGGTAGCAAACTGCGTCTGAGTGTAGAAAGTGGAGGAGTCCAGCTATGTACATGCTGTTAATTGAGGGCGAACTTAAGCCGGGTAAAAGGGACGAATTCCTTAAGGTGTGGAGCAGCCAGATACTGACCCTGCTGAAAAAGCAGGACGGGTTCATTGATGAATTCTTGACATTTGAAGAAGGTACCCAGAAAGGTTGTGGCCTGGCATTTTGGAGCAGTCGAGAACAGGCCCAACATTATCAACGCGAAGTTTTCCCGCAAGCGAAGAATTTCGTTCAGCACCTGATGCACGGCCACCCAACGATACGCGGCTTCGATGTTGGGGCTGCGGAATCGCTCAAGGTCGCCGGACGTAGGGCAGCTTGATTTGACAGGATATCCATTCGAATCCAGACCCCGTGGGTAGCAATCGAAGGGGTATCCTTTGAATTCGAAGAAGCACCAATGACGACTGGCAAGGAAGCAAATCGGTCGGGCCACAAACTTATCGACCTCAGCCATTCGATTGAACACGGCATGATTACCTACAAAGGTCTGCCAGCCCCAATCATCAGCGACCACATGAGCCGGGAGCAATCGCACAGCAAGTTTCAATGGTTTTGCCATGGTCTTTGGGCACTTTTCGGAGTGCCTTGCGAAAACCATCACAACCGCCATAGCAGAATTCCTCTGACTGCTTAATACTGGCGGGACGTAACTCTCCCCCAGAAATATTTCCGGCAGTACAAAAGCAGTACAAAAATCTTGGGATTCAATCTAAGCGATTGGAAATACAGGGAAAAGAATGGCTCCTCAGGTAGGACTCGAACCTACAACCCTTCGGTTAACAGCCCCGTGAGATGCCGTAATTTCAACGAATTAGCGGCGCAGATGACCTCTCACGGGAACTTTAAGAATCAATAAGTTACGCAGAGGGAAAAATTACGTGACCCTTATTTGACCCAGGTTTTTGAAGTTAAGCGTTCGGAGACAATCGGAATTCCAGCACCGCGACTTCGACGCCTCAAGCGCTCGGCAACAGATGAACCGCTGGGCTCTCCAGGCTCACGAATAATGGATCTATCGCAAGTTGCTGGAAAAGTACATGGAGCAGAGAGATGGATTTGAACGCTCAACAGCCTTGAATAATCTGTAAGTTACAGATTCTATTAAGTGGCAAAACGACAGAAATGGCGACAAAAACGGGTCGAGTGTACAAAACGTGTACAAATTCCTGATAGCTCGCCGCCTTGATGAGCATGGAGGTTCTCCTTGCATGAACGCAATGGCTATCTCTCGGCCCACACAGACAGAACTTAGAGTCAGCAATTTGCCGGCTCCGTCTGGACCTACAAACCAATCTACGCTAGTTGCATCCGCAACGACGAGCGCGGGTCGGAACAATGTAACCGGCTGCGATCCAGACTATTGCTGCTGAGTGAGGCACCACGCCGCGAAGCCTGTGGGATGATCCGGTGCCCAGCCAGAGTAGAGACTGCTTTGCGTTCTTGCGCACCGTCCGTCCCCCACATCTTTTCGGCAGCAGCATACCTCCAATCCGGCGGTTTTTCCAGTATTCCACTGCCCTTCCCCGCCCTATGAATTCCGACAGGGAAACTCCAGGTACTGGTCAGCGTCGCCGGAACCGTTCCCATTGCCCAACTTCAGGAAGCTGCTTAACCTAGAGGCGCGATGAAGAACCACTCCCGCTCCTACATAAGCGCGTCCGAAGTATCCGAATTTGTCTACCGCCGCTTTCGTGGGCGTTGAAATATCAGCAAGACCTTGCCCCAGATCAAGATGCACGCCAGGCGCAGGCATTGCACGAGGCCTGGCACGCCCGCTAGGACAACGACTTAACTCTCCTTTGTGCGCTAGGTCGTATACGCCGACCACATAAGGTGCTACGCTTGTTTCAGCATCTGATTTGGATGGACGCAAGCGGAAAAGCGCCCTGAAGCGAACAACCAAGCGCCTTCGGAACACTTATCTTCTTACAATATCCCTCCGACTCATTCGGCCAGATTTTTTAATACACAAAGGAACACGCACCATCATGGAACAAGGAACAGTGAAGTGGTTTAACGACGCAAAGGGATTTGGCTTTATCAGCCGCCAGAACGGCGAAGATGTCTTCGTGCATTTTTCGGCGATTCAGTCGAATGGCTTCAGGAGCCTCACCGAAGGCAGCGCCGTGCAGTTCGATGTCGTCAAGGGACCCAAGGGCTTCCAAGCAGAGAATGTGACCATTCTCTGAAGCTCCGCGTTCGAGTAGCTCCACAGGAGGGCAGCTTTCGGGCTGCCTTATCTATTGGCCCGCAGATGATCACAAAATTATCCTGAGTCCGTAGACGTGGGGGATGTGATTCTCGAATCGGTGCTGAAGATGTTCGGAGTGCTCGTAGTGGTGATGTTCATCACGAGACATGGTTCAGGCGACCATCACCGCATGCAAGACAGCCCGTCTAAGGCATTGCTGGCTGGGCATTCAATGCTACTCTGGATTATGGCTGTCCCGATACCTTTCCGCTCCAAGTCCGAATCCTCGTCCCAATGTCGTTTTGTCCATGTCATCGAAGGGCTGACGTGTCCCGCATGCGAATACGAGCGTGTTCCACTGCCGACCTCCACACGCATGTTCAGCACAAACACGCGCCCACTTCCAGCGGGTCAGACAATCTACTATTCATTCAACGACCCAGCGGTGTAGAAGAATCGCGGTAGGTTGCCCCTGAGGCACTTGACCCACAACAAACGGCGCCGTTCTCCTCCGCCAGTATCAATCAGAAACCAAGGCTCGTGTCCTCCTCAAGAAAATCTTGGCGCTAATAAGTGAAAACGTCGAGTCATTTGACGGTTTTGTGATCTGTTCCCGCGGAATAGGACAACCACAGCGAACACCGCAATTGTCGCCGCAATCGCCAGCAGGACAAGGTTGAGCATGGCTGTGAGAAACCTGCCCGCGGAATTAAGCGCAATCGTGCCCCAATCCAGAAGTTCCAGCCAGATCGTCGCCAAGAACTCTTTGGCTGATTGCGCACTTATGTGTCGGCGTGAACCAGAACCGCCCTGCTCAGTTTCCATCATTGCCTCACTCCTCGAAAACAAATTAACTCGGGCAAGCTTCCTTGATCTTGTCTTACATGCTGGCTTTTATAGTTTCCCTTTCTCTCGTAAAGCTGGATGGCGGGTTTCAGGGCTATCACATTTGTAACCCAGTGGCTTGCTGAGGTCTGAGCTGTGTTGACCATTCCTTGAATCTTCCCGGACACACCTCGGGCGGGGGGAGTTTAGGTGGGAATCAGATGGGGAGACTCCAGCGTGGAAAGTTCAACTACCTTTAAGGGGCAGCCCATTGAAACGGTGGCCCAGTGTGCGGAAAAGCGCCCGGTGTTTCTGCTGTGGTCTCGAGCAGATGTTGTTCTGCCCGTAGAATATGAGCAACATTGATCAGTTGTGGATTTTTTCTGAGGTATAAAGTGTGCTTTAGCGTGGGCGCCAGCTCTTCATCTCCAAGTACCCGCGCGCTCATCGGAGTCCGTGTGAATCAACGTTACCTCGCGCTGTCTCGAATCGGGTAGGGTGCCGCCTCCGTCCACTTTGTTGGACGAGGAGCATCGGCCTTCACCTACCGATGGCGCAATAAATGATGGCGCGCCGCGGTCTTCACCCTCTCCTTCACCAGTTCTCCAATCGCTCTCGTTTCTTCGAACAAACCAGATCTGACCCAATATCGGGTCCTCCTGCTTCGTTTACCAAGCGTCGTGGTGATTGCCGCGAATCACCCATTCGTCAGGCTCCGTCGCCCCCGGAACTTGGGCGATTACATCAGACACTCCTTGATGTCCCAGTCAATGGAAGCTTCCACACGCACTCGTGCCGCGCCCGGGCCTACGTGATACGGAATCGCAAGAGGCGCCGTGCCATCCGGCGGCGCCATCAGTCGGTGGTCACTTTGAGGGTGTTATGAGTGACTTTTACCTAATCATGACATTTCCCGATCGATCTTTTCTAATCTCCTTCTCCGCCTCATGCGCAGCCCTGATCCTGTTGGCTTTCACCATGGACACGCTCCTCATAGAGCTGATAGGCGTGTGTGGTGACCTGCGGCCAGAGATCGATCGGGCTCTCCGCCGAATGGAAGCTTCGTTGGATCAAAGATTCGATAGGCGAGGAGCTTCATGAGCTGCTCATTTATGAGGAACCAAGCTAGAGCGTAGACCCAAACAAACGCCGCCCAACCCCAACCCAGCGGTGTCATGAATACTCCGAAAACCGCAATGAGGGTCGCCAGTATTTGTGTGCCGAGCACTGCTACCCACAAAATCCGCGCTGGGCGTGATGGACCAGAACGGTCCCCGCGTGCGCGTCAGGAAAATCGTCGAGATGTCCTGCCACGGACAAGCTTGAGGTACATCAGCGTCTGGATATGGGCGCGGTCGAGGTGAAAGACGCGCTCGCCAAGATAAAACAACCCGAAGGCTGACACGACTCCAATCACGCCCAGCACGGTCGAGACGCCCAGCACCAAGTGCATGTTCCAAGCCTCGGGCTTGTCCTTGTAATGAACATTGTCATAGGCGATGGACAGGATGGCTCCGTCATTGAGCAACGCCAGCATCACGATCATCACTGCAGTGACTGGATAGAAGTTGAACACCAGAATCGCCAGCGTCATAAACAGGAGCACGCGCAGCGTTTCGGCGATGCGGTATATGGCATAGCTGTTCATCCGCTGGAAAATGCGACGGCTCTCCTTGATCGCGTCGATGATCACCGACAAGCCAGAGGTCAGCAGCACAATGGACGCCGCTGCACGGGCCGCGTCTGTTGCCCCAGAAACGGCGATACCACAGTCTGCCTTCTTCAACGCGGGAGCGTCATTCACTCCGTCGCCGGTCATTCCGACGATGGACCACGCTGCTGCAGGACATCGACGATATGGAATTTATGTTCAGGAAATACCTGCGCGAAGCCATCAGCTTTTTCGATGGCCTCCGCCGACTGCGCCGTCTCGTGATGCTTCGTGTCACCCAACCCGCTGGCATCCATGATGTTGGCGCCCATTCCTAGTTGCATGGCAGTTTCTCGTGCGATAGCCGATTGATCGCCCGTAACCATCTTGACGTCCACGCCCATCTGCCGGGCGCTCGCGATGGTTGCTTTTGCGCTGCTCGCGCGGCGGATCGAACAATGGCAACACGCCAGTAAACTGCCAATTGCCTTCTTTATCCGCCCGGGCCACGCCCAAGGAGCGAAAGCCGCGCCCCGCAAATTCGTTGACCGCTTTCTCGACGGCGGCCTTAACATCGCTGGCGTTCTTCGACATTTCGAGGATCACCTGTGGCGCTCCCTTGGCCACAGAAGACTGCAGCCGTCCATCCCCGCCTTTTACAGTGGCTTCGGTGCGCTTATGCACCGGATCGAAGGGCTGGAAATGGAGTACCTCATACTCCTGTAAAACTTGGTTGCCCTTCACACCACCAATCACGGCTAGGTCGATGGTGTCCTTGTCTTCCGCCCGCGAAGCCAGTGCGGCCCACAGAATGACCTGATCCGCGGGAATACCGTTCACGGTGAATGGATCGCCCAGCGTCAGCTTGTTCTGGGTCAGGGTGCCGGTCTTGTCCGAGCACAGTACGTCCACGCCCGCCAGTTCCTCGATCGCCGCTAGCCGTGTCACAATTGCTTCTTTTTTCGCCAGCAGACGTGCGCCGACCGCCATTGTCACGGACAGCACAGTGGGCATCGCCACGGGAATCGCGGCCACCAGAAGCACCAAGGCGAATTCCAAGGTATTGAGAATCGGGTCGCGGCGGAAGAGCGCTACGGCGAGGATCAACACCACCAGGGCCACTGCGAGAACGATCAGGTAATCGCCAATCTTCAGCACGGCACGCTGGAAGTGGCTGACGGTGTGGGCCTCCTGCACCAGTTGCGCGGTCTTGCCAAAGTAGGTGCTGGCACCACGTGGCGTACACCATCGCGTCGATTTCGCCCTGGCGCAGAATCGACCCTGAAAACACCGCGGCGCCAGGTTTCGCTGTGACGGGCAAGGATTCGCCGGTCAAGGCGGACTGATCGACTTCCACTGGATCGCCCGCCAGCAAGCGCGCGTCGGCGGGCACGATGTTGCCTAGTCGCAGACGGATGACGTCGCCCGGAACCAGTTCCGATGCCTTCCGGGTGTCCCACTTCCCATCACGTTTCACCTTGGCATTGATCGCCAGCTTGGCCTTTAGAGCAGCGATGGCGTTGCCCGCCTGGTGTTGCTCGCCAGAAGCCGACCACTGCATTGGAACAAAGCAGCAAAAGAATGATGAAGAAGTCGAGCCAGTGCCGGACAATCCCCGACAGAATGACTGCACTTCGATCATCCACGGAATAGGGCCCCAGAAGTAGGTAAGGAACTTTAGAAACGCGTTAGTCTTCTCTTCTTTGATCTCGTTCGGACCATATTGCGCCAGTCGCTTCTGTGCTTCGGCCTGACTGAGACCATCCGGAGATGAGCCCAGTTTTTTCAGCAGCTCCGGCATGGGAAGGGATTTCAGATC